>NZ_JAFREP010000023.1 GCF_017377855.1 Acanthopleuribacter pedis
CCTTGTTCGCTGACGGCGATCAGGTAGGCGTCCGCGTCGTAGCTGTAGCGAACGGTTCGCGTGCCGCGTTTGACTTCCTCGAGCAGGTTCCCGAAAAGGTGGGGTCGGTAGCTGCGTTCGACCTTGCGTTTGGCGGCGCCGTCGGCGGGCTGGTCGGTGAGTTCGGTGGGCAGGTCGGTGACGGCCTCGTCCAAATCACCGCGCTGGAACTTGTTCTGCCACGGGAAATCCTTGCGTTCGCGTTCGATGACCCGGCCGAACAGGGCGCCCGGCGTATTGCTCGCGGCCTGGTAACGCATCAGCGGGTAGATGATGCGGTCCTTCTTGTCGATGTCGGTGTCGCTGTCGGCCTCGGCGCTGTTGAGGCTGTCGAACAGCGGATGGTAGGCGGGCAACGGCAAGCTGCTGTACCAGGTGGAGGTCATGGTTTCGCGATGTTCCAGCACCCACTTCTTGTCGTGGTAGCTGAGTTTGCTGAGGGGATCATCCCGAAAAACAACGGCTTTCCCGGCCTGCTTGAGATCGGCCTCCACCCGCCATAACCCTGGCTGTCCGAGGAGGATGCGTTGATCGGCTTTGAGGCGTTCGCCGGTGATTTGGGCGGGTAAATCCTTGGGGCGGAACCAAACAGCCGAACCCAGGTGCAGGGCGCCGCTGTCGCGCATGCCGACGCCGAAGGTGCCGAGCGAGCCGTGGAAATCCCCGTGATGGTAGCGCATGGTGCTGAGGTCGATGCGGCTGTCGACGGCGCGCACGGCGTCGTCCACGGCGAATTCGGTCGGGGTTCGGCTGAGCAGATCGAGGTTGCCGGCGTAACGGTAGGGATCGTTGTTGGGCGGGTTGATGTAGCGCACAATGAAGGGGTAGTGTTCGCCAAGGCGGGTGATGCCGTTGTGTCTGATGTTAAGCGCCACCTCGTAACCCAGCATGCCGCGTGTTTTTAGGGTTTCCTGTCGGCTTTCCAGCCAGGTGGCGAGTTCGGCGGTGTTGACGCTGATCATCCGTCTTTGTTGGGTCGGTTCGACCTCGAAGGTTTTTTCCCACTCGGGGTCCAGGCAGCGCATGGTGAGTTCGAGGTGTTCGTCGGGAAAGAGTTGGACCTGGAAGGTGCCGATCTCGGTGGTAAACATCCGTTTCACTGCATCGCTCACCCCCTGGCCGGGGTCCTGTTCGGCGGCGGCGAGGTCGGCGGCGTGGAGCACGACGGTGGTTTGCCGTTGCCATTCCTCGGGGACCAAGCGGCGTTGTTTGGGGTCGCTGTGCCACACGGTCATGTCGTAGCTCAGCCAACCCAGTTCGCGGCGTAAGCCGGTGTTGACGGGTTGGCGGATCAGGTCGACTTTGCCGTTGGTCCAGTAGAGGAATCCCTCGTGGAAAAACAAGGCGTCGCCGAGCGCGTTGCCGAGTTCGCCGCCGAACTCGGCGGTAATGAAGGGGGACTGATGGTTAACGGCCAAACGCACGGGCGCCTCGGATTGGAGGCCGGCGTAAACAGCGCGGGCATCGATGAGCACGACGTTGAGCGGACCCTTTTCCCCACTTTCTAAATCCTTGTCGAGGGTGACGGCGATCAGGCCGGTGTGGCGGTCGGCGGCCATGTTGCCGATGCGGCCGTTGAAGGCGAGGGTCACGCGTGGCAAGACCGGCGCGGTACGCGCCTTGCCGGCTTTGTCCTCGGGGACCTCGATGAAGTGGAGCACACTGGTGCCGCTGTCCGTGCCGTCGCCGAAGTTTTCAACGAACAGGGTCAGGTCACGCACCTTGCGCAAACCCAAATCCCGCACGCCCAATTGCGGCAGCACGGCGGTGCGCAGGCGCGTGCCGCCCGGCCGCGCGGGGGCGTCGGCGGGGATTTCCCGCCCGGCTTCCTCGGGGTAATGGGCGCGGAACAACAAACGTTGGTCGTACCAGGTGTCGACGGGCGGCAAGAAGCTGTTGTCGCCGGCGGTGATTTTGCCGACACCGGGGAAGGTTGCCGCGGCGGCGGTAAAGGAGAGGATCTGTTCCTCGGTGTCGGTATGAACAAAAGGCTCGAGGTCGAAAATGCCGCGCGGATAAAAGAATTGGGCGCTCATGCCGGCGTCGGTGAAGGCGGTGAGGTATTGATGGGGACTCAGGGACTGGCGCAGTTCGCGCTCGCGAATTTCTTCGAGCTTCGCGAGGTAAGTGCGAAGGTCACGCACCTCGATGCGGCCGATCTGGCTGCCCTGCGATTCAAAGGCGTTGTGGCCGAACACCAAAAAGGGGCCTTGGGCGATCACATCATTAATGATGCCGGGTGAGGCGACGGGAAGGTGGCCGATGGCGGTGAATGAACCGCCGGTCCAACGCAGCAAGAACATGCGGTTGACGGCTTGGTTGCCGTCCCAGTAGGTGATCGCGAGCACGCTGCCGCCGGGGAGCTGTTTGACGGGTTTGCGGCTCGGCCCCTCGACGGCGTTCACCTCGTCGCCCAGGGGCGTGAGCAGGGCCTGGTGGGTGACGAGGGCGGGTTTGGGGAAAAAAGGCGCGGGCGTGACTAACTCGTGGCGGGCGTTTACCAGCCAGGGGCGGTCCCCGTCGCCGGGTTCGATGACCTCGATGGTCAGGCCCCCGGGTTGGTCTTGGACGGCCTCGCGATGGCTGACCTGAATCAATAGATTGCGGTACTGGGTGTAGCCGCGCTGGCTTCGTTCGGCTTGTTGAATGGGATCGGGTTTTATCGGTTGGGTTTGAAAACGCGCTTGATAGGTATCGGTCTCGCCGTCCCGGGTGACGATGCGCAGCGCATTGCCGCCCTGGTCACGTACCCCGCGGATGCGAAGGCGGTATGCGTGGTCCAGTTTGAGGATGGTTTGCGGGCGCGCATACACCTTGTGAACCCAATCCGTGCTGCCGATGGGTTCACCGGCGAGGTCTTCAAAGTCGAGTGGGACAGGGGTTTGGTCTTGATCGACCAGTTCAATGTTGGCCTCGGAAACACCACGAACGGGTTCACTGAAGGCGATTTGGATGGGATCAAAAATGGGCACGTCGCGGTCGTTGTCGGCGGGGAGGGTGCCGGTCACGGTGGGCGGGTTGGCGGGGTCGTCGGCGATGTCGCCGGTTTCGCCGATGAACCAGACGCGTCGCTCGAGCTGTCGTTCGGGGTAGGCGGCGGATGTGAAGCGCAGGGTAAGGTCGCTGTAGGACCGGTCCCGGGGGAGGTTTTCGTAGCGGAACTGGATTTGGAAGCCGGCATTTTCGGGGGTCAGGGTGACGGTGTCCTGGTAATCGGCATCGAAGGAAACGCGGGTGAAGGGGTTGTTGGCGGCGGTTAAGGTGACACGAATGGCGCGGTTCTCGGCGAGCTTAACCCGACCGAGTTTGGTGAGGCGCGCGGTTTCGTTGCTGTTGATGGTGACGGCGGGTTCAGGGGTCTCCCCGCTGTACTTGAGATCCACGACCTCGAATTCAACCTGAACGTCCTGGTTGGGGGTTTGGCCGTCGCCGGCCTCGGGCCAGTTCAGCAGGGCGGCATAACGAAGGGTGAGCAGGCCGCTGATGGAAATGCCGGTGCTTTGAGGCGCGGCCGAACCCAGTGCATTGCTAACGGGGTCCATGGCGAAATAGCTGGGTTGGCTGCCGTGGGTGCTGAAGATTTGGGTCCAGCCGGTGCGGTCGGTGAGGCCGACAAACTCAAGCGCGGTGTTTTCACCGGTGTTGACGACCTCGTAAAGCGGGGTGTGGCGCATGGCGCGGTAGTTTTTGTCGCCGCGTTGGTAGGTGGATTCTTGCCATTCGGCGGCCTCGGCCCACATCAATTGGGACTCCGGCATCTGGACGGGGGGCGTTTCCTCGCGCAGGCTATAGATGTTGGCGACATAGGTGGTGGGCGGATAAAGCGCGATGTTCCACGCGGCAATGAGGGGATTGTCCAAGCTGAAAAAATCAAAGTTGTACAAGGTGTTGAGGGAACGTTTGCCGGCGGTTTTTCCGGCCGCGGGTGCGCTGACGGGCGAGGCACCTTGGAATTGGGCGATGGTGTGGTCGCTGAGGACGTCGGGCTGACGGGGGTCGGCGGGGGCGCTTACGCCTTCTCGGATGTTGCGCAAGACGAGGGTTTGATCGGGGGCGGCCTCGAGCAGGGCGGATTGCGCGCGCAAATCCGCGACGAGCCGGCCCTGAAAGCGGGGCAAGGGCTGGCCGTCGCCGCTTTCGAGGATAAAGCCGCCGAGGGAAGGCCCCGGTGTGCGTTGGCTTTGCGGGAGTTGCCCTTGCAACCGGGTGGTTTCGGCGGCGCTGAGTTGGCGCCAGGTTAGTTCGCGGCCAACGCCGGTGAGGATGTTTTCGGCGATCAGGGTCAGGCCGTCGCCGACGGGGATTTGGAAGGGTTGGCTGCCGAGCAGGATGCGGTTGCCGTCGCGGCGCACGCTGTCGATGACGCGGGACCCGAGCTGCCCACCCGGGGTGGTGAGATCGACGCGGATGCGGTGGCCGGGAGCCCCTGAGACGACGCGGGCGAGCGCGCCGGCGGCGAGGGTTTCGCTGCTGCTCGATGCGGTGTCGAGGTTAAGCACGACGAGTTGGCTGCCGGCGGGGAAGGTGTCGCCGGGGGCGTGTAGCACCAGGTTGCCGTTGTCCTCGGCGAGGTACCAGGGGTTGAGATCCAGTGGGGTTTCACTTGCGCGGGTGTGGGTGGTGAAGCGGAATTGGGTGGCGCTGCCGAGCAGGTCGCCGGACTCGGCCTGGAGGGCGGGGTCGAGGTTGAGGGTGTAAGTGGTTGCCTGGGCGAGTGCTTGTTGGGCGCGAATGCGCACGCTGCCGGCGCTGAAGCGGCGGGTGAAGCGGAGGGGGATGGTGCCTTCCGGCCCGCTGAGCTGAATGTGTTGGGCGAGCAGATCGGGATCCCAGACGAGGGGTTGACTGAAATCGAGGTCGATAAACCGCCAAGGCGGGACGGCGACGGCTTCAGCCGTGGGTTGGTGGTCGACGAGCAGCAGGTTGGCGCGGTTGAGGTTGAAATCGATGCCGGTTTGGTTGGCGGCGGTTACGGCGGCGAAGGTGCGCGCGGCGTGGAAGCCGGTGGCTGGCTGTTGCGCGTGCACACTTTGGGCTTGATCCCAAAGCGGTAGGAAGAAGTGGTAGGCGCTGTCGGCGTCGCTGAGCGCGCGCCAGGGATGAGACGGGGTGCGCAGGGCGACCTCGGCCAAGGGGTTACCGCCCATGAGGGTGCGGCCGCTGAAACGACCGACGGCGAAATCGAGGGCAACCAGGGCGTACCATCCGTTTTGGTCGAGTTCACAGGTGCCGTCGTTGTTGTGCCAGGCCGTGCCGTCGTGTTGGAGGGCGCCGACGAACAGCCAGGTGCCGGGCGTGTCACGGCGCAGGAGGATCATGGCGGCGCGGGCCGGTTGGCGCAGGCGCAGCCGCGGCGCGGGGACGGTGGCGGCGGCGTTCCACTGAAAACCCATGATCAAATCGGCCCCGTTCATAAGGGGTAGATCGGTGGGTGTGTCGGCGAAGGCGTTGACGGGTTGGCTACCCGCATGGGGAAAGCTCAGGCTCAGGGTTTCCAGGCGCACCTCGTTTTGGAAACGGTAGCCGTCGACGGGGGGTGGGTAGGCGATGCCGGTGAACAGGACATGGGCGTTGCGGGTTTGGGTGCGGTCGATGTCCATGCGGGTATGGACGGGGAAAGAACCGCGCATGCTTGCGCTGCTGTCGAAGGGATTTCGAAAGAGGAGCAGGTCGAGGGTGTGTTCGGGTAGGTCGATGGGACCGGCGGTGTGTTGGTGGCGTTCGCGCACGTGGACGCGGGCCCAGGAGCCGGAAGGCGCGGTGGGCGCGGCGGTGACGGTGACCTCGGTTTGCGGTTGTTTGAGCAGCGAAACGACAGGGGGATCGATGGTGAGGGTGCTTAATTGGCTGAGCCCGAGGTGGTGGTCGCGGGTGTGTTGGATCAGGTCACCGACGGCGGGCAGGTTGGTCGCCCCGGCGGGGGCGGCGAGCAGGAAGGCGCCGGCGCGGGTGTCGACGGTGGTGGCGAGGGTTCCATTTAATAAGGACAGCACGCGCCAGCCGTCTGATTCGGCGCGGAACAGGACCAGGGTGGCGCCGGCGGGCGCGGTGTAGGGCAGGCGCCGGAAAACGGCCTCGATGCGACCGGTTCCGCCGACGTCGGCCAGTTCAAAGCCGGCGAGCGGGGTCCAATCGAGCGGGAGCGGGACGGGCTGGGCCTGGGCGGTAAAAGGCGAGACCCGCGGCGTGCCGGTGAACCCGCTGAAACGCAGATCGAGTTGGTCGTTCTGGAAGGGCACGGCCGTGGATTGGGGTGGCCCGCGCGGGGTCAGGCGCCAATCGGCAAAGCGGCGCCCGCCGCCCTCGGGGGTGTCGAGGCGGCGGCGGGCCTGGACGTAGGTGGGATCGCGAATTTCCAGGGTGACGGGCGAACCGGAAAGGGCGAATTGGTAATCGCCGTCGGGCCCGCTGACCAGGTCTTGGCTTTGCAACGGGGTGGTGACCCGCAGGGCGACGCCGGCGAGGGGGCGGCTGTCGCGGTCGTCGAGCAAGGTCCCGTACCCGAAGGCGGGGAAGGCGATGTGGACAAGGTGCTCGGTGCTTGCGTTGTTGCCCCAAAGGTCCTCGGCCTGCACGGAAAAACGCAACAGCGTTTCGTTCCCGTCGGCGACCTGTTGGATTTGGAAGGGGGCACCGTCCTCGGCTTGGTGCAGGGTGGTTTGGTTAAGGCTGACGCGGTAGGCGGCGATCTGTTCGGGCTGGGCGAAGGAGACGGCGAAAGTGAAGTTGTCGCCGGCGGCAAGGTGGTCGGGGGCGGTGATCGCGGGTTGCGGCGGTTGGTCGTTAAAAGAGAGGGTGATGCTTTGTTCGGCACTGTTGCCGGCGCGGTCGGTGACCACGTAGGTGAAATGGTTGTCACCGGGTTGTAGGGCGAGATCGGGGTCGCGGAAGGCACCGTTTTCCAGCACGACGGGGTTGCCGTCGCGGGTGAGGCTGAGCCGGTCGTCGTGGTCGTCGGCGACCCGCCCGACGAGGGTGTAGGGAGTGCGGTTGACCCGCGCCCTGTCGGAAACTCCGGTGAGGGTCAAGGTGGGCGGTTGCGTGTCGCGGGTGAGGGTGATGCCGCGTTGAAACGGGGGATCATCGCCATGGGTAGCGGCCAAAAAGAAGCTGTTAAAACCGTCGTTAAGCGCGAGCGTGTGGGAAAAGGTACCGTCGGGGTTGACGGTGACGGCCAGCGACCCAAGCGTCACGACACTGTCGGCGGGTGTCACGGACCCGGAAAGGGTGACGCTGTCCTCGCGGGTGAATTCAGGCAAGGGGTCGAGCACAACGGAAGGAGGGTCTTGGGCGAAGCAGACGACACAAGCCAAGAAAAGCCAAACAACAAAGAAGCGAACCATAACAAAACACCTACAGATAAAAAAACAGCAAAGAAAATCGCAATCGCTCGAACACCCAAAGAAGGCGCCACAAAAAAGCCAAAGAAGACAAACACAAGACAGCACAACGCCGCCAAGCCGCAAGTCTTCGATATTTAGTTTTTCACAAGGAATTCAGATTGGTCTCATATTCTAAAGGATAATTAAAAACTTTCACAGACATCATCCCGCGCACAACAAAAAAAACACACAAGGCCTGCCTTGTAGAACCAACCCCAATACGAAGGTGGGTGAAGGCCTGCTCAAAAACCTCGGGCTTTTGATTCGGGGGTAGACACCCGGGCCCGCAAGGTCGCGGACCAAAAACGCGCGATCATGGAATTTGCGCGATCAAGCGCCCTTGGCTTAAGCGCCCATCCGCATAGCCGGGTTGTGGTGCATCTCTTCCCAAGAAGGCCCGACATAATCTTTGTGGTAGGTAAACAAACGCGGGAACGGTTCGCCTTCAAAGGCGTAATCCGAGGCGCTTTGGCGGTCGTCGTAGTGGTAGGTGCTTTGGCCGCGGTCATCAAGCAGGTGGTAGAGATAATGCTGGTTAAGCAGGTGCCCGTAGGCCTCGCGCACAAAAACGGGGCCGTCGATGTTGATGATGCCGCGTTTTTTGGGCGCCAACACGCCGAGCCGCGCCACCAAGTCTTGGCGGTTGGCGAAATTTTCGATGTAGGGTACGCGCCGCACGGGATCGGTGTACTCCATGCGGTCGGAGCAATTGGCGAAATTGTAAATTTCCAATTTATGAAGCTGGGCGTTGGCCTCGGGACAGCGCTGCAGCTCGCGCAGGATGTTGGCCATGATGATGGAACCCTGGGAATAGGCAACCACGACGACTTTTTTCTTGGAGGAACACAACACCCGTTTGATTTCAACGGCGCCCAAGTGCGCGGGTTGCGCCATCCATGCGCCGGTTTTGCCGACGGCGGCCTCGAGAATATCGAGGTAAATCGAATCGGTTGGGTTTTGAATGATGGTGATAGGGCGACGAAAATGTTCGGTCAAACAGGCACGTTGCAACTTGGCAATATCATTATTAGAGGTTACACCGTTGATAAAGAACCAGGACTCATCAGGATAGCTGTCGTAATCCTGCATTTGGCCCTGCCAGTGCATGACATGGGGTTCTTGGAGAAAAAAGACCTCGGGGATGAAACCCAACCAACCGGGCCGTTTCATGGGAATGGGAAACAGACCGGCGTCAATGAGGTAGCCTAGCGCGCGCATGGGTTTGCGCGGGTCGAGAATGCGAAACTCGGAGTAGCGCGGGTAAGGGGGCACCCAATTGGGGGGGTGACCCAAGATCGAATTGACGTAAAGCGGCGGAAAATAGTGAAACGCGCGCCCCAAAGTCGCCAAAAGATCAAGCGTGTGCTTGACTGCCATGAACTCCCCCCGAGTAGATCTGCCTCACGACCGATCACCCCTGAGGACAGGACAAGAACCGGGCGCAGAAAATGATGGTGTTGTGGCGTTTCACCAGGGTTCGCGGGCTCACGGAGACCCAACAAACGCCGCAAAAACCTTCCCCTGCTTTTGCGGGCGAAACTAAAAAGACGTTGCAATTAGGTGGGTTAACGAAGAAAAAGTCAGTGGCCGTGTCGCAAACAGCTCACCGCTCGGTTACAACGACAAACAGAATCACGGGTAATCGGGTTTCCGGGCCCCCGCGTGTTTGTCAAATTTGAATGAGAAAACCCAGGCCCATTTTAAGCTCTATCGGTCCATTTGGCCAGGGACACAAGATTTTTTTTAGGTGCTACGCCGCAAACGGCCCTCTTTTAGTCGGAAATGTGACCCAGAACCCCTGCATTCCTCGGGCCAATGGTCGGCCAGACACGGCCCGAACGACGACGGCACGGCGCGGAATAAAGGGGTCGAAAACCGGCGCGCCCCTAAGTCGCGACGCGGCATTTACCGGCCGGAACATTAACCGCCGGCGGACAGACCCTTGAGAAAGCCGCGCAACTCGCCGGGCTTCACCTTAAAGACAACCTCACCCTGGTTGGTTTTCCATTTTCCAATGAGTTGGTTGCGCAAAAAAATGTTCAGGACCGACTTCAAGCGTTTCGCGCTAATGCCGACCTGCTTCAACACAACGGGAATTTGCAAACGCACTTCCCGTTCAGCACCGGTTTTCCCCTCGGCCAAACTCAAAACATAGAGACCGATCATGAGGATCGAGTTTTTGAGCAACAGATCGGTGTACTTCTGGTTGATCATGTTGATTTTGTCGGCCATGGATTTCAACAAACGCACGGTGATGTCGGGCGTCTTCGGCAAGGCATTGATAAAGTTCTGGTTGGTGAACTCGGCCATGGTCATGTCTTTGTGGGCGACCAAGGTTGCCGAACGTTTCATGTTGAGGAACACACCCATTTCCCCAATCAAAGCGCCACTTTTGACGGTGGCGATGGTGTTGACGTTGCCGAAGGGGTCGATTTTCTCAACCCGCGCCACCCCGTCGACAATGATGTACACGGATTCCGAGGCATCACCCTCGCGGCAAATCACATCGCCCTTGCTGAACTTTTTCATCTCGCCATGCTGCATCAAAAACTGCAGCGTGTTCATGGTCAGCTTCGTGTTAAAAGACTCGATTTGCGAATAGAGATCGTATTCCATGCGGACGTTCCTTCTTCACCAAGTGGGAGGATGGCGAGGGCCGTATCTAGTACATCGGTTCAAACAATTGATTCGCAAGATCTTTATCCGTGTTAAATACCACAAAGCTTCACTTAGGTTCCAGTGTCGCGAAGGAGGAACCCATGCTGCCAGGAACCCGGCTCGGTCTCTTTTCGAATGCTTGGCAAGCTTGCTATGATGGTGGGTTACCGGCACGAGCCACCCATTTTTGCTCACATCGGCCCCAGCGGGTCTTTTGCTGATTCCCCCGGGCCCACCATCCATACGAGGTGTTTCCTTGACGCGCGAACGTTTTTTTATCGTTGATGCCTTTGCTCATATCTTCCGTTCTTTTTATGCCATTCGCAATATCGACAACAATGCGGTTTACGGGTTTACCATGATGTTGCGCAAGTTGATCGCGGACGAGAACCCGGAATACCTCGCCATCGCGTTCGATACCTCGGAACCCACCTTCCGCAAGGAACTTTATCCCGAATACAAAGCCAACCGCGACGCGATGCCCGAGAGCCTCGTCCCCCAAATCCCGCTCATTAAAGAAATGATCGAGGGCTACAACATCCCGATGGTCGCCATGCCTGGCTTTGAGGCCGACGACATCATCGGCACCCTCGCCAAACGCGCGGCCGAACAAGGCGTTCAGGCGGTGATCGTTTCCGGCGACAAGGACATGCTGCAATTGGTGCAGGGCGACGACATCGTGATGTTTGATCCCAAAAAAGGCGTGCACTATCTGGGCGAAGCCGGTATCCCGGAGTTTTTCGGGTGTCGCCCCAACCAAATTATCGACTTGCTTTCCATTTGGGGCGACAGCGCCGACAACATCCCCGGCGTGAAAGGGGTCGGCGAAAAAGGCGCCAAAAAGTACCTTGCCGAGTACGGTTCACTGGACGGCATTTACGAAAACCTCGACAAAATCACGGCGAAACGGGCCCGCACGGGTTTTGAAGAAGCACGCGAAACAATCGACCTCACCAAAACCCTGATCACGATTCGCACGGACCTCGACTTGACGTTCGACAAAGACACATACGTGCGTAAAGAGCCGGATGCCAACGGCTTGCGCGCCTTCTTCACCCGCCTCGATTTCAAATCCCTGGTGGACGCCACCCCACCCAAACTGAAACGGATCAGCAGAGATTATCAACTTTTGGATACCGAAGAACGTCTCAAGGAAGTCCTCGCCGAGATCCGCGACAAAGGGTTTTTCGTGTTCGATATCGAAACCACCTCGCTCAACACCATCGAAGCCGAACTGGTCGGCATGGCCCTCGCCACGGAGGTCAACCAGGCCTATTACGTGCCCCTGCGCCACGAGGGCCAAGACGCGACGTGGTCCGACAGCGCCGAAGCCCTGCTCAAGGACGTGCTGGCCGACACGAACATTATCAAATGTGCCCACAACGCCAAATACGACATCAGCGTGCTGTTTAACCTCGGTTGGGATGTCGCGGGCCGCATTGAAGACACGATGTTGATGTCCTACTTGATCAACCCCAATGAGGACCGCCACGGCATGGACCACCTGGCCGAAAAACTGCTCAATTACCGCACGATCCACTTCGATGAAGTGGCGGGCAGTGGCAAGGACATGGTGACCTTCGACAAGGTCCCCCTCGACAAGGCGTGCAACTACGCGGCGGAAGACGCCGATATCACCTTCCAGCTCTACGACATCTTGTTCCCGCGGCTCAAGGAACAAGACCTGCACCGCGTTTACGACACGGTCGAGCGCCCGCTGATCCCGGTCCTGGCGCGGGTGGAAAACAGCGGCGTCCAAATCGACGAAGGTTACCTCAAAACCATGTCGGCCAAAATGGCGGAAGAAATCGAGGCCTTGGAACAAGCGATCTACGAACTGGCGGGCGAAGAATTTAACATCAAAAGCACCAAACAGTTGGGTGTGATTCTCTTTGAAAAGCTCGGCCTGCCCACGGTCAAAAAAACCAGCAAAACCAAGTCCTACAGCACGGACCAATCGGTGCTGGAAACACTCAGCGCCAAGGGGCACGCCTTGCCCGCCAAACTCCTTGAATACCGCATGTTCACCAAACTGAAATCGACCTATGTGGACGCCTTACCCACGATGATTTGTCCTAAAACCGGCCGCGTCCACAGCTCGTTTAACCAATTTGTGGCGGCGACCGGTCGTCTCTCCTCCAACAACCCCAACCTGCAAAACATCCCGATCCGTACCGAAATGGGCCGTGACATTCGCGCCGCCTTCGTACCCCGCGACGGCTGGGTGTTTGTCGCCGCCGACTACTCGCAAATCGAATTGCGGCTGATGGCCCATTTCAGCGGCGATGATACCCTGGTACAGGGCTTCCGCTCCGGCGAAGACATCCACCGCCGCACCGCGGGCGAGATCATGGACGTGGACGTCAACCTGGTCACCGACGACATGCGCCGCGCGGCCAAAAGCATCAACTTCGGGTTGATCTACGGCATGGGCGAGTTCCGCCTCGCGCAAGAGTTGGGCATTACCCGCAAAAAGGCGCGCGAGTACATGGAAACCTACTTCGAAAAAATGCCGCGCGTTTTGGGCTTCCGCGACGAAGTCATCGAGAAGGCACGGGAAATCGGCGAGATCCGCACCTATTTCGGGCGCCATCGCCAACTGCCGGAACTGGCCTCGCGCAACAAGAACCTACAAGCCCAAGGCGAACGTTTGGCGGTCAACACCCTGATTCAGGGCACGGCCGCGGAAATTATTAAAATCGCGATGATCCGCCTGGACGAGGCGATCCGCGAACAAGACCTGCAAGCCAAACTCCTGTTGCAGGTCCACGATGAATTGGTCCTCGAATGCCCCGAAGAAGAAAAAGAAGTGGTGAGCCGGCTCCTAGGCGAAACCATGGAACATGTGGTGCATTTTGAGGTGCCGCTGGTGGCCGAGGTCCGAACCGGCACCAACTGGAAAGAAACCAAGTAGCGCCGCGGCGCACAACCGAGCGAGGCTCCATGACCCCCCGAACCACCACCAAAGTCCTGCTGATCTGCTTGATTGCAATCGGTTCGGCCTGTATGGCGCAGTCCAGCGTCAAAAATTACAAACCACGCGCCCGCGTGAACGGTCCCAGCGTCGACAACCTGGCCCGCCACCCGGGCAAAGCCCCCCACGCGATGCTCAACGCCATGTTCGAATCCATCGAACAGTATTGGCTGCCGGTGGAATACGAGGCGGCCAAAAGTGTTGATGTGCGCGCCACCCTGGACGCCTCGCTCCCCGCCGGCCGCCTGGACAAACGCCTCGCTTCCCAAGACGCGATTGATTTCGATGTCAACGCGGAGGGTTTACACACCCCCAACGGCCGCTACCGTTTCAACCTCAAGGGCGAAATGGGGGACATGGAAATCATCGACGACCTCAAGCGCAGCTTCATGACCAGTCACGATTTCCGCGCCTTTTCCGACAAACCCAACCGCGCTCGCAAGGAGGGCGCCGGACTAACCAACTACCGCAGCTACTTCCTAGGCGAGCTGGGTGACATGCGCCGCCACATGCTGGAAAGCGGTGTCTACCGCGCGGTCTACACCGGAACGGGTCGTTTCGAGAACAACGACGTGGAGGTCATCAACTTCTACAAACCGCAAGGGCCCGCCGACCGCAAAAAAAGCACGCGCAAGGCACCGATCCCGCTCAAACGCTTGTGGACCTTTTATCAGGAAGGCGGTTATGAGATTTGGCTGTACCGCGCGACCCACCTGCCGGCGGTCATTTTCTACACCAACACCCGCGACAACATTTATATGAACATGACCTTTCGCTACGACAACCAATGGATGCCGACGCGAATCACCTTCTACAACAACTCGGTAAAATCCGAGGGCCGCGGTGACTTGGTGCTGAGCTACGACGAGAACCGCATGATCCAAGGCGCGAGCCTCACCTTCGACGGCGACAACGGCATCGCGCTGCGCCTTGACGCCAACCTAGCGTTCGGCGGTGAACCGGCGGCGACGGCGTTCCGCATTTTGCCGGCGTTTGGCTACAAAAAACTCAACAGCGACCATTTAAAGTTGATGCTTTTAACACAAGCCTCGGGTAATCTGCTGAAATTGAAAAAACACGGATTTAATTTACGCAATTTCAAGTTTTGACATGACCCGCCGTTGTGCCGTCCTTTCCCGCATCCAAAACCGATCAGGCCCGGCAGCCCGCCGCATCATTTGCGTGACGGGCTGTTTGTTATGGCTGTGGTGCGACCCGCTTTGGGCGCAACGTTTGGCCTTTGAAAACCTGTCCGTCGCTCAGGGTTTACCGCAAAGTTCGGTGCAAACGCTGCTCCAGGACCGCAACGGGTTCCTGTGGTTCGGGACGCCGGCGGGCGTGCGCCGCTACGACGGGCACCAATTCCAAAATCCGTTCGCGGACCGGCCGCAAATTCCGCTCAACGCGCGTTACCTGACCCAAGACAACCAGGACCGCATTTGGATCGCCACCAACCGCGGCGCCTTGTGCTGGGACAACGGCTCGATCACCTATTACCGCGGCTTGAATTACCGCAAAAACGTCGTGGTTAATCACATCCTGGAAGGCCGTTACGACGAACTATGGTTTGCCACCGACACGGGCTTGAGCGTGCTCACCCCTTTTGGTCAGTTCGAGCATTACCCCAAAATTCCCGGCGCCGGCACCTCCCGCATCAACGCGGTGTGGCAGGACGAAAACAGCGTGTTAACGGTGGGGACCGACGCGGGCTTGGTCCAGTTTGAGGGTTCGCAGTTCCGGCCGGCCCCGGTGTGGATGACGGTGCCGCCGGTTCGCGTCAACCGCTTTGCGGACGACGGTAAAGATACCCTGTGGGTGGCGACGGCCGCCGGTTTGTACGCGGTCCGCCACAACCAAACAATCTACCTCGGCGGTACGGACGAATTCGGCGGTGACGATATTCGCGCCTTGACCTACGATCCCGCGGGGTTCCTGTGGCTCGGCCACGAAAACGGGGCCTGCCGCATCACCCTCGACCCACAAAGCCGACTCGGCAGCGTGCATAAACTCACTACCGCCAACGGCTTGCATGAAGGCATGGTGTACCAGATTCAACCGGACCGCGAGGGCCGCTGGTGGTTCGCCACCCATTCCGGCGTGAGCAAACTCAACAACATGGTGAACTTCAGTTTCACCGGGCCGCAGAACCTGGGGCTTGACGTCTGGTCGATTGCCCAACCCGAACCGGACAGCGTGTGGCTCGGCACGGGCGCCGGGGTCCGCAAGCTGGACCTGAACCAACTCAACCAACCCGCCGCCCCATGGCCAGGAAATCGCGACTTGAAAAATGACGAGATTCGGGCGCTGCTGACCACGCCTGACGGCTGGACATGGATCGGCACCCGTCACGGCTTGTGGCGCACCCGCGTCGGCTGGGCGCGCGCCGAGCCCTTCCCGCTACAACAGGACGGGGACGATGTTTTTGTGCGTCATCTGCTCCGCGACAATCTGGGCCGCCTGTGGGTCGCCACCGACCGGCGCGGTGTTCTGCGAATTTCCGGCGACGATTGGGAGATCATTCGCGACCTCGGCCCCAAGCAGGGCTTGCCGGGACAACGGGTGTTTTGTCTTTACCAAACCCGCGATACCCGGCTGTGGTTCGGCACGGAAAACGGGCTGGCCTGCCTCGACGGGGAACTGGAGATTTCGCGGCTGCGGGTGATTGACGAGGATCGCGGCCTCCCCTACAACCGGGTGCTGAGCCTGGTTGAAGACAACCGTGATCGGTTGTGGTTGGGCACCGGCTTCGGGCTCGCGGTGATGATTGACAACCAGTTCGAACGGATCGGCCACCAGCAGGGATTACAAGGCTCGGCGATCCATTTTTTGGTGTGGCACCAACCCACCGCCTCACTGTGGATCGGCCACAACGAGGGGCTTTCGCGGCTGCAAAACAACGCGTTCCGCCATTTCAACCGCCGCCATGGTTTGGCCTATGAAGAGATGAACGCCAACGCGGTCTGGCTCGACCACAACGACATGCTGTGGGTCGGCTGCCGCAAGGGCGTCAACCGCATGAACCCCCACATCGAACAACCCGCGGGCGAACCCCCCGTTTTTATCACGGCTTTTGTCAGCGACGACCGCAACCTGGCGCTCGACACCCACAACGTGTTGGACCACGACCAAAACTTTTTGCGCATTGAGTTTTCCGGCCTAAACTACAGCCGCCCCGACATGACCCGCTTTCGCGTCAAGCTGGACGGCTTCGACGCGGACTGGCGAGAAATTGACAGCCGCAGTGTCCAGTACGCCGGCTTGCCCTCGGGCCGTTACACCTTCCTGGTCAAGGCCGGCAACGAAAACGGCGCCTACCTGGGCGCCCCCGCCGAACTGTCTTTCACGATTGAACCACCGATTTGGATGCGCCCCTGGTTCATCGGCATCCTGTTGTTTTCCATCATTCTGCTGGTTTGGCGGCGCTTAACCGACCTCAAAGAAGACAACGAAAAGCTGGCACTGGAAACCACCATCCTGCAGAAACGGGTCGAAAAAGAAAAAGAAATTGAACTGCGCCAAGAAGCCGAAATCCGTTTGCTCCACTCGCAAATGAACCCCCACTTTTTGCAGAACGCGCTCAACACCGCCATCTACTTCGCGGGCAACAACCCGGAAAAAGCCAAACGCATCCTGCGCAAGCTCAGCCAAATCTTCCGCATGAACCACAAGGCCACGCTTGACGGCTGGTCGACCATGGGCGCCGAGATTCGTTTGATCGACAGCTACATGGAAATCCAACTGCTGCGGTTCCCCGACAAACTAACCTACAACTCCGTGTGTCCACAGGATTTACACGCAAAAAAGATTCCTGGCTTCATCATTCAACCGCTGGTGGAAAACGCCTGCGTCCACGGCGTCAAAAACACGCTGGACGCGGTGCATGTCAGCCTGAACTGTGCGCTGGTCGACGGCTCGGTTCACGTCTCGGTGGCCAACAACGGTCAACCACTGCGGCGCCCCTTTTCGGCCTGCCTCAGCGACGACCACGCCCTCGGCAACATTAACAAACGGCTCAAACTTCTCTACAACCAAGAGTTGCAATACAATTACGAGGAAGGCAATCTGATTTTTTCATTTCATATGAGGCACAACCATGAAAGTGATCATCGTGGATGACGAGCCGGCGGCACGCGGCTTATTGCGCGACCAGTTGGAAGAATTCGGCGATCTCGAAGTCGTGGCCGAGGCAAAAAACGGGGTCGAGGCGATTGTACAAATCAACGAACACAAACCCGACCTGGTTTTTCTCGATATCCAGATGCCGGTTCTGGACGGTTTCGACGTCCTGCCCTATTTGAAAGAGCGTCCGATCATCGTCTTCTGCACGGCCTTCGATCACTACGCGCTCAAAGCCTTCGATGAAAACGCCTGCGATTACCTGCTCAAACCCATCGAGGAAGAACGCCTGGAACAATGCCTGGCCAAAGTACGCAAGGAACAAAACAAAATCGAAAATATTAGCGAGATCCTGACCGAGAAACGCGGTCTCGAAAAAATCGTCTGCCACCAAAACGGGGTCCACATGGTGGTCTGGCTCAAAGACGTGGACCTGTTTCGCAAGGAGGGCCGCTACACCCTTGCAATGGGTACCAACGGCAGCGAATACCTGACCGACCTCACCATCGCGCACCTCGCGGACGAAATCAATGACGCCAACTTCTTTCAAATCAACCGTTCCGTTATTATCCGCAAACACATTGTGAAAAGCTATCGCGTTTTGGCCTCGGGCGCGGGCGAACTGGACACCTTCGAACACGGCAGCTTTTCGCTCAGCCGCAGCCGCTTGGTTGATTTCAAAGCGTGGTTGTAACTACATATTGGACGGTCAAATCCAAAAAAGGCAAGGTCGCGTTTACCGCCGACAAGGGCTGGTTGTTTTACAAAAGCGGCTCCTCAAAGGTCGAGATCAAACCCAGCCACAGAAAATGAGCACCTGCGCAAATGACACGGTGGTAACTACCAGACTCCCATCGAAGGAGTGCCAAACAATAACTCTATTCCAGATGATCTTTAAGGAGCCGGCCATTGTCAAAAATATCCATATCCACAAACGCCCCCGTCAAAAACAACAAATTCGCTTATTCAATAAAAAGAAATAACAAATTCAAGCCTAAAATCAATTTCAAACGCCCTCACACTGGGCAAAGGAACCTTTTTTTACAGCTGCGAACTTTTTCTAAACGACCACCCACAAAGAAGCAAAGATCTTCGAACGATAATTCAGAAAGCAAATGAGCATAAAGTTCAATTATTTATAGCGGAAATCCTGGACAACGAAGAATGGAGTGATGTCACGGACTTAGATAAAGTTCAATTACCAGAACAAACCTTACTAACACTACTCGACGAAGAAGATAAATATTTCAACTAACTCAAAAAAACACAACAGCGACACAGCACCCCTTTACTCAACAATGTATTATTTACTGCCCAACCCAGCGACCTTAAAGCAACCAAACACCCCTTTTCAAATCAACGGAGGACTGATGCCGTTTCCCATGCCCCGTATTGCAAAATGCAAAGGAAGCGAACTCTCAAACCCACGGACATTACCGACTTCCAGCCCCGTATTTGGGCTAGTGAATTATCAGCAATTTGAAAACTACGAACTCCTCGAAACAGATACCGAATCGCCAAATCCCGTCTGGGAAACCCGAAATTGGTGGACGGAAGCAACTGTTGCAGCGTACCGGGAGGCAGCGCATCGCGCCGGCTCTTTGGCAAATTCAGACAAGAACCTAGATAAAGCCTCAAGCGAAGACTTTGCTTTCGCGTTTTTATTAGAGTTTGCCTTCAATAATGGGTTGCCCGTTCACATTACCAACGCCAATTGCCCTCAAGGTCTTAACAATGAAGATCATGACCGGATACTGGGCTTTTGCAGCTTCAAGAAAGAACTTTTGGCCTCAACCGACGCGGCCGACCTCGAGCTTCCAGTTAACACGCTCTATCGTTTCGGTGATGGGGCCCAGGCGAATGATTTGGACCGTCAAAGGAAGACACAACCTGGAGATCTCTTTCGCAGCAATGCCATGGGAACCAGGGCAAGTCACACCCAACTTGTGACGGGGGTCATCGAAAAAACGGCGCACATCTACGACGGCCCTTATTCAGAGGTGGTGAATATTGACGAAAAAGCGGGTGATGCCTTGACGCGCCAAAAAGCCAATGTATGCCTTTGGAATTTTGCACACTGGAACTACATGGCCTTTCAGATCCGCCGGCTGAGGAAAAAATGCCGTCAGTGCATCAGAAAGCCCTCGCTCTGGTAGGACCCCAAGCAAACAAACGGTGAAGCGTAATTGCGAAGAATACCCCATCGGCTCTTTTTGGGTTTACAATGCAGGAATCCTCTTCCCCATTCACCCCATCCACGGGTCCTCTCTACGAGCGGGCCGTTTGTTGCAGGAGCACACCATGCCTGTTTTGCTTTCCCTTTCCCTGATCTGCTTTTGGTCTGATTTTTCCGCCCTCGACAACGCCAAACTCGTCGACCTGACCCACGCCTTCTCCGAAAAAACACTGTACTGGCCCACCGCCAAAGGCTTCCAACTCAACGAGGACTTCAAAGGCACCACCGACAATGGCTTTTACTACGAGGCCAACAGCTTCTCCGCGGCCGAACACGGCGGCACCCACCTGGACGCGCCGATCCACTTCGCCGCCGATACCTGGACCTGCGACCAAATCCCCATTCAAAAATTGATGGGCACGGCCGTGGTCATCGACGTGCGCAAACAATGCAAGGGCAACCGCGATTACCAGGTTCAAATTGGTGATTTCAAAAATTGGGAAAAACAGCACGGCCAAATGCCCAAGGACGCCATCGTCCTGCTTCGTACCGGCAACGGCAAGCACTGGCCCGACGCGGAAAAGTACCTGGGCACCGCCGAACGCGGCCCTCAAGCCGTACCCAAACTCCACTTTCCCGGCCTGCATCCCGAGGCGGCCGCCTGGCTGGTGGCCGAGCGCCATATCGACGCGATCGGCCTCGACACGCCCAGCATCGACTACGGCCAATCCCAACTCTTCGAGACCCACCAAATCCTGTTTGCCGCCAACATCCCGGCTTTTGAAAACGTCGCCAACCTCGACCAACTCCCGCCCAAGGGGGCCTACATCATCGCCCTCCCCATGAAAATCCAAGCCGGCTCAGGCGGTCCGCTCCGCATCATCGCCCTGCTCCCGTAAACACGAATGCTAGATCCATCGGTGGGCAACGCCCCAATCGTTCGCTCTCTATTTGCCCGCGAACAGAGGGGGGTTAAGACCCAAAAAGCGCGAAAACCCGCGGTGACCCTAGCTAAACTTTTGAACCGCGACGGCCTGAAAAAATGCGCACCGCACCCTGTGGGTGCGGTCGTATGCGACCTCGGCTCGCTTTTTCAACCCTTTTTTCTTCAGACCCTTAGCAAAAACACCACGCTTTAATCACGCCTCCTGGGTAAGAAAGCCATGGAAAGGCGAAGGCCAATCTATTTTTGGGTTTTCTCCCACCCTAACGCTGTCGGCGAGTAAAAGGAGGCGTCACGAGCGGACGATCTGTGCAGAAAAGAAAGGGCATTTTCGAGGTTTTCAACCGCGCTCGAAACGAGCGGATCATCTAAGATGTTTTTAACGGGACTATCTTTTAAAAACTTTACGATCTGATGGTTACTGATGTGATCATTGAGCTTGTCGACACGGGAAAGTTCAAACGGACTCACACGAAGAAGCTCGGGAAGCATTTTTTTAAGAGACCCCAGGGCCTTCAGCACTTCTTTTCGCGATGCAGTTTCTTTGTGCCTGCTTTCCGGCACCCTTAGCATGGCCTTATCCGGTTGGGTTTTGGACGTTGGAACGGAAGCACTACGATACATATTGATGAATGTATTGATACGCTTTTTTGCTTTATGTATATCTTTTTCCGAATGCCCCGCGTGAGCACCGTCTTTATAACGCTTCATAAAATCAAGCGTAAACGCTACTTCAGTTTCATTCAAATTTTGGACATAATTACTACCTTTTTTCAGAACCTCCGACGCAGCATTTATTAACTTCTTTTGTTCGCCGAGGTGAATTTTAGGTAACAGTCCTTTCTGGTAGAAAAATTTGACTGGATCTGAATAACCCGGAATACCGTCTTTGGCATCGGCAAGATCTATACCCTCAAGAGACGATAAATTGTCAATATCCTTAAGCAAGCCTTCAACTTTTGACAGGTCTCTCACAAGCTGTTTTTCAATGTGTTTCAATTCTTTTCTCTGGAGATTGTCCAACGTATTCTTCAACACGCCTTTATTATATTTACTATTTGGATTTGAACCCTTTTTGGGAACAGATGCTGAGAAAATGTTTTCCTTATTTAGACTCGGCTTCTTATCCGGGTGCCCCTTCAAAGCAATCTGGTGTTGATACTTGGCACGGCCCAGAGCCTGAGACAAGGGCTTGGCACCCGAGATATCCCGACGATCGGCTGCATTTGTGTTTCGTTGCTCTTGAACAGGCTTTACCTGATTCAGTCTTTGACTTCCCAATATGATTTTTGGCTCCATTGACCAACCCTCCAATTTTTCTCGCGTTCAAATGAAAGAATTCGCTCTCAGAAGACCACATCACCTCTGCTTACGAACTGCTTTATAAGAAACTAGGTTTGAATCACATCTTTTCTCGTTGTTATGCGCGCAAACGAAGGAACTGTGCAAAACTCGTCTCGCGCTCGAAAAACGCATCTTCGTCTTCCGTGTAGCCATCCTCTTCATCTGGCATCATTTCCAACTTATCCTTCCAATCACTCCAGGCAGAACAAAGACCCGTAATTTTTGCTTGAAGAACAAAGGGGTCGGCCACTTCAATCGGCATATCAAACACAAGCATCACCATGTCCTCAAGGATGGCAAGACATGGCTGATCTCCCATTCGGTAGACATTGCTTTCCAGCATTTCCCGTTGAAAGGCAACCAGCCCCTTATCAGGTAAATTCCCAGGGGAACAAAAGAGATATACCCCCCTGCTTTCCTCATCATATTCAATGTTAATTTCAATTTCGCCATACAAGATGAAGCTGTAATAACCATTTTCATCCGCCTCAACCATTTCTATTTCCAACTGCTTGCAAAAGCGCTCAATCACAAGCAAAAAAGACTCCTGGGACATAACGAACCTCCTCTTCTTTTTTTGTCCTTTATTCACCAAGACCCTTTCCAATTACATAGCAAAGGCATGCATTCAAAATTTGTTCAAATCACGCCAAGTCTCGTTCATAGATTCGAAAAAACGGAGGGCGCCAACCTCGATACCGAAAACCCAGCTTTCGATATAATCGAACAGCAACTCGGTTTCGAGGGTCAACATCCAAAACAATCTGTTTCCTTTCGGGATAGAGCCGCGGAACCCATTGGATTAACTTCTGTAGCGCCATGCATCCAAAACCCTTCCCTTGATAGTTGTGATCAATTAAAAAGCCCCCAAAGTTCAATATTTCCGGTTGACCGGGGTAAAAGCTACAGGTGAAGGTACCGATAGCCTGTTCCTCGAAAAAAATAAGGTATATATCCCAAAGCCCCCCCTCTCGATTCCAATAACCTTGCTTTACAACATCAAAAACCTGGAAGGTGTGACGTTGTTGACCATCATGCACGTTAAGCTTTAGCCACGTAGAGAAACATGCAATATCAACCGGCACAAAACGCAAGTTACCTTTGCACGCCGAATGTGTTTCGACAGGTTGTTTCTCTTTTCCTGCTGTTAGCACATATTCCTTAAGAAACATTGACTTCTCCAACGTAAGATGATTTAGGTCTTAGCCATAAAAACTATCAAAATGAAGCGACTTGAAAATACATGTCTTTCTTTAACTGTGATTGAAGGTTCCAGGCTTTCTCAGAAAACCTTTTAAAGTGCAACCCAATGGATGCACGGTAAACCCAGCGTGTAGAAAGCGTCGAGTTAAGCACAAGATGATCATTGACCGGATCAACGCCAAGATACGCAACATGCCCAACTGGTTGCAGCGCGTTTAACACCAATGCTTCATAGAAATAATCCGCCTTGCCACGGCTAGGTATTTCGCAAACAAGGTATTGCATTTGCATGAAGCGACCATCCCCGACCAGGCTAACTGAAAAAGTCACACCCGTTTTCTGGCAGAAAACTATATCGCCTTGTTCATTGATTAAAAACCCTTGCACGTCACCTAGCCACTGTCGAAACAAGGGATTCAGCTTTCTTTGTCGCATCATCAGGACCTCCTAGCAGCATCAGTCGAAGAGCCTTTGCTTAATGGCATGTAAAACAAAAAAAACCATTAGATGATCATTTCCAGCAAGAGACATCTCAACGCCAAAAGCTTTACAGATCACGTTCTTGTGACTCATTTACTTCTCTAAAGATACACGCCCTGCTCAAATAAGGTTGTTTCAAATTCTCAACAAAACTGTAAGAAAATGTCAGCTCAAAAAATGAAGAACCCAATGCGCCTCGCCAGAAGGCGGGGTCGTTGATCCTTCCCCAGGCTCCTACAAAAGGTGCCCTCCAACATACAACCTTTGAGACAAACACCCACACAAATGAGACAGCGTTCGGCCTTCTCCCTGAGAGGTGCGATTCGAGCGAGGAGTTTTTCAAAAATCTAGAACAAAATGGATTGGAAGAAACGGATCAGCGTCATACGGGACGCGCACCTTTTGGGTGTGGTGAGCATTTTTACGGGCCGTGTCATCCCAGAGTTTTCGCGAAAATCACCGCGCGTTATCGCGCTTCCTAGGATCTAACCTCAACCACCTCTTCCAAAACTACGCATCCACCTGGAACAAGTGTATTTTCAAGCAACACTATGAAGACAAAAAAGAAACAGGTTAACCACCACAAAGACATATGGGTCGTTTGCCGACATCTTCACTTTTCCTTTACAGGCACCTTTAAAGGAAATATCCTAGCCTCACCCTTTTCCACACTCGCCACCCACCGTACTCAGGATTTGAGGGCGAAAAAAACATCCGAAGGCTATTTCGCCGCGCCCCATTTTGGAAAGGAAGCATCGCTACCCGGCCGGCACCAATACCTCTTAAACCAACACCACCAGACCATCTCACGCCAGGGGGTATTCGATGCACCAAGGCCCAGACACTTCTTCCTCCGTCGGTGCCACGATTGCGACTCATTTGGATAGGGTACTAAGTTTCAAGGATCGCCCATCGTTAAACACACCTTCCGGTGAGGTATTGCTCCAACAAAGTGACGCCCATTTGGGTGCGACCCTCCGAGAATGGTTAAAGCAAAAACAGGATCAGGAACATGAGTTCGAGAGGCCGGACGCCTCCCTCGCGACAAATCCCCCTTTATCCGCCGGCGAAGAACAAGCGCCGACGAATCCTCCAGCCGATTCAATCTTGCCCGGGGAGCGTTGTGGCCCTTTCAAAATCGAAAAGCGCCTTGGAAAGGGCGGCATGGGTACCGTATTCCTGGCGAGCCGTCTTGATGATTTGGATTTAAAGGTTGCCCTAAAAACGTTATCGAGGTGGGATCCGCGCATGCAAATCCTCCTCCAGCGAGAATGTAAAATATTATCGGGATTGAACCATACAAATATTGCGCACTTGATTGATGCCGGTGTTTTACCAACCGGTCAACCCTGGCTCGCCATGGAGTATATCGCCGGTACGACGCTCGATGTCTTCTTAGAGAGCCACCCACTCAACCTTGAAAAACGTTTAGAACTATTCCTTAAAATTTGTGACGCCTTGGGTCATGCTCATGCCCAAATGGTCATTCACCGCGACTTAAAACCAAAAAACATCATGATCAAACCCAACGGTGAACCTAAATTACTGGATTTCGGTATTGCCCGCATGCTCGATCCCGAAACTCAGGCGCAGCAAACCATGACCGCGCTTTCGGATCAAATCATGACGCCAGAATACGCCTCCCCCGAACAAATTCGCGGAGAACGCCTCAACGCATCCACCGATGTTTACAGCGCGGGGGTCCTTCTCTACGAATTATTAACCGGGACACGCCCCTACCAATTTAAAAGCCATGACTTCTTTACCATCCTTCAAACCGTCCAAGAGCATCCACTGACGCGGCCCAGCTCCCACGCCCAAGCAGGGGGAACCATCTATAAAGAAATGGCCCGCCACCTCAAAGGGGATCTCGATACCATCGTCTTGAAGGCCCTGGCTTTTGCACCCAAGGATCGTTACCCAACCATCGCGGCGCTTGCCCACGACATTCAGCTCTACCAACGGGGCATGCCCATTGAAGCCAGACCGGCGACGCGATCCTATCGCCTGCGAAAATTTGTTGCGCGACATCAAGGGCCGGTGGTGCTGGGCGCCGGCAGCCTAATTTTTCTTTTGCTCTTTTCCATCTATGCATCCATCCAACAGACCCGACTTACCCGAGAAAGAGATTTGGCGACCAAGGAGCAACGCACCACCGCTCAAGTCACCCAGTTCTTGGTATCCCTTTTCGACCAAGCAGATCCCCATTTGAGCCTCCGAAACGATCTTTCCGCTTATGACCTTCTTGAACGCGGTCGGCTTCAAGTATCTCAAACCCTGCAGGACGAACCGGAAATCAACAATCGGCTCCTCGCAACCCTGGGCCGTGTTTACCGAGGAATGGGTCATGTGGATCAATCCAAATCATTACTTACCCAAGCGCTGGAAAACCACAAAACTCAAGGGACGACCCCCTACGAACTGGAACTCGAACTTTTTGAGACCCTATTGATGAACAGCGATTTTGACGAGGCAGAGGCACGCCTTGATACGCTCAAAAAAGAGAACCAGCAGGATAATCGCCGCAAGGCCCGCCTAGAGCATGCGTACGGAAGGCTGTGTCTGAAGACGGGTCGGTTTATGGCAGCTCAAAACGCACTGGCATCTGCCGAACTTCTTCACCATCACCTTCCCCAAGACGAAGGGCTTATGTTGCGGCGCGACCAAGGCAACCTGCAGGCTGCCATGAGCGACTACAATTCAAGTATTCAAACGCAAAAGAAGCTTTTGACTCGCGAAAAGCGTTACTTTGGCAAAGATCACATTCGTGTAGCTGATAGCCAGACCACTCTGGCACTCACTTATATGAAGAAAGGAGACTATGAGGAAGCAGATGCTTGCCTGCAACAAGCGGAGAAAATTTACCTTAGGGCATTCGGAAAGAACCACCTTTCGTGGGCAAGTCTTTTACATAGTCGCGCTAAGTTGTATCGACATCAAGGCAAATACACCCAAGCCAAAACGTACTTAGATGAAGCGCTCTCCATTGCGCGTAACCAGCGTGGGGAAAACAGTCTCATGGAAGCTGAAATTCTCACAACACTAGGTCTTAACTATTACAACAACGGCACTTACCAGCGTGCCGAACAGACAACACGAAAGGCGATTCAGATTATGCAGTTTCTTTTTGGAAAGGAACACATCAAAGTCGCTAATAATTTAATAAACCTTGCACTTATTCATCAAGCACAAGGTGCCCACCAAGAAGCAAAAATTCTATTAAGAGAAACTTTAGAAATTTACAGAAAAAAACAGCTCAACAATCATCCGGTGTTTGGTAAGGCGCTCAACAACCTGGCCATTCATCACGCCAGACAGGGCGACTTAGAGCAAGCGGAAGTCCTTTTCCTCAGAACGCTCGCGTTCCGCACCGAAACATTGGGCGAAACGCATCCTTCCATCGCGGACGCACTCGGCAACCTAGGCGCCTTTTATTCAGGCCAGAGAAACTTTAAGAAATCAAAGGCATACCACATGCGCAGCCTTTCCCAACGAGAGCAATTGTTTGGCCGGGATCATCCTGATGTTGCCATGACCTTCTATAATTTAGCGATTTTATCTGAACGAGAAAATCGCCTCGACGATGCTGTTGCACGGTATGAAGAAGTGGTTGCCATTTATGAAAGGCTCCAGAACGAAGCTCATTTAACCTCGCGTTTGGCAAAAAGAAATCTCGCATTAATTCAGATTACCATGGGCGATTTTGAGACAGCGGAGCGACAACTAAATCGTATCTTGTCTTGGGCTCATGAAAAAGAAGGACCTAAAAGTTTTCATTATATGGAAGTGAAGGGTGGTGTTGGACTTTTAAATCTACAAAGAGGCCGCCTAGATGAAGCGGAATCACATTACCTAGAGGCTCTCACGATTGCACAATCTTTGTTTAAAAGACCTCATAATAGCATTACCCACTTCCACTTCGCACTCCTCGATGTTTTTTTAGCACAAGACCAATTGGACAAAGCCACACAAATCATTCAAATAATCGAACAAGACCTCGCCACCCTCCAACAGGAAAACCTGGCCGAACGGCTCGCATACCAACAGGCAACACTCCAGCAAAAAACCGGCAACAAGGAAGCCGCCTACCAGGCCTTAAAAGCGATCTGGGAAGTCTCCCCTCGGCCTCCATGGCGGGATCACTACCTTGAAGTCGGAGTCCTCCTTAACCTGGCTGATTTAGAAAGCGACCTCGGAACGCCAAACCAGGCGCTCTCCTTACTGGAGAAGGCGCGCGTTCGCTTGGAAATCCGCCTACCACCCAGCCATCATGTATTCCAACAACTCCAATCAATTAAGGGCAAAGCACTCGCACGTAAAAACGATGCCTCTGCCAGGAGGGTCCTCCAATCGGCCCACCAAGAATTGGCGCAAAAACTCGGCAAGGACCATCCTTACACGGAACAAGCCAAATTACGCCTCGCTACCTTGCCCGTTTCCCAAACCCGAATACCGACGGCCAAAGGACGCCGCCCCTGACAATTCTTATACAATTTGGCCGGCTCGGTTTTGGTATGGTTTTCTCCATCAAGGGATTTTTCGTGACAAACCAAAACGGAGACATCTCGCGTTTTGACTCGGTAACGTCTGGAACAAGCCGGAATGTCGCCAACCCCAACCCGCATCGCCGTCACCGGTAAAAGGACGAAACGACATAGGAAGGAATGGTCAAGATGCCCCACATTCTACTCGTTGAAGATGACATGCTGATGGCGGACCTCCTGGTGCAGTTTCTGGAATCTGAAGGGTTCACCGTTGACCATGCGCCCGACGGACCGAAGGGCGTGGAAAAAATCCTGGCGCGCCAACCCGATCTCGTGATTTTAGATTTGATGATGCCGGGTCTTAATGGATTACAAGTATGCAAACAGGTTCGCCCCCAATACCCAGGACCGATCATCATGCTCACCGCGGTAGACGAGGATTTAACCGAGGTCACCGCACTTAACACGGGCATCGATGACTTCATTACAAAACCCTTTCGCTCCAGCGTGTTGCTCGCGCGCATGGGATCGTTGCTACGCCGAGCGGGTCGATCCATGGACGCGCCTGAGGAACTCCGCGTACAAAACCTGACGATCAACGCACAGACACGCACGGTTTCCCTATCCGACCAACCGCTGCCTATTTCGGACACCGAATTCGAGCTCCTTTGGTTTTTGATGGAACACGCGGGCAAGGTTCTCAACCGAGACATGATCTACAAGGCGATCAAGGGAATCGACTATGACGGCCTGGATCGTTCGATCGACATGCGCATTTCTTGCCTCCGCAAAAAGCTCAAAAAAGAAGCACCGGACCGAACCTACATCAAAACCGTGTGGGGACGCGGCTATTTGGTCGTCCCTAATTAACAAAAGGATGGGACACCATGCGTATCGGGCGATTCACCTTCATCGCAGCTTATTGGATCACCTGCGGCTTGGGCATGTACGGAACGAGGTTGCTGCTTCACCATCAAACAGAAACCACCCACGATGCATACGTCACCTTACTGGCGCACAGTCTCGCTGCCTCTTTCCCGAACTTCACCCCTGGCACGGCTCCCGCACGATCTGACGAATTCTGGCAGGTGACACACCTTGAGGCGCACGAGGTGGACCTCGACGCGGGGGCGCAGGAAGCGCTTCGCGAACAAGGCCGCTTGACACGGATCGAGTGGTCATTCTTTCTCCCAAGAATTCAGTCGATTCTTTACCTTTCTGATCAAAATTCTTATTTAGGCATCACAAGAGCCCCCTCAGAAAGAAACAAACTAACGATGGTTTTTTACGGATGGATCCTTGGCGCATGGTTCCTTTTCACCCTGTTGTCCCTGCTGGAGAAGTCGTTCATGAAGGTACTGAAACAATTAATCGATGCCGCGGAGCGAATGTGCAAAGGCGACTTCACGGTCCGTGCGCGTGAGACCGGCCCCGATCCCCTGATGCGCCTGGGCAACAGCCTCAATCGGCTCTCGGACGAAATGGTTCGCATGCAAGAGGAACAGAAAGTCATTACCCATGCACTGAACCATGAGATTCGGACCCCGCTGGCCCGGCTCCGTTTGGCCATGGATATGATGCAAAGCCCAGGAAGCGGAAAAACAAGCGCGGCCCTGTTACAAAAAATGGATCGAGACATTGACGAAATGGAAATGCTCGCGAAGGAAATGCTGCAATGGGCGCGGTTAACCCATCGCCAGGAACAAGTGAACATGGGACCCATCGCCTTGGGAAGGATGGTGCATGAGCTGATTGGGGATTTATCGGAATTGAACCCCCACGTGTCTATCATCCCGACCGTTCCCTCGGCGTTCTTCTGCACCGGCAACCTACCCCTTCTTCGCCAAGCGCTCATCAACACCATTCGAAACGCCCAAAAATACGCAAATACGGAGATACACATCGGGTTGGAAACAAACGAAACCACGGTTTCCCTGATTATCGACGACGACGGGCCAGGCATCCCTAAAAAAGATCGCGAACGCATTTTTATCCCATTTAAATGCCTGGACGAGAGCCGCTCCCGCCAAACCGGCGGCGTGGGTTTGGGCATGGCCATCGTTCATCAAATCATGATTGCCCATGGTGGCTTTGCTAGGGCGGACCGCTCCCCACTTGGTGGCGCAAGAATCCACCTGAGCTGGGAAAAGGGGCCTTTGGCATAGCCAGATTTGCCCGGTCACGAACTGAGGCATTCATCACACCGGTTGCTCATCGTGCTTTAACCTAAGAAACGCGATAAGTGGCGGTGGTTTTAGCCAAACCTGGGCTGCAACGGCCTGTAAAAATGCTCACCGCACCCAATGGGTGCCTTCGTGGGCGACCTCGGCTCGCTTTTTTCAAACCATTTCGCTCCAGATCTTTCGCCAAACCCCTCTCTCTTATCGCGCCTCTCAGGTTTCATAGCAGGGATTGATAAGAAAGTCCGGCCACCTTATGAGGGCGTTAACAAAACCCCAGAGCCATCGACACGACCCCACGTGAATTCGCTCAAGCGCTTGTGTTTTGCCGTCAAGGCAGATTGAGAAGGGCCGGGGACCTGATCAACGACCCACAATTAAAAGAGACCAACCATGGGGAAGGTTTCTTAACCCCCGTTGCAAGGAGGACACGGCTTGCGAAGATCTGCATTCGCAGCGGCCTGGACATGCGGCGTGCGTCCTTGTCCCATTGCTCGCGTCTCACAGCAATTGAAAAAACCGATCTGAAACACCGGGAGCGCTTCGGGCCCCTGAGCACCTGAACCAAGAAGCCGCATCAGGTAAAAACATAATCTCACTAGCGGGCTTACAAATATTGACAATTTCAGCACAAATTAAAACATATCCTCCATTATCTCTCCACAAAAAAGCACCATATTTATAGCAGAGAAGGAAATAGTTTCATCACAATAGGAGAACAGACATGAACCTTGGTGCAATTCCCAAAACAGCCCAAAACCTCGTTAAGAAATCAGCAGAGCAAGCTAAAAAATCCAAAAATGCTACCGACACAACGTCTAACACCCAAAAACAAAACACCAAACTGGCAAAAGCCAGACATAAAAAAAGTCACGTCGCCCATGCGGCATCAAAACATACAACCCAAAGCGAATCTGGAAAAAGTGATATGGCAACAAAGGCTACTTCGAAACAACGAAAACCGACATTAAAATCACACCAAGATGCACATCATCAAGCAGAACCAAAGAACCAATCGGAGCATAAAAAACCTAGAACCGGCAATAAGAAAAAACACACCCCACCGAAACAAACTAAAAGGAAACACCTTCATTCACCTCAACCCCAGCCATACAGGGCGGCATCATTTGGGCCGGACAAAACGACATCCCCAGGTCGGGCGGCAAAAAGCATCGGTGAATCCTTTGGTAAAGAAGCACAACAGAACTTTGAGAATTCTGAGTTCTATAAAAAGCACATAAAAGCCAACAAACCCTTGACCAACAGCGAACTTCTTAGTCTTTTAAACATCTACGACTCGACCGCAAAACTACTCAAAGAAGGTAAAATCCCCAAAGATGCCAAGATTGTTGACGCTACCATGCCGCACTCGTATGACATCAATAATCCAGAAGACATAAGAACGATCTGTTGCAACCTTGAACATTATTTGCAGAGCAATACCAATAGTGGGTTAAACCTAGGCTCTGTTTTCGATGAATATGATCGTCTTAAGATTTCAAACCAAGACGAGGCCAAAACGCGACTCTACCAAAAAATCATCAGCAAGCTAGGAGAGAAAAACGGGATTTTACAAGGCAACAAGAATCAGTCTATTCGTGACACGATGCATGGCCTGACCATTCATCTTGGCATTGGCCTTCGGAAGAGTCTCCACAATACCCTTCGAATGGATTTCCAAAAAAAGTTTACAGAACTGGAATCAGCAGGATTCAAAAAAGAAACCTCTGGAAGCATAAAGGTAGGCGCCGAAGCAAGCGCGGCAAAACTCCAAGCGCTTGGTGCCAAATTGGAATCCGGGTTTTCACTAACCCTCGCAACGGAAGACAGTGGCCAGATTAGCGATACGAAAAAAGGGACCATTGGTTTGACCGTAAAAATCGGTGATGAAAAGATTGCCTCCCTTTCTTTAGGGCTTTCTGGAAGCGTGGAAACAGGCAAGGTATTTAGCAAATATGGCGATTATATTGAAGACAAGGTTCTAGAAGCCTTCGATCATCGCTTCGGCAAAGACCAATACAACGATATGTTAAAAAGTTTTAATTCTCTCCAAAAGCACCTCATCATGAATAAAATCTTTTCCACTTCCGATCAACTTATTATTCCTGAGACGGAAGAAAAGAAGGGTCATCATATGCATGCCCTTGAAGTGAAGGAATCATTAAAGGCAGAGGTTGCCAAATACGTTCTAGACATCAGCATCACCGCGGATGTGGCGACAACCAGCTACACGGTCTCAAAAAAGATGCCCATGCTCGAAGCGCTCAAAAAAAACCCAAAGATCTTTGAGAACTTTAAATCAAAAACCAAAATCCCGCAAGGCACCTCGGTTCTCAAAAGTGAAAAGTCAGGCGTTTTTCTAAAGAATCTTGATCAACAGCTAAAAACAGGAAAAGAAGCAGATCGCGTCGAGGTACAAAAGAAGTCCTATGAAGCGATCAAAGACCTTAAAATCGATTTCGACAATTTTTGTAAGTGCCACAGAGGTCGCAAATCAGACGAAAAAATGAGTGATGCCGTTCAAGAATTTAAGAACAAGTACGATGTCCACAGCAGCCAGGGTTTTCTTGAGTCGGTGATTGTCACCTTTAGTCAATTAAATGCCATCCACGAAGCAGCTCTTCCTGATTCACACAAAAACAGCATGTCGGACAAAGGTCACCTTTACGAAATCAAAGAGTTCGAAAAAAGCCTAAACCACCCAAAAATCACAGAAAAACATGTCTCTCGGATATTCAAGCAACTAATCAAAGGAGATAAGCTAGAAGCTAGCCTCGAATTTGAAGCCAAGCTTGATGATTACGCGTCATTAGGGGGCAAGATTACGTACAACAATACCCGTAATGCATTTAAATCGGATGACAACGGCGAAAGTATTTCGGTGGACATGAACCTAAAGGGTGGCAAAATCGCAAGTGGTCTTTTGAGTTTGGCAAAAGGGAACATCAATAAGTTCCGTTTTTTTGATCAGATTCCTCAGTTAAAAAAAGCTGACTTTAAGAAGAACTTCAAGGATACTGTTGCCACAGTCATCGGGGGCTTCAAAGAGCTCGACTTCTTAAAAAAAGAAACCGATCTAAAATTAACCTTTAATTTTGGCAAATCCGAGAACGATTACCTTTTAGAGTACATGCGTTTTTCGAGCACAAGTGGCACTGGGTTCGAAAGCCCAGAGTTGACCATCCCCACGCCTTCCGGTGCATCAGCCTCCGTACAATTGGCAGCGAAACATGAGAAAACCATCGCGCATTTCGAGATCCTTGGATCCGAAACCTTAGGTTATATCCAAACCAAGTTCAATATCATGAAAGAGAACAACCCTAATAACCTCAACAAGACCTGGCAAGACTTCACTGTAGAACACAAGAAAGAATTCGACGAAGTTTTCAAAAATCTTACCAACTCAAACTCACCGATCTATACTGAAGTCAATCAAGCAGATCATTTTGATGACTTACAAAAAGCCAAACTCAGGAAAGCCATGAAGGCCTATAGTGAGAACCAGGATCCACAAGCATCTTCAGCCTTGTTTAAAGATGCCGGAACGGAGCTGTTTTCCTATTTAGATTCTTATCACAGCAATGTCCATTCAAAAGAAGATAGCTTCAAGATGAAAGTTACTGAAAATTCCTTCTTAGGAAAAACCAAAGAAAAACTCCTTCACAGCCTCGAAAAATAGCCCCTATTAAGAAGGCGCCGACCTATAGACGCACGACAAGCGCGAAGGATTTTTGCTAGAAATCTGGAGCAAAATGGTTTGCAAAAGCGAACCGGGGTCGCGCACGGACGAACCCACTGGGTGCGGTGAGCATTTTTACAGGCCGTTGCAGCCCAGAGGTTTAGCCAAAGTCACCGCGAGTTATCGCGCTTCTTAGTTTAAAAGGCGGTCGGAGCCTCTTTTTCGAACCGGGTGGTGCATGGGTTTCACCCGGCTTTCTAACTTCCGGCGACAACCCCTTTACCAACACACCATCCAAACAAGGTATCTTTCGGATACCGCTTTATTTAGTCCTTTAATGATATTTCCCTTTCGACCTTTTCCATTAAGGTTGCGATAGGGCGGTTTCCATTTCATATCGAATCATTGCTACAAAACAAATCACAGGTTTCACTAAAAACACTAAAAAAGGAGATGATCAATGGAACCAAAACTCCCTCATGTTCGCCCCAATGCTTCTCAGCAAAGGTTACAGGTAGGAAATGAACCAGACGGCCGGAGCACCCAACCCCCTCCTAACGCCCAACCTTCTGGCGTCAGTAAAGCTTTGAGCCAAGTCAGGCAACGTAGAAAGTTGCCGGTAACGAATCAGCCATCCCAAGCGTGGCAACACGGCCACACGAGAACAACAGGCGGAAATACAACGAGCCGCCGGGAAGTGCTTGATCGAACAACACTCTTACTTAGTGAGAGCGCAGACCAAAGCACCGGAATACCTACCTTTAATCAACCCATGAGAAGAGAAACAACTAAGCTTTCACAGGATTTGGTTAATCATATAAACAATCTCGCCAACGAAAAAGGAATTCATAAATTCATCGAGACAAAAACTAATGAAATACTCAGTCATTCAAAGGATTTCCAAAACCTAAACACACTTCTCGAAGCACACGATCAACTCAAAGCGGGGAATGATGTCGATCTAAAAGCTATTAAGAAAAACGTCTCCAAAAAGGACCGAAAGAAGTTCCGTAAACTCCGAAAGAAACCTCCGGCCCAGAGAAAGCAAGCACTTGAAACAATCATCAGTAAAAACAAATCCAAACTTACTCCTGAAGTTCATGACTATCGAAGGAAATTGACCAAAGAGGTTGCATCAAAACTCACAAACCAGTCACCTAAAGAACAGAAAGATCTTCGCGAGCACACCCAAAGCGCAAAAATCGAAGTGGTCGGCAAAATTATCTCACCCAAGCAACATGGCATCGTCATCAGTTCGGCTCGCGTCACAGCGAGAATGGGCGAACACTTTAACCGTCTCTTAAAGCGGCCCGCCCAATAAGTACATTTCGTAGGCATCAGGAATTCCTCTGAGCTGCTGTGAATCCATCGAGAACGGGTTCCTGGTCCCGCGAAGCTGCTCCTGAACCATGGAACCTAGAGAAGCGCGATAACTCGCGGAGATTTGAGCGAAACCTCAGGGCTGCAACGGCCGGCAAGAAGGCTCAACGCACCCAGTGGGTGCGTTCGTGCGCCACCTCGGCCCGTTAATTTCAAGCCTTTTTTTCCAGATTTTGGCGAAAATCTCTCACGCTTATCGCGCCTCTTAGCCACGAGGAGCCCCACCGAACCATTCGGGTACCCAAAACAACCCAATGCGTGAGGAGCGCACGCATCTGGACAGGAGACCCTTTTGAATTACGCCCCGCGAATGCCCTGCTTGGACAAGCCCCGACACGAGGCAGCGAACCTTCGACGCCGCCAGGCTTCGTCAAAAAGAAGGTCGGTGAAAACCGGCGCCCGTATGAAATCGGCAATGTCGTTCCCATCTTGGAGCCTTGACCGTAAAACAGTGGTACCACCGAGTCGAATAAGGTAGAGTGTGTGGCACGGTTTTTTTGCGCCACGCCGTCCTTTTTCGCAAAAAACCGCGCGGCGCAAGGTTTCCACACCTTATCCAGCACAGGTCTCATCGGTCGAGGTTCCCTACATGGTCGGCAAATATCGCCGCAGACGTAACGTCAAAATCATTTTTCCCAGCACCATCACCAGCTTCGCCATGGTTTTTGGGTTCATCTCCATCATGCTCGCCGCCAACGGCGACTTCGTCAAAGCGTCCTACATGCTGATGCTTTCCATGGTGATGGACGGCCTCGACGGGAAGGTCGCCCGCATGACCAACACGGCCAGCGAGTTCGGCATCCAGTACGACTCACTGTCCGACCTGATCGCCTTCGGCCTGGCCCCCGCCTTCATTTACGCGCGTTTCGTCGTCCACGCCCAAGGCATCGACCGCATGTATTACCTGTTGCCGATGATGTTTATGGTGTGCGGCGCCATTCGTCTCGCCCGCTTCAACATCACGGCCTCGATTTACGGCAAAACCCACTTCACCGGCCTGCCGATTCCGGCCGCATCCTTCGCCCTCATCCTATGGCCGCCCCTGCTCAACTGGGCCCCCCAATCCGAGATTCTCACCAGCCTCGGGGTGGTGGAGCACCTCACCCTCCAAAACCTGTTCCCCTATTCCATCGGCCTCATCGTCTTGCTGAGCTGGAGCATGATCTCCACGCTTAAATTCGATACACCCGGCGGATTTTGGTTTCACAAGTTCCCCAAAAAATGGATGAACTGGGCGGTTATCGCCGCGTTTCTGTCCCTCAACATTTGGTTCCACTTTTCGTTTTTCTGTCTGGCAATCGCCACCTATTATTTGTTGTTTATGTACGCGCGTGCCTTCTACGAACGCGTCATCAAGCAGCAAGCTCCCCCGCTCGAAGATGAGGAGAACACCGCCTAGTCGGCACCCTCGCATCCCGGCCGCCGCGCTCGAGCTTTTTCCGCGTCGGCCCCACCCACACACCGTTCCCAAAAAAGCGCGGTGCATACCGCACGCGCGCCGGAAACACAACCGCAGGAGGATTCATGTCGGATTGGGTAGTAGGACAACGTTGCGCCAGCCAAGGGGAACCCACCCTCGGCCTGGGCATGATCAAAGAAGTCGGGCCGCGCAACATTACGGTCTTTTTCCCGGCATCCTCGACCCAACGGATCTACGCTCGGGACAAAGCGCCGCTGAAACGCGTCCAGTTTGAAGTGGGCGAAGAAGTTCGCGACAACCGCGGCGGCGGCTTTACGGTCATTGAGGTCAAAGAACAAAACGGCATTTTGTTTTACCTCGGCGAAGAAGGCATCCTGCCCGAAACCGAACTCGACCACAACTTGGTTTACAGCCGGCCCGAAGAACAACTCCTCGCGGGCCAGATTTACAAACCCAAAGAGTTCGATCTGCGCGTCAGCGCCTGGGAAGTACGCCAACGCAGCCTTTCCTCCACGTGCCGCGGTTTCGTCGGCGCCCGTATCGAGTTGGTCCGTCACCAGCTTTACATTGCCCAGGAAGTCGCACGCCGCTACCATCCGCGCGTCCTGCTCTCCGACGAGGTCGGCCTGGGTAAAACCATCGAAGCCGGCTTGATTTTCCACCAAATGTGGACCACGGGCCGCGCCAAGCGCGTGCTCTGCCTGGTCCCCAACCACCTGGTCAACCAATGGCTCACCGAGCTGTACCGCAAATTCAACATGCTGTTTAACATCATGACCGCCGGCCAGGCGCGCGAACTTGCCAAAACCCACCCCGACACCAACCCCTATTACAGTTTCCAATGTGTGCTGCAAAGTGTCGACGAGGCGGCCCACAACCAAGAACTGCGCGAACAGGTGGTCGAAGGCGATTGGGACCTGGTTATTGTTGATGAAGCCCACCACCTCACCTGGTCCCAAGAAAAGGTCTCCAAGGAATACCAACTGGTCCAAGATCTGGCCAAACACGCGGGCGGGATTTTGCTGCTCACGGCGACCCCCCGCCAGCTCGGTCTGGAAAGCCACTTCGGCCGCCTGCAACTGCTGGACCCCGACCGTTTCAACAATTTTGAAGCCTTTAAAAATGAGGTCGAGCTTTACGGTGAACTGGCCAAACTGGCCGACCAAGTGTTGGAACAAAAAACCGACGGCTTGGCCGCCACCACCGAACAATTGTTCCCGAAAGACAGCGCCCTACACGAGCAGGCCAAAACAGCCGAGGCGGGCGACGAAGCCGAGGGCAAAAACTTCCTGCAATCGCTGATTGATCGCCACGGTACCGGCCGCATGGTGTTTCGCAACCGCCGCAAGGTACTGGAAGGTTTCCCGCGGCGCATCGTCCACCCGATTGCGTTGGAAAGCAACCGCTACTACGAGGACTACCTCGACGTCACCATCCCACTCATTGACGATAGGTTCGAAGGGCAACGGGTGCTCGCGGGCGCGCCGGCGTTCCAATCAAACGAGGTCAAGATGGACCTCACCGAGGCGGCCAGCTTGCTGCAACGCGCTTGGCGCCAAGACCCACGCCTGCTGTGGTTGATCGCCTTCCTGCGCAACCAAGAAGAAAAGTTCTTGTTAATCTGCTCCAACAAGGTGGTGGTACTGGCGCTGCAAGAAATGTTGGCGCTGGCCAAAAACATCGATCTGGCCGTGTTCCACGAGGACCTGAGCCTGATCGAACGCGACCGCCAAGCGGCTTACTTTGCCAAGGAAGAAGGCGCCCAAGTGCTGTTGTGTTCCGAGATCGGCAGCGAAGGCCGCAACTTCCAGTTCGCCCACAACCTGATCCTGTTCGATCTGCCACTGAACCCGGCGCTGTTGGAACAACGGATCGGCCGCCTCGACCGCATCGGCCAGCACCACGACATTCAAATCCACGTTCCCTACGTGCAGGGTTCCCCCCAAGAGTACCTGTTCCGCTGGTACCACGAGGGTTTGGACGCCTTCGAACAACACTTGATCGACGGCGATTACATCTTCGAGCACGTGCGCGACGAAATCTTCACCCTGTTTACGGCCCTCAAGACGCCGGACACGATCAACGCCTTCATCGAACGCAGTCGCGTGTTGGCCAACGAGGTCAAGCAACGCATTGAACAGGGGCGCGACCGCCTGCTGGAACTGCACTCCTTTAACCCGGACGTGGCCGATGAACTGGTCGAGGAAATCGTGGAAATCGACGACAATCTGGAGCTCAAGGACTTCATGGACCGCGTCTTCGACTTGTTCGGGGTCAACGTGCATGACGCCGACCATCCCGACAACCAGTACGTGCGCCCCAGCTCGCACATGTTCGTCGAGTCCTTCCCGTACTTGGGCGACGACGGCATCGAAATCACTTATGATCGCGAGCAAGCGGTGATCCGCGAGGACGTGACCTTCCTCAGTTACGATCACCCCATGGTCCTGGGCGCCATCGACCTGATGTTCGCCCACAAACGCGGCAGCACCTCGTTCTCGCTTTGGAAGAAGGCGCCCGAGCCTGGGATTTTGGTCCAATGTTTGTTTGTGTTGGAGTCACCGGTCAACGAGGGCGTCGCCCTCGAAGAGTACCTGGCCCCGCTACCGATCCTGATCGCGGTCGACCAAAACCAACAATTGCGTCCCGATCTGCTCGAGGCACTAAAAGAAGTCAAGCTCGACAAAGGTCCGATGGCCACACTCCAGCAGCAGCGCCAAGCGCTGGGCGACATCCTCGCCAAGTTGATTGAGGTCGCGGAAGAAGAGGCCGAGGCCATCGCGGTCGATCACCGCCACGAGGCGGAAGACCGCGCCATGAACAGCTTGAAAGAGGAATACCAACGCTTGATGGCCCTGCGTAAGCTGAACCCCAGCATCCGCGAGGAGGAACTGGCGTTCATTGAAGAACGGTTGAACCTGATCGTGGATCTGTTGGAAGAGTCGCGCCTCCGCCTAGACGCAATTCGCATGATCCTGATGGTTCCCGATCGAGGATAACCCGAGGATCGTCCCCATCAAACGCCCAACTTGGAGGCGGGTGATCCGGCCGGTTTCCCCACGCACACCCGCTTTGGATGTGGGCGATCCGGCGCCCCTCCGCACACGCCGGGTTTGCATGTGGGCGATCCGGCGAACCCCCATCACACGCCGGGTTTGCATGTGGGCGATCCGGCGAATCCCGGCGGGATTCGCACACCGTCATCCGTGGACCACAAAAAATTTGAACCGTGCGCCGGAGGCGCGCGTCAACCGGCCGCGCTGACGGCGCTTAGGCGCCGAGGGCGCCGGCGATTTCAGCCCAGATCAAAGGGTTGTGTAACAACCGTTTGCTCTGGGTCCTCAGGAGTTCCCCTCGTGCAGACGCTGAAGGCGTCGGCCTCACAACCCGCAACCGATTCGCCCGGCCCCCGCGGCGCTGCACACCCACAACACCTTTAATTCCAGTCCCTTCAGGGCATTCCCACCCGTAAACACCGAGCACCCCGGTACAGGCATTCGAAGCCACGGCACCATCCACGTCGGGTACCCTACAGCCCTACGGAACGTTAGGCGGCAAAAGGGCCGCCCTATCCGGCCGCATCCACCATTCAAACCGCCAAAAAGGGACACCGCCGCGTACCAAAACCAGGGTTCACCGAAAGGATCCTCTAACCATCCTGAAAAAAGAATCCTCAAACCATCATCGAAACAGCCCGTGCCGGTGCAACATCAAGCAGGTATCCTGCGCGTATTGTTCCAAGGTTTCGGGATGGTCGACGTTGTAGTGCAAGCCGCGGCTTTCCTTGCGTTGCGCGGCCGAGCGAATGATCAACTCGGCGATAATGGAAATGTTGCGCAGTTCAATCAGATCCTTGCTGATGCGGAAGTTCCAATAAGAGGTTTCAATCTCTTGGCGCAGAAACTCAATGCGGCGAATTGCGCGGTCCAAACGTTTGTTGGTGCGCACGATGCCGACGTAGTTCCACATAAACTGGCGTACCTCTTTCCAGAGCGGCGAAACCAAGGTCTCTTCGTAGGCGTCGGAGGTTTCGTGGTACACCCAAGGCGCAATGTTGCGCGGCGGCTTAATCAGCTCGGTTTCCCGAAGCTTTTCAATAAATTCAAACGAGGTCTTCGCGTATACAGCGGCCTCCAACAAGGAGTTACTCGCCAAGCGGTTGGCGCCGTGAAGCCCGGTGTTGCTGCACTCACCACCCGCGAACAAGCCCGCGCAACGGGTGCGGCCGTGTTGGTCGACGCGTAATCCACCGCACAGGTAATGGGCGGCCGGAACAACCGGAATCATGTCCACGCTGATGTCAATACCGAGGTCAAACAGCGTGTCGTAAATATTGGGGAAATGATCCTGGAGATGTGGCTTGGGGAGGTGGGTTAGGTCGAGGAACACGCTGCCGTTGCCGGATTGTTTGATCTCGCGGTCGATGGCGCGCGCCACGACGTCGCGAGGTGCCAGTTCCTTGCGTGGATGGTAGTCGGCCATAAAAGCGCGACCGTTTTTGTCGCGCAAAATGCCGCCCTCGCCGCGGGTCGCCTCGGTAATCAGGAAACGGTTGACCTCGTGATGGTAAAGAATGGTCGGATGAAACTGGATAAACTCCATGTTTTCCACCTCAATGCCGGCACGGTAGGCCATGGCAATGCCGTCACCGGTCGCGGTGCGCGGATTCGAGGTGTAGGGATAGACCTTGCCGATCCCGCCGGTGGCCAAATACACAACGGAGGCGACAAAACCTTTAACCATGGACGTTTGGCTTTCGAGCACGTAGGCGCCGATACAACGGGTGTTTTCGTTAATCGATTTGCCGCCGAGCTGGTGCTGAAAAATCAAGTCGATGGCCATGTGGTCGGGGAAAATGGTGATGTTGGGTTCATTGCGAACGGAAGCAATCAGCGCCCGCATGATTTCGGCACCGGTCGCGTCCTTGGCGTGGACAACGCGATTGTGGGCGTGGCCGCCCTCGCGGTGCAGGCTGAGCCGCTCACCATCACGGGTGAAATCGGTGCCCCAGGCCATCAGGTCCTCGATGATTTCGGGACCGCGCTCGACGACCATCCGCACGACGGCCTCGTCACACAGGCCGTAGCCACAATCAAGGGTGTCTTGGGTGTGGGATTCAAACGAATCCTGCTCGGCGAGCACCGCGTTGATGCCGCCCTGCGCGTACTGAGTCGACGACTTTTGGAAGCTGTCCTTCAGCAAGACATTCACCTTGCCCAACTTGGCGGCGCGCAGGGCAAACGACAGACCGGCAATACCGGCGCCGATCACCAAAAATTCCGACTCGAGTACGTCCATGATGTTCCTTTCTTGAGTAGCTTGAACGGGACGGTTCCGGTTCAAGTCGGCGGCAACGAAGGGGCCGTCGCCGCCCACGGCTTATTTACTGCGTTTCAACATTTCCAATAACGGCAACTCGGCCCGAGCACGTAAGCTTTCTTCCATGTGGATCTCGGGTGCGCCGTCGCGCAAGGCCAGGTAAACCTTTTCCATCGTGTTCAATTTCATGAAGGGGCACTCGTTACAACTGCAGGTTTCGTCGTCGTTGAGCGCGGGGATAAAGGTTTTTTCCGGTTCGTTCTTTTTCATTTGGTGGATGATGCCGGCCTCGGTCACCACGATGAAGGTATCGCACGCATCGTCGGACACGAAGTTGAGGATCTTGCGGGTGCTGCCGATGAAATCGGCCTCATCGAGAATGTCGGGTGGGCACTCGGGGTGCGCGACAACCTTGGCGGCGGGATGGGCCACCTTCAATTCGATCAGCTTTTTGTGGCTGAAATTCTCGTGGACGATACAGCTCCCCTGCCAAAGAACCAGGTCCCGTTGCGCTTTCTTCTGTACCCAGGCGCCAAGGAACCGGTCGGGCGCAAAGATGATAGGCTGCTCGGCGGGAATCGAGTTAACGATGTCGACGGCGTTGGTGCTGGTACAAATAATGTCGCTCAACGCTTTGATCTCGGCGGTGCAGTTAATGTAACTGACGACGAGATGGTCGGGATGTTTGGCTTTGAAGGCGGCAAAGGCGTCGGGCGGACAGGAGTCGGCAAGACTACAGCCGGCGGCCATATCGGGAATGAGCACGGTTTTGCTCGGGTTGAGGATTTTGGCGGTTTCGGCCATAAAGTGCACACCCGCGAACAAAATGCGCTTGTGGGTTACGGCCTGTGCGCGCCGGGCAAGATCCAAGCTGTCGCCGATAAAATCAGCGATATCCTGAATGTCACCTTCCTGGTAGTAGTGGGCCAACAAAATGGTGTCGGTCTCTTTTTTGAGTCGTTCAATTTCCTCGAAGAGGTCCAGACCGGGATCGATGCGTGGGGTCGATCCGGTTGCAACAGAAACGGTCATGAGCTTAATCCTCGCTTATCAACAAACTGAGATCGGGAGCTTTAATGGAGTGGGTAATCGCACCAATGGAGATGCGGTCGGGACTGTGTCGGCAATAGGCGCCGAGGGTTTCCAAGGTAATGCCGCCGCTGACCTCGATTTGGCTGTCGCCACGGTCAAGGGCGCAGGCTTCCGCCACCATCTCGGGGGTGAAGTTATCGACCATAATCAGCGGACACTGTTCTTCCAGCGCCTCCCGCAATTGCTGCATGGAGGTCACCTCGATTTGGATGGGCACGTCCTTGCGCAGGTTCTGACGCACAAACGCGAGCGCTTGGCGCACGCCCTGCAACTTGGCAATGTGGTTCTCTTTAATTAGCACGCCGTCGCTTAAATTGAGGCGGTGGTTGCGACCGCCGCCGCACAAGACGGCGTATTTGTCGAGATAGCGATAACCTGGCAGCGTTTTGCGGGTATCGAGAATCTGGGTATGTTGGGTGTATTTGCGGGCCTCGGCCACATAGCGATGGGTGGCGTTGGCAATGCCGACGGCCCGTCCTAAGAAGTTGAGAAAGGGCCGTTCCAGCGCAACCAAATCGGCCACATCCCCGCGCCATTCAAACAACGTGGATTGAGCGGGTAGACGCGTGCCGTCGGCGTGGTGGCAGGTCACGTCAACACGTGCACCCGGCCGACGGGCCCGAAACGCGGCGACAATTTGGTGATGCCAGGCGGCGCCGGCCATGGAAACATCCTCGCGACAAAAAAGGCGCGCGGTGGCGGTGCGTCCCGCGAGCGCCAGCACCTCGGCGGTCACATCACCGTCGGGCATATCCGCCGCAAAATCCATTTCCGCCAAGCGGAACGCATCACGGCATACTTCATCTAAATAATCGCAGGCGACAGCCATGGTGTCTTCCTCCCCCTGCCACCGAACCCTGTCGGCGGCCCTGTGCTTTGGTCCAACAACCGAAGCATCGATTCGTCCTTCTCACCAAAAACCGTTCGTCTCTTGGAAACGCGCGGTCACAGCGGGCAGGCCAAACAACCAACACCCACCGATGCCAATGCATTCATACAACATTTCAGTCAAAAAAAGGCGCACACACGGGGTTGCGCCGAGCTGGGTGTAAAGATAACACAAAAAGCTCCACCCGCGATAAAGGCCCGACAACGGCGGCGACCGCCAACCCTGTCACGGCGCGCGGGGCTTCACCCGCGAACCAACCCCATGCTCGGGAAGTTCACAAAATCCATTGTCACCGGCGACACAGACACAAAGCCCCAAAACCAATGCCAAACCACTGATTCAGTGAGCCTTAACCTTAACATGCCACAAGATTTACACGACCACGGCAAAAACGAACAGCATCCCCAAAACGGGCATGGCCATTGCTCCCTTGAGGGCGACGCGGCGCCCCTCGAATCGGCCTTCCTTTACGGAAAGGCCCCCCGCCTACGAATCAAACCCACCGGCGGATCTAAAACGACCGGTTGCGGTCCGGCCCGCGTCCCTTTCTTTGGGTTTCATTTATTCCCCAAAATACGCGTCGTCCTTCCCTATCCCCAGGCGACCTTCTCTATCTTCTTCATGGCTGCGCGGTGCGCTCGGCCCCCTTGGCGGGATCGGCGGCCAACATTCATTCCTTTTAGAGGCCACCATGTTTTTAACACGATTGCTCCTGCTTCTCCCCCTGCTTGCCGGCACCTTGTCTGCCGATTACCAACCCGTTGCCGATTGGCTACAACGCCAGGACGGCGCCTTCCTCCGCGGCGTAACCAGTGTCCAAACCGACCGCGCCGAGCAGTACCTGTATGTCCTCGGCAAGGGTGACATGTCTGATTTTCCAGGAATTAATGTATTCACCTTGCCCGCAAGCGGACCCCCGCACCTTGTGCAAGCCCTGAGTGGGCGCTTGGACGCGCGGGGGCTCGCGGATGCACGGCGCCTGGTGATCAGTCCCGACGACCGACATCTTTACGTGCTCAAGCGTGATGCCAACCGCCAAAACGGGATCGGTGTCTTCACCCGCGACAGCAACAACGGTGAGATCGAAGCGGCACACTTTGGGCCCGGCTACGACCACGGCATCTTTGTTTTCAACGACCGGGGAGACCGGGTTTTTACACGCGAAAACGGCAGGCTGTTGGTCCTGGAACGAGATCTGGACAGCGGACGGCTCAGCCCGCTTTACAGCTATCCCACCACGGCTGAAACCCCTTTCGCTTGGACCGATATCACCCACGCCCAATGGTTGCCCGAACAGCAAATGCTGCTTGTCTATTCACCCTTGGACACGGATCTCGCCCTGATCCAGTTCAACGAAGACGGTGAAAAAACCGGGGTGCGCGCCATGCGGGTCGACCCTAATTTTTTAATCGTTGGACACGACTTAACCCATTGTGAATTCAGCCGCGACGGGCGCACGATCCTCCTCGCGGGTCAGCCGCGCCGATTGATTTATCAACTGTACCTCGATTTGGATCGGGGTGCGATTATCGACTTTCGCGCAACGGACCTGGGTCCATTTGATCACTGGGGTGGCGAATATTGGGACCGTTATACCCACACGGCATTCCATGAAGATCTGGGTTTGCTCCTGTTGTTTAAGAAAATGGACGCCAAACCAGATGTGGTGGAGATCGGTTTCCCTTTCGCCCCCAACGAACCACGCGCGCACATGGGCTTCGCGAGGCGCGGTTATTTCCAAGTGGATTTTTTTCTGCGTGACGGCCGCTTTGTCACCTTTCCCGACCTTGGGATGATCGACATTCTCAACCAAAGGGCACCTGGAGCCGCTTACGAGGTGGTCCAGCGTTATGACCAAACCGAACAGGACCGCATCGTTTACGGACCCTGGGACCTCGCGATCGCACCCAACGGAATCGACGTTTACATTGCAACCATGGACTCAGGCTTGTACCACGCACGGCAAAACCCAGAGACCGGCGCACTTACGGACAAAAACCACATCACCTGTCCGTTCTCTGATGAGGCCGGGGGCACGATGGACCATTTCTTCCAGCAACTCGAACTGACGGACGACGGCCGTTTTCTTTACGTCCAAAACCAACGCGCAATTCGTGTGTTGCAACGGCACACCGAACGCGGGGATTTGGCGCTTATCCAACGGGTGGAACTGCCATTTGAGCGCGAAGCCGAGTATTTCGAGGTCATGGCCTTCACCCTTACGGCGGATCAGCGGTGGCTCTTGGCCTTTGACAGTCGCGGGCGTATCGTCGCGTACCGTCGGGATCCCGAATCCGGCCGCTTAACCCACGACCAAAACCTCGACCCGGGGTTCGACACGATGACACCCATTTTCGATGCGAGCAGCTTCGCGTTGACGGACAACAACACCCTGTTTGTCTCCTATTCAACGGGGGAAGTGGTTCTTTTTACCGAGGAAGGCGAGGCAGGCTGGACCAAAACGGGGACCATCACCGCTTGGCCGAGTCCGGTTCAGGGGAACGACTTGCACGCGCTGGACTTCGACGCCCAACGCGGTCAGTTGTGGCTCAGAGATTTCGAGCAATGCCACGTGTTTGACTGGAATGCAACGCGACAAACCCTAACCCACGTGGACAGCTTCCGGTTCGTCGATTCCGACATGAATCCCATCGCGCCCATTGGTTCCCTGTTATTTGATGAAAACCGCGTCTTTTTCGGCTCACTAGAAACACCCTCGGTTTTTGTTCTGGAACAGGCAGCCGGTCGACGAACGCTGATCCAACGCATCGACGATAGCCCGAACGCCATCGATTTTTTACGCGGCATTCGCGCCTTGGCCGTCAACCCAGTCGGCGGCCAAGTCTTGGTAGGGGCCGAGGAGAGCCGGCGCGTCACGGTGTTGGCCCCAACAAACGGAGATCCAAGCGAAACCGAAGAGTAAATCCAGACAGCTTGGGACCCGAGGGGCGGCGCTTCGATCAGCGCCGTCCCTTTCTGGTTTCAGGGTCTGTTAAGGCAGGGTCGTCAAGTTCAACTGGACGGTGCCCTGCTCGGCGTCGACCGCGTCGACCATGAACAAGAGCACCTGACCGGCGAAGTCTTGGGCGTTGCCGTGGGTGAACCGCGAGTACAGGTTGGCGCCGCTAATGTTGTCGGAACAGTCCAGCAGGTCGCGGTTGGCACACATGTTGGCGAGCGCACCGGGTTGGTTCACGCGGTACACCTGCAGCACGGTATCGCCGATGGGATCATTGATGTTGCCGGGAAGGGTATCGATGGTGAAACCGACCGCGGGGACATCCTCGGGGAAACGAATCGCCCACCATACCTCGGGGCCGTCGAACTCCGGTTTACAGTTGGGCAGGATCTCATTGGTGAACCCCACGTTGGTTTGAATCACCGAGTCATCCTCGCTGACGCCGGGAACCCAACTCAGCAAGGTGGCGTTGTTGCACAGATTCGGCGGGGTACTGGTATTGACGGCAAGGTACACATCACCGTCGATCACGGTTCCCAAGGAGTTGTCGGGGAAACGCTCCTGAACGGAATAGGTAAAGTGGTCGAAACCGACAAAGTTACGGTTTTGGTATTGGACGACATCCGCGGCGGCGAGGCTGACACCCAAGTCGGAAGTCGCCGGGACGTTGATCAGTTCAAGGCTGTCCTCGTTGCCGTCGAAATCGTTGGCGAGCACGTCCAGAATTTGAAAGGGCCCCACGGTGTACACGAAGTAGTCGTCGACCACGGTCGGCGGTTGGTTGCGCACCAGATGCGGCGCATTGAGGATTTCCACCATGCTGTCGATTTCACGACCGCGCACGAAATCCGCGCAATCCTCGGAACCCGGCTGCAAACAGTCGGTAATGGCGGTCTCCGGCCAATCACGCATCGAGAACATGAACTCTTCCGGGAGAATCATGGCCGCGCCGACACCGTCGAGGACCACGTTGTTGGGGTCGGTGACGCGCACGTCAAAGGGGAAGTATCCGTAGTCTTCAACACGGTTGGAGTTGGGGTTTCCATTCGGGTTAATGAAGTTGTAATCATAGAAGGTGCGCGGGCCGTCGGTCTCGGTAGCCACTTCCACGGTACCCAAGGCGGGCTGGGTCTGCAAACTTTGCAGGTGCAACCCATTGTCGACCGTGTCGCGATCCGCGACCAACGCACGGTTCGAACCCCACAGGGAACTGCCGGGCGGCGTGTACACCACCAGTTGCAAGCCACTCGGCGGTCGGTTCACCCGTACATTCACCACCGCGGGTTCGGCGTTGGCCAAGCCGTAGTTGTCGTAAACGTTCATTTCTACGCGCCGGATCAGTTCGGGCACGTTCATGTCGTCTTCGAAAAGGATCAAACCGGGATCCTCGGTGCCGACCACATCTCCCGGATCGGGGCAAGGCGGTGACGCACAAATTTGCTCACCGTCGAAATCCCAAACGAACCGCAGCGATTCGCCGCCTGGGAGATCGTCATCATTGCCCTCGGCTTCAAACACCAAACCCTCGCCCAGGTTCACCACGGGCGCGTCCTGGTCCGGCGAAACAATCTGACCGGTCGGACGCGTGGTCGAGGCGATGGTCAAGGTACGCGTGGTGGTCCCACCAAAACTATCGCGCACGGTGAAGGTGACCGGGAACTCGCCGCGGTTGGTGAATTGTACGTCGGTGCCGGCGGTATTCGCGGACCCCAATGCACCGAAATTCCAGTTTAGGTTCAACGACTCAGGTGCCTCGTCGGGCAAACCGGAAAGCGGGTTTTCATCGCTTACGGAGACAAAGAAATCCACGGTGCTCCCCTGCTCCACGGGCAGCAAACCACCGTCCTCCACGCCTGGCTCGAACAGATCGATGCTGGGTGGGTCATTGACGGTAATGATCCGTGTGGCGGGTTGGCGCGAGGTCAAACCCAAGGCGTCGGTCGCGGTAAGGGTCACGGTAATTTGGCCGGGCTGGAGGAATTCGATCAGACCGGGTTCCAAATCGGAACTGTCGGGCACGCCGTTCATGCCGAAATTCCAGTTGGCAACAACCGGGTTATCGCCGTCGGTATCGGAAACGGTCCCCGCGAAGAATTGGGATTCACCGGGATTCACGACCAGGTCCAGCTCGGGTTGGGTAATCACGGCGTCGGGATCGTCATTCACCCGGAACGCGATGCTGTCCGGTTCCAAGTCGGCTTGGCCGCGGTCATCCGTAACGGTCAGGGTCAAGGTATAAGTACCGATGGTGTCGAGGTTAAGCACACCCGGTGCCGCACCTTCGAACGCCTGGTTCACGCCCGGTCCGGTGAAGGACCAAGCGTAGGTGAAGCTGGTGTTGGCGGGCAAGCCGGACAGGGTGTTGGGATCGCTTGCCTCGGCTTGCAAGGTCAGTTGATCGCCCAAACCGGCGATCAGTTCACCGTTGTTATCGAGCAATTCGCCAAGCACGGTTCGGTTGATGGTGCCCTCGGGCGGATCGTTCACCACCACGGTCAAGGTGTCGGGCGACAGGTCGGCCAGCGTCATGGTATCGGTCACCGTGAGCGCGACCGGGTAGCGGCCCGCATCGGGGAAGGTGATGGGGTCGGTGGTCGGCGTGGCAAACACCTGATCGGCGATATCGAAATCCCAAGCGTAGCTGTAGGGGGTGGAGTTGTCGGGATCGGAAACGGAAGCGGTAAAGGTCACGGCCTCGCCGGGGTTAATCACCACTTCCTCGGTTCCCGGTACGGTAATGGTGCCGTCGGGACGTTCGCCGACGGTCACGGTCACGGTTTCCGGGGTGTCGTCAGGTACATCGAAGCCGTCGCGGACCGTAAGCGACACGGTAAAGGTGCCGGTATTGTTGAAGGTCACCGAGCCGGGCTCGGCCTGATCGCTGGAAGGGGCCACCCCGCCAAAATCCCAGGTATAGGCCATGCCGGGGCTGATGTCGCTGTCGGAATCGCTGCCCTCGCCGCGGAAGGTTACGCTTTCGCCCACGCCGATCACCACGTTTTGCGCGGGTTCGAGAATGGTGCCTTCCGGGCGGTTGGTGACGCGCACGGTGACGGTGTCGGGTGTATCGTCCTCAATCGCGAAGGCATCTATGCCGGTGAAGCTGACGTTGTAGACGCCCGGCGTGTTGAACGCGGTGGCACCGGGCGATTCGACCGTGCTGCCGGCCGCGCCGCCGTCAAAGTCCCATGCAAAGGTAAAGGGCGTGCTGTTGTCGGCGTCGGTGGTCTCCGCGGTAAAGTTCACCGACTCACCGGTAACGATGGTGACCTGGGGCTCGGCCGGGGTCAGAATGGTGCCGTTCGGACGGTTGGTCACGTTGACGGTTAACCCGGGCGGATCCTGGTCAGCAATCCCGTAACCATCGGTAACCGTGAAGGTTACCAAACCGCTCCCAACCGAATCGAACTGGAGTTCGCCAGGCGATTGGTTGGTATTGGTACGACCCAACAAACCAAAATCCCATAGGAAGGTATGCGGGCTGTTGTTGTCCAAATCGGTGAAAGCACCCTCAAAACGCAGCGTTTCGCCGACGGCGACCGCAATCGAAGCCGCGGTTGTCGGCGCGATAATTTCACCGTCGGGGGCGTCGGTCACACGCAGGGTTTTGCTAGGCGGGTTTCCGTCGACCAAGCCGTAGCCGTCACGCGCACGCATGGTGACGGTAAACTCGCCACTGGTGCCAAAGGTCGCATTGACAGCGGCACCGTTCATGGCCACGGCCGCGCCGCCGAAGTCCCATTCATAAGTGAGCGAGCCGTTGTCATCAGCGTCGGTGGCGGAAGCCGCGAAGGAGACGGTTGAGCCGGAGATCACGGTGATCACGTCGTCGGCGGGGGCGGTAATGCTGCCGTCGGGTCGGTCGGAAACGCGGATCTGACGGGTGGCGGGCGTGGGATCCGCGGTGTTGAAGTTGTCGCGTACGGTAAAGGTCGCGGTGTAACCCCCGTTGGTGTTGTAGGTAACGGCGCCCGGATCTTCAAGGGTACTGGTGGCGGGATCGCCTCCCGGTAACGCCCAATCGTAGGTGAAGGTGGCGCCCGCGTCGGGATCGCCGGCTTGACCGGCAAAGGTTACGGATTCACCGGTCCCAATCACCACGTCCGCGGCGGGCTCGGCGATGTCCCCGTTGGGGAAGCTGTTCACAACGAAGGTGATTTGCGCGGGCGTCGCGTCGGGAACGTTGTATTGGTCGGTGGTGGTTAAGGTGGCGGTATAAATTCCCGGCGTGCCGTACTGGCGCGAAAAGTTTTGTTGGGTGACCGTGTCATCCACACCCGGTCCTTGGATCCGCCAGGAGTAAGCGAGCGGTACCGCATCGTCGGGGTCGGTCCCCGTCCCCGCGAAGTTAATAAAGGAAGCGACTTCCAGCACCTCGTTGTTCAGCGGCGCGGTAATGCTGGAATCGGGGGGTGTACTCGCGGTGACACGAACGGTGGCCGGCGTGCTTTGCGCTCCCATGTCATCGGTGGCTTGGAAGGTCACGTCGTAAATACCCGCGTTGGGGAAGGATACGTCACCGGGATCTTCCACGTTGTCGGTCCCCACCCCACCGTCGAAATTCCAGGCGTAGGTGAGAGAAACCGCGTCGGTGTCAACGACCTCACCGGCAAAGTTCACGGTGGTATTGGGTTGAATCAGTTGATCGCTGTTGGGGGTGACGATGGTGGCGTCGGGTCGGTCATTCACGTTAACGGTGATGACCTCAGGCGTTTGGTCTACCACACCCAGGCTGTCGCGCACGGTAAGGGTCACGGTGTAGGTACCCGGACCGGGAAACAGGAAGCCGGAAACCGGATCGCGCGGTAAATCGGTTTCAAAAGGGTCGATTGCAACCGGACCGGTGAAGGACCAGACAAAGGTCAGGTCGTCAGAGTTGGGGACCAGGACATTGTCTTGGTCGGTGGAACCGCCGGCAATGAGATCAATGGGATCGCCCTCGTTGATGTTAATGACCGGGCCGGCGCCGAGCGAGGTGGTCAAATTCCCCACCGGTTCGTGGCTGACAATGACCTCGCGTGTCAGCGGGTTGTTGACGGTGTCGGCGGCGACACCCAATAAGTCCCATCGGTCCCTTACTTCCAGCGTAAAGGTATAAGCACCAAAATTCGACAAGGTCACGGAGCCGGGATCTTCTGTTGATTCATCAGGCGCCGCCCCCGCCAAGCGCCAGGTATACTGAGCGTTTCCGGGCCCGTCAAAAATCGAGCCGTCGGCATAATCGATATCCGTAACCGTACTTTCGAGGTTAATGGTTCCCCCGGTGGGAATGATGGTGGGTGCGCCGGCATTGAAAGCCGGCTGGTCAATCGTGACCTCGGGTCGGTTGGCAACGACCACATCGATTTGTTCGGCACCGCGTGTGATCACCTCGACACCGTCGGCATCGAGGTAGGTAGCGTCGACAATAACCCGGTAAATCCCAGAAGGCGTGAGTTCTTGGCGACCCGGATCTTCCCCGGGGAACCGGAACAAGCCTTGGTTGGGCGAGATATAGTCACCCACGACCCACTCAATCTCGTAAAAATCCGCGGGTTCACCAGATGGAACGGGAATGGTGGAAGAAAAGGAGTGCCATTCATCGGGCGAGGCATCGGCCGCGACAACGGCTAAGCTACCCGGTGTATCGATTTGGATGTCAGGGACAACCGTCACGGTCATGGTATCGGTGGTAACAGTGCTCCCGAAGAAGTAGCGAACATAGGTAATGGTAAAAGTCCCAAGGCGGTTAAAGGTACGCGTGTAAGGTCCGGCGTCGTCAACATCCGTAAGCGGCGCGATGCCCGAATTATCAAAATCCCAGTCAAAGGTATTGAAGATACTGGGGTGGCGGCCGTCAAAAGTTAAGGATGAGCCTAAAGTGATAAACTGATCGGCCCCATTTTCGGGCTCGGTAATTTGCGCAAGAGCGGCACTCGTCGAAACCAGGACCGCAAAAATAAAGAAACGCAACGTATCGGATCTTCCGAGAGTGTGCATCATTCGTTGAACCACCAAGGCCAAGCCTCCAAAGCAACCATCTGACACGGCGGGCTCTCAGCGCTTTTTCACCAAAACCCGTTTTTCGCCAGGAATATATTTTTCTCGCGCCGCCAAAGCGAAGTACCCATCGACGGTCTATTGGCAATTAGGTTAAGCATTCCCGAAACCGACGCATCGCGATTGTTCCCGTGGTAATCAACGGGAGTCATCTTGTGAAACGCGCGGTTGTATAGCATAGAAACCCGGGGCGTCGGGCCAATGGAACGGCCCGCGAAAACCGGAGCCTGATCAAAACAGTGCAGCATCTTAAAATAGACGGCTGTACCGAAACCAGACTGAAAACGCCTGGATTATATCAAATCAATGTCCTTAAAGAGGCTTTTTTGACGAGATCGCGGGTATACCCAGCCCAATTGCGCCGTTTTTTCGGAAAAAGCTGTGTACCGTGGGCGCGCGTTAAATCGCGGTGATGGGTACGAAACACCCGCACGGCTTTGCCGTGCCAACGGTTTCCACGCCGCGGCCTCATCCGATACGCACCGGTTTTGAACCTGTCCGACACACCGACCTTGACCCGGTAACCCGTTACTCGAGAACCCCTTGCACCTGTCTGTCACCACCTTGTCCCCTTGCACCTGTCTGTCACCGCCTTGTCCCCTCCCCGGTACGCCTTCAGCGTACTTCGTTCCATCCCTGCTAACCCAGGGTAGGCACCCGCCTGCTTCGCGTCGGGTGCCTACCCTGGGCTAGATTCCGGCACGGCGTTGCCGTGCCAACGGTTTCCACGCCGGCGTCTCATCCGATGCGCACCGATTTTTGAACCCATCCGACACACCGACTTTGACCCGGTAACCCGTTACTCGAGAGCCTCTTGCACCTGTCTGTCACCACCTTGCCTGTCTGTCACCGCCTTGCCTGTCTGTCACCGCCTTGCCTGTTTCTCACCGCAATGCCTGTTTGTCACCGCAATGCCCGTGCATCACCGCCTTGACCGTCTGTCACCAGCGTTCAAAAATGACCCCGCGGTTCCTACACCCCGTTGCCCAACTTGTCCCAATGACGATATGGGACGCCGGCCCGCTTACCGGTGGCAGGGTGAAGCCCTGCCGGATTTCAGCCCAGCGTTGGCCAAAGGCGCACGGCATGCCTTTGGCCAACGCTGGGTTCAAACGCCACCATGGCTTGCGCTCTGAAGGAGCGCCGGTTCATCCCGTGCACAACCAACACCTTCCATCTACCTGTCCCCGCAATTCCCCGGTACGCCTTCAGCGTACTTCGTTCCTTCCCTGCTAACCCAGGGTGCGCACCCGCCTGCTTCGCGTCGGGTGCGAACCCTGGGCTAGATTCCGGCACGGCGTTGCCGTGCCAACGGTTTCCACGCCGGCGTCTCATCCGATGCGCACCGATTTTTGAACCCATCCGACACACCCACTTTGACCCGGTAACCCGTTACTCGAGAGCCTCTTGCACCTGTCTGTCACCGCCTTGCCCGTGCATCATCGCCTTGCCCGTGCATCATCGCCTTGCCCGTGCATCATCGCCTTGCCCGTGCATCATCGCCTTGCCCGTGCATCATCGCCTTGCCCGTGCATCATCGCCTTGCCCGTGCATCATCGCCTTGCCCGTCTGTCACCAGCGTTCAAAAATGACCCCGCGGTTCCTACACCCCGTTGCCCAACTTGTCCCAATGACGATATGGGACGCCGGTCCGCTTACCGGTGGCAGGGTGAAGCCCTGCCGGATTTCAGCCCAGCGTTGGCCAAAGGCGCACGGCATGCCTTTGGCCAACGCTGGGTTCAAACGCCACCATGGCTTGCGCTCTGAAGGAGCGCCGGTTCATCCCGTGCACAACCAACACCTTCCATCTACCTGTCCCCACAATTATCCCCGCAATTATCCGCTATCCGCTACGACCCACCTATCCCCGCAATTACCGTAGTCTTCGGATTCACCACCATTTCAGCGCCTCGCCACGGCCGGCGAGAACCACGGACTTACCTGCACGCCCAATAAAAAAACCGGGGATGCGTCACAAACTGACACATCCCCGGTTTTCCGGTTCGAGCGATTAACTATTTAGGGATTGCGCGCGGTGGTTCTCAAGTTCAACCGAACCTGGCCGCGTTCGTCACTCACCGAATCAACCATCAACAACAGCGCCTTACCCGCGTAATCCCGCGCGTTACCCGCAAAGCGGGAATACAGGTTGGCACCGCTGATGTTGTCGAAACACATGACTTCCCCCTCGGCGTTGCACATGTCGCCCATCAGGCCCGGTTGATCGATCACAAACACTTGCAGGATGGTATCCCCAACCGGGTTGGTTAAGTCGCCGGGCAGGGTATCGATGGCGAATCCTACATCGGGCACATTTTCGGGGAAACGAACCCCCCACCAAACCTCGGGTCCGTCGAATTGGAGCTTGCATTCGGGGGCAACCAGGTTGCTGTAGGTGGTGTTGTCGGCGGTTTCGGTCGCATCCTCGTGTATACCCGGCACCCAAGCCAGGAGGTTCGCGTTGTTGCATTGGTTGGGTGCGGCGCCCGTGCTCATGGCTAGGTAGACATCACCGGGGACCGCCGCATTCGGTTGATCGCTGAGAAAGTCCTCGACCACGGTGTAGCTGAAGTGGTCAAACCCGGCGTGGTCGGGAACTTGCAGTTCGGCACCCTGGGCAGTAGCCACCAAGGGAATACCAAAACCGGTTGCATCCGGCAGGCCCAAAACCAGGGTATCGTCATTCAGATCCTCATCATTGTGCAAGAGGTTCATCGGTTGGCTTAAGCCGAGGGTGAATGCGAAAAAGTCGTCGCCGACCACGGGCGGTTGGTTTTCGGTGAGGTGCGGCCGCGCCAAGATTTCCAACAGAGTATCGATTTCCAGGCCGCGGTTGAAATCGGCACAATCCGCATCATCTTCGTGAAAACAATCGGTGATCGGCAGCTCCGGCCAATTTGCCATGGTTTCCATAAACAGTTCCGGCAGAATCATGGCCAGGCCGGTTCCTTCGTAGGATGCACCGTTGGGATCGGTGACCGTGACATCAAAGGGAAAAGCCCCGTAATCCTCGGCGCGGTTGGAGTTCTGATTGCCGAGTGGATCGGAAAACTGGTAGCTGTAAAAACGCAGTTCGCCATCATTCACATTGTCACGGTTTAGCGCCCCCTCGGCCGGCTGACTCGGCAAGCCATGCTCGTGGCGATTGCGGTCGGCATCGTCGCGATCACGAACAAAGGCACGGTTGGAACGCCAATTGATGACACCCGGCGGGGTGTAAACCGCGAGCTGCAGGAAGATGGGCGGTCGGTTGACATGAACCGGAATCACGATTTCTTCCAGGTTGGGCAAACCCCAGTTATCGATTACGTTTAGGGTCACCAAACGTTCGAGCCTGGGCACATCCACATCATCCTCAAACAAAACCAAACCGGGTGATTGGGCGCGGATGATATCACCGGGTTCCTCGCAGGGCGGTGTTTCGCACACTTGCTCGCCGTCAAAGTCCCATACGAAGGAAAGTGATTCACCGGGCGGCAAATCGGGGTCGCTGCCGTCCGCATCGAAAACCAGACCCTCACCCAAGTTAACCGTGGGTGCGTCTTGGTCCGGCAGTACCAACTCGGCGACCGGCGGCGCGGTGGAAACAACGGTCACATCGCGTCGGCTTTCCCCGCCAAAGCTGTCGGTCACGCTAAAGGTGATCGGGTAGATGCCGCGCTCAACGAAGGTGCGGCTGGGTGCGTTGGTGGTATCGTTGGGCAGAACGCCGAAATCCCAGAGCAGCTGAAGCGTTGCCGGGTCTTGAGCCGGCAAACCGGAGGCTGGGTTCGTATCCGCAACGGTCGCGGAAAAGTCGACCATCGCACCCTCGGGCACCGCCACCAGTTCTTCAGGCTCGACGCCGTCCAGGTGGAATAAGGTAATCGCGGGCGGGTCGTTGACGGTAATCACCCGTTGCGCGGGTTCTCGCGAAACAAAGCCAAGGGCGTCGGCCGCGGAAAAGGTCACCGTCACCACGCCGGGTTCGGTGAATTGAACGGCCTCGGGTTCGAGTTCGCTACTGTCCGGCAGGTCGTCAATGCCGAAATGCCAGTTGGGCATCACCGGGTTGTCGCCGTCGGGATCGTTCACAACACCGACAAAAGCCAGCGAATCACCGGGGTTGATAATGACGTCCAAATCGGGCACGGTAATCGCCACATTCGGATCCGCGTTTACCCGAAAACGAATTTCGTCAGGTTCCCGATCTTCCTGACCACGATCATCGGTTACGGTCAGGATAATGACGTAATCGCCTGGGACCTCCAAATCGAGTCGTCCTAAATCGGCACCCATGGGTTCAGTTACGCCGCCCGGTGTCTGAAGCCGCCATTGATAAGAAAAGGTGGTGTTGGCGGGTAGACCCGACAACGTATTGGGATCACTTGCCTCGGCCTGCAGGGTAAGAACATCACCTGGCTCGGCGATCAGTTCGCCATGGTGATCAACCAAATCAGCAAGTCCCGCGCGGTTGATAATCCCCTCGGGCGGATCGTTCACCACTACTTCCATGGTCGCGGGCGACAGGTCGGCCAACGGCATGGCGTCGCGCACGGTTAAGCTGACCGGAAACCGGCCCGGCTCGGGGAAGGTGATCGGGTCGGTGGTCGCCGTGGCGAAGCTTTGATCGTCCTCCCCAAAACGCCAATCGTAATGGTAGGGTGCCGAATCATCGGGATCGGAAACGGAACCGGTGAAGGTCAGGTTTTCACCGGGATTGAGCACCACTTGCGGGGTGGCCGGCTCGGTAATGGTCCCATCGGGTCGCCGTCCCACGGTGACCGTCACGCTCGCCGGCGTGTTGTCGTGTACGCCCCAGCCATCGCGAACGGTCAGGCTCACCGGAAAAACGCCGAGTTGGTTGAAGGCGACGGGACCGGGATTTTCCAGGTTACTGTCGCCGGCAACCTCGCCGAAATCCCAGGTATAACCGATCTCGCCGACACTGATGTCGCTGTCGGGATCGACACCTTGCCCGCGAAACACCACCGATTCACCAATGCCGATGACCTGATTGCCCTCGGGTTCGAGGATGCTGCCCTCGGGACGATCAGTCACCCGCACGGTCACCGCGTCGGGGGTATCGTCGGCAATGCCAAAATTATCAAAACTGGTAAAGGTCACCGCAAACACACCGGGCCGCACAAAGGAAACGGGGCCGGGCGATTGATCGACGTTGGTCGTGGCGCCGCCATTGAAATCCCATTCGTAGGAGAACTCGGTGGTGCCGTCGGGATCGGTGGCACGCGCGGAAAAGTCAACGGATTCACCGGTAACGATGGTGACCTGGGGCTCAGCCGGGGTGAGAATGATTCCGTTGGGCCGGTTGGTTGCGTGCACCATCAGGGTGGCGGGTTCGGTATCGACAATGCCCCAACCGTCGGTGACGGTAAAGGTGACGGGCCCACTGGCCGCGGTTTCAAAAAGAAATTCAAAGGGGTCCTGGGTATTCCTGACGCCGCGATGCACCCCCAAATCCCACTGGTACAGGTGCGGACCGTTGTTGTCGGCATCGGTAAATGCACCGGCAAAGGTCAGTGACTCGCCAAGGGCGACCGCAATTTCGGGTCCGCGGGTAGGCTGCACGATGCTGCCCTCCGGGGCGTCACTGACACGGAGCGTTCGCGTGGGCGGGGTGAGATCGCCAAGGCCGTAGCCGTCGGTCGCCCGCAGGGTGACGGTATATTCGCCACTGGTCCCGAAATTGGGTGTCACCTCGGTGCCCTCGAGCGAATTGGCCGCATCGCCAAAATCCCAAGAGAGGGTCACGCTGCCGCCGTCGTCGGTGTCGGTAGCCACACCGCGAAAGGTCAGGCTAGAACCGGAGCGCACCGCGATGATTTCTTCGACAGGCTCGGTGATGGAACTTTCGGGTCGATCCGAGACGCGAATCGACCGTTGCTCCGGCGTGGGGTCGACGGTGTCGAAGTTATCGCGAACGGTGAGGGTGGCGGTGTAGCCACCATTGGTGTTGTAGGCAACGGCGGCCGGGTTTTGCGCCGTACTGCTGCCGGGATCGCCGCCCGGCAAGTCCCAGGCAAAGGAAAACGTGGCACTGGGGTCGGGGTCTTGACCCGCGCCGACAAAGTCGATGGTTTCCCCGGTGCCGAGGAGAACATCACCCGCGGGTTCACTGATCACACCGTTCGGCGCACTGTTCACAAAGAAGGTAACTTGCGCGGGGGTGGCATCCACCGCACCGTACTCATCGGTAGTGGTCAGGGTCGCGGTGACGGTACCCGAGCGCGGGAAAAACACACGTGGATTCGGCGCATCCGAGGTTTCATTCACATCCGGCCCGACAATCACCCAGTCATATACCAGAGCCGCACCGGGATCGGGATCAATGCCGTTGGCGGTGAAGTTGACTGTCGTCCCCACCTCAACAACCGCGGCCTCGACCGGAAAAGTAATCACCGCATCGGGCGGGGTGCTCACGGTAACGCGTACGCTGTCCGGCGCACTTTCGGCCCCGCGATCATCAGTCGCGCGAAAGGTTACGTCAAAGGCGCCGGAACTGTTAAAGGTGACAGGCCCCGGATTTTGGCTGGAATTGGTGGCGGCCCCACCGTCAAAATGCCATTCATAATCAAGAGACATCGCATCGCTATCAACCACATCCCCCACAAAAACCACCGACTCGCCCGGTTGAATGAGTTGGCTTTCGGTGGGTTCCAGGATGGTTGCATCGGGCCGGTCGTTGACAACCACGGTTACCGTTTCGGGGGTTGGATCGGGAACATCCAGGCTATCAACCACGGTTAAGGTAACGGTGTAAGTTCCCGGTCCAGGGAAAACAAAGTCACGAAAAGGATCGCCCGGCGCATCGGTCACAATGGGATCAATTGCAATAGGTCCGTCAAAGGTCCAGTTAAAGGTCAAGGGGTCTGTATCTGCAATAACGCTGTTGTCTAGATCAGAAGAACCACCGGCAATTAAATCGAGGCCCTCGCCTTCATTTATATAAATGACCGGCCCAGGCCCTCTTGAGGTATCCAACACGCCTTCCGGCGCATGGCTCACAATGATCTCCCGCGTTGATGGATTGTCGACGGGATCATCAGCAACTCCCGCCAAGCCCCATGCGTCTTCAACTTCCAGTGTAAGCGTGTATTCGCCAAAAAAATTTACTGATCGTTCGCCGGGATCGGGAAGAATAGAAAAAACACTTGGACCATTCCTTCCTGTAATGATCCAAGAATAGGTCGTATCATCGGGGTCATCATCCAATGGAGAGCCTGGATCATAATCGAGATCGGTAACGGTACTTTGGAAATTAACCCTGGTTCCCGGTTCAATTATCAGGGTCGCACCATTATTGTAAGGTGGCGAATCAATACTCACCCGAGGACGATTGGAAACGGTTATTTTACGTACTTCATCGGCATTCCGATAGATCCGTACCCCATCGGCATCAAGATAATTTACAGTAAATACCACATCATAGGGAGCGGCGCGTGGAATCAACTGCTCTCCCGGGCTTTCGCCAATGAAATCAAAGACATCCCCGTGTCCAACCCTAAAATCACCTACCCGCCAACCAAATTCATAGAACCCTTCGGGTTCACCATCTGGGCGCGGAACGTACCCTTCCAGAACAAGCCGTTCGCCCATAGGAGCATCAACAGCAACCACGCTATCCTGCAAAGGTTGTAGAATTTGCATATCGGGAACAACCGTAACCGTCATCCTCTCAGTTCTGGTAGAGTTATTACTTCGGTGACGCGTGAAGACAATCGAAAATTCTCCCAAACGATTAAAAGTTCGCTCATAAGGTCCCGCGGAGGCGGCGCCGATAATGGCGTCAATTCCTGAATTATCAAAATCCCAATCGTAAGCAATCCCCCCGTGGCCGTCAAAAGTCAAGGTCTGCCCTAACGTAATCGTCTGATCCTGGCCATTTTCAGGCTCAGTTATCTGTGCAAAAGCACCAGAAATCGTAAGCAGCACCAACAAGGAAAATTGACAGATTGCATCCAAGTGCTTTGATCGGGATTTTACTTTTAGAATCGTCAAGGCTGACCCTCCAAAACCACCACCTGACCGCTTCGAGGCAGAGGTGCATGGTCGAAGTTGTAGTGTTTCCTGTTGAGGTGCGTTTGGTCCCCACCGGTTCCGCAACACAAGCGCAACGAAGCAAGAACCACGGTCATTCCTTTCCTGTGCCGCGGGCCCCTCCCTCTACCTGAGTGCCGATTCAAGACACCAATCAGGCGTCAGAAAACAGCCTTACATGCACAGAGAAACGAAATACCATTTTTAGGATAAAGAACTGACTTACGTAACCCGATACTTACAGAGCACGAACCATCTATAACTCATAACTTTCAGGTTAAATCGGAACAAGTCAGGCAGGATTATAACAAGCCTTGGTAAACGGAAAAATACTTTTTCACCTTGCTCAACCAAACCGAACACAATAACTTCGATTAATTACTTCAACCATCCGACTCACGAATTTCTCAAATTTCCACACACAAAAACCAGAGTTATCACTATAGATTCACCTATCTAAATCTAGTTAGAAAAAAACAAAAGAAACCGACCCAAACCATGAACACCTTCTTAGGTCGCCGCATCTTTCACCCGCGGCCCCCACACGCAAAAACGCGGGGAAGCGCCTTGGACCCGTCCTTGTTCGGAACCGATCACACAAGCGTTCCCCGCCTTTCGCGCCGCGGCGATGTATATCGTCTCAGCAGGTGCTTCGTAGCAGCGATCAAAACGCCACAGGCAGCGGTCTAGTCAATCGTACCATTCCCAGGCTCCCCACTCGAAACGCCGGCTCGCCTCCGCACGGCAGCTTTGCAAAGGCGTTTGCTGTCCGAAAGCGTGGGGGGTCAAGGCAGGATTAATGCCGATGGAAACTTGGGCGGCGGCCACACGGGACAGTTCCGAAAACTGCGTGGTGACCAAAACAAGGAACCAACGATTTTTCAAAGCATTTTTCTCGCCTAGAATGATTTTTCGCAATTACAAGCAATATTCAACGCGGCAGTAGCAACGTTCGAAGGCATCCATCCACGCCCCCGTGCCACGTTCAGCAACGCGGTCAGCCTCGGCAACACAAGGGTGTTGGCCCATTACAGCCTGGGATACGCCGAACGCAAGCGTGATAAACACAATCGTGGATACAACAACTCTCTTGAACATCATTTCTCTCCTAATTTGTTGTTAAGAAAACACACAAAACGAGTATAACCACGAAGTGACAGCATGAAAACATAGAATTTTCCGAAAATCACAAATTCAACACTAGATAACCAGAATCAAGCAACAAGCCGCCTCGCGCACAGAGTGCAGCATCCTCTTTCCCGTAACTTTGCATTTTTACCCAACATAGAACCTTACATTGCCCCTTCTTTAAACCTAAAGAAGCGCGATAAGAGCGTGGGATTTTCGCTAAAGATCTGGAGCGAAATGGCTTGGTAAAAGCGGGCCGGGGTCGCGCACGCCCGCACCCACTGGGTGCGGTGAGCATTTTTACAGGCCGTTGCAGCCCAGAGGTTTAGCGAGAATCACCGCGTCAGCACTTCTTAGGTTAAAAGCCTAAGCTCACAGACCTGCACCCTCAGCACGCCCCGAATCCACCCGTCTGGGGCGCCTGCCCTCCCCGCTTCGGCTGGTTTTTCCCGCCGACTTGTGTTAGTTGTTAGCTCCAGTAATTAGCCATCGCACCCGCGCCGCTATTTTAGAATCCATCGCGCGGGTCGCACCCAGCCGGGAACCTCTATGACGCGCCAATCCCCTTTCCGTTATTTACAAAGCCTGCCGTGGCCCGCAATCCTGCTGTTGAGCTTGCTCCATTGCACCTCGCCCGAGGTCGCGGAGACCAAACCCGATTACGCGGCGCCGCGGTTTCACCCCAACTACGAGGTGCGCATTCCGCTGACTGGTCGCCTGCAAGCCCAAGACGCGACGGTTTACTCCTCCAACATCCCGGCCAAAACCATGAAAATCACCTGGCTGGTCGAAGAAGGACGCGTGGTGAACGCCGGCGAGCCGCTGATCCATTTCGACGACAGCGAACTCACCCAGGAAAAACGCGACCTGCAACTCCAGCACAACAACCTAATCCAGGAACGGGCGAAACTGGGTGAGGAATACGCGCTGGAACAACTCAATTTCCAGGAAGCACTGCAACAGGCCGAATATGATCGCCGCCAAATCGCCAAAAAATTAGAAACCTTTGTTAAATTTAGCGGCCCCTCCAAGCTCAAGCAGCTCGAACAAGAACGCCACCTCCACGAGCTCAAGGTACGCCGCCTCGACAATGAAACAACCGATCTCGAACTGCTGGCCAAGCGCGGTTACATCACCACCTTCGAACTGGACACCCACCGCGAAAACCTGCTCAAGGCAAAATACGAGCTGGAGAAAGCGGCGTTTAAGCATCGCACCTACCAAAAACACGGTATGAACGACGAGCGAATCGCCCTTGAGGCCGAGGACCAGTTGGCGGCGAACAAGCTGGAACAACTCCAAACCCGGCTGACCCTACTGAAGGACCAGCAGGCGCAACGGCTGGCCCGCATCGACCAACGACTGGCGCAACTGGCCGGCGACATCAGCCTGCGCGAAACCTACCTGGACCAATGCACGGTGGTCAGCAGCCACGCGGGCATGGTGATCTACCGGAAATCCTTTCGCGAGGGCAAGGAAGTCAAACCCTCGGTCGGTTTTGGCTTCCGGCGCGCCCAACCGATTCTCAACGTGCAAAATACCGAGCAACTTTTTGTGGCCACACGCATTAACGAGTTTTTGCTCAACCAGGTCAAACAAGGCATGGCGGTTGAGCTGGTCGCCGACGCCCGTCAGGGTCGCCCCTTTCAAGGGCGGGTGGCTTTTATCGGCTTGCTGGCCGAGCGGCGCGGCGACGACAGCGAAAAAGCGTTTGACATGAACATCGAGGTACTCGACGCTCCCGCCGATTTGCGGCCGGGGATGAGTGTGCGCTGTGCCGTGATAACCAATCGGTTCGAAGACATTTGGACGCTGCCGCGAACGGGGCTTACCGAACGCAACAACCAAACCAACTGCCGCGTGTTGCGCAACGGCGAAACGATTTGGTTGCCGGTCACGGTGCTCGACTACGATCAGCAGCAGGCCATTCTCAACGGCGATTTTAATGCCGACGACCGCGTCAGTCTTTTTTAGGCGGCCATGGAACAAACACCGTTAATCCAAATGCAGGGGCTTCGTTTTGCCTACGGCCCGGTTTCCGTGCTGGCCGATCTCGGGCTGACGCTGGGCCATGGCGAGCGCATCGCCATTATGGGCCGCTCCGGCGCGGGAAAAAGCACGCTGCTCCATATATTGGCCTTGCTCCAATCATTTAACGAGGGCCGCTTCCTGTTCGACGGCGAAGCGGTGGACACACTGGAACGCGGCAGAAAAGAAGAGGTGCGTGCCCGCCACATCGGCATGGTGTTTCAAGCGCACTATCTGATCCCCTACCTCACGGTGGAAGAGAACGTGGTGCTCGCCTGCGAGCTGGCGGGTGTCCCCGCCGACCCCAACCAGGTGACCCATCTGCTGGCATGCGTGGGCCTGACGGAACGGGGCAAACACCGGCCGACCCAACTTTCGGGCGGCGAACAGCAACGCGCGGGGCTGGTGCGTGCCCTCGCCAAACAACCGCTCTTGCTCCTGGCTGACGAACCGACGGGTAACCTCGATGTGGAAACAGGCGGCCGCGTGCTTGACCTGATGCTTGATCCGGCAATTTATGCGGGCGCGGTGATCGCGGTAACCCACCAACCGGAGGTTGCCAACCGTTTCGACCGAGTCCTGGCCCTCCGCGACGGTCGCCTGCAATATCAGACGTGGGAGCAACCCAGGTGAGCGGCGGACACCTGCGCCACGCCCGGCGTTATTTGGCGCGACACCTAGGGCAAACCCTGTTATCGGGATTGGGCATCGCCTTCAGTTTGCTGCTGTTAACCCTGACCCAAGCCTCGCAACGGGGAACCTTCGAGGCGGTCCTGCGCGAGTTCGAGGGATTGGGCCAAAACTCGGCGCTGCTGTACATGCACGAAAACGAGCGCCTGCCGCCGCGTTTTTTCGAAGGATTGGGGCGCCTGAGCGACAACCACCAGTGGCGCACCCTGCCGATTTTCGAAAGCGCGCTCGGTGCCAACGCGGTAGGCCAACCGGTTCAAGCGCGCGTATTGTTCACCGATCCCGACTTCACGGCGGTGTTTCAACCCAAATTGGCGGCGGGCGACCCCTTGCGCGAGGAAGACCAGCACGTCAACCGCGCGGTGATCGGCAGCACCCTCGCGGAACAGCTCGGCATCAGCCTGGCCACACCCCACGTGAAACTCGGCGGGGAATGGTATCAGGTGCGCGGCATCAGCAACGGTCTTCAGGCGGGCGGCAGCCAAATCCATCAGTTCCTCAACATTCGCGAGGCGGCCCTGGTGGTGCGTCCCTTGGACAGCCTGCTGCACGGGAATCGACCGCTGAAATTCGTGTTGATTCGCACGGCGAACCGCGAGCAATTAGCCGACGTCGGCCGCCGCTTCACACACTTTTTGGCGGAAAGCGGGCTGGATCACCTGCGTTACGATCTGCGCCTCCCCCTCAAACAAAACCAACTCACGGCCCGTTCGCAAGCGTTGCTGGCAGCCCACGGCGGCCTGGTCGGCGCGGTCTGCCTGCTGCTGAGTTGTCTGGGCATTCTGATCAGCTACCAACTTCAGTTGCGTTATCGGCGGGAGGAATTCGGCACCCTCATCGCCCTGGGCGCCTCACCGGCGTTCATCGGCAAAAACCTGTTCGCCGAGGTGTTGTTGCTGGTGGCGGGCAGTGGTTTCGCCGGAATGGCAACGGGCATCGCGGCCTGTATCCCCGTCGCCTGGGTATGGGTCACCCCGATGAGCCCACACCCCGCCGATTGGGCGACCTCAGTGGGTTTGTTGGCGCTGGTGGCGTTGGCCACGGCACTGCCGCCGGCGCTTTTGGCCAGGCGCTTTGACCCGATAGAACTCATGCGGCTGCACCGCTGACCCGCATTTCCCTTCACCGGGAAATGCGGGCGAATGAAACGCGGTTAAACCAAACCCTGGCTCATCATGGCCTGGGCGACTTTTTCGAAGCCGGCGATGTTGGCGCCTTTGACGTAGTCGACGGAACCATCGGTTGAACCGTGTTCCACGCACTTCTGGTGAATGTCGCGCATGATAGCGGTGAGTTTTTGGTCCACCTCTTCACGCGTCCATTGCAGGCCCAGCTTGTTTTGGCTCATTTCGAGGCCGGACGTGGCCACGCCGCCCGCGTTGGAAGCTTTGCCAGGCGCGTACAAAAGTTCCGCCCCCTGAAACAAGCCGATGGCGGCGTGGGTACAGGGCATGTTGGCGCCTTCAAAAATCCCTTTACAACCGTTTTCGATCAACGCCCGCGCATCGTCCTCGTCGATCTCGTTTTGGGTGGCGGAGGGGTAAGCGTAATCGCAGGCAATCCCCCAAGGTTTTTGCCCCTCATGAAAACTTGCGCCAAATTCATCGGCGTATTCCTTAATTCGGCCGCGTCGCTCGTTTTTAAGAGCCATGATGAAGGCCAAACGCGCTTTGTCGATGCCCTCGGGATCGTGAACAAAACCGGAGGAATCGGAGACGGTAACGACCTTGGCCCCGAGTTCGTTGAGTTTTTCGATGGTGTATTGGGCCACGTTCCCCGAACCGGAAACACTGCACACGGCGCCCTCCAAGGAACGGTCGACATGCTGGATGGCTTCCCGCGAAAAATACACATTGCCGTAGCCGGTCGCCTCGGGACGAATCAAACTGCCGCCGTACTGCAAGCTTTTGCCGGTTAAAACCCCGGTAAAGTGACCGCGAATACGCTTGTACTGACCGAACAGGTAGCCGATTTCCCGCGCCCCCACGCCGATATCACCGGCGGGAACGTCGGTAACGAAACCGATGTGTTTGCACAACTCGGTCATAAAGCTTTGGCAGAAACGCATGACCTCAGCGTCGGATTTGCCCTTGGGATCGAAGTCGGCGCCACCTTTGCCGGCCCCCAGCGGCAAGGTCGTCAAACTGTTTTTGAAGATCTGCTCAAACGCCAAAAACTTCAGCACGCTGAGGTTAACAGTTGGGTGAAAACGCAAACCGCCTTTGTAAGGTCCGATGGCGTTGTTGATTTGGACACGGTAACCGCGATTGACCTGAAAGACGCCCTGATCATCCATCCACGGGACCCGGAACATAAAGACCCGATCCGGCTCGGTCAAGCGTTCGAGGATTTTCGCCTCGGCGTAACCCTTTTCAGGATGCGCCGCGATGTACGGAACGACAACTTCCGCGACCTCGCTAACGGCTTGGGTAAACTCGGGTTCACCCGGGTTACGCGCGGTGAACCATTCCATAAATGAAGCCAAGGCACTGTCTGCTTGCGATGATGCAGCCATTATTCCCCCTAAACCCACATTGTCCACAAGAGATGCTGCTATGAAACGAAAACCGTTGCGATTCCTTCACTTATTCGGTCAAAGGTCCACGACGTAGCACTGCTACGCCCACGCTTGCGCTTTGTCATACTTTTCGTCATCTCAACGGTTACAGCTTTTCGCAACGAATCCTTGTGAGCGCCGCGGGCTAATGATGTGATTGTGAAATCAAAAGACACCTCCTGATCGCGACAGCGGCCCCCCCGAAAAAAACATCTCGGCATCCGCGCACGACCGCGAAGGTAGCCGGAAAACAACGCCACGGCCTGTTTCATTCCCGGGCGCATCTTCACCGGCACCTCATTCTAACACTGGAACGGGCGGGAAAACCGTCGCAAAAAAGGCACCGCAACCCCGAACCAAACCATTACTTTACAAATACTTACATCCTTTTTATTTTTTTTGTTTTTCTTCCTTGAAGCTTGTGATAGCTTTATGTCTCAAGGTCTGAAAAAGTCTATTCAGGTTCAGTAAGCCTTGAAATTCACATTTCAGGATTTCGTGAGATGGTTGGAGTGCCTCTTAACACAGCACGACTCGCCGATACCATCCTCATGGTTCGGCCCTTTGATTTTGATTTCAACGAAGAAACCGGCAGAGACAACGAGTTCCAAAACCGTCCACTCGCCGATTTAAACAATGTCAACGCCCAAGCAATGAACGAGTTTGAAAACATGGTCATTCGTTTGCGCGCTGAAGGAATTCGCGTGTTGGTGCTCGAAAAAAGCGCCAATTCTTGGATAAAAACCCCGGACGCCGTTTTTCCCAACAACTGGTTTTCCACCGAACACGACGGTACCATCGTGGCTTACCCCATGCTGGCCGAAAACCGCCGTGCCGAACGTCGCTTTGAAGACGTGGAACAGTTGCTGGAAGACAACGGGTTTTATATACGCAACTTGATCAATGTGGGCCGTTTCACCGAGAAAAAGTACATCTTGGAAGGAACGGGCAGCATGGTGATCGATCACAGCAACGAGGTGGTATACGCGGCCGAGTCGCAACGCTGCCATCCACTTCAGTTTAATAACTTCATCAACCTGCGCCGCTATCGCGAAGGTGTACTGTTTAAAACCGCCAGCAGCAACGGCCTGCCGGTTTACCACACCAACGTCATGATGAGTATCGGCGACGGTTTCGCGGTCATTTGCAGCGAATGCATTGTTGACCCGAGCGAACGCGGACGGGTTGTCGACAAACTGGCGGAAAACCATGAAATCATTGATATCAGCATGTTTCAAATGGAGCGCCACTTCTGCGGCAACATCCTACAGGTCCGCAATCCCCTCAACCAGAACCTGATTGTCATGAGCCAAAACGCGTACAACGGTTTTACCGATTTACAAAAAGCGCGGCTCGAGGCTTACGGCAAATTGGTTCCGGTCAAAATCGACACCATTGAAACCGTCGGCGGCGGCAGCGCCCGTTGCATGATGGCCGAAATCTTCTCACCCAACGTGGGTGAACAACAGATCGCTTCTTAACCCTTCCAACCCGAAACCTGGATGACGTGGCCGGCAGTCGTTACTGCCAAATGGAAAAAACCCTGCCCGGTTTTCTTGATTTCCCACGGGATAACTTGATCACGGCAGACCACCATCCGATCAGCACCAAGCTTAGATTCCATCGATATCTTTTGTTTGGTCCATCGCTCCAGAAGCGATGAGGTTCCCACAACTTTAGCGTCCCACCACCAAGGTTCTTCCCAGGAACCACGGCAGTGGTGCCGTCAGTCGTCGGTCAAACCTCTGATCCGCCGCGAAGTCCCAAACCCACAAAGAGACCCCCATGTTCGTTCCCAGTAGGCGGCGATTCCGGTCCAGGCCGGAATCGCTGCTTCTATTGAATTTGGGAATAAATTACATCGCTTGAACGGGCGCCGGATCGGTGAACACCGCATCGGCCAGTTGATCGTGAACTTTGATATCGGCCAAGCTGTACTTGCCGCGATTACCGGAAAGCTGAATGGTTCCGTGCTGAGCCCAGTCATCCCAAGGCGTTTTGAAACGCGGCTCGGCAGCATCGGCAGTCGGGAAAAAGTCCCATTGGCGGATCAAGTTATCGTCTTTGCCGATGTAGACCTTGTATTTGTTTTGCGGGGTCACGCCCACGGATTCGAAGGTCATCGCAATCACGTCGGCATCCTGACCGGCCTCGGTTTTGCCCTCCCCTTCGTAAGCCAGGGTCACACCGGGGTCACGCAATTTGTAGGGCATCACCAACCAATAGGAATCATTAATCCACCATTCGTACCCTTTTTGCAGGTATTCCTTTTGCTTGGCTTCGTCGGTCACCTTCTCGCCATTTTCAAAGATCTCACCCTCTTTGGTGTTGACGTTCATCAGAACCAGCATGTTGTTTTTCAGATCTTCAATGCGCACCCGACCGGTCCATTTATCCCAATAATGCTGTCGTGAACCGAAAAAGTTCCAACTCAAGAAGCGGGTATTGTTGTAGTTCTCGGCCCCACCCATCGCGGCCATTGTTTTGGCGGCCAAGGCTGCCGACTTCTCGTCCGCGTTGCCTTGGGGACCCGCCGCGAAAAGCGGCAGCACGCCCAGCAGAAGCGCAAGGGCAACCATTTTTTTTCCAGAAAGATACAACATAATCAACGTTCCTCCGAGGTAGTTCTGAAGCAGATGCTATTTTGACGAAGAACATCCTAACACCGATCCATCGAAACCCCGAAAAAGCTGGACGCGGGTTAGGCGGGCGCCGAACAGTCCCAAAAGTTGGACCCATCTAAATCAAGTTTTTCTCGTAAAGTCGACACCTTAAAACAAAATACGTAGATCTCCCTAATAAAACGTGATTTTTTCTCGCTTCAACTTGACTTACTCAACAAAAAGCATAGATTCCACTGCATCCCCGGAGGTGCACATGCTGTTGGAATTTATGGTCAAAAATTTTCTCTCCTTTGAAGATGCGGCCTCCTTGAACATGGCCGGTTACGGCGAACGCATTCACCCCCACCACATGGTAAAAGGCAAAGGCGGCAATGACGTCAACCTGCTGCGCGGCGCGTTAATTTACGGGGCTAACGCTTCCGGCAAAAGCAACCTGGTCAAAGCTCTGGCTTTTGTTAAAGATTTTGTCACCCGCGGCCGGGAAAAATCAGAACCCATCGGCTACACACCTTATAAATTCTCCCATCCCGACACCTGGACCCGCTTTGAAATCGCCGTCAAAACCAAGGGCAACATTTACCGCTACGAAATCACCCTGCTCCACGGCCGCGTTCTGATTGAAACCTTATCGCGCTCCGGTGCGCACACCGAACGCCTTATCTACAAAAGAACCACCAATGAAGAAGGCATCGCCGAGCTGGAATTAGGCTCGCGGTTCGCCAAACTCACCAAAAAAGAAAAGCAATTCATTACCTTCGTCGCGCGCGGCACCCGACCCAACGTGTTGTTCCTCACCGAATCCGTGGAGCGCAACGTCAAAGTCTTTGATTTCATGGTGGATTGGTTCACCGATTCGCTGCTCATCGTCACCCCCAACGACAAACCTACCAACCTCGGCGCCCAACTGGTGGCAAACCCCGATTTAGCGCGTTTCGTCAACAAATTCATCGGCGCGGCCGACACCGGCATCTCCCGGCTTAACGTGGAACCTGTTCCGGGAACAGACCCCGGCCAACATCCCGGCGAAACAAGGTATCACCTAACCACCCAGCATCGCTCCCAACTCGGCCACACGGAACACACCTTCGAACTGGATGAAGAATCGGACGGAACCAAACGCCTTATTGATTTACTACCCGCTTATTACAAACTCACCACCACCCCCGAGTTGGTGGTGGTCATCGACGAGATGGGCCGCAACCTTCACCCGGAACTCATCGCGTATTTATGCGAGTGGTATTTTGACATCAACCCCAATCCGGTCTCTCAACTGATTTTCACCACCCATCACCCCTCACTTATGGACCTATCACGCTTACGCCGTGGTGAAATCTGGTTTTGCGAAAAAGCCCCCGACGGGGCCACCGAACTCTACTCCCTGCTTGAATTTGGCAACACCCGCTACGATAAAGATGTGCAGACCGCGTACCGTCAAGGCCGCTACGGGGCCGTCCCACGACCAGCCCAAGTGGTTGACTGGGGCAAAGATGTCGTCTAAATACCGGCGTAAGAAAGGCATTCGCACTTTGCGAAAAACCATTGTGATCGCCGTGGAAGGGCAAAAGGACGAGGTCCAATACTTCGAAGCACTACGCGCCCATCTCAATCACCATTGCAAGCTGGTCATCGCCCGCGCTCAAGAACGCCACGACCCCTCTCCTATGGGCACCTTTCGGCGCCTGCACGCGGAGGTTCACAAAAACCGTCGCTACCATCCCGGCCACGATCAGTTCTGGATGGTTGTCGACCGGGATCGCTACCACCGCCAAGGAAGCCTGCAGCAGGCCGTGACCCACTGCATTGAAGCGGGTTACCAAATGGCGGTCAGTAACCCCAGTTTCGATTTATGGTTGGTTTTTCACTTTGAAAACCCGACCCGGGCAATGCCGAAAAGCATCAAAAAGTACCGCAAACACCTAATGGACCAAGCCCAGATCCATGATTTCTCCGGCTTGATGCAACGGCTGAATACAGCCATGGCCCACGCGCGTGCCACGGACAACGGTCGTGATCCGTGGCCGCAACAGCCGGGCTCCCACGTGTATAAACTGGTGGAAAGCTTGGTGGTCAACCCCAAAAGCATGCCGGCTTAACCCGGGTACCTTCCGTCTCCATGCGACAATCGCAACCCCGCATCCCCCAGCCTGCTCCCTGCTGGAGACTTCCCCAAAGCGCGCCAAAGTGCTATGATTAGTCGAATCGAAACACATCCACAACCACCAGCTAACCAACAAGTTTTAATAAAGTTGCCCATGCCACACCAGCTTTTCTTACTGCGCCACGGAAAATCTTCTTGGAAGGATCCAACGCTCGACGATTATGATCGTCCGCTCAAAAAACGCGGTCGCCGCGATGCGACACACATGGGTTGGTACCTGCGCGACCAAGCACTGCGACCCGATCAGATTCTCTCGTCCACCGCCAATCGGGCACGCGGCACGACGGAACGCCTGTGCCGCGCCATGAATTTTGATCTAAGCAGCGTGATTTTCCAAAAAAACCTGTACTTTGCCGACCAACACACCCTCATCCAAACCCTGCGAGGGATACCCAATTCCGTCCAGCGCGCGATGCTTGTCGGGCATAACCCCGACTTGGAAGAATTAGCGCACGAATTAAGCGCGGCCCCCCTCACCATTCCCGAGGACGGTAAATTGATCCCCACCGCCACCCTGGTTCATTTCGAACTTACAACCGACTGGGCCGCTCTGGCTCCCGGAACCACCAAACTGGTTTCCATTACGCGCCCCCACGGCCTGGTCGCCGTTTACGACCAGGCGACGACCGATACACCCTGAGCACGCGGTCGCCCACAATCCCAACGCCCTTTGTCCATTTGATTTCGTGTTATTTCATTGCATTTTAGGAGGCCCCATGTCGGAAGAACAGACCATCAACGTGAGCAGCAAAACCAGCCCCGGCGGCGGTCGGCTCGCCAACCCCACCGAAGAGCCGACACACACCTGGGACCTCAACGCACCCGAGCTCTATCTCAACCGTGAGCTAACCTGGCTCAATTTCAACCTGCGTGTTTTGGCCCAAGCCCGCGATAACCGCGTCCCCCTTTTGGAGCGCGCTAAGTTCATCGCCATCACCTGTTCCAACCTCGATGAATTTTTTATGAAGCGCATCGGCGGCCTCAAACAACAGATCGGTGCCGGCATCACCGACCTCTCGGTCGACGGCCGCAACCCACAGCAACAAATCGAGGCCTGCCACGAAATCATCCGCAAACTGGAAAGAGACAAAAACGCGTTATTTGAACAAACCATGGCGGAACTGGCCGAAAACGGCATCGAACTGCTGACCTGGGATCAATTCACCGCGGAAGAGCAGTACTACCTGCGCACCTACTTCCAGTCGAACATCTACCCCTTGGTTACCCCGCAAGGAATTGATCCGGCACACCCCTTCCCTTTTATTTCCAACCTGTCCCTCAACCTGCTGGTCACGCTGCGTCATCCGGGCGCGGGCGACATGCAACCGGCCCTGGCACGCGTCAAGGTGCCGGTCGGCGCCGATGTCCCGCGCTTCCTCTCAATTCCGGGTACGTACCGCTACGCCCGCCTGGAAGACGTCATGTCCCACAACCTCGATCTGCTTTTCCCAAAAATGGAGATCATCGATTGTTGTCAGTTCCGGGTAACCCGCAACGCAGTCACCGAGTTGGACGAGGAACAGGCCGACGATCTATTGGCCATGATTGAAACCGAATTGCGCTACCGCCGCTTCGCATCCATTGTGCGGCTCCAGGTTGAACCCTCGATAAGCAAAAATGATCGCGGCATGCTGGCCGCCGAGCTGGGGCTGGACGAAGAATCGGATGTTTTTGAGGTCGGCGGTATGATGGGTAAAACCGACTTCTTCGAAATTGCCATGCTGGATTTGCCTCACTTACGCGATCCCAAACACCATCCGGTCGATCACCCACGCCTGCGGGAAAAATCCAACTTCTTCCACAATCTGCGCCGCAACGGTCCCATTTTGCTGTACCACCCCTACGAATCATTCAGTTCCTCGGTTGAGCGCTTTTTGGAAGAAGCCAGCAACGACCCCAAGGTACGCGCGATTAAGATGACCCTCTACCGCACCAGTAAAGATTCCAAGGTCATTCACTCACTGGTCAACGCCGCGCTGAACGGGAAACAGGTCGCGGTGGTTGTGGAACTGAAGGCTCGGTTCGATGAAGCAGCGAACATCCGCTGGGCCAACCGTCTGGAGGAAGCGGGCATTCACGTAACCTATGGTGTGGTTGGCTTCAAAACCCATTGCAAAACGATTTTGGTCGTTCGTCGCGATTACGACGGCATCCGCCGCTACGCCCACATCGGCACGGGGAACTACCACGGCGGGACGGCGCGACTTTATACAGACTTTGGTTTGTTCACTTGCGATCCCGAGATCGGCCAAGACCTCACCGAGTTCTTTAACTACCTCAGTACCGGCTTCACGCCAAAACGCCAGTACCGCAAATTGGTGGTTGCCCCGAGCGACATGAAGCGCAAAATCATCAACAAAATCAACGGGGAAATCGAACACCAACGCCAGGGGCGCCAAGGGCATATTCGTTTTAAAATGAACGCCTTAGAAGACTCAGACGTGGCGCGCGCACTCTACAAAGCCGGCCAAGCCGGTGTCAAAGTCGACCTCATCGTGCGCGATACCTGCCGTTTGCGTCCCGGTATTCCGGGCCTAAGCGAAAGCGTCACCGTCATTAGCATTGTCGGCCGTTTTCTCGAACACGCCCGTCTTTATTATTTCGGCAACGGCGGCGAGCCTGAGTTCTACATCGGCAGTGCCGACATCATGAAACGCAATCTGGAAAGCCGCGTCGAGGTGGTGGTGCCCATTGAGGATCCCATTCTTCAGAAAGATCTAACCCGCCTGCTCGACATCCAACTGGAGGATCGCTACAGTACTTGGGAAATGCAATCGGACGGAACCTACGAGCAGCGTCAACCGTCCAACGCGGCCGAAGAAAAAGGTTGTCAGCAACGGATTATCGAAATCGCGGAGAAACGCGAGGCGGCTCTGGGCAAAATCAAACGCGTCAAAACCAAAGCCAAATCAAAAAAAGTTCACTGGAGCGCGTTCCTTAACCGATAAAGGATAAAATCCAACAAATTTCCTAAACACCGAGACATTTTCATGCCTAACTCTATGACCATTGCCACCGTTGACCTGGGCTCAAACAGCTTCCATCTCGCCATAGCCCGCGTACGCCAGGACGGCCGAGTCAAGGTGATTGACACCCTCAAGGAGCCGGTACGCCTGCGCATGGGCCTCGACGAGGACGGCAGCATTTCCGAGGCCGCCCAGACTCGCGCGCTGGAATGCTTGGCGCGATTCGAGCAGCGTCTGCGCGGGGTAGACCCCGACCACATCCGCGCGGTGGGAACCAATACACTGCGCTCCTCCAAAAACAGTTACGCCTTTTTGGAGAAAATCAGCCAAACCCTAAAGGTACCGATCGATATCATCGGCGGTCGCGAAGAGGCCCGCCTTATCTACAAAGGCGTGGCCCAGCACCTGCCTCGGTCTCGCAAACGCAATTTCGTGGTGGATATCGGTGGCGGCTCCACGGAATTTGTGATCGGTACCAACAACGAGCCGGACGTCATGGAAAGTCGCGAACTGGGATGCGTTACCTTCAGCATGAAATACTTTCCCGACGGAAACATTACCCGTCGTGGCTTTAACCGAGCCATGGTCCATGTGGGCAGGGAACTCCAGCGCTACCACGCCACCTTCAGTGGGGAAAATTGGGAGCGCGCGGTAGGTGCCAGCGGCACCATTAAAGCCATCGGCAACGTGATCGCGGCCATGACCAACGGCGACAACATCATCACCCTCGAGGCGTTGGACGCCATCCGTGACCGACTCTTCGAGGCAAAAAAAATGAGCAACGGCCTATTTGCCGGTTTGCGCGAGGACCGCGTCCCCGTTTTTCCCGGCGGGTTTTCTATCCTTTACGGGATCTTTCACGAACTCTCGATTCCCAAAATGTTGGTCTCCCAACAAAGCCTACGCGACGGGGTCATCTACGAAATGGTGGGCCGCGAGCAGGACCACGACATCCGCGTCGCCTCGGTCAAAGCCATGGCGGGTTTCTACGGGGTCGACCCCGTCCAATCGGAACGCGTCCGCAACCTAGCCCTACAACTGTTCCCCCAGGTTTCCCACGCCTTGCTACACCGGCGCGACATGGCCCGAAAAATCCTCGGCTGGGCGGCGGATCTTCACGAAATCGGCTTAGCCCTCGCCCATTCCGGTTACCACAAGCACGGCGGTTATTTGCTACTCAACACGGACATGGACGGCTTTTCCAAAATTGAGCAAGGCCTGCTCAGCTTCCTGGTGGTCAACCACCGAAAACGCCTCAAAACAGACAACCTTCCCTACGAGAACGTGTTCGATTGGCCGCTGGTTTTTGTGTTCCGCTTGGCCTTTTTGTTTTGCCGGGATCGCAGTGATCGGCCCTTGCCGAACATTGAAATTGACTGGGAAGAACGCAACATTTACCTTTCGGTTTCACCCGACTGGCTCGCCGACCATCCCTTGACCCGACACGATTTAGAACTGGAACAAGGCTATTGGCAGCGCGAAAACTTCGCATTACACCTCAATAAAGAGGTACCTTGATCCAAGCTTTTCCAATTGCCTGATGGAATTGGTGCCGAGCTAAATGCCGATGGCTTGTGATTCCGACGCCTTGAGCCCGCATTTCTCGCGGTTACCGTACCCTTTCGCCGGCGGGGGCTCGCATCCATGTTGTTCCCCCGCGCCCAAAAGGTCGAGGGTTTGGGGCAAACGTCCCTTTTTTTACTTGACCCACGCCGGTCGCAACAGCTTGGATGGAACCATTCCATGTTTTGCAACGGCTCCTAGCCCCCATTGCTCACCAGAAGAAGTGGGCGCCGTCGCCGTTAACCCATTTCCATACTCTCGGAGGACTTAGCCTTGGACCTTATTGTGCGAACCCTGGTCATGAGTGGCGTTATCTTCGGCGTTTCATCGGTCATGCCCGGCATCAAAATTAAGAACTTCCTGACCGCCGTCAAAGTAGCCGTTGTCTATAGCCTAATCCACCTCTTGCTGTTCAAGGTGCTGGTTATCCTAACGTTGCCCCTGTCCTTTCTCACCCTGGGTTTGTTTACCCTGGTGATTCAGGCCGGTTTGCTATGGCTCACGGACCAGATCATCGAGGATTTTGAGATCGACAACTTCGGAACCACCTTCCTTGCCGCCCTGGTAATTAGCGTGCTGAACTGGGTCCTGTTTAAGCTGATTTAACATCGACGGGATCCTGCATCAGCGCCAACTCGCTTGAAGCCCCAACATCAACCGACGGCCCGGCTCGTACACACCCGAGCCGTGGCTTTTGTAAAGCTTGTCCGTCAGGTTTTCGAACCCTGCTTTCACGTCGAGGAACTCATTAAACCGGTAATTGCCGCGCAAGTGGAACACACCGTAACCCGGGGTGCCCCCCTCGGGAATGCGGTTATCGCTGATGTCACCACTGGAAAGCCGGTCCTGACGGTCCGCCCAACTAAAGACACCGCTCAGGTTCCACTGACCGGCACGATAGCGCCACGACAGGTTCCCCCGCAGTGGCGGGATGCGCCGCATGGGTTCGTCGTTTTCGGTATTGGTCCCCTTGGTCCAAGCCGCGTCGGCACGCCAACCGTGGCGCAACCCTACTTGACCTTGAATTTGCAACGAAGCACCGTTTACCTCGGCCTCACCAACGTTGTCAATCACAAACACCTGTTCGCCGTTATAGGTGTCGCGCCCCTGCCAGGTCCCGGGAACCTTGTCCATCAGGTCCTCGTATCGGGCGTGGTAAACTCCGGCCTCAACCGTGGCCCGCGCCAAACGGAAGCGCAGGTTGAGCTCATAATTCCACAAACGCTCCGGTTCTAAATCCGGGTTGGGTGCATCAAAGCCCTGATTGCTGGCGCCCAGCGCCAAACTATCTTCCAAACTGGGCGCGCGAAATCCTTGGCTCACGCCCAGGTTTAAAACGTATCGGTCGTTGCGCATCGCCCAGGTCGCGGTCGGCGTCAGTTCGCTGTTTTTTTGACGTACGTTTCCAATCGGTTCCGCCAAACTTCCCTCTAATTCGACCCAGGTATGCCGTAAACCCAGGCGCAACCAGTGATTGCCAAAAAGGTTGCTTTCGTTGGTCACGAACAAACCAAGCGTTTGAAAAGCCGAGCCGTCGGGGAACTTGGAGCCCGCCACCACGGTTGTATCGGTGGTGAGATCGGTTAGCAGACCGGCTGATTCGACACCGTCGTCGGCAAAGTCAAAGCCGTATACCCATTGGCTTCGTTGCCCCACCTTGGTGAAGCTGCCGTTGAACTGAAGGGTTTCGGTGCGGTCCTGCTCCAATTCCAATTCGTCGGGCGAACGGCTGGAAATACGGCGGCGACCTTCATCCTGCTGCATCAGGCCCAATCCGATATCGAGATGGTCCATCAGGAGCGAGGGGGTACTGGATTCAAAACGAACCCCGTGTAGCCGAAATTCTTGAGGGTGGTATTCCCACAGCAGATCACGGCCGGAGATGACCCGATCCGTGCGCGGCACATTATCACCGCGCGAAACGCTGTTGATGATTCGGACCCGTTGGTTTTCATTTAGTTTATAGGTGATATTGAGGGAGCCGTCCCAGGCGTCGTAACCGGTGGGAACCTGCGCGCCGATGGGATCGGGCGCTTCGAGGTCTTCGTATTGATTTAAGCTAAAGTGGCCGGCAAAAGCGAGATTACCGAAGGCCGCATGGCCGTGCAAACGGTGGGTGGTGCTTTCGTCGGCGGAACTAATTTGACCGTGATAGTGAAGCGCGTCACCCTTTTGCTCGGCGGGATCGTTGGTACGCAAGTGGACGGTACCACCCAAGCCGTCTGAACCGTATTGCACCCCACTGGGACCGCCCAAAACTTCAAATTGCTCTAAATTGGCGCCGGGAATCGAGTTGAGGTACTGGTTTAAACCCAGGCGAAAGGTGGCGTTGTTGAGCCGAAAACCATCGACCATCAGGAGCACACGATTGCCGGACATCCCGCGAAGAATCGGCGAGCCGCCGCCGAGGTTGGTTTTCTGCAACAGAACCTCGGCTTCTTCCTTAAGCCAATCCGAGGTTTGCGCGGTGACCCGCTCGGGGTGATCCTTGGGCTGGATAACCGAAACCTCGCCGGCCACGTCCCAGGTCGATTGGGCGGTGCGTCCCGCGCTCACAACTTGATGGACGTTTAAGCCGCGCCCGTCGACAAAAATCACAATCGATTCGCCCGCACCGTAGGTCGACCAAGCGCCGACAAACATGGTTTGCCGTGCGCCGTCCACCACCTCAAAGGCGGCACTACGCTCGGGAATCACCAATTGGAGCGAACCATCCCGGTTAAATTGAAAGTCGGCGTCGGTATCACAAATGAGCTGCCAACCCGTGAAATCGTCGACACGATCACTCCGCAAATGAACCGCGACCGGCTCCGTGGGAAGCGACCCCATCAACCAAACCGACAAAAGTAACCAGGAAACCATTAAGCACTCCGCTTTGACCGAATTCCAACGCTGAGGCGAGGGATGGGTACTGAAATATACGCTTAACCATGTCGCTCGCCCCATGCCCACGCTTCAGATGGACATCAAAAACGATTCGTTATCCGCGCCAAAGGGGGCGTCGACGCATATTCTCGGTACTCTAGCAGTTCCAAGTGATCGAAACAAAAAATCCAGGTGCGCCCCTTCACAAAAGGCAAAAAGTGAACATCGGCCCACTGTCCCCCGAACAGGACAGCCCCCGGGCCAAACCACCGGTCATCCTTCAATACGCATGCCGCGAACCCCACCTAGCCCGCATTTCTCACAAGGAATTCTGCTACGGGGCAACCCATGCGATGACGAGGGTTTGCCTTCCGCGCGGCGGGGGGCCGCATTACTCGGTCGAGCCGCCTTCGCCTCAGCAGCTACGCCGATTGGTCGGCCCCGCGAAAGGTCGGACCCACACGCCGTCTCTCGGTCGTCATCTTCGTACGCACAAGGCGTTCAGCTTCTCGCGACGAATCCTTGTGAGAAATGCGGGCTAGCACATCGCAAGCCTCGGACCTCGCCGCGGGGCGCCTATTTTTTGTTCGGCTCACAAAAACGCGGTAACCGAGCGCCGAGAAGCGCGTTCCGCGATTTTGACCGCCCCCTTCAACGATCGCCGACAAAAACCGCGGCCTCAACCGCGACGCGCCCACCGTCCCCCGGAGGCGACAATCGCCCTCAAACCAGGACACTTCAATGCTTAAAATGTTTCAAATACAAGATAAAGTAGGGTTCGATTCAAACAACACAACATGAAGCCTAGAAAACCGTTTCAAACCAAGATTTTAAAAACAAAGATCGGATTTTTTCTTGCCGCGCTAGACATTGCCCTTTAGTATGTTTTACGGGCCCTTTTACCCCATACCCATTGAAGTGTGACGGTGAACGTACTTTTTGTCCGCCCCTGCTGTCCAGGATATTTCGCGACGCCGAGGTCGAAGTGAAGCAATACCAGTGCACCCGACGAGAACCTGACTCCAGCTTTGTGAAGCCGGGTTTCGGGCTGGTGCCCCACGTGAGCGAGCGCTTGTGGACAGTCGTCGGCGCCTCGGTCGTGGTGACACTCCACGATCACGCGCGCACCCTTGGCGGCATGAACCATTACTTCCGCCCCATTCGCGTCGCAGGCCAACCCGCCACCTCGATTTACGCGGCCCCGGCCCTCGCCTGGCTGATTCGCCAATTTTTGCAAGCGGGCTCACGGCGCGAGGATTTAGAAGCACAAATCTTCGGCGGTGCTGAAAACCGCAATGCGGCCGATTATGAGCCCGGGCTGGGCAACGAAAATGTGCGGGCCGGTCGGGAAATTCTGCAACAACAAGGTATTGAAATTGGTACTATGGATGTCGGTGGTTTCCGCGGTCGAAAAATTGTTTTTAATTGTCGCACCGGCGAATCGATCGTCGCTCGTGTGGACCGAATCAGGAGTTCGGACTGGTATCCCCGTCTAGGACGGCCCAGCACCTAACCCTTCGAAGGTAGGCCCGTGATCGAACAGAACTTTTTGAGAGAGTTCAACCTTGAGCGCAGCATGGACATCAGCGACGCGGAATTCGCGCTATTCCGCGACCTCATCTACAAAAACTTCGGCATTCACTTAACCGACGAAAAACGTTCGCTGCTCGTACGTCGCCTTCAACAATTGTTGCGCATCAACAAATTCAGAAACTTCGGCGAGTACTACGACTATTTGCGCACGCACCCCTCGGACGAAAACTTCACCGAACTGGTCAATCGCATCACCACCAACTACACCTTCTTTAACCGCGAGCCCGACCACTTCACCTTTTTTACCCGCCATTGTCTGCCCGAAATTCGCACCCAATTGATCGCACAAAACTCGCGAGACTTGCGTGTATGGTGCGCGGCCTCTTCCACCGGCGAAGAACCGTACATGCTGGTGATGTTGATGATGGAGTTTTTTAAAAATGAATACCCCATGTGGGATGCGGGCGTATTGGCGACGGACCTGTCTCGTCAAGCGCTAACCACTGCCGCGCAAGGTCGTTACAAGGCCGATCAGGTCGACATGCTGCCCAAAACCTTTCTTTTAAATTATTTCCTGAAACAATCCGAAAAGGAATATGAGGTGAATCCACGGGTTAAACGCGAGGTAACCTACCGTCGCTTCAATCTGATTAACAAGGTTTACCCCTTCAGAAAGCCGTTTGACGTCATTTTCTGCCGCAATGTCATGATTTATTTCGATGAAGCAACCAAAGCCCAGGTTTCCGACAAACTGTACGAAAGCCTAAAGCCGGGCGGCTATCTGTTTATCGGCCACTCGGAAACGCTAACTCGAATCAATAATCGATTTAACTACGTCAAGCCGGCTGTCTATCGAAAACCCTAGCGAGGTGTTCATGGCGATACGTAAGGTCAAAGTGCTGGTGGTGGACGACTCCGCCTTGGTTCGCCAGCTTCTCCTCGAGGGCTTGAGCCGCGACCCAGGCATTGAGGTCGTAGGAACCGCCGCCGACCCCTTCGTGGCCCGGGACAAAATCGTCAGTTTGCAACCGGACGTCCTCACCCTCGACGTAGAAATGCCGCGGATGGACGGGGTCGAATTTCTGCGCCGTTTCATGCCTCAGTACCCACTGCCGGTGGTTATGGTCAGCGCGCTCACCAAAAAAGGCGGACAAATCACGCTGGATGCCTTGGAAGCCGGCGCGGTCGAGGTGGTTACCAAACCCGCCTCCAACTTACATGACGGCCTCAACGCCATGATGCAAGAGCTGCGCACCAAGGTGAAAATCGCTTCAACCGTGGATGTCAGCCGTTGGAAAGAATACCGCGGCAGCAAGCTTCGCTCCCCCGCCGCGGCCGGCCAACCCAAAAAAGCGCTGGCGGTCTCTACCGACAAGGTCATCGCCATCGGCGCCAGCACCGGCGGCACCGAGGCGATTCGCGAAATTCTGGTCAACCTTCCGCCCGACACACCCGGTATTGTCATTGTCCAGCACATGCCGCCCGGTTTCACCGAAATGTTTGCAGGTCGCCTAAACCAACAATCGTCCCTGGTGGTCAAAGAAGCCAAGGATGGTGACCGTGTCTTGGCAGGCCAAGCGCTGATCGCACCGGGTGATCGCCACATGCGCGTACGCCGCACCGGGGGAATCTACCAAGTTCGCTGCGCCGAGGGCGAACCGGTTTGCGGCCATTGTCCTTCGGTCGAGGTGTTGATGAACTCGGTCGCCGAACAGGTTGCGGCCAACAGCATCGGCGTCATTTTGACCGGAATGGGCCGTGACGGCGCCCAAGGCATGCTGCACCTTCGCCATGCCGGTGGCAAAACCATCGGCCAAGACGAAGCCTCCTGTGTCGTTTACGGCATGCCGCAAGAGGCGTTTAACGTCGGCGCGGTCGAGCGCCAACTCCCACTCCACCGCATTGCCGAAGAAATCACCCGCATGGTGAAAATCCTGGAGAAACGCTAACCCGCAATTCTCACAAGGATTCGTCGCGAGAAGCTGAACGCCTTGTGAGCACGAAGATGACGACCGAGAGACGGCACCGGGGTCCGACCCTTCGCGGGGCCGACCTTTCGCGGGCTCAACCAATCGGCGTAGCAGCTGAGGCGAAGGTGGCTCGACCGAGTAAGGTGGCTCGACCGAGTAAGGTGGCTCGACCGAGTAAGGCGGCCGGCCGCCCCGCGGAAGGCCGCCCCTCGTCATCGCATGGGTTGCCCCGTAGCAGCATTCCTTGTGAGAATTGCGGGCTAACCCGGGGCGCCCAAGGCGCGCAGATATGGAAAGCTAAAAATCCCGCTTTTGTGGCCGTCGCTAAACACGGGGGCTAGCCCGTAACGGCCGACGCTTTTAACCACACGCAGGGTGATGTCGCTGGGAACCGTGTCGGGATCCAACAAGGGTTCACCACTGATCTCGTCGACGCAACGGGCGCAGGGACAGGCCAGACGCAAGGGCCGGGTCCCGATGATTTGCGTGGTGCCGTCGGCCCACATCAGCCCCAATTCATCCCGACTCACCTGCCACAAGGCGCGCAACGGGTAACCCGCCGCCTCGCGCTGTTCCGGCGGCTCGGCCACGCGCGTGAGCCAATCGAGTTCCGCCCATTCCAAGGACCAAGCGCCCAACACATCGAGATCGTCGAGGCCGGCATGTACCTTATCCACAATCGCGTTCATCGCTTGCACCGATGCAGAGGCGGACCGCGCTAACACAAAGGGAACACCGGCATCACCGGAATCACAGATAACGGAATCAATCGGCAGCGCGCCCAAAAACGGAAAGCCGAGTTGCTCGGCGACGGCCTCGGCGGCACCTTTCCCAAAGAGGTCGTCTTCATAACCACAACCCGTGCAGCTCAAGAAACTCATGTTCTCGACAAAACCGAGAATGGGCACATTGAGATCACGGAAGGCCCGCACACCGCGCACGGTGTCCAGCAAACTCAGTTCTTGGGGCGTGCTGACCACGATCACCCCGCTGGGGGGGTCTGCCTGGGCGGTGGTCAGCAAAGCGTCGCCGGTACCCGGCGGCATGTCAATCAGCAAAATGTCCAATTCCGGCCAAAGCACCTGACTGTAGAATTGGGACAACATGTTGTGAACCATGGCGCCGCGCCAAATCAGCGGAGTTTGCTTGTTGGCGATGTTCCCCATCGAAATAAAATGGATGCCGTGTGCCTTGAGGGGGTGAATGGTATTGGGTTCCGGTCCCGGATCAGGCCAATCCGCATTGCCCAGCAGCAAGGTGGCACTGGGTCCGTGAATGTCGGCGTCAAGCAAACCCACACGCAAACCTCGTTGCGCCAAACCCACGGCGAGATTCACACTCACGGTTGATTTACCGACACCACCCTTGGCCGAATGCACGGCGACCACGGCATGGGCGTTGGTTCGGGTCTGTACGGTTTTTTGTTCAGGTGATGTGGTCACGTTACACCTCCATCGCGTCGGGTCCGCCCACCGCAAAACGCGGCTCGGCCACGACCAAGCGTCCGATCAAACGGGCACTAACATCTCGAAACGCGGCGGCAAGGGTGGCTACCCCGGGCTCCGCGGCGTCGGTTTGGGCGCGCAGCATCAGCGGCTCGCCGCTCCCCAGCGCGGAGGGTACCCGGCGCGACATAGGCACTTCTCCCAAAAACGGGATTTCGTATCGCTTAGCCAAGCGTTTGCCACCGTCACGACCGAAAACATAGGTTCGTTCGTCACAACAGGGGCAGGCATAGTAGCTCATGTTCTCAACCAATCCCAACACGGGCACGCCCACATCCTTGAACATTTCCAAGCCGCGCATCACGTCGCGCAGTGCAACCTTTTGCGGCGTGGTAACCAAGGCGGCCCCGGCCATGGGCGCCAATTGGGTCAGGCTCAGTTGCACGTCCCCGGTACCCGGGGGTAAATCAAGCAGGAGGTAATCCAAGGTGCCCCAATCCACCCCGAAGAGGAATTGCGACAGCATTTTGTGTAACATGGGTCCGCGCCAACTCAAGGCTTGGTGACGCGCCATAAGGAACCCCATCGAAACCATTTTGATGCCGTAAACGTCGACAGGAACCAATTTCTTTTCGCGGTTGGCAACCATTTGCTCTTCAACCCCAAACATGGCGGGCACGCTGGGTCCATATAGATCGCAATCCAAGATGCCAACCCGTGCACCGGCTTGCTGCAAAGCCATCGCCGTGTTAACGGTCACGGTCGATTTACCGACACCACCTTTACCGCTGGCAATCGCGATCAGATTGGCGACGCCGGGAATTTTCTGTTTGCCCGGCACCGGCACGGCTTTAACCGTCTGGGAAAAGGAGAGCCGCGGCGGTTTCGTGGTGAACGTACGCACCCGCGCTTCGACCGCGGCACGTAAAGCCGCTTCACCCAAGAGTGAGGGATACGGCAGATCAAGCGTTACGCGCACTTCATCGTCGCGTTCCTCCGCGCAAACCAGCGAGCCCTGATCACCCAAGGACCATTCGGTTAACGGATCAATCACCGCGGCTAATGTTTCGTGAAGTGTGTTTTCCTGGGACACCTATTCCCCCTTCGCCCAAGCGACCGTTGCGAGGCGACGGTCGCCGGCCGGCCAAAAAACCCGGCCGTCATTCGCGCCCCGATCATACCGAAAAAGCCGGGAACATGTCGTATTTTTGAAGCGGTCGTTCGATTGGGCGGAAGCCGGCGAAACCCCGATGTCCTGCACCAAACCCGCCGGGCGACCAAGCGATCCGCGGGCAAACCCGCGTCATCAAGGCCTCGACGTCGATCCGGCCACCGCGTTTGCAGAGAATCCCGGCGCGCGCCGGGGCGCAATAACGCGGCGATCAATCCGCTTGGCTTGTCTTTTCCCCGGCAGAATCCCCGGCTTTGCGAACCAGGACATTGCGGTTATCCACGCCGTCAATCTGGGTCAGGTAATGAGCAACCTTGGTCTGAAAGGCACCCCGCAATTCTTGTGGGACCGGCGTACTGGGTGGGAACTTCTGCGCCAGTGGATCGACATAGCGGCCGTTGCGTTTCATGCCGAAGTGCAGGTGGTAACCGGTGGCGTAACCGGTTTTGCCGACATAACCAATCACCTCACCCTGCTTGACACGGGAGCCAACATGGACGCCCTTGGCGATTTTGTTGAGATGAAAATATTGGGTCAAAATTTTGTTGCGGTGCTTAATTTCAACGGCAATCCCGGCGCCACCGTAGCGACCGGCACGGACAACCCGACCGGAGGCAACCGCCATCACCGGGGTGTTGCGCGGCGCACCATAGTCAACCCCGTTGTGGGGACGGCGCCGTTTCAGCACGGGATGAAAGCGATTTTTATTGAAGCGCGAGGTAACGCGCTGCAACTTCAGCGGCGAGCGCATCATTTCACGGACAAGCGACTTGCCCTCGGAATTATAGTAACCTAGTTCACCATCACCCGCGTCAAAAGCAAATGCGTCATAGGTATCAAATGCACCCTGGTAACGGGCGGCCAAAATCTCGCCGTATTCGAGAAAATGGACACCGTCATCGTTGCGAACGTACTTGGCTTCGACCAACATATCGAAGTGATCGCCTTGACGGGGATCCTTGTAAAAGTCGATATCCCAGGCGAATACCTTAGCAAGTTTACCGGCCAGCACGGCGGTTTGCGGCTCTTCAGCCAAGGCACCAAACAAACTAATGTCAATGGTGCCACGCACGGTTTTGGTTTCGGTAAAGGTTTCAATCTCGCGACGTTGTAAAACGGCCTCGGTGTCCAGATCGTTAATGTCGTATATCTCAACAGGCGATACTTTTAATGTAAAGGCGGCGAGTCGGCCGTCCTCATGAAAACCCACTTCCCACATATGCTCGGGGTGAGATTTCCGAAAGTTATAAACGGGCGTCAGCAAGTCGATAATGCGGTGAATGTCGCCGCCCTCGACACCCTGTTGCTGAAGTTGGGTGTAAATTAACGTCCGTCCAAAAGCACCGCGTTTCCAGGTCAACAAGGAACGGGGATCAACCACCTCGGGCTCAACCGGGACCGGCACCGCGACAACGGGAACCGGTTCAGGCACCGCAACTTCTTTTGGTTCCGGGCTCTGAAAAACAACAGCACCCAAAAAAATCAAAGACACAACAACAAAAAACAGCGCGGCAATATTACGATACTGCACTCGTTTCAGAAGCCCATTGAGCATACATCCCTCGCGTGTTCGATAAAAAACAAAAAGATCGCAACCCAATCCATCAGAAAAGTATGGTCTTCTGGAGGCAAAAATCCGCTGACTGCCTTGGGTTACGCGGGGTTCTCATTCGCTAAACAAAACTTAGAATAGTAACATTCTGTCGTCTCAATGCCCAGCCCTAACTTGCATCAGGCCCGCCGAGGCGCTGCTTGGGTTTCATCCAAGACCTGAGCGCCGTCAAAACCAAAAGCGAGCCCACCTTGGGCAGGCTCGCTTCAGCTTAAACCAAACTGCTAAGCTTTCATCATCGGCACATGGACGCCTTTTTTGCGCGCGTGTTCCTCGGCAAGCTCGTAACCCGCATCCACATGGCGCACAATGCCCATGCCCGGATCACTGGTCAACACGCGCTGCAGACGTTGCTCGGCATCGTCGCTACCGTCGGCGACAACCACCATGCCGGCGTGAATGGAGTAACCCAGACCCACACCGCCACCGTGGTGAACACTCACCCAGGAGGCACCGTTGGCGGTGTTAATCAAGGCGTTGAGAATCGGCCAATCGGCCACGGCGTCGGAACCGTCTTTCATGCCTTCGGTTTCCCGGTTGGGCGAAGCAACCGACCCGGAATCCAAGTGGTCACGGCCAATGACAATCGGCGCCTTCACCTTGCCGCTGCGCACCAGCTCGTTAAACATCAAACCGGCTTTGGCGCGGTCCCCGTAAGGCAGCCAGCAAATACGCGAGGGAAGCCCCTGGAATTGGACCTTTTCACCCGCCTCATCCAACCAACGGGCCAAGGCGTGGTTCTCGGGGAAAAGTTCTTTAAGCGCACGATCCGTGGTGTAAATGTCCTCGGGATCACCCGAAAGCGCCACCCAACGGAAAGGCCCACTGCCCTGACAAAACAAAGGCCGGATGTACAAAGGCACAAACCCTTTGAAATCAAAGGCGTTTTCCACGCCTACCCGTTGCGCCTGGGCACGAATGTTGTTGCCGTAGTCAAAGGTTGGAACCCCGCGTTTCTGGAAATCCAGCATGGCCTGAACATGCTCGCCCATGGTCCGCAGGGATTCCTTCTGATAACGGTCCGGGTCCGACTCGCGCAAGGTAACCGCTTCTTCCAAGCTACAGCCGTTGGGTACATAGCCGTTGAGTTCGTCATGCGCGGAAGTTTGATCGGTGAGCATGTCCGGCAAAAAACCACGCGCCAACAATTCGGGCAAAATATCGGCCGCATTGCCAAGCACACCGACGGAAACGGCTTCTTTGCCGGCACGCGCTTTTTCGATCCGGGCCAAGGCGTCGTCCAAATTGTCGTAACTTTCATCAAGGTAACGGGTTTCTAGACGTTTCTGGATGCGGACCGGGTCCACTTCAATCGCCAAACACGCCGCGCCGGCCATGGTTGCCGCCAGCGGCTGCGCGCCGCCCATGCCACCGAGCCCGGCAGTCACAATCACGCGACCGGCTAAATCGCCGCCGTAGTGTTGGCGACCCGCCTCGACGAAGGTCTCATAGGTTCCTTGTAAGATGCCCTGGGTTCCAATGTAAATCCAAGAGCCGGCCGTCATCTGGCCGTACATCATCAATCCCTTGCGATCTAATTCGTGAAAATGCTCCCAGTTGGCCCAATTGGGCACGAGCATTGAGTTGGAAATCAAAACACGCGGGGCATCCTTGTGTGATTGAAACACCGCCACCGGCTTGCCCGACTGAACCAGCAGGGTTTGATCCTCTTCCAACTGCTGAAGCTCTCGCAAGATGGCCTCATAACAATCCCAATTACGCGCGGCTTTACCCAGCCCGCCGTAAACAATTAACTTATCCGGTTCCTCGGCCACTTCTGGGTCCAAATTGTTTTGAATCATGCGGAAGGCCGCTTCTTGAACCCAGCCCTTGCACTTGAGTTCAGTCCCCCGATTCGCGCGAATCACAGCCATCGCTGCTCCTCCTGTCCTTTCTGAAATTGGGTCCCCGGCCGGCGAGCGCCCCTAGGCGCCGTCCGTTTGGTAGGTACGCAACAGCGCCTGAACGAACGCATCCGCAACCTTCTGCCGAAATGGTGCATTTTTCATGTTGGCCCGATCGTGTTTGTTGTTGAGGTTACACACCTCCACCAACACGCGGGTCGGCACCCGGTTATAGCGAATGACGGCGGGAACAAATGGTTTGCGCGGGTTACGATAGATCGCCGAACGGATCGGCTTTTGATGGTAAACCCGAATTCCGGCCTCTTTTTTGGCCGCTTTGAGATTCATGGCGAAGCTGGTACTCAAGGCCTGCGCCTTGCGCAACTGCTTCTTGGAAAAGGTAAAGGTATTGCCACGATACTCGGCGTAACGTTTGTAACGCGAAGCCGGGGATCGTTTCGGCCCCAAACGGGCATCGGGCACGTAGAACATGGCGCCGCGTATGCTGCGGTGCAGCGACTCGGCATGGAAGCTGGCAAACAAAATGTTTTCCGGTTTCACCCCCTGGCTGACCAGGCGATGGTAGTGGTGGTTGGCAATCAGCCAACGCAGGTGAACGCCGTCGACCGCCATGTTTTTGGCGGTTAACGGATAACGCGGTTGGGTTAAAAGGACTTCGTCGTTATCACGACGAAAATTACGCACATCTTGCACTTTATAAGATACGGATGGATCGAGAATGGTCGGGATCACCACGGCGCCGGTTTCTTTTTCCAAGCGCGCTTTGACCCGGCACATTATGTCGTAGACGTAATCATCTTCCCAAATCCCGTGGGGCATGGCGCCGGGATCGCGTCCGCCGTGACCGGCGTCTAGGATGATGTAAACGCCGTCGAGGTTGCGCGAGGCCACCGTGGTGGCCATCATGGAAACCTCGGCCAAGTTCTCCAAATAGGCTTGGAAAACGGGATCGTCCTTGGCCATGTATTCGGGTTCGAGCAATTCGTAGGGAATGCGGATCGGGGTACCGATGGCCAAATCGGTTTCGTCGCGAATCTGATTGCGCTGGATAATGGTTCGCGCGACACGGTTAACATCGGCCGCCCGCGTCAGACCACAAAAACGCACGACCACCGAACTGTAAATGGCCTCGCCCGCTTTTAAACGGTATTGGGCAAAGCGACCTTTCCCGTCTTTTCCCCAGCTCAGCATGGCGCGCATTTTGTCCAATTCTGCCAGATGTTTGAGAATCCGTTGCTGTGCCGCCGCGTCGGGCTTGGGTTTTTCTTCCGCCGGGACGTCAGTCTGCTCGGCTTCACCCGAGGTTGTGTCAGCGACGTTGTCTTGCGCTTCGACAAAATCCTTTTGCGCTTCAATCGGCTCTTCACCGACGGCGACATCACCCGAGGCACTGGAAGGCTCGGTATCGTCGTCGCCGGCGGCCGGGTTTTCGCCAGGCGGCCCCGGCGTCTCCTCGGACGGCCCCGGCGTCTCCTCGGAGGGTCCGGTAACTTCTTCAGGCGGTCCCGAGGACGACGCGTCTTGTTGATCTTTTAGCGTCGCCTCGAAGGAGGGTAACGGGGTTTCGGTCACGGGTGTCGGCGTCACCTGCTGAATCGGTTTCGGGTCGTGAAACACGGGACCGGGAGCGGTCGGTTCCGCCGCGTCCGCCGACGGCGAGGACGAGGCTTGCGGCACCACCTCGGTCGCCGGCGTTTCGTGGGGCACGGCCGGGCTGGGATCATCCGGCCGAGGAAGATCACTCACCAAATCGCCCCGTAACTCGCGGAACAGAATGCTTTTGGGAATGGACACCACCAAACCCTTGTAAACCCGATCTGACTTGAGGCCCGATGCTTTTTTGATGCGCTCCCAGTGGGTACCGGTCCCGGTAAAAATCTGCGAAATCGACCACAAGGTTTCGTGGCCGGGATACAAAACTCGGTGCCGCAGACGCGAGCCCTTCAGGCTGCTGCCAGGCCACATGGCCGCAACATAGGCGCGGCGGAAGGTAGGTGACAATTGGAAATAGGGAATCAAAGCCCGCTTGGCGTTAACCCGCGTCACCTCGTATTTTTTGAGAGAAAATTTCGGATCACCGAAGCGCCCGGTATACAACTTAACCATGCCGATTAAGTCGGCGGGGTCCGCGACACGCACATCCAGGTAGGCGCCGCGCCCTTTGGCAAGCGCGGCAAAACTCTGGTCGTCTAACTTTTTGAGGACTTGGGACTGCCAAGCATGGGCGGGCTGCACGCTCGCCACGGTCAGAAACAATGCAAGATGGAGCAGGAAAAACGCGCGTAAGTGAGTCATGATGCCACGGTGGTTAAGAATCTACGACGGGAGAGACACGTCGGAAACGCGAGAAACGCGCCAGAGAGAACGCGAGGAACGCGTTCGGGGGAACAACGCGAAAAACACGTCCGAGTGGACGCGGGCGAAGGCGCTAAGAACCCCACGAACAAGCCGGCGATGCAATCCATCGGGCGAACCCAAACCGGCAGACAAAAAGTCTGGCAACGGGAAGTTCAACACGACCGCTTCTTACCGACAAGCTGGATTCACCATAGCAAAAGCCCCCGCTTAAGTGAAGAACAGAGGGCGGCCGCGGCGAAACCAAAAGACCCATCGCAAAAATTTACCGCGCCCCAAACCATAGCCCAGCAGCCACAGTTTTCATGCCGCACCAATTTAACGCCACCTGGCCAACACCGGCCAAACCGACGCAAAAGGCTTTTTTGGGTTGCACCGCACAGAATCATTCCAAAGCGACGTAACTTCATTATAATGGTGGCTGGTCGACCCGCTTGTTTGCACGCGGATTTCCGTCCGGGCTGATCGAGTTTTGACCTAAGCGGAGCGATAAGAGCGAGGGATTTTGGCTAAAAATCTGGAGCAAAATGGTTTGGAAAAACGAGCCGGGGTCGCGCACGACCGCACTCACGGGGTGCGTTGCGCATTCTCCCAGGCCGTTGCAGCCCAGAGGTTTCGTTAAAGTCACCACGAGTTATCGCGTTTCTTAAGGTATGAACCCCAACCCACACGGCCACCTTCCCAATGAGACTGTCACGCTTCAGGAATTCCCATGCCGCAAACCCCTTTATTCCATCCGTTCCTGCCCGATGCGCTCAAAAATCCCTATCCTTTTTACAACCGTTTTCGCGAGGACGACCCCCTGCATTGGAGTGCGCTCGAATGTTGGATGGTTTTTGGCAACGAGGACATCCATCGTTTCCTCAACCACGACCGCTTTTCCCTCGAACCGATCTTTACCGAGGTGGATGAAGAGGCGATGCCTTTTGAAGCGGCCTGCAACCGCTGGTATCGCCTCATTAACCCGGTCCAAAAAAGTTACTTCCGCCAACGCCTCGACCATATCCTCACCGAAAGCAGCCTGCAAAAGTACGCCGGCTTATGGCGGGACGAGGCGGAGCGGTTGGCCGCGGCCCTTCCCGAATGGGGCATCTCCGACCTGATGGCACGGTTCATCAAACCCCTGGTACTGGGTGTGGTTGCCGATTTGCTCGGCGTCCCCGAAACCATGCGGTTCCGCTTCCGTTCAATCCTCACCGAACTGGACGGACGCCTTTTCGAACTGGCGGGCATGGGCGGCCGCATTTCCTCCAAAAACCTTATTTTCGGCGACCTCCTGCGCATGTACCTCGAACTGGTCTCCGCCAAACAACTGCGCAATACCGGCGGCGAAGACGCCCTCACCGCATTGTTGGCCTCACCCGAACAGGGCGATCCCGTCGCCGAGGAAGACTTGGTCGACATGCTGGTCTTTTTACTGCACACCCTAACCGAAAACAGCGCCCACGGCTTGGGCAACGCCTTGATTCCGCTCATCCACTACCATCAGGAACAGGATCTGGCGCTCGACGATCCCGCGGTCATGCGCGCGACCTTCGAGGAGTGCCTGCGCTACGATTCGCCGGTTCAGTTTTTCCCGCTCATGGCCCACGAAGACGTCATGCTCCACGGGAAAGCCGTCCACCGCGGCCAAAGTGTTTGGCTCTGCCTCGGCGCGGCGCACCGCGACCCCGCCTTCGCTGAAAATCCCGACACCTTTCAACCCGATCGCACCTTAAAGCAGCCCCTTGCCCTGGATTTGTTGCCCATCATCGATAAAGATCTGCTGCGCGTGATCGCGCACCAAGCAATTCCCGTCATCCTACCCCGGTTGAAAAAAGCCAAACTGGTGGCGGAGGGCGTCTCCTGGCAGACGGGCTCTTCCCTCGCACGCGGTCCGCGCACTTTGCCGGTTCGTTGGTCGGAACAATCCTAATCCCCGTGAAGGAACGGTTTTGAAGCAGTACCACATGGCCGACCTCCAGGACGGACCGCCCCCACAAGCCACCATCTTGCACGATTACCAGGACGATTTTGAGTGGTTGCGCGTTTGCGAAACCCAGGATCCCCACCTTAAGCTGCTTTACTTTGAAGACAGCCTGCACGGGGCGATTGATTGCGATACGCCCGGTAAACCGGTGCTTTCCTACGTGGCGCTTTACCTGGGTTACCTACGCCGCCGCGGGGCGGCCCCCAAAACCATGCTCATGGGCGGCTTGGGCGGTTGCGGCTTCTGGCACGCGGCCGCCGCGATCTGGCCCGAACTCGATAAAACCTGCATTGAAATCAACCCCCGCGTCATCGAATGTGCCAAACAGCATTTTTTCCTCGAGCCCAACGCCAGGGTGTTGGAAGACGACTTACGCCGTTGCCTGGCCGAAGAATCCCTGCCGGCCTTTGACATCCTGCTCTGCGATTGCTACGGCGCCATTGATTTGCCGCCCCACCTCATGACCCGCGAATTCATGCAACTGATCCACACCGCTTTAGCCCCGGGCGGGTTCGCGGCTTTTAACTTGGCAGACGCCGAAGCCAACGCGGTGCTCGGCCACCAGTTGCGCACCATCCTGACGGTTTTCGGCCGCATCGCCTTGTTGCGCGACCCGGAAGCGGCCAACGTGGCCGCCATCGTCTGCAAGGATCCCCAACAGATCGTCAGCGAGGCAGTCCACTGGCAACAAACGCTGTACCTTAGCGAGATTTTGGACGCCGACGCCGAAGAAACGCTGCCGACAGCAGTGCGGAACGCGGTGGTCCTGACAGACGAAAATTTGGCCGATACCCTGGATCAATTCGGGTTGTGCTGCTAACACGCACAACCGAATCACCCAGCGATAAGAAGAAACGCCGGCCCGCGGCCAAGGCGTTTGTTGGGGTTGTTGCATTCTATGGTGCGAAACAAAAGCAGGCGATTTAAGAACAAACGCCAACGGGAAAAAGCACCAAAAGGTTCCCCTAAAGCGTCCATTTCGGCACAAAAACACACTCGCTTTAGAAAAAATAACCGTTTTAGCATTCAAACCTGATCGTGGAATCCGCTATACTTCGCTTGAACAACCCAAGTTAGGACTCTTGATCTTATCCTTCCGGCTGACCTTTTCAACCCATTCAAAGGTGTTTGAACCGTGCCGGTTACCCCCCACCTTAACTTGGGCCTATCTATTTCTTCATTCCGCTTAGCCTTGATTTTTGATCCATCCATCGCTTGATCAAGCGAAGGCTTATCACCAGTTTGCGGAACATCCTCACGAGCGACCCAATCGAACCATTCGGTTTCGTGGCAGGGTTCCATCCCTGTTTATTCATTCATCATAGGAGAGATTATGACGCACGGTAGATTGAACCAAGCACTGCTGTTCGCCCTGGTCGGCTTTGCGCTGATCAGTTTTTCAGCCCCCGTGCTTGCCCAGGAGGAGACTTCCTCAAAAGAGCAAGAGAACAAAGAGGAGAAAAAGGAAGAGGAAAACACGCTTTACGAAGCGCTGGTTGTAACCGGTAGCCGCGCCAAACCGCGCTCGGCCACCGAATCCATGGTTCCCATCGACGTGTTGCAAGTCGGCGACATCGCCAACTCAGGCGAAACCGACATCACCAACCAACTGCGCAACCTGGTTCCTTCTTTTAACGTCAACGCCCAACCCATCAGTGACGCGGCCACCGTTGTCCGCCCCGCCAACCTGCGCGGTCTGGCCCCCGACCACACCTTGGTCCTGGTCAACGGCAAGCGCCGTCACCGCGCCGCGGTCATCTACTGGCTCGGTAACGGGGTCGCCGACGGCGCCCAAGGCCCGGATATTTCCGCGATCCCCTCCATCGCCCTGCGCCAAGTTGAAGTGCTGCGCGACGGCGCCTCGGCCCAATACGGCTCAGACGCCATTGCCGGTGTGATGAATTTCATGCTGAAAGAAGACCGTGAGGGCGCCACCCTGGAAGTACGCAACGGTTCCTACCAAGAAGGCGACGGCGATACCATCACCTTTAGCGGCAACGTGGGCCTGCCTTGGGGTGAGCTGGGTTTCCTGAACCTCAGCTTCGAATACGGTCAGACCGACCCCACCAACCGCAGTGTGCAGCGGGACGATGCGGCGGGTTTAATCGCGGCAGGCAATACGGCGGTCGCCAATCCAGCGCAGATCTGGGGCTCGCCCGAAATTGAAGACGACCTGAAGTTGTGGGCCAACTGGGGCTACACCTTCGACAACGGTTCAAAATTTTACGGCCACGCCAACTACGTCAGCAAAACGGTAACCGGTGGTTTCTACTTCCGTAACCCCAACACACGCAGCGCGGTATATTCTGCCGACGGCGGTCAAACGCTGCTGGTCGGTGACTTGATTGACGCGCGCGACGGTGTACTCGACGGCTCCGCCGACTGCCCCACCGTACCCATCGTCAACGGCGTCCCCGATCCTACGGCCCTGGCCGAAGTTTTTGCCAACCCCGACTGCTGGACCTTCCAAGAGTTGTTCCCCGGCGGGTTTACCCCCAGCTTCGGCGGTGACGTGGTCGACAACGCGATCAACACCGGTATCAGAGGCACCACCGAAGACGGCCTGTACTGGGACGCCAGCGTGAGCTACGGCGCCAACGAAGTTGACTTCTTCATCTTCAACACGGTCAACGCGTCCTTGGGCCCGGATTCACCCACCTCGTTCGATCCCGGTCTCTACAAACAAGAAGAGATCAGCTTCAACTTTGACACCTCTTACGCGTTGAGCGAACGCGCCAACATCGCGGCGGGCGCCGAGTACCGCGAAGAAACCTTCGAAATCGGCCTCGGCCAAGCTGAGTCTTACGCCATCGGCGGCTTGGCCAACCAGGGTTTCTCCGCCGCCTCTAACGGTTTTCCTGGTTTCTCGCCGCTCGCGGCCGGTTCCTGGGACCGCGGCAACTTCGCGTTTTACGCCGACCTGGAACTGACTGGCGAAAAGTGGACGGCCGGTGTTGCCACCCGTTTTGAGGACTTCGACGACTTCGGCACCACCATGAACAGCAAATTCGCGTTCAACTACCGCTTCAACGAAGCCTTCGCCACGCGCGGCTCCGTCAGCAGCGGATTCCGTGCGCCGACACCCGGCCAATCCAACGCCTTCAACGTATCCACCGAGTTTGACATCGCCGCCGGCGAACTCGTCAACAACGGCACCATTCCCTCTTCTTCCGCGGTCGCCCGCCTGCGTGGCGGCGAACCCCTGGTTGCAGAAAAATCCATTAACTACACCGTGGGGACCATCTTCAAGCTGGGCGAAATCAACGTCACCTTGGATTATTTCAACATCGAGTTGAAAGATCGTTTGGCCGTCACCCAACTGTTTGCACTGACCCCCCAAGAGGTTGAAGATCTGCTGGCCGAAGGCGTCACCAGCGCCGCCAACCTGCAGAATTTCCGTTTCTTCACCAACGACTTCGAAACCAAAACCGAAGGCTTTGACCTGGTCGCTACTTACCGCCCCGAGGCCTTGGGCGGCGACACCGACTTCAGCCTGGTCTTCAACCAAACCGAGACCTCGGTTGAAGAGTTCAACCCCGACACCCTCGACGCGACCCGCATCCGCGAGTTGCAAGAAGGTTTGCCCGAAATCCGCTGGAACCTGGCGGCCAACCACCGCATGGGTAACTTCCGCGTACTGGGTCGCCTGAGCTACTTCGACGACTGGTTCGATTCAGAAGACGTGCAGGTTTACGGCGGCGAATACCTCGTCGACGCGGAGCTGGCCTACACCTGGGACGAACGTTTGGGCATCACCATCGGCGGCCAAAACATCTTCGACACCTTCCCCGAGGAAAACCCCGGCGCCCGTTCCGGCGTAGGCAACCTCTACAGCCAATTCACCCCGTTCGGTTTTAACGGCGGTTTCTACTACGTCCGTTTACGCTACGATTTCTAAGCGTTAAGCCTCAAAACAAAAGCGGCCCGGTCGATGCCTCGACCGGGCCGCTTTTTCGTTTTGCCTGAAGTGATTTAGCCCGCAATTCTCACAAGAATTCGTCGCGAAAAGCAGAAAGCCTTGTGAGTACGAAGATGACGACCAAGCCACGGCGCAGGGGTCCGACCATTCGGGGTCCGACCTATCGGCGTAGCAGCTGAGGCGAAGGCGGCTCGACCGAGTAATGCGGAAGGCCGCCCCCTTGTAATCGCATGGGTTTCGGCTTTGTAGCAGAATTCCTTGTGAGAAATGCGGGTTAGCTCGCCAGTTGCGCGTTGAGCAAGCGCCACCGCTTGCGTTGGAGCTTGAGGCGGTAGGTGTATTCCAAGTAGCGCATGCGTTGGTCCAAACGCTCCAATTTGTCGTTGATTTGGCCGCGTTTGGCGGTGACCCATTCCTGCTTGGCGGTGGTCCAATCGTTGAGCGCCTGTTGGTACTCGCGGTATTGCAACTCGAGCTTGGCGCGCAACTCTTCGCAACGGGAGTGGGGTGCGAGGCTTGCCATGGTGCGGTGGTACTGTAGCGCCGCACGCGCTTTTTCGATTTGGAAAGCGGACACGGTGCGTAATTTCGAGGTCAAACCCACCCAAGACGCGCTTCGAATCAACCACTTGGTGGGATCGAACTGCCACCAGCGAATGCCGTTGCGGTAGTCGTACTGAAAGCGGTGATGGTAGTTGTGGTAACCCTCGCCGTAGGTCAGCAGCGCCAGGAAATCGTTGTCGCGCGCGGAGTTGTCCTCGCTGTAAGGGCGCCGTCCCCAGATGTGGGCCAAGGAGTTAATGAAAAAGGTGAAATGGTGGTTGAGCACCACGCGCAGCAGGGTCGCCAAAATGAACACCCCCCACAATTTGCCGCTCAGCAATCCGAGCAGCAGGGGCAAAGCGATGTTGGTGGTCAGGGTGAGGGTCAGGTTGTAGCGGTGCTGCCACATAACAATGGGGTCGCGCTGCAAATCTTTGACATTGCTAAAGTCTTGCGCGCCTTTCTCATTAAACAAGATCCAACCGATGTGGGCATGCCAAAAACCACGCTTGATGGAATAGGGATCTTTGTCGTTGTCATCGACGTGGCGATGGTGGCGTCGGTGATCGGCGGACCAGTTGAGAATGCTGTTCTGGATGGCGCAGGCACCGAAAATTGCGAAAAACAAACGCATCAACCAATGGGCTTCATAAGCGCGGTGCGACCAGAGGCGATGGTAACCGGCGGTAATAGACAAACCGGTCGCCAACATGAAAAAAGCGAAACACGCCCATTCAAACGCGCCGAAGCCGGTGTAGTACGCATAAAGCGGCACGGCAATCGCCGCCGCAATCGGGGTTCCCAAAATCACGAGGATGTTTTGCCAAACCGGAACCGGTTTGTCGTTTGTGGCGCGGGCCAATGCGTCACTGCTGCTCATAAAGCCTCCCCCAAAAGATGCTGTCGCCAATCCGCCGCGGCAGTCGTGGAAAAACACCATGACACGCCCGTCAACAAGCGCCCATCCATTTATATTAGGTTGGCACACTTGTATTTGGCAAGAAACCGGCACCACGGTTTGCGGATTCGCACCCTTTTTTTTACGGAACCAAATTCTACACCTGGGCCGGTCGGATTTCGCACCTTTGCAAAAGCGCCGATTTCCCGTAAAGTCACACCCGTGTCAGCCCACTACCGAACCGGAAAAGAGCGAACCCATGCGAATGCGAATCTTGCTTTTATTGTGTCTCTTGCCGGCTCCCGGCACCCTTCACGCCCAACAGCACCAAGCACCGGCCAACGATCCGGGACGGCCGACCATCGGTCTGGCCCTAAGTGGCGGCGGTGCCAAGGGTTTGGCCCACATCGGCGTCCTCAAAATGCTCGAGGCCATGGACATCCCGATTGATTACATCGCGGGCACCAGCATGGGCGCGGTCGTCGGCGGCCTTTACGCCTCCGGCCTCAGCGCCTCGGAACTGGAGGCCTGCTTGACCGGCATCGACTGGTCCGACGCCCTGGTCGACACCCCCAACCGCCTCGTGCTCAACTTTCGCCGCAAACGGGACAAAGAACGCTATGTGCTCGACCTTCAGATGGGCATCCAAAACGGCAAACTTTCCACGCCCCAAGGTTTTCGCTCAGGGCACAAACTCACCATGGAACTGTTGGCCCGCACCATGGGTGTCGCCCACCACCCACATTTCGACGACCTGCCGATTCCCTTCCGCGCCGTGGCAACCGACATTGAAGAAGGTTCCATGGTGGTCATCGACCGCGGCGCCCCGGCCCACGCCATTCGCGCCAGCGCGGCCATCCCCGGCGTGCTCGCACCGGTCATGCTCGACGGTTGTCTGCTCGTCGACGGCGGCATGACCCGCAACCTGCCGATTGATATTGTGCGCAACATGGGCGCCGACATCGTGATCGCCGTGGACATCAGCGACCCCCTGGTCTCGCGCGACCAACTCAATTCCTTCCTATCGGTCACCAACCAAGCGGTCGGCATGCTCTCGCGCCTCAACGTAGAAGAAGTCCTCGGCCAAGCCGATTTCTTGATCACGCCGCCCATCGACGGCATCGGCCTCCTCGACTTCATCAGCCTCTCCGAAACGGTACGCCGCGGCACCCTCATCCCCCAACACACACTCGAGCAACTCGAGGACCTCTCGGTCACACCCCAAGCTTGGCGGGCCTGGCGCGACCAAGTCCAGAGCAAACGCCTGTCCGCGCCGATCCTCACCCAAATAACCATTGAAGGGCTCGACACGGTTCACCACCGTTTCATTGAAAACCGCATCGGTCTCGAAATCGGGCAACCCATCGACGTCGACATCCTCATGGCCAACCTGCTGGCGATCCACGGACTCGGCGATTTTGAAGACGTGCGCTTCCGCGTTGAATACCTCGATCTCCCCCCGGACCCGAGCACCCCGCCACAAGCAGTACTCGTTCTTTCGCTGCGCGAGAAGTCTTGGGGTCCCAATTACTTCCACTTCGGCTTCAACATGGGCGGCGATTTACGCGACAACGATTTGTTCGGCTTGTTGCTCAACACCACCATGACCCGCATCAACCGTCTCGGCGCTGAATGGCGCAACGATGTCGAACTGGGCCGCGTCAACCGCATCTTCACCGAGTTCTACCAGCCGCTGAATTACCGCGGCCCGCTGTTCGCGGCCCCCTCGATCGAGTTCGGCACCCGCACCGTCCCGTTCCTCATCGGCGACGAAACCCTGACCGATGTCGATATCGACCTTTTCCGCGCGGGCATCGCGCTCGGTTACCAGATGGGCACCTGGGGCGAGTTCCGCGTCGGCATCGACCGCGGCGAGGTGCGCACGGACCTGGAAACCGACCTGGTCACGGACATCATTACCGACTCGGGTTTGTTCGATTTAAACGATGCCAACTTTGAGGTAGGCCAGTGGACGGCCGCGCTCGAACTCGACCGCTTGGATAAAACCAATTTTCCTCACCGCGGCACCTCCCTGACCCTGCTTTACCAGGACACCCGCGAATCACTGGGCGCGGACGACGACTACCGCAAGCTCGAAGGCTCCCTCGACATGTTCAGCACCCGCGGCAACCACACCTTCTTCGGCAGCATGAACCTGGGCCACAACCTCAACAGCACGCTCCCTAATTACGACCTACTCGCCGCCGGCGGCCTGCTCTCCTTTTCCGGTTACCGTACCGACCAACTCAGCGGACAACTGCTGGGTGTCGCCCGATTTGGTTATTACAACCGTTTCCGTTCCCTGCCGGCCGCGCTGGGGAGAGGCGTCTACCTCGGCGGCTGGATCGAAAGCGGCAACGTTTGGGACACCCGCGAACAAATCCGGCTGGACAACCTACGCCACGCGATTACCTTCATCATCGGGGCCGACACCATCCTCGGCCCGGTCTACCTCGCTTACGGCCAAGCCGAACAAGACCGCAACAGTCTGTACCTCTCGCTGGGAACGCAATTCTAAGCGCGCCCACTTGAAAGCACGGCCGGCCCCAACAGGACGCTCACCCAAAACGGCGGGGCGGCCATAACCAGGTACGGCCGGCCGGCACGAAATCGGGAATTTCAGAACTGAAACACCCTACATCTTGTGCTTATTGCTGAGGGGTGTCCACATCTTGCATTGATTTACCTGTAGAAAAAATTTTACATTTGCTAAACACCACGGCCTGTTGCGCTTTACCGACCCCCCGTGATTCCTCCGTTTTTTTCCCGTCACCGACTGTTAGAATGGGCCCGTCACGGCTCGGAGATTCCTTGGTTTTAATTTCATGGTTAGGGCGGAATGGTGACTACGGAAACCCATGTTTCGGCGCTCGGCACGGTGATGCAGCGCTTAAAAAAACACACCATCTTTTCGTTGAACGACGACGAACAACGCATTTTGGACTGCGCCACCCAATACGGCTTGGCTTCCTTCGATTTTTTTGCCGCCCGCAAGATCGCCTCCCTGGCCCAATCACCCAACAACTTACTGCTCGCCCTGCTCCTCGCTGAAAAAGCCGCGACCCACGAGGGCAATACCTTTCTCAGCCTGGATCCCCTGTTTTTGGAACAGCGACTCGGTTTGCTCGGTTACCGACATGCCGACGATCAATCCTTGGCCCAAACCCTCGCCGACCTGGTCGCGGCCGAAACCGATCTGTTCACCACGGTAGGCACCCTCAACCCCGCGGTTCCTTTTGTGGTGGACAGCGAACGGCACGCCTTGTACCGCCAGGGATTTTTCCAGGCGGAACGCAGCATCGCCAACCGCCTCCGCGCCTTCTGCAGTCGCCCTTGGCGCACGGTCGGCACGGACCTGTCCGAACACCTGACCCGAATCTTTGACACCTACCCGGTCGGAACCCATGGTTTCGGCGATCCCGACCGTCGCCCGATCGACCTGGCGCTGGAACAGAAAACAGCGGCACTCACCGCCTTGCACGCCCCGGTCTGTTTCATTTCTGGCGGACCCGGCACCGGCAAGACCTCGATTGTGCTCACCATCCTGCGTTTGCTCCAGGCACAAGGGGTGCCCGCCGAGGCTGTTCAATTAACCGCGCCTACCGGTCGCGCCGCCAACCGCATCAGTGAATCCCTCCTACGCGGCAGCCGAACCATCGACCCCGTCGGCACCGATGCATCCTGGTTTGGCGCCCTCCCGCAAGCCTGCACCGTCCACCGCCTGCTCGGCTGGTCGCCCCATTCTTCCACCTACCGACATGGACCCATCAATCCGCTTCCGGCCCAAGTGGTCATTCTTGACGAAAGTTCGATGCTGGACATTCTGCTCACCGACCGCCTGCTCGCCGCCCTCGCGCCCGGCACCCGTCTGATCATGCTCGGCGACGCCGACCAATTGCCCTCGGTCGACGCGGGCGCCGTATTCCGCGACCTGACCCGCGAGGCGGGCCCGACACCCGCCGACGACGGCCACGCGGCTTTGATCGCGAACCTCCAACAACGGCGCGGCACCAAGGATACCGTTCAAGCACCGGTCTCCCGCCTGCGCGACTGCGTGGTGCAACTGGTCACCACGTTCCGCCAAAGCAAAGACGCGGGCGGCCGCAACATCAGCGCCGTGGCGGCCAAAAGTAACCAAATGCAGCCCGAACTGCTGTTCGGCAACGACCCCGGCCAACACATCCACCTGCTGGCACAAGATGAGGTCCCACCGCTGTCCGGGGTCACCCTCGCCGAACCAAACAAACTGGGTTATCTCGATTTAGTAGACCTGCTTTGCAACCGTTACTTCACGCCTTACCGACACCTCTCGGCGATGCCGCTTCATTTGACGCGCGACCAGGAGAACCTCACCAAGATCTTCCGTGCGCTGGACGAAATGCGCGTCCTGTGCCTGACCCAGCGCGGCATGACCGGTGTCGACACCCTCAACCAACTCTTCAAAGAACGCATCTACCGGGGCAAGGGCATCATCGAACGCGCCTTCCGCCACCCAACGTTCTTCTTACAGGGCGCGCCCTGGCTGATCACCCGCAACGATTACCAACGCGGCCTGTTTAACGGCGATATCGGCATCAGCCTCCTGGTTACCGATGATTTGGGCAACCTCTCACGGCAACTGGTGTTCCGCACGGAAACCGGTTACCGCGCCGTGCCCTTCGCCGGACGCGGCGACATCACGCTCGCATATGCCATGACCGTCCATAAAAGTCAGGGCAGTGAGTTCGGCCATGTGGTGCTGGTGCTGCCGGAACACCGCAACGCACTCTGCAAAAAAGAACTCATCTATACCGGCTTAACCCGTGCCAAAAAGTCGGTCTTGATCTACGGTCGCCGCCAAACCTTGGTATACGCGGTCGGCGACGCTATGAACCGGGTCTCCGGGTTACGCGCCCAAATGGCCGAGAAACCCGAAACCGTCTAAATCCGAACGCGCCGGCACAGCGGCAGAACGCCGCCGGCGCAGCGCGTGTTTTGGGTCGTTTCTAAAGGCCGTCCTGCTTTCTCAGGGTTTTGGCCAAATTCTCACAGCCAAGGTTTTCCATATCCAACAAGACCTTTCCCATCAGGTTTTTGTTGTTGTTTTCCTTGCCGCTGTTGTACCACTTGAGCAGCACGTTACACAGCCGGCTTTCCCAATCCTTGTGCTCGGGAAAATCGGGTGAGAGCAAATGTTTGGTAATGTACCGAATCGCATCGCCGAAGTCACCACGCTGCTCGGATGAAACGGCGAGGTCTTTGAAATGCTCGTACTGCAATTCTTTAATGTCGGTATCGTCGGGAAACTTAGCGAGGTGCTCACGGGCCTGATCGCGGAAAAACTGTAACTGGTTGTTGCGATGCAGAAACTTGACGTATTCGCGGCTGACGTTCTGATCCTCTTTGGAGCCAAGGTACGCCTCGAACTTATCTTTCGCCTCACGGATTTTCTTTTGCGATTCCAACTTGCGAATTTCGACCATGGGATCTTGAGGTACACATCCGCTGAAGCTCATCATCAGGGCCGTCAAACCGACCATCAGCGCAATCCAGCCATTCTTCAAGTTCCACTCCTTGCAAAGCCTTGGTAAGGATCCAGGTAAAAGGTTTTGGTTATTATACGGTAAAAAATGACAAAGCATTCAGCCAAGTCTGGTTTTTTAAGGTGAAATCGATAGCGAGCCATCCGTAAAAAAACCAGCGCATTTACCGATGATACCCCGCGAAAATAAATCATTTCTCGTGGGTTATCCATCCACCCAACGCAAGCCACTTCACTCGAACGATGACCTTTTGGTGAATAACCCAACGGCAGAAAAGACACCCCTCGCCGACACAGGTTTCCCGCTCAGTGACACCGCCGGACCTGTTGCTTTTTGTTATGATGCTGCGCGGAGGCAAGCCCATGGCCAAAATTAAATCAGTGTACCAGTGTGAAAGTTGCGGACACCAAACCCCCAAATGGCTGGGTCAGTGCCCCAGTTGCGCCGCCTGGGGGAGTATGAACCAAACCACCGTGGGCGGGCCGCCGGGCCGGCGCGAGCGCGACAGTGAAGGTGCCAACCTGATGCGTTACGGCAGTATTGTCACCGAGGAAACCACCCGCTGTTCCACGAAACTCGGCGAACTGGACAGGGTCCTCGGTGGCGGCCTGGTTTCGGGCTCCCTGCTGCTTATCGGCGGTGATCCCGGCATCGGCAAGTCAACCCTGATGTTGCAAGTTGCCGGCAACTTGCAGGCACTGGGCCGCAACGTCCTATACGTGTCCGGTGAGGAGTCCTTGGCCCAGATAAAAATGCGCGGCGAACGGCTGGGCCTCGACGCGGACGACCTGATGCTGCTGGCGGAAACCTCCTATGAACACGTGGAAAACGCCATCGACAAGGATCGCTACGATGTGGTGTTCATCGACAGTATTCAAACCATCGCCTCATCCAATATCCCCTCCGCCGCGGGCAGCGTAACCCAGGTGCGCGAGGTCACCACCAAGTTGATGAACATCGCCAAATCGCGCAACACCTCGATTTTCCTGGTCGGCCACATCACCAAAGAAGGCAACATCGCCGGCCCCAAAACACTGGAGCACATGGTCGACGGCGTTTTTTACTTCGAGGGCGACAAGTACCACAGCCTGCGCCTGATTCGCGCCCAGAAAAACCGATTCGGCCCGGCCCAAGAACTGGGCATTTTCCAAATGGGCTCCGACGGCTTGCGCGAGGTGCCCAACCCCAGCAAAGTCCTGTTGGAGCAACGCCCCGAGGCAAGCGCCGGCAGCGTGGTCATCCCCACCGTTGAAGGCTCGCGCCCGCTGCTCGTCGAGATCCAGGTGTTGCTCAGCAACTCCACCTACGCCAGCCCGCGACGGGTCACCATGGGTATCGACAGCAACCGGCTGGCGCTGATCATGGCGGTCCTGGAAAAGAAGGCGGGGCTGCAACTGCAAGGCCTCGACGTGTTCGTCAACGTGATCGGCGGCATCGCCATCAGCGAACCCGCCATCGATCTCGGCCTCGCATTGGCTATTTTCAGCTCGTTTCGCAACCTTAACCTGGGCGGTGACATCGCCCTGTTTGGCGAGCTGGGTTTGGCGGGCGAGGTCCGTTCCGTCAGCCAAGCGGGCCTGCGAATGAAAGAATGCCTCAACCTCGGCTTTAAACGGGTCGTTTGCCCATTGGCCAACGCCGAAGAAAAATTAGACGGCGTCACGGTCCACGGTGTGGCCACCTTGGTTGATGCCCTAGAGTTCGTACTTTAACCCGCATTTCGCACCAACTTACCGACAATCATTGAAACACAACCGACGGTTTGGCGTGGTCACCTAATCCTTTTCACCTGAAAAACGGCACGGCTGTTTTCGGAAAACCGCTCGTTTTCGCGAACACACATTGAGCGATCCTCACTTTGAGCCGACAAAGCTTGGTATCCACTTCCACGCTTGGTCGATCATTGTTTTTTTGCCGATTCACAACCAAAAGTTTTTTTGACCCCGTCTTGACAGCCGAAGACAGCAAGCTTCTTGTTTTCTAGAAATGGCGCCGCCAGGGAACGTCCCTATTTGGAGAGACCTCACGCCGAATCAACCAACGCATGAAACCCAGCAAGGAGATCAACCCATGAAATTGAAACACCTATTCGGCGGCTGCTTTGCCGTCGTTGGCTTAATGGTCGCAATCGCCGCTCTGCTCATCACCATGAATTGGGACACCATCAAAGAAACCGGCGGCCGGCTGGTGGACGCGGTACAGCAAGTTCAGGAAATCAGCGCGGGGTTAGGGGACAAATTTCCCGTCACCGTCGACGACTTACAATTCAATTTACAAAACGGGGTCAACCAACTTAATTTGGTCGTGATACCCAATGAGACCGAAGCACCTGAAAACGATCCCGCGTTAGCACGCCTAATGGCCGAACACTTGGCCAACAGCACGCTTTTTGGGGAAAACACCCACCACATCGCCATCACCTTCACCCGCAAAAATGAGGTGGACGGCGCCCACAGCGAAACGAACACCCACTATCAATTCGACACGGCCGCATTACGCACCGAACCGCCCACCGCCGACGAGGAAAGCTCAGCGGAAAAAGAGTAAACCCGGGGTTTTCCAAACCCGTGCAGGGCCGGCCGGCCGAATCCAGAAATAAAACCGAAGAGGCGCTGAAGCACGGGATTTCCGCAAAAAATCTGAAGCGAAAAAACTAGAAAAAGCGAGCCGGGTCGCGTACGACCGCACCCATTGGGTGCGGAGTGCATTTTTTAGGCCGTTGCAGCCAAAGGTTTCGCCCGAAAAGTTCCCGTAACAATAGCCGACATGAACTTCCACGGGAAACGGGGCGTGAAAACCGCAACGTTTTGCTGGTTCCCAACCTGGATCAAAACCCGGATGTCGATTTGAATATGGCGCGCGAAATTGCGACCTATCTCGCCAATGACCGCGGCATGGCCGCCCATAGCGACCGCATCAATACCACGCTTTCACGCGAATTAGAGACCGAGGGCATTCCCACTTTTTCAACCATCACATTTGAATTTGATACCAACTTGCGCTTAGCCAATCCCATGCAGCCCGAGAAAGAAAGCGCAACCGGCTCGCGGTACCATCGGCCAAATCGCTTTCCCTAAACAGAAAAGACCGCGCTCATTATTATTATTGCCCATCAAACACAACGCGCCGTTTGACATTTTTTACCAGGGCTGAGAAACTAGCTTCACCCTTAAAAATGAAACCCATCAGCTATCCGCTGCAGCGGCGGTAACGCGCGGCCCGGTTCGTCCTCCCCAAATACGGGTCCGTTCGGCGTCCGAGGAGACGAGGATGCGGCAAGGCAAGCAAGGCGGTATCACCCGCCGTACCTTTTTAGAGCAGGTGGGCCGTGTCGGCGGCGCCGCCGCGCTGTATGAAACCATGACAGCCATGGGCCTGGTTAACAAACCCGAGGCCTGGGCCGGCCCCCCGAAAATCCCTCAAAAAGCGTCGCGGCAAAGCTCCGTCGTGATCCTGGGCGCGGGCATCGGTGGTTTAACCGCGGCCTACGAACTCAGCCGCGCGGGTTACGTCGTGCGCGTGCTTGAGGCCCAAGACCGCTACGGTGGTCGCAGCCATACCGTGCGCCGTGGCGATACGGTGATTGAGGAAACCCCGCAATTCGGGCGTACCCAACAAACCTGTCAATTTGACGAGGGGCTTTACCTCAACATGGGGCCGGGTCGCCTGCCCTACCACCACCGCCGCGTGTTGCACTATTGCCAAGAACTCAACGTGGCGCTGGAACCCTACATCATGAACACCACCGCCAACCTGTTCCAAACCGACCAGGCCTTTGCCGGCGGCGCCCAGGTTTACCGCCAAGTGGATTACGACACGCGCGGCTACATCGCCGAAATGCTGGCCAAGGCCGTGAACCGCCGCGCGCTGGACGACATGCTCAACGAGGAAGATAAAGCAAACCTGCTCAGCCTGTTAAAAACCTTTGGCAACCTCGGCCAACCGAGCAACGCTTGTAACGACCTCACCTATTGTGGCTCCAACCGCACCGGCTGCCGCTTCCCGCTGACCGTTTTTAATCAGGAAGACTGTTTGGGTGAACCGCCACTGCCGCTGCAAAGCCTGCTGCGCTCCGAATTCTGGCTGAACAGTTTCTACCAACCAGATGATTTCCCGTGGCAGCCGACCTTGTTCCAACCGGTGGGCGGCATGGACAAAATCGTCGAGGGATTTGTCGAACAGGTCGGCGACCTCGTCACCCTTAGCGCGCCGGTCACCCGCATTGATATTCACGACAACCACGTCAACGTGTACTACAGGCTGAACGGTTCAGAAATGATGACCACCGCCGATCACTGCATCAGCAACATCCCGATCCCGGTCCTGCAACACATGAATGTCAACTTCACCCAGGAATACCGCGCGGCGGTGAACCAAGGTCGTTTTGCCGACACCTGCAAGGTCGGCTGGCAAGCCAACACCCGCTTCTGGGAAAACGACACCAACCAAATCTACGGCGGGATCAGTTGGATCAACCACAACATGACGCAAATGTGGTACCCGTCCAACGACTACTTCACGGCCAAGGGGACGCTCACGGGGACCTACAACTTTTCAAACCGGGCGCGTACCTTGGCGGCACAAAGCCTGGCCGAACGCTTGCAAACCGCGCGTTCCGGGGCAGTGAACCTGCACCCCGAATTCCGTGATTTTGGGATTGTCCCGGAAGAACTGGGCCTCTCGATTGCCTGGAAACAGGTGCCGTATCAACGGGGCGGCTGGGCCGAATGGCAGCCCGACAGCACCGCCGACCGCGACGCCTATGCGCGCCTGCTGGCGCCGGACCGCCGCTTCTTCATGGTCGGCGACCAAGTCTCAAGCCTGCCCGGATGGCAGGAAGGCGCGATGATGTCGGCCCAACACGTGGTGGAGCAAATCGCGGGCGTCCGTCCCAAAACGGTACCGGTCGTGGGCAGTGCCCCGAACAGCCGCGCGCTAACACAAGGCTCATAGTCCGCCTTTTTCACAAGGACCCTTACCGCGAGGCTGAAACCCAAGCCCACATTTCTCACAAGGATTCGTCGCAAGCAATGCGGGCAAGTGAGCCGTGCGGGTTGGCGCATAAGAAACCCGCCATGGTGGAAACCACGGCGGGAAAATGGAGGTGGAAGCGGGCAGCCGCCGTTGAGACAGTCGGCGGCCGTGCTAGCCCGTATTTCGCACTGGGAATTCTGCTACGAAGCCGAAGGCCATGCGATTACGCGGGGGCGGCCTTCCGCATTACTCGGTCGAGCCGCCTTCGTCGTAGCGCTGCTACGCCGAAGGGTCGGACCCCTGTGTCGTCTCTCGGTCGTAATCTTCGTACTCACGAGGCTTTCAGCTTCTCGCGACGAATCCTTGTGAGAAATGCGGGCTAGGCGATAAGGGGTCGAAGGTTAAGAACCGGAATCCGCGGCCGTTTGCCAGCCGCCACCCAGGGCTTGGTAGACATTGATTAGGTTTTGCACGGTTTCAATTTCGCCTTGGGCCAGGCGTTCCTCGGCGAGGAGCAAGGTGCGTTCGGCGTCAAGCACATCGAGGAAGTCATCCACGCCGGCGTCGAAACGCAGGCGCGCAAGTTCAACCGCCTCGGCACCGGCCTTGGCGGCCTCGCGCAAACGGGCGCGGCTTTCTTCAGCGCGGGTCAAGCCGACCATGGCGGCGTCGGTTTCGTGGAGCGCGGCCAAAACGGAACGCTCGAAGGTGGCCAGTTGCGCACGGGTACGGGCGTCGGCGGCATCGATATGAGCGCGCACCCGGCCCAGGTTAAAGGCCGACCATTGCAAACGCGGTCCGATGCCGCCCGTCAAGGCTGATGCACCGGCCAGATCACCCAAGGAGGTCGCCGAAAACCCGAGGCTCCCGAAAAGGCTGACCTTGGGGTAGAGTTCGGCCACGTTGAGGTTGTAGCGGGCCGTCGCCTCGGCCAAGGCGTGTTCCGCGCGGCGGATGTCGGGACGGCGCGCCAACAAACCGCGGGCATCACCGACGGCGACCGAGTCGGGCAGTGTAGGCAAGGGTTTGACGGCGGCCAACTGATCGCGCAAATCGGGAACCGTGTCGCCGGTTAACAGCGCCAAGCGGTTGAGTACCGCGTTGATTTCCGCGGACAAAATCGGAATACCGGCCTGGGTTAACTCGAGTTGGGTGCGTGCCCGCGCGACGTTGAGTTGGTCACCACGACCCGCGTCGGCCAGGGCCAGGATCAGTTCGTGGGTTTTGCGCTGGTTGGCCGCGTTGCGTTGGGCCACGTCCAATCGGTACTGGGCGCCGCGCAAGTCGATGTAGGCCCGCGCCGTCTCAACCGCGACGCTGACATACACGCCTTGTACATCGGCCTCGGCCATGCGCAACCGCGCCTCGCCGGCCAAGATGCGGTTGCGCACGCGGCCGAACAGGTCCAGTTCCCAGCTTGCTTCAAAACCCACGTCATAGAGTTCGCTGTCGCGGTCGGGCAAAGGGCCAAACAGACCCTCGTCGCTGCTGCGCTGTTGCTGGGCCGCGGCGTTCACCCCGATGGTGGGGAGACGGTCGCGCTTGATACCGCGGGTCAGGGCGCGCGCCTCGTCCAGGTTTGCCAAGGCAACCCGCACATCGTGGTTGTGGGCCAAGGCTTCCGAAACCAGCGTAACCAGTTGCTCGTCTTCCAATTGCGACCACCAGGCCGCCACCGGTTCCCGCGCGTTAAAACGCTCGGCGGGTGGGGTTTGCAAAGCCGCGGGAACGGTTGGGTTGTACTCGGGGCTTTGGATCTGTCGGCCCACGGAGCAGGACCAGGTCACCAGCAGGGTCAACATCAAAATCATCGTGCGTTTCATGAAACTACCTCCGCCGTGTCAGGCACCACCGGGGTCGGCGTGGGTTGGTCGGGCGTCGTTGCGGCGCCGCGGGTTTCCAGTTTGCGCAGGATCACGTAAAACACGGGGGTCAGGAACAGGCCGAAGAAGGTCACGCCGAGCATGCCGGAGAATACGGCGATCCCCATGGCGTTGCGCATTTCGGAACCGGCACCGGTTGAAATCGCCAGGGGAAACACACCCATGATGAAGGAGAAGGAGGTCATCAGAATCGGGCGCAGGCGCAAGCGGCAAGCTTCAATGGCGGCGGCCACAATCGCCATGCCCTGGCTCTCCAATTCCCTGGCGAACTCCACGATGAGGATGGCGTTTTTGGTGGCCAACCCCATCAACACGAACAGACTGATTTGCGTGAAGATGTTGTTATCGCCGCCGGTCAGCTTGATACCCACCAACGCGGAGAGCATGCTCATGGGCACAATGAGGATGATGGACAACGGCAGCGTCAAACTTTCGTACTGGGCCGCCAGCACCAGGAACACAAACAACACCACCAAACCCATGACCATCAGGGTCGAATCCCCGGCCAAAATTTGCTGGTAGGTCAATTCGGTCCATTCGTACTGCATGCCGGGCGGCAGGGTTTCGTCGAGAATCCGGGTGATGGCGGCTTGGGCTTGACCGGAACTAAAGCCGGGCGCGGCATTGCCGTTAATGTCGGCGGCGCGGAACCCGTTGTAACGGGCGGCGGCCTCGGGACCGAAGGTTTCTTCGACCTTCATCACCGCGGCGAGCGGAATCATCTCACCGCGGTTGTTGCGCACCTTCAGGTTGAGGATGTCTTGCGGCTGATCGCGGTAGCTGTCCTCGGCCTGGGCGATCACGCGGTAGGTCCGCCCGAACTTGTTGAAATCGTTAATGTACAGCGAACCCAGGTAAACCTGCATGGTTTCGAAGATGTCGTTAATGTTGAGTCCCAATTGCTTGGCCTTGGTGCGGTCCAAGTCGGCAAACAATTGCGGCACGTTGATTTGGTAGCTGGAGAACACACCGGCCAGTTCCGGGGTTTGGTAAGCGCGCCCGATCACCTCGTGCAGCGCCCGCGCCAGGGCCGCGTCGCCCTGGTCGGTGCGGTCCTCGATTTGCAGTTTGAACCCACCGATGGTGCCCAAGCCCTGCACCGGCGGCGGTGGGAAAATCGCAATAAAGGCTTCTTCAATGCCGTTGAACTTGGCCTGTAACTGACCGGTCAGGGCCAGGCCGCCCAGATCGGGCCGATCACGGGATTCGAAGTCCTCGAGCGCCACAAACACAATGCCCGCGCTGGAACTGTTGGTGAAACCGTTGATCGACAAACCGGGAAAAGCGACCGAATCGGCGACGCCCTCGGTTTCCAAGGCGATTTGCGACATTTCACGGATGACGGCCTCGGTGCGATCCAGGTTAGAACCCTCGGGCAACTGGGCAAATGCGACCAAATACTGCTTGTCTTGAACCGGGATAAACCCGGAAGGCACGCTTTGAAAAGCGAAGTAGGTGCCGCCCAAAAGCAGGACGTAGGCCGCCATGCTCAGGCCGCGGTGGCGCAATACGCCGCCGATGGAGTTGGCGTAGCGGTCGGCGTTGCGCTTGAAGAAACGATCGAACAGGCGGAAGAACCAACCGAACAAAAACTGTATGGTGCGGCTCAACCAATCTTTTTCCTGGCCTTCCGGCTTGAGCAACAAACGCGACAGCGCGGGCGAAAGCGTCAAGGAGTTAAATGAGGAGATCACGGTGGAGATGGCGATGGTGAGCGCAAATTGACGGTAGAACTGGCCGGTCAACCCGCTGATGAAGGCGATAGGAACAAACACGGCGATCAAAACCAGGGTGGTTGCGATGACCGGGCCGGTGACCTCGCGCATGGCTTTAATGGTTGCGTCGCGCGGATTCAGTCCGTCGGCTATGTTGCGTTCCACGTTTTCAACCACGATGATGGCGTCGTCGACCACGATCCCGATGGCGAGAATCAAGCCAAACAAAGACAGTACGTTAATCGAGAAACCGAAGAGGTACATAAAGGCGAAGGTGCCGACAATCGAAACCGGCACCGCCATCAAGGGAATCACGGCCGCACGCCAGCGTTGCAGGAACACCATGACCACCAGCACAACCAGAATCAACGCCTCGAACAGAACGCGGACAACGGATTTAATCGAGTCACGCACAAACACGGTAGGATCGTAAACAACCTCGTATTCGAGGCCCTCGGGGAAATTTGTTTTGAGTTCGGCCATGGTGGCGCGTACGTTTTCGGAAATGTCGAGCGCGTTGGCACCGGGCGCGGCGAAAATCGGCAGGGCGGCGGCGTTGCGGTTGTTGAGCAAACTGCGCAGCGCGTAATCGGAGGCGCCCATTTCCACCTCGGCCACATCAGCCAAACGCGTGATACGGCCCTGGTCGTCGGTGCGAATGATCAGTTCACGGAATTCCTCGGGCGAACTCAAACGGCCTTGCGTGTTGATCGGCAACTGGTGGGCGCCGGGATTGTCGTAAGGCGCGCCGCCGATCACACCGGCCGCGACCTGTACGTTCTGTTCGCGCACGGCGGCGATGACCTCGCCGGCGGTCAAACCGCGCTCGGCGATTTTCTCCGGGTTCAACCACAGTCGCATGGCGTAATCGCCGCCGCCAAACAACTGAACTTGGCCGATGCCGGTGATGCGCGCCAATTCGTCGCGAACATTCAGCACGGCGTAGTTGCGCAGGTAGAGGCTGTCGTAACGACCGTCGGGTGAGGTTAAGTGAACCACCATGGTCAGGTCGGGTGAACTCTTGACGGTGGTCACCCCCAGGTTGCGCGTCACGGCAGGCAAGCGCGGCAAGGCTTGGCTGACACGGTTTTGCACCTGCTGTTGGGCCAAGTCGGGATCGGTCCCAATGGCGAAGGTGATGGTTAAGGTCAAGCGCCCGTCGGAAGTCGACTGCGAGTTCATGTACAGCATGTTTTCAACGCCGTTGATTTGCTCTTCCAAGGGCGCGGCCACGGTTTCGGCGATGACTTTTGGGTTGGCGCCGGGAAATGAGGCGTTCACCACGATGGAAGGCGGCGTGACCTCGGGGTATTCCGAAATCGGCAGTTGGAACATGGCCACCAAACCGATCAAAAAAACAAAGACAGACAGGACACCGGCGAAAATCGGCCGGTCAATAAACACTTTGGAAAGATTCATCAGACTGCTCCTCGGACCCAGGCACAGCAAGGGCCGACCGTGGCGCGAATCAGCGCACGGGAAACAACAGGTAACCGCGACGGCTGGGCGTCGCCGTGGGTCCGCCAAAGAGCGGACGGCCGAAAAGCAAGCAGCGGCGCGCCGGTCGGGTTACCTTTATTAAATGGGTTGGAGAATAGGCAAAGTGGCGTAGGTGATCAGATGCTTTTAGCCCAGGTCGTTACCGGCTTCAACGGGTTGAACCGGCATACCGGGACGCACGCGCTGCAGACCGTTCACCAAAACGCGGTCGCCGTTGTTCAGCCCGGTTTTAACCTCGCGTTTGCCTTCGATAAAACGGCCCAAGGTGACCTGGCGGTAGGTGATTTGGTTATTATCATCGATCACGTAGACGTATTTTTTGTCCTGATCGGTGGCCACGGCTTCGTCGCGCACCAGCAGCACCGAGGTTTCGCTGGGTGAACCCAAACGAACCGAAGCGTACATGCCGGGAACCAGCAAGTGATCGCGGTTTTCCAGCAGGGCACGGGCGCGGATGGTGCCGGAGGAAGGATCGAGCTTGTTGTCGAAGGCAAGCAAGTAACCGTCGAAGCTCAGATCGTTTTCGCTGTTGAGTTTGACGGAAACCGGCAGACGCGCGGAACGGGTGGCGGCGGCACTGCTGATGTAGGTCCGCTCGTCGACGTCAAATTCGGCGTAGATCCGGTCGTCGGCGACGATGGTCGCCAAAACCGGCGCACCGGGTCCGGCCTCAACCAAGTTGCCCAAGGTAATTTCGGCGCGGCTGATGCGGCCGGTCACCGGGGCTTTGATATGGGCGTATTCGAGGTTGAGTTCGGCTTGTTTGACGCGGGCCTCGGCGGCGCGGACAGAAGCCTTGGCCACTTTCAAATCGTTTTCGGCCACGTCGAACAGACTTTTGGAGACAGCCTTGCGTGCCAGCAAACCGTCGAGGCGCTGCAATTCCTGTTGGGCCAGATCAACGCGCGAACGGGAAGAACCCAAATCGGCCTTGGCCGCGGCCAGTTCGTTTTCAAAAGGACGCGGGTCAATCACAAACAAGGGACGACCTTGTTCGACCCGGGCGCCTTCCTCAAAAAGCACCTCGGTGATCATGCCGCCGACCCGGGGGCGAACCGCGACTTGGTCAACCGCCGCCAAGCGACCGCTAAAGGTTTGCCAGGTCCGTTTTTGTTGGGATGCGAGGGTTTCAACGTGAACCTCGGGGGCCGGGGGCGCGGCGGATTGGGGTTGGACATCAGCGGTGGAACGGGCGGGGAACAGCAAAATGCCGGCGCCGACCGCAACCGTCAGGACCAGGGCGGAGGACCAAAGCTTGCGTCGTGAAGCGGGCTGAGTGGAAGACGTCATAGGAAACTCCTTGAGGCACGAACCTCGGGTTTATTTGATGACCTGGAATATATACGTACCGGTCGGTATGCGTCAAGTAATCGGCCGATTTTTCTTGAAAAAATCGTGTAAATAGGCGGAACGGTTTCGTTTCAAGCTCAGCCCAAAGAAAAAGGCGCACACCCCGCCCGCTCCAACCCAAAGCAGCAAAACTTTTATCTCTCAACAACTTAAACAACCAACTACTTTTTCGAAATCCACCACCAAACACAAAAAAGGCGCTGAGCCGCAAAACATGCGGCGCAACGCCTGACGATCCTTCGTACCGGTTGGTTATCTTAGCTTAGGACAGCGCGGGCTCGGCTTCCTTCACGGCCGCATCAGCCTCGGCCTGGGTACGGCGAAACTCGGGCTTGAGGCAAATCAAACGGTAAATCCCGTCGCGCAAATCGTCCTTAACTGCCTGAATTGAAAAGCGTACGCGCCCGTACATCAACAGCCCGAGGATGTAGTGGTGCAACATGCGTCCGGTTTGATCGGGATCGACATCCCCTTCCAACATGCCCGCGCCTTTGAGGTTGCGCACCAGGGCGGCATTGTACCGATTGGAACGGTTGGTCATTTCGAGGGTCACGTTGCGCACTTTTTCTTCCCCGCAACCGGCTTGGCTGCCACTGGTGAAGAAGGGACAACCGGCCACCGGATTACCGTCATCACGCGTCTCGCAACCTCTTTGTTCTAGAACCAGTTGAATCAAGTTCTCCAACTGCTCCAAGGGTCCAAAACGCGGTGAATAAATAATGTCGAATTCAGCGCGGAACTGCTCCCAACTGTGTTCAGAGGCGGCCACAAACAGATCGGCCTTGCTTTCGAAGTGGTGGTAGAAACTCCCTTTGGTGACCCCGGCCTGTTTACAAATCTCGGCAACGCCGACGGCTTTGTAGTTGCTTTGCCAAATCAAATTGACAGCGGTTTCCAAGAGTTTGGTGCGTGTTTCGGACGATTTACCCATCGTGCGACCTCCTTTTCAACTCCAATATACATACCGGTTGGTATATTTTGCAAGTCGCCGCCCTTTTTTTTCCGTTAAGCCCTCGATTACCAACACCAAAGTTTGCCGGACCGCAACAATCCGGTGAGTTGGGTCACTTACCTTGAGAAGCGCTGATCCACGATCACCGTTTAACCTGCACAAGATGGTAGGTTTAGCGCTTCTTTCTCCGCCCCCATGCCACCGCAACAGACGCTGGACGGCTAGGTTGGGCGGGTTCATCAACAGCAGCATCGCCCACCCTGACAACTTTCTCATCGGTTCAAAGGTGCATCGGCGCGCGGCTGTTGGTATACTGGCATAACTCCCTCAATACAAACCGCTTAATTCTTGACGAAGGCGATGATCATGAAAAAGCTCTTTTTTCTGTTGATACCCTTGATTCCGCTAGGGTTATTTGCGCAAAACGATATGTACGCCAATATCAATCTGCAGTTCCGTTTCACCAATCCGGGCGCCCGTGCCCAGGCGATGGGCGGCGCATTCATCGGTTTGGCCGACGATACCACGGCGATTCTCGCCAACCCGGCGGGCCTGGCCAACATGACCAGTACCACCCTGATCGGCGAGTTCAGCCAATTGGAACGGGACAACAACATTCCTTTTTATTCGGGCACCATTACCCAGTCGGGGCTTCAGGATTTCATCTTCGACCTCAACGAACGCGACTTCCCCGAATCGGTGTCAACCATTCCGTTTCTGGCTTATGTTCACACCAAAAGCAAGATCAAGTGGGGCGTCTACTACGCGGAACAAGCGCACTTCGACCGCACCTTTGAAACCAACGGTGTGACCATTCCGCCATTCCGAGGACAAACCTACCTGGACCTCAACCAGTTCGTCTTTTTCTCGGCGAGCCGCAACTTTATCGAGTTGCAGATGCGCTCCATCGGCGGCAGCGTCGGTATCAACCTCACCGACCGACTCGCCGTCGGGGTGACCGTCAGCTACAACGACTTTCAGTACGAGGGCAACACCTCGCTGCTGGTCCCCGATTTCGCGGCGCTGTTCCCCGATTTCTCCATCGACCCCCGGGTTCTGGACGCGATTGCCCCCTTCGTGGGTCAAGCGGCCTCGGTGATTGACGTCGACGGCGACGATGGCGCGATCAGCGCCAACATCGGTTTGCTGTACACGCCCAACGAGCGCTTCTCCGTGGGTTTTGCCTACAAACAACAGCCGGAGTTCGACTACGATCACCGTACTTCCGGGCTTCGCACCGACGATTTGTCCTTCGATCCACTGCCGGTGGAAAACGGCAGCGCGGTGTTTAGCATGCCCGACAGCTTCGGCGCGGGTTTTAGCTTCAAACCGACCGATGTGTTTTTGGTGACCTTGGAAGTGAACCGCGTGATGTATTCCGAAATGTCCGACGATTTCCACACCTTCTTCGGTGCCCCCAACGATCCCGCCGACAACCGTCAGGTCGTTTCGGATACCACCGAATACCGCGCGGGCATGGAGTACATTCTGGTCAACCTGCAGAACCCCCTTTCCTTGCGGGCGGGTTACTACCTGGAGCCGTACCACGCGTTGCAAAACGAAAAACTGGACACCCAGATATTGTTCGCGTACACCAACCCCGCCGGTGATTTGGCGCTCGACTTCCGCAACAACGCGTTTCTGCAACGGTTTGCCGAGGATCAAAACCACATCACCTTCGGCGCCGGCATGAGCTTCGGCCAACATTTCGCCATCGATTTGGCCGCCGACATCGCCGACCGCTCCGAATCCTACAGCCTGTCCGGCATCTACCGCTTCTAGGAGGACCCCCATGAATCGTTTGTTGGTTTGCCTACTCCTGCTCGCCACGGGGACGCTCTGTTTTGCCCAACACAACAACCGCTCGGCGCGCGATCTCCAGTTCCGCTTCGGCAATCCCGGCGCCCGTTCGCAAGGGTTCGGCGGCGCCTTTATCGGTTTGGCAGACGACGCCACCGCGCCGGTAGCCAACCCGGCCGGCATGCTGCGTACCGCCAAACGCTCGCTCGCATTTGAACTCAACTACGAACGCCAGGATAACGAGATCCCGTTTTTCGGCGGGACCATCCAGCAGCAGAACATTTTCGAATTTGACTTCAACTTCACCGAATCCGAGGCACCCGAAAATACCTTCCAGGTACCTTATGTCGCGATGGTTTTTCCCAAAAACAACCTGCGCTATGGGTTTTTCATGCACCAACAGGCCAACCTGCAGCGGTCCTACCGCACCGAACCCATCACCATCTGCCACTTGAACGCGGATTTTTATCCGAACTGCGATCAGGACGACAACCCACTGCAGTTCAACCCGTCCACGGACATTTTAGACATTGAAATGCTCAACGTGGGGGCGTCTTTTGCTTTCGGCATCGGCGACCGGTTCTCGATGGGCGTGTCGGTCTTTTTCAGCCAAATGGATTACCAAGCGGACTCGATCATCGAGTTTCGCCAAATCTTAAACACGGTGCAGGTTCAAAAACTGGCGCGCGGTGAAGACGAAGATTTCGGCGGTATCATTGGTTTTCTGTGGCGTCCGGCCGAGGAACTCTCCTTGGGTGTGACCTACAAAAGCCAGCCCGAGTTCGAGTACACGGCAACCCTGACCAAAGACCAACCACTCCCACGCGTACCCGACGATTTCACCCAGATCGGTTTGTTTAAGGTACCGGATTCACTGGGCATCGGTATCAGCTTCGCGCCGCTGGATAACATCACGGTGAATGTCGACGCCAACCGCGTATACTACTCGGAAATCACCGACGAACTGATTGATTTCTCGGGTGTTCGCGTCGAGGACCTGCTGGTGACCCAATCGATGAAGGACGTCACGGAGATCCACGTGGGTATGGAATATGTCTTCCTCAACCTGGCCTATCCCCTCTCCCTGCGTTTGGGTTATTGGTTGGATCCGTACCACGCGGCCACCAACAACATTGAGGACAGCCAAATCTTGGAAGGCGACGTCGACCGTCCCTCGGTTCGCGACGTCTTTTTCCTCAACGCGTTTGAAGACGACAACAACCACTACTCGCTCGGTTTAGGCTGGTCTTTCGGGACCAACCTGCAATTTGACGCGGCGGTCGAGGTGGCGGATTCTTCACGGGCCGCCACGGTAAGCGGCATCTACCGCTTCTAAAAACCCGATTCGCATTTGAAAAGGCACCCTCAGAGGGTGCCTTTTTTGTTCTCCACGGCAAACGCCGACCGTTATAAACCTGCAAGAGTGGCCCGCCGTCGGTTCCATGGCGTAAACCTGAGCCGATCCAATTAGAGGGAGGCGGGCGACGCTTACGGATTTTCTTGGTGGGATCAGGGTTGCCGCAACTGCAGCCGGTTGTTGCGAAAAACCACGAGCACGGTGGTGGTTTGGTTGTTCATTTGGACATCGACCAGCAACCGATCATCACCGCGCCATGTCTTTGGGTAAAGCCAAACGGCGGAGCGGCGGGCAACGGGACTGTTACGCCAAAACTGTTGCCATTGCTCGGGTTCGAGTGGCCTATCGCCAAAAGGGGGCCACCATAACTTACGCCCGGCTACCAGATTCGTAGGCGGCTCGGTACGCGTTTGCCATGCGTTTTCTAGTTCCGTCAGGAGCCGCGCGCGTGTTTCGCCAAGTTTGGCCACCGCGGCACGATTGCTGCGATTCGGCGTTAACAACAAGGCTTCAAGCTCACTTAACCTGGTCCCAACGTCGGATTCCTTGCGCCGCTCTTTTGAGAGCTCGGTCACCTCAATCATTTGTTCCGCCCCAAGTGCCGCTTGTTTCTGTGCCAAGCGGGGCAACGGCGCCGCGTCATATTCAGGGGCGCTTTCAACCGCAACAGAGTCAAGATCCCCGCTGTCATACAACTGCTCAGTCGGACCTTCCCGATCAGACGCCGCCACTTTATCAGAAACCTCTTGTTCGGCAATACCGGCAGCCTCAGCCACGGGCATCTCGGCGACCTTCTCCGCAACAGGGCGCGTGACCTCATCGGCAAGGGCCTCCAACTGCTCGCTTTTTTTGGCCGCGTCGGAACGCGAATGATGAGATGCAACGGCGACTTCGTCCTCGGGCGCCGATCCCGTTACGGTGATGGATTCGTCTACCGTTTTTCCGGGCATCGCGTCGTCCGCGCGTTCTTCGCGTGCGGGCTCCGGCGACGCATCCCCTTGCGCGGATGCCACTTGGCGCGTCCCCGACCGGTCAACAGGCGACTCAGGTTCAGCAGTGGCCGGCGGCGAGGCCCGAACCGAATCAGCCAGGGACCGAAGTTTTTCCGCGGCCGGTTTGGGTGCCGGGGTCGATTTGGGTTTGGCGGCGACGTCGGACGCGCTTCGCGCCCTTTGTCGGGACGGAAGGGTCGGTTCCGCCGGCGCTTCAGCAACCACCCTTTCATCGCCGAAGGATGCCCGGCCGTCTGCCTTTTCGGCCGTAGATCGCGAGGATTCCTCGCGGTAAGGCGCACCTTCCGCGGGCAATTCGCGCAATCGTTCCAGGCTGCTGTCGCCGTCTTTGGATTCCTCCATGGCAAAAGCAAGCCCCTCGTCGTCTCGGGTGGTGGGTTCCGCCGCAACGGGGACATCGTCCAGCACCTGTTGCGGATGCCAATCGTTGCTGATCATCAAGGCCACCACCAAGGCGGCGGCAAGGGGTGCGACAAAGGTCAGCCAACGAACCAAGGGGCGTCGCTTGGGAAGCGAGACCACGGCCCCCTCGGCTCTCGGGACCGGGATCGCGGGCGCGGGTTCCAATTCGGCCAAGGCCTCCAGGTTGGCGTCCAGCTTTTCAAAGTGTTCAAGCATGGCCTCACAGCGGGGGTCGGCCGCGAGTTCGGCGGCATAATCGCGGCGGATTTCCGCCGGTTCCATGGTTTCCAGCAGTTCTTCCAGGCGGTCGAGGGTCATGGGTTCACTCATGTTTGATCCTCCGCCATCAAACGCGCCAGTTTGATTTTGGCGCGGCGAATCACGGTTTTCACCGAGTTAAGGTTCATGTCGTACATCTCGGCAATGCGGTGCTGGGGCACCTCGGCGATCACGTCGAGCAACAAAATGTCGCGGTCTCTTTCTTTTAATACGTGGAGATGACGGCGTAATTTTGCCAAATCGCCCTTGAGTTCGAGTTGCTCGGAAGGCAGGCGGGTCGGATCCACCAAAACAATGCTTGCGCCGCCTTCCTCCTCGGCGTCGGCCTCCAGGCTGATCGGCCTCTTTTTGGTAAAAAACTTGCGCACCTGATTGAGGGCGATCGCGAACAGCCAGGAGCGGAAGGCCGAAGGTTCTTTGAGGGTGGCGAGTTTGTCGAAAACTTTGAGGCAGATATCTTGGAACAGGTCCTCCGCGTCGGCGTGGGAATGCAGGCGATTGCGCAGGAATCCCCACAGATCGCGGCGGTAGTATTCCATGAGTTGCGGAAAGGCGTCGGCGTCGCCTTGAAGGTGTGCCTGCATCAGGGCCTCGAGATCGGGCGGGTCGCCCCGCCGGGAAGATTCACGCGAACCGGCCAACAGCGATTTGGCCATGTCGGGTACTACGGCGACCGTCAACCAGGAAAAAAGTTTCACGGCGTGCCCCCGTCACAAAAAGGCGGCAGCACCAAAAACGCGCACAACGCTTGCGGCTCAGCGCTTGGGTGGCTGATCGTCAACATCAATCCATCCAAAAAAAGTGTCTTGCTCCACGCGTTCGGCACGGTAACGGGTGGGGCTGTAAACCTGGATGCCGCCGGGGTTGACGGGGCAATGTTGTTCGCACAAGCCGCAACCGGTGCAGGCGTCGAGCACGCGTGGGTGAAAATCTTCGCCGATGGTAAGCGCTCGCTCTGGATAGGGGCATGCGTCGTAACACAGGGTGCAAACCTTGCCGTCAAAGGTCAAGCACTGCTCGGGCTGAACCACGGCGGTCCCCATGTCAACAGCCTCAGGTTTGGTGGGAATCAGGGCGCCGTCGTCGCAGGCTTGGATGCAGGGCATGGTTTCGCACAGGTGGCAGGCTTGGACGGAGGGTTCGATGTGGGGCGCGGATTGGGTCAAGCCGGCTTCGATGGGTTTCTTTTTGATCGCGCCGTAGGGACAGGCCTGTATGCAGGCGCCGCAGCGGGTGCAACTCGCCAGGAACTCCAGTTCAGAACGCGCGCCGGGCGGACGGATGGGTGCCTTGAGCATTTTGCCCAACTTGCGATCCACCTGGTTGCCAACCCCTTTGCGGAAGTGCGAAAAAAATTCGCCGAGAAAACCGCGTCGGTTGTGATCCTGATCGTCCCTGTTCGCCATCTTCCTTGAAATCCTCGTGTTCCGCTCGTTCCCTGCATGCGCGGCGGGAAAGTGCCACGCAACTACAGTCTAGCGTCAAATGAAGCTGGGTAAAGCGGAAATCGCGCGGCTGTTAGGCCGGCGAAACGCGGCCGGCGGCGGTCGCCAGACATCTATTTAATGAGGACAGATCATGGGATCCCAGCAATTCCCGCGCGGAAAGGGCCTGGCCGGATTCAGCCAAACCCAGGGAGGCCGCCAATTGCCCAACCAAAACCTCCGGCCGCCCCCCATCATTGCGAAATTCAGCGATGGAGGCCGAACCGTCCCGTTTCGACATTTTTTTTCCGGCGGGGTCCAACATCAAGGGCACATGCCAAAACTCAGGGCATGAATAACCTAACAAATCCCATAGGTAAATTTGGCGCGGCGTGCTGGGAAACAAATCTTCGCCCCGCAAAATGTGCGTGATCCCCATGAGGGCGTCATCCACGGTCACGGCCAATTGGTAGGCGAACAAACCGTCGGAACGCCGCACCACGAAATCGCCGACCTCGCGGCGCAAGTCCTGGCGCTGAACACCGAGCACGGCGTCTTCAACGGTCACCACCCGGTCCGGCACCACCAGGCGAAAGCCGGGCCGCCGGTCGGGATGCCGCGCCTGGGCGGCGAAACGCCCCGCCTCATCAAGCCGGCGGCAGGTTCCGGGATAGGTCAGGGTATGGCCGTGGGGCGCGCTGGCGGCGCGTTCAATATCCTTGCGCGAGCAAAAACAGGGAAAGACCAGATCACGAGCGATCAGCCGATCCAGCGCGGTTTGGTACAACGCGTCGCGCCGGCTTTGGGTGTAGTCGCCGAGCGGACCGCCGATGTCGGGACCCTCGTCCCAATCCAAACCCAACCAGCGCAGATCGTCTAAAATTTGGGCGGCCGAACCGGCTTTGACACGCGGCCGATCCAGGTCTTCCATGCGCATCACGAGGTCGGCGCCCAAAAGGCGCGCGTGTAACCAGGCCAACAGCAAGGAACGAGCGTTGCCCAGATGCAGCGGTCCGGTCGGCGAGGGGGCGAACCGACAACGCGGCCCGGCGGCACGACGTTCAGCGGCACGGGCAAATAACGAATCAAAAGTAGGGTCATTCATGGTGGGGCATTATCCTAAGCGACGCGATAAGCGTGAGGAATTTTCGCTAAAAATCTGGAGCGAAATGGCTTGAAAAAAAGCGGACCGGGGTCGCGCACGAAGCGCCCCCCCGGGTACGGCCAACATTCCCACAGACCGTTGCAGCCCAGAGGTTTAGCTAAAATCACCGCGATTTATCGCGTTTCCTTAGGATTATAACCGACGCGGGGAAACAACAGGCAATGCATGAAGGGGAAGGCAAAAAAATCACAGCGGCCGTTAAACCATCCGCGGTGGTGCCCGGTCCATTGCAGCAACAGGCACAGCACCTTAGAGGTAACTGAATCCGATTTGTGCCGTGGAGGTTCACCATGAAAAAAGTGTTGGTTTTCATCGAAGTCCTGCTGATTGCAAGCTTGCTCTCAATGGCAACGGTCAACGCCCAAGACCTACGCCACAACGACGACCTAAAGTACATCCGCGATTGGAAACGCAACGCCAAAGCAGCCGACCTCGCGGGCAGCCTCAGTTTGAGCCCGGAGCAAGTCGCAAGCCTGCGCGGCTACCGACAAAACTGGGACCAGGTGCACACGGAAATGGACCCCCAGCTCAACGCGGCCAAAACAGCCCTGACCGAAGCCGCCGCGGGCATTCGCAAACAGCTTGAGGGCGGGGCCGACCTCTCGCCCGAGCAAGAAGAACAATTAAACGCGTTACGGGGCGACATCAAACGGCTGAGCCGTGAAAAACGCCTCAAAACCCGCTTGGCCCTCAACGGCATTGAAAGCGTGCTGGAAGAAAACCAAAAAGAATCGCTAAAAACCTTCATGAGACAAGAACGCGCCCGCAACAGGGAAGGCCGGCGTTTCTCAAGGGAGAACCGCGTGTCACGCGAAGGCCGTAAAGACCGCGCCATCCAGCGCGCCAAACGGATCGCGGTCCGCCTGATCCTCTCCGACGGATTCCTCAACGCCTATCCTTAACCCACATTTCTCACAAGGAATTCTGCTGCGAAGCTAAACGCCGTGCGATTACAAGGGGGCGGCCTTCCGCATTACTCGGTCGAGTCGCCTTCGCCTCAGCTGCTACGCCTGCACCGTCTCTCGGTCGTAATCTTCGTACTCACAAGGCGTTTAGCTTCTCGCGACGAATCCTTGTGAGAAATGCGGAGTAACCCGCATTCCTCTCCATCAGCGCGTTGTTCTTTAACCAACTCGGAAAAGCGGGCACGAACGGTGGTCGGTGTCCAATCCGGGCCATGCATGAAGCAAGCACCATGCACGGCGGGGATTGGGCACCTTTTTTTATGGGGGACGGGCTGAATGCTTTGCTTCGTTGGGCGGTTTTCGCGGCTGCTTTGTCGCCAGGGCGCCAAGCCCCATGTTGGCGAGCGGGGTCACGATCCACCATCCTGATGGGGGCCTGCGGGCGCGCGGCTAAACGTCAAAAAGGGACGCTAACGTTCTCGGATCCAGGTACTCACCCCGAAAACGCGCTTCAGTTTTGCGGCGGCTTGATCGGCCTCGGGTCGGTTACGGTAGGGACCGACCTGTATTTTGTACATACCGCTTTCGCTAATCAACGCGGTGCCGTAACCGCGCGCCGACACTTTTTTTCGGAAATCTTCTACTTTGTTTTTTTCGCTGCCCGCGAGGATTTGAATCCAGAACCCGCCCCTTAACTCAGCCGCTTGTTTGGCGACCACCTTGTTGGCGGGCGGTTTGGGTCGCGGTTTTACAACGGGTCGGGTGGGTTCCGGCTCGGACCGCTCCGCCGCGGCGGTGGTCACCGGCGGCGGTGTTTCCACGCGCTCGGTAAGCCGATCCATGTTGGTGTCGTTCAGGTAGTCGGGCTCTTGGTTGACATAGTCGTCGGGGTCCGAGGCCACCTCGTCTTCAAAGACGGATAATTCTTCTTCCAGCGGCGAGCGATTGAGATTGGGGTCGATGAGCGGCTGGTTCGAGGCCAAATCAGGGTTTTCTAACTTTTCGTTCCACTTGAGATCGTCCTTTCCAATGAGGATCCCCATCAACAGAAAAAAGACGTTGATGCATACGAAACCGGCGATCAGCAAAAAAACCATACGCCGCGGTAGGAAAATACCGTCACGATCTCTGTTCAAGCTGGACCTCCACCGAGTTTGGCGATTGGCGGACGAGATGCCCCGAAAGGGAACATTCTAACCGAGGCGCCGCGGAAAAGAGATACAATTCCGCCAGTCCCGCCGCAGGCATGGGACGAAGTCACGAGGAGGGGGCGGGACAAAGTCCCGCGGAAGGAACGGCCCAATGGCTCGCCTCAATCACGGTCAATGGATCCTGCTGCCGAAGAACAAAGGTCCCGGGCAACCTGTGCTCGACGATTACCTGCAGCAGCACGCCCGGCTGTTCGTGGGAAAGCCGGTAGACACCTGGTTCGAAGCCGGTTATTTCCAATGTAATGATCGTACCCTCACTCGCGAAAGTGTCCTCAGGTCGGGTGATCAGCCCCGGCTGTTCCGACCCCCTTGGGAAGAACCGGTGGTCCCCGATGACATCCACATCGTCCACGAAGACGCCTCCCTCCTGGTGGTTGACAAACCACCGGGTTTACCGGTGACGCCGACGGGTGATTTTTACCAAAACACCTTGCTGCATCTCCTTCGAGCACAAACAAATAACGCGGCACTTAGCCCGGTTCATCGCCTGGACATTGAAACCTCGGGTTTGATCGCCTTTGCCAAACAGCCGGATCAGCGGGGTTTCTACCAAATGCAGTTCCAACAAAACCGCATCGCCAAAAGTTACACGGCGCTGGTGTTTGGGCGCTTCCCCACCAAGCTCACGATCATCGAGATGCCGCTGGCTAAGGACAGCCTCATTTATACAAAGGCGGTTCCCGATCCCGACGGCATACCGGCCCGCACCGAGGTGGCCGCGGTCGCGCACGACCTCGACCAGGATATGAGCGTGCTGGAGCTCAAACCCATCACGGGCCGTACCAACCAGTTGCGCGCCCATTGCGCGGGTCTGGGTTTTCCCATCGTCGGCGACAAAAAATACGGGGCTGATCCGCAACTTTTTTTACGTTGGTTGGAAGATAAAAACACGGCGGCTTATTTAACACGGTGGCGGCTGCCTTACCAGGCCTTACACAGCCGGTGTTTGGCCCTGGACACGCCGGCGGGCACCTGCTTGGCGTTGACCTCACAGCGCGATGTGGTGCAAACATGGCGCGACCTGCTACAGCAGTCGGCCAGGCCGGGCGGCGCCGACCTGAACTAAGCAAATCGCAGTTGAAAAGCGCGAGGCGACAAGCAAGGCGCCCATTTTCAGGTAGAATACGGGGCGAAGCGCGCGAAGGAGCAGATGCATGCAACGCTGGTTATCTTTGGTTTTGTTGATCGGTTTGGGATGCTGTTCACCCGGCAGTACCACCACGACCGATGTCGCGATCCAATTTGAAGTTTTGAGCACGGGGAAAGACATTAACCTGGAAGACCACGTCAAACCGGGCCACTTCACGGTATTTGATTTTTACGCGGATTGGTGCCCGCCCTGTAAAGAACTGGACAAAAGCCTGGTCGGCCTCAAAAAAACCTACGGCGACCGTTTGGTCGTTTACAAGCTGGACATCGTTAATTGGGACTCGGAATTGGCCCAGGCAAAAGGCATCGGCAGCCTACCCTACCTCGCTGTGTACAATGAAAAAGGCGAATTAATTGCCAGCGAACCGTCGAATAAAAGCCTGCCCAAACTGATTCACCACCTTAATTTGTAGGTGGCGACCGAACCGTGACCGCCGCAGAAACCCAAATCGGGGAAAACACCCCGTGGCAAGCGCAACCGCTTGCCAAAATGAAAATCAAAGGTCTCGGTGCCAAGTCACGGGAGAAATTGGCCAAGGCGGGTGTGCTCACCTTTGGCGACTTGCTCGCCCTTTTGCCACGTGATTATTTCGACTACAGCCGAATCCTGCCGATCCCTCAAGCCCCGCTGGAGAAGCAGGTTCACATCCGCGGCCGGGTCATCTCGCGCGAGCTGTCGATCACCAAAAACAAGCGCATTCCGGTATTGGAAATTCTGGTCGACGACGGACACGGTACCCTGCGCGTGGTGTGGTTTAACCAAACACACATCCACGACCGCATCATCAAAAACCAAACGCTGTCCTTGTTTGGCAAGATCCGCTACGAACGCAACGGGCGCACGATGAACAGTCCCAACTTCGAGGTGGTCGCCGCCCATGCAAACCCGGAAACCGGCGAACCCCAAATCGAACCGGTCTACCGCGAAATCGGCGGTTTGCGTTCGGCGCAAATCAATGGCTGGGTTCAGGCGGCCATCCAACAGATTCCACGGGAAGAAACCCTGCCGGCCAAGGTGATGAACCACTTTCTGTTTCCCAGCCATGCCGAGGCGATCAGCCGCATCCACAACCCGGAAAACAGCGTGCAATTGGACCAAATCCTGAAACGCCAAGATCCGGCCTGGCGGCGCCTCGTTTTTGAGGAGTTCTTCCACTTCCATTGCCAACGCATCCAGGCGAAACAACAGGTTCCCAGCCGCCACTATCCCCGCCTGCAACCCCACGACCGCGAACGGGACGCGTTCCTAGCCAAACTCCCCTTCCAACTCACCGGCGATCAACGCCGCGTGATTGATCAAATGACGGCATGGCTGCGCGGCGGTAAAAAACTCAACAGCCTCATCCAAGGCGATGTGGGCTGCGGTAAAACAGTGGTCGGCCTGGCGATGGGTTGGTTTTTTAAGCTGGCGGGTTGGCAAACGGTGCTGTTATGTCCGACGGTGGTGTTGGCCGATCAGCACTACCAAAAAGCGGCGCAACTGTTGGCGACACTCGGCGTTCGCTGCGCCTTGCTGACCGGCAAACGAAGCCGCACCGAGATCCGCGAGGTGTTGGAAGGCCTCGGCGGCGGGCAAATCGACCTGGTTATCGGTACCCACCGCTTGCTGGCGGAGGATGTGGTGTTTGCCAAACTTGGCTTGGTCCTGATCGACGAACAGCAACGTTTCGGCGTGGCGCAACGGGCGTCCCTGCTCCAAAAAGGACGCGAACCCCATTACCTGGCTTTTTCAGCCACGCCGATTCCCCGCTCGCTGGCGATGACCTTGTTCGGTGAGGTCGACGTCCTGCAAATCCGTCAGCGACCCGCGTTCCAAAAGCCGGTGCGCACGGCGCTCAAACGCGCGGCCAACCGCGACGAGGTGGTAGCCTTCGCGCGCAAACGGCTGGACGCGGGTGAATCGGTGTTTTGGGTGTTCCCCCTCATTGAGGGCGAGGCGGAAGACGAGGAACGCAGCGCGAACGCCATGTGGCAACGTTTCCGCGAGAACGAATTTGCGGGCGTTTCGGTGGGCCTGGTCCACGGCCGCCTCGACAAAGACCGCGTGGACACGGAGATGACGGCGTTTAAAGAAGGACGTCACCGCGTGTTGTTGGCAACCACGGTGATTGAGGTCGGCGTCGATGTACCGAAAGCCACGGTGATGGTAATCGAAGGCGCCGATTATTTCGGGCTCAGCCAACTGCACCAATTGCGTGGCCGGGTCGGTCGCGGCGGTCGCCAAGCCTTTTGTTTCCTGATGGTCGACGGCGTTCCCGACAAGGACCAACTGCAACGGCTGCGTTTTCTAGAAAAACACGACGATGGGTTCGAGATCGCGGAATATGACTTGGAGCGACGCGGCGCCGGCGAATTTTTTGGCAAGCGTCAGTCGGGTGTCTCCGATTTCCAATTCGGCGATCCATGGCGCGACCGAGACCTGATGCAGGCGGCCCGCCAAGCCGCTTTGGCATTCCTTCAGTGAGCCCCTTGCATCCGGCGCAAAAAACGCAAAAGCCTTTTTTAATTAAGGAAAAAGATAAGACCAAGGAGAACGGAGAACGCGGGCACCAAAATAACCGGTCCAAACAAAAGCCCTTTAACGAGGCGCTTACACCCAAAGAATCGCGCGAGCACCATGGCGCCGGCATGAAACACACCCATCATCACGATCATCAAAAAGCCGGAAAAGAACCCGGGCCCATCCGCGTCTTCCACAAGTCCGCTAAAAACCACACCGACCACAAAGACGGAAGGCACAAAGGAGGCGGCGACCCCCAACAACATGCGATCCAGCATATCGGTCAAGGCGGTTTGCCCAAAAGCACGGCGGTTGCCTTGATACGGGTTGGTGGTTCCTTGGTTCATAGGATCATTCATAAGGTTCTCCCAGGATCTGTCATGGGAACGATGGGCGAAGGGTCACCGGTTATGCTCCGTGAAACGACCTTGCTCAGGTTTCCACCATGCTTCTTCGGTGCTCAGAATTGTTCTCCCACGCGGAGGCGCGTATTGGATTTGGGCCAAATCGATCTACTCAAACGGTTTCGGCAGAAAAAGAAAAGCCTTAATGAAAGTCGAGGTTGGCAATCAACAGGATGCAGCCACCCACCACGAGAATGACATAGACCCCAAGCGACAGAATCAGTCCCAATGCCAACCGCGGAAATTGACGAAAGCCCATAAAAAGTGAGCCGAAAAACACGAGTGCCCCCGCGGCAAGCCACCATGCAAGGAGCTCAATAAACAAGAGACTCAGCACGGAGAAAAAAACCAAAAAGATCAAACCGCCGCCCAAACCCAACCAAACATTGTCGTAACGGACCCTATCGGGTTGAGGCCGGTCCTCGGGTTCGAGGCCTTGGTTTTCTTGGTTTTGCGCTTCGGGCATGTCTTCCACGGGGAACCTCCTAAGGAGCCAGGGGTAAACCTTATTCGTTTTCGGCTTGCGATTGGTACTGCCGGTCTAACGCGTCGCGGATTCGGGCGAGGCGTTCCTTGGCCTCGTCGCGGTAAAACAGGTTGTAGGTATCGAAGGGAATCAGCTTCCCGTCGGGTTGGGCAATGTGGACGCAGGACCTTTTGACCGCGCGCAGGTCGAAGCTGTAGGCGTCGAAAAACTGCATGATCAACACGCGAAAGACGTTGCGGTAATCCAAGGTTCCGGGAAGCTGCACCCGTGGCAGGCAGCACAACAGATCGGCCAATTTGGCGGCGGCGCCTTGAGGCGAATGGTTGGTGGCGAACAGGGAGAAAAAGTGTTGCCGCAGGGTTTCATCTTTTTCGAAAACAAGGGTGTTGCGGGTCCCACCTAATAGGATTTCGCGGTCGATCAACCCGGTTAAGGATTGCAATCTTCCCTTCATTTTGAGGGCATAGGCCATGGCAAGCGCGTCTGGATTGCAGGGTACCGGAATCAGATCTTGCGGTTGAAACAAGGTTGTTTGCTCGAGAATACGCCGACGTACCTCGGTGAGGGTGATGCGATCAACGGCGGGATCAAAGGACTCAGTCCGGCCGGCGACCTGCACGGGCTGGAAGGTCACACCGCGCACACAGGGTTGCGCAACGGCAAAGTCAATGATGTCACCGAGGGCGCCGTCGTTCAGTCCTTTTTTAACGGTTACCACCAGGGTGGTTGAAATGCCGAGTTCATTGAGGCGATCGAGGGCGCGGCGACGCAGCGCGACCAGATCGGCACCACGCAAGGGACGTACCTGTTCATCCAACAAGGCGTCGAATTGCAGGTAAAGCTCAAATCCGGGCATGAAATCGGCGAGGCGGCGCGCGAAATCGGGTTCTTTGGCGATGCGAATGCCGTTGGTGTTCACCATTAAATGGCGAATGGGGCGTTGCTTGGCGGCTTCGAGGACGGCAAAGAATTCGGGGTGCAGGGTGGGTTCGCCGCCGGAGATCTGGACCACATCGGGTTCGCCCTCGTTGGCGACGACGGCGTCGAGCATGGCTTCGATCTCTTCCATCGACCGAAAACCGGGGCGATGGGGACCACTGCCGGCGTAACAAATGGGACAGGCTAGGTTGCAGTGATCGGTAATTTCGATGAGGGTGAGGCAGCCGTGTTGCATATGGTCGGGGCAGATGCCGCAATCATAGGGGCAACCGTAATGCAGGGGCGTGTTGAAGCGGCGCGGCATTTCCGGCGCTTTGAGGTAGTTCTCCCGCGCATCGCGGTAATAATCGGCGTCGTCGGCGATGAGGACACGCTCGCGTTGATGTAATGGGCACCACTTTTCCAGGTAAACGCGGTTGTCGGCGATGAGGATTTTGGCCTCGCAACGACGGTAGCAACGGCTGCAAATCGAGGTCGCGGTATCGTAAAAAAGATAAGGCCTCACCTTGGCGGTCACGCAATCGCCTCCTTTACAAACGCAAACACCTTATCGGCCGTTTCGCGTTATGTCCCATCATTTATCACATCGGATGGGTTCCATCTTAGCGAAAGTTACCCAAGGAATGCGATGAAATCAGAACGAACCAAAAGCAGACCCAGGCGGTGAAACAACGACACTTCAACTAAAATTAAAGTAGAGGTGCACGCCGCCCACGGGAAGAAAGGCGGGTTAAGGCTGTCTCTTGTAAATCGCGCATTACCGGGTGCAAAGCGGGATAGGAATGTGGTTTCAGCGTTCCATTAAGCGCGGAACAACCCACGCGTCACACGCCATAGGTGCGGCGCGTCGATCAAGAGCGTCACCAGACAAACCCACTGAATACCGGTCAACAAGCCGAGATGCAAGGGCGCCTCGGGTTTGAGCCATTCCACCCCAAGGCGAAAGAAAAGGTACCCGGCAAGCAGGGCGCGAAATTGATCGCCGGCGCGATGGAAGCGCGCTTCGCAACCGCGAATAAGTCGCCATAGCACGGCCACCCAAACGATCTCATAGAGCTGGGTTGGGTGACGGTCGAGGCCGTCGCCGTAATCAACGCCCCAGGGTAGCATGGTGGGAATCCCGTGGGTTCCGTCGTGTAACCCACTAAAAAAACAGCCGAGACGGCCGATAATCAGGCCCACGGCGACGGGTGTCACAAAAGAATCGCCGGTCGATTCGGTCATGCCGATGATTTTTTTGGCGATTTCCACGCCGATTCGCCCACCGATTAGGCCCCCGACGATGGTTTTCCCGCCGATGAGCGCGCGTGGATTCGGCAGGAGCAAGGCGACGCGGTAGGGCTCCTGAAACCAAAAAACGAGCTTGGCACCAAGCAAGGCACCAAAGACGGCACCCACCGCGACGACAAGGGAAGCAAGCGCCTGAGCATCACCGTCGCGCTTGGCCCGGCGCGCCAAATAAAGGCGAAAGCCGACCATGTACGCCATCGTTTCAAAAGCGAAATGCCAAGCGGGATGAAAGAGGTCGCTCACGTAGCGGCCGGAACGGTTTAAATCCGGCCGACACGGCGGTTGCGCATCACCAGCAACATCACACCCATGACAAACACGATCAGCGCAACCCAAATGGTATCGAACCAGGTGGGATCCGGTTCACGGGCGGGCACGAAACTCAGGTCACCCACGGCGATGGCCTCGCCTGCAAACCGGTCGGTTTCGAAGCGCATTTGCAAACGCGAAAAAGGCACGTTGGAGTCGTAGTCCATGGTGTCTTCAAACTGCTGAAAGGTGCCGTCCAGCTCGCGGGACCAGCTACCGACGAGCGTTCCCAGCGGATCGTAGGCCTCGACACGGTAAACGGCGTCGCGACCTTTTGGCAACCCTTGGAGTTCGTATTCAAAACGGACGCGATCCACGGGTTCACCGAAATCGAGGGTCAACACACTTTCGTTGTCGGCCGGCTCGAGCACGGGTGTTTCAAAATCCGCGCGGCGGTTGTTCAAGAAATCCTGAGAGAACCACAGCGTCTGCGATACCGGCTTGGCGGCATCGTAGGAAAAGCTCAGCGGTGGGATGGGGTCCCCGTCCCGGTTCAATAGCACGGTCCCGTCGACCGACTGATTGAGGGGAATTTGGGGTTCATCGAATGTCAGAGTTATCGTGTTGTCGGGTAAGGCTTGGGTGAGTCCGTTTTGGTGGGGATCCAAATCGGCGGCGACACGGCGGGAATCGAGATGGATGGCCAGGGGCAGAATCCAGACACAGACCAGAACAGCCTTGACGAACGAAAGCAGATTCATTGTTTCCCTCTAAAAAGAACCATAAAAGAGAAAATAGGGAGAAGCTGAGGGGGGTATTCGATAGGCGTGAAAAAAAGGCGAAACGCAAAGAAGTCGTAAACCTTGATTTGAGTCCGGCACATGAAAAAACCGAACCGCTTATCATCAAAACCCCTATTTTAACAATGAACACGCGGATGAACACCCCTAACCCGCATTTCTCACAAGGAATTCTGCTTCTCGCGACGAATCCTTGGTGAGACATGCGGGCTAAGGGCCCTAATTGCTGCAAAAACCCGGGCAGGATTCGATCACCGCGGCGTTCTTCTTCGGAGATCGGTCACCCGTTGCGCGATGGGCTTCTGACCCGCATTTCCCACAAGGATTCGTTGCGAGAGGCTGAAACCTAAGAAGCGCGATAACTCGCGGCGATTTTGGCTAAACCTCTGGGCTGCAACGGTCTGTGAAAATGCTCACCGCACCCAAGGGGTGCGCTTCCGCTTTTCCCAAACCATTTCGCTCCAGATCTTTAGCCAAAATCCCTCGCTCTTATCGCGCTTCTTAGGTGAAAGCCTTGTGAGGTCGAAGCTGACGACCGAGAGACGGCACCGGGGGCCGACTTTTCGCGGGGCCGCCCCCTCGTAATCGCATGGCTTTCGGCTTCGTAGCAGAATTCCTAGTGAGAAATGCGGGTTTAAAAATCGCGCGAGAAAAAGGCTGGCCAGATCGGACAAGCCGGCTTACCCTAGAGCCTTGCCCCACCTTCAAGCACCAGTGATGATTTTCGCGACCCTGGCTTCGGTTGGGGGGATCGGGCTTTGCCCCGCAACGACTTCCTGTTCCCGAAACCACAAACAGCGCGTTGCCGGAACCCAACGCCATACCACGAACCTTTTGCGGCGGAGGCGCACCCCATAATGGACATCATACAAGTCAGCACACCCGAACAATGGGAAAGGCTCCGCGATGCACTGCAAAGTGCGCTGGAACGCGATGATCGCGTCTCCCTACTGCGGTTGGCCCACGAAAATTACCCGGAAGATTTTGCCTCGGTGCTGGATACGCTTGACTTCGACTTAGTCGTAAGCGCGGTCCGCACCCTACTCCTCAGTGAAATCAGTTATTGCGCGGAGGCCTTGATCTCCCTCGACACCAGCACCCTGGCCCGCATCTATCCGTTCCTGAAAATCCCCGAGTGGGCGATTGTGCTCAACGAACTCAGCGACGACGACGTGGTTTGGCTGCTGGAACTTTTTCCCGAACCGGCCCGTGAACAACTGGTCGCCCGCATTCCCGAGGAAGAACAAAACGACGTTCGCCAGCTGATGAACTACCCGGAAGACTCGGCCGGGCGCATCATGACCACGGAATTTCTGGCGCTGGACGAGAACCAAACGGTAGAACACGCGATTGAACAAATCCGCGGCAGCCGCGATTTGGACCCCATCAACCTGATGTTCGTCTACGTCACCCGCAACAAAGAACTCGTCGGCCAGGTAAGCTTGCGCCAGTTGTTGCTGCAAAAACGACCTGCCAAGTTGGGCAGCTTCATGCGGACCGACGTGATTCCCGTCCACGTCAACCTCGACCAGGAGGAAGTGGCCGAAATCGTGAGCAAGCACGACGAGGTGACGGTCCCGGTCATCGACGACAACAACCATGTACGCGGCATCATCACGGTGGACGACGTGCTCGACGTTATCCAGGAAGAATCGGAAGAGGACCTGTACCAAATGATCGGGACCTCGGACGAGGAACTGTTGGTGCGCGACAAAACCTTTAAAATTGTGAGCCTGCGTCTGCCCTGGATCATGGCCTCGTTCGCGGGAAGCTTGCTGGTGGTCATGATTATGCGTTTCACGGAACGCGATGTGTTCGGCGAGGATGCCGCGCGCATTTTCACCTTTGTGCCGATGATCTCGGCCATGGGCGGCAACGTGGGCGTGCAGTCTTCCACCATCATGGCGCGCCTGCTCTCCAACCACTCACTCAACTTCCGCGAGGCACGTACCTCAACGATCAAAGAGGCCAAGGTCGGCCTGTCCCTAGGCGTGGTCTGCGGCTTTATGATTGGCTTTTTCGCCTTGTACTGGGGCGGCCTGGGCATGATGCTCACGGTGCTGACGGCGATGATGTGTACGCTGACGGCGGCGGCGATTACCGGCACGGTGATCCCGATTGCGATGAAACGGATCGGTTTCGATCCGGCGCTGGCCACGGGCCCCTTCGTAACCTCCTTTAACGATTTCATCGCGGTCTGCGTCTACTTTTCCATCGTGTTTGTGCTGCGCGACTACTTCACGATTTAGGCAACCGCCGGGAGTTCGCCCTTGATGCAGCAGAAGTGCCAGGGTTTCGTCGTTCACCACACCCGCCTCTCGGCGAGCCGGTACATTGTCCATGTGTTCACCGAGGAGGAGGGCCAACGCGCCTTGATCCTGCGCACCTCCAAAAAAGTCACCATGGTGTACCTCACGCCGCTCTGCCGCGTGGCTTGCGAACTCAGCGGCAAACAACACCAAAACCTGCATCAAATTCGCGAAATCCGTTTGCTGGACCACAACTTTGACGTGGCCGGCAACTACCTCGGGCTCAGCCTGATGCATCACTGGGGCTGGCTGATCCACCAATCCCAACCGGAAGGCCAAGAGGATGCGCGGGTGACCCGTCTCCTGATCCACCTGATGGATTTCCTGGCAAGGCGCCAAAAAGCGGGCAAGCTCCTGCCGGGAATGATGCCGCACCTCAACGCCTATTTGGAAACCTGGCTGTTGGTTTTCGCGGGGGTTTTCAGCCGCGACCCACAATCGCTGCAATGGCTGTTGCAGGACCTGGCTGAAAACCACGGAATCCGGCCCGCCCCATGGTTACCCGGTGACACCGACTACACGACGCAACTCTTTGAACTAAAGATTGAGCCCTTCCTTGACTATGCACTACAATGGGGAGCTTTAACCAGGCTGCATCGGGCACTCGGCGACATCTGGGAACATTTTTTGGCAAAACCCATTAAAACCCGAGCGAATCTGGTTCATCAATTTAACGAAAGGCGGCTCTTGTGAAATTCCAGGATCTCATTTTGGCGCTGCAGAATTATTGGGCGCAGCAGGACTGTGTCATCAGCCAACCCTACGACATCGAAGTCGGCGCGGGCACCATGAACCCGCATACCTTTCTGAAGGCGCTTGGGCCCAATCCATGGAACGTGGCGTACGTCGAACCCAGCCGCCGACCGGTTGACGGACGCTACGGCGAGAACCCGTTCCGCGTTCACAAGCACTACCAATTCCAGGTCATTCTCAAACCCTCCCCCGACAACATTCAAGAGCTGTATTTGCAGAGCTTGGCGGCGATGGGCATCAATCTCGAAGACCACGACATTCGTTTTGAAGAAGACAACTGGGAAGCCCCCACCCTGGGTGCCTGGGGCGTCGGCTGGCAAGTCCTGCTGGACGGCATGGAAATCACCCAGTTCACCTATTTCCAACAAGTCGGCGGCATTGATACGGCGCCGATTCCGGTGGAAATCACCTACGGGATCGAGCGATTGTGCATGTTCCTCGGCGGGGTCGACAACATTTTCGACCTGCCCTGGTCCAACAGCGTGACCTACGGCGACGCCCGCAAACGCGAGGAATATGAGTTCTCAAAGTACTGCTTTGAATCGGCCGACATCGATCTCCATAAAAACATGTTCGACCTTTACGAAAAAGAAGCGTTCCGCCTGCTTGAGGAAAACCTGCCCTTGGTCGCTTATGACTACACGCTCAAGTGCTCGCACGCGTTTAACGTGCTCGACGCCCGCGGCGCGGTCAGCACCACGCAACGACCGGCCTTCATCGCCCGCGTCCGCAAATTAGCCTGCGCGGTCGCCAAACTTCACGTCGCATTGCAGGAGGGGGCCAACCATGGCTGAGTTTTTATTGGAAATCGGGACTGAAGAGATTCCCGCGCGCATGTTGCGCCGCGCCCATAAAGATCTGCGCGACGGCTTGGAAAAAGTTTTGGCCGAGGCCGACCTCGAATTCGACGAAATGGAATCCTTAGGCGCACCCCGCCAGTTGGTGGTTACCTGCCGCAACATTCAAGCGGCGCAAGAGGACCGGGTTGAAACGGTTCTCGGACCGCCCGTCAAAATCGCCTACGACGCGGCAGGCAACCCCAGCAAAGCGCTGCAAGGGTTCCTGCGCGCCAACGCCGGTCTGAACCCGGACCAACTGTTCCGCACCCAAGGCAAAAAAGGTGAAGTGGTTGCCGGCAAGCTCGAGGTCAAGGGCCGGCAAACGGCGGCGATCCTGGCGGAAGCAATCCCGGCGTTGCTGGCCAAATTGCATTTCCCGAAAAAAATGCGCTGGGGCGCCTGCGAGGAACCTTTCATTCGTCCCGTACGTTCGATTCTGGCCCTCTTCGACGGCGCGGTGATCCCCTTTGAATTCGCCGGCGTGGCCGCGGCCAACCAAAGCTTCGGCCACCGCTTCAGCGGCGGCGAGGCTTTTGCGGTTGACGCGATTGACACCTACTTCCAACGCAAAGCCGAACGCCACATTGCGGTAGGCCACGAGGAACGCGAAGCCAAAATCCAAGCCCAAATCGACAACTACCTGGCCCAAATCAACGGCATGCTGGTCGCCGATGAAGCGCTGCTGACCGAGGTGACCGATCTGGTGGAAAGCCCGTTTGTGGTGCTGGGCTCTTTTGACGAAAAATTCCTCGATATTCCCCGCGAAGTTTTGATCACCTCCATGCGCGAACACCAAAAATCCTTCACCGTACAGGATCATCACGGCAAGCTAATGCCGTATTTCCTCTCGGTGGCCTCGGTACCCGAGGACCGCAAAGGACTGGTCCGCAAGGGCAACGAATGGGTGCTCAACGCCCGTTTGTACGACGCCAAGTTTTTCTGGGAAACGGACCGCGAGAAAAAATTCGAGGATCTGTACAACAAACTCGACCATGTCACCTTTATCCAGGAGCTGGGCTCCTACCGCGACAAAGCCGACCGTTTGACCGACCTAACCGCGTTCATGGCGGACAGCCTGTCCCTTTCCTCGGTGGAAAAAGGTCAGTTGAAGCAGGCCGCCCAACACGCAAAATCGGACTTGGTCAGCGATTTGGTGTTTGAGTTCGCCGAGTTACAAGGCGAAATCGGCGGTTTGTTGATGCGTCACCAAGGTGCAGATGAACCGGTTTGCCAAGCGATTTACAGCCATTACGCACCGAGCTCGATGGACGACGATCTCCCCCTCAACCAACTGGGTTGCCTGATCTCGGTCGCGGACAAACTCGACACCTTGGTCGGTTGTTTCGCGGTGGGATTGATTCCGACCGGCTCCAAGGACCCCTACGCCTTGCGCCGCGCGGCCCAGGGGATCATTCGTATTTTGGTCGAAGCCGAGCTGCCGTTGGATTTGGACGCGCTGGTCGCCAAATCGCTGGAACTGTACCGCGAAAAAGCGGGCGTCACCCCGCCCGAGAATTTGGCGGAGACGCTGCAGCAGTTCTGCATCGAACGCATCCGCCACTACCTGCGCAAGGTGCGCGGTTTCGATTACGACGTGGTCGAAGGGGTTCTGGCCGCGGGCCACGCGCGCGTCGACCAAGTGTATCAGCGCGCGAGCGCGGTAGCGGAACAGCAGGAAAAAGAAGACTTCCGCGGATTGTCGCTGAGCCTGAAGCGCATGAAAAACGTCATTGCCGATGAAAGCGATAAACTGGGTGATTTCGACGAAAACCTCCTGAGCGACCCGGCCGAGCAGCGGTTCTGGCGCGAATACACCGCCGTCCGCCACGATATCGAAAAGGCGGTTGGCGAAGCACGGTACGAGGATGCGATGGACCTCATGGTCACCCTCGCCGATCCGGCCGAAGCCTACTTCGGCACCGACGGCGTTTACATCAACGTCGACGAGGACGCCTTGCGCCTTAACCGCAAGGCGATGTGCCGGGAAATCGGCTTGACACTCGGATTGGTGGCTGATATCAGTACGTTAGCGCCAAAATAAGGCGTCACGCGGTTTTCGCCGGCCATGAATTCGCGGGCCGCGACACATTTGTCGCGGATCCCGTGCTGGATCATCCTACATACAACGCTTTCTCAAACCGCAATGGACGCTTTTGGACGCTTTGATTCAATGAGCCTGAATGAGCCACATGCCGACCCATTGGCGACACGATCCCTGTGCTTGGCCGCGTCGCTGCGACAACGGCTGATGCAACAAGGCCGGAGCGCGGCTCATTGTGTTATCCCAGTTGGCAGACAGTGAGGGAAAAAAAGGAGCTATTAGGATGTCCGATGTTTTTCGTTTCTCCAAAACGGTGACCGACGGAGACGGCACCATGCGCGACCTACTCGGCGGCAAAGGCGCGGGCCTTGCCGAAATGTGCCGCATGGGCGTGCCGGTGCCCCCGGGATTCACCATTGGCACCCGTTCCTGTATCAGCTACATCAACAACAACCATCAGTTGGAAGACGGGTTACGCGCCGAAATTGAGAAAAACTTAACCTGGCTGGAACAAGAACTGGGCAAGAAGTTGGGTGGCGGCGACGCCGCGCCTTTGCTCCTTTCGGTTCGTTCCGGGGCACGGGTTTCCATGCCCGGTATGATGGATACGATTCTCAACCTGGGCCTCAACCGCGACACGGTGGAACAGCTCGCGAACGCAACCGGCAATCCCCGTTTTGCATATGACTCCTATCGCCGCTTTATTCAAATGTACAGCAACGTGGTGCTGGATCTGAGCCATTCCGATTTCGAGAACATGTTGGAAGACCAGCGCGAGGCCGAAGGCGTCAAGATCGATTCCGACATTTCCCTGGACGGACTAAAACAACTCATCGCCACCTATAAAAAATTCATCAAGGAAGAGCACGGCCAACCGTTCCCCGAGGATCCGCGCGATCAGTTGTGGGGCGCCATCAACGCGGTTTTTGATTCCTGGAACAATGATCGCGCCATTTTGTACCGCAAAATCAACAACATCGCCGACAACTGGGGCACCGCCGTCAACGTGCAAAGCATGGTGTTTGGCAACATGGGCGAATCCTCCGGTACCGGTGTCTGCTTCAGCCGTAACCCCTCTACCGGTGAACCCGGTCCCTACGGCGAATACCTGCGCAACGCCCAAGGCGAAGACGTGGTCGCGGGCATCCGCACCCCCAATAAAATCGACAACCCGGACGATCCCGAAAGCATGGCCGCCCATTGGCCCGAGGTCTACCAGCAATTGCTGGACACCCTGGTCGTCCTGGAGAAACACTTCAAGGACATGCAGGACACCGAATTCACCGTGGAAGACGGCAAGCTGTTCCTGCTCCAAACCCGCAACGGGAAACGCACCAGCAAAGCCAGCCTGCGCATCGCCATCGACCTTTACAACGAAGGTTTGATTGACCGCATTGAAGCCATCCAAAAAATTGTGCCCGACTCGCTTTCGCAACTGCTCGCCAGTGAGTTCGACCAAGAAGCCAAACAACAACTGCTCAAAGACGGTCGTCTGCTCGGTCGCGGTCTCAACGCCGGACCCGGCGCGGCCACCGGCGTGATCGCCCTGTCCGCGGAGAAAGCCGTCAGTATGTCCGAAGAAGGCCTGCCCGTCATCCTGGTTCGCGAGGAAACCTCACCGGAAGACATTGCCGGCATGCACGCCTCAACCGGCATTCTGACCCAGCGCGGTGGGATGACCTCCCACGCCGCCGTTGTCGCGCGCGGCATGGGTAAACCCTGCGTCGTGGGTTGTACGGTGATGACGGTTCACTACGAGTCGTCCACCATTCAAATGGGCGGTCGCCGTTTAAAGGAAGGCGAGTTCATCTCCATTGACGGCACCACCGGTGAAGTGTTGGAAGGCAAAATCCCCACCACCTCTTCGCCCCTGTTGCGCGAGCTGGAAACCGGTCAATTCGAAGCCGGCTCCCAAGGTGAACAATTCGCCAAACTGATGTCGTGGATTGACGACATCGCCGTGATGAAGGTTCGCACCAACGCCGACACCCCCGCCGACGCCCGCGTCGCGCGTCTGCTCGGCGCCGGCGGCATCGGTCTGTGCCGCACCGAGCACATGTTCTTCGGTGAAGATCGCATTCAAAACGTGCGCAAGATGATTCTGGCCCACGACGAAGAATCGCGAATCGAAGCCCTGCACGCCCTTCAACCTCATCAGGAACAGGATTTTTACGAGTTGTTCCGCGAAATGGACGGCCTGCCCGTCACCATCCGCTTGCTGGATCCCCCGCTCCACGAGTTCCTACCCCACGAGGCGTCGCTGATCGAAAGTCTGGCGACCAACATGGGTTTGACCCCGTCGGCCGTCCGGGCGCGGGTTCGCGATCTCGAGGAATCCAACCCCATGCTCGGCCACCGCGGTTGTCGCCTGGGGATTTCCCACCCCACCATTTACCGCATGCAGGTGAGCGCCATCGTCGGCGCGGTCAACCGCGCCCGCGCCGAGGGTGTCGACGCCCAACCGGAGGTGATGGTGCCTCTGATCGGAACCAAGGGCGAACTGGACCACGTCAAACGCTCGATTGAGCCCATCATCCGCGAATCCGGGCTGGAGATTCCCATCGGCACCATGATCGAAATTCCCCGCGCCGCCCTCACCGCGGATGAGATCGCCGAGTCGGCCGAGTTCTTCTCTTTCGGCACCAACGACCTCACCCAATGCGGCATGGGTTTGTCCCGCGATGACTCCGGCAGCTTCCTGCCGCTGTATATCGACGCCGGTATCTACAAACGCGATCCGTTTAAGTCCATTGATCAGAAAGGCATCGGCCGTTTGGTCAAAATGGCTTCGGAAGCAGGTCGCGAAATCAAACCCGACATCAAACTCGGTGTTTGCGGCGAACACGGGGGCGATCCCGACTCCATTCGCTTCTTCCACCAAGTCGGTCTCGACTACGTATCTTGCTCCCCCTATCGGGTTCCCATTGCCAAACTTGCCGCCGCCCAGGCCGGCATTGAGGAGCGCGCTTGAACAAATCCCTGACCGCCCACGGCAACGCCAAGGAAACCCCGATTGGACCGAACCTCCGCAACGCGGAACTCTTCATCCAACGGGCCGAATTCCAAAAAGCCAAGGATCTGTTGCAGAAGCAATTGGACCAAGGCGCCGACGATTTCCGTACCTGGAACCTGCTCGGTATCTGTTTGGCCAGAACCGAGGCGTTTGATCAGGCGGCAGCGATTTTTAAGCGTTTTAGCGAAGCACGAATCGGTAAAGCGGAACGCCACAAGGCCTTGTTTAACCAAGGTCTTGTGGTTTTCTTCCGCGATCTCAAGGAATACGGCGATCACCGCGTTGCCAACACCTTCCGCGCCTTGCCCGCCGGGGAACCCACCCTTGCCGTTCCCGAAACTGGTTTTCGCGAGGCTGTGGACTTATGGTTTGCCCTACTCAAGCGACGCACCGCCGCGGGCGATATTCTCCACACCCACTTGGCTTTTGCTTTTCTTCAACGTGGCGAATTCGACCATGCGCTGATGTGCATTCGCAACGCCTTATCCACCAGCGAACAGTTTTACCTCACCCAATATGTGTTGGGCTGTATGTTCCTCGATCTCTATTTCCTAGCCACGGAACAAAACCATTGGTTGATCGACAAGGATACGGCCGAGTTTTTCGAAATTGAAAACTACGAGGTTTTGTTCACCAACGGCCCGCTGCACGCGGTTCAGAAAGAAACCTACCTAGAAATTGCGATGCAGGCCTTTTTAGAAGGTCATCGCCAAAACCCTTTTTCCGTGGTAACCACCCTGGCCTTGTGCCGCACCTACCTCATCGCGGGTCTGCTCGAAGAGGGTTTCGAGGTTTTAGCCCACGCCGAATCCTTGGCGCCCGAATACGTGTCCGTTCTGGAAACCGCGCTGGTCTTTCACCAACAGGCCGGCGCGCCGCCGCAAACCATCATCTCATTACTCAACCGGATTCGCGAGCAGCGCCTGCTAACGCCCCAGAGACCGGTTACCCGGATCTTACCGCCCCATTACCAATTCTAAAGCCAGCCGGCTGCTCGGTCCTTAACCGGGCCGAGACGAGGAAGCATGCAACCGCCGCCCTTTGAGATTCCCCACCCTGACGCCGACGCGGTTCGGCAAATGGAGAAAGCCTGGTCACGCGCCGATTTGACGCGTTACCTGGTCCGCTGGCAAAACAGCGTTTTGCCGGATTTACCGCCGGCCTTCTTTGACTATCCGACCCGAGCCTTGGACCTCGGCTGTGGCTTGGGCCGCTACATTCTTCGCGAGAGCGCCAGGAATCCCGACACGGCCTACCTGGGCATCGACAAAGGAAGCTTTCGGGGTGGTTCCATGCAGGAACGAATCGAAAAAGCCGGTCGTCTCAACTTGTTTGGCTTGCACACCAACGTGATCCCCATGCTACCGAAGTTCCCCGCGGCAAGTTTGGACCAAATCACCATCTTCTACCCAAACCCTTGGTGGCCGCCGAAACACCGCCAAAAACGCTGGTCCTACCACCCGATACTGCCGCTGCTCGCCAAACTCATCAAACCAAACGGCACCTTGGTCATCGCCTCCAACGAAGCCTTTTATTTAGGCGAGTTTCGATACGCGTTAGCACACCACCCGCACCTGGGTAGCATGATGGAAACCTACGCCGGCCCGATTGACATCACGGAACCGGAAGCGGGACGCACCCATTTCGAGGTGAAATTCCTTGAGACCGGGGTGCCCTGTGGCGAGCTTCGGTTCAAGAAGCGCCATCACAACCAAAACTAAACCTGTCATTTCCAACGGGTTTCTCAAAACGCTTTAATCCAGCCCAAGTCAATCGGGCTGAAATGGACGTGCCGGCGAAAGTCGCAGAACCCCCAATCCCGCATCTGCCAGGGGGTTACATCGATTTTTTTTTAAAAAAACCCTGGCAATCCCAACCAGGGATGACTATATTGAGGGTCACAACAAAAAAAACATTCAGGAGGCGAAAAATGTCATTCTTCCGTTCACTTTTCAAATGAAAAAACTTTCCCAATGCGCACGACGCACAAAAAGACAATCAGCCATTCGTCTTCCCTGAAGACGCGGTACGCAAAACCAACAAACCCGGTTATCTCGAAATCGAAAACACCTGGGATCTCATTCAGGAAAAAAAATTCATCGCCGCCCCCCGTCTTGCAGCCGAAGCATGCTTGTCCTCTCTAGACCTCAACACCATTCTAAAAGATCTACAAAAAGAGGGCCTCATCAACTTGCAATGTGATCACCGAGGGTTCCTTTTCGTAAGCGTCCGATAGTACTTCTTTACGCTACCCTCCAAAGATCAGCACAAGCAAGCCCATTATCACATAGCCTAATCTTTGCGAACCTTTATATAACCTTTTTAGTCTTGCAAGATTCTTCATTCGTCCGAGTCGTTCAGGAGCTCATGTGTCTTATGGATTACTTAATTGCCTTTCTTACCGGCGCGAGCTTCACATTGGCGGAAATTGTCACTAAATACGATAAAGCCCCGCGCATCGCAATTGCCAACATCTGGTCGCTTACCTTCTTATTCATGACACCTAAGAGGCGCGATAAGAGCCAGGGATTTTGGCTAAAGATCTGGAGCGAAATGGCTTGAAAAAAAACGGAGGCGCACCCACTGGGTGCGGTGAGTATTTTTTCAGGCCGTTGCAGCCCAGAGGTTTAGCCAAAATCCCCGCGAGTTATCGCGCTTCTTAGGTGACAGGCTCAGCCGCGATGTTAATGTTTCATATTTTAAAAAACGACCCGCGTTTCACGTTCGGATTCGAGGAATGCGAATTAAGAGCGATGATCATCGGTCTGGAGTGGCAAGTGATTATGCGTTCAAAATTGTTTACAATAAGAGCGCCACGTGGCAAGAAAAGCAATGCGTTCGGCTTCGACTTTATTTACAAGAAAGTATCCGCAATTTTTGAACTACAAATTGAGCGCCATGAAGAAGTAAAAGTACTCGCAGAAATGGAACGTATTCTTCATCGGGAATCACGATCCCTGGAGAATGTCCGGAAAAAAGCCATTTCCTTCATTACCTTTCGAAGAGAGCGTGGCAAGCTTACGGAAGCAGCCGCCGCGGCCAGGATCAAAAAATTCAAGGAAAGCGATGGGCTGACCATTTTGTACGGGCTGTTTAACCTCGCAGGAATCAAAATCCTCAAAACGCTTTTTCCGAGGAAGCCACGCCGATAAATCGCCGCGGCCCCGGTGCAAGCCGGCCAGGCAACCCGTTTCCAACCCGAAAACCACGCCACCAAGCTTAACAACAAAAAAGTTGTCGTATTTTGCAACGCGCTTCGCCGGTTTTCGTAGTAAAACCGATAGGGTTCGTACCCGTGGTGCGCGATCCGGCGGGATGAACTGTCACAGGTTCGAGATGGAAACGGTCAACGGATGACCTAAGCGCCCTCAAAAGCACGCTGATTCCCATGATACGTTGCCGCTCGGCTGCCGGGCGTTCACCGCCCATCGCGCACAGAACGGAACGAACCGCTGGTTTCCGGCTCGGACGGTTGTGATGGACGGCGCTTTTCCCCAACGCAAAATCATTCATATCGACATGGATGCCTTTTACGCATCCGTCGAACAACGCGACCACCCCGAATTTCGTGGCAAGCCGGTCGTGGTCGGGGGGAGCCCCCAATCACGGGGCGTGGTCTGTGCAGCCAGCTATGAAGCACGGACCTTTGGTATTCGTTCGGCCATCCCTTGTGCCACCGCTTACCGCCTCTGCCCCGAGGCCGTTTTTGTGCGCCCCCGATTCGACGTCTATAAAGCCGTCTCCCAAGAGATCCGTCGTATTTTCTTTCACCACACCGATCTGGTGGAACCCCTCTCCCTTGACGAAGCATTCCTTGATGTCACCGACAATAAGTCGGGCAACCCCTCGGCAACCTGGCTGGCCAACGAGATTCGCGCCCAAATCCTGAAGCGCACCGACCTTACCGCTTCCGCCGGGGTCGCGCCGAACAAGTTCTTGGCCAAAATCGCCTCGGACATCAACAAACCAAACGGCATTTGCGTCATTCCGCCAACCCAGGCCGAAGCCTTTATTGAACAACTCCCCATCGGCAAATTTTTCGGCATCGGCAAAGCGACTGAAAAACGCATGCACGCCCTTGAAATATTCAAAGGCGCTGATTTGAAGCGGTTTGAGGAAGTTGACTTAATTCGCTTGTTTGGCAAAGCCGGTGCTTGGTACTACCGCATTGCACGAGGAATCGACACCCGCCCCGTAAAGCCACACCGGGAAGCAAAATCAATCGGGGTCGAAGAAACCTTCCGCCACGACATAGACAACCTCGCCCAACTGGAACACGAATTGGACCTCATTGCCCAAGAACTCGCCCGCCGTCTTCAAAAACGAAAAACACGCGGCAAAACCATCACCCTCAAATTGCGTTATGATGATTTCAGCACCATCACCCGCTCCGGTACACAGGCCCAGTTTATGAATGACGCCGAATCGCTGGCCCACGTCGCTAAGTCGCTCTTGCGCAACAGCGAAGCAGGCCAACGCAAGGTCCGGCTTCTCGGCATCACGGTCTCGAACCTGGCCAACCGCACCATGAATGAAACCAGCCAGCTCCTTTTGCCCTTCGGCGAAGATACCTATTGAACAAGGAACCCCATTTGCAAAAGTCACGTTTCGGACGAACCCTCGCCAATGCCGGTCTGGCCCGCGAAATGGTCCAACTTTCCAGCCTAGAAAAAGACGGGGATCCCGAGGTCCTGGACAGAGCACGCCGCCACCTCGCGCAACGCATGGGTGGCATGCGCGGGCTACCTCAAAAAATCGGGCAAATTTTTTCGCTTGCTTCTTCTAGCGAAAAAGCGGAAGCCTTTGATGAACTCAACCAAGGCGGCCAACCCCTTCCCCTCCACGTGATTTTGAAACAATTGGAAAAACAATGGAAACAGCCATGGCGCGAGGTTTTGGAGGACATTGATCCGAAGGGCAACGCCGCCTCGCTTGGCCAGGTCCACCGTGCTACCGCCAAATCATTTGGTAAGGTCGCGGTTAAAACCGCCTTTCCGGGCATCGACCGCGTCTTGCGCCACGACCTTGCCGCGGTCAAAATGGCGGGCAAAGCACGCAACCTCATCGGCGGCCCCCAAATGGACGCCCTCATCGACGAGCTGCTTAGCGGGATTGAGGTTGAACTGGATTACGCCCGAGAAGCGCGCATGCAGACCCGCTACCGCGACGCGGTTTCCAACCCGGACCACATCGTGGTCCCCCAATGCATGGACCCCCTGTGCGGGCCAAGCGTTCTGGTTACCCAATGGCAGGAAGGGGCAACCCTGGCGGAAACCCTTTCCTGGCCACAAGAAACGCGTTTCCAGCTCGCGTTAATGATGGCCAGACACGCTTTTGACATGTTGTTCGCCCATGGTTTGGCCCATGCCGATCCCCATTGGGGCAATTATCGCTTTCGCGAGGACCCCCAACAAATTGTGATGTTTGATTTCGGTTCCGTCCTCGAACTCAATCGGCAACGCCGACTCGCGCTGCTCGGTTTGATTCGCGCCACCATCCGTGGCTCAGGGGACCCCCTCGCCTGGCTGGGGCACCTGGGTTTTAACCTCGGTCACCTTCTGCCGATGCGCCGCAAGCTACCGCACCTCTGCGCGATCTTATTCGAGCCCTTTCGCAATCCAGCCCAATACGACACCCAAACCTGGCATCGCAATGAACGACTGGCCGACCTTCTCGGCGAGGATCGCTGGAACTTCCGTATGAGCGCACCCGGCGATATCTTTTTTCTGGTGCGCAGCATCCAAGGCCTTTTGTTTTACCTAAACCGCTGGCAAACCAAAATTTCATGGCATCTTTGCCTGCGCCCCCTACTTGATCGATTTGCATCGGATTTGGACGCCATGGAACAGGGCGCCGTGAGCGACGCGGGCTTTGAATCGGTGGCGCGACACCTGAGCATGACCCTCTGGCGGGACGGATCGGTCAAAGTTCGCCTCAAATTTCCCGCCGACGCGGTGGAACGCTTGGAGCAATTGGTCGGTGAAGACATCGAAGCAAAAATCCGCGCCGCGGGCATCGATATTAAGGCGGTGAAACGGGATGCACGTCGCCGCGGTCATCAACCCGGCACCTTGGTCGATTACCAAGACCCCAACGAGGATCAACGTTTTGTGCTGGCCCTCGAAACGGAGACCGCTCATTAACCCACGTTTAAGAACCAATTGGGCGAACACGGCGAAAGCGCCACCATCCTGCAACAGATTGGGTTCATCGCGGCGCGGTTCGCAAGCGTTTTGGGTTAATGGGGCGTCTTTCGAATGTAATAATTGTCGACAGCTTTAAACAAAAACAGAACTTTGAACCGATTGAGGTCTACGACACATTCTTTTTCTCCACCCTGTTCCGCCAAGCGGTCCACGGTCTCCGGCGCAACCTCGCGCCCATAAAACATGCGAACACATCCCGCCGGGGTCAAACGTGACAGGCGTTTCAGTTGCGCCAAACCCTCCAAATCCTGGCGGCCGATTTCGAATAGGATGAGGTTGGGTTTCAATTCCAGATGATTGCGTACATCCGTCACACTGGTAGAGCAATGCAACACATTAAATTTGCGATTCAACGCGCCGTGCAGCGACTCGTACCATTCGCCCTGATCGCCGGCAACCAGCGCAATGGGTTTGCCGCTCGGCTTCTCCAAAACCACCGGTTTGCCGTTGCCGCTGACACTTTTGTCGGGTCGGTCCATCGCGGCAATTTTCTTTTGAGACTCCACCATCGCCCGCTGCTCTTCCCGACGCTGTTTGACAATAAAACGGTACAGCCCCTCTTTGGCGTCCTTGGGTAATTCCTGAAACTTCAACCCCATTTTGTTGCCTGAGAGATAACGAATCTCGGCCGAGGTCGAGATCCGCAAGTCGCGATTAATGCGCAAGTCAATCAATACAACCAAACCCCGTTTTAAACTGATCCCGCTCATCGACCAGCGCGGATCAAGCCGAACCCCCGCGCCCGTCATGGAGACGTCGGCAAGCGCCGCCTTAAGCAGGTCAAACGAGTTGGTTGAAAAGGTAACCGTCGGTTTATCGGTAAATTTTGAAACACGGTAGGCGCCTCGGTGTTCATCCTGCACCATGGCTTCCGGTACACGAAACTTCAGGGTTTGCATGTTGCGCACCAGACCCAAGCCGGCCAAAGAAGTCGCCCCGCGGTAAAGCGTCAGCTCGTAGGGAAAAAATACTTCCAGCTCTTTGCCGCGAAGTTGATAGAGCACCTCGTCCCGGGTCAGGGTATTTTTCACCTGAAAAATGGTGGCGTCGTAGTCAAGCACATCCGAGACAAATTTGAAGGAATCACTACTAACAGACGCGGGTTCACGATCAACCAGAACCATCTTAAGAAGCAGTTCAATGTCCTTGCCCTGTAACTGCTTTTGTTTACCGAAAAGCCCGCGTAACATGCCGTGCCAACCATAAGCCGGGCTTCATCCTTTGCTGTCAAGGGAAGCCGGCGACGAAATGCCAAAAAGCGTTATTGCAATTGGTAAAGGAATGTATCGGCGAGGCCCGAAAAAGGTTGAGTTCTACCACGGAAATGAGGGCAATGGGGAAAAGCCCGTTTGACTTCGGCGAGACCGCATGGACAGCGCCAAAACCAGACACCTTCTCCCCCATTCAAGCGGCACGGCGGTGGGCCTGCCAGGCCGTGGGCCTACCGGGGAAACAGCGTGTCGGAGTCAAGCCAGAGGGTTACCGGACCTTCGTTACACAGGCTAACCTTCATGTGGGCACCAAACCGACCCCGCCCCACCGAAACCACATCAAGCGCCTCAAAGGCGGCGGCAAAAGCTTCAACCAAAGGTTCAGCCAAATCGGGCGGGGCGGCGCCGGTAAATGAGGGCCGGCGACCCTTGCGCGCATCACCGTAAAGCGTGAACTGAGAAACAACCAAAACGCCACCACCCACCTGGAGCAAGGAGCGGTCAAATTTGCCGGCTTCGTTTGGAAACAAGCGCAAATGAACAATTTTTTCCGCCATTCGCCGCACCATGGCCAGGTCATCCCCCGCGGCAGATCCTGCCAACAAAAGATAACCTTCTTTAATTGAGCCCGTTACCGAACCCTCTACCGATACCTCGGCATGACTCACTCGTTGTAAAAGTACGCGCATCGCGGTCTCCTTCCCAAATCTTTAAAGATACGTCTTGTCATGTACCCAGTCCCTAAAGAATGAAGAATGTAGCAGCCCCAATCCATCGGGGCAACGAGATCTCAACTTCGATGTTCCAGTGTTCAACCCGCGTAAAAGCCGGCATAATACTAAGGATTCCACACCTTCGCATTTTTGTTTTCAGCACCACACCGCTCCGGCGGCTGGGTTGTGAGCGCGCCCCCGTCGGCGTTGTGCATAACGTTGTCGCCTGACCGTCGCCCCCATCGTTCGGGTTGCACGATTCAAGGCGGTCCGGGCTGAAAGGACGTTTCACCACCTCCATAGCGGGACCTAATACCTTATGTCGCAACATTCTGCTGATGAACTCGATATTTTCATCGAATTTGCCGAAGACAGTCGAAACGTACTCGACGACATCAACGGTCACATTGAATCGCTCTACGCCCAACCCCAAGACTTACAGGGTGTTTGGCGCGCGATTCACGATCAGCTTCAATCCATTCGAGACAGTGCCGACTTCCTCAATCTCGCACCGATATACCAGTTAGCCGGCCCAATGGCTTCGTTTTTTAACGGCCCGCCCAATTTGGAACGGGTCGACACTCAGTTTATGGACCTCAGCGCACGGGCGATGAACGCGCTGTCCCATTTATTAAGCTTGTTGCAGGCAAGCAATTTAGAAGCCTTCTTTTCCTACGACATCGGAGCACTGGTCACAGCCTTTGAACACCTGACCGAGGGTTCAATTGCTTCCGGCGACGACGCCGCGGAGGCGACCCCTTTTGTCGACATCGGTATCAACGACGAATTACCCGAAGAACTACGCATCAGCATCACCCCCGAAATGCTGAAGATATTTCTGGTTGAGGCCGAGGAACAACTCGAACATACCGAAACCTGCCTGTTGGCCCTTGAGCAAAACCAAGGCGACCAGGAAGCAATTGATGCCGCGTTTCGGGCGATGCATACCTTTAAAGGCAATTGCGGTCTGTTCAATTACGGCCTGCTGGAGGCCATCGGCCACAGTTTCGAATCCGTTTTAGAAGATTACAAAAGCCATGTGCTCAAACCGGATCAAAAAGGCATCAACCTGATGCTGAAAGTCGTGGACGAGCTCAAAAACTCCGTCAGCACCCTCGAAACCAATGAGGGCGTACCCGAGCACGCCGACACCTGGATCAAGTTGCTGGACGATTATCAAAAAACCGGACTCACACAAATGGTTGCCGAGGTAAGTAGCCAAGGCGAAGCCGGCATGTTGGGTGAAATCTTGGTGGAATTGGGTTTCATTGAAAACGACCGCCTGGAAATCGCCTTACAAAAACAAGCGCAACCCCTCGGTGAAATTCTGCAAACCCATGGCGACATTAACGAACAACAATTGCAAACCGCGCTCAAGGTGCAGGAGGAACGCCGCGCCAAAGAACCCAGCCGCGGTTCCACCACAACCAATAGTAAGAACAACATTCGCGTCGATTTGTCCAAGCTAGACGGTTTGATTACCTTGGTCGGGGAACTGATTGTGGCCGAAAATATGGTCACGGCCAATCCCGATCTCGCGGGTCACCGGCTCGACAATTTCCGCAAGGCTGCCAACCAACTCAACCGAATCTCTCGCGATTTGCAGGATTCGGTCATGCGCCTGCGCATGTTGCCCATCGGGCCGACCTTTCGCAAGATGAACCGCGTCGTGCGGGACGTCGCCCAGAAGCAAGGGAAACGGGTCGAATTAATTATTGAAGGGGAAGAGACGGAAATCGACAAAAGTATGGTGGAAGCCATATCCAATCCCCTGTTGCATCTCGTCCGCAACGCCATCGACCACGGCATTGAAGCCCCAAGCCACCGCGAGGCGTCACAAAAGTTAAAAACGGGCACGATTTGGTTGAGCGCGGCCCATGAGGGCGGCGAAATTATCATCCAAATCCGCGACGACGGCCGCGGTATCGATCCAGACGCCGTCCTCGCCAAAGCCCGCCAAAAAGGCTTGTGGCAAAAGCCGGAAGATCCCCCGGTCGAGCGCATTTACGAAATGATTTTCGAACCGGGTTTCTCCACCGCCGCGCAGGTGACGGACATCTCAGGCCGCGGCGTGGGCATGGACGTGGTGCGCCAAAGTGTGGAAACAGTTAAAGGAAACATCAAGACGGAAAGTGTGCTGGGCCAAGGTACGCGTTTCACCATTCGCATTCCGCTTACCCTCGCCATTGTGGAGGGCATGTTGGTGCGTGTCGGCTACGCGCTCTACACCATTCCCCTGGGTTACATTCGCGAATCTCTGCGTTGCCGCCCCGATCAAATCCATAATGATGTGGATCGGGAAGCCCATCTCCATTTGCGCGAGGAACTCATCCCCATCATCCGCCTCAGCCGTTTCTTCTCTACGCCTTGCGACCACGAGCAGCTCGAAAACGGCATTATCGTTGTGGTTGAACACGGCACCCAAAAGGCCGCACTGTTCGCCGATGAAATCCGCGGCCAGTACCAAACCGTCATCAAAAGCCTCTCGCCCTACCTGGGTTCGGTGGCCGGTGTCTCCGGTACCTCGATCCTCAGCGACGGCAGTATCAGCCTGATTCTCAACATCCAAACCATCGTCAACCAGTTCGTGTAAATCCTGGCTTTACACGGTTATCCACGTCCTCCGCCAACAACCGCCCAAAAGAATTCATCTTTTTGGCATTTTCCAAACAACGGATTAATGAAACCGAGCAACGCGAACGATAAGTGTTGTGGTTTCTCCCGCAAAAAATTGACTCTTGCAAACTTCCGGCCCTCTTGCCATTGGAGGCGTTTTTATGACTTCAGATGCCGGCACAACCGCGAACGACGTCGTCGAAGACACCCAGGAAGGAAAGTTCCTCACCTTTATTCTCGGCGAAGAAGATTACGGCTTGGCTATTCGCTTCGTAACGGAAATCATCGGCATTCAAAAAATAACGCCCGTGCCCGATCTTCCCGATTACGTCAAGGGCGTCATTAACCTACGCGGCAAGGTCATTCCCGTGATGGATGTTCGTCTCCGGTTCGGCATGAAGCAGCGCGACTACGACGAGCGCACCTGCATTATCGTCATCAACGCCAAGGACACAACCGTGGGCCTCATCGTTGATACCGTTTCCGAGGTGTTGGAAATCCCCGACGCCTACATCGAGGAATCCCAACACTTCCGCAAAGGGAGGGGCAACCAATTCATGCGCGGTATGGGCAAGGTTGGTGAAAACGTCAAAATCTTGCTCGACGCGGAGGCCTTGCTGTTCCGCAACGCCGCCCATGCCCGTCCCCCGGAAAACCCAACCCCCACCGAAGCGTGATCAACCCAAGCGCACAATGATTCATCCCTTAATACACACCAGGGACCCCCAAGACAGGAGGAAATTATGACCGAGGCCGGCGGATCAATTGACTTTGCCACCTTATTTCAAAGCAACCCAATTGCGACATTTGTTGTGGATGCGGCCGCCAAGATCGTCGCGTGGAACGACGCCTGCGAGTTGCTTACCGGCAAAAAAGCCGACGCGGTGATCGGGAAAAAATGCTGGACGGCGTTTTATCCCAAGCGCAAGGCAACCCCCATCGATCAAGCGATGCGGGACGCTGAAGCGCTGAATGATTCGATCACTTTCGAGCACCACGGTAGTCACGAAACGGTCACCCTCAGCATAAAAATCAACCCCTGGCTTGACGACGAAGGCGAACCCACCGGCGCCACGGTCGTGCTGGAAGAGATGGCCCTAGGCGCTATCGGGAATACCCGCATCGCCCAATACACGTCCTCCATTCAGGGCTCCGGGACCTCGATGATAATGATTGATCGCGATCTGGTGATCACCTACATCAACCCGGCCACGCGGCGCATGATCGCCCGCCATCTCGATACCTTCAAGCGGGTCTACACCGGATTCACACTCGACAGCATGGTCGGCACCTGCATTGATCGCTTTCACAAGGACCCTCAGGTTCAGCGCCGCGTCCTCAGTTCTCCCGAAAACATGCCCTATGAAACCGATATTTATATCGGCGACCTGATTTTTAATTTGCAAGTCACGGCCATGGTCACGGAGGAAGGGGAATACATCGGGAACACCCTCGAATGGTACGACGTGACCGAAACGCGCGCACGTCAAAATGAGGTCGCCCGCCTCAAATCCGCGGTGGAAGGCTCCGGTACCGCCATGATCACGGTCGACCGCGATCTGGTCATTCGCACCATCAACCCCGCTTCCTTCCGGTTGTTCAACACCAACATCGAGCAGTTCCGTCATCAGTACCCCGGTTTTTCAGCCGAGAACCTGATCGGTACCAATATCGACCAGTTTCACAAGAAACCGTCGCATCAGCGTGGTTTACTGAGTGACCCTACCAACTTGCCCCACAGCGCCGATATTAAAGTGGGCGACCTCCTGTTCGAACTCAACGTCTCCGCCATGTACGGCGACAATGGCGACTACATCGGTAACTCGCTGGAATGGAAGGACGTCACCCGCTCTCGTGAACGCGCCGAACGCGCCACCGCCCTCGAATCCATGATCGAAGGCGCCGCCACCAACCTCATGATGTGTGACCGGGATTTAAACATTACTTTTTGTAACCCGGCGGTCCGCAACCTGCTCGGGCAGTACACCAGTGAGCTGCGCAAGGCATTCGATAATTTTGACGCCAACAACTTGGTCGGAACCAATATCGACAGCTTCCACCAAAACCCCGCCAAACAACGCGCCATCCTCGGCGACGTTCGCAACTTGCCCTACAAAAGCGAAATCTCTGTCGCCGGACTGGAGTTCGGACTCAACGCCAGCGCGCTTTACGATGACGACGGCAACCACATTGGCAACGCGGTTGAGTGGATCGACTACAACGAACGCGCCCGCTACCGCGATTCGGTGAACGAACTGATTGAAGCCTGCAACGTCGGCAATCTCCAAAAACGGGGCCAGACCGGCAATTTGACCGACTCCTACATTCCCATGATGAAGGGCATTAACAACATCATCGACGCCATTGTGGCACCAATTGGTGAGTTGCAACAAAAGCTGACCCGGGTCTCCGACGGCGACTTAACCGCATTCGTTACCGGCGACTACCAGGGTGATCACGGGATGTTGAAATCGGCGCTCAACGAAACCCTGAACTCATTAAATGAAATTCTGGCCCAAGTCCAACTCACCGCGGAACAGGTCAACACCGGTGCCCGCCAGGTATCCGACGCCAGTCAGAGTTTGTCCCAAGGCGCTACCGAACAGGCTGCCGCGCTGGAAGAAATCACGGCTTCCATGACCGAAATGGCCTCGCAAACACGCCAAAATGCCGAAAACGCCACCCAGGCCAACCAATTGGCCATGCAAACGCGTTCCTCGGCTGAAAACGGCAATACCCAAATGCAGGAAATGTTGGCCAGCATGCGGGCCATCGACGAATCCAGTAAAAACATTTCCAAGATCATCAAGGTCATCGACGAAATCGCCTTCCAAACCAACCTGCTGGCATTAAACGCGGCGGTTGAAGCGGCGCGCGCCGGGGTTCACGGCAAAGGCTTCGCGGTTGTGGCGGAAGAAGTTCGCAACTTGGCCGCGCGCAGTGCCAACGCGGCCAAGGAAACCACGGCCCTGATCGAGGAATCCATCAAAAAGGTCAACACCGGCACCGAAATCGCCGGTCACACGGCCGGTGCCCTGACCGAAATCGTCGAGAGCATTACCAAGGTCACCGATTTGGTCGCCGAAATCGCCGCCGCCAGCAACGAGCAGGCACAGGGGATTTCCCAGGTCAACAAAGCCTTGGGCCAATTGGAACAGGTCACCCAGCAAAACACGGCCAACGCGGAAGAAAGTGCGGCGGCCAGCCAAGAGCTGTCGAGCCAGTCCAGTCACTTGCGCGAGGTCATGACCAAGTTCAAGCTGAAAAAACGCGAAGCACCGCAAATGGCGCAAAACATCTCACCCGAGATGATGCGAATGTTCCAGGACTTTATGGCACAGCAAATGGGCATGCCGGCCCCGGCCATCGCCCCCGGTCCGGCACCCAGCGCGCCACCCGCCGGCGGCTATGGCGGCCCGGCCAAACGGACCGGCAGCGCCATCGACCCCAGCAAAATCATCTCGCTGGACGACAGTGAGTTCGGCAAGTACTAATTCTCCAAAAAACGCCCTTGCAGCAAAGCCGACCGGTGCCCGCCGGTCGGCTTTTTCGTTGTAGTTTCAAGCTACAAAACGCGGTCGTGGCGGTTACTTGAGATCAGCAGGAAAAAGAAAAACGGGGCGCCGATCAGAGAAGTCATGACGCCGACCGGTAACCCGGAGGGTTGCATGAGTAACCGGGCGACCAAGTCACACCACACCAAAAACAAACCACCGACCAGGGGCACAACCCACACCAAGCGCCGGTGATCGCCACCCCAACCCAGCCGACAAACGTGGGGAACCACCATCCCGATAAAACCAATGGGACCGGTGATGCTGACAATCACTGCCACCAAAAGCGACACACCCGCCAGCAAAAGGCGTTTAATCGTTTTCACCGCTAGGCCGCGCGCGTGGGCCAGGTCGTCACCGAGCAACAAAAGATTCAGATGCGGGGCCAAACCCAGCATAACCAACCAGAAACAGCCGGAGACAACGGCAAGCGCCATGGCTTCACCATAACCCACCACGGCGATTCCTCCCAGCAACCAGCGAATAATGCGAAACGACTGATAAAAGGACGCCAGCGATTGGATCAGCATCAGCAAACTGGAGAAGAAAAAAGAAACGGCAACACCCGCGAGCAGCAGAACATGGCGCTGGGTACCCAGACGGGTGGTGCTAAAGGCCAAGATGAGGGCGGTGGCCGCGGCGGCCCCGGTCATGGCCCCCAGGGTCACCCCCATACCAGTTGCACCGGAGGCCATGCCGCCGAGCACAATCGCCGCGGCGGCGCCGCAGGCCGACCCACTCGACACGCCGAGCGTGTAAGGCGTCGCCAAACTATTGAGAAACAAGGCCTGAAAAATGAGGCCGGCACTTGCCAAACCTGCGCCGGCACAGAAAGCGGTTAACACCCGCGGCACACGCAACTGCCAAAAAATACGCGCGGTGACACTTTCACTTTGCCAGAGATCGTGCCATTGCAGTTCCGCGACACCCAGCATGGCACCCGCGGCAAAGGTGAGCAGGGTCAAAACCAGGGCCGCCGCCACGGAAAGCCATGGCGAAACAGGTGATCGAACCCGAACGGGTGCGTCCAACGGAATTCTCGGTTTAACCGTGGAATTGATCGATCAGGTCACACCAGGTATGCCAAATCCACTGCTGGCCTTCCTGAATGCGGGGCGTATGGTCGGAGGGAACCACCAGCGCCACATCCGCGAGCGGTTTCATACGCCCGCCGCCTTTGCCGACCAAGGCGACATTGGTCACACCGATCTTTTTGGCGCTGTTCATGGCGCGCACCAGGTTTTCACTGTTGCCACTGGTACTAATTCCGATAAAAACGTCACCTTCACGGCCGAGCCCTTCAAGCTGACGGCTAAACACCTGGTCATACCCATAATCATTGCCAACCGCGGTCAATATGGAGGTATCCGTGGTTAAGGCAATCGCGGGCAGCGAGCGGCGTTCAACCAAATAACGACCCACCAGCTCGGCGGCGAAGTGCTGGGCATCCGCCGCGGACCCACCATTGCCGGCCACCAAAATTTTGTGGCCCTGCTCGAGGCGTTTCCAGAGCAAACGGCCAATGGCCTCAACCTCGCCGAGATAGCCGTCGCGCAACTTTTGAAACAGCGCGATATGTTCTTCAATGTCTTTGGTGAGTTTGGCTTCCATGTGTGTCCTTAACCTTCGTTCTTCAATCCTATCGGGTCATCCGACCCAACCTTTTTACCATACATGAAATGGAGACGGGAATCACGAGCGACGCCTTCTTAAACCCCGCGGGCATGCGAAACAATGCGCCGAAAAACCACCTTTAATATATCGCCACATCCACGCAGTTTTCGCCAAACAGACCGCCACAACCCTTGGCGATTGCACCCGCCTAAGCCGGCAGAGTTCGAACAGCCTCAACTCCATAAGCTACATTAAAACCAACTATTTAATAATGATCGATAAGTTTGGCAACATGCTTGCTAATGGGTATCCCGCGTGACAAACCCACACAGGAGGACACTATGGGTATTTTCTCTAGAATTAGCGAAATTGTTAATTCGAACGTCAACTCTATTTTGGAAAAGGCTGAAAACCCAGAGAAACTGGTTAAGCTGATGATTCACGAAATGGAAGACACCCTGACCGAGGTTAAATCTTCCGCCGCCGAGGTTGTCGCGGACCGTATTCGTATTGAACGCGCCCTGGATACCGAGAAACAACGCGTTTCCGATTGGCAAGCTAAAGCCAATCTTGCCTTGGATCGCAACCGCGAAGATCTTGCCAAAGAAGCTCTGGAACAAAAATTAACAGCGGAAGGCAAAGTCCGCGAGTTAACCGAGCAACACAAAGAGTCCACCGATTTGAGCAACCAATACCAAGGCGATATCGGTCGTTTGGAAGAAAAGCTGGAAGCCGCCCGCGGTCGTCAGCGTCTGCTCATCGCCGGCCACAAAAGCGCCAAAAACCGCCGTGCTGTTGAAGACAAAATCTACCGTATCAATACCACCGGTGCCTTTGCCAAGTTCGAAAATTACGAAAAACGCATCGACCGCTACCGCGCGGAAGCCGAGGTGATGTCGATCAGCAACCAGAGCCTTGAGAAAAAGTTCTCCGATCTCGTTAAAAACGAAGCCGTCGAGCTGGAGCTGCAGCGCCTAAAGGAAGAACGGGGTATCGCGACCAAAGAACACGAGGCCATCGCCCCCCCCAAGAAAGAAACCGCCGCCGTAGGCTAACGCACCGCGGCGGGCCTTTCCCGCCGTTCTCACCACACTTACACATGGGGTGGCGCGCGCCCCATGCACCTTGGCCCGGCCGGCCACCGGAGGTATCACCTTGGATGATCTCATTCCACTTTTTATTTTTTTTGTCACACCCGTCACCTTGACGCTCCTGTACATGGGCTACCGCCTCGCCAACCGCCTGCTCGACCTACGCATGGCAAAACTCAACCCCGGCAGCGAATCCGCCCCGCTTGAGCCAGGCGAGCCCCCGACCCTGAACCCGCGGCCCCTTCAGGAACGCGCCCAACGGTTGCAGGAACGACTCGGTCACTTGGAAGAAATTCTCGCGCACCAGACGAAACAAGGAAAAATTTCATGAAAAAAGTGTTTGAAGTCGCCTGCATCGGCGCCGCACTTGTCGGTGCGATCTGGTTATCCGGGCTCGTGCTCAAGGTACTGACCGGCTTGCTGGGATTGATCGCGGCCATCGCCGGCTCAATCCTCCACTTCCTGCTCAGCAAAAGTGTTTTAACCCTGGCCGTGCTTGGTTTTATCGTCTATCTTGTTTTCACAAAGAAACCAGAATACGAGCGCGCTCACCACTAACCACCGCTTTCCCGGTTGCGGCCCCCTCGGTCGCGTCGATCCCGTTTTTATGGGTGTCCCCCGTTTTTTTGTTGGTTTGGACCAAACCCCAGGCACTTGGTCACCGTTCATTAGTAGGAACTTTGAAGGAGTAGGAATTATGGCTTATACCACTTACCGGCACCAATTCATGGAAGGAGATTCCAGACGCGCATCCCGCTCACGCCGGTACCGTGCTCGCGGCAAGCGCCTGATGTTTCGCGGTCGCCCCCGTCCGGTACGTCGCCATCGAATTTTTGCCGGTGTTTGCGGCGGCCTCGCGGAGCACCTGGACATTTCACCCATCATGCTGCGGCTCGCGGCCATTGGCACCCTGGTGCTCCCACCACTCGGCGCTTTGGCTGTTTTAACCTACATCTTCCTCACCTTGTGGATGCCCCCACAACATGCCGTAACCTATGACGGCCCCTTCGAGGAACCGATTTCCAAGGACGAATACCACCAAACCCCCGCCATCGCCATGTCGCAGCTAGAAGACCAATACGCCGACATTGAACGCCGCATTCAACAATTGGAAGACATCGTCACCAGCAAAGAGTTCGATTTAAAGCGCAAATTCGACAATTTGTAGGCATCCCGCGCCACCTTCCCGCCGAACCAACAGGGGTTTCATTTGAGAATCGCAAACCAAAGCCGCACCAACCGTGCGGCTTTGGTCGTTTTAGCCCGCAAGTCGCTCGCAGGGATCGGCATCGGCAAACCCCTCAAAACCTTCGCGAAAATAGGCGAGATCCACAAACCAACGCTGCCATTGCTGGATCAATCCCCCCGGCTGATTGTGTAACACCGCCAACAAACGCGCCTCATCCAAAAAGAGAATGCGCGCCAAATCTTCCAGGAGCATGATGCCGTCACTTTCGATGACGCGTTCGAGGTCCCAGTTTTCGTACTCTTCTTCATGCAACAGAATCAGTACCGGTTGTTCTTGGCCGGGCAGACCGGCTTCTCGTTCATATACCATCGCGTCCCTCACTTCTTGCCTCATTCGGTCGATCTGGTTTTGCGGACCGCCCAACCTCACCGGAAATGCGCAAAGACATTCGTGAAGCGCCCCGGCAAAACCGCCGGTACCCGAGACTCTCGGAAAGACGCGGAGTCAAGAGATCCGACGGGTGATCGCCCAACCCTAATCTACGTCCTAAATGTGCGGCACGTCAGGGCCAAAAGCTGGCTTAGTAGCGGCAAATACTTGGGCTGGAACCCCAACAGCAACCAAGTTGACATGAAATACATCAGTAACGCCGCTATTGGTCTTGTTTTTGACAAATCCTGTTGTCGGCAACGCATGGCCCGCGCGGTTTCGACGGCCGCATCACACCCATCAACCCCTCAATTCACACCCTGTTAACCCTTGCCGCTCCCTTCTTCCCGGCAAACCTCAAAAGGATTCTCAGATCAGGTTCCCAAACATTCTCGGGAGGTTTTTGCTTATATTAAAAGCATCGCCTGGGTCCCCTCCCTAACTATCATGAAACCTGGAGCGCGACGACTTGAATATCAAATATTTACTGATGTTTATTGCTCTTGTCCAGGCCTTAATCATCGCTTATTTCTTAGGTCTTAATCGGCACCATTCTCAGCCAAGGCCCTCGGCCACGCCGACCGGAACCCTGTTCACCACACTTACCAAGGAACAGGCCGACCAGAGTTACCGAGACGGGATGCGTCTTCTCACCGAGGAAGGCCCGGCTCGAGCGCAGGCCTTTTTCGAAACTCGCTTCCAAGAAAGCGGCCATTTAACCCTGTTATACGGTTTAGCTTGGACCCAATACCTGAACCAAGACCAGGCAGCGGCGGAACGCAATCTGGTTTACATTCTGGATCACCAGCCGGACACAGAACTGGCGGCCCATTGCCACTACCTTCAGGGTTACCTCGCGCTTAACCAGGCACGACACCAGGATGCGATTAACGGCTTCGAGGCGGCCCACCACCTCTACCGGCTGCGCGACAAACAAAACAATCTCTTTAAATGCGAGATCGGTATGGCAAGCGCGGCGGTGTTCCAACGCCGCTATGAACGCGCCGACGAACTGCTGAACATCGCTTTCAGCCGATTCGAAAGCGGCAAGGTCAAACACCTCGGTCATTTTTACCACCTCAAAGCCAAGGTCAGCTTTGGAAGAAAACGCTGGGCGGCGGCGCGTACCTTTGCTGAGAAAGAGTTGGCGGAATTTGAACGTATCGGCGATGCACTCAACACGGGTGTGGCCTACGGGGACCTCGCTTTTTTCAGAGGCTTAACCGGTGACCTGGCCGGAAGCTTAGCAGCGAATACGGAAGCGGAATCACGACTTACCCAACTTCAGGCCCAAGATAAATTGATTCAAACCAAAATTAACCGCATCCTGCTCGCCCACTGCGAGGGACGGACGGAAGATCGTTTGGTCGAAGAAGTGCGCGCGCATGTCGAAGCCCAAAACGACCTTTATGCCGGCGAGCAGTTGGAACTGCTTGAAGACTGGGAATGCCCATGATCCCGGCCTGAAATCGCAATCCTCCCGCCGATCAAAAAACAGCAGCAAACATCAGCCGAAGCCCCCACCCCCAACACCGTCAATGTGCAGAACCCAAACTTCGCGTTTTGCGAACGGATCGCCCGCGGGCACGCCCCTCCTCAGGACATGTCACAACCGAGCATGCTTATCAATTGGTTCCCGAGCAAAGCCTCGCTTATCCGCACGGGCTGTTTTTTTGGCAAAGTGTCACAGAAAAGCTTGACGGGGGATGCAACGGACTGTTGTGTTAGAGTCACCTGCCAATGGTTTCAGCTTTTTGCCGAATAGCCGTGCTTGCCGATCCTCGCGGCGGCTTCTACCGACCGGCGTGTCTCAGGTCGCGCGAACCCGGGGTTGTTGCACAGAGCACCTCATCCTGGTGCGCCCATCTACCCGACAAGCGATAGCGGAACCGTTAAAAGCTTATAACTAGGCAGCTTACCTGCCCTCACCACGAGTCGGGTAAATCCCACTGATCACCCACCGTTTCAACCTGGGTACGGCATCTCCGATGTTCGATACCCAGGGTATCGCCTCGTAAACGGCACCTTACCGGCTAGGTGGTTTCTTGCCGGGGTTCCAGGTTCCGCTTCACAACACACCGCCGAGAAAGGCCGGCCGGTGAAGGGCGATGCCATGCTCCCGAGGAGGAACATTGACTGAATTATTACCCATCAACCGCGCATCGCCGGTTGATCCAACCACCATCGCACCATTGCGCCAGCCCACAAGCACCCTTCAATCCGAACGTTTCCCAGACCGAGATGTCGTAGACGTGCGAGGCATTTCCGCCGATAACGGCACCATCGGCCCAAACCCCGACCCACCGGACATTGACAACGGCTCACGGCTCGTGGCCGAGTCCAGCGGGACGCCGCCCCGAGCCGAGGTCGCAACGGGGTATGGGAATGCAGCCCCCACCCCGTCCGACCCGACCCGGTTTTCGTTCCTAGCCTAAGGCGACATCGGCACGAAACCCAGCACCAAGTCAGGCTGCGTTGGGGGATTGGGCGGTGTTCGAAACGGTGTTGGCAGCGCCCCTCGAACCCCGCCGGTTACCCCATCCAGTCCTGACCTTTCACTATGATTCCAAGCATCAAAGGCGCCGGTCACGGAACGCGACAAGCAAGGCGCACAGGCCCCGTCATCACGGTGCACATGAACCGACGCGACCGACCCCGAGCTGATGATCGCGCCGGGCAAACGCGGACGATCCGACCACCAGCCAACACTCAAAAAGCCAATCAACATCACCGCGACGAGCGCCAATCGCGCCGGGGTCAGCCACCCCGGATTCGTGAATCGCGGCGTGGGCACCACGGCGTGGGACACGTCAGCGTCCACGGGCCGTCCCCCATAAAGCAAAGCGGCTTGGAATGCGGCGGAAACCGGGGGTAAACCTGCAACTTGGCTACTCCCACGCGACCAAGCCAAGGCCAGGCGGCGCGTTTCTTCAGGTACACACCGGCACCAATCCACGGCCGGCAAGGGTTGATCTGATTCGACGGAAAACCCGAACCAAAAACGCCAAAGCCTGCGTAACAAGCGGGTGCGCAAAGCAACTTCCCGTTGATCCACAACACCGGCCAAGGAGCGGCGTGCAATGGCATCGGCACACCATGCTTGATTGCTATCGCCGGCGGCCGGCGCGGATCGCGCCAACACCGCGGCAAGCTCAAGCGCGATTTGCAGGGTGTGGTATCCCACATGACGCTGCCACACGGAACCGGCGTAGGCCGGCACCAATCGTCCATTGGCCGCTTTGATTTTCCCGCTTAACCCCGCTTCGCGATAACCGCAAAAACTGTTGGAACGCGCAAATTGGGATAGTGAATCACGCAGACGTGCGTAATGACGCGCTTGGGCGCGCGCGGCAACGCCGCCACAACTGTAAAGGGTCTCGGGCTCCAAACAAAGAACAAGGAAGGCGGTTTGAAGCTGAACCTTAGGCCCGATTTTCGGTATGTCTTCTTGGTGATTCATCGACCGACGCCCCGTCAACCCACCACAACCACGGCGGGCATTAAACGATGTCGTCTTATTCTAAAAGGGCGCGGGGTGTCTGGCTATCTGGGTACCACGGAGTTATCCGTCAGATTTTTTACGAGAACCCACTTTCCCACCAAGAAACACACTCTGGGTAAAATGCCGGAATGCAGTAGGCCCCGGCGCTTTTCCACCGCGTCGTGGGAAAGAATAGGGCTGATTCAAACCAGACGGTTTCGTGACTCAGTGTCTCAGCAACGATGCGGTATGAGGCCCTGCCGGTTGTGGCTCAGCCGGCGAACAGGCGCCAAAAAACGGGCACGAAACAACAACGCGCCGACCCGTACCGGGCCGGCGCGCGTCTCATACCGGGTTATCTTAAACAGAGAAGCCTAGTGGCCGCCGGCCATTTCCACGGCGCCGCGGTCACCCAACCACTTGCGAACAGCCGCAACCTTTTCATCCAACAGGTCTTGCTTGTCGGCCTCGACAACCAAACGCAACAAGGGTTCGGTATTGGATTTGCGCAGACTAAACCACCAATCGGGGAAATCAATGCGAACGCCGTCGATGGTGTTGACTTGACCGTTGGGGAATACCGTGTCGGCCTCGGCGAGCAAATCGTCGGCAATCTCGGTTTTGAAGTTGATTTCGCCGGAAGGTACGTAGATCTTAAAGGGCGCAATCAGTTCCGCCAGGGTTTTACCGGATTCTTCAATGATGTTCATGACCGTAATCATGGTGTAGAACGCGCTGTCGGCGAAGAAGAAGTCTTTGAAGTAGAAGTGACCCGCCAACTCGCCGCCGAAGGGGCCGTCCATCTCGCGCAGCTTGGCCTTCATGAAGGAGTGACCGACGCGGCAGAGAACCGGGGTACCGCCGTTGGCGATAATTTGCTCGGCAACAACCTTGGAGCTGCGAATGTCGTAAATGATGGCGCCGGGCCCACGTTTCTTGAGGAAGTCAACCGCGATCAAGGCGGTCAGAATGTCGGCGGGAACCACTTCACCTTGATTGTCAACGAAGAAGCAGCGGTCGGCGTCGCCGTCAAAGGCAACCCCAAAATCCAAACCCTTTTGGCGAACTTTAGCCTGCAACGCTTCCAAGGTGGTGAAGTCGAGCGGGTTGGCCAGGTGGTTGGGGAAGGTAAAATCCATATCCCAAAAAAGCGCGACCGCTTCCTGTTCGGTTTTTTTGAGGAAATCCTCAATCAAAAAGCCGCCCATGCCGTTGCCGCAATCCACGGCGAATTTAAACTTGTGGGTGAAGGCGCAGGCTTCCTTGAGGAAATCAAGGTAGGCGGGTTTGAAATCTTGTTCGGTCAAATCACCACGTTGCCCGGCTTTAACCAGACGGTCTTCATTGATCGCCGCTTCCATCGTGTTGATGCCCTCGGCGTAACCAACCGGAACGGCCTTCGCACGGGACAATTTGATACCGTTGTATTGGCCGGGATTGTGGGAAGCGGTAATCACCGCGGCACCGTCAAAGGCGCCCCGCACACAGGCGAAGTAAGAGGTCGGCGTGGTACACAAACCCATGTTCACCACGTGACTGCCGCCGTCGCGCACACCTTCGATGAAAGCCGCTTGCAGTTCCTCGGAATGGGGACGGCCGTCGCGACCGATCACAATCGTTTTACCCGCGCCGATCAGGTTGCTGAATGCCACCCCAATCTTGTATCCCATTTGCGCGTCAAGTACTTCGCCGTAAACACCGCGAATGTCGTATGCTTTAAAAATGCCGGCCATCATCTCCCCCTTGGGTATGTTGCTGTATTTGCAGCGGTCGCCCGTACCCCGGGGCCGCCGCGCTGTTACGAAACCATTGGCAAACATCAACCGGAACCATCGGCACCTCGTGGAAACAGGACGTTCACAACATCGTGGGATGGATCGAAGAGATGCCGGTCGTGTGCGGCGAAACAGACTACACGCGCTGAGGTCACAACGCGAACCGATCCAATCCTTCCTTGCCGACGAGAATGCAACGCAAGTATAGCCGGCGGACCAAGGCCGCGCAAGCTTCGCAGGCCAAGGGCCCCCGATCCTTCATGAAAAGCTCAACAAAGCCCGCGCAGCGGACGATAAGCGGCCCAAGAGGAAGTGCCCATGGTCGAAAAAATAAAAGAACTGATCGCCACCCTCAAGGAACGCCTGAGCGAATTCGACATGAACGCGCTCAAAGACAAGGCACGCGCACTCCCCGAACGCATCAAAGAACTTCCCGCACGCTTCAAAGGGTTGCCGGAACGCCTGCGCGAAACGGATTGGCGCGCCCAAGCGGAACAACTCAAAGACCCCAAAACCTTGCTGAAAGTGGTCGCCCCCGTGGGCCTTGCCCTGCTCCTGATGACCCTGTTCGGCATGTGGCTGTTCCGCGGCGACACCCCCGACCCCGGTCAAGAAACAAACCAGGCGGCAACGGCCGACCAGACAAGCGACGCCGCCGCCGCGGGCTTCACCCAGGTTCCGCCACCCAATCACCCTTTTCTTTTTCAACCGCTGTGGTACTGGCAAGAGGGCGACCAAACCCTCCAAGGCAGCGGGTTTGTGGTTCAAACTCCCGACAAGCAACTGATCGGCGTCACGGCGGCAGCCTACCTGGCGGCGGACAACCGCGGTTTACCCACCGCGGTGGCCTGGCTGCCCGTCACGGACCCAACCCAAGCGCTACCCAGTCGCCAACGACTGGGTGAACCAGGTCGCCCGGGTAGCCAAACGCCGCTGGATGTCCGCGACGACCTCAATCTGTTCCTGCTGGAAGGCGCACTTCCCAGCAACCAAATCTTAACGCTATCCGGCGGCAAGGGCCCGGTCCTCGGCACCCGTATTTGGTTTGCCGACAAAAATTTCAAAGCCAAGCTCGGCTTCCAATGGCGCGAGGGTGAAATACTGGCCACGGAGCCGGGTTGCTTGGTCGCACGCCTGGACAAAAGGGTCACGCTGGGATCGCAACCGGGTTCACCGGTCTTTTCTCAAGAAAACGGAACATTGATCGGCATGGTGGTTCGCCTCCATCCCGAGGAAAACCACACCCTGATCTACATCAACCCCTTAACCAACCTCGGCGAACAACTGGATAAAGGCCGCGCTCAACCCATGGCTGCCCTGAACAGCAACTAATCCGCATTTCCCGTCACCCGCTTCTACGCTAGGTTAGGTGGCCGCGGACACGGGCTGCGCCGACAAAACATCGGCTAACACCGCGGGCGCAATCGCAACCAAAAACCCGCGCTTGCCGCCGTTGATGTAAATTTTTTCCAGCTCGAGAATGCCGCGTTCAACATAAACCGGCATCTTCTTTTTGGTCCCAAAAGGGGACGTCCCCCCAACCATATAACCGCTGTGTTTCTGGGCGACTTCCGGCTTGCACGGCGAAATCGCTTTAACGCCGAGCAAACGCGCCAATTCCTTGGCGGAAACCTGGCGATCACCGTGCATCAAAACCACCAGGGGTTGACGGCGCTCATCTTCAAAAATCAGGGTTTTCACGACCTGGTGCTCATCAACACCCAAATGCGCGGCGGAAGCGGCGGTCCCGCCTTGCGGCTCATAGCGATACAAAAAAGGTTCAAAGTCCACCTTGTGTTGGCGCAGCACCCGCACCGCGGCGGTCACTGGTATTTTCAAAACCCACCCCCCTTTCTCGGTTCCTTGGATTGTTGGTTGATAGCATACATGGATTAGCGCGCATTGGCGCGGCCGGGTTCGCCGGCGTGGGATTCCTTTTAGACAGGGCTTGGGATTCTTTATTTCTCAGGAAACCAGGATGATTACAGGATACGCGGTCAGCGACTTGCTTCACCCCTGCTCAGAGGCGCCGCGGATAAAGGGGTCCACCTGGATCATTGCCTTTTTTAACCTAAGAAGCGTTGAAACGCGGTGATTTTCGCTAAACCTCGGGGCTACAACGGCCTGTAAAAATGCGCACCGCACCCAATGGTGCACGTCGTGCGCGAACCCGGCCCGCTTTCCCCAAGCCATTTTGCTCCATATCTTTAGCAGAAACCCTTGGCTTATATCGCGCTTCTTAGGTTTAAGCGTCCCACGCGGATTCGTCACCCCTGCGATCATCCTCGGGATCGTAAACCAATAACCTCACCGCCGTGGACTCTCTGAAAAAAAACACGCGTCTCGGCACGCGCTTGATGCGTTCACCCATCCTAAACGACAGTTTGTTTTACAGACAACGCCACCCGTCGCGGAACCAGGTTCCAGGTGGCCCCGTTATCCAAGGCGCTACCACGCCGGGACGCGCTCAAACCATCATCGCCCATCCTCTATTCATCCTGCTATCCTGAGAAATAAAGGATACCAAGCCACGAAAAAAGACGCCAAACCACGCACCACACGAGCATCCAAAAAGCAAAACCCCTCCACACCGTAGCGTGAAGGGGTCTTGGTTTCCGTCAGCGAAGTGACGGGTTATGTGGGTTTGGTTTATTCAACAACTTCGTAGCTCAGGTTGAGGTTACTGAAGGAGCTGTAAGCGCGAATGCCGATGTGGTAGGTACCGGCGGAAACACTTACCGAGCAAGACTCGGTGTTGCCCCAGCGGTAAGGACGGCAGTCGTAAGAAGTGGTGGTAGGTTGGGCGCCGGCACGAACGTAGAGGTCGGCGTCACCGGAACCACCGGAGATGTTGACGTTCAAGGTAGCGCCACACTCACCAACGGTGACGGTGCGGTAGACCCAGTTGCCGGAAGAAGCGCTCAAACCGGACTCAGAGTCGCTAGGCAAGGTACAAGGACCGCCCTCATCGTAAGAAGCGACCAGGGTTACACCGGAGTAGGCGCTGTAAGCGCGAACACCGATGTGGAAGGTGCCGGCGGCAGGGCTGGCCACGGTGCAGGTTTCAGAGTTACCGGAACGGTAGGGACGGCAGTCGTACTGGCTGGTGGTAGGTTGCGCACCGGCACGGGTGTAGAGGTCGGCGTCGCCGGAACCACCGCTGATGCTTACGCTCAGGTTGCGTGCACCGGCAGGGATTTCGATGGTGTAGAACGCGAAGTCGCCGGTGCTGCCGGAAAGACCGGTAACAGGTACACCGTTTTGCAGTTCGCTACCACCGGTGTCGCCACCCGTATCGCCGCCGGTGTCACCACCGGTGTCGCCACCGCTCAGGGTGATGCCGACTTGACCGAAAGCGTTAACAACGGTCGCAGCGTCGTAGCCGAGGTCGGCAGCCGCGTCCAAAGCACCTTGGGCACCTTGTTGGTAGTTCGTAGAAGAAGTCCAGTAGTTTTGGTTGGCGCGGGTGAAGATTTCGAAAGCTTTGCGGGTGTCCCAGTTGGAAGAAGTCGCGATCAAGTAAAACGCTTTGTTGAATACACCGGAAGAGTAGTGTACGTCCATGCCGCTGGTGTAGTCGGAAGCGTGATCGATAGAACGACCGTCTTGGGGAGGGTTGTTCATGTAGCGCAGGGCGCCGTTGGATTTGAAGATGTCTTGGCCAACCAACCAGTCGTTGGAGCCGCGGTCGAAGAATTCAGCAGCTTCACCGGCCATGTCGGAGTAAGCTTCGTTGATGCCGCCGGATTGGTTGCGGTATACCAGGTTGGAGTTTTGCTCGGTGAAACCGTGGCAAACTTCGTGAGCGGATACGTCCAAAGAAACCAAGGGGTAGAAGGTGTTGCGACCGTCACCGAAGGTCATGGCGGAACCGTTCCAAAACGCGTTTTCGTAGTTGGTGCTGTAGTGAACGCGCATGGTCAACTGGAAGGTCAGCGGCGCGGTGTTGAACCACTGGCTGAACATGTCGAAAACAACTTGACCGAAGTGGTGGGCGTCGTTCAGGGGAGAGTAAGCACCGTTGATTTCTTTAACGGTGTTCTCGGGGCAGGTGAAGCTGTGGGGCGTGCTGCCGGAAGTACCACCGTTCAGGTTAACGGTACGAACGTTGGCGTTAGACATGGAGCAGGTGCTGCCACTCTGAGCAACGTTCAAGAAAGGAACACCGTTGGAGCCGTATTCGTAACGACCGATTTTTTGGTTACCACCAGGGCCGGTCGCATCAGCATGCGCCAGACCTTCGAATTGGAGCAGGAAGTCGCCGGTTTTGGCGTCTACCAGGTAGGTGGGACGGGTGGGTTTGCCGCCGGCTTTCTCATCCGCGAAAAACGAGACGTAGTAAGCCAAGCGGGGCTCGCCGTTGTCGGCGATGTAAATAACCATTTGAACTTTTTCGTTCTCCATGGTTGGAGAAGCGAAGTTTTGAACAGCCACGGTGTCTTGAATCGCGGCGGCGAAAGCTTGCTTGGAGGGAACCGCGGGCGTTACGTCAACCAACTCAGAACCAATCCCGGCAACGATCTGACCGTGCATCCGAACGATGGCACCCTGAGCATCGCGGGTAACGGCGATGTTCTCACCCCAAACAGGAATACCTTGGTAGTACTGTTGGTAGCGGGTGTGACGCAATTTGGTGGTGGCGTCGGTACGGTCGGAAAAAGAAGTCAATTGGTTGGTGGCGGCGTCCAAACCCACAACGCTTACCAGCGCTTCGTTGGGGTTCAAGTTAGCGGCACGCCACATGTCGGGCTGTTGACGCAGATCGATTTTGTCGGCGGCCATGGCGGTAATTGCGCACAGGCAAGCGACGAATACGAGCAGGGGTTTGCTCCAAGAACGGAGTCTTGAATAAGCTTTCATCTTTTTTGTTCTCCTCTGAATTTCAAAACATATGAACGATTTTGGCCGGATTCAAGTAAGACCATTAGGCGATGGTCAACTGAGGCCAAATAAATTACCAGCGTAAGGACAGGTGTTAGATGCGTGTTTCAGGATACTTCACCAGAAAAAGAAGTCAACTCTTTTTCTTTACGCAAGTGTTACATTTTTCACAGTTATCGCCGCCCAAGCCAACAAGCTACCCAATGAGAGCAACTTAAGAACCCGCTATTGTAAGCGCGTTTTTTTCGAATGTAACCAGAGGCACAATTCCACGGCGAACCCTTTACATTAAGCGCTGCTTCAACAACGGCTGCCCTTGCTTCCCGCTGATCGGTAAGCGAGCTTACCCTTCTCTCAAAAATCCCCGGCAATGTGAATTTCCCCACCGACACAAACACGGCCGTCACACAAGTCCCTCTCGGGAACCACCACCCGGCCAGGAAGCGTCCCCAAGCAACTCGGGCTTCGGTTATAATGTTTGGGTGAATTGAGGAGGACGCTTTGCAAAAGAAGGAAGAACGCTTCCGGTTCTCCGATCTGGCCTACCTAATCCCCGTTTTGATGCTGGCCGCGATCGGACTAATATCCCTGGGTCCGGTGATCTGGCTTTCCCTAACGATGCTGCAAACCATGGGCGTTGAAACCACGCTTTGGGTCTTTTTTGCTTTTAGCTGGCTGACGGTAACCGGTTTCGGGTTCATAAAGTGGTGGGACGCAACCTTTTCCCCTGCCAACCTACGCTGGAAGTGGCTTGTTGCGCTGGTGTTACTTCCCATTCTCGGCGGCTTCATATTCTTGTTCGTTGAAACAAACCGCAAACCCAGCCTCACGCTTGTTTCCGAAACCGACGCGTAATGAGTGCCCGAACCACCCTCGAAATAAGCAATGAATTCGAAGCCATTCGCGGCATGAGCGAAGCGGTCGAAGCTTTTTGCCGCGAGCAGGGCATGGACCAACACGGCCTGATGTCCCTCAACCTCGCCCTGGTAGAGTGGGTCTCGAACATTATTAAGTACAGCGGCTTGCCCCACGGAAGCCACCACATTCAGCTCGAAATCAGCCGTGAAGACAATGCGATTGTCACCACCATATGTGATCCCGGCGTCGCCTTTAACCCCAGCGACACCCCGGAACCCGATCTCGAAAGCGACATCAAAGATCGCCCCATCGGCGGGCTCGGCATTTATATCATCCGCAACTTGGTTGACCAGTTCAGTTACCAACGAACGGGCGAGCGGAACCAAATCACCATGCGCAAGCAGCTTAGATCGGCCGAACCCGAGGAAAACGCGACAAACCCCGCGCCCTAGCCGCGCTTTCCCACCGGCGCTTCATCAACAACAAAACAGGGTGCGTGGCTTCCCGCGATCACGCCGGCACCGGCGTGCGCCAAAGTGCATATTATGTCGGTCCTCAGAATTTTTCGCACGAGCAGCAGCATGAACACACGCGCAACCCACCGCAACAAACTGTTAAAATTCAGATACTTGCAAATCCAGATACATTTTTCTGGCTCTCCAGTGAAAAAAATCACAATTTAATTAAACATTGACACACCTCGGCCGATATATTTCGTAGATGCACAGCAATGATACAGGTGTTTAAGTTACCGGCACACACTTAGTTTTTCCCTCTGAATTCGCGTTTCTCCCCGCGAATAGACATAAAAATTACAATCTTTGTAAATCTCCTCCTCGGTAAGGAAGTCGCCTCGGCGACTTCCTTTTTTTTATGCCTGTTTATCCCTTGCTTCACCTCACCCACAACGGGACCGTGTCGATCACCGCCAAACACCGTCCCGCCTGAATGCAGCATCACGATCACCTTCCCACGGGGCCTTCCGCAAGGAGGACCAACTAGTGTTTGAAGTGACGTGTACCCGTAAAGAACAAAGCAATCCCATGCTCATTGGCGGCGGCGATCACTTCCTCATCGCGAATAGAGCCGCCTGGCTCAACAATGGCGGTAATCCCCGCGGCGGCGGCGGCATCCACGGAATCGCGAAACGGGAAAAAGGCATCGGACGCCATGGCACTCCCCTGGATCGCCAGCTCGGCCTCGGCGGCTTTGCTGATACCGATCTTTGAGGAATCAACCCGACTCATTTGGCCGGCGCCGATACCAACCGCACCATCAGCATCGGCATAAACAATGGCGTTTGACTTCACGTGGGGAACGATGGTCCAGGCCATGATCAAAGCGGCCCGTTCCTCATCCGTGGGTTTTCGCTCGGAAACCAACTTCCAATCGCCAAAGGGAATCCGCACGGTATCCTTATCTTGAACCAACAAACCGTGATCCAATCGTTTCACTTCCAGCCCTTGGGGCAGACCGCTCTCGGGCAGGGTTATTTGCAACACGCGCAGGTTCTTCTTGCGCTTGAATTTCTTGCGGGCGGCCTCACTGAAGGCGGGCGCAATCACCAGTTCGGCGAACTGCTCGTTAACCGCGGCGGCGGTCGCCTCGTCCACTTCCCGGTTAAAGGCAATAACACCACCAAAAGAAGAGGTTGCATCGACCTGACGCGCGCGCCGGAAGGCCTGCTCCAGTTCATCGTGACAGGCAACCCCACAAGGGTTGGTGTGCTTCACGACCACGGCGGTGGGCCGTTCGAAATCACAAACACAACGCCAAGCCGCTTCCATATCCACCAAGTTGTTGTAACTCATCTGCTTACCTTGGTGCTGGGTCATGTAGTCGGGCATCGCGGCACCGTCAACGCGGTAGAATGCGGCGCGCTGATGGGGGTTCTCCCCATATCGCAACACTTCCTCGCGAGCGGCACTCATACGGAACGTGGGCGGCAATACTTGATCCTCAAGCGGCGACAATTGGTCGTCTTGCGCTTGTAAACCATCGAGGTAATCGGCAATTTTGAGATCGTAGGCAAAAGTATGTTGAAACGCCTTTTGGGCAAGATGCAGCCGCAACGCCAAACTCGGCAAGCCGGAGGCGTCAACCTCTTCCAAGAAACGGGGGTAATCGGCCGGATCGGTCAAAATCGAAAGGTGCTTGAAATTTTTGGCCGTGGCGCGAACCATGGTCGGGCCGCCGATATCAATATTCTCGATTGCATCAGCCAAGGTAACGTCGGGCTTGGCAATAGTTTTGGCAAAGGGATAGAGGTTCACCACCACGACTTGGATGGGTTGAATGTTGTGATTCGCCAATTCTTGGCGATGCTCGTCCAGTTCATAGCGAGCCAGAAGGGCGCCGTGAATTCGTGGGTGCAGGGTTTTAACCCGACCACCGAGGATTTCAGGGAACTCGGTCACATCCGCGACTTTGACCGGGGACAAACCCGCGTTCTGTAAATGACGAAAGGTGCCGCCGGAGCTGAGAATTTCAAACCCCTTGTCCACCAAAGCCCGTGCAAAGTCTTCAATACCCGCTTTATCGGAAACACTGATCAACGCTCGTTTCACTTGTGTAGCCATGCCGCTTTTTTCTCCGCATCGTATTGGCCGCCAAACCGACCCACCTGGGCCTGCTGCACAAAAGAATACAGCACCGAGGCACGTCAGACAGATCCCCGCCACGGGCGCAAACGCGGATGCCACAGCATTGCTGTGCCGTTTCACGCGGGCGAGGGGCGGTGACGCTCCGCGCGGTCGGATTACTTCAATCGCGACAGGTTTTCGCGCAATAGAGGCGTACGGGTGAGGTCACCGTCGGCAGCAGCCCATGCATGATACCAGAGATGCGCTGAGAGTCGAGCCACATTGGAAAAGTAGATAGAGCAAACACCAAAGACAGGATGACGCTCGTCAAAAAGGTAACGACTGTTGCCGTTCACCTGACGATAACCCTTGGTGAGAATGTCGCGATACTGGGTCCGCGTCTTAACCACATCCTGTAACTGGGTGGAGAGCCAATCCTCGGTAACGGTGGGACCGGGATAACCGTCAAACACAAAATGAAACCGATCCAGTTTTTTGTCGAGGTAAAAATCAAAACCCTCGTTGACATGTTTGGGACCGGTTTCCGAGGGGTCGACCAGCACGGCAACCAGCCCGGAAACAAAACCCATTTGACGGGCCACCTGCCCAAAAGGTGCCTGCTTGTTCACAAGTTGGGTAATTTTGCGATTTTCGAGCATGACACGCTCCACGGTGACGTCTTTCTGGGGTACGTCAAGCGCGGCTTCCAATCCGGCAAAAAGGTGTTTTCCGTTTTTGTGGATCACATAGCGAAAATTCTCGGGCAAGATGCTGTGGGCCCGGAAAGCGGAGTACTTGCGCGCACGCAACGGCGTCACACGATCATAGGAAAAAACCGGCAGACTCAAAAGAAAGAGCAAGCAACCGACACCAAAAAATCGCAACATGAGCAACTCCGATGAATCCGTCCAAGGCGGAAATGAAACCACCCACATTCTCTCGCAAAGTGTGACATGGAGCAAGGATGGCTGGTGGATTTTGGCATGGAAATAAATGAGAGGTTTCGTTTATCACGACCGGCGCTGTTGTTCCCGCCCAGGATTGAACAAGGCAGTTCCATTGCCCATTCTTTTTCCTCAGTGGGGTTGCCCTTTTGGGTGTGATGCGCCGGGCGCCCCGCGCTTCATCGGTGTTTGCGCAGAACCCTTGGATAAAACGAATACCCCGCCCCAAAAAAAAGAAAAACCCATGACGGGGTCACGGGTTAAACAAGGGAGTACAAGGTGACGACATAAATCGCCATGTTTGGTGGATCTCGAATGAAAAACAGCGTGGGGAAACATTGGCTATTCGCTGTTTTTCATCCGCAGACACAAGATTGGCGATGCAAGTACCGAGCCGAAAACAATTCCCCGGCCGGGATACACCGAATTTTAGCTGCTCCCGGTACTGAGATTGTCAATCATTTCAACCAGTTTTCCCATCGGAAACGGCTTGAGTAAAAAGCCGTCGATGCCGAGCGCTTTCACCCGTTGGTGCTCCGAGCCGTCGCGGCTCGAGGTAATCACGATGACCCGGTCCGGCGCCAAGCGCCGCTCCCGCATCTCACGGATAAAGACACGCCCATCCATAATCGGCATAATGAGATCCACAATAGCCAGATCGTAATTGCGTTGGGTTAAGCGAGCCATGGCGTCTTGAGGGCAGTTATCGATATCGACTTCATAACCCGCCTTGCTCAACACGGCATTAAGGGTTCGTGTGATCAAACGGGTGTCATCCACAACGTGAATGGATCGAATCGGTCGCGGCGCCTTGCGCTGCTGCAGCAAAGACATGGCGCGGTCGGCAAATTGAACAAGTTCCGGGTTTGGGTCGGCCAAAAACTGATCAACCCGTTCGACCAACCGCGGATCGGCAACCCGAACACACAAACCAATGGCGACCTTGACCAATTCGGGAACCCCTTGGTTGCGGTCCAAAAACTGTAAAACCATGTTGATAAGCCGCTCGTATTCGTAGGGATAATCTTCAAGCATGTGGGGTTTGAACATGAGGTTGAGCCGCCGGAAGGCGCCGGCGCTGCCGTGGTGGCAGGGATCATCCACCTTGTCCAGCATGTAGGTGAGGCTCTTGCGATCTTCCCCCGCGCCTTGACGCAGCCCCAGGGTCGACTCAACTTTATAGGCCAGGGTTCGCAATTGGGTACAGTCCTGCTGGGACAACAACCCATCGCGGTTTTCGGCAATCTCGCGCAAGGTTTCCACCCACACGCCGGGATGATGGGCCCCGTGCCAGTCAACCTTGCGCAACACGGCGAGGGTCGCATCGCGGATTTCCGGGTCCAGTTCATTCATCAGGATGGCGGTCCAAAACGCCATACTCCACACCAAATCCTCGGGGTATCGGGCCGGCTCGGTCTCGGCCAACATCTTTATCAAGACGGTGCTAAGCTGCTTTTTCTTTTGGACGGGATAAAGCTCAAGGACCTCCAAAATAGTGGCAAAAGCCCGCGGCCCGCCGGCAGTCAGCAAGGTGCACAGCGCGGTGTCGCGAATTTCTACAGGGTTTCCCGGCTGAAAGAAGGGCGCAACCGCCTCGCCCGTCTCCGGGGCGGGAAACGCGGCCAAGGCTTTGATGAGAATCAAGGCTTGTTCGTCGTCGACAACCTGCTCAAGGAGTTTTGCCAAACAAAGCTCACCCTCGGGCACCTTGCGTTCCGCGATCACCGGCGCCGCGGTCGCCACCAAGGCGGGTACATATTCAATGAGTAACTCTTCGAACAAGACCTCGGCGAAACCGGCATCAATCATCAGCCCGACGGCTTGACGGTGGATCTCGGGGGCATCGTGTTCGTGGAGCAGGTTCACAACCTGGGGCGGAAGTCGTTCTAATTTATAAGACCCGAGCGCCTCGAGCGAAACAGACAAGACATGGTCGTCGGGCGGAAAACTAATATAGGCCTGCAGTAATTTTAGGGCGTTTTTGGATTGGCAACCTTTGAGATAAGCCACCATAAATACGGGGCGAAGCGGATCGTTTTCATGGATCACATCTTCAATCTTTTGGGTCAGGTCTTCACCACCGCTTCTGTTGCGTAAAATGCCCAACAGGTGGCAGGTCGACCGAAGTAAATCCTGCTGTTGGTCGGCCCAGCTTTGGAAGGCACGCCCCAAACGGTATAACGCCCCGGTTAATTGAAGCTCGCCCTCCAGCACATGACCGAGAAAAACCCGCACCTCAAGCCAAAGGGGTTCTTGTAAACCAAAACTCTCGCGCACCATCGCCAACGCCTGCTCGAACCCCTCGCCGCCCAACAGGCGTTTAAAGGCCTGTTGGCGATTGTCATCCCAAGCGGCAATGGCCCCAATCAGCGCGGCGTAATCGGCGGGAACCCGTTCCGCGTAACCTTGTTCACGCAATAGAAAGCGACGAAATTTCTCCAAACGGTCGCGGCGCTTGGCGGCATCGGCCAAAAAAACCAAGACATCGTCGATCAAATCGGCCTCGCCAACCCGTATCAATCCCTGCAACGCGGCCAACTTTTGCGGGATACTGCCCTGGCGCAGGTGTTCCATGAAAAAAGGCACGTAATCGGGATTGGGCGTTTTGAGCATGTCCTCCAGAACGCTGTCCAGCGCCTCACCGCCGTCACGCGCTTCGGTAAAGGCCTGCATAAAAAACCGATGGTGGTGCCGGCCCCGCAACACAAGCATCACCTTCTCGACAACGGGCAGCAGCGCGGGCATCAACTGCGACCGCACGCGCTCCAGCGCGGCAATCGCCTCAAAGTGGGTCAGGTTTCGGTAAATCAGCAACATACTTTTGGCAAAAAGCTGGTTGCCTTCTTTGAGAATGGCGGCAATAAACACGGGGATGATGTCGGGTTCCGAATCGATCAAAAGCGCCTCGAGGAACGTCAAGCGTTCCCGACCCTCGAGGTTGACCACGACCTCGCTTAACAAAGGCAAAATTTGGCGCCGGTTGGTAGACAGTTCCCGCTCTAAGAACTGCCGCAACAACTTGTTGTTGCCGGTTTTGAGAATATCCTCAATCCGTTCACGCAACATGAGTTCATTCATGAGCAACCCGCCCTACAGGAACATAGCTTCGATGTAAGCGATAAACGCCGGCACGGCCATGCCTTCGATCTCCTTAAACTCCAACCCAATTAGGTAATTCCCATCCTCGTGCTCGCGGATGTGGCGAATCTCGGCAATCACCGGCACCAACTCCGAACGCTGCGGCAACTCAACGGAAACATCCATGCGTTGATGGGTTTCCATGGGTCGATCAACAATGCACAAAAAACCACCGCCGCTGATGTTTAAGACCTCGGCCAACAAAGGTTCGGTTTCACCGCTGGGGTGAATCCAAACGGCCATATCGCAATTAAAACGCTCAAAACGACGCGGGGTGGCAAAGGACATAACAACTCCGAGAAACATGAACAGTTTGACAGGGTTATCGACCGTTGGATGGAAGCGCTTGAGAAGCGGGCACAAAAAAACGCCCGCCGGTTGTTTTTCCCAACCGCGGGCGTTTTCTTCAAGAAGCGCAATGCTAAAGTGCGTTGTAAACGATGGCCACAAACTCATCCGGCTTGAGCCACTTTTTGCCCCAAATTTCGTCCCACTTTTTGGTGGGAGCCGCCTCTTTAATTTCTGCCAACGTTTTGCCGGCTTTTTTCATGGAACGCACCTTTTGGCCCACTTCTTCCAGCATCTCCAGGTATTGGATCAGGTCCCACTTGGTGGCGATGGGCCCATGACCCGGGATGATTTTGGTTTCGGAATCGGTATCTTTCAACACCCGCTTGACGGCTTTAATCATGCCGCGCATGGTGCCACCGCTGCTGTAATCAATCAAGGGGTACAACCCGTTAAAAAACACATCGCCCATGTGAATGACATTGCTCGATTTAAACCAAACGATGGAATCGCCGTCGGTGTGGGCGTTGCCGACGTGGTAAATATGAATTTCCTCATCGTTAAAATACCACCGCATTTCGCGGGTGAAGGTGATCACGGGCAATGCAGCCTCGGGAGAAGGCGGGGTTTTGCGATTAAGCGCGTGGGTAAAGTTTTCTTTTTGCATCCGCTCGCGCACCTTGCGGTGGGCCACCGTGAGGGTGCCCCCATTGCGGAAAACGGCGTTGCCGCCGGTGTGGTCGTGGTGCCAGTGGGTGTTGATAATGAACTTAATCGGGCCGGGCTCAATCGCTTTCACTGTTTCAGCCACTTTCTCAGACACCGAGGCGACTTGATCGTCCACCAAAAACAAACCGTCTTTGCCGCGCGACAACAGCATATTGCCGCCGACCCCTTCAATCATAAAAAGGTTGGGGGTTACCTGAGTGTAAGAAAGGCGAACCTCGTTTTGCGCCCACAACGAACTAACGGTCAAACAAACCAACACAGAGATCAAACGCATGCATGCTCCTCATCAATTCCATTTCACCCAAGCTGAAAAGGCACACCTTGGGTTCCCATTTTCGCTTAGCAAAGCAACACGCGGCCGGGTCACAATAGTCCAGGCCGCGCGATCTTAACGCTTGCAAGAACCGCGGGTTAACCTTTCGATTCCATCATTTGGCGCGCAAAGGCGGCGTATTCGGTCTCAGCGGTATTAAACCATTGGTAACTCGCATCGCGGAATGCCGACCATTGCTCGTAGACCTTGCGGTAACCGGCGTCTTTGGCTGCCAGCTCTTCCATCAAATCAAAGGACGTCTTGCGCGCCAGCTCCATGATGTCCCGCGCAAAAGGCCGCAACTGCGCCCCGGCTTCCAGTAAACGGGCCAACGCGGGCGGGTTCTTGCGGTCGTAATTCATGATCATGTCGTGGTCGGCTTCGGCCATGGCAACCTCAAGCACACCGCGATAATGGGCGGGCAAGGATTCAAGCGCGGCTTGATTGACCATAAACGACAAACTGGGGCCGGGTTCCCACCAGCCGGGATAGTAGTAAAACTTGGCGACCTTGTAGAAACCCAGTTTCTCATCGTCGTAGGGGCCGACCCATTCGGTGGCGTCAATGGCACCGCGCTCCAAGGCTGGGAAAATATCCCCACCGGCCAGAACCTGCACGGTCGCGCCCATGCGGCTCATGACCTCACCGCCGAGTCCGGGAATGCGCATTTTCAAACCGTTGATATCTTTGGCATTGTTGAGTTCTCGACGAAACCAACCGCCCATTTGCATGCCGGTATTCCCGCCGGGATAGTTGACGATGTTGAAATCGGCAAACACGGAGCGCATCAGCTCCAGGCCGCCGCCGTGAACCAGCCAAGCACTTTGCTGGCGCGCGGTGAGCCCGAAGGGAACGGCGCAATCAAAAGCCAAGACCGGATTTTTGCCTTTGTAGTAATAGGAAGCGGTGTGACCAATCTGCACCGTGCCCTGCTGAACGGCGTCGAGCACTTCCATCGCAGGAACCAATTCGCCTTGTGGATAGGGACGAATGGTGAAGGCCCCGTTGGTCAGATCGCTAACCCGTTTGGCCAGGGTATCGGCCACCCCGTAAATCGTGTCGAGTGCACGGGGAAAACTGGATGCCAAGCGCCAGCGTACCTTGGGCGAGGTGTGAACGGCGGGACCGCCATCGGCATGACCGTTGGGCGACGAGCCACCACACCCGTGGGTGACCAGCGCGGCGGCGGTCAAGCCGGAGGCCGCCTTCCATAAAAAGGCGCGTCGCCCGGTTTTGGCTTGAACCTTTTTGGGTTCGCTGGGAGGCTGAGCGGATCGGAAAACCATACATGCATCCTTTATTAATGATGTTCGGATAATACCTAAGAAGCACGATAACTCGCGGTGATTTTAGCTAAACCTCTGGGCTGCAACGGCATGAAAAAATGCTCAACGCACCCAATGGGTGCGCGTCCGCTTTTTTCAAACCATTTCGCTCCAGATCTTTAGCCAAAATCCCGCACGCTTATCGCGCCTCTTAGGTAATTGTCGCCCCATTGTAGCAAGGATTACCGGCAAAGGTCCGACGACAAAAAACGCCAAATAAGCCCACACCCGCCACCCTTCCTTGACCTAAAGCGCTCCGGTTTGCAAGAATACCGCGGACCTTTCACCCAGCACATTCCTCGCGGTTCCCGCGGATCTGCAAGAAACGCAAGCTGTGCGCGCGTTGGGAGTGACGCCTTTTTCCTGCCTGGAGGCTTGCATGCCGCCGCTTTACTTGCGTATCGCCGCCCGTATTGACCGCTTTTCCGATTTGACCGGCCGAACCCTCTGCTGGCTGACTTTGTTGATGGTCGTGATCGGTGCCTGGAACGCCGTCGCCCGAAAAACAGACCGCCTGACCGGTTTTCATCTCAGCAGCAATGCCTTTATCGAACTCCAATGGTATATGTTCAGCGTGATCTTTTTACTGGGCGCCGCCTACACCCTGCGCCATGGTGAGCATGTTCGCGTCGATGTCCTCTACGGGCGGCTATCGGAAAAAGCCCAGGCCTGGATTAATGTCGTCGGGACGTTGATTTTTTTGTTTCCCTTCTGCGCCCTGATGATTTGGGTCAGCATGCCTTCCGTGATCAATTCCTGGAAGGTTTGGGAAATTTCCAACGATCCCGGCGGTTTGCCGCGGTACCCGATCAAAACCATGGTGCCGATCGCTTTTTTGTTGCTGGCCGTTCAGGGTTTGAGCGAGTTGTTCAAAAATCTTGCGGTGATTTTGGGCCACACCGGCGATCGCGAACGGGAGGCCGACCATGGATGATTCACTGCTCGGTCCCCTGATGTTCGTGGTGGCCTTCCTGCTCATTTTTAGCGGCTACCCGGTGGCTTTTGCGCTCGGCGGCACCTCGTTAATTTTTGCCTTTATCGGCGTGCAAGCAGGCTTTTTCGACTGGCACCTGTTGTTCGCGCTCTCCAATCGAAATTTTGGCATTATGTCGAACTACGTGCTATTGGCGGTTCCCTTCTTTATCTTCATGGGCGCCATGCTGGAGAAATCGCGCTTGGCCGAGGATTTGCTCAAAACCATCGGCATGTTGTTCGGCCCCGTTCGCGGCGGTCTTGGACTGGCGGTCGTTTTTGTCGGGGCCCTCTTGGCCGCGGCCACGGGTGTCGTCGGCGCCTCGGTGGTCGCCATGGGCATGATTTCCATGCCGGTCATGCTCCGTTACGGTTACGCCAAGGAACTTTCGGCAGGCCTGATCACGGCATCCGGCACACTGGGCCAAATCATCCCACCCAGCGTGGTGCTGGTGGTCTTGGCCGACCAACTCGGCATCTCGGTCAACGACCTGTTTCGCGGTGCATTGATTCCCGGTTTGATGCTGGCCGGCCTGTACGCTCTGTTCGCGGTGGCGGTTGCGTTCTTTAAACCCAGCCTCATGCCCGCCCTCCCGCCCGAGGCGCGCGAGGTGCGCGGCGCCGCCCTGTTCCGTCAGGTCGCGCTGGTATTGGTACCGCCGTTGGCGCTGATCCTGCTGGTATTGGGCAGCATTTTCACCGGGCTGGCCACGCCGACCGAAGCCGGCGCGCTCGGCGCACTCGGCGCGGTCATTCTTGCGGCAATCAACGGGCGCCTGACCTTGGACCGCCTCAAGGAAACCATGCAATACACCACCAAACTGACCGCGATGGTGGTGTTCCTGCTCGTCGGTTCCACCGCCTTCGCCCTGGTGTTCCGCGGCTTGGAAGGCGACATTTGGATTGAGGCGCTGCTCACCAATCTGCCGGGCGGGGTGGCTGGTTTGTTGATCGTCGCCAACCTGACCATTTTCATATTGGGTTTTTTCATCGACTTCTTCGAGATTGCCTTCATCATCATCCCGTTGTTGGCACCGGCCGCGGCGGCGCTCGGTATCGACCTGGTGTGGTTCGGCGTCATGGTCGGCATGAATTTACAAACCTCATTCCTCACGCCGCCCTTCGGCTTCGCGCTGTTTTACCTACGCGGGGTCGCCCCGCCGGAGGTCGAGACGGTCCAAATCTACAAAGGCGCGATTCCCTTTATCATCATCCAACTCATTGGTTTGGCGCTGCTCATCGCGTTCCCGGAAATGGTGACGAGCATGATTCAAGGATGAAGCGTGCAAAAAGTTGAAAGATTGGCACAACTGAAGACTCTGTCACGGGCCCCAGACCATTCATTCAATAAACAAACTTTTGCACATTGGAGTTTTCAATCATGAGCTTTGTCTTGCCCCTGCTTGTGCTTGCTACCTTTGCGGGACCGGCCCCGGAGACCAACACCCCGCCCGCCCCCAGCAACCTGGATACCCTGTTTGACGGGTTCGATGCGACCCTGGTTCTTTACGAACAGCACAGCGATCAAACCTGGATCCACAATCCCGCCAAAAGCAACATCGGCACCCTGCCTTGTTCAACCTTCAAAATCCCCAACACCTTGGTCGGTCTGGAAACCGGCGTGTTGAAAGACCGTGACACCGTGATCAAACGCGATGCAGAAAAGTTCCCCGAACAGGATTGGTGGGGAAAAAGCTGGCGAACCGACCAGGCTAAACTGGCCCTCGCCTTCAAACACTCCATTGTTTGGTACTACTGCACCCTCGCGGATACCATGACCAACAAAGTGATTGCCAAACATCTCAAAGATTGGCAGTACCCGGTACCCGGAAATTTGACGTCCGGTTTTTATTTTTGGATTGAAGGCAACTACGGCGTCAGCCCGGTAGACCAAGTTGCTTTTCTGCGCCGGTTCTACAACCAAGAGCTGGGTTTGCGGGAAAAAACCACCGCCACCATGAAGGACATCATGATTCTGGAGGAAGGTGACGGCTATCGCTTTAGCGGGAAAACCGGCCTGTGCCGCATGCCGGACGACACCAAGGTCGGCTGGATGGTGGGTTACCTCGAGCACCGCAAAGGTTTGTACTTCTACGCCCTCCGGTTGGAAGGCAAGGAATACAGCGAGATCATGAAACACCGCAAGCCCTTGGTCCGCAAACTCTTCGCCAACATGGAACTGCTCTAATAAAACCGCACCTTGCCCGCTCAACCGCGGGGAAACCCGCACGCCGCCGCGAACGCCCAACCCCGTTCACGGCGGTTTTTTTCTTGGGATAAAAGCACTTGCCCCGCCGTTCATCGGTTACAATCGCAAAAAAACCAATCCACCGGCTCATGCCTCGCGGTTCCCACGAGAAAAGAGCGAAACCCATGCCGCGCTTGCGTTAGGAGGGAGCATCCCATGGACGATACGCTGCTTGAAGCCATGTTGGCCGACGTCCCCAAAGCACCCGAGCTGTTTAAACCCACCCAATTTTGGGCCCAGGGCATGATGCCGATTCTTCGCGATCTCAAACAACAGGGCTACCACAACTTTCGCCGCCAACGGGGTGCACTCGATATGTTCGTGCCCATTTACGGCTCGGTCGATTATTATTTGGACCGCGCGGCGATGGACGGGCTCATCGATGATTTCGGCAAAAAGATGCCGGAACTCGCTGAATTGTGGCGCGACCGCATCAACGGCCACGAGCAGGCACGTCGCGATTACGAACTGGTGATCGCGGCCGATCTCGACCGCGCCCCAGCATTTGATCGCATGTTTGAATCGGTCGTCGGTGAACCGGTGGAGCAATTCGTATTTGATGGTCGCACCTACAGTTGCGCCATGCTGCGATACCTTAAGTGCCTTGCTTTTCTTAAGAAGAAAGTGGACACCGAACCCATCCGCAACGTGCTGGAAATCGGGGGCGGCTACGGCTCACTCGGCGAGATTTTCATGCGTTCGCCCTCCCGCGATTATTTTTATGTAAATGTGGATATTCCGCCGACCGCGGCGGTTTCCACCTATTACCTGCAGGCCGCTTTTGGACGGAGCAAGGTCGCCAACTACTTGCAAACCCGAGACCTGGCGCCAATTAGGGTGGAACAATTGCGCGCCAACGGGTTTCGTGCGGCGGTCATCTGCCCCTGGCAACTCCCGGCCCTGGTGGGCGACTTCGAATTATTCGTCAACGCCACCTCGTTTCAGGAAATGGAGCCCGAGGTGGTTAAGAACTATGCAACCGAGGTAACCCGGCTAACCAGCCACACCATCCTGCTCAAAAACAGCCGTTACGGCAAAGTGACCGCCGAAACCGATACCGCGGTCGGCGTGCGTAAACGCACCACGCGCGAACACTACCTAAGTTACTTCAACCAATATGCGGTAAAGGCGATTGAATCGGCCGTGTTCGGCCAGGTCTACGACAACGGTTTCGAATCGGAAGTCATCATTTTTGAACGAAAACCGTGATCGGATGGACACCACGCCTGCAGAAGCGCCACACGGCCGGCAACCACCGGCAAACCGGTCGCATGATTCTCCGGCACCGAGCCCTTTACCACCAAGCCGGCTCACCGGAATTTTTGGGCACACGACCGCAATGCGCCCAACCGCCTTCTTAATTCAAAATGCCCCATTTGTGGTATGATCGCAATCTCACGTTATTATTTGCGAAACATTTCACGCTAAACACTTTATTTGTTTTTTCTCACCCACTCTTTTTCACCATCGTTTACCTCATTTACAACAGCAAGCTGGAGTTTTTCATGCCTCGCCTTGCCCTTTTTCTCTTTTTGTCCGTGCCCATGTTGTTTACTTTTGCGCAGGACGCTATTTCCCTCGATTTGCAGCCCTATGACCGCTATCAAGCGACGCCGACCGCAACCTTGGCCGGTACCCTGTCGCCCGCCGATTCCGTGCTGTTCCTCAACGGCAACGCCGTGACGCCGGACCCATCCGGGGCCTTTTCCGTCGTTGTTCCATTGATTGAAGGCGAAAACACCTTGCTGTTTCGCGCGACCCATGCCGCTTTACCCGCGCGCACCTTTAAGCATGCCCTGGTTTTTGATCAGACCCCGCCGCGTTTGTTGGTCGATCAGCCCGGCTTGCCGTTTTACACCAATCAAACCA
>NZ_JAFREP010000024.1 GCF_017377855.1 Acanthopleuribacter pedis
ACGAATGAAACCCGGCGATTTCTGTTTTGGCTCGATTCTTAGCTTTCCCAAAGCAACCTCCTGAACCTTTTCCAGGAAGTGTAGCCGTCTCGACGCTTTGCGTCTGAACCCTCGTTGGTAGGCTTACCTTTTACCAAACCATTTCGCTCCAGATCTTAAGCCAAAATCCCTCGCCCTTATCACGCTGCTTAGGTTTTAGCCAAACCTCCGGGGCACCAACGGCCGGGAGAAGTGCGCACCGCATCCAACAGGTGCAGTGGTGCGCGATCCCGGCCCGCTTTTTCCAAACCATTTCACGCCCGATTTTTGCCAAAAAATCCCGCGCTTCCGCACGACCTAGGTTTAACCCATTTCGTAGAATAGGAGGGTGCCCCGATCAAGGGGCACGCGCGCCAAGGGGTCAACCGCGGCGCCTTCATACATCAACTTGGAATGACGCGAGTCTGCATGGACCAAGGTGTTCCAGTTACTCGCGATCCCATCTTCAAAGGTCGAGGTGTAGGCGGAGAGGAGCAGATGAATATCAGGTGGTGTCCCAAAACGCATTCTGTTGGCCAGATGGGTCACCCCATGTTCCGAACAAATCTCGAGGCCAAAGGTCATGTCGCTATGCTGAAAAAGCGGCCATTCCTTGCCCGGCAAAAAGAGGGTCGATTGCCGTTGATCGTGTCTGCCAACATCTGCTAAACCGTTCGCAAAAGATGGAATTTGTTTGCTGTACTTATGGATTAAGGCGCCGCGTTTGAGTACATAAGCCGTATTTCTCGCAAAACGCAGGTCCTGCACATTCGGGGTTTGTTGTTGGACATAGGCTAACTCACTGTCTCGATCACCTAAATATTCCTCTAAATCTGGACGACTGGTTCCCAAGGGATCCGGCATATTCATCGCCGCCATCTCCGGGGTGTAGGCCGGCAGCACCCTTACCGGGGTTTCCCAGGCACGGTCGACATAGCCCTGAGGATTTCGTGGTGACGCGCTTCGTTCTTCTTCCTCCCGGCGCGCCGCACGCCTGGGCATGCGTACCCTGGTTTTAAACCAACCAACGGTTCCCGGTACCATCAACCAGCGTTTGTATTTGACACTGAGTGCCGTTAAGCGCTGTAGCACATCTTCTTTGGCATCCTCGTCCATAAAGTGTTCATCCCGAGATTTGGTGAACAGAAATTCCGGCGCGGCGAACAGGCAGGTCGCATCCATTTGGGTACCTTGCTCCTCGGCTTTGGCAAGCGCCGCCTCAAGCGCGGCCAAGGAGGCCGGGACATCATCGAAGCCATAAGTATCGACTTCCCACAAAGCGATATAAAAGGTCATACACGCTCCTTATTCTTTTTTTCCTTTTTTTCCAATGGGTCCCTATACAAAATCATCGTCATTGAAGGACTCGCCGCCGTCCCCGGCTTCTGAACCCGACAGCGAACCCACCAAGCCGAGATCGTCGTCGCCTGCTTCTCGCCGGGCCCTTTGGTAGGTGGTCAACGCCTCGTAATAGTCGAACAAGGCCGCTGTTTGTAGTTCCTGGGTGAAGCGGCGCTTGGCAACCAAAAATTCCGCGGCATCCGGCGATTGAGGGACATCGGCGCGCCATTCGTGCAGCGTATTCTTCACCTTGTGGCGGCCAAAGGCTTTTAGGTTTTCACCACGCATCTGTTTGGCCAGGCAATCGGGTCCGTTGGTTAAAGAAATCGCGTCGATGCCATGGGAATTCATGCGGCCGAGTTCACTTCGTTCCGCCAAAGCCAAGGTTTTCACGGTGCGTTGGGGGTATTGCTGTTTGATCAAATTCCCAATGGTTGCCAAACCGGAACCCGAGTAGGTATAGTCCAGCACCAAAAGGTTGTGACCACCTGTTTTCTGGATTTTCTGTTGTAGGTAGCGAACAAAATCAGAGGTGGCAACACGATCTCTTTGCACGCCGCTCACATTAAGCGCAACCATATTGGTTAAACCCCGAGATTTAAAGTACCACTTAACGACCTTCATGCTGTGACCCACCATCACGTAAAACCAAGCGGCGGGCGGGTAATCGCGGGTCACCCTTGAAAGCAAATCGTTTAATTGACTTTCAACCCCTTGGAAGCTTTTGCGGTGAAAGCCGGCCACGGCCGCATTGCGCACACCATCCTCGTCATACGGATGGTAAGCGTAAATCGGCAAGACTTCGCGTGAGCCCGGACGTTGAAACATAACCAGCCCGTCGTGATCGGTCGGCGGGACCGGATGTACCTCGGTTGACAAAACGCCCTGGCGGAAAACAGCATAAGTTCCTGTCATAACAATCTCCTGTTGGTTGGTGCCAACCCACGCGGGTAGGACCTGAAACAACAGGCCTTGGGTCGGGAATGGGCGCCCCCTAAGGCCGCCGATACCAACCCCAAATAGCAGGAGTTGTGCCGAGTTTGGCGAGGCGTTCGACCTCGTCGCCGAATAAACACAAACCCCTACAAAGCAACCACTTGAACATAAAGAACATCGTTTCAACAAGGACACCAAGCCCGCCCGTGCACGGTTCACGACGGTCTTGTGCAACCTGTCGAGTTTCAGGTAGTACCCGCGAGAGTGACACCCCGCGGTCGGCTTTGAACGCACCTGCTCGCGCGAACCAGCCGCCCCATGCCGCACCCGGAAGCGGAAGGATGCGCTACGGCTTCAGCGGGCAATCAGCTCAATCACCACCCGGTTCGATTCGGTATCGCCCCAATACGCGTAAACCTCGTACCTTGCAGCCTCGGCCGGAAGCGCCACCAAATTGGCCAAGTTCGGATTAAAGTAACCACCCACGGCCTGCCCCGGCTGAATACGCGCGGCAAAATCGTGATCGCTCGGCGGCTTCGCCAAGGATCCGGCGCTCACCGGCCGCATCGCGCCCTCGACAACCCGACCCGTGGCGAGGTTTTTCGCGGCGAAGGTGGTCGCGGTGCCGATCCTGAGAAGCGGTTTCATGTGCTTCAAGGGGAATTAGGTGAACCGTAACAAATTCAGGCCAAATTTATGTGAGGAAACCAGAATTTGATCGTCGCGCATCCGGCGAAAATACACCCAGCACAGCAAGTCCGATCCGCAACCAAATTAGCCTAAGGTCATGGCGTCACCAAGGTTCATCATTCACTTACCGCCTCAGCCTCGGAAATCACGGGGAAACGCAGGGTCACCAAGGTCCCTTTGCCGATCCCTTCGCTTTTTACATCGATCTTTCCCGCCATCTCGTTCACGACATTGGCGCAGTAGTGCAGGCCGAACCCGGATCGCCCGGCTTTGGTACTCACCCCATAGGCAAAAATACGCACCAAGTTGCCCGCTTCAATACCAATCCCGTTGTCTTCTACGGTAATTTTGACCTCGCCGCCGACCCTGGCCGAGGAAACGGTGATGCGACCCGGCCCCTTCTGTTCATCGGTGGTCACCGCCTCTTCCGCGTTGCGCAACAAGCACAGCAGCACCCGCATGAAGCGCGCCTTATTGAGTTCGACCAGCGGCAAATCCGCCTCCTGGTTGGTGATCACCTGAATGTTGCGCGCCTCGAAGGAAACCAACCCGATCTGGAGCGCTTCGCTAATCAGCACATTGGCATCGCTGGGCCGGCTGTGCCCGCGCAACTCCGCGTATTTGCTTTGTTCCTTGAGAATGGCGCGGGTTTCGTTGACGTGGTTCAACACCTGGGTGCCGTCGTCCAGCAGGGCTTGATCCCGCTGCGCCAGCTTGGCGGCAATTTTATCGAGCGCTTCGATGAGGTTGGCCGCGCGCGGGTCCTCCGCGAAGAACGCGGGCAAATCGTGTTGGTGTTCCGCCATCAAGGCATTCACTTTTTTCAGCAGCTCGAGCCCTTTGTTGTTTTGCACGATTTCGCCAATCAGGTGCACGGCGGTCGTGATGCTGTTCATGCGGTTGCCCACGTTGTGCAACACGTCGGTCGCCATTTCCGACATGCCGGCCAGGTGGGCGGCTTCCAACAATTCCTCCTGGGCCGCAACCAAACCCCGGGTGCGCTGCGCGACCTTGCTCTCCAAATCGCGATGGGCTTCCAACAGTGCCAAGTGGGTTTTGACGCGCGCCAGCAGCTCGTTTTTGGCGACCGGTTTTACCAGGAAATCGTTGGCGCCGGTTGCGTAACCGTCGATCAGATCGTCCTCGCGGCTTTTGGCGGTGAGGAACAAAATCGGCAGATCGTCCAGCGAGTAACGGGTCCGCAACTCGCGGCAGACCTGGTAACCGGTCAGACGGGGCATCATCACGTCGAGCAGCACCATATCAAAAGGTTCCTCCTCATCGATAATCGCCAGTGCCTCGTAACCGTCGGCGGCCTCGCGCAGCGTGTAGCCGGTTATGAGCAAATGGTTGGCCAACACGCGGCGGTTAACCGGGTCGTCGTCGACGATCAACAGGCGATAACCGTTGGCTTCGACGGCGGGTCCGGGTTCGCCGTCGCCCGCATCCTTGTCGCCGGCCTCGGGCTGTTCCATCAAAGCGGAAACAGGGATGATTTCGGTAACCGCGTCTTCCGCCTTGGGCAGGATCACGTAAAAGGTGGTGCCTTTACCCAGCTCGGACTCAAGCCAAATTTCCCCATTCTGGAGCTTCAACAACTCGCGGGTGACCGCCAACCCCAAACCGGTACCGCCGTACTCACGGGTGGTGGAGCCGTCGGCCTGCTGGAACATTTGAAACACGGCGCCCTGTAGATCCGGCGCAATGCCGATCCCCGTATCGGTGACGGCGATCAAAATACGTTCGTCTTGTTCTTCCGCGCGCACTTCAATACGACCCTGGTGGGTAAATTTCACCGCATTGCCCACCAAGTTATGCAGCACTTGCTCCAACCGGTTTTCGTCGGCCAGGACCGCGGGTAAATCGCGTGGGACCCGGTTGGTAAGGGTCACCTTTTTGCTGCCGAGCTGAGGACGGGACAAGGCCAGCACCACCGTGGTCAGCGCGTGTAAATCCACGGCGGCGGGGTGCATCACCATCTGTCCATTTTTGAGCAAGCTGAAGTTGAGGATGTCGTTAATCAGGTGGGAGAGGCGTTTGCCGGAAGACACGATCAGGTTGAGATCGGTATTGGCCGCTTGGGGTAAGGGGCCGTGGAATCCGTCTTTGAGGCTTTCCGCCAAACCAATCATCCCATTCAGCGGGGTGCGCAGTTCATGGGATGTATTGGCCAAAAACTCGTCTTTCATCCGGTCGACCTGGCGCAGGCGGTTGGCGACGTTGCGTTCGTTTTCCGCCATGGCCTCGGCCTGACTCGCGAGTTGGCGTTGCTGGCGCGCGATTTGTTGTTCCCGCGCCAAACGCTGCGATTGCACCCTTAAATAAATCCCAACCACGGCGAGGATCAGCAAGGTATAGATCGATTTGGCCCACCAACTCAGCCAAGGTGGGGGTTTGACGATCAGGTTCAGCGCGGCCCCGCGCTCACTCCAGGTCCCGTCGACGTTGGTGGCCTGCACCCGCAAGGTATAGTCGCCCGCCGGGAGGTTGGTATAGGTGGCGCGACGGTTGGCCGCATCCGTTTCCAGCCAGTTGGGGCTGTAGCCTTCGAGCCGGTAACGGTAACGAATGTTTTCCGGGATGGTGAAATCCAGCGCCGAAAACGCCAGGGTCACCATGTTGCGCGTGTGATCCAGTGTGACCGCCTCGGCACCCTGCAGCGCCGCACCCGGCGGCGACACAAAGGATTCGTGCTGGAGTTGCACCGGTTGGTTGGCGATGAGCATTTCGGTAAAAACGGCTTGCGGTTGGAAATGGCTGTCGACAATCGCCTCGGAACGGAAGCGGGTGATGCCGTTGACCCCGCCAAAATAAAGGAACCCTTTGCTGTCGCGCAGATAACTGCCCACGTTGAATTCATCTTCCTGGAGGCCGTCCTGGACGTAGTAATTGCGGAAGCTAAGCTGTTGCGTATCCACCCGGCAAAGTCCCTTGTTGGTGGAAAGCCAAAGGACATCCGGCTCACCTGGCAAAACGCCGTAAACGGTTTCGTTGGGCAAACCTTCCTTGGTGCCCCAGCTGCGCCAGGAATCGGTATCGGGGTTGTAACGGCTCAGGCCGGCATCGAGCGTTCCCACCCACAAGGTACCGCCGGGTTCCTGGTAAAGGCTAATCACGGCCGCGCCGCGTAGGGCGTCGCGCCGTTTGGGATCGGGCTCGAAACGCCGCACATGCCCGGTGTCAATGTTGAGCAGGTTCACACCCGCGCCAATGGTACCGACCCAAAGGTAGCCGGGCGTCATTTCCGCGAGGGAGGCGACCCGATCGATGCCCAGGCTGTTGGGGTTAGCCGCTTCGTGTTTGTAAATCTGGAAATTGTTGGTCTCGGGCAGGAAGCGCGAGAGGCCGCCGTCGAAGGAAGTCACCCAATTCGTACCGCGCGAATCGCGCAACAGCTTCACCAACATGCTCCCGGCGAGGGCGGTGGGATCGTCGGGGTCAGGTTCGTAATTTTCAATCACCTTCTCCGTTTGCAGATCTATCACCTGAACGCCGCCACCCCCCGTGGCCAGCCAGGCCGTGCCCTTGGAAAACATCACGTAGGAATTGCGGAACGGGTTCAGCCCGTGGGGATTCCCCAGTTCCCCACTGAGGTGGCGAACTTTGCCGGTTTCCGGGTTGTAAATATCGACGCCGCCGTTTTCCAGGCCGATCCATATTTCACCGTTGGGCGCCTCGGCCATCCCCCAGCAGGTTGGGTCCGACAAACTGTCGGGCACGGTCAGAATGTGGCGGATGTGGCCGAAGCGTTCTAGATGGGGGATATAGCGGTTGAGCCCGCCGCCCATGGTGCCCACCCAAATGTTGCCGGCATCATCCTGTTCCAAGCCCCAAACGTTGTCGCTGCTGAGCCCGCCGGGGTCGGCCACATTGTGACGAAACTGGGTAAAGCGATCCGTTTCAGGATGGTAGAGGTTGAGCCCCTGGCTGCTGCCCACCCAAAACCGTTGCTGATCGTCTAAAAGAAAGGCGCGCACCACGTCGAAACTTAAGGAATGGGGATCGTTCGGGTCGTTGCGATACCGGGTAAAAGTTTCGCCGTCGTCGTTTAATCGGTTGAGGCCGTCCTCGGTGCCGATCCAGAGTCGGCCGCGTGCGTCGAGGCCGAGGGCCCACACGGTGTCATCGGATAAGCCGCCGGGTAATTCGGGTTGGGCGCGGAATAAATGGAACTGAAGGGTCTCGGGATGAAAGCGCACCAAACCCCTGCCGCCCCCGATCCAAATCGAACCGCTTGGATCCTGCACAAAACGGTTGCCGGCCATAGGTTTTTGCTCGGGCGCATTTTGGTAAACCACGGGAACCGGGGCAAAAGTTTCCTGATCGCGGTCCATCAGGAACATGCCGCCCTCGCGCGTCATCACCCAAAAGCGGCCGGTCGCGTCTTCGAACACCCCGGTCACCCAGTTCGACAGCAACGCCTTTCCCTTTTCCGAGTCCCGGCTGTAAACGGTAAACGAATCGGTGGCGGGATGGTAGCGGTTGAGGCCGGCGCGGGCGGCGGTAATCCACAAGGTACCGCGGCGGTCCTCGTAAAGGCTGCCAATATAGGAGCCGGAGATCGAACCTGCTTGATCGGAATCGTGGCGATAAATGGTGAACTGGTTGCCGTCGTAGCGATTCAGGCCGTCCTCGGTGCCAACCCAAAGATATCCTTGGTGGTCTTGGAGCACGCAGGAAACCCCGCCCTGGGACAAGCCGCTGTCGCGAGGAAGGGGTCGAAAGCGCAGGCTGTCGCCAAGCACCGGGGCGATGCAAAAAACCAGGGCGGGCAAGAAGGCCGCGCCGAAGCGACGCCAAACCGAAACCGTCAAGATAACTCCTCGTGTATCTTCATTTTCGGCTGTTTCCAGGTGAACTTAAGTTCCCGCGGCGCCCCAGTTTAGCCCGCGACGCACGGGGAAAAAGTGAGCATTCCACGAGGACGGCGCCGGGAGGGTTAACGGGGAAACTGGGGTGGCGGTTGCTGCACCGGCGGCCCGCCCTGGTGGGCATGGTCGACATAACCCGCCGCGGGTTTGGGTACCTTTTGAATGCAAGCCGCGGAACAGGCAAAAACCAAAAGCGGCAACACATCGGTGGCGATCCTCAGCGAGAGCCATCGCTGCAGCGGGCCTTCCGCGGCAAAAGGGCCGCGGCAAACACTGCACACGGGTGGGTACAAGGCTGGGATATCGCAAGGAAGGCGGGGAAACATCGGCCGGTATTTGGCGTTCCCAAACAGGGCGCGGGTACTCACCGTGCCGCGGCGTAAGTTCGCGCAACGGGTGATTTCGTAGGGGAACCAATGGAGCCGGTAAGAAGTGTAGGGCGTGAATGTTTCCAACGCGGTCATATCGCCGATTTCCGGCGGAATGCAAACCAGACTGCTCCCGTAAACGACGAACTCTTTCACCCGTTTCAAGCCGGCGATGCTTTTGGGCAGGGTGACGATTTGGCTGCGATCCGCCTCGCTCAATTCACGAAAGGGCGCAAAACATTCGCGACCGTCCGCGACGGCTTCGTCAACCAATTTGCACAAGGTTCGCCAGGCCGGGGATTGGGTGTCTTGTTGGGGCTCGTGCAGGCGGAGGTTACGGGGAAACCGCCTGCCGTTAATGGGTGCTACACAGGTGCAGGGTTTTGGGTCCACTCAGCTTCCTTCGTCTTCGTCGCGCTCCGGTAGTTTTTGTTCCTTTGCATATTTAGATAGGAAGCCGCGTACGGCTTTTCGGTCAAAGGCCGTGGGATCGAAGTCTTCACCCAAACACCATTCAACTTGCTCGTAATCCTCATGGTCGGGTTGGTCCAGCAAAGGCAACAGATCACAGTACCGGTAAATGCCACCGCTGTCCTCGGGCGGGCAGGCCCCCTTCCCCGCGAGTAACTTGGGTGCTTGCAGCGCACCGGTAATCTTGCGGGAGGCTGTTACCTCGATCAAGTGGATCCACGAATCACCGAAATCATATTCGTAAACGGCCTTGCACCCCTTGCGCGGCAACAGATCAAAAATGGAGAAGTAATCCTCATCGATGGCGTTCAGCTCGATCAGCAAATCGCCATAGGGCATATACAGGTCTTTGTTTTTCTTAAATAAGTGAAGGTGGCAATTTTCCCAACCCATCGCGATTTGAATCAGTTCATGAAAACAAGAAAGCCGAATGCGGCCGTCAACCTCGAGCTCGCGCCAAATTTCAGGGTAACTGTGTTCGAGGGTAATTTTCAAAGTCAATAAACGGCTCACGGCCACCTCCCAGCGTTTCACGGAAAAGCCTAAGCGATGGTGGGCCGTTTTAACAGAACAAATGAGGCCATGGCTACAACAACCCTGTCGCCAACGCGTACACAGGTGAAACCGGACCAGATACAACGAACGGGACCCTTGGTTCCGCCATTGCAACCGAACCAAAAGACAACCTTCTTTCTTTCTGCACTTTACATAAAATTAGCCGCACCGAGACGCAACCCCGCCTATTTTGGGGACCACAACGGCCCAAACACCTCAAATCTATTATTAACAGCTATTTAAGAAATAAAATGGGTCACCTAATTAAAACGCACCTTTGGCACGAATGTTGGTATTAGTTTAAGTAGGAATCATGCATGCTCGCTCATTTTCTTGAGAAAAAGACCCACGGGCTCATGATCGCGACCGATTCCCCGAACCACCAACCAGGAGAAAACCATGCCTAGCCGAATCCTTGCTATCCCATCAGCGAACCCAGGTTCCTTCGTCCCGCAAATCGACCGAAGCTCCCCCTTTTGCTGGGCCGCGACCAGTACGGCGGTGCGCGCCTATTACCACGTCATGGAACCCGTCAGCAATCCCGAACAATGGGGCCGCAACCTTTGGGCCGCGGATCCAACCTCATTCCAAACCACTTCTGACGGCGTCCGGGTCGGAAACATGACCAAAGCGCTGGGCAACGCCTTCGCCAGGGAGCTTAAAAGAAGAGTGGGTGATTTCAACGAGCACACCTTCAAGGGTCTGATCACCCAAGAACTGGCGGCGGGTAAACCGGTCATTGCCGGATTGAAGAAGCATGGAACCAGAACCGGCCACGCCATTCTTCTCTATGGTTTCAACGATGATACCGTTTATTATTCCTGCTCCGCGCAAGGAAACAAAACCGCCACGTTCAATGAACTGTATAACAACCTTGCGGGAAAATTCTATTTGACCTACCTGTACTTGACCAAACAACCGCCCTTTGAATGCTTCACACCGCCCTCCTCGCCCTCCTCCGTTTGTTCAAACGACTCTTTGTTCTCCTGTTTCCCGGAGGATGAGAACGGGCCGACCGCAAACGAAATTCCCTGGTATGGCAACTGCGCCATCATGTGATGCCACCGAGGCACACCTTTAGCGTGCTTGCCAAACAGAAGGCAGATCGCAGGTTGCCGAAACCGAACCCACGCGGTTTCGGCCGGAAATGGTAACGTCCGCTAGTCCCTGGGCAGAGCGCGAGTTGAGAGAATCGACGCCGCGAGCGTTACGCTCAGAATGTGATAAATCGATTGGGCCGCCTTCCACGGAAACGGCAGGTACCACCACACCACATCGCCCATGTCGATCAGCACCGTACCGGCGAGGCCCACGACCACCAGCAGCAAAAAACCACGGCGAACCCTGTCTGGTTGCGCCAAGAACAGCACCAGCCAAAGAAGTGCCGCCACGGTAAGTTTCAAGACCAATCCTTTAACCAAAACCCAGGGCTCATGGAGGGCGCGCCCATCGCGAGCGGTAACGTGAATCATGGCGACCGGCCCTTTTTCGTAAAGTTCCGCTTTGGTTGCCGCGTCGTGGTGTTCGCCGGGAAGGTAGTAGGTCCCGGAAACCGGAAAATAACGGGCCATGGCTTCACCCGCGGCGACATCATCCGTCGTCTGTTGCCAGGCATAGTAGGGCAAGGGACTCACACCCCAGTAAAGCATACCGAAGAGGTACATGGCCAAACCGGCCGAGATAATGCTAACAAGGGCACGTTTCATGGATACCTCACTTTGTTCTTGCGATCCGTTCGGAACGCCGCTTTACAAGAGATGGTTACGGGGCCTATTGTAGAATCGGCACGCAGAACAAGACAATAGGTACAAATTGAGACAATGCGTAACACAAATGGGACAATCATTCGCTTAGAAGACATGCGGCTTTTTGCCACGGTCGCGCGGGCCGGCGGGTTTTCCGCCGCCGGCCGCCTGCTCGACATGCCGAAACAAACCGTGAGCCGTCGCATCGCCGCCTTGGAACAAGCGCTGGGGGTAACCCTTTTGCACCGCACCACGCGATCGCTGCAACTGACCCAGGTCGGGCAAACCTATGCCAAGCAATGCGAGCAAATCGCCGCCATCGCCGAGGAGGCCAACAGGCAGGTGCGCGATGCCGTCGCGGAACCGCGCGGTTGTTTGCGGGTGTCCTGTGACCAAATTGTGGGCGAATTCCTGCTGGCAGATTTGGCCGCCGTGTATTTAGGCGCTTTCCCCGAGGTGAGCCTAACCGCAAGGGTCACCCGCGAAAAAATCGACCTGCGCGAGGCGGGCGTGGATCTGGCAATTCGTGTCGGCCGCATGGCGGTCGAGGCACCCGACTTGACGGTCCGTAAACTGGGACCGGCGGCGATCCAGTTCCTGGCCGCGCCCCACTACCTGGCCCAACGGGGCGAACCCCAAACCCCGCAAGCGTTGGCCGAACACGACTGCATCGTCCCCGGCGACAGCGCGCGCTGGCCATTCGCCGGCCCGGACGGCCCTTTTTACCAAGAAGTCACCGGCCGCTTCCAGGTCAACGACAGCCACACGGCCTACCGCGCGGCCCTGGCCGGACTCGGCATTTGCGTCGCCCCCGCCTTCGTCTGCGAGGCCGATCTCGCCGCGGGCAAACTCAAGGCCCTCCTCACATCCTGGCACGACGCCCCCGCCGACCTCTACCTGGTCTACGCGGAAGGCGCCAACCCCCCGGCGCGCCTGCGCGCCTTTATCGACCTCGTCGTCCGCCGCTACCGCGACCTGGTCCCCTGGGAAAGAAAACCAACCAAAAAAGAAGGTTAACCGACAGTATGGGTTCTGAGAGCCCCCGTAAGGTTTCCCTCTCAGCCAACCGGGAAGACCCATTGTTTGAGTTGGAGCAGGGGGCGCCGGCGCTTGGGGTCGACTGTTGAATAGAAGCTGAAATCAAAGGTCCATTCGCCGCCGTTTTGGATTGGGTTGTTTTCTTTTTGCCATTTTTTTAATGCCGCCACCACCGCGTCCACGGTTTGGTCGTCTGCCGTGGTGCGCGGGCGCAGCGCGACCGGTAAAAAGGTTTTGAGCGGGGGGTCGGCCTCGGCGAGGGTGTAGGCGTAACGTACCGCGAAGCCGATGTCGCGTCCCGTGATGCGATCCCGCGTCAAGGTGCCGAGCAGGTGTGCCGGTGGGTTCTGGTTCTGGATTTCCGACCAGGGTTTCATCACCATCGGCTCGGAAACCACGATCAACGGCACCAAGGGTTGCGGGAAGGCCGATTCCGGGGTGCGGTAGATCAGGCTCGAACAGGTGCGTGGGCCGTCGTGGCCCAGCAGGCGCAGGTTGCGCTGGACCGACACCGCGGTGGTGATGTTCTGGATTTCGGCGATGTGCAGCTTGGGGAAGGTCAGTTCCAAGCGGCGCGCGGCGGTGATCGGGGCCGGCGCTTTTTTGGGCAGGACGTAATCGCGGGTTGATCGCAGTGGGTCGGTGCCGGTGAGGGGGATGTGGATGTCGCCCTCCAAAACCAAGCTGATGTCCGGCCAGCCCAAGGTGTTGTCCTTATCAAGTTGGGTCAGCGACACGGCCCGGATCAAGCCGTTGTCACCGAGGGAAAACGACGCCGCGTAACTGTTGATGATGTGTTGGACGGTTTTGCTTTGGTCCTGCTTGGGGTTACGGCGGCGAGGGTGGATTTGGCCCACATCGGCAAGGCGCGGTTCGACGCCGTGAATGTTCCAGTGGGCCGACCAGGCCGCGGTGACCTTTTCGGCTAAATCGGCGTAGGTGGTCAGCGCGGCGGCGAGGGTTGTGGGATCCCCGTCGCTCCCGGATGGTGTGAGGCTGTCGAGAGTGGCCCAGAGTGCGTCTTCAATCGCCGCGTACTGCGCCAAGGCCGCAAACAGGTCGTCGTTGTTTTGGCCGGGCTCTTGGCCCACGCCGGCGCCGCGGTTGCATTCCACCGCGATGACCAACTGGTCGCCCGCGGCGGCCTCGTGGGCGACGGCGACGCGGTAAGCCCAATAACAGGCCTCATCCGGTGTGGCCGCCGCGGGATTGGTCAGCGCTTCCTGGAAGGCGAGCGCCGGCTGGGCCGGGTACGAACGCAAGGGCACGGGGATGAGGGGGGTTCCCAGCTCGGCCGTGTAGGCGGGGGGCGGGTTTTTGGCAAAACTGCCGGTGAATTGCAGCCACTCGGAACGGGCGTAACCAGCCACCACCGGTTCGATGTGGTACTCGATTTCTTTGACGGCGTAGGTCGGATTTAGCGTGATCGCGGTGTCGGTGCCCGGTCGGCTCAGGTTGAATGGGAAGGTCAAGGTGCCTTCCTTGGTGTTGGCCAGATCCAGTTTGGCATTCCCGAGGCGGGCGCGGTCGCCGTCGTCGCCGTCGTCGGCCAAAGAACCCGCGCCGGAGAGGCGCGCGTTGGCGACATCCGGGAGCGCGCCCACGGCGACCTGCCACTGAATCATCGCGGTCCCGTCGTAGGCGCGCACCAAATCACCGAGCAAGCGTTGGCGCAATACCTCGCGCGCGGCCTTCCATGGCACGGATCCCACGGATGCACCCGCGGCGTTCTGGTCGGCGAGCACGGCCGACAAACCATCGGCGACGGCGTCGGCCAATCCTTGTTTCGCGGCGAGCAAACGGCCCATGGCGGCGGGGTTGATCGGGTAGGCGGCGGTGACGTAGGGACCGGTGCACAGCAAGTCGAGGCCGGCCAGCCAAGCGTGCGCCCAATCTTCGACATTCACCCCCTGGTAATCGTGCTGTTGCGGGGTGCCCAAGCCGCCGCTGTCGGGATCGTAGGGCGCGACGGCGACGGCGTCGGCGCTTTGAACGCTGTTGAACAAAGGACGTAGCGCGAAGCTGTAGGGTTGCGGCCCCTGATCACCCACGGCGGGCGCGGGCGGCGTAATCGCAACCATCCAGATCCCCTGGCCGGCCAGAAAGGACACCCCAAACAGATCGCTGGGCCCGTCGTTCTCGCGCGCCTTGACCACCTGACCGGTGGCGGGAACGAGGCCGGGCAGGGCTTTGGCCAGGGCGGCGATAAAAGCGTCCAGGGTTTCCGCGTCGTCCTCCGCGCCGGCGGGGTTGCTCTCGCGCTGGATCGCGATAGGACTGGTGATCGCGGCCACATCCGTGCCCTTGAAATCCGCCTCGACGAGGTCGGCGTTGCGCGACAAGGTCACCCAGGTGCGCAGCGGGAAGATGCTACCGGGAAAACGCCAACCTCTGACCCCTATCGGCACACGCAGCACGGTTTCGGCAGGCGGCAACAACAAGGCCGCGCCGGGAGCCAGAAAGGCGTTGTTCAGGTTGGCCTGAACGAGATCGGCGACGGTGACGGCGACGCCGGCCGCGTTAAAGCGCGCGAGGATGCTGTTGATACTGTCGGCGGCGGCGGTGGTGAGCGTCGGTTGGCTGAGCAACGGCGTCGGCTTGAGCACGGCCCCGGCGAGGATCAAGTTGGGGGTGGCCTGGTTGGCGGAAAGCATCGACGTTGGGTCGCGCTCGGTCAGCGTGCCCAATTGGGCCGGGCTGTAACCGCTTCCCTCGGACGGCAGCCGCGCGGGCGGGTTCTCGTCCCAAGCGGCGGGCAAAGCGCACATGCCGGGAATGGGGAAACCGGTCGCCGCCAAACCCTCACCACCGCCCGCGGCGCGCACTGCCACACCGGCGTTGTGGCGCAACAGATCGCCGGCTTCGATGCCGTTGGCGCGCGCCAGGGCGCCGAGCGGTTCCTTGGCGACCTGGTCGGCGCCGCGTTGCACCATCTTAAGCAGCAAGGGCGTTCCCGGCGGGTAAAGGTCGACGGTGCCGGCGTTGGCGCTTGCCAGTTCGGCACTGGAAGCCTCGCAGCCATTGTTGTTCAGGGTCCAGCCGTCTTTGATGATCCGCCGGTCGACGACCAACTTAACCCTGTCTGCAAACATCCCCGGCTGTTCGGCGTTGGCGCCGGCGACCATCACGGCGTCGTAGGGCACGCCGTTGGCGGCAAAGGTGGCGGCGATGTCGTCGAGGCTGGGTGGCGGGCCGGGTGCATTGCCGCCGTCCGCCGGATCGGGCACTGCCACGGCCACGCCTTGGGCGGTAAACACAAAACCCGGTCGCAGCAAACCGGTGCTCGCCTGGTTGGCGCGCACCAAACTCGCCACACTCAGTCCATAGCGTTCGGCAAGCAGGTTTAGCGGCAAACCGTCGTCAGGCTGGGGTCGCACCACGGCGGGCACGACCAGTTCGGTACCGACCTGGAGCGGGAGGTCGGCATTGTCCGCGTCCAGCATCAGGTCGGGCACACTGGAAACGCCGACAAAAAGATCGTTCGGGCTCGCGCCGTCGTAGGCCACGGTGTAACAGGGAATGGAAAAAGGCGTTTCCTTCAGGTCAATCAGGTTGCCGACAAAACGGTCGCCGGCGGCGAGGCCGAGCGCCTGCCAGTTCACCCCGTAATGGCTGACCACGTCGGCCAAGGTCGCGGTCACGGCGGGGTCGGCGCAGGCCGCGCGCACCGCGGCGGCGTCGCGGGCGAATTGGTAGGCACCGGTCATAAAAGCGCGCGCCTGATCCATTTTGATGGCCAGCACATCGGGCGTATCACCGCTTTGCTGCAACGAGGTCGACAGGCTCATGGTTACGTCTGGTTGTTGGATTTGGTACCAAACCGCGGCAAAACGGGCGGCGGTCTCGCGCGCGCCTGAAACGGCGGCGTCGCCCGCGGCCTCGGCAGCCGGAGTCAGCCCGCCCGGCTGCAAGGCGAGGTGCACGTCCAAATCAGCACCCTGCCCTTGGCGCGGCGTCAGCGTCCACGCCACGGTGGTCAGCGGCCACGCGGTTAACGGCACCAGTGCGTCGGTATACCCCACGCTGAGGGTCAAATGGCTGAGATCCTTGTTGCTCATGATTCGGTTTCCTTGTAGGTACGGTTGCCAAACACGTCTTGGAATGACAATGCCACGGTGACCCGCGCCGGCTTGGACGTACCTTGCGCGGCGATGCCCGCGTAGGGATCTTCCTCGGCGGGCGGGTTCCCGGCACCCGTGGGAACCAACGATTTCTCGGCAAAGCGGTGGATCGGAATCACCTGGGACAGGGTCTGTTTTTCATCGTCCGGGTTATCGGCTTGGCCGCCGACGGGCAGGCCCGGCTCACTGCCATGAAACCCTTTCGCCGCGAGGAGTTGGTAGCCGGCGAGGTTGTAGAGCCGCCGCGTTTTTTTCAACGAATCGTTTTCATCTTCCCAGGGGAATGTCACGCCCATGGTGAACCCGACCCGGCCGGGTGCCAAGGTCGCAATCGCCACCCTGTCGCACCCATCCGCGGCGGCGACGTACAGGTCGGTGTTGTGCCCGTCCACGGGCCCATCCACATAAGCCGCGGTGGTGAAAGGATGCAGCGCGCGGTTGGGTTTGGCGCCGGTTTGGCTTTTGAGCACGGCGACAAGGGTCACGATCCCACCACCCTCGTCGCCAAACACATCGGGTGGGAACCCGTTTCCAAGGGTATCGGTGAGGTGCCACCAATAACCGCCGCCGCCCACCACACTCGCCTCCCACAACAAGGTGAGGAAGGAACAGGCATCGGCAAGCGGGGCGTAGAACAACGCCGACTTTGTCTCTTGCTCTCCCTCCGCGCCGACAGAAACATCCGTCGGCCCGGCGTGGGTTTCCGTCGACAGGTTGGTACGCACGATAAAAGATGCGTGGCCGTCCACCGCGGGCGAGGACAGCCCGGTCGCCAAGCCGGCGGCGGGCGAACGGGAGAAACCGAGCCACAGGTCGGCGGTATCCTTCCCTTGCTTGAGAAATTGCCACAGCTGAAACAACACCTCGCGATCCACGGGATCGGCACCGACAACGTCAACAAGGTGCGGCGAACCCGGCACACGATTGACGCGAATATCAAGCCGGGTGGCCCAGGTGAACCCCGCCACGGCCGCCGCCGGTGCGTCCGGCCCCAGGCCGGGATCAGCCGCGTACAACTGCCAGGCGCCACCCTTGGCCGCGGCTTTTGATTGGGTTGTGGCATGGGGCAAGGCCCAGAGCGAGGGCATACCAACGACGGGCGCCTTCCCCACACCCAGGTCGGGTCGCCGCGCGGTATGCCACATCAAGCCACGCGCCAAGCCGTGACGAATCGGAACGGTTTGGGACAGCGCCATCGGGGCGGGGTTTTGGAAGAGTTTCACCGCCAAGGTTCGCGCGGGGTAGGAAGTGTTCAACATCCCTTTGGTAATGACCAGGGTCAATTCCTGATCCTGCCGCGCACCCATGTCCAACACAAGCCCGGTCCGCAAACCACCGGCGTTGGCGGCAGGGTTGTGGCGGGCGAAGTCGGGAACACGCCGTCGGTAGGCGGCAAGGTCGGCGGCAGGATCATCACCAACCACCGCCGTTTCGGTTTGAACCAATTGAAGCCAGTTCACGGCGACGCTGGGCGCCACGGTCAGCGTGACAACTTTGCCGAAACCGGGACTGGGCGCGGGTCCGACGACTTGCTGGCCGATCAGTTCGTACAAGCCGGCGCGTTTGGTGGTGTCCGCGGGCACGGGCAGACGCTGACCATGCAACATAAAACGCGAGACCTGGCCGGCGACATCGCGCACGGGTGTGTCGGCCAAAAGGTTGGGCATCAAAGCCGACAGGGTGACGGCGGCCAGATGGGTCACGTTTAGGGGTTGATGTCCCGGCACAAACCAACCCTTGACGGCGGCACCGAGGCTGCCGACGAATTCGAGCGGCAGGTCGTAGCGGGTCGCAAAGGCGCGCACGGTGTCGCCGTCAAGGGTCTGAAGCGTGCACGGGGTAACCACGACCGGGGCCAGGGGCTTTAGCACGACCGCGTTTTCCACCAATCGATCAAACTTCGCGCTGGGCACGGCTTCCGAATCAGGGCCGGTGTAATTTTGCTTCCGAACCCGCAAGGTGCGCGTGGCGAGATTGCGCAAGGTTTCGTCGGGAAGGACGACCAGGTCGGCAGCGGGGATGATGACGTCGATGAATTCACGATCCTTGTTGGCCGCTTCCAGCTCGGCCAGCCACGCCGCGAAGGCGGGGTCGGCGTCCGGGTTTTGCCACAGCGCGGTCACCGCCGCCAAACGGCCGAGGCTGTCCCCGACCAAACGGGTCCAGAGAACGGGCTCGACGCCGAGTTGGTTGTAACCCGCCGGTACCTTGACCCTGTCCGGCAAAGCCCCCTCGGCGCCGATGTCACTGCCGTTCAGCGCCGTGATCGCCTCGGCGTACCAGTTAACCCGCGGCGCCTGTAACACCACCTGGGTGCCGGCGTGGAACCGCACGTAAAATAAAGCGGCGACCTGGGTCAGGGTGAGTCCGGTGGGGTTGTAAAAAGTGTCGCTGGGTACGGTCAAGGCCGCGCCGGCCAGGGTGATCGGCGCATCCAAGGCCGCGGCCCGCACCAGCCAATCGCCTGTCTGAGCACCGAGCCGCGAACACAACGTGTTCGGCGTATCACCTTGGTGGATCTGGGTTTGCAAGGCCAGATTGAAAAACGCTTGGGGGTAGGCCAAGCCCTGTTCGGGATTGGCCGCCGCGATGCTTTCCGGGGTAACCCCAAGCTGCACCGAAATCTTGGTGCCGGGCGGCTCGCTCGCCAGGATTTGACCCAGGTCGGGGTTGAGCACGATCAAGGCGGCCTCGTCGACCCCGAAGTGGGCGGCAACCTGCTCGGTGGTGTCGCCGCGGTGCACGATGTACCCCATCGCCACGGTTGGAAAGGAAGCGGCAACCTCGTCCAAGGTACTGTCGGCGGCAAGATCGACGGGAAAGGCATCAAACAGGTTACGCGCGGCCTGCACCATCGATTTGGTCACCAGCAACAGGTACTCGCGGAAGACCACCGAGGCCAGCGATTCGTTTTTCTCAATCCCGCCGGAATCGGGGTCCCCGTCGACACCCGCGGGCGACAGGCCGGCGAATTCGGCGGCGACCAGCTTGGCGTATTCGTTGTCAACCGGTTGGTACGCGGCGAAATTGCGTTTGTTGTCCTGCTTTTTGAGATCCTCGGTTTCCCACTTGAGCACCGGCGGCATGGGGAAGGCCACGCCGCTCAGGTCGTCGGGCGGGTTGCCCTTCGGCTGACCGGAAACGCGCAGCGAGAGGTTGTTGCCGAGAAAACCGGAGAGGTTGTCGAAGGAAAAACCCCGCGCAAAGGTTTGTGGGTCGTCAAGTTGTGCGGCGAGCAGGTCGAGTTTGCCGGCATCCAGTTGATCGCCGGCGAGGTCGACCCCGGCGGCGGTCAAGGCCCAGCGGAACAAAGCGTCGCCCAACACGGCGAAAGGGGTTTCGGACGGGTCTCGTGCACGCGCGGTTGGCGTGAAGGCGCCGGCACGGGTTTGGTCCAAACCAACAGCGTCCACCGGCAGCGGTCCGTCGATGGTTAACAGGAACACAATGCGGTAGTGGGTTTTCCTACCGGACGGGTAACCTTGGCCCGGCCAGATGAGATCGGCGTCGGCAACGGTGTAGGCGGGTAACAGACGAATGTCGAGCGATTGCACGGCGTCGAACACCTGCACATCGGGCGAGAAGTTGAGGACGTAGGGCTCCTCCGGCGTGCGCGCATTGGCGCACATGGGCGAAACACCCAACGCCTGTAGCCGCAAGCGACGCGCCACATCGGCCCGGCGCCACCGCAAGCGCGAACGGCGCAAGCGCGAGGCGTTGGCCGCCGGCAGCGCGCCACCATGGACGGCGGCGGGTTCCAGCTGACCACGACCGGGGCCGGTCCCGTCGTCGCCGGCCAAAACCCAGGGCGTGGTGGCGTCAGCGCCGACCACAAAGGAGGCGTCGAGGCGGATCTTAAAGGAAAAGGAGACCTTCACAAACCCAACGCGCACCTTGGCGTGGGCCTGCACGTTGATGACCATCTCGATCAAAGTACGGCGGTAGGCCTCCATTTGCAGGGTGACCGAGGCGACGGCGTCGACGCTGATATCAATCGCGATCACCTTAAAGTTGACCTTCCCACACAATTTGCCGACCAGCTTCGCCATGCCGACGGCGCTGTAATAGGTCGCCTCCGAAACGGAGGCATCGTCGGGATTAAACCAGGCCAAAACGCCCTCGAACAACACCTCAAGTTGGACGTACAGCGAGGCCGCCAACGGACCTTCTTTAATAGAACGCCCGGTGCGCACCGCCAAACCCACACCCAGTTCCAACACCGGCGAGAAGTTGCCGTTGCTGATCGCGGGCACCTTGCTTGAAGTGGCCCCGCTTAACTTGCCGAAGTACATCCCGCCCACGCCGGTGAAGGCGCCGTAGGTCAGTCCGAAACTGTTTTTGAAATCGCGGTTGTGCGGAAATCCGAGGTCCACTTTAAAGTCGCCGTTGGTGTAGATGTCGACAGCGATCACACCCAGGGTCAGGGCGACGGCGCCGAGGTTGAGGTGACGGAAGGCGGTGGGCACCTGCAAGCGCCCGTGGAACACGCCCACGTCCTCGCTGATCTTTTTGTAAAGCAGTTCGAAACGGAACCCGGCGAGCACGCCGGCCCGCGTACCCGAAAGCGCAATCAACACGCCATAGAGGTCGGGATCGTGCATCACCAGTTGGATGGTGGCGGTGTTAAGCACGGTCAAATCAGCGCCAACCAACCACTGACTGCCCTCATCAAACGTCATCTTCTCCCCGCCCGGCTGATCCAGCGGGTTGCGCGAGGCGACGGCGGGTTTCATCTGCTCCTGCATCAAGGCGAGCACGTCGGCAACAGAGTCGGGTTTGGTCAAACCGGCCAGAGCCAAATGTTGACCCAGACCGAGATAACGCAGATTGACGAGCAGGTCGCCCTCGCCGGGTACCTCCGGCGGGCTGTCGTTGAGCGCATCCCAGCTCAGCGGTTGATCGTCGGGACCCGAGCCGTATGTTTTGCCGAGGAAGGAACCGGTAATTTCGATGAACACGCGCGGCGCGCCGCTGTCGCGGTCGTACCGCACGCCGACGCCTTCCACGGTGATAAAACCCAGGTGGATCTTGGTTTGGTAATCAAAGGAAACCCGTTGTTTGACCGGATCCACCAAAAGGGTGAAGTCGCCCATGTGGATGTGGTCGAGGAAGGTCCAGGGCTCGGGGAGTTGGTAATTGGCGTTGGGGTTGGCGAGCGCGGCAAGGCTGGAAACCATGGTGCCGAAGGAAACGCCGTGCATGACCACGCGGATCACCTGGTGGCGGTCGTCGCCGGTGCCGATGTAGGCCGAGGTACCCTCCAGGAGAAACTGATCGAGCTGCACGCGGAACAGCCAGGTCTGTTCGTCGTCCTGAAGGGAAACACCCGCGGTGATCACCAAGTTGTTGACGGTAAAGGCGCCTTTGACCGTAGCCTCGTAAACCATGTCGGGTCCCGCGCCGTCCTCGTCGGCGGGTGCCGCGGCCGGCAAAAGCGCGTCGTGCTGATCATCCTTAATGCGTTTGCGGTAAACAATGTCGGTTTCGGCGGCCATGCCGAGGGTGATGTTAAACAGCGTGGGTTGCCAAAGGGTCGCCAACCCAGCGGACACGGCATAAGGGTTGCCTTCCGCGGTGGCATATTTTACCCACAGCTTGGTGAGCGACACATCCAAGCTAGGATCCTCGGTAAGCCAAGCCGGCGCGGCTTCACCCAGAAAAACGGTAACCCATTCGACCAAGCTTAAGGGCTTGCCCATCAAACCGCCCTGGAACGTCCAAACGCCGTCGCCGGGATAATAGGCCCCGACGGAAAGCCTCGCCAAAGGTTCCACCGGTTCCTCACCAGAGCCATCGCCGGTTTCGCCCGTGTTTGCGGCAAAAACAGCGGCGATCCCCTGCAACCCGCCCCACTTTGAAGAAGCATTGAGGGTCACGTTGAAGGACAGGTCTTCAAGGGTAAAAGCGATGTTGCCGGCCTTAATCAACCAATCACCATGAACGCGTAACGCCGCCCCAAAAGTATGCTGGTAGAGGTTCGCGTCCATCGTGATGAAATCAACAACCAACCCCTTGCCGACCACCGGCTGGGTTCCGGGGAAAAATTCAGCCATGGCCTTGGCTAGATCGAGTTTAAACGGATAGCGCGCCCGTGCTGCCACCGACAGGTTGGTCAAATCGGCGGTCACGTCAAGGAGCGCATAGGCTTTTAGGTCCCGCTCGGGCCGCTCGGATAAAGCCGAATGGGTACCGGGGTCATCGTCCCCCGGGTCACCAAAAATCATGGTGCCGAAAAGGCTGCCTTCCCAATAAGCTTGTTCGGCTCCATCCCAACGAACGAACCAACTTGCACCCACATCCTGAATGGCCATGTAGGGTGTTGGTAGATCCCAACGGGTGTTCGAGCGGACCCCTACCGAGGTAAAAGCCAAACCAATAGGAACAGGCGCGGAGAAGGAATCAAAATCCTTCTCCTCGGTTTCTATCCCAACGCGTAAGAAGGCCAACTCAAATTCATGAAGCGGTGCAACACCTGAAGGCAAGGCAAAAGTATCTAATGGAGCGCCTGGAAATAACTTCATCAACGCGGAGAGGCCGTCCCCAAGGGTAAAAGGCGGGTTGGCCTGGCCGGATACATCGAGAAGATGGCTGCTTAAGCCCGGTGGAACACTGATTTCAACGACATGGCGGGTGGGGCTCTGTACCACGACCTGAAGAACCAATAAGGCCACACAACAACGCGGCGGCGGCACCTGCCAACTAAAAATATCGCCATAATTGGTGGTCAGCCGCAACAGAACGGCATCTATATTCAGTTTTCCGGCCCAATCACGATTGGAGAAAGGCAAGACAGCATCCAAATTCACCTTATCGACGACTTTGGCGTCCTTGCGGGGATCAATCGTACCCGACACACTCAACCTTAATGAATCCGTCCATCCCCATACCTTTTCCATCGCTTCATGGTTGCCCGCCAACCAACCGCTAAGCGTCGGCAACGGCGGAGACGGATGGGGTTCATCAACGACCGTTAGGGTCACTTCAGTCTGGTTTAAACCCAATTTTTCAAAGATAGACGGCCCTTTGGTAATGCCGCCACCCACATTGGGGTCGGGCATGGGCGAATGGGGCACATCGGCAACGAGGCCGGAAATCGAAACAAAACCGCCTTCTGTTTGCGCCTGTAACGTCAATGCGAGTTGGTCCCGACCCAGATCGTCAAGGGTCCCGATTAAGCGCAGCGTCCATTCGGGATCACGAACCTTCTTCTCCCCGGGATGCTCCGGCCAAATCGTCGTGGCAACCAAGCGCGCGGCAGTAGGTAGCTGCTCGGCTTGTCCGCCGCTCAATGCCAGAAATCGCACGCCTAGCGCGGTGGTTAGCTGCCCCATAAGCGGAAGAACATCGGGTCCGATGTGCCTTTCTCGGACCGCTTTGGCAAAGGCTTGGTACAAGGATTCAATCGACATTGGCGGCAACTCCTGTAGGAATCAGGAAGGTTTTGGAAGTGCGCGGTGGGACAAAGGCACCCGATGAACAGGTGGCGCAACAGGCAGGGTTTGCAGGTCTCGTGAACGGTTCGCACCCATTGGATTCAAGGTCTCAGGTGCAACAAGGGTTTGGGCGGGTGGAAAAACGCCCACCACGTCTTGCGGCGCTTCTTCGCCGGAATGAAGCGAGCCGACAGGCTGGGAGGCGGCGTCAGTCATCGTCACATTCTCCCCTTGAGTTTCAAAATCCCAAGTGCATGGTTCGATGTTTTGTACTTTCGTTACGAGTGATGTTACTTGATCGGCCAAATAGGGCTTCCATGTTTGCTTAGCGCCATTTTGGTCAATCATAAAATAGAAATCAGAGACGTTGACGGTCTTATCCTCCCCTTCAATTTTCAAATTGGCGCTCTCACTGGTTGTCAACCGAGTGGTAAAAACATTAGCAGCGTTATTTTGATTAAACGAATAGACAGACCACCCCTTTGTGACCTTTGACGCATCTGCAACAACAATGGTGTGATCGCCGATGTGATCATCGACCACAACGCCCGCACTATAACCGCCATGCTTTGTGTATTTCCCTAAAATTTGTAAAACTTGGGCACTCGGATGACCCGCGGTTGTCGTACCATGATCAGCCGAAGCGACAATTGCCGCGGGTTGCGTCAATGCTGTAAACTTACCCAACGCATGAAAATGCTCGGTCGTTACTTTCTTTTTCTTTGAGTTTCTCGTAAGACCGCCACTTCTACTTCGCTTTCTTTTTGAAACAATGCTTGCTTGATAGCCATCAATTACACTTTGATCAACGCCCTTAACCTCACCCTCTTGTAACATGGTGGACCGTGCCCCATGATGAGGAACAGACATCATCAGTACGGGTTTTAAAGGACTCTTTCCTTTCCACTTATCCAATAACTTGTTCACCTCAATCAAGGTGGATTGCGTCGCGTCTCCGGGGAGAATCATTCGCTTACCTTTAAAATCGATGACAACAACCAAAGAACAGGTATTGATACCGTGGGCGTCCATCTTCCCTGTAGAAACATTGGCAATAAGTGTACGAATCTTTACACCATCAATGTCCTTTATAAAAGGCAGGGCATTTTCATCAACCCCTTCTGTATAACGGTAATTCGTCAAATTCGATTCAAGCGTTGCAACATTCATTTCGTCAATAAATTTGATATCCTCAACTCGCGCCTCTACTTCTTCCAGTGCAGATTTGGAACCCTCCATATCATCAAAACCCCATGAATTCTGGAGACCGCCTTTAACGAACTGTTTAATAACATATTCTGCATCTTTATCTTTTTTATCTTTATACCCTTCTTTCAGCAATTCAATTAAAGATGGATAGAGAAACCAATGATCGGCATCTGCATGAGAAGATATGGCTAGATCGATTATCGGGTCATCTTTTTTCTTCGCTTCCCGTGCAACAAACTCGATTGCCTTTTGCGCTCTCTGATAATGAATACCCCCTTTCTTGGGTGCAGCGCTCGCCTCAATACCAAAATCGATTAATACCATACTTTCGGGTTTTCGATCCTCCGGTTTCTTCTGCCACTCCGCCTCGGTAAAGGTTTCCAGAACATGGGCCATGCCTTGGCCACACCACAAGGCCGATAATTGAATCCCCGCCGCCTCCGCCATTACTCCGCCTCCCCTGTTCCCTGTTGGATCCGCGCCGGTCGTGACGCACGGACCAACCGGGTTTCCTGCCGTTTTTTGGTTTTGCCTTTTTCTTTGACCTTGATGTCCTCGAAGGCCGCGTACCAGCCCAGCTTGGTGTCCGCGCTTTGATCCGGGTTCCCGAACAAGATGATGTCGTTGTGACCCGGCGGGAATGACCAGCCCAACACACGCACCGCGAAATCGCGCAGGCGCAGCAGGTACTGCACGCCCTTGTCGTCGCGATAACATTCGAATTGCGCGGTGCGGAACCCCAAATCCAACATGCCCTGCAGCGGCAGGTTCATGCCGACCGCCTCCGAAACCCCCGGCAACGCCAAACCCAAGAACACCGCCGGCGCATTTTCAAAAGCACCCGGTGACCAGGCCGCGATCATGCGTAAGGTGATCCCCATCGAACCGGCCAAGGCGCCCAAGGTCCCCACATCCAGCTCATACACCAACCCAAACCACGGTGCGCTCAAGCGCCCCTGGCGCAGCGGCGCGGCGATGGAAACATAACCCGCGCTTTCCGGGCTGAAGCGGAGCGGTTCCGGCAGGCGTGGATCGCTGTCGCGGTTGGTGGTAGGAGGAATGCCCTCGGTAATCCAGGGATCGGGGCTGCTGATCAGGTCGACCAAGCGCAGCGGGAAACGAGCGAACAGGGCATCCTCGCGCGCGGGGCTGTGGGCGGTGTCCAAGCTGAGGTTGTCGTCGACGATGCCGAAGCTCAGGTCGCGCGGGTCGGCCAAGGGAAAGGCCATGCTAATGGCGTAGTTGGCGAACAGCAAACCCCGTGAACCTTCCGGTACCTCGGCCTTGGGATTCACGCCCTCCGGTTTGGTTTTGTCGCGCGCGTCGCCGTCCAAAGCAAGGGCGTCTTTCTCGGCGCCTCGGACGGTGCCGTCCACCGGCCCCCAACAAAAGGGATCAAAGAAACCGCCCGGTTCCTTGAAGCGCAGGCGGCCGTCCATTTGGAACAAGGTCTGCACGGTGGTCACATCGGCCTCGGGATCGCAGGCGCGCACCACGGCCATACGCACGCTATCGACAGCCACCTCACTCAGTTGCCCCATCGACAGCCGCATCACACCAGGATCGCGCATGCGGAACAGGTAGGTGCCGCGCGGCGTGCCGCCGTCCAGGCTTTGCTCCTGGTAGACGCCGTCCAGCATCAGATTGTTGCCGTGGGCGGTCGGGGTCAGTTCGGTTTGGGTGCCGAACAGGCGGTTGACCAGCAGTTGCGCGGTGGCGGTGAAGTCGGTGGTCAGGCCGTTGGCGAAAGCGACGGTCAGTTCTTGAACTTTAAAGGCGAAGTTGACCGTGTCGCTGTCGAAGGTTTGGTCGATGGGATCCTGGTAATCAATCAGCCCGAACGAAGCGCTGACATCAAAGGTCAGGCCGCCTTTGCCGTCGGGCTTGAACCCGGTGGTGGCGAAACCGAGGTGGTGGCCCTGGAACAGGGCCGGGTCGATGCCGGCGGCCAGCGGTTGCAGCGGTTCGGGCAGGCTGGTGAGCGGCACCTCGCCGTTGAGCGCGAGCACGCCGGTCCAGGCCGGGTCGTGGACCACGTCGACGAAGTTGGCGTAGGGTGAATGGTCGCCCCGCGCCTCGGCCAAACGGACGGCGCCTTCGGCGTCGGTGATTTGTCGCAGGATTTGGTTGCGCACGGTGTTTTGGTGGGCGCCCGCCGCCTCCGGCCACAGCCAAGCGCTGGTGTCGTCGACCAGGGCGCGCAGGCCGCGGTCGGTGACGAATTTGAAAATCAGCCGGGTATCGCGGTTGACGCCGGTCCAGTTGCGCGGGCTGAGGCGGAAGGTCCAGTCGCCGACCACCGCGGTGAGCAGACCGCCGTAACGACGGAACAGGTCCTGCTGGGCAGGATTCGGTTTGGGTTGGACGCCGTCGAGCATGGCGTTGAATTCGCTTTCGGTTTTGTAGGGTTTGGGATGGGCGGCGACGGCGGCGGCGACCGCGTTCACCACCGCGTTCCAATTGGGATCTTGGTCCGGCAAGTCGGCCATCAAGGCCAAGGTGTTTTGGCTGAGTTGGTAGGCGACCGAGGCCGAACGCATCAGGGTGTCCGCGTCACCGAGCACCATAAACAGGTTGTTGCTCATCAGCGCATCGCGGAAGGGTCCCTGGACGGCGGTGAAAAAGAGGTCGGGGGCACCGTCGTCGTTGGATCCGGTGTTGCCGATCCCGAGCCAATCCCAGGGCGCGTCGTCCTTGCCGTATCCGATGGTTAGGCCGGAAGGCGAAACCACGGCTTGGTTGTCGCCCGGCGGCGTGACTTGGCGCCTGACTTGGCGCGTAGCAGCCTGGTCGGCGGCTGCAGGCTGGGTGCCGCCGCCGGCGGGCTGGGCGTTACCATTCGGGGTCAGCGCGGTGATCCTTTGCAGCCGCGCCGGGGCAATCGCCTCGTTTTCCAAAACTTGCGCCAAGGGGATGCGCGCCGCGGGCAGCCCGGCGTAACCCAGCATGGGGAAGGCGACGTCGGGGTTGTAGGAATGAAGCAGCGCGGTCGGCATTTCGAAAAAAGACAAAAAGGCGTCTGAGGCGGCGGCGTAAAACAGCGCGGCTTCACTTTGCGCATAATAATGAATGTTTTTGTCGGGACCCGTGAACCACAGCCAGGCCGTGGTTCCCAGTTCGGTGAGCCATGGCGCCGCGGGCGCGGGCTCGGCGTCGGTCCCCGCGCCTTCCCCCACCCCGAATTGCAGGCGCGCGGCGGCGACCGCGGTGGTCGGGGCCGCGCCCGCGTCGGGTGCATAGGCGGCGTGGCCGGCGCGAAACCACAGCACCAGGTTCTCGTCGGGAAAACCGACATATTCGGCACCGTTCATGCCGCAGAGCAGGCGTTGGTTCGGCGTCCGACGTGCCGCCGAGCCGGCGCTTGGTTGGGCCGCCGGAACGGCGCTTGGTTGGGCCGCCGGGACGCCGCTTGGTTCGGCAGCGCGTGGGTCTTCCTGCGACGGCCGAACCTCGGGACGGGGGCTTTTCAGCGCGGTGAGATGGAAGTCACCGTCCGGGGTGAAATAGTGGGTGACGGGTACGCTGCCCGGATCGCCGCACACTAGCGGTTGTACCGCCAACACAAAACCGGGCGCCTCGTTCACCCCAAGCTTGGGGACCCGCGCGGTGAGGTGAATCCCCTGCCCCGTTTGCTGGGCGAAACCGGTCTCGAAAACCACGTGGTTCCGGGTGTGGTTGTGGGTGAGGTACAGTGACAGCCGCGAACTGAAGCGGTCCAGCGGCCGGAAGGGATCCATCGAGGCGTAGAGGGTAATCGGATCGCCGCCCACGGGTTGGATCAAGGGTTCGGTGCGCAGCACCGTGACGGTGCCGTCACGTGCCTCGCGGTCCGGCGCAAAAAACCGTTGGCTCACGCCGAGTTTTTGCATGGGCGAGGCTGTCCCCGCGACGGCCGCGGCGAGGGTGGTGTTCCACACCAAACAACCGCCGCGGTAGGGGCTGTAACTCACCCCGGCCAAACCCTCGCTCGCGATGAACACACCGTCCTCGGTTTGCAACCGAAGGGCATTTTTCCCTTCAAAGGTCAGCGTCAACCCGTAGAGTTCGTTCTTCTCTGCCGTAGCCAGTTTGCAACCGGCCGAGACCGTGGTTTTGACCCCGTTCCAATCAAAAAGGGCACCGGACCACACCGACAGGCCGCCGTGGGGCCCGACCGCGGTGGCGACCAGGGTGGTGCGCCAACGGGTTGGGTCGGCGTCGGCGTCTTGGATCCACACCAACCGTTGCGCCGCCGGCGGTTGGCGTTCCAGCCAGGTCTCTAGCGATTGGCCAAAGGCGGCGCCGTCGGTGATGTCCGTGTCGCACCAAAACCAGACCGCGCCGTGATCGGCGAGGGACGCAGTTAAGCTGACCTGGGACCCCGCCGAAAAACCGGGCGAACGGCGGTAACCGCCTCTTTTTGAGCCGTCCCAAAAGTAAAGCGCCGAATCGCCGTCTTGGGCGAATACGGGTGAGGGCTTGCTCACCGCGAACCGCCGCGGCCAAGGTCGAGCAGGTCGCCGGCGAGCAGCGGCAGGCTGCTGTAAGCCGCGTGGGTCGCCGGCACCCAATCCAGCCGCACCGGATTGGCGGCGCCGACATCGTAGCGATCCGGGTAGTTCAGCAAGGCGCTCTGAACGCCGCGTTCCATGCGCAAACCCGTGAGCGGCAGCGCCAGATCAGGCGGGTTCATGGCGCGGGTGGCCAGCAGACCGGCCACGGTGGTGCCGAGCGAAACCGTCATGGGCGCACCGCCCAGGGTCACGCGGATCGCCGGGGTGAGGGTGGCACGGCCGCGGAAGTACAGGGCCCCGACCCCGTCGGGGATGTCGCCGCCGCCGCGAATGGTTTTGGTGGCCGAATCCAGCAGCGAAAGTTTGGCGGCGGCCAGAATCAAGGTATTGTCGCCGGGGCGTGGGCTGCCGGAATTGGCGGCCTCGTCGCCGGGGAAGTTTTGCGGGAAAAGCAGCCGCAGGAAGGGTTGCCGCATGGCGAGCGCCCCGCTGTCGATCAGGCCGCCCGCGCCGGCTTGGCGACCGTCGTTCAAAGGTGGCGCGGTGACGGCGGTCCCGCCTTGCGAAACCAACCAACCGATGAAGGCGTCCAGCGCGGTAAAGCCGCCTGGGGCGGCATTGATGTGGCTGATCGCGTATTCGGCGACGGCGCTGGGCACAAACCCGTTGAGGTATTCCTGGTTGGGCGTGGCGCGGCCCAGCGTTTGGTAGGCGGCCTGTTCGGCGCGCAACACCAGGCCCGGCGTCAGGTCGACACAGCCGTCATCGCCACTGAACCCGTGGGTGTACAGCAAGGTTTCGGCAAAGGTTTGCGGCATGGCGCGGGCAACGGCGGCGCGTACGGTCTGCACCCCGAACGGGGTCGCCCCGGCGGTTTCCAGGGCGGTCAAAAAGTCTTTGAAAGTCCCGAACAAATCGGCGCGAATCGCCTCACCGGTGAAGGTCCAGGGATTGGGCGTGCCGTCGCAGGCAAGGGTGAGGCTGTAGCTGTAGCGCGGGTGGCGTTGCGAATCCACCGCCGCCAGGGTGAAGGGCCCGTTTTGTGGGAGTGGGTTGGCGGGCGCTTGGGCAAACAGATTGGGCAAACCGAGGGTGATGGTGTGGGCGCTTTGGTCCGCGGCAACCGCCGGATTCAGCCAGGGGATGGACACATTGTTGTCCGTCGCCATACCGGGGTACCAACCCGCGCGGAACACGGCCTGCGCCCGCGCGGGCCCCAAGCCCCCTGGCAAAACCGCTTGAACGACAAGGGTTGTGTCCGCGACCTTGGGCGAAGTGGTGATGGCAAAAGGTTCCGAACGGTACCAGGGTTCGCCTTGCTCCGCGCCGTTTTTGACCAGCACCATGCGGTAACCGGTCGCGGTCGGCACCGGGGCGAAGCGCACCGCCAGGGTACGGCCGTCGTAGTGAACCGACAAGGCGCCGGGTGTGCCGATCGGGATCGGCGTCGGTGTATTCCAAGGTCCGGTCAAGGTGACGTCGGAGCCACCGGTAGCGCGCACGCGGAAATGAAGATCGCCACCCGCATTTAAGATCCCGTCGGGTACGGTATAACGCGCGTCGGTCGTGTCGGCTTGGTGCAACAGCGCACGCCCCTGGCTGATCTCAACGGCATAACCGAGGTTGGTCACGCCGGTAAGCGCCTCCCAGCTCAAGGTGCAGCCGGCGCCGGTCGCCGTCCAGGTCGCCTTGGCCCGCGCGGGGGCGGCGGTGATCGGCGCCACGACGGCGGCGGGACCACGGGTTTCGTGGCCAACCGCTTGAAGCGCCAGGGAAACCGAGCCCAGTTCATCCCAGGATCGCCCGGCCGGGGCAAGCAAAAAACCCGCGGTGCCGGGCGACTCGCCGTCAATCGGAGCGAACCCTTCACCCGCGGCGGTCAGGCGGTAACCTTCGGCGCCGGTATCGGCCACCGCGTCCCAGCTTGCCGTCAAACGCGGGCCCTCGACGGACACCGCGGTCGCCGTGGGCACGCTCGAAAGGATCGCGCGCGGATCGCCCGGCGGACCTATGTCGGCCCCGCGCGCCGAGGCCGCGCACAAGGTATACGCCGTGCCGGCCGCGGCGTCCGCCAACACCGTTGTTTGGTAAAACCCGCTGCCGCCGCTTTCCGTGTCGGTAAGCGGGTTCCCATCGGCGTCGTTGAGGCGAATCACCGCGCCGGTGCTCGGCCAAGGCCCCGCCGGCGGGGTCACCCGCGCGAACACATGCAGGTCAGTGGCCACCCAAGCCGTTTCAATCGATACCCGGCCGGGCGAACCCAGCAACAGTTCCATCGGCAGACCCGGCACGCCGATGGCTTGGTCGTCGCCGGTCCCGGTCGATTCGGCCAAAGCCAGACGGTACCGCCGCGCGGGGTCGAAGCTGCCGTTAAGCACAAAAGGCACGCGCCGCTGATCGTGCACCAAGGGTTGACTGCCAATCATCACCGGATCGGAAACAGCAACCTTAAATCCTTCACACAACACCACGGCCACGTATTCGGTCGTGCCGTCCCCACCCTGCAGCTCCGGGGTGCGCGCTGTCACCGAAAGTTGGCTTTCACTGCAGGCCGTCACCTCCAGGCCGCTGAGGACCGGACCTTGCGGAGAAATGGGTTGGCCGGGCTGACCCGGTTGACCCGGCCCTGTCTTGGACCCGGTCCCCACCAGGTTGGAGACCGAAAAAGCCTCACTCCAGACCCCGGTACAATCCTCACTCAGCCCAACCGCTTTAATCGTATATTGGGTGTCACTGAGCATGTTGTCGTTCACGGAAAACGTAAAGGTACCGGTATCACCCGTCTCGGGCCACTGACTGTTCCCCACCGCATTCTCCAACTGAAACTTGGTCGAAGATGGCGCCGGCGCGGAACAAGGCGGGGTCCAGGAAACCGTCACATTGGTGCCGTCAAAAAGCGCACTGACGATACTCGGCGGGTTGTAAATGACATTGACGTGGTTGCTGTCTACCCCGCCGCCGCCGTTCGCTTGTTGCAGGCGCATGATGTAGGTCGTCGAAGGGTCCAGCTTCGTCCCGGATGCCGTGTTCCACGGCAAGGTGACATCAGAATTCGTCAAGCAGCTTTCGGATCCCCCGGAACCGGGAACGGCAACCCCGGCCGACGTAAAAAGGGCGGGTTCAGACGAATTCGAGATATCGTTGTAATAAGACACGTTAAAGCTGGGGGTAACCCCACCCTTGGTGCATTTCACGGTAATGGTCGTCATGGGTAAGGGACCTCCGTCGACCCGCCCTGGTAAGGCGTGGTGGTGGGATTCGGTTCAAAACGTCGCCGTTTTCAAATAGGACGAAGCACCACAAGAATCAGGATGTCATAGGCTAATGAACCCAGCATAACGGCGAGAAAACAGCAAAACAAGAAATTTCAGCCGACAACCGCCGATACAAAAATTCCCGGCGCCACAAAAATAATCATCTCATCGCGGCATTGGGTAAACCGCGTGGTCAACCAAACACCGGCGCCATAGCCGACCCGAGCCGCTCCAAAAAGCGTTTTCTCCTTTATTCTTCAGGCAGATGCAGCCCGTGACCTGTCACCGAAAAACACACAGGTGCAACCGCCACAGATACAGCGTGCCTGCCGCCACGCGTCAATTCAGCCAAAGGATGGCTTGCGTATTTTTTTATGGCCGCGTAAAACGCTCAATTTAAATATTTTATAAATTAATATTGCGCAAAGGATTTTCGCGCTTACTTGGCACAAATAATGGTAACAGGACCTTGCCCCCCTCATGCGTCCGCCCTCCTTGGCCATGGCTTTTCAGGCACATCCCAGCCCTAGCCCGCATTTTTCACAAAGATTCGCCGCGAGAAGCTGAAAGCTTACTTCCACTTCGTTTTCTCGGTCTGTCCCCCCTTCGCCGGTGCGCCGCGACGCCCGTCTCCGGCTTCCCTCATAAGCCTTGTGCCACCAGACTTTAGACAGGCTCGTCACCAACGCCGGAAAAAATGCGGGCGCGAAACCGTCCCACCCCAATCCAGGAGAACCGCCCCATGATCAGCCGTATCTTATTTGTTCCCGCCGTGCATGCAACCGCCGTCGTACCTTATATCCCGCCCGGCTCGCCCTTTGGCTGGGCCGCGGTGAGCGCCGCGGTCCTTGCCTATTACCGCGTGATTCCCCCTGTTTCCGATGTGGAACACTGGGGTCACCACCTGCTCAACAAAAACCCCGAGGTCAGCCAGTGGACCCACGACGAGCAGCCCATCGGGCGCATCGACAAAGCCCTGGCCGGCACCTATGCGGGCCAAGTCCTCAAACGCCGCGACAACATCACCCAAACCAAATTCAAACACCTCGTCATCCACAGTCTGAGCGCCGACAAACCGGTCATCGCCGGTATGAGCGTCCCCCCGTTCAACACCGGTCACGCGCTTTTGATCTACGGCTACTACAACAAATCCATTCTCTATTCATGCCCCCGCAAAGGAAACCAGGCGGCGTCCTTCGAGGCCTTCTACAACAACCTCACCAGCAAACGCATGTCCTTCAATTACCTGTACTTCACCAAACAACCACCACGCCGGGAAACCTGCGCCGCCACACCGAGTGGTTCTCCCGACCAACGCGCCGCCAAGGTCCCCTTCCCGCGAAACCCGATGTTGCGCCGTTCGGCAAGCGCGGCCACCGAGGCCCACCCGGCTTTGGCATGTGCCGGCAGTAAGTAACCAGGCACCATCCTGAAACCCCGCGAAGAAAACGAAAACAACCGCTATTCAACCTAAGGAGGCGCTGAAGCGAGAGATTCTGGCTAAAGACCTAAAACGAAATGTTTGGAAAAGTGGGCCGGGGTCGCGCACGACCCCACCCACGGGATGCGATGAGCATGTTCACAAGCCGTTGTGGCCCAGGTTTAGCGAAAGTCACCGCGAGCTATCGCGCTTCTTAGGTTGAATGCCAATCCTTGCGTCTGATATGATGCCTCACCTCTTTTTTTCAGAAAAACCCAAAGGAACCCTCATGAAGAATTTATTCAAACTTCTTTCATGTGTTTTTCTGTTTTTTATCGTCACAAGCTCTAGTTCCGGTCAACTGCTTTGGTTCTTGAACCAATACGCCGAAAATAAAACCTATCGTTGTGAATGTCATTGCGCCATCGTTTACATCCAATGCAAAACCTTTTACTGCCTTCCTGAGCTTATTCCCAAAGCGACCTGCACAACGATGTTTCAGGACGAATGTAGCGACAGTGGATTTGGTGACCCCTGTTGGGACTCAAGGGACCTTTGCGAGGGGTCATGCGGACCCAACTAACAAGTGGCACCTTTTGGCCGTACCTTCTCCTGCTGACCTTTTCCTGTTATTCCCTTGGCGGGGCGCCGCGTTCGCCAACAACCACGCCCAAACCACCTAACGCTGCCACCTTCAAAGATGCGCGTTTTATCACCGACATTTTCCCGTTTCAGGTTGCTTTTTCCTTAGAACAGAACAACGAGATTCTGTTCGAAAATCCTAAAGTGGCGTTGATGACGGAAACCGGCTACTTTGTGAGCAATGATAAGGGTGACCGCTTGGTGCGATACCACTTAGACGGCAGCTATGATCGCACCGTAGCCGTGGCGGGCGAAGGTCCGGGCGAATTGGGTCGGCTAAGCTTTGCAACCAAAATCTTCGACGGTCACGTCGGCTTCTACGATATTGGCCGGAGCCAAATACTCGCTTACTCGGAAAAGGGTGACTATCTTTGGTCCTTGAATTTGAGATCCCTCCAACTCGAAAACCAAACCGTTCTCGCGGTGGGCAGTGCATTTGCCTGGCCAAAACGGGACGCGCTCCTTCTCACCAATGTTCATCATCCAAACAAACCGGAAACCCAAGGCGTAAAATGCCGGGTTTCATGGCGCTCACCCAACCAAATTTCCGAACTGACCCCACTTGCTTGGATCAATAACAGACCCATCGAATTTGAGAAGAAGTTCGGCTATGGGGTCGTCGATCAACTCGCCGTGTTAGGCAACGTTTACTGGGTGGGTTGTAACTTTTTACCCGAATTCGCCATGATTGATGATCAAAACGAACCGCGCCTTTTGCGGACACAAAAAATCACCACCCCGCGTGCGTTAACCAAAGAACATTACAGCGATTTGGACGCATCAGATCGTCGCGCGTTAATGCGCTTGCGCAATCTCAACGGAACCATCCACAAAATGTTGGTCTTCGATCAAACGGTCTGGATCAAAGTGGGCGCAATTGGCTGGGTCCCCTTCGATCACCAAGGAAACCAGCTTTCAAAAAATCGCATCAAATCGCGAATCGGCAGATTCATGGATGCACGGGGGGATACCGCGATGGTGATTGCGTTGCGGCGCCATGTGGAACAGTGGGCGTCGTTCTTCGACGAATCTTTTTCAACCGCTTCAGACCATGATGATGCCGACCCCGACCAACCCATGATCCTGCTGATGCGCCTCAAAACGCCCTACCGTTAACCCATCGAATCAGAAAAACCAAAAACCCGCTGAGCGTGAGAAGTGCTCAGCGGGTCTTTCGTCTAAAAGCGACACCCGGATTTTATCCGAATGCCGCTTCTTTCATTGCAGCGGCGCCACTTGGATTAGGGTTGGCCCGCCGGTTGGCGGATTGCCGCCACCATGGCTTCTGCGACCGCACCCGCCGAGGCCGGGTTTTGGCCGGTGACGACGCGCTCGGCGACCGCCACGTTTTCCGCCCAATTTTCGGCGCGAATGAACCGGGCCGCTTTGGCCAGGAGCGCGTCCTCCAGGACGTAGGGAATTTTGTCGAGCGTGTTGAAGGCCACTTCCTCCGCGCGGGTGAAGGAGGTCACGGTGCGACCTTCCAACAGCGAACGGCCGTCGGATAAGGTCACCGGCAACAGGCCGGCCGGACCGTGGCACACCGCGCCGACCACGCCGCCCGCCTCGTAAATGCGCGCGGTGATCGCCGCGGCGCCCTCGTGTTTGGCCAGGTCAAACAGCACCCCGTAACCACCGGGATAAAACACGGCGCTGTAGTCCTCGGCCTTCAGCTCGGCCGCGGGTTTGGTGTTTTGGATCGCCTTTTGGAACACGGGATCGGCATGCACCGCCGTATCCACCTTGTCCTCCGCGTTTTGGCCGTACACCGGCGCGGCGCCGCCTTGGATCGAAGCCAGTTGGTAAGCGAAACCGGCTTCTTCAAACACATGTAACGCGTGGGTCAGTTCCGTGGAAAAGGTGCCGTTGGGTTCACCGGCAAGCTCGGCGTGGTTGGTCAAAAAAATCAAAATCATGGGTTGGGTCCTTCCTTCGTGTTTTTGGGCCACGGCGTGAACGCCGGCCCCCAGTATAAAAAGCGTGATTAGTAGTAGATGTTTCATGCAGATTCCCCCGCATCGTTGTGATGAACCCATTGTGCTGCATTGCCAAAAATCAAAGAACCCCCTAAAATGGCAAAACATTATTGCAGTTTTGCAACAATTGAGGTGTTCGATGAACCAACCTTTTGACGGCATCGCGGAACTGGTGGCGGTCGCGGAAAGCGGCGGTTTCTCCGCGGCGGCGCGGCGGCTGGGCGTCTCCACCTCCCATGTCAGCCGCAAGGTGGCCGCCTTGGAAGACCGGCTCGGCTTAAGCCTCGTGATCCGCACCACCCGCCACGTGCGCCTTACCGAGGCGGGTGGCCGCTACGCGCAACGGGGCCAAGAAATGTTGCAGGCTTTGGACGCGGCCAACCACGAGGTGACCGGACGCGAGCCGGCCCTCAAGGGAACCCTGCACATCACGGCGGCGGGTGAATTCGCCGAAAACTACCTGGCCGCGGCGCTGATCGCCTTCGCGGGCACCCATCCGGGGCTCAACTTCCGGCTGAACTACACCTCCCGCTACGTGAACCTAATCGAGGAAGGTTTTGATTTGGGCATCCGCTACGGCCCGCTGCCAGGAGCCGATTTAATGGCGCGCAAGTTGGTGAACCGCGACATGATCGCCGCCGCGGCGCCCGCCTACCTGGCCGAAATGGGCGAACCCGATCACCCCAATGCGCTGGTCGACCACCGCTGCCTGCTCACCAACAGCGATCAGTGGCGGTTTCAGGAAAACGGGCGCGAAATCAAGGTGCGGGTTGGTGGTCGCTGGCGCTCCAACAGCGGGCGCAACATCGTCGCCGCCTGCCGCGCCGGTTTGGGGATCGCCTACATGTCGAAGTCCAGTTTCGGCGACGCCCTCCACGACGGCAGCCTGGTCCCCCTCCTGCGCGATTTCGGTGCCGCGGCTAACACGACCTGGCTGGTCTACCCGGCCCAAAAACACCCGCCCGCACGGGTCCGCCTCGCCGTCGCGTTCCTGGTCGATTGGTTCAAAGATTGGCACGAGGACCACGGCGATCCCCACCGCCCCGCCGGTCGCCCTTATATATAATGATAGGAACCCGGACGCGGACAACCTCACGGCTTAACGCGGTCGGTCGCTTCGCCCCGGTCCCAACCAAGCCCAATCACCACGGGAAACACCGCTCGCAAGCGGGTAGCGTCACCCAGCCACCACCCTCTTTGCGCGCCCTCGAGCAACAGGCGCACGCGCGCCGGGTTTGGCACGCCCAGCCCCAAACCTCGCACCATTCCATTCACCCGAATCGCGCCTTTTTGGTGTGCATAGCTTAATTTTTTCGCGAACCGACCAAAACCATGTCACTTTTTCTCTTTAGTTTGCGTCTTTAATGTTCGTTGAGCGGCGACCATGCGTTATTTCCACCTCGGCGCCGCGCTGATTTCGGTATTCACTTATTACATCCAAGCCTCCACGGTTCACCCGATCTCGATCCGCCTTGGGATCTGTTGTCTCAACGCGTCGGTGGCGCCGTGTGGGCACACGAAGGGATTTATGACTTTGTCCATGCGTTTGCTTTTCATCATCAGTGCCCTACATACCCTCTGCCTCTTTGCCCAGGTCCCTCCCCATGAGCCCATCGCGCTCCTCGATATCCAGTTCGATTCGAGCGGCAACATATTGGCCGAATCAGGCGAACAATTCGTGCACGGCCGCGACGCAAGCGGTTGTTACAAAGACGTTTACCAGGACGGCATTTTTCTGGAACGGCGTGACAATCAGCCCTGCCTGCAAACCGGCGCCTTTTTGCGAACCAAACTCTCCCGCGCAGGTTTCGGTCTCAGCCTTTCGGGGCCCACGCCCACCTTGTCCCGCGCCGGGTTCGGCAGCAACATCGGCGCCGCGGCCTTAACCCCTTTTCGCCAGACCCGCGACAACCGCGCTTTGTTCCTCGCCTCCGCCGCCTCAACCGCCTTTGGCGATACCGACATGCTGTACCTGTTCAGCCCAACCGGCAGTAACGGCCAAATGGAGCAGGTCTGGTCATTCAACCCCAACCCCGGCGCGGCGCCGCCCATTCGCGACCTGGCCGTGGTCGATGCCGACGACGACGGGACCGATGAAGTGGTCACCGCCCACACCAACGGCACCGTCTCCCTAACCCACGCCTTCACCACCGAACCGGCATGGACCCTGGCTTTTTCCGCCGAAGGCCTGATTAACATTCAAGTTGCCGATTTCGGCTGGGGTGAGCCCACCCTGCTGGTGCGCTTGGAAAATGAAGTGCGCTTCTTTGGGGTGCTCGACCCCGCCGTGCAAGCCAATCCGCTAACACTCGCCGGGCGCGGTCCTATCACCGTCGCCAACTTCGACGCCGACGCGGACCTTGAGTTCCTGGTGGCCGACGAAACCAATCCCCGTATCCACGATCTGAATGGTGATTTGGTGGCCATCTTGCCCCACCCGCTCGGTCGCTTTTACGGCTTGGCCGATGTCACCGGTGACGACCGTCCCGAGTTGGTGGTCGCGACGGACACGCTTGGTTATTACGACCTGACCACCCATGCCTTCCAAACGCTGGACATCGCCATCAGCGAAGCCGTCGGCGCCATGACCCTCGCCGACCTGAACGACGACGGCAAGGCCGAAATCATCCTTGGCTCAAGCCATTGGGACGGTATCCGCGCCTACGACGTGACGACCTTGTCGCAAATCAGCCGCCTCAACAGCCGCGGTTACGGCGTCGATCAATTGCTGGTCGCGGGTGACGAACTGTTTTGGTCGACCGGGGGCGGCTCCACCGCGACCGACAGTTTGTTCAGCGTCCCAAGCGCGGACCTCGTCCAAAACGCTCCGGCGGTTACCCCGGTTGTCAGCCCGGCCCTTGCCGGCCCTTTCACCGCGCGCGCCACGGTTCATGGCGAAAACAGCACCGACCTTTTGGTCGCCACCCAACAAGGTGACACTGAAGGGGCGACGGTGATGCTTCTGGATCCGATCACCAACACCCGCCGCGTGCTTTGGACCGCCCGCACCCCGAACCAACGCGGTTTAACCGTGGCCGACGCGCTCACCGCGAACTTGGACGAAGACCCGGCGCTGGAATTGGCGCTGCTGGTGGTGCAGGTCGACCGCACCGGTTTGATCGTGATCGACCGCGACAGCGGCCTGGTAGAGTTCGAGCATTACGATGTGTTGCCCGCATCCTTCTTCGAGAACCCCGCCGGTTTGCGGCTGCACCGCGCCAATGTCTCGCGCTTTGACGGCACCGAACTCATCGTGGCCACCAACCACGGCATTCGCGTGTACTCGTGGAACAGCTTCCTAACCCTGCTCCAGCTCGACCCGACCCCGGGCGATCACTTTACCGAGGTGGCCACCATCGATCCCGGTGACGGCGGCCATGAACTGCTGGCGTTCACCGAGGGCCGCCGTGATGTGGTCTTGGTTGATGTCGACAGCCCGCAACGGGAACCGGTGCGACTGTCGGTGGATTACCCGCGCGCGCTGCACACGGTCGCCGCCACCGACAGCTTCCCGGCCCAAATCGCGGTCGGCACCCGCGACGGGGAAGCGATGGTGTTCAGCGGTCCCGATTTCGCGCGCACCGCCTACCAACAGTTCCAAACGCGCGGCGGCATCACGGCGATCACGGCCATGGAAGAGCCCGCGGGTCCCCATGCTTGGGTGATCGCGGGTCCCTATCTGACCGAAAGCCGGTCAAACGACCTCTCGGCTGAGAACTGGCGCCTCACGGGCATCGACGAATCCGCGGCCAAACGCCTGCTCACCGTCGACACCAACAGCAACGGCGCGGCCGAGCTGGTGCTCGCGAGCCGCCACGGCCTGACCGCCTGGGAATTCGCCGCCTGCAATCGGCAAACCCCCTGGGTGGAATGGAACGCGGGCGTGACCTTGTTGGACCTGGTCAACCGCATCAACTGCGCGGCGAGTGACAACCTCCAGTAATTCATGAAGTACACAGGGCTCCCCGCCAAGCCTTTCTGGTTTGATTCGTTTTAGATCGGGTCACCATCAAGCCAAACCCGAATCGGGGGCCCTGGTATTTCATCGAAATGCTTCGACCCTTGCGGCATCTGTCCGTCGTCAATTATTGAGAAGAGGGACCGCCGGATTTCCAACCGCCGGCGCGGTTGTTCCGTGGAATAATGGGCCGAATACCCCGCCTCGCGCCGCCCGCGCGAAAGAGGTTGCATGAGCACCCCGTTTCAGTTTGGCGAACGGACCTTTGATCCCGAATCCCACCTGCTGACCGGCCCGGACGCACCGCAAAAGCTGCGTTACAAGCTGGGCGCCCTGCTGACCCTGTTGCTCGAAAACCGCGAACGGGTGGTGACCCAGGACGAGATCCGCAACACCCTTTGGCACCATGAACACGTGGTCGACCACGCCTTGCGCCAAACCGTCAGCGAACTGCGCAAACTGCTGGGCGATGCCCCCAAACAACCGCGTTTCATCAAAACCGTTCCCGGACAGGGCTACCGCTGGATTCATCCAACACGGGTGGCCACGCCGGAACCCGAACAACCCGAACGGGGCGCACCCAAACAAACCCCGGCGGCGCAACCCGGCCCGGTCACCAAGAAACCGGCCCATCGTCGCTTGCTGCTTGCCGCCGGCGCGGCACTGCCGGCACTCGCACTATTGCTCGCGGTCTTTTTCGGGCGCGCCGAATATCTGGCCGTGGAACCGCGCGACGCCGTCCGCGCCGCCGACAGCTCGGCCATGATTCACGGTAACGGCAGCGACCATTTCGCGCTGACCCGCCCCGGCGAAGTCGCCTTCCACAACCTGGCCACCCAAACCCGCTTCCGTTTTCTAACCCCCGACCAAACCATGGTTGCCGCCATCTACCAACCGCAACACAAGCGTTACCTGCTCGCCGACGGCACCCGGCTCACCGTGCTCGCCGAGGACGGCCGCGTCCTGCAACGCAAAAGCGCCCGCATCATCCGCTTCCATCCCGGCGGCGGACAACCCTTGGTCAACCTGCGCACCGTCAACGGCGGCATCGCGCTGCACGCCTTCGACGCCGAGAACCTGGAACCCATCGCCCCCGCCCTCACGGTGCAAAGCGCGCCGATTTGGGCGACGACCGTCGGTGAAACGGTTTATTTCACCACGGAACAGGGCGACACCCTGTGGCGCATTCGCGACGGCAACACCGAGGCCTGGCTGGATCTGACCCGCGCACGTCCCAACCAAGGCGCGCGCAAGACCGGGCTTTACGCCCACGGTGAAACCCTAATTCTGGCAGTGCAGGGTCCCCATTCCGAGGTGGGTTCGCTGCTGCAAATCCACCTCATCGACAGCCGCACCGGCCGCCTTCACGCCAACCGATTTGTGGCCGCCGATCAACTTTTTGCCGGTGTGCGCCCCGGTGAAATCATCACCTTCCAAACCCAGCACATCGAAAATCAGGTGCTGTACCGCCTCAAAGCAAGCGCGCTCACCCCGCTTCAGCCAACCCGATAACCTCAATAAAGCCAGCTGTCAGCCCTGTCAATTTTCGTCAAATGACATCTTGTGACCTGCCCCCGCGAGCCGCGCCGGTTTAGCATCGAGCCACGGGGAGGTACCTGCATGATATTTACCGCTTTGGGCATATGGATGCTCGGATGGGCGAACCTTCAGCCGCAACACGAGGGCATCCAGCGGTTGATCACCGAAATTCGCGCCGGGCAACACGGCGAGGTCCACGGCTTGTTGGTCAGCCGCGCGGGCCGCTTGATCACGGAAACCTATTTTGACAAAAACCCCGCGCTGCCGGCCCTGATCGGCACGCCTGGTGGTTTGCATATGATCCAATCGTCCACCAAAAGCGTGAACAGCTTGTTGGTATGCATCGCCATGGACCGGGGTTTGTTCACGCCGGACACCACGCTGGCAGAAATTTTTGCCGACCACTACGCCATCCACGACGACTTGAAAGCCATTCCGATTCGGCACCTGCTCAGCATGCGCGACGGCATCGATTGGAAACAATGGGCTGATTTGCCGCGCGACCAACTGGACCACGTCATTCAGCAGGAACAGCCCGATTACATCGCCTACGCGCTGCGCAAGCCGGCCGCCCATGCGCCGGGAACCCGGTTCAACTACAGCGATACCGCCGCGCTGCTCACCGCGGCGGCGATTCGCCTGCGCGCGGATCAAAGCGTGAAGGAATTCGCACGCATCCATTTGTTTGAGCCGTTGGGCATCAACGAGGTGCATTGGTTGATCAAGGATCAGACCGGGTTGGCCCACACCGGCGCGGGCCTGCGTTTGTACGCCCGTGATTTCCTGAAAATCGGCGAGCTGGTGCTGGGCAAAGGCAGCTACCGCGGCAACCGCATCATCCAAGAAGCGACGCTGAACCAAGCGTTGCAGCCCCACAGCGAAAACGTATTTAAGAAACCCAACGCGCTGATGCAAGGCATGGGGTACGGCTGGTTTTGGTGGTTGCGGCCCCACGAGGGCGAGAACCTGGTGCTGGCGATGGGCCGCGGCGAGCAATCGCTGCTGGTGTCCTACAAACACCGCACCGTGGTGGTGACCACGGGCTGGAATGAGGCGAGGGAACACCGCGCGCAAATCATCCGTTTCTTCCGTGATCACATCGTGGCGAAGGAGGCCCAAGATGACTAAAATCCTGCTGATGTTGCTCGTTTTGGGAGGTAGCCAGGCGGTGTTGCGCGCGGCGGAACCACCGGCGTGGCAACAACTTGGCGAAGCATGGGCCGCCGATACGGTCGCGGCCGCCCCGAGGGCGGGCCAATACCACTGGGAAGCAAGCCTGTTGCTTCGGGATCAATGGGTGCGCGGCAAAAAACAGATCGCGGCGGTCCTGGCCAAAGCCAGGCTCGACCCGGCCGCCTACCGGTTCCAGGGCGCGGTGGAACAGGACGCCGACCGCCACACCACCACCGCCCTGTTCCAATCCGAGGCGGGTGCCATGGTGCACGTGACGGTGTGGGTCCAGATGCTCAAGCGCCGCATGCGCGTGCTGGACCTGATCCTGCCCCACGGGGCGCAAGCCGCGGTCGCGGCTGGTCGCATGGACGCGGCGCGGGCGCGCTGGACGGCCTTGGTGAACGGCGGCGAGGGCGACAGGTTCGTGGCCGGGGTATTCACCACGGACGCGCGCCAGATTTACGGGTTCGACGTCACGACGGGGAACGAGGCGCTGCGCGCGTACTACAGCTTCCTCAACGGGGAGAACCACGGGATCGCGCTGAAGGCACGGCACCTGTTCGCGGTCAAAAACGACGAGACGGTGGAAATCGGCAGCTACAGGGACAAGTTCGCGCGGACCGGGTATTACCTGCTGCTATGGCGGGGCCGGGGGGAAAAGGCGCGGGTCGCGTTGGACTTCAACTTTTAGCAAAACGATACCCAGCCGACCGCGGCGGCTGGGTATCGTTTTGGGCAAGGCGCGCGGCGGCGGGGATAGGGTTTTTGCGAAGGTTTTTGCGGATGAGACAGCGCAAAAATGGACTAAAATCAAAAAGAAGAGAAACCCACCCCAGAATAAAGGAACGGCAAAAAGACGACAAACCAGAGTCACTCAACTCAATCAAAATGATCGACCCATAAATCAGACAAAGTGCCGAAATCCCAACAAGCGACTGTTTAACAACCACTTACAAGAATCTGCTGGTAAAACCGTATTTTGCCAAAATCGACCCATTTCGTCTCCAGAGAACGGGACACAAAGAACAATCCACAAAACCCTATTTTCAAACAATTTAACAACCCACCAACAAGTCAATACCAATCACATGAAATACCTAAGCAAAATCGGTACATTTTTTCAAAACTTCCAAATCACCAAACTATCGTGTAAATTTGCTTAGTCTGTTCCCCGCACGCCCGGGGATGAACCGTGGTGCTGGCATTACTGGTTACCTCCGTCGGTCTGTTCCCCGCACGTCCGGGGATGAACCGCAAATGCAGGAGCCCATCTATTGCCCGCGTTGCTGTTCCCCGCACGCCCGGGGATGAACCGGCCGAAAGCGGATCGCCGCCGCCTATCAGCAACTGTTCCCCGCACGCCCGGGGATGAACCGGATTGGCGCGCAATGCATAAGGGTCACTTTATCTGTTCCCCGCACGCCCGGGGATGAACCGAGGTGGACGTATGAATGATGGCAAACGAAACACTGTTCCCCGCACGCCCGGGGATGAACCGAAATTGAAAGGGGACTCCTATGAAGCCATACACTGTTCCCCGCACGCCCGGGGATGAACCGTCATTTTCATTACCGCCCACGTTGATATTGAGCTGTTCCCCGCACGCCCGGGGATGAACCGATGATGGCATGCGTGGTTTTTTGGACAGTCAACTGTTCCCCGCACGCCCGGGGATGAACCGAAAATTGACCGCACCATCGCGGAAATCATTGACTGTTCCCCGCACGCCCGGGGATGAACCGGGCACAACTCCACCAAAGGATGCCGAGTGTATCTGTTCCCCGCACGCCCGGGGATGAACCGGAGCATGTGACCCGACCAACTCCCGAATCCCTCCTGTTCCCCGCACGCCCGGGGATGAACCGTAGCGGCTACGATTGATGCCATGGAAGTGTTTGCTGTTCCCCGCACGCCCGGGGATGAACCGATAACCCGCAAGCACGACCTTAGCGTGAATCCCTGTTCCCCGCACGCCCGGGGATGAACCGGAACAAAAATTATCCGATGAGGAGCGATTAAACTGTTCCCCGCACGCCCGGGGATGAACCGAGTTCGCGTCGCCACGCATCAAGGGCCGCGGACTGTTCCCCGCACGCCCGGGGATGAACCGTGTGCGTAACAGGGGCGCGCTATGGTGGGCGGCTGTTCCCCGCACGCCCGGGGATGAACCGCCGGGGGGTGCTGGGTCAGCCTGATCATTGGCCTGTTCCCCGCACGCCCGGGGATGAACCCGTTATGAGCTGATCCACCAGCGCGGCCGACGCCTGTTCCCCGCACGCCCGGGGATGAACCGCGCCGCCAGCTTGGCAGCCAAGGGATTGTTGGCTGTTCCCCGCACGCCCAGGGATGAACCGGCTTTTTTCAAGGGCTTCCTTGCTGCAAACCTCTGTTCCCCGCACGCCCGGGGATGAACCGCTCCCCGTCCACCACGCGGACTTCTTCTTTTTCTGTTCCCCGCACGCCCGGGGATGAACCGGTATCTGCTCGGAGTTCTTTAGCTTTAACTGGCTGTTCCCCGCACGCCCGGGGATGAACCGGGTCGGGCTGGATGTGCGCGCCCTTCTCAAGCCTGTTCCCCGCACGCCCGGGGATGAACCGGCGCGCTAACGCATAAAATCCCGGCGAAAGCTCTGTTCCCCGCACGCCCGGGGATGAACCTCCAGGTCGGCGTGTATTTCCCGTTCACGGTGTCTGTTCCCCGCACGCCCGGGGATGAACCACGAACGACCGAAGGCGCCCACCATGCATGGGCCTGTTCCCCGCACGCCCGGGGATGAACCGGATTGCCGCCCAACCATCCGTTGTTCCAGCGACTGTTCCCCGCACGCCCGGGGATGAACCGCTTGGAATGGGTGGACGTTTCGGTAGTGGTCGCTGTTCCCCGCACGCCCGGGGATGAACCGCCATTCGAGTTTATAGCTCGGCCGCTTCATACCTGTTCCCCGCACGCCCGGGGATGAACCGGGAACTGAGTGATCCTGTCGGTTTTGCGCGGGCTGTTCCCCGCACGCCCGGGGATGAACCGCTGATTCAACCAGGTTGCGGCGACCTCCTGATCTGTTCCCCGCACGCCCGGGGATGAACCGTTCGAACAACCCGTTTGTGACAGCTTATCTTGCTGTTCCCCGCACGCCCGGGGATGAACCGTCAACACCTTCGCCCAAGAGGTACTGCGCAAGCTGTTCCCCGCACGCCCGGGGATGAACCGGCTGTATTGCAGCTCCCCTTTGGCATCCCGGTCTGTTCCCCGCACGCCCGGGGATGAACCGCGCCTCCAAAAACAACGTTTCAATGTGTTTGTCTGTTCCCCGCACGCCCGGGGATGAACCGTAATACCATCGAATCCCTTCGGACCACCCTCACTGTTCCCCGCACGCCCGGGGATGAACCGGCGGTTTGCCTGGCCAACCGTGTCGATGTAGTCTGTTCCCCGCACGCCCGGGGCGAAGCGCTTGCGCCGCCACCGTGCCTTTTTCCTCGCCGTCGCGCCAAAAAAAGCCGGTCATCGCAAGCCAGTTGACCCCGCGTCGGTTGCCGCCGCCGCGCGGGGCGTTATCCCATGTGTTGACTGGCTAATTGGAGCAGCGGGGTCGCCGTCACCTTGGTTTTGCCGCCCAAGCTCTCGCGGTAGGCCGCCGAATGCAGGAACACCTGCTTCAAAAATGCGCGGGTGGCCGGGTCCTCGCTAAGCCCCTCGAGATGGGGCAACACATCCGCAACCACAAAATCGTAGGGAGCATAGAGCGGCACGTCCATCTGCTGACCCGATTCGTAATCATCCATCAACACCAACGCGAAATCCGCGCACATCGCCGTCGGTAACCCCGGCAAGGTATCGCGCGCGATCCGCGTCAGCGCCAACGCCGTCGCGCCGTGGATCATCATGTTTTGCATTTCGCGCTGATCATCGCCGAGATCCACGTCGTACCGTTCTTCAAGCGCTTCCCAATCGAACAATCCGCTCCCGCATAACTGGAGCAGGTCGTCGCGTCGGGTTTGACGCGGATGGGCAAGACGGTCCAACAACGCCGCCGGCGCCAAACGGCCCTCATCCGCATCCGGTTCCGGGTCGATGGCGGTTACCTCCCCGCAATGGATGGTGCCGTCGCCGTCACGCCATTCCCAGTCCGCGTACCAATGGGTTTGTTCAAACCCCAACCGCAAACACACCAGTTCGGCGTCGGCGGGCACCCCGTAACACGCGGCCAAATCGGCGGTAAAAAGCAATTTAAGCCCTTCATCCAAATAAGCGGTTAACTCGGCAACCAAATCGTCGAATTTGTTCATCCCTGTTCCTCCCCCGTGGCGTTGGCCGTGGATCGACCCCGCCGACCCAGGCCTCTATCTTAGGAACGCGCAATTTCCGGCCGTTTGTAACAAAACGGGCTCGCGAACGCTGCCGGCCGGAAATTCGCCCGCCCGGCTTCCGCCACGGGGTGGGTTCCGGGGAGGCGACCGAAAGTAAGAGGCTGGGGAGGCCGCGGGGACAGACATGGGTAACGTTTGCGGGGACAGACACCCGTAAGATATTGATTCATTTTGACTTGCTCCGGTGCGCTTCCAGCGCACTTCCCTTTTCTTGACCCTTACCCATGGTTGGGCGCCGGTTGCTTCGCTCCCGCCACCCAACCATGGGCTGAAATCCGGCAAGGCTTCACCTTGCCAACGGTTTGCGTGCTTGCGTCCCCTTGGTTCTTCGCGGTTTACGCAAGAATCGCGGGCTTTACAACGTTTGCGGGGACAGACACCCGTAAGATATTGATTCATTTTGACTTGCTCCGATGCGCTTTCAGCGCACTTCCCTTTTCTTGACCCTTACCCATGGTTGGGCGCCGGTTGCTTCGCTCCCGCCACCCAACCATGGGCTGAAATCCGGCAAGGCTTCACCTTGCCAACGGTTTGCGTGCTTGCGTCCCCTTGGTTCTTCGCGGTTTACGCAAGGATCGCGGGCTTTACAACGTTTGCGGGGACAGACACCCGTAAGATATTGATTCATTTCGACTTGCTCCGATGCGCTTCCAGCGCACTTCCCTTTTCTTGACCCTTACCCATGGTTGGGCGCCGGTTGCTTCGCGCCCGCCACCCAACCATGGGCTGAAATCCGGCAAGGCTCCACCTTGCCAACGGTTTGCGAGCTTGCGTCCCCTTGGTTCTTCGCGGTTTACGCAAGAATCGCGGGCTTTACAACGTTTGCGGGGACAGACACCCGTAAGAACGTTTGCGGGGACAGACACCCGTAAGATATTGATTCATTTTGACTTGCTCCGATGCGCCACCAGCGCACTTCCCTTTTCTTGACCCTTACCCATGGTTGGGCGCCGGTTGCTTCGCGCCCGCCACCCAACCATGGGCTGAAATCCGGCAAGGCTCCACCTTGCCAACGGTTTGCGTGCTTGCGTCCCCTTGGTTCTTCGCGGTTTACGCAAGGATCACCGGCTGTTCCCCGGACGCCCGGGGATGAACCGCGGCGGTAAGCCGGCGCAGCCAGACCGGCGCGCTGATCCCCGCACGCCCGGGGATGAACCCCCACCAAATTTGCCCATCGCCATTTGGGATGCCTGATCCCCGCACGCCCGGGGATGGACCCTTTTTTGCATCCCTTCATGTCTGGAACGCCCACTTCGGTTAGTTCCCTTCTCTTGCCCAAGCGAAGGCGCCCTTGCGGCCAATCCTGGCAGCTCTTTCCGTGTGAGTACCTTCGTTTCGTGTTTTCCAATACGGGTTTCCTAGCCGCGTTCACCAAGTAATTCTTGGCCTTAACCCTTTTTTCCACAGCGATAGGATAATATGTTGCCCTGATGCCCTTGCTAAAAAGCACCAAAAGGACGCTTCAAAAGACCTCGCGGATCTCGTCAAACACCGCAACAAAAAACCGATGCTTCCCTTTATCAAAAAGCCAAATATAAGCCCTCCCAGTCACGAAAGGATCTTTCCATGAGTAATCTAAAGTTGTTTTCCCTCCAAAGCGGTTCCGCGGTGGAACTGATCGGCGGATCCGCGCGCCTTGAAAAAGACCTTCAAGCCTGTGTCGAGCGCAATATGAAAACCTTGCTCGGCGTCCATTTCCTGGCTTCCGAGTATCAAACCACCCATGGTGGCAAAATGGATTCTTTGGGGCTGGATGAAAACAACTGCCCCGTCATCATCGAATACAAAAAGAACCAGAACCAAAACGTGATCAATCAAGGCCTCTTTTACCTCGACTGGCTGGTCGACCACAAAGCGGCGTTTCAACTACTCGTGTCCGAAAAACTCGGTGCTGAGGCCGCAAGTTTAATTGACTGGACCGGCGTTCGTCTCATCTTGATTGCACAGGACTACAACAGATACGACCGGCACGCGGTCAACCAAATTGACCGGTCCATCGACCTCTTCCGCTACAGTTTCCACCAGGCAGACGGACAGGGCGGCCCCTTCCTGCTTCTGGATCTGATCGGTTCGCAGCCGAGTACCGCCAGAAGAAGTCCAGCCAGGACGGCGGCGGAAATGGAGCCTGTAGTTCGCAATGATTCACACCAGGCCCAACTCGGCAAAGCAAGCCCCGAACTGAAAGCGCTTTACGACGACGTATGCGAATTCGCGAACAGTCTCGGGGATGTTCAGCAAAAGGAGCTCAAATATCATATAGCCTTCAAAAACATTACGAACTTCGCCTGCGTCGTGGTAAAGGCCACCCAGGATCCAAGGGTCCGGTTGTTCTTGAAGTTGGACCCGAACGAAGTCGAGCTGGAAGAAGGCTTCACGGAAGACATGACCGGCATCGGCCACTGGGGCACCGGCGATCTTTCGGTGACGCTTCGCAACAAGGATGATTTCAAGAAAGCAAAGCAGCTAATCGAGGCTAGTTTCCAGGCGAACTGAAACCTAGGCGCCCAGCCACCCGGTTACACGCGATTCGAGTACCGATAACTCTGTTCCCCGGACGACCGGGGATGAACCGGCCACTGACATGCATTACGGACTGGTTAAAACCTGTTCCCCGCACGCCCGGGGATGCCCCTCCTCCAAGGTGTGTTTTTCCCTACAAATTTAGCATCGTCTGTTCCCCGCTCGCCCGAGGACCCACCGGCCGCGTCCCCTGAACCCATGCCGGCCAGTCGACTCAGGCGGCTCATCCTATTCTTGAAACAGTTTGAGCCTGTCGCGCTTACAATAAGGGTTTGTGTTCTTCCCAGCGCGCCGCCTTCCCGAGGGCGCGCTGGACTCTCGACCACGGATCCCCCTTTATGTATGCCCAGCTTCCCCTTAATGGGTTGCGCGTCTTTGAAGCCGCCGCCCGGCATCTTAGTTTTCAATGCGCGGCCGACGAACTCCATGTTTCGCCAACCGCCGTCTCCCACCAAATCCGACAACTGGAAACCCATCTCGGCCGCGCCTTGTTCACCCGCCGTCCCCTGGCCCTCACCGAGGCGGGCGCCGCCCTGTACCCCCAGGTCCACCAAGCACTTGACCTCTTGGCCGACGCCCACAACCGCGCGCAAACCACCGCCCAACCCGCGCAATTACGGGTCAGCATGACCCACGCTTTTGCCGGCTTTTGGCTGCTCCCCCGCTTGACCCGGTTCCACGCGCGCTTCCCCGAAATCACCATTAAGGTCGACGCCTCCGAACGCTGCGCCGACCTGGCACGGGGCGAAGCCGATTGCTCCATCCGCTACAGCCATGCCGTTCCCGAGGATTGGGTCGGTTATCCCCTCTTCCGGGACCGCTTTTTTCCCGTTTGCGCGCCCAGCCGTCTGCCCGATTTCGCGGACGGGATCGGCAACCAACGCCTGCTCCACTTCTCTTGGAAAGTCCCCCACCCGCACAATCCCGATTGGGCCCGGTGGTTCCAACGCTTCCCCTGCCGGCGACGACGGGTACCCGCCCATAACCAACAGGCCGACCTGTTCTTAAGCGAAGAAACCCACGCCATTCAAGCCGCGCGCGACGGGCACGGCCTGGCCCTATGCAGTTCGTTGATGACCGCCTCGCTAATTCAAGAAAACCAGTTGGCCGTCCCCTTCGAGGGTTCGTTGCCAGGGCTTCACAGCACACTGATCTTTTTGCCGAACCATCCGAAGAAACGCCTGATCCATCGCTTTCGCGATTGGCTGCGCGCCGAAACCCAATGTTTCCGAACCGCGTATCCCGCCGATTTTTTCGACGATCCCGAATAACCGGCGCCGCGCCCATCGACTCACCCCGCAACGCCCCGTCGCGTCGCCGAGATGAAAAAAACACATCTCAAGCTGAAATCCCATCATTTTTCTTCACCTTCCGCCGCGGCTAAAGTCTAGCCCATAGGAGAACAGCACTCCTCCATCAGGCTATTACCACCCAGGGAGGTCACCATGATTTGGTTTCACAAGGGGTTCACCGCCCCCGTGTTCGCATCACAGGAAACAAGGGGGACGGTCGCATGAACCCCCATCCGGTTTTAACCCCCTTCCAACTCGGGCCGCACGCGCTGCGCAATCGCGCGGTGGTAGCGCCGCTAAGCCGCGTCAGCGCGCCCGCCGGCGGGATTCCCACCGCGGCCATGGCCCGGTATTACGAAGAATATGCCCGCGGCGGCTTTGGTTTAATCATCACCGAGGGAACTTACACCGACGCCCACTTCGCCCAGGCCTACACCCATCAACCCGGCATCATCCATGAGGCGCAGGTCGCCGGTTGGCGCGCCGTGGTTGAACGCATCCATGCCGCCGGCGCCAAGGTGTTTTGCCAGCTCATGCACGCCGGCGCCCTGTCGCAATGTCTGTCGCAAACCGCCGCGCCCTCCGCGGTTCAGCCCTTGCGCACCAAGTTGGCAGGCTACGGCGGCGAGGGTCCTTGGCCCGTCCCCAAGGCGATGACCCAGGCAGAGATCCAACAGGCGGTGCAGGGTTTTGCGGCCTCGGCCCGGCGCGCGGCGGCGGCGGGATTTGACGGCGTCGAAATCCACGGCGCCAACGGCTACTTGATCGATCAGTTCCTCAGCGACACCACCAACCGGCGCCGCGACCGCTACGGCGATTCGGTTGCGGCACGCGCCACCTTGGCCCTGGAGGTCATCGCCGCGGTGAAAGCGGCCGTGCCCCCCGGGTTTACGGTTGGCTTGCGCCTGTCGCAAGGCAAGGTGAATGATTTCGATTACCGATGGCCGGGAGGTCGGCACACCGCCCGCACCTGGTTTTCCCTTTTGGCGCAAACCCAGGTCGACTACCTCCACTTCGCCTCGGAAGGAACGGGTTACCAGCACAGTTGCGTGCTGGAAGACGGCACGGTACTCCCCCAACTGGCCCGCGCCATGGTCGGGGTTCCGGTGATGGTCAACGGCGGCATGCACGCGCCGGACCTGGCCGCTCAGGTTCTCCAGGCCGGCCACGGCGATTTGGCGGCACTGGGCACGGGCGCGATCGCCAACCCGGACTGGCCGAACAAATTGGCGGCAGGCGAACCGATCCAACCCTTCCAACCCGCCATGCTCCAACCGGAAGTCACCATCGAAGCAACCTGGGCCCACCGCCGACGCCAAGCATCGCTGCTGCCGGTCTAAGTCAGCGCACCAAGCATCGTTGCCGGCGCCCAAGCCACCCAGACGCCGCGTAACGGCCGCGTGCGCCAAGGGCGCCGGCCGCTCTTTGCCACTTGGCGAAACCCGCCCAGCGAGTGGGCAACACGCACGGCGGGCTAGGATTACCTGACGGCGATGGTATCCGGTGTTTCGGCCAGCCAGGGCCCCCACTGATCGTCCTGCCAATAACGAAACCGGGTTGCCGCGTACTCCGCGGCGTAATCCAGGCGTGGAGAGAACTGGTGCTCATCCACGTATTTATCGCGCCAGCCCAAACGCGGGCCAAAAACACAATAGACCCGCTCGCCGGGCACAACGCTACTCTGAAAAAGCACTTCCCCGCGGATGATTTGAAAGCGCGGGACCCGCAAGCGATGCCTGTCAAAAGCCAGGTATCGTGTCGCCTTCACCCGGGCCACATCGGCCAAGGTGTAGGTGGCACGACGCGACGGGGTGGGAATGCTGCGCGCGGAGAACGGTGTGAGCTGGACTTTTTTGTCCAAAAACGTCGTGATCGGCCCTCGCTTTTGCCCTGCAGGGGCTTGGCAAGCCCTGCGTGGTCACCGGCGCCCAACTCCCTTTTTCCTATCCGGCCTCCGACGCGCCCAACAACATCGTCAACAGTGTCCGCGTGGCGGCGTTGCGTGCGCCGGGCCGCGCCGAACGCCCGCGCATCCAAGAAGTCGTGGTGGTGTTCGGGTCCAAAATCATTCGAGCGACCCGTTGCCGTAAGGTCTCCGAAAACCAACTCGAAGCCTTTGATTCGGTTAACTATCCCGTTTTGGGCCGAATCGGCATTCACATCACGGTGCAGGACCACCTCCTGCTTCCCAACCGTCAGCCCCGGCAACCCCAGACCCGGTTTGATCCCAACGTGGCGCTGGTCCATGTGTACCCCGGGCTAACCCGCAATTCTCACAAGGAATTCTGCTACGAAGCCGAAAGCCATGCGATTACTTCGTTTACTCGGTCGAGCCGGCTTCGCCGTAGCGCTGCTACGCCTGTGCCGTCCCTCGGTCGTAATCTTCGTACTCACAAGGCTTTCTGCTTCTCGCGACGAATCCTTGTGAGAATTGCGGGCTAAAACCGGCAATCCTGCAGCACATCGGCGAGCAAAGCAGCGGCCTGGTCATCGCGGCCTATGGCGCGGGGAATATCCCCACCAAACAAGGCCCGGGTTTTTATTCTTTGGTTTCCGTTATCGCCCATCTGCACCAAGGCGGCATCCCGGTTGTCCTGACGACCCAATGCGTGACCGGCCAGGCCGAACCGCACCTCTACCAGACTGGCTATTACGCCCATTGCGCGGGCGCGCTCGCGGGCGGCGACATGTTACCCAAAACGGCCATGGTCAAACTGTCTTGGCTGCTCGGCCTGGCGGAGAGTGGTTGGTCCCAATCGGAACGTGCGGACCATACCTTGGCCTTGATGGGCGCGTCCCTGTGTGGGGAGCGCCAAGTGACCGCGGTTGAGGAGGTCCATCCCAAGATACCGAGCGAGACGAGGCTGCAGGATTCCCACTTGGCGACGGTGCCACCGGGGATTTGAAAGGACGCGTCGCAGCGAACCAACCGAGGGTCTTGTGAAATAGGTGCCGGTTTATGCTTGGGTGGGCGATTTTTGGTTTAACCGCGGCGATTTCACCAGCCAACCCCAGAAATGGACGGCAACATGATACCCATCGGCGGCGTCGGCCTGAGTTATTTCACCACGGAATTTTGCGGACGCGCCCTTGACCACCTATGGCCGGCCCTTTGGCTAAAACCGTTCGGCGATCAAGCCAAAGGGCCGAGGTCACTTGGTGTTTGCTTAAGACAATTCGTAAGCCTCGCGCAACCATGCAATGAGGGCTTCGTCTACCTGGTCGGGCGCGGTGAGCCGCACCCGGTGCGTCACCATCTGATTAAAGGAGCCGGACGCTTCCAAACGCCCTTCCGGCGCCTTTCCTTTGAGGTTGATGCCGAGATCGACCCGCGTTTTGGTCGACGGCTGAATCAATGCGAACTGTTTCTCGCGGCGCAGGCTGACATAGGTTTTTTTTGGGGAAACGACGACATCGTCACCGAAGGCTTCAACCCCCGCGATCAGCGCGTCGTAAATAGGGCGCAATCCGGCCTTGGCGCCGGCATACTGCGCGGTCAGCGGATCCTCGGCGGGTGGGGCTCCCTGTTTCAAGGTTTCGTGGGCCACCAGATTGGCGAAACCATGGGTCATGCCGTGTTCGCTTTTGAGTAACTTCACGATTTGTCCGTGTTTGGCGAGACCGGCCGCGCTCGTGACTGCCAACCATTCATCCAAACTTTTGCCGGTTTTCTCGCGCATATTGGCCACCATGGCAGCCGCCATTTCTTCCGGGGACTTGGCCATCCGCCCACCTCCTCTGATTACCACAAAGTCGCACTGCCCCCAATGAAGGCGGTCCGGGAACCCGCGGCACGCATGGCGCAGCCACGATTTCACCGGGAACAATAGGACTAAAAATTAAAGCATGCCGAAGCATAACACCCCGTTTCCGTCGACGCACGGGAATTAACCGAACGACGAACACCAACCCGTTTCGTCCTAACCCCGGCCCCGCAACCGCGAGGATGAACCGGGTGCCGGCCGTAGTTTTCGATTCCCGACAGGCGCGAAGCAGCGGCTTGGGTCAGGAGAAGGACCCGTTCTTGCCGTCAACACTTCTGTCAGGCTATTCTAGGGGCTTACGGGCGGCATTTTTCGGTTTGGCCGCGGCGATTTCCCGCGCCTGCCTCACCAAAGGAAGAAACCCATGGAACGCGGCGATTGGGTGGCACGTTATCTCCGACGCATTGGTTTTGAAGGCGAACCCAAGCCTGACGAAGCCACCTTGGCTCGTTTGCATCGCGCCCACATGCTCAGCGTCCCCTTTGAGAATTTGAACATCCCCCTCGGTTTCCCCGTGGAAACCACGCTCGAAACCCTTTTTGACAAAGTGGTGGTGGGACGGCGCGGCGGCTTCTGCTATGAGCTCAACCATCTTTTTGGCCACCTGCTCAAAACACTCGGCTTTAAGGTCGACCTTCTTTCCGCGGGTGTTTGGAGCCAAGGCCGCTTTGGACCACCCTTTGATCATCTGCTCCTCGCGGTGCATCTGGCCGACCAACGCTTTATCGCCGATGTGGGTTTTGGTGATTCCTTCCGCGAACCCTTTCCGATCCTCGGCGAAGCCAGGGACTCACTCGGCGTCGCGTACCGGGTCAACCGGCGCGGTGAAACCCTGGTGCTGCAACAACAGAAACCCGACGCCCCCTGGGTCGACCAGTACCGCTTCACTTTGGAACCCCAGACCATCGACGCTTTCCAGCCCATGTGCCGCTACCACCAGAGCAGCCCCGAATCCAGCTTCACCCGCCGGTGCATCTGCACGATGGCAACGGCGGACGGGCGCACCACCCTCGCCAACGGCCGCTTGATTCGCACCACGGCGGGAACACGCACGGAAACGCCCATCGTGAGCGAGGCCGATTTCCGCGCGGTTTTGGCCGAACATTTTTGCGTGGAACTGCCGGCCGAGGTTTCGCTCACCCCCTTACGCTCTATAAACGAACCCTCCCCGAAAGCGTAAAGCCTGACGCCCACCAACACCCGTTCTCATCGATCCTTCTGATTTTGAGGCCGACTCATACTTCTGAACGCAATCAGTTCGGTCAGGAAACAACACGGCTCGTCGCCTTGCGGCGTAGCCGCGCCCCGGCGACATTCCGTCACGCCGATATCCTCTAGGCGACTCGCCCCAGGGTATCGCGCTTCCTCTGCACGCACCATCCTCACAAAAAAGAGAAACCTCGCAAAAATACAAGACCCCACAACAAATTGCAGCCAAAAATTCTAGCAAACAGCGAACATCAACGGCCTTAAACCTAAGAAGCGCGATAACTCGCGGTGGTTTTGGCTAAACCTCTGGGCTACAACGGCCTGTAAAAATGCTCACCGCACCTAGTGGGTGCGCCTCCGCTTTTTCCAAACCATTTCGCTCCAGATCTTTAACCAAACCCCCTCACGATTATCGCGCCTCTTAGGTTAAAAGCATTTCAACAAGCCAACTTACAACACTATCATCTTGTCAATATATTCACACCCCTTGTGTTATCAAAATGACAATGTCAACATATCGTCATCGCATTGCCTAATCCCTACCGTCAAAAAGCGACTTAAACACAATAAAAACAACAACTTATATAAATATAAAAAAGCCGGCACACGATCTGCAACACACATAAGCCAAGACAGACATCCTATCTGTCTCACTATCCTCCCCACTTTAGGAGCTATGTTATGAAGAACGTATTATTCATGAGTTTACTCGCGCTTTTCGGCACCTTCGCCACCGCCGCCGAACCCATCCATTCCGACGCAAAAAGTGTCGGCGCCTGGGAATTATTTGAACTGGACTGGAACGTCTCCAACGGCACCCAAGGTCTGGTTGGTTTGATTACCTCCGGCGACTGTTATGTCACCGCGGTGGGTGGGGGCGGTCGTACTTGCGACGTCGTCCACACCAACCGTCAAACCCATCACGGCAGCGCCGCATGGGAACACTTTAAACTGATTCAAATCCAGGGTAATGAATACATCTTGCTGACCTACGACGATTATTTGGTGACCGTCGTCGGCGGCGGCGGCCGTAACCACGACGTGATTCACACCGACCTCAAATACGACACCAACAAACCAGCCGCGGAACAGGGCGGCTCATGGGAGCGCATCAAGGTCATCCACTGGAGCACCGGCCCAGGCGGCGTTCCTCAGTACGCCCTCGAAACAGCGAATGGGAACTACCTGACGGCCGTCAACGGCGGTGGCAAAGGCTGGTATCCCTGCCGCAGATAAGGTGTTTTTTTTCAGCGATCTTTTGATCAATCCACCCGTGCGTTGGTAATATAAAAGACATCAAAAAATCCACCGCTATCTTGGTTAACTCTTGAAAAATGTCGCCATAATGATGACCCATCCAACACCAAATAAGTCACTAATGGTGCATCATTTTTTCTTGCAAAACACCGGCTAAATCACGACTTTCCCAACAAAAACCCGTTTAACGCTTAACCACTTTCTAATCCATCCGAAAACCACGCATAACCCAACCAACCCCGCGGAAAAATCCTTTCCGCGGGTTTTTCATTGGAACGCAGAAACATGAGACGTAACAGCGCGCCCCTCGCTCGGCCCCTGTAAAAGCAAACTGTTGCTTATTACGGTGTTTCGCTTGCGTCTGTTGAGTTCGTCGCGCCCGGTGCGGCAATTCGCGCCGCGGCGGTTTCGTGCAGGCTGCCGAGGTACAGGTAACCGCCGTGTTCCTCCACCGAGGTGATGTGGGCAAAAGGTTTGCCCGACGGTGCCTGCAGGTTGTGGGTCACCCGGCCGCGCCCATCCAGACCCAGAACAAAGGCGTAATGGGCGGGTTTCGGCTGGACCGCCTCCGGTAAACGCACCACCATCTTGCGCAGGAACGGGTACGGGGCCAGGCGGTCGACCAGGGTGTTGCGCGGCGAGGCCATCGCCACCCAAAAGGTGTCGCGTCCGTTGCTGGAAACACCGTCGGGAAAACCTGGCAGATTATCGATCAATATCTCGGCTTCGCCCGCCCGCGCGCCCTGCAGCCAATAGCGTTTGATGCGGTACTTCCAGGTTTCGTTCACCAGGACGAAGGACTGGTCCGGGCTGACCGCGACGCCGTTGGCGAAGTACAGTTCCTCAAGCAGCGTTCGCACCGCACCCGTCGCCGGATCGTAGGCCAGCAATCGGCCGTTGGGGCGGTGCTCCAAGCCGTCGATTTTGTACTGGTGAAAGCGGAATTTTACCGAGGCGTCCGAGAAATAGATGGTGCCGTCGGCGCCAATGTCCAGATCGTCGGTAAAACCGAGCGGGACGCCGTCGGCCTCGATGGCCAGAACGGTTACGGCACCGGCGGGATCAACTTGGAGCAAACCCTTGTAGGCGTCGGCGACGATTAAGTTGCCGGCCGCGTCGAAATGGAGACCCAGCGGCCTGCCGCCGGTGTCGGCAAAGGTGCTGTGCCCGCCGCCGTCCGCCTCGAACCGAACGATGCGCCCATCCTCCAGGCCACCGTAGAACCGCCCCTCGGCGTCCACGGCGATGTCCTCGGGGCCGAGGCCGTCGTCCAGTTCAAAACGGGTGGCGCCCCGGAGCAACTGATTCGGGGCATAGACACCCGTCATCGCGGGTGGCGCGGGCGCTTCCCACACGGCGGGATCAAGCGGAACCGGCCAAAAGCAGAGGTACGCGAGGAGGGGCAGACACAGGGCCGCAAGCACAAGGGCAATCCGTTTCTTCATCTTGTCCCCATGAAAATAATGATGATGATGCTGCCTGTATCCTAGCAGAAGCCATCCACCTGGGTGGGCCGATCCCCAAACGCCCTTGGCAGACCGAGTCGACGAAGTTTTTTCCTTGGTTCAACATACCTGGATCAACCGGGGTACCCATCCCGGCCCCTTCACTCTGTTGGTTTTTCAGAAAAACGGGGCGCGGGACAAGGATTCACCGGCCTCAACTTGGCGTGTCTTTTAAGGGAACCTGGGTTCTGTGACCCGGTTTTCTGCCGCCATTCCCTAGCGCGCCGCGCAAGGGGTTTGCGGGTGGATGTTGATAAACAGCAGGTCTCTGACATCAACGCGGCGGTTGCCGTCGGCATCATCGGCCATTCCATCGCCCCAGGTCGCGGCCAGCGCCCAAAGATCGGCGACATCGTTACAGCCGTCACCGTTAACATCCCGAAACAAGGGGTTGGCGGTGGCGAGCACCCGCACATCGCGTTCGCGGGTGAACCGCGCGTCGGTGACCGTGACGCGGTATCGGGTGGTTTCCGTGAGCACGGGAAGGGTAATCCCCGCGCTGTGACCGGCCGGGACCCCGGTCTCAGGGTTCACCCACGCGAAGGAAAGCGCGCCGGAGGAACAGGTTGCCGCCGCGGTGAGCACCAGCGGATCGCGGCCTTGGGCCAAGTGCGCGCCGGGCGTCACCCTAACGCCTAAGGTGTCGTCGACCGGAATCCCCTCGGCAAGGCGGTTGTACCCGGTCGCCGCCTCCCACACGTCGGCGTTGCTCGTATTCCGATTGGCGAAACGCACCGCGTACTCGGGCCGCTCCGCGATGGATGCAGCGGCGTCGGGCAGCCACAGGGCGAGCCGGGCCTGATCCACCCCGAGACACGCCGGCGCAACAAAACGACCGGAAAGGTGGTGGTCCCCAGGGGTCCAGGTACGAACATCGGCCTCAAGAGGATACCGCGCGAGCACGTCGCCGCCGTCTTCGCCGAGGAGGAGCAGGTACACCGGCCGCGCCTTGGAAAGCGGTGCGTAGCCTACATTTTGGAGGTGGATCGACCAGGAAAAAGGCGCGCCGCCACGAAGGCGCTCGGGCAGTTGCGCGGAAACCCATTGGAAACGGTAACCCAGACCGCGGGAAAGTTCGGCCCAGCAGGGTTCCAACGCGCGCAGCATGTCGGGATGCCAGGAATCGCTGAGGTAGACCGCGCCGAGTCGGGGTGCCTCGGAAAGGGCAACCTCACAACGGCCGAGCGTGTTTGCAACGAGACACGGCGTTTCCAAGCAGCAGGTTTCACCACCCCACGGGGAGAGCCGTGCGTCGGTTTCCATTTCGGTCAGCCAGAATTCCCGCTGTCCCGCACCATAGGTGCCCCCGTCGGTTTCATTGGCCAACCAGCAATCGTTGTGGTGGGCAATGCGGGCCGCACTGGAGCAGTTCCCCACCGCGGCCGGCGCGGTCGCTTCCAATTCACGAATGAACCCCGGCGTGCGTACTTGGATCGGCAGACAATCCGGCAGGTGTTGCAGCAGGAGTCGCCAGACGGCGGCGCGCCCCGCCGGCGTATCGTGCCCGGAGGCCGAGCTGTGCCATTCGCCCCAGGCGCCGATCATCCCAGCCTGAAAAAAAGCGATCACATCTTTGTTGGCTTCGAATATCGGGGCGAGTTGACCGAGATGCACATCCATCCATTCGAGGGAGGCATCTTCCCCGGAAAGGGCATCATTGTATGAGATACGCACGATCCCTTTGACGCCGGCCGCGCGCATCGCGCTGAAGTTGGCGCGAATGACGGCCAGGGTTTGGCTGTCGACGGCGCTGTCGCGGCAGCATGAAAGCAAAATCCGCGCGTAGGCCAAGGTGTACCCCTGATCGCGGATGCCCTGGTACCAGGTTCCGGGCGTGGTCAGTTCACCCCATACGTACAGACCGCGTTCCGGGTTGGGGAAATCCGCGGCGGACGGCTGGTAGGTATGGGTGGTTTGCCCCTTGGCCGGGCAACCCAAGACGAGTAGCAGCAAAAACCTAAAATACGGAACGCGAACCTGCATCGTCCACCTCATCCAACGTAAGTCGATTTCATTTTACGGGCGCTCCGGCAAAAAGCCATGCGGCGGCGCGCACACTCCGGCAGCTAAAGCTGCGGTCAGACAAGAGAACCACCATGCCCTTGCCCATCCGCGCGGCAGTGAAACGCTTTTGGTGCATGAACCTGAGAAGCGCGATAACTCGCGGTGGTTTTGCTAAACCTCTGGGATGCAACGGCTCGTGACAATGCATACGGCACCCAGTGGGTGCACGTCGTGCGCGACCCCGACCCACTTTTCCCAAGTCGTTTCGCTCCAGATTTTTAGCAAAACCCCCTCGCTCTTATCGCGCCTCTTCGGTTGAATCCCTGGATAGGTACCTTATCCGAAAATCGGTTGGTCCCATGGTTACCCCTGTAAAAACAGCGCCTGAGCATCGGCCTTTGTCGCCGCCAACACCCGCCCCGGCGCGGGATCAGGAAGCGAGTCCGCTAGGCCCGCATTTCTCACAAGGAATTCTGCTGCGAATCCTTGTGAGAAATGCGGGCTGGGCACCGGTTGGCTGCGTTATCTGCAGACGGCCGCCTCCAAGCAAAAGCGACCAGAAGCCGCCTACACAACCACGCTCACACCTGAGACTTTCACCGCGGCCGGACCGAGAGGTGCCGAATCTGACCAAAACCGGGCGCAAAGCCGCCGAATCCCGGAAAGCTTGGCCCCAAATGCGGGGAAACCGCGCATAATTGGGCGATGCTTATTGGGAGGCCGTCTATGAATCAAGATCTCGAACATTTGCGATTATTAACTATTTTCCACTATGTCGCCGCTATTTTGCTCGCGGTATTTGCCTGTTTCCCGTTGATCCATCTCTTCTTAGGGATTTTCATGATCAGCGGCGGATTCAACCAGCCCGGACAAGAAGCGCCGCCCGCCGCATTCGGCGTCATCTTTATTGTCGGGGCCGCGGTGTTCATTTTTTTAGGTTGGATCGGCGCGTTCCTCATTTACCTGACGGGACGGTACCTCGGTGAACGGAAACATTACACCTTCTGTTTGGTGGTCGCCGCCCTGAGCGGCATCTGCCTGATGCCCCTCGGCACCATCCTCGCCGTGTTCACCATCGTCGTGCTGATGCGACCCAGCGTGAAGGAATTATTCGAGGCGCCGGCCTCACCCGACCAAAAGGCCGCCGCTTCAGCGATGTAGTGCGTGTCCCATGGGAAGAAACTCCGTGGAGCGTTTTTATTTTTTTTGCATTTTGGGCCTTGACCCCGTACCTATGTACGGAACCTATACTCACAAACATTGGGAGGCACCGATGGCATTGGAAACCAAAAAAGGACGCACCATCGGCGCGGCGGCCAAAGCAGCCGGGCTTGGGGTTGAAACGATTCGCTTCTACGAACGCAAGGGGCTCATCGTGCAACCGCCGAAGCACGGCGGATTTCGCACCTATTCCGACAACGACATCAAGCAGTTGCGTTTCATCCGTAAAGCCAAAACCCTTGGTTTTACCTTGGATGCGATTAAGTCGTTGCTGGCGCTTGAATCCGGTACGGAAGAATCCAACGCGGTGATTCACGCCAAATCGGAAGAAACCATCCGCGAAATCCAGCAAAAAATCGCCGAGTTGGAGCAGATGCTCGCGTCCTTACAAAAGTTTTCGACCTCATGCGCCCACGGGAAAAAGACCTCGGCCAAACACTGCGGTCTGCTCGAATGTTTTGAAAAAGATTGGGACTGTTGTTAACAGTCCCCAACCTAAGGAGTCATCATGGCATCTCAAACACAATGCAAATGTCCGAAAAATAGCTGCTGCTGTGGCGGTAAAAACTGCCGCTGCACATCCTGCTGCGCCTGTCGCGACGCCTGTACCTGCCGCGCAACCTAACACCAAACCCCGCGTTTCGCGCGTATCGATCTCGGGAGGTGCGCCGCGAAACGCGGGAACAGGTCCGTACACAACCTAGAACCCACAACGCGTACACGGCCCCCGTTACGAGGTGGGTTTTTCCCCTTCACGCTCAGCCGAAAGCACCACCTCGGGCCGCGCTTCACCTGGGCCGGCGTGGCTTGTGAGAAGCGGCGGTGCTGGCGCGGGCGCCTCTAAACGCGCCGCTTCAGCAACCGTCGTCAACGCGGCATCGTGCGAAACACCCGCGGCGATCTGCTGTTGCAGGTTTTCGATAAGCGCGGTCATATGGTCCATCTTGTCGGCCATCCGGCTGATTTTTTCGTCGAGTTGGTCCACGGACGCCTGCGCCAAGGAATGGTGAAACATCGGAAGCGCCGCTTCCCAAGTCTCGGCCCGCAACCAACCCTGACGTACATAACCCTTTTGCTCCAAATACGCTTGACGCCAACGGTTGCCGTAGGCGCCAATCAAGACATGCACCCCCACGTTCAGCACACCGGTCACCGCACCAAAGTCGGTATAAATTTGCGAGAGGATGTGGAGCACCTCCACGGCGAGCAACCCGGCACCGGCGGCGGGTAGCCGTTTCACAAAAGCCCAAATAAACCCAAAAATCGCGCCCGGCCAAGAGAACCCCTGTTTCACAACCGCCGGACCCTCGGTGGGGTGGAGATAAGTTATGTAGGTCGCGGGCTGATTGCTCAAGGTTCACCTCGTCGTCGCATCGTGAAAAAACACCGGGCCTTTCCCCCGGCCAGTCTGTTCGGCGCGGCCTTCACCTGCTTAGTCCCTGCATTCCAGGCAAACAAAGATTCAGCACCAATGTTGGAACCACGCTGAGGGTCCAGTCATCGGAAGGGTTACGTGTTGCACCAACTTATCCCTTTCTCAGCACTTCCGCCAGCCAAATTCCGCTTGAATGCCCTTCAAGACAACTTCCATGGGCATCCCTTGAACCGCGCGTTTTCGCGTTTCTTAGGTTGAAGCCGCCAAAACCATTCAAAAGAAACCCCACCCGCGCGGGTGAACCACGGGGGTGGGGTGTGTCGTTACAGGGTTAGCCGGTGGTGCCGAGACCCCCGGCGATGGCGTTGATGGTGAGCAGCAGCCCTGGCAGCATGGCTTCGCTCGCGGCGGTGTCGCCGGCCGCGCGCAGTTCACGCCAACGGCGCAGTTGCTCCCGTTGCTGGTGGTGCAACAAGTGCAAACCGGCGCGGCGCCGCGCCAGCGGCCGTTCGGTTTTTTGGCGCGTTTCCGACAAGGGTCCGCCGTAAATCGCCTCAAGTACCTTCATGGTTCGGCCGTATTCCTCCTCGATCAACGCGAAGATCCGTGTTCGCACCGTTTCGTCACGCACCAAGGCGGCGTACTTTTTCATGATCTGCAGATCGGCGGTGGCGATGCTGGTCGCTACATTACTTATTAAATAGTGCAGCGGCGGCCAGAATTGGTTTTTGGCGTTTTTGAGCAGCTCAAAACCCTCGGGATCTTTGCGGCGCAACGCGTCCAGCGCGTAACCGACACCGTACCAACCGGACAGGTAAAACCGCGATTGGTTCCAGCTAAACACCCAGGGAATGGCGCGCAGATCGCCCAAGCTCCGACTACCGGTGCGTCGCGACGGGCGCGACCCGATGTGGCTCGACTCAATCGCATCAATCGGCGTGGCCTCGCGGAAGAAGGCCACAAAACCCTCGGTCTCCAGCAAGGCGCGGTAGGCCTGGAAACTCTGTTCCGCCGCCTCGTCCAAAATGCCGCGCAGACGCACCTCAACGGCGTCCTCGCGTGGCGCCTTGAAGGCGGCCTCGGTGGTGCCCGCCGCGAGGAGTTCCAGGTTCACCGCGGCCGTCATTTGGTTGGCGTACTTTTGCGCGATGGTTTCGCCCTGCTCGGTCAACCGCAGGTCCCCGGTCAGAGAACCCGGCGGCAATGCGCGCAGGAAACGGTGGGAAGGACCGGCGCCGCGGCCGATGGTACCGCCGCGACCGTGGAAAAACCGCAAGGCAACGCCGTGGCGGGCGGCCACTTGGCTCATCGCCTCCTGGGCTTGGTACAAGGTCCAAAAGCTGGCGAGGATGCCGCCGTCTTTGTTGCTGTCGCTGTAGCCGACCATGATCTGCTGGATCGGTGTGGTTTCACCGTTCCGTTCCGCCTGGCAGGCCAAGCTGCGTTGCGTGAGCGGGAACGACAGGAATGCGTCGAGGATGTCGGCACTGCGCCGCAAATCGTCGATGGTTTCGAAGAGCGGCACCACGGGCAGACGGCACACCAAACCGGCATCGCCGGCAAACACCAGCCCGGTTTCCCGCGCCAGCAAGTAAACCGCGGCGAGGTCGGTAAAATTGCGGGTCATGCTGACAATCAACGCACCCAAACCCGCTTGGCCGTGGTGATCAATCTGATCTTTTAACACCCGGAAGCAGGCCAGAACGGCGTCGGCTTCTTTGCCCAGGCCGCTGCCGGCCAAGGTAAAGGGACGCGGGGATTGCAGTTCTTCCGTGAGGAAGGCGATCCGTTTGGCAAGGTCCCAATCCGCAAAGGCGTGGTCGACAACACCCGCGGCGGCCAGTAACTGGCCCACGGCGCGGTCGTGGAAGGCACTGTTTTGGCGCACGTCCAATACCGCCAGGTGGAAACCGAAACACTGCACCGCGCGCTGCACCGGGAAAACGTCGGCCTCGGCCAAACGCCGGGCGCCGACGGCGTCGAGGGAATCGGCGAGCAGGTCTAAATCAGCGAGCAACGCTGAAGGATCGGCGTAGTCGCCGGGCTGTTGGTGCAGTTGCGCCTCGTCATTGGCCAACATGCGAATCGGCAGCTTGGCGATCATCAGATTCACCGCCTGGCGCCAGGGTTCGCCTTTGTTGCGGGCAATCGCCGCAACCCCGCGTTCACCAAGCGCCGCGGTCGTCCGGGCCAGCCATTGGACCAGCGCGCTTGGGGTTTCCTGTAGGTAGTCGGACAAGCTGATGCGCGCGGCGAGGTTGGTGAGTTGTTCGCGCAGGCACAACAACGCCTGGGTACGCTGTTCGCTCAAGGTTTCGCGGGTAACGGCTTCGGTGACAAAGGGATGGCCGTCGCGGTCGCCGCCGACCCAGGTCCCAAAGCGGAAACGCGGCAACTGATCGGCGCGCCGCAACAGGGCCGGGTCAAAACCCAGATCGCGCCAGGTGCGGCGCAGGCGTTGGTCGGCGAGGGGGACCACCTCGGGGAATACGGTGCGCAGGTAGTGCAGAATGTTGCGGCGTTCCGAGGCCAGGTCGGGTTTTTCCAAAAAGATCTCGCCCGTGCGCCACAGGCGTTCGAGCAGGTCCTTCATTTCGCCGCGAATTTGATCGCGTTCCAGCGAGGTCCACATCCCGTTTTCTTGTTTGACAAGCAACAGGTACATCTCGCGGTGATGGCCCAAAACGGTGGCGCGTTTGGCCTCGGTCGGGTGGGCGGTGAGCACCGGTTCCACGCGGACATCGGGCAAGCGGGCGGCTATCTGTTCGGCGGTCACGCCGGCTTGACGGAGCCGCTGCAACACTTGGCGCCAGCGACCCGACTCGGGTTCGGCCTCGGCGTCGGCGGCCACGGCGCGCAGCCGTTGGATGTGGGCGTTTTCTTCAACTTGGTTAAGGAAATGGAAGGCCATCGAATAGGCTTGGGCGGTGCGTTCGGGGAGCATTTCGCCTTGTAACTCGAGGCGAAACAGGTTTTTGGCGAGGTCGGGTTCGTTGAGGGAAACCAACACTTCGCGAAAGCAATCCAGCACCATGGCCAAATCCTGTTCGATTTTCTGGTCGAGGTCAAAAGTCTGGGGAAAAGACACGATTCGCCTCCTGGCATCCAAAAATGGGGGGTGCAGGCATCTTAACAAACCTGGATGGACTTAGCGTGAGTTCAACACGAATTGGCGTGCCGCACCACAACGCCGGCACCGCGTTTGCTTGACTGTGTCGTGGATTTTTGCCACAAACCCTTGATTGATTTGCGTTTCCCACGCCCTACACCCACTTTTCAGCGAGGAACCTCCATGCGCTTCACCCCGTTTTGCCCTTGTTTGCTCCTGCTTTTCGCCACCCTGTTCGCGAGTGAACCAAGCGGGGTACCCACCAAAATTACGGTTGAAAAACGGCCGGTCGCCGACATCACCCACATCTTTGATTTCCAGAAGGTGGTCGTGCTTGAAGAACACCCGGACCACCTGCTCGCGGGCGTCGATCAGGTGATCGTCGATCCCCAAACCGGCGAATTATGGGTCGGTGATTACCGCGGCGCCGAACGCATCTTCCGTTTCTCACCCGAGGGCGCGTTCCGCGCGGTTTACGGCGGGTCGGGCGAAGGGCCCGGCGAATTCATAGCTTACGGCGACTTTTTCATCAACAAGGCGGGCGAATTGGTGGTCGTGGGTCTGCAAAAAATGGCGCGTTTCCACCGCGACGGTCGTTTGCTCTCGGAGCACCTTTACCAAACCATCGCCGACCGTCCCTCGCTAAACATTCGCCAGGGCCTTTACCACAAGGGCTTTTACTACGGATTCGGCCGCAACAGTGCCGAACCCCTGGCGATTTGGGTAATTGACGACCTGTTCAGGCTGATCAAACAATTTCATCCCACCGATGCGCGCGCCAAACACTTCAATTTCCCGCCCGTCCTGTACCTCACCGAATACAAGGATCGGCTGTTGATCGCGGACTTTTTCGACACGGCCCTGTGGGAATACGATGCGCGCGGCAATTTACTGGAAAAACACCTGTTGCTGCATTCGCAAGTCGATTTTGAGGCGCTGAAGGGCCGCGATCCCCATACCCAACGGGCCGCTTTTACATCCGCCCTCGCCCAGGTGGTGCGCTGGGATATTGCCGTTGGTTTTGCCGATGCGGTGTTCCTCATGCACATGGACGCACCCAAGCGGCGTTATGTGGCGAGCTGGTACCATCCGGCCGAAAAGCGGTTGGTGGAAATGGGGAGCCACGGTTTTTTGCGCACCCAAGCCGGCCCGGGCTCGCCGGTGGTGTTTGAGGCGCTGGTCGGCCGCCACCAAAACCAACTCATCGGGTTCCAATGGGATGAGGACAACCTGACGGTGATGAAACAGCAGTTCCCGCAAATGAACGACACTGACAAACCCCATCTCTTTTTCTTTTCACCAAAAAACATGAAGCATTAGGTAACCCACCCAGCTTCAGAACAGCCACAAAAAATGACACAATGGGTAAATTTCAGACAACAACCAAACGCGCCCATCGGTTTTTGAAGAGGTGGCCCCCATGAATTCCGCAAGCAACGTGCGTCCCAATATTCTGTTGATTCTCACCGACGAAGAACGCTACCCGCCCTCCTACGAAGACGCGGTCTTGCAAGCATTCCGGGCCGACCACCTACCCGGCCGCCAAGCCCTGTGCGAGAACGCGCTGGTTTTTAACAACCATACCATTGGTTCCAGCGCCTGTGTCCCCAGCCGCGCCACCCTTTTTACCGCCCACTACCCTTCCCTCCACGGCGCCACCCAAACGGCCGGCGTCACCAAAAACAACTTTGACCGCGAGATGTTTTGGCTGCAGCCCACCATGGGCAATGGCTTTCGCGCGGGCGGCTACCGCACCTTTTACCACGTCAAATGGGACATGTAGCGGGCGAGTATTTACAACCCGGTCACCCGCGATGTCTTTGCCCACGGTCGAGGATTCCGGCCAACGGCTCCCGGCCAACGAGGCCCTCTACCGCGCGGCCGACCGGCTCGACGCCTTCGGTTTCTCCGACTGGATCGGCCTCGATCCCAACGGTCCCACCAAGTCGGAGACGGGCCTGCTGCGCGACGCGATCACGGCGCAACAAACGGTGCAACGCCTGCACCAACGCCAGGAGGATTGCAAGGCGGGCGATACCCGCCCCTGGCCGGCGACCCGACTGCCGCGGCCGACTACGCGGCCAGGGGCGGAACGCGGCACCAGCATTACAGCGCCATCAAACAGAAATTCTACGAACAAGAAGCGGTGCGTCGCGGCGCGGGTTTCTGGCAAAACCGCGTCATGAGCAAAAGACGTCCCCGACAGGAAACCGCCGTTTGGTAGGCACACGGCCGGTGGGGAAACCCTGCTACGCCTTGAATAGATGGTTGAATCCATGGCGCGCCGGTTTCACAATAGGCTGGTACTCAATCCAAAGACACCCCGAGGCACCCCGCATGCATACCCAAGTTTGCACCTTAGGCCCCGCGCCCGCGCTTTTGGTTAGCCAGGATCGCCCGGAAACCGCCGCGGCGAAAGGGACCGTTCTGTTGTTTCACGGATTTTCAGTGGATTGCAGCGTGAACCAACGGGAATTGGAAAGCCTGGCGGCGCGGGGTTTTTTGGCGGTCGGGATCGACAACGCGGGCCACGGCCGGCGTCGCGATCCCGATTGGGAGGCCAAATTTGGGCCGGGCGGCGATTGGATGCGGCATTTCCTCCAACTGGTACGGCAAACCGCGGCGGAGGTGCCCGATATTTTGGATGCGCTCGCGGGTCGGGACCTCTTGCCCAAGGAAAAAGCGGGCGTGACCGGTATTTCCATGGGTGGGCTGATCAGCTACGCGGCGATGTTACACGATTCACGCGTCGTTTCAGCCACGCCGATGATCGCGACGCCAAAAGACGTCGCCGATCAGGCGAACCGGTTTTTTCCAGCCGCGATTTTGTCGCAAACCGCGGGCCTAGACGAAGTCGTCGACTACCGCGATGCCGCCGATTTCCACGCGGCGTTGGCACCCCATTACGCGGACCAACCGGAGCGGGAAAAGCTGATCAACTACCCCGACAGCCCCCACACCATGCGCGAAAACGACTGGCACGATGCCTGGGCCAAGGTCCTGGCCTGGCATGAACGCTTTTTGCCGTAGGCCGAATGGTTTCACGTGGCGGGCCGCGACGTCGCATAGCCGCTTGGTTTGCCCGACCAGGTCATCGGTTTCAGGTGGCTAACCTCGTGATTTCCTGGTTGCGGTAGGCCTTCAGCCTACTCTTTTTTGGAGCCTTTGACCCAGGGTTGGCACCCGCCTGCTACGCGCCGGGTCCCAACCCTGGGCTTCAATCCTGCACGGCGTTGCCGTGCCACCGGTTCACACGCCGGCGTCCCATTCTCGTTGCGCCGCTTGTTGTTGCATTTCCCCGGCCTATCCCCGCGCCAGCCAAACGCCCCTCCGCCCCCCTTCACCCTCACACAGACCCGACACCCCGATCAAAGTCAACATCTTGCACATGACTGTCCCCATCGCCGTGTTCGCGTCAGACGATGGGGTTGGATGACCGACCAGGGTATGGTAAAAATCGAGCAAAGCCCGCGGAAAAAAATCGCGGAACGAGGCAAACTTTCCGAACTTAAGCCGGTCAAGGTGCGCTAAGATGAAGCAAATCAAGCGATTAGCAAAGAAAAAACTCGCGATTTGGGAGGTAAAACAGGCTGTTTTCCAGTGGATTCGCCCCCAAAAAGGCCAAAAGATCCAACAGGTTTTTCGCCATAACCCCCAGGAAAACAAGCACTTCTAAAATTTAGGACTTAGGGACCTACATCCACTACAACAAGGATTGGAACTTGGATAAAGGCGGCGCCTTATCTCGATTTGGTGACTTAGGGACCTACATCCACTACAACAAGGATTGGAACAGTGCGCGTGAAGGTTAAACGTGTTCCTCATCTCATCTTAGGGACCTACATCCACTACAACAAGGATTGGAACCTGTCCGGTCGACCCATGGCAACGCGGTAGGCCTGCTTAGGGACCTACATCCACTACAACAAGGATTGGAACCTCATGTCGGCCACAAACTCGGGAACCGGCCAGATCCTTAGGGACCTACATCCACTACAACAAGGATTGGAACGCATTGCCGTCAACGCAACGTGGTTCATTGGGATTCTTAGTGACCTACATCCACTACAACAAGGATTGGAACCGGAAAACACTGAAAATACAGACGAAAACGAATCTCTTAGTGACCTACATCCACTACAACAAGGATTGGAACTACCGTGCTGCAAACCATGGCATCAGCCACACGTTCTTAGTGACCTACATCCACTACAACAAGGATTGGAACGCTGCCGTCGTGACGGCTGTGTCTGCCTGGGTGCGACTTAGTGACCTACATCCACTACAACAAGGATTGGAACAATGGACCACTGGCGCGTTTACGCGTACATCAGAGACTTAGGGACCTACACCCACTACAACAAGGATTGGAACTCAATCAGGAATTGGTAGATATCGTTCTCGGTGACGCTTAGTGACCTACATCCACTACAACAAGGATTGGAACGTCGATGAGGCGGGCTGAGGACATTAGCCTGTTTGGCTTAGTGACCTAATACTGTTGCAACCAATATTGAAACCAATTGTAACGCCGCTAATTCACTACAGACTCAGTATTTTGTACCACTGGCTTGGATATCGTGGCTCTTATTTTCCAGCATAAATACGAACGTGGCCTCTATTTTCAAATATTCGCTGCATAATCTTTCCACCCAGTTCCCAACGCCCAACGCCTTGTTTGAAAACAGATCTTCTTCTAAAAAATTCAACTTTTAAATACACCAAAAAAATACTTCCCTCTTTGAACCTCCGGCACATCCATCCTAAGGGCAAAAAATTGCCGAGGCGAGGCAACACCAAGGATGAAGCCCGCCGTCGGTCACACAAGCGGGGCGGTTTCCGACAAGGCGTCCTGCACCAGCCCTTGCCGCCAGGCCCAGAGCGCGGCGCCGACACGGCCCGCGACCCGAAGCTTGCGGTAAATGGACTTGAGATGGTTTTTGACGGTGTTCTCGCTGATGCTCAGGCGCGCGGCCACGTTCAGGTTTTCGTATCCCAAGGACACCCATTTCAGCACCTCGCGTTCCTTGGGGGTCAGATGGTCGCTGCGCGGTTGCAGGTGCTTGGCGTTAATGATCTCCTGCACCTCGCGGCTGAACCACCAACCCTCACTTTGAACCACGGCGCGGCATCCTCGCACCACCTGTTCCAGGGATTCAGCCTTGGATTGGAAACCGTGGGCACCCGCGTCGAGCGCCGCAAACACCAGTGGCCCACGCACATAAGAACTGTAGATCAACAGTTTGGTTGCGAGGCCGGCGGTTTTGACGGCGCGCACCACGTCGATGCCGTTGCGGTCACCCGGCATGGAAATATCCAGCACGGCCACATCCGGCTGTTGTTCTGTGATCAGACGCAAACCGGCCTCGGCGTCGGCGGCCTCACCCACCAACACCACATCCTCGTGCGCGGCCAACCTGGCGCGAATGCCCTCACGCACGACCTCGTGATCGTCAACCACGACGACTCGAATCAAAAGCGCACCTCCTTGCGGCGGAACCAGGACCCAAAACGCGGGTCAAAACGAGAAAACACGGCGCCGGGAAGCGGCACGGTCACGAACAAACGGGTACCACGACCCGGCGCGGTCTCAAGCTGGAGCCGTCCCCGCACGGCCTCGACCCGATCTTGCGCGCAAATCAGGCCGAAATGTTTTTGGCGTGCGCGTTGACTGGCGGCGGGCAAGCCTTCAAAACCCACGCCGTCGTCGGTCACTTCCAAACGGACCTCGCGCGCGTGGACGGTCAACACCACACTCAGGTTTTTGGCATGGGCATGGGCCAGAACGTTTTGTAGGGCTTTTTCGAACACCGCGTAGAGCGCGAATTTAACCGAGGACGGCAAGGTCTCGTCCGCGCCGGTACAAGAAAAAGACACGGCCACATCCGGTGCCGCTTCACCCGCGGCGGTCAAGGCGTCTTCAAGGGCCACCGACAGACTGAACAGGCGTAAGGCTGGCGGAAGCAACTGGAAACACACGTCCTGAACGGAACCACGCAATTGGGTTAACCCGTCAAGCATCCCTTGTTCGGACAGGGCGTCGCGGTGTCCCTGCTCCAAACGCGCATGCAGTTTTTTGACGATCTGTAAGGGTCCATCGTGGAGCCGTTCCTCCAGCGCCGCGCGTTCCCGTTCCAAGGACTCTTGGACCCAGGCTTGGGTTCGCCGTTGATGGGCACGGACCAGGCGCGCCGCAACCATCAAAGCCATGATCACGACCAAGAGTCCCGCCAAGCGCACGGTTGGGCGTTGCCAAAACGTGGGCGGAATCGAAAAAGCCAAGGTGGTTTCTTGCCGTGAACGGCGCCCCAAGGCATCGGTTGCCCGGACCCGAAATTGGTATTCGCCGGGCGGGAGAAAGGTGTAGCGCGCGCTGCCGACGTTGCCGGTTTGGGTCTGCCAATCGGCGTCGACGCCCTCCAGAAGGTATTCGGTTTTGACCCGGTCCGGCGCCTCGTAAGCCAAACGGGCAAAGTCAAAGGTGAGGGCCTCGACCCCGGGCTGAAGTTGAACGGGACCGCGCGGCAGGCGACGCGGCGCCCGGCCTGGCATGGTCAAACGGGTAAGGGTCACGGGTACCGGGTCGTTAACCAGGGGTAAACCCATGGGATCAAACCAATTAAGCCCGGCGACCCCGCCAAAAGTGAGCACGCCGTCGGACGCGGTGAAGGCGGCACCCAGGTTAAATTCGCTGTCTTGTAGGCCGTGGATCGGGGCAAAGTTAAGCCATGCTTCGGTTTTGGGGTCAAAGCGCGACAGGCCGCGATTGGTGCTGAGCCAAATCATACCGGACCGGTCGGATTGGACGGCGTACACGGTGTTGTCGGCCAGGTCACTGTTGGCCGTGGTGAAGCGCGTGATCGCGCCGTGCCGCGCGGATTTAACCGCAAGCCCGCCACTTTTGTAACCCAGCCAAAGATTGTTCGCGGCGTCGAGGTGCAGCGCCCAAAGGCGTTGGGTGCGACGGGTGCTGCTTGCCGGATCGACGATGGGGAAGGCCTGAAAACGCTGTTGGTTTTCGTCCCAGTGAAGCAGCCCGGCCCCGTCGGTGCCCAGCCAAACCCCGCCACGTCGATCCGGGCAAAGGGCAAAAATCCCACCGGTCGGATCGAAGACGGACGCGCCGGCATAGTCCGCCAAGGAAACCACCTGTTCGTTTTTCGGATTGATGCGAAACAAGCCGGCGCGGCGGGTGCCCGCCCAGAGGAAGCGACCATCCCACACCAGGGCCATGACATTGGCGGTGCCGGTGAGGCCGGGCAGTGGGACGCGGCGGGTGGTTTCGGTCGCGACATCCAAGCGCAAAAGGCCCGCGCTGTTGGTGCTCAGCCAAAGATCGCCGGGCGCCGGCTCGGCCAAAGCCCAAACCCGAGCTCGCGGGACGCGGCCCGCTCGACTGAGGCAACGCCAGGGACCATTCGGCGCGACGCGTTGCATCAAGCCGGTTTCGCCACCGAGCCAGAGCCGTTTTTGCCGATCCTGATGCAGGGCCCAAACACCGGGCGCGACATCCCCGCCCAGCGTTTCGCGATGGGGGCGCGCAAGGGAGAAAAGCGGCGCAACCAAGCGGCCCAACCCGCGGCCGCCGGCAAAACCAAACCACATCACCCCGGTGCGATCCGGTTGGCACTGCCAAACGACGGCGGCATCAAGCGGCGCCCCATGAACATCGGTGGTGAGGGCTTGCAGTTGGGTTCGATCAGGTGAAAGCACGTGGGGACCTTTGCCGCGGGTGCCGATCCAAAGTCGGCCGGCGCGATCTTCGGCCAGGCTGGGCACTTCCCAGTCGGACAACCAGGTACCGATGGGTTCGCCGGTGACTGGGTCAAAAGCATGGGCACCCGCGGCCGTACCCAGCCACAGGCGACCGTCCCGATCCAAAACCATAGAACGGATGTGGGTCACCTGGCCGGGTAAGGCAACGGGCTCCGGCACCCCGCCGGGCGACATCCGAAACAAACCACCGCCCCAGGTCCCCAGCCACAGGCTTTGCCCGTGAACCAAAACGGCACGTACCGGCCAATTCGGTGAATGAGGGTCACGGCGAACGACGCCCGCATCGAGGTCGACCCGGAACAAACCGTCGTCGGTGCCGTACCACAGTCGGTTTTGGGGATCGCGTGCCAAGCACCAACCCTCGCGGGTTCCCCGCGCGAAGGGCACATTGCGGAAGGTTTCGGTCACGGGATCAAAGCGGTCCACGCCAAAGCGGGTGCCGATCCAGAGCGCCCCGCTCGGGTCGGGCAGAAGGGCCGAAATCCAGTCGTCGGAAAGACCGTTGGCGGCGTCGGACCGATAGAGAAACTGTTGAAAATCTTTGCCGTTGTAACGGTTAAGCCCGTTTTCGGTGCCGGCCCAAATGAAACCAAACCGATCTTGGGTCACACAAAATACGTTGCCCTGCGAAAGGCCGACGCTCCCACCCAACAAGCGCACACGGCCATCCAGGGCCGCGACATCGACAAAAGATTGCGCACCTGAAAAACCAAGGACATTTACGGAGAACCAGAGGACAAAATGAACGCTCATAGATTCCCAATCCATTGGACCGAAGGCGCGCGAAAAAACGCGCTGCTTCGGTTTAAGAACACATATAGTGCTTTCCGTCGCGCCTTATCTTATACATCACGACAAAACTCAAAACAAGAAAATATAGAATTTCGGAAAATTTAAAAACACCCTACCTACACTATAAATCTACAACATCACGGAAATTAACAAACCCCAAACACAACGCACCACCAGGTCAGGCCAATGGTCCGCTGCAAAAATCAAAGGACCCGAGGCCCGTAACCCGTCTTGCGGCGGGCTACGGTCCTCGGGTCGGTGGGTAAAAGAATTTAGGGTTAACGTGCGACGTGGAGCAGATCAAGCACGGTGAAACCCGTCTCCCCGTCCGCGTCCCAATCGCTGAAAGGCCATCGCGCCGATGCGGCGGTGAGATCGGCGTTGCTGTTGCGGCCGTCCCCGTTGAAATCTCTGAAACGCGGGTCGTGGGGCACCAAGATCCACGTACGGAGGCGAGCGGTTTCGCGCCCGTCGCGCGCCAAAACCAAGATGATTGCGGTGGTTTCGATCGGCGCTTGTTCTAGCAGCAGGGGGTTTTGGCCGCGGCCGAACGGTCGGGTCGGCGCCTCCTCCATCACCCAATACCAAGAGTCATCCGTTTCGACGCAAGCGGTTTCGGCAGCATCAAAAAGGTTCCAACTTTCATAACGGCACTCCTCGAAAGTGAAAAATGCTGGAGAAGGAAGGAGGAGACTGATCTGGTTTTGGGTATTCCCGAAACAAATTGCCAAATCAGGCTTCGCACGGATATGACCCAATACGACCAGAAACATCTGGCCCGTTTGGGCTATTGCTACCGCCGCATGGTCCTCTGGTGGGTTGGACAATTCATTTACCGTGGCCGGGTCGGCAATCAAAATAGGCGAAGAAGGGGTCACCAGAACCAACCACCGCTCGCACTAGAAATGGTCCACAACTTTTTTCTGAGCCAACAACGACTCAAGAGCGTCAGCAGCCTGCAAAAACAAGAACAAACAAAAAATACTCAGCGGTTTACATATGCCCAAGGCCTTTTGCTAAGAAAGTGGGGCCTATGCTAGAATGAGCGCTAAATCACGTGGCATGAGGCGAAACCGTTGAGCATCGAGCTGGTTTCTTTTGGATTCGAAAATTACAAGGCGTTCCAGCAACCCTGGGAAGGTGAGATAAGACCGCTCACGCTGGTTATTGGTCATAATAATTCAGGAAAAAGCGCGCTCATTCGCTTTCCGCTCCAGCTTTTTGCCGGACTATCCGGCGAAGAAGACGCCCCACTGGTCATGGATACCCAAGGCGTGACCTTCGGTTCCAGCCTCGCCGATTTGATCTATCAAAAAAACCCTCATGGCCAAATCGGCCTTAAGGCAGGATTTCAGGTTAAAGGTTCTCAGGTAGATTATTCCTGGTCCTTACAACATTTCGCAGAATACAATCTGCTTATCATCAATCACTATAGAGCATCGATAGACGGACGTAACATCATCGAAGCAAAATGGGAAGGTAAAGACCCTTTAGAAGACATCAACAAATATGCACTCCATTACAAAAAAGGCGAGCCACTTTTAGAACAGTTCGAATTCAAGGGCCTGCAATTTTTCTTTATAGACTTTTTAGTCAAGCATCAACCATTACTAGATATTCTTTTAAGCACAACACTATTCAAAAAAGCCATCATCTATTTAGGCCCATTCAGAGAACAGCCTAAACGCTATTACCACTACCCTAGTGCATTGGTTTCACAAGTAGGAAACAGAGGCGAAAGGGCCGCGGCATTACTTGGCCATGATGTCTTGCGCAACAAAGGAGAACTCCTGGCGTCGGTGTCCGAATGGTTTAAAAATAACCTTGGTGGATGGGAACTAGATTTGGTTAAGCATGGAGATATTTTCTCCTTGGTCCTCGTAAACCCCAATGACCCTTCAAGCTCCATAAATATTGCGGACACAGGGACAGGTATTGCCCAAGTGTTGCCTCTGGTTGTCCAACGATATTTAAAAGTCGAAAAATCTCATTTTGTCGGCTTAGACATTATTGAGCAGCCCGAGCTCCATCTCCACCCTGGCGCCCATGGTGCTTTGGCTGATTTGTACATTGAAGCCGCCAACCAACAAAGCCGCCGCTTCCTCATTGAAACGCACTCCGAAAATTTCCTCCTGCGCATCCAGCGGCGCATTGCCGAGGGAACCTTCGATCACAAAAACGTCATCATTTATTGGGTCGACAAAGGCACCATTATGCCGATTCACATCGATCACCGCGGCGAGTTAGACACTTGGCCCAAAGGCGTGTTCGCGGAGGATTTTGAGGAGGCCCTTCGTATTCGAAAGGCACAACAGGGCTCAAAAGCATGAACGTCTTTTTTTCCGCCGAGGTCGTCAACGACGACACCTGCTATCGCGCACTAGACGAAATGGTATTTCATTTTGAACGGGGACGTCATGTTTGGGACGTCGCCAATTTCGAAGACCTTGATCAGAGTGGATGGTTCCAAGAAGCGGGAAGAAGCAACCCGCGGCCCTTATTCGAAAAGTTCTTGCGCGATTCGTTATTGCCCAAGGAACGTCTCGCCCATTCGATTCACATCACGGTCCAAACCACGACCACCTCAGACCACCAACTTTCTCCAGAAGATGCCCGACGAAGTCTGGCCCGACAGGTTATCGTCGCGGTAGAAAATCCCCATACAGACGGCTGCTTTTTGCGGGCCATGCTCGCGGCCTACGCGCGACAAGATCTACTCGCTGACGAAAACGAGACCTGGAAACTAGAGCGCATGGGCGGCTATGGTGAAGTCGCCAAGGTCATCGCGGAAGTTCGCGCGATGAGTCCCGGGCCCGTCAGGATGATGGTTCTCGCCGATAGTGACCGAGACTACCCCGGTCATGAATCTGCAACCATTACAAAAGTCACCCGATCTTGTACGGAGGCAGGTATTCCTTTCCACATACTGGAAAAACGAAGTATTGAAAACTACATTCCCCATCGAATATGGTTCAATAAAGGTCCACGGAAAAACCGGCATTGGATACGTCTTTTTTGGAATCTTAACCAAGAACAACGAGATCACTTTCCAATAAAGAGAGGTCTCTCTTTACACATGAAAAAGGGTAGCACCGCCTTTAAAGAAGACGCGAAGGAAGTCGAAACGCTTTATAGAGTTGTTCCCAAAACTCACCGTGAGGTACTTCGCAACGGGGCGGGGGAAGTCGCCCATCAATTCACGGAAGAAGTCATTACCGAAGATGACATTAACCTTTTATGTCCCAACCATCCAAACGAAATAAAAGAACTCATCCAAAAACTGGAATCACTAATTTGAGGCACCCCTTGTGAATGAACGCATGATCCCGATGATAAAAACCGAAAGCGTCTTTATCGAGAACATTCTCGATGAACTGGGTAGGGGTTCGCTTGTGTTTCCGCCTACCCCCCGGCCTTTTGTTTGGCAGCCCGTTGATATGCTCGCCTTATTTACAAGCATTATCAAGGGTCATCCCATCGGCACGCCCCTTCTGTGGGAAAAAACCCAGGACCACCCAGGTTCGAAGGTCATTACCAGTCGGGATGTTACAACAAGTTTTAAACCCAATTCTTCGACAGCCCATGCCTATATCCTTGACGGACAACAGCGTTTACTCACGCTATGGGGTTGCCTCGCGCACGATGATGCCCCCCTCCTTTCCGCCAATGCTGAACCCTGGTGGTGGGATGTCTTCTTTGATTTAAAAAACAAAATATTTGTTCACGCACGCAACGGCAGGGTTCCCATCACCTACTTCCCTGTTCGGGCACTCCTAAAAACCGTCGATTTTTTGGACGCCTCCAGAACCATTCAAAACGAATATGATGACCCAAAATCCTTAATCAAGGAGGCCGAATTACTTGCCCAGAGAATAAGATCCTACAGGTTGCCCATTAATCGAATGAAAGGCGGCACCCTTTCCCAAGCTGTTGAAATCTGTGCTTTACTTGATAAACCCGGCTCCTCATATGCTCCCGACCAAATCATTTCAGCGTTCAAATTCAACGGCCCAAACAACCCCAACCTTTCCCATTGGATCGATCAACGCCTTGCCGCTTTGGAAAATGAGAACTTCGGAACCATCAGTCGCATGGCGATCCTTCAAAGTATCGGTGCAATCGCTGGTGTCGTCATCCACAAAACGATGTGGACCGGCTTACCCAAAACCATCGACGATCAACTGATCAAAACGCTGGATAAGGCAGAAAAGGCGCTCTTCGCGGCGACTGATTTTCTGGTGAACACCGTGGGTGTACCCGGCGCACCATTGCTTCCCTACATGCAACAGTTCACACTGTTGTGCGCCTTCTTTGACAAGTGCGCAAAACCAAACAGCACGCAAAAAGAACGGCTTATTCATTGGTTTTGGGCCACTTCTTATTCCGGCTGGTTTGAAGACGTCAATCCAGTTTCCATGAAACATGCCATCCGGGACATGGTTCAATTTGCCCTTGGCGAATCGGAACACTTTACCTTCATGAATACCCAGGAATCCACCCGGCCTTTTCCCCACCTTTTCGACCCGCGAAGCGCCCGCGTGAAAGTATTACTTCTGAGGCAAATCGCTTGCAAACCGCTTGAGCCAAACACCGGCCAACCACTTGATTTAATCAATCTTGCCAACAACACAAACAACTGGCTTAGCTTATTTCCATTAGCAGATAATCTGGCGTTTCACACCGCGAACCGAATCCTAATCCCCAGAAAACTTGGAGAATCGCCGGTCTCATTGTTGCGGAACATACCACACCACATCCGTACCAAAGTCCTCAAGAGCCATTCTATTTCGGAGAAAGCCTATGAGCATCTTGTCGCGGGAGATGATGAGGCATTCATCGAGGCACGCGGAAAAACGCTAAAAAAGAAAGAGTTACATTTCATCATGTCGCAAGGCTTAAAAACAACTTATCCGACGCCCGGTCACAAAAAAGCACCTGCATAGGTTAAACCCGTCCGCGTTTTAGGCCTTGGATGTGGAGGCCGGTTTTGCCGGTGACGTGGTAGGTGCAGGCTAATGAATCGGACAGCGTGTCGAAGTGGCGCTGGGTGAGGTATACCACCTCGTTGAGGCTGCAATTGCCATCCTCCAGCAGGTGGTCGCCTAGCGCGGTGATGCGCGTGTGGATCATGAGACGATGACGCACCAGGCTCGGGACCGGGAGCGGGATGGGATCGCATTGGACGGTGATTTCCGCGCCGTTGTCGCACGCGGTCGGGTCGATGGCCGCGATGAAGGCGCGATCCACGTGCAGCCGCCACGGTAGGCGCTGATGACTGGGTTCCGGCGGCGTTTCGTGCTCGTGGTGGCGCAGCCACTCCAGGCTCGCCTCCAGCGTGACCGACTCCGGGATCAGCACGGCATCCGCGGCCATCTGGCCGACGAAGTTGGTCAAAATCGCAACCTGGGTTTCGCCCTCCAAGGCGCGGCGCATGGTTTCCGTGACCACCACGTCCATGCGCCGGTCGGTGGGGTGCCGGTAGGTCGCGGCGTCGGCCCGGACCAACTCGGGTTTGGCAAAACCCATGGCTTCGATGACCGCGCCGGCCATATCCAGCGCGGTTTGGTGGATGTCGATCAGGGTCAGTTGCAGTGGGATCTCGCGCAGCAACGGCAGCAAGGGTGAAATCAGGGTCGCGTAGGGCCCACAGCCCACGTACACCAAGGCCACCGGTTCCTGTGGCCGGCGCGCGTGGATCGCGTGGACGGCATCGCGCACCGCGCGCAGGTACACGGCCGTGCGTCGGAACTCCAGCAGGCAATGGGCGGCGTGTTTGAGGCTGATGGCACGGCCGCAGGCCAGCCGCGTTTCCTGCATGTATTCGGGTTGTTGCGCGTCGCGTGCGTGTAATCCGGTAATGCCCGCGTAGTGATCATGGATGGCCACACAATGCTGGAAAACATCACCCAGCATGGTCGCCGGGTCGAGGATCGCACGGGCATGCTCGCCGACCGCGGCGGCCAAAGCCGCACCGGAAAGCGCCGCACCGGAAAGCCCATCGCTTTCGCGTGGAACCGTCTTCATGGGAACACCTTGTTTTTGGGATGATCCAGATTTACCACAGCCTGCACAACCCGGCAACCATCCTTTCCACCAATCAGAAAAAGACCCGCGGCGGGACGCGCCGGGTACCACCCGACAGGAAATGCAGGGCGCGGCCCACGCCGCAACGCGCCATCCCGGCACCGCTTATGTAAACATAAGGACCGGTTTTCTTGAATTTGAATTTCCCGCCAAAAAAGTTGAAAGATGCTTTTTTTACTTATCCATTTGTGTCTTTGAAGTTTCTACCATAGGCACATTCATGGCTTATGTAAAGATTCAACAAAACACCTAAGATTCGATAACTTCCAGGGACTGGTTTTGCGTATCCTTACCTGACCGTATCGGCCACCCTTTTTTCCTTGCCCAATCATTTCTTGCCGCCCGGTGTTTCACTTATTTCACACCGATTGGTGGCCAAAATTCATATTTAGGAGTTCTTAATGATTTCAAAGGTATCGAACCTTTTAGTTTTAGTCTGTCTATCCGTAGCGACCATGAGTTCATTTGTATCTGCAGCCGGCGCAGATGTTTACGACGTCACCAACCCACCAACCGGCTACACCGCCGCCATCCCCGACGATAACGGCGACGACTTCGATGCAATCGACGCCCTCATCGACATGGTCCAGTCCAAAGGCGGTGGCACGCTTTATTTCCCCCCTGGCCGCTACCATATTTATGATCGCAACAATGAATTCTATTTCCGCATTTCCGATACACCCAACCTGACCCTGCTCGGCAGCGATTCCCAGCCGCTCCAGTCGATCATCTCCTTTGTGCATCGCACCACCGGCGATCCCAACACTTATTATGACGACAAGGGTTTTTTCATCGAGCGTTCACCCTACTTCACGATGCGCAACCTGCACCTGACCTCGGAATCCGCGGTCGTCAACGGCAAACTCTCCCAAAACATGGCCAACGGTTTGATGATCCGCCAAGGTTCGCCGCACGCCATGATCGACAACGTCGACTTCAGTTTCTTTTCCCGTCACGGTCTTTTGGTTCGTTCCGATGCGGTTGAAAAAAGCGACTACCTACGGGTAAACAACTGCCGCTTCAACGACATCCGCGCCATCGACGCCTCGCCCGACCACGAGTCGCGGGCCGCCTTCATCTCCTGCCAGGTGACCTTGGGTGATCGCGACAACTACTTGAAGGGCGTGTCCTTTACCAACTCTTATATCACCACCGCCGGTTTCGCCAACGTCAACAACAACCAAGCGTTTTACGCGGGTTTCGTTCAAGATCTGACCTTTGCCAACAACACCATCGAAGGCCCGGCGATGCAGTCCGGCGACAACTACCACGAGAACCGCTTCAGCATTTTCCCCGATGCCCGCGGCGTAGAGATCTGGGGCAACACCTTTAAATCGGTCGGTTTCTCGCTGCATTCCGCGGTCGAAGCCCACCACAACAACTTCTTTAACTGTCGCAACTTTCGCGCGGTAGGTTTTGGCAGCAAGTTCCACAGCAACACCTTCACCATCGACGGCAACGTGGGCATCCCCTACATCGTTCACCTGGACGACTTCACGCCCACCCCGGAGCAAGGCAACCCGATCCATTTCTTCAACAACCACTTTCAGGGTTCCAACATGTTGGGCATCGAAAACGCGTTCCGCAACACGGACGGTTACGGTTGGTTGATTGAGAACAACACCTTCGACGGCATCCCCTACCCGATCCTGATCCGTGAAGGCGGCGACGGTCAGCACGTGATCCAAAACAACAGGTTCTATTTCCAGCAAGGCGCGGGCGGCGGCATCACCTTCCAAATCCCCACGGCAATCAACGCGGCTTGGAATGTGTGTTACCTGACCAACAACCACTTCACCGGGTTCACCTGGGCTTTTGACGACACCTTGAGTCGTACCTTCAACATCTACGACGGCAATACCCACAACGGCCAACCGGTTTCCGGCGAATAAGCAAAGCAACACATCATGATTAAAAGACGGCGCCCCGGCAACGGCGGCGCCGTTTTTGGTTGGGGTCCTCAGGCCGGACACGCCAAGGGATGCGGTCGGCCCTCGGTCAAACGAAAACACATTTCGCGATGGACCTTGCGCAAGTCCCTCAGCATCATCACCTTCAGCAGCGGGGTGAACAAGCGGGCGAACCCGCCGAATTCAATCACGGCATGGGAACGAATCAGACAACGATCGGCGGCAACGGCCTGGATGGTCCAGCGATTGCGGGCGCTTTTGACGATCCCCGGTAGCCCGGTCACCACCTCATACTCGAACATCATGGTCTCGGGCCGAAACAAAACCAGCCGCTCGATGACCTGGCCGGGGGAAAAAGGACCAAACCCTTTTTGTGGCGCGCAGGTGCGCAGGACGCCCTCGCGCAATGGGCCGTCCAGAGACGAAGCCTTTAGGAACGAGGTCCATTCGGCGACGTCGCCAAAGGCTTCGCCCAACAAACGCCAGGCCTCGGCGGCGGGGACGACGACCGGGGTTTTTAGAATCAATTCCATACAACTCTCCTCTTCAAAAGGGCGCGACCGGGCACGGCGGGGCCCTCGGGCTCGTGGCGCCCGGCTTCAGGTTTGGGTTTGATACGGAGGCAATCCGAGCTAGTTCTAAGACTGCCTCGGCGGGGATTCGTTTTTGGCGACGGGCACTTGCAGTTCCACCACGATGCCGTTGGGATCGGCGCCCAAACCAAAATCAAAAAACAGCTCGCGGTAGGGGCCGGCCATGCAGTAATGGTTCGCTTCAATCCAGCGTGCAATTTGGCCGAAGGCGGCAATGATCGGATCGGGACCACCGCTTTGGTAAGAGGTCGCCATGGTGGGCACCGCCGCCAGGGTTTTCGGCTGCAAAACCAAGCCGTCGCCCAGCACCACCGGCGCGGCCACCGCTTTGTTCAGCACAAATCCGAGTTCCACCGCGTTGTCCTCCAGCCGAAATGCATCGCCGTGAACGATGCACAGGAAGGGACCCAGCACACCGGCGCCAACCTGGCGCGGCACCTCGGTCACGATTTCGGTGGTGAGGCGCAAGCCGTCTTCCAGGGTTGCGAGCCGGGCCGAGGTGGCGAGGAACCCCTGCTCGGGGATCGCTTTGACGACGATGTCAAGGGGTGCCTCGGCGGTTTCGTTGTGCTGCAAACGGGCTTCAATCCCGCGCAGGCGCCGTTGCGATGCCAACAGATCCTGCTCGACCTCGGCCTTGCGCATCAGCAACATGCCGCGGATTTCCTCGTTGGAAACGCCCTTCTGCACGAGTTGGGTAATCTGTTCCAAACTGAGGCCCAGATCGCGCAAGGCCAAAATGCGGTTTAGCTCGGGCAATTGGTTCACGCTGTAGAAACGATAGCCGGTGTCTTCCGCCACATGGCAGGGTTGGAACAACCCGATGTGGTCGTAATGATGCAACAGGCGTTTGGAGACCCTGGCTATTTTGGAAAAAGCACCGACGCGAAACATGATCACCCCCGTTTCCTGTTGGTTCAAAAGGTAAACGATCACGTAACGTCAGGGTCAAGGTGATTTTTTTGAAAATGTGGCTTGGCCGCGCATGGGTCACGTCGGAGAACGTCAAAGGTCCTGGAGCGACGCCCCCAATGGTCGCGTACCCGAAGCGGGGCTCGACGACCAAAAGCGCGGGCAGCCGGCATCGCGCCCTTTCAATATAGATGCCCGCGTGTTTTGCCAAACATCGGGCGGCGATGGTGGGAAACACGGCTTTGAAACCGTTTTGAAAAAGCGGGTTGATTCGGCTTGCGTCGGGTTGAGCCGCGATATACAATCGCGGTCCTTTGGGGGTCGGCATGCAAAAAGGGATCTGCGCCATTGATTTCGGAACGTCCAACACGGTGATGGCTTACGTCAACAACGGCGAGGTGGCCTTGGCGAGGTTGGAACAAAACAACAACGTGATTCCAAGCACGGTGTTTTACGGGGTGGAGGGCGAAACGGCCTTCGGCCGCGAGGCGATTGAGCTGTTTAAAGAAGGCGAAGAGGGGCGGTTCATGCGCAGCTTGAAACGCATTTTGGGGACGCGCCTGATGGGCCAGGGCACCAGCGTCAACGGCCGCCAAAAAAAATACGAGGCGATCATCGCCGACTTTTTGCGCAACACCAAAAAAGGCGTTGAGCGCACCATGGGGACCGAATTCGACAGGGTGGTGATGGGCCGACCCGTTTTTTTTCAGGACAACGACGAGGAAACCGACCAGCGCGCCCAGGACGAGCTGGAACGCATCGCCAAGTCGATTGGATTTAAAGAAGTGAGTTTCCAGTTTGAACCGATTGCGGCGTCCTTCGCCCACGAGCAGGAATTGCAGAAAGAGGCCTTGGCGTTGGTGGTCGACATCGGCGGCGGTACCTCGGATTTCACGGTGATGCGCCTGTCCAAGGAAAAGAGCAAACAAATGGACCGGCGCGGCGATGTCTTGGCCAACACGGGAACGCGCATTGGCGGCAACGATTTCGACAAAACCTTTTGTCTGAGTTCCTTTATGCAGAATTTTGGCTTTGGCCAGACTTACGGCGACAAAAATTTGCCGCTGCCGAACCTGCTGTTTTACACCATGTCGGAATGGTCCGAGATTCATACCTTGTACAACCGCCAGGTAATGGAGCAGGCCAAGGGTTTCCAGCGCGAGGTGAAGCAGAAGGAACCTTTTGGGCGGTTTGTGGAGTTGTTGGAAGAAGAGAGCGGCCACAAGGTATTGGACCACGTGGAGCAGGCCAAGATTGCGTTGTCGGATGTAGCGCAAACGGATGTCTTGTTTGATTTTTTGAGTCATCCGTTTGAGGCGGCGGTGACGCGGGAAGAGCTGAACAACCGGGTTACCGAGCACGTGGACAAAATCATCACCTGCTCGCAAAAGTGCGTGGCGACGGCGGGCATCACCCCTGCCGATTTGGACCTGATCATCCTCACCGGCGGCACGACGGAGAATCCCTACCTGCGCCGCCGCGTCATCGAAACCTATCCCAACGCGACCTTGTCGGAAAACGGCAAGCTGGCCAGCGTGGCGACGGGTTTGGGTTTCGACGCGATGCGCCGCTACGCCTAGTCGACGGCGATGCCGGCGGCACGGGCTTTTTGAGCTTTTTCCTGAAGCCAGGGCTGTTGGTCTTCCCGGAATTGGATGAGGTCGAGGGTGCGCTGATCGGTTTCGCCGTATTCGACTTTGGCTTCTTCGATGACTTCGTCCAGTTCTTTTGCCCCCTCGGGATAGTCACTTTGGACGAGGGCCATCACCCATTCGACTTTGATGTCGGCCATTTTGAGATTGTAGGTTCCCGGAATTTGTTCGAAATGACTAATCGCAATACATCCCCAGCGCGACGCTTCCTCCATTTCCCCGAGTTGCCTGGATACAGAACAAAGAAAATACGCCAAATGAGCAGCTCCGAATAGATGAGTGTGGCCCCGCCCTTCATGAATACCATAACTTAAAAGTAATAGGTTCTTTGCCGGCTCCAACTCGCCGTTACTGAGTAAAGCATCTCCAAAAAGTCCAACCTGTACAGCCTTCTTCAAAGAAACATCTTCAGATCTATACACTTTACTAATATAACTTTCTACAGTAGGCAAGAACATGTCGTAATTACCCGAACGACGAGCAGCTTCTACGCCGTAATTCATAACATCCGCCCAAAAATCATTATTTAAATTGCGTATTTCTTGCAATTCACTACCAACTTGAGTTATCACAGACAGAGACTTTAAGAAGGCGCCTCGCTCAACCAAAACGTGAACCTTTCTATAGACATAATAAACAAATTGATAATGATTCCCCCCGTAAAACTCCTCAGCAAGCCTCATCGCCAAATCAATATAGTAATCAGATCGTTGATAATCTCCCATATCATTATAAATAGAAGCCATATTCACAAAAGTCTCCAGTGAAACACTCTGCGATTCATGCTTATATTGAGATAATTTTACTGCCTCCTGAAAGAATATTAATGCTTTTTTATTTTCGATTTTATAGAAATAATATATCCCCCATGCCTCTTTCAGTTCAACCTCTAAAACAGCCACCTCCTCAGGAAATCTTTCTTTAATTTCCTCCACTCTAAGCAGGTATTGCCTTGACAAATCAAACCGCCTCCTGACCGAGTAGTGATCAGATATTTGCAAACCAAGTCTTGATAAAAGCCTTGCATTACGCGCAAATACTTTTGTTTCATTAAACAGTTCTTTTCTATACCGTACTTCGCTATCCCCATCTTCAGTAATACTTATTGCCCGACAAAGAAAATATTTCGCCTCAAAGGCTTCATAAGAGTCTTTACCATAGTAAATTTCATTTAGTGCTCTAGCTTTATCCAGATAGTAAGTCGCCTCTTCACCCTCCCCTGCATTACAAAACGCTTGCCCAACAAAAACATAAAGTTTACCTCTAATGGCTTCGCTAATGTTCATTGTTTCAATTTCTGGCGCAAACTCTTCAAGCCGATCAATTACCTTAACGTCTAGTCCTCCCCTTCCTGGCGATGCCGATATAACAAAATCTTTCAATATTTCGATCGTTGCCTTCGCGGCGTCAATTTCTTCTAACATCCGTCGTTCCGCTTGTTTTGCCTGATAAGCTCCCGCAATCAAACCCACAACAGCTACAATCAGCGCAGCCAGAACAACGATTAAACTGACGCTAAGTAGTTTATTTCTCTTTACAAAACAACCTATCTGATAGCTTAAACTAGGTGGGCTGGCCACTACAGGTTGGTTTATCAAATGCCGTTCACAATCTTCCGCAAAGGAAAGCGCGCTTTCGTAACGCCTATCAGGATCTTTCTCCATTGCCTTTATGGTGATCCAATCTATGTCGCCGCGGTAAATCTTCCCTAAGGCAGGTAGCCCTGTTCCCATTTCCTCCGAAACGGATCCACCAGCCATAAGAACAGCACGGCTGGGTAATACTGGTTGTAATTCCCGGATCGCTTTAAAGGTTTGGTCCCAACTTTGGGACTCTGACGATTTGTTTTGGAGCGGTAGTTCGCCGACCAGCATTTCGTAGAGAATGACACCCAAACTGTAGACATCGGTGCGCAGATCGACATCGTCACCATTGACCAGGGTTTGTTCCGGGCTCATGTAACCCAAGGTGCCGACCGCCATGCCGGGGATGGTTAGTTGCGTGGCGGTGACCTGGAAACTGTGCTCCACCTGGTTGTCGGCTTGCACCGCTTTGGCGATGCCGAAATCGATGATTTTGGGTTGGGGCTCCCCGTCCACCTCGGTAATTAAAATGTTGGCGGGTTTGAGATCGCGGTGGATCACCCCGCGCTGGTGGGCGAAATGGACCGCACGACAAATGGCGATAAACAGATTCAGCCGTTGTTCCACATTCAGCTTGTTGTGACGACAATACGCATCCAACGGCAAACCCTCGACCAACTCCATACAAAAATAAGGTAAACCGTCATCCGTCACCCCGGAGAAATAGACCGAGGCGATGTTGGGATGGTTTAGCCGCGCCAAGGTCTGCACTTCGCTTTCAAAGCGCCGTTGCAACCGGTCATTGGTGTGGTACACCCGAATGATTTTGATGGCGGCCAAGCGATGGAAGGGTCGCGTTTGTTCCGCCCGATAAACCGCACCCATGCCCCCTTCGCCAATTAACTCGGTCAAGGTAAAGGTCCCCACCGCCTTCCCCACAAACCGGTCCTGCAACAGTTCCGCACCATGCAAAGAGCCTGGCTCGAAAAACGAATCGGCCGCGGCCAAATCATCCGCATCAAGTAACTTACGCAGCTCGACGAACAGGTCGGGATCCTCGCGGGCCACCTCATTTAAATAAGCTTTGCGCGGCGCGCCCGACAACGCATGACACTGCTCAAACGCGTTTTCCAGTTTTTCCCAGGTGGTTCGCATCGGCCCACTCCCTCTCGTCAATCCAAGAACCTGCACCAACCAAAACGGCGCGTTTCAACTTATCGGCATCCCTTCACCGATCCCAACGTTTCAGGCGGAGAGAAGACCTTTTCGGTCGCACGGAACCGCATCGTGAACGACCGAATCACCCAATCCCAGAGAAAAACCAACCCCGGCCCATAACCCGTGATCAACGCCCTCCCCCCGACAAACTCGCGGCCAACGACAGCGACTTGATCCCCGTCACATTTTTCCTGGGTCTCCACACTTTCTTCAAATTCCGTCCATAAATTTGGAAGCAACACATGACTCGGATTGTTGTCCCCTCCAAGAAGAACGCGGCAGCCTGATTTTTCAGCCCAACCGCGTTTGTTCCCATGCAGCATCGATTCATCTGATACGCCCTGGTCCTGCAATCACCACCTTTTGACCTTCCGATCTGTCCTTTTCCGCGAACCGGCACGGCCGCCGGCACGCGGCTGTCCTTCCACCTGAACCCTGCTTTCTCGCTGGTGACATGCCACCCGGTTCGCACCCTTCAGGTAACCGCGTTCGTGCTTCCCAACACGACCGCTTCCCATCGTGCCGATTGACCCGACCCGGCGAGGACCCCTCTCCCCGATGGTCTCGGGCATGAAGCCACACCACGACGACAAACGCACCGGTTCGGGAATTCCTTCCCGGTAGACAGCGCCTTGTCTGAACCTCATTTCTGGCCAGGGTTTTTGCACCAAAGCTGAAACCCTTGGAAGAAGTGTGGGCTTGAACCCGCATCGCACATCTTGGAACCACCGTTCCAGGGTGCGGCGGCGCGGATTCGCGGAAACCTGCATTTGCCGGCCAATCCCCGTCCAGCAACGGATTCGATGCCGGCGCGCCGCGATCTCCCTTCAAAAAAGGAGCTACCATGATTGCCCCGCTCTCCGATTGTTTTGCCGAATTACAGGCACTCTGTACCGCGCTCAACCTGCAAGCACCCAGCCGCGGCGAAGACCCGGTCCAGGTGATCCTCCCCCTGCGCGACCACGGCCTGGTTTTCCTCGCCTACCAACCCGCCGCCGCGGCGGTCACGTTGACCTATCGCTTCTTCGAGGCGAAACCCTCCCCCGCCCTCTACGAGGCCTTGCTCATCGCCAACCTCAGCGCCGAACCGGTCGACACCCGGCTCGGCCTGGAACTGGCCGGCGATTGCATTTTGTTCGAGGGCAGCTATCGCCCCGGCTGTTGCGACGGCGACCTCACCCACTACACCCAAACCTTCGTCAACCAAATCCGGCGCTGGACCCACTTTCTGGCCACCCACCACGGGGACCCGACCCAACCCCTTGGTTTTGAACCGGAACCCGTACCGGAAACGGTGCTGTCCACCACCCAGCCCCACACAAGGCAGTTCGCCTAATGCCACCGAAGCAGCGCGATCCATCGCGCAGCAGCGCGATCCATCGCGCAGCCTCGGAACCACCCCGACGGAGGATTTTTATGATTGAAGACACCACCCCGACCAACGGCGACCCACTGGCGCCGCTTGTGGCCGCGTTCGCGGAACGCGCCGGCATCGAACCGCCCGAGGCGGACGCCGACCACTGCTACGGCCTGCTGTTTAACCAAACCACGGCGGTGTACCTGCGTAGCGAACCCGACCGCGATCGCATCGCGCTGTTTACCCCCTTCCCGGACATCACCGACGACGACACGGGTTCGACCTGGCGGCGACTGCTGCATTTCAACGCAACCGAAAGGGCCACCCACCTGAGGTTCGCGCTCGAACCCCGGACCAAAACACCGGTCCTGATCCTCGAGCGCCCCGCCGAAGGTTGCACCACCGACGACTTGGAAAACGCACTGGACGAACTGCTGGATGCGGTCGCGCGCACCCACCAACCCTGGTTCGACCAAACCGGCCCGACCGAAACGCTTGCCGCGGAACCGGGACCGGAGGAACCATCTCCCGCGGACGAACACCTCGCCCCGCCGTCCCCCTCCCTCCTGGCATAACCAACACCCTGATACGGCCTTTCGCCGCCAACCAACGCGGCCCAAAACACCGTTCCCGCTTAACCCGCATTTCTCAAAAAGATTCGTCGCGAGAAGCTGAAAGCCTCGTGAGGAATGCGGGTTAGGGTCAAAACCGCCGGCGCGTGGCCGGCAAAAGCACCCTTCGCCTCGTGCCGTCTCGGCCTCCTTGCCACCCATGCCAAGGGTTATGCATTTCATTTCAGAGGAGCCCCCTTATGAGTCCCACCCTTCAACAGTTCCGCCAGATCGCCAATAGCCAAAACAGCCAGGTATTGCAGAGCCGCGGCCAACAACAGCAACTCGGCGTGCTCGGCCGCTTCAAACACCACCAAGTCCAATCCCTCAACGGCGCGCTGAGCAAAAAACTCAGCAGCACGGAGCTGGAAAGCAACCAGGCGGTCAAACAACAGTTCGCCAAGGTGCTCACCAAAAATTTCGACGGCCTGTTTGTGCTCTCCGCGCTGCAGCAAATCGGCCTTCACAGCGACCGGCCGTTAACCACCAAGGACGTGGCCGACATCCTCGCCAAAGGCAAGCGCTTCCAACTGCTCAGCCCCAACCAGGTCCAGCAACACCTGTCCGGCAATACCTTTCGCGATCAAGTTCTGCACATCGAAAAAACGATTCGCGCGGACAAGGGTTATTTCAATCAACCGCTGCCGCAAAAATTGCCGCTCAACCTGCACCCGATTCCCGATCTGGTCAGGCAAAATCTGCGAAACCTTAAAACGCCGGTAACCCGCGCCTTACTCGACACCATCGTGCAGCGCGTGGTGAAAAAACACCTCAACGGCACCAGCCCCGATCTGATGGTGCGCGACCCCAACCCGCGCCCCCCCTTACGCCTGCCCACGCTCCCAAAAACCACGGTGAGCACCCCCAAACCGATGAAAACCAACGCGGGTAAAACCATCAAGGGTTTGGTGAAATTGCCCAAACTCAAATCACAAAAACAGAGCTTTGGGTGGAACTCGGTGGTCTCCACGTTCAAGTCCGGCAACTCCAAGGCTGCCTATTTCGACAAGGTCAAAATCGGTCACAAGGGCAAAGAATTTTTACCGATAACCCGGGAATGGGCGCTGAACTTTACCGCGCTGCGTTCCCAACTCGACAATCCCAACCTCACCGCACCGCAACGAAAAATGATTACCAGCCGCGCTCTTGGCTACCTCTACAAGTTCGCCGAGGTCGGTAACCCAGTCCAAATGGGCTGGCAGGCCAACCAACTTAACCCAACCGGCAGCAATTATTTCCGACAAGGGCAATCGCAGCTTTTCACCCTATTTAAAGCGGAGTTGGAAGCCGGCCTCGGTTTGCCCAAGGGCACGGGTTACCCGGTGTTTGACAGAAAAGCCCTCGACCAGGTCAAACGCAATTTCGAGTTCGCCGCCAAAGACAAGCAGGTTTTTGAGATCAATGACATAAGCGGGCCGAGCGTGTTCCAAAATATTGCCGCGGCGGCGCTGAAAACCCGGGGCAAATTCTTTTTGGACATCTCGCCGTTGATCAACAAGATTCAGGTACCCAACGGGCTCGGCAGCGAACAAGCCGCGGCGGTTGGTGGGCAAATCGAAGACATTGTCGGCCAAGTTCGCGATAAGATTCGCCTGCAAGTGGAAATCCAGGTGCGGCAGAACAACCCCAAAAACACACCGTTGCGGGAAATCGACATCCAGACCCGCGAGATCATGCGCACGATCATGGACCACACGGCACTCGGCGGCACGGTCCGGGTCGGCGACCAAGATGTGCTGATCATGCGCGGCTTTGATCGCGGCGGAAACGCCGCGGCGCAGGCGGTCGCCAAGGACATGATGTACCATAGCGGCTATTTACTCGGGCCGACCCATATTCTCGAGAGTTGGGCGACCTTAGCACCCAGTATGGAATCGATGTTGAACCGCCTGGGCCAAGACATCTCCGATCTGAACCTGCCGGATGTGGTTGATTTCCCCACGCCGGATTATCATCTACAAAGCTACGACGGCATGGATGCATTTTTTAATGATCCCCAGGTCGCCGGGTTTTTTAAAACGACGATGCACGGCGGTGCGCCCAACTACGCGCAAGCCCTGGTCCCCCTTGTTTCGCGCCAGATGGAAGCGCTGAAAAAAACCATCATCCCGCTTTTGAAGGACCCCCACCTGGGCGGTATGGCACAGTTCGTCCTCAACCGAATGGCGGGCCATATGGAAAAGGCGACCAACAGTGTGAATAACATGCCGGCTTTCCTCAACCAGATGCACCTGATCAATGAAGAACTGGCGACCTTGGTTGCGCTGATCAAACCCTACAACCCCGACCATTTTTCGGCTCTGTACGAAAAGGCGGCGGGTATCAACCCACACGGGGTCAAGGTCAAGCCGCACCATCAATTCAAAAACGGCGGCATGCATGCGTTTAACGCGGTGCTTTCCGGGGTCGAACAGCTGACGGGGCGGCGCGACCTCAACGTGGTGGCGGTCAAAGGTTCCTACTACGAGGAGTCGGATCACGTGCTTTCCGAGACGGCCCACTACAGCAAGTCAACCTTCGACAGCAGCGATCCCAAGACATCGATCCAAAACATCAGGAGCAGCCTCAAAAACGGGCAGAAGCTCGATCTGTTCCTGGGCGAATTTCACCACAACATTTCCGCCTCGGTTAAGAACCGTTACAAAGGCGAGAACCTGGTCGCCCAAGTGAAGGAACTCTACCAGCAGGGCTTGGTCTCAGACACCTTCACGGTCGCCATCGACACCACCATCGCCAAAACCGACGGACCGGAGATCAAACAGTTCTTGGAAGCCTTCGCCGACAAAATCAACAAGCGCGAACTCAATGTGGTTTTTTTCCGCAGCGGTCAAAAGTTCGACATGGGCGGCAACGACAATTACAACGCGGGTTTTATGGTGTCCTACAACCGGGACCAACAATTCCAAGGGTTTAACCAAGGTTCGGCCAATATCGGCAATCCCTCGGAGGGGAACCTCCAGGGCATGATGCACATCGAACTCACGGCCCAAAAAGAACTCAACAACTACCGCAAGGCGATCATGAGTTCCCACGCCAAATTGCTGGATCCCAACAGCAAACTGGCGTTGTCCGAACGATTGCGCGATCCGAAACAGGTCACCGGCAACGAAAGCCTGCTGATCACGCCCAACGATGATTTGGAAAACACGGTGTTCCTCGACATCCGCTCGCCAATCCTCAACAAAATCCCCAAGGCAACCGGTCAAATGGCGGTGGATCCCCACGTCGCGGTCAAGAGTCTGATTGAGACAACGGCAACGAGCCGGGGTTTATCCTTCGGCGGGCGCGCCAGTTTCGGCTTTGCCCACACCAACACGGCCGTGATCGGCGGGCAAAATTTCCGGCTCACCTTGGGCGCCTTAACCGACAAGGAGATCGCCGGCTGGGGTCAAATTTTTGAGGATTTCCGCGCGGTCGGCGACATCGCGGCCGGGCTGCTCAAAGACCCCAAGGACTTCCATAACTTCGTAAGAACGACCTCCTCGAACATGCTCAACTTCCACCGCAATTTGGCCAATGCCAAAAAGAAGTACGCCTTTGCCGGCTCCCTCGAGCAGGGCAACCTGAACGTAAAGGTCACCCAGAATATGGACCACAAGGATCTGCTGAACCTGGCGACGTTATGGAAATCGGCCGGGGTGCCTCAAGCGGCCGAGGCCTTTTTGAACGTTCTCGAAAGCGTCAACAAAGGCGATAAATTCAAGCTGGCGAGCACGATTCACAAAATGCGGCTGGAGCTTGTCACCGAATACGCGGGCAAAGGTCACATGGAACACGCGGCGCGCTTGTTGGGCCAAACCAAGATGGACCCCGCCCTGCTTTCCCAAACAGCGGTGGCGGCGTTAAAGGCACGCACCCGCCACAACGCCCCGCTATCCCTTGCTGAAAAACAAGCCTACGCCCAACTGATCAACTACGCGGGCACGGTCAAAAACGGCATGGTGGCGGCCTTTCCACACCTGGCGCGGTTGGTGGAACGCGAACTCGAACAGGACACCAAATGGGCCGCGGTCCAAATTCAAGACATGGTGGTCAACCACGCCAAACGCCAAAACGACGGGACCTCGATTCGGGCCATGGAATTGGCACTGGCGGTCGTTGCCAAAACCGGTGATCTGGAGGGCCGCAAAGCGGTCTTCGGGTTCTTGGCCTCCGAGGTGAAAAACGGCAACATGAAGAAGGTCGACGCCTTATTGCGCCAAACCCTGCTTTCGCTGAATCAACCCCGCCCCAGCTTGAAGCTCGCCCAGAGCCAATACCAAAGCTTGCTCAAGCAGCTCCCCGCGGACATGGCGGCCAACAACCCACTGTTCCACATGGTCATGGTGGACAACATCGCGGTCGCGGCCATTAAGGAGGGCAATCCCCAAGAGGCGGTCCGCGTGATCGCGAAATTGGTGCAGGAACAGAACTTAGCCGATCCCGGCCTGAAGCGTGAATTCAGCAAACGCATGGTCGCGGTGCTCGATCAGTTGGTGCAACATCACCCGAGCCAGGTGAATCCTTTGCTGCGCGCGCTGGGTAACAGCGCCCATCCGATGTTAGGCCCGAACACCGATAGCGATACGGTGAAACGCGTCATGCACCACATTGCGGGCAACTTCGCCACGGCCGGTGGTTTGTACAATCCCCTGCTCAACGCCATGGTCAACGCGGTTTCCAAAGACAACCTGGCCGACATCAACAAAGACCTCAAGGCGCTGATCGCCGCCAACCAAAACCATTTCAATCAAAACAGGAACCTGATCCTCCCCATGCAGGATAAGGTGGTCAATAAGGCGTTGGAACACAGCGATTACCGCACCTATTTGGACGGCGTGGAACAGCGCATGCGCATGGAACTCAACCAACAACCGTTGCTCGCCCATCGCGACGTGCTGAAGGCGATCCTGCCCCACGCGATGAACAACCTGGCCATGGACGCATCCTTCATCGAAAACATCATGGGCCGCACCCCCAGCGACAGCGACCCCAGCCCCCTCACCGCGGTGATGGCGGAACTGGCGTCCCAAGCGCTGAGCATCGGGCGCGACGCCGAGGCCCAAACCCTGATCAGCCTGATCATGCTGGAACCCGCCGGGGCGGTCGCCAAAACCGCCAAAACCATCACCGGTCTGTTCGAGCAGATCCGCGGCCGAGATAACGGCCCCTATAATCTGCTCACCAATCACCATTTCGGCGTGACCACCACCTTGATCCAACAGGTGGCCCAGCGCGCGTCCCAAGCCTACGGCCCCGATGATTTGGCCCGTTACCGCGACCAACTGATCAACTTGGAGAAGTTGGTGGCGATGGACCCGGGAAAAAACGGAAAAATTTTCGGCCAATTGATGCTGAACGCCTACTTCGCCATCGCGGAAAAGGCCGCCACCTTTCAGGACGGCGCCAACCTGGTGGTCGAAATGTTTGACCGCGCGGCCAAGAACCTGCCTAAAGAATTACAAGTCGATTTCGGCAGTTTGTCGGTCCGCCTGGCCAAAACCATCAGCCAAAACCAGCGCCCCGATTTGGCCCACCTCATCCAACAAAAAGCCCACCAAGTAACCAACTAAGGGTCGGCCGGGTTTTTTGACTTTTCCAGCGCTTGAGTCAAAAGCGCGGCGACGTCAGGGACCCGGTTGCACTCGTTACCGGCAAGTCAGATAATAGGCATTCAACAACAGAAATCAACCGGCCGGAACACAACCCTAGCCGCGAAGGATCAACCATCGCAATGAAATTGTACATCGCCTACGACCAGGGATCAGCCCGAGACCGAACGCATTACGCCGCATTGGAGCGGGCGCTAAAGCCGTTGGTGAGAAACCAAAGTGTTCGGATCAAGCCGCGGCCCGCTTCGATTCCCTCAAAAAACCAAGGCGGCTCATGGTTTCGTGCCTATACAGCGGCAATGGAAGACGCCGATATTATTTTGGTGCTCGTCAGCACCCACTATTTAGCCAAAGATGAACCGGCGCAAGAACTTCGTGCTTGCCGCGAAAGTGTGTTCAACCAAACAAACAAGTCCATCATTTTCATCCCCATCGCTCCCTTTTCCTTCTCGGGCACGGGTCTAAAACCCAGTGAGTTCCGTTGGCCGCAACCCGGCGTCTTTCTCACGGAGCTTGAAGAGCCGCTCCAGGAACGATTTTGGAGTGATCTGGTATCCCACCTCCGTTCTCCAGGCGCCGAAGAAAACCTTTCTCTTGATGGGGTTGGACAGCCTTACTACTTGAAATCGCTCACCCTCAAAGAATTTAAATGTTTTGAGCAGCTTCACTTAGAGTTTGACCACCCTTCACCGCTGGGCGGTCGTTGGCATTGTATCGCCGGTATCAACGGCGCGGGTAAAAGTTCCATTCTTGAGGCCGTTAGCTTGTGTTTGTTGGGCCCGGAACGCGCACAAGCGCTGGGCCCGAAACTGATCGGGCGAAAATGCCGAAATGGGCAAAAAGCTCAGATCACGGCAGAGGTTCTCGACACGAGCACGGGAAAGGCCCATCAACTGAGGGTCAACCTTCACCCCGACGGCCTGGATTTGCGCGACGCCCTCTCGGCAAACGGCATGCAACAAATCTGGGACCAGCTCGCCCTCACGCTTTTTATGGGCTTTGGCGCCACCCGCGATTTCAGCGAAAACAAGAAGCCGGAGGATCGACTCGGCGAAGAAATCCGCCGCCACCTCTCACTTTTCGACCCATTGGAACCACCCGTGGACGATGTCCAAGTCCTTAAAGGTATTGATCGAAACGATTTTCTCGCACTCCTTCAGCAGATGTTGAACCTGCTTCCAGAGGCCTTTCAGATTAAGGCCGGCATTTCGCCGTTCAACCAACTTTTGTTTGAACAACATAATCGCGAAATACCCCTATTGGAACTGCCCAGCGGCCTGCGTTCGCTGGTGATTTGGTTTACCGGATTGGTTCGCGAATGGTGTCGGGTCGCACCAAAACAAGCTGCCAACCAGGAACTCGCATCGATTCGCGGCTTGGTGCTGCTGGACGAAATCGACCTCCACCTCCACCCCAAATTACAACGCATCATCGTGCCACAACTGCGCAAACAGCTTCCCGGCGTGCAATGGATTGTCACCACCCATTCCCCCTTGGTCATCGCAAGTTTTGATCAACACGAGTTAACCTGGCTCAACCAAGAAGGACAGGTAACGCCGCTGGATCGCCAAGTGATCGGATTTACCCCGGACCAAATCATTCGGCACTTGATGGACACCAACCCAGAGAGCGAAATTTTGGCGGCCTACCATCGCTTCCAAGACAGCATCAGCAAGGGAGAAACGCCGAATGAAGCCGATGTTCTTCCACCTGAGCTGTTAACCGAGGTCATGAACCAAGCCCAATACCCCGAATTGGATGCTGCCGCCGCTCAGGAGCGTCTTGCTTGGTGGCGCAAACAAGTCAAAGCGTTCAACAAGGCGTCCACCAAGCCATGATGAAGGTACCACCACTGGACTGCCTGGTACCCAATTTGGAAACCAATGGGGCGGTTGTCAACGCCAAAGAAAACATCATTTCTTGGTACAAAGACGGCCGCGGAGGTAAACCGCCCACCCCACCGGACCACTGGAATGGAAACAATGCGCGCGGTGCTTTGATCGCACGGCAAGGCCTTTTCTGCGCCTACTGTCAAGTCGGTCTAAAACTCATCTGCCCGACAACGACGGTGGATCACTTTCGTCCCCAAAGAGCCGGTGAAGAGGATGACCATCAAGGTTACCTTTGGCTTGCATTCGATTGGTCCAACCTCTATCTGGTGTGCGACACGTGTAATAAAGCCAAAGGTACCTATTTCCCGTTGCTTGATCCCGCTCAACGCGTCGCTTTTTCCAACCGAGACGACATCGACCAAGAAGAACCGCTGCTCCTCGATCCCAGCGAACCCTTTCCCCCGGATCTTGTCACCCTAAAACTCTGCGATTCATTCCCGTTCCTGTTGCTAGAGGTGAACCCTAATCATCCCGGCGCGGCACGTGCAACCGCTACCATCAGCAAGCTTCGGTTGCATGGCATGGGACGAACCGAATGGCTGAAACACCGAAAAAAAGCAGTGGACAAGCTTTTTGAATCGCTCGAAAAAAAACGCGAGCAGGGCAACAGCGGCCCGCTGCCACCTTCTCAGCCAAATAGAACCAAGCCTGATCCCCAACGAAGACCAAGATCTCGGCATTTTTCTCGACACGCTGAACCAACAAATGACCCATCTTGAAAAAGAACGTGCCTTTTACGCGGCTACGGAGGGTCGCGACAAAGCTTATGCAACGTACCAAACCCCATTGGCGCGGCTGCGTTGGCCCTTTGCTTATTTGCAAAGACACCATCCGAAGCACGCCCTGGTTAAGCAATTTATCGAGAAATACCTCTCGGGAGACGCCAAACGGCAGATTAAGGGTTACCTCACGCGCTTGGACAACCTCAAGGTTCCCTAAAAGCGGCGACAACATAAAACCGCCTATCCCGTTCCTTTCACGGTAACTTTTGTCGGGGAAAACCCCTGCAATGGAGAGGCGGCGGCACCAAGAGTTCCTGCCGGGTCGCACGCACAAGGGACCCAAGCCGGGCCAAAGTTTTTGGGAAGCGGGTACTCGCGCCAGGTCTACGGGTACCAGCGCCGCGCCGTCGTGATCCAAGGCCGAGGTTTCTCCGCCCGGTGCCACAACTTGGGCTTGCCACTAAGCAATCGCCCAGCTCTTGGGGACCCCTGAAAAAAGGGGTGGTCTGGGTTTGGGAGCGTCTTAGGCCAAAAAGTCGGCCCAGGCGAAACCATTCAGGTTTACCAGGCGGTTCGCGAGGCATTGGCCGTTCCGATTCGAATCGCCACGCAAACCTAATGCTGCTTGCTGGTCAAGCAGGAAAAAAGAAAGGGGTCAACCGGGGAGGGTGACCTGCATGCCCAGGTGTTCGCCGACATCGTTGGTGGGATCGAATGAGAAACCCTGCTCGCTGTAAAACTGGATCACCGCGGGGTTGTCGCGGTGGACGTTGAGGCCGACATTACCGCGGAATCCGGCACGCGCCAACATGTTCAGGTAGGACTGGAAGGCCCAGCGACCAATCCCGCGACCTTGAACGGACTGGTCCACCAGGAAATGCGCGAACCAGACTAAGTTAGGGCGCCGTGGTTTGGAGGTGAACATGCCGATAGGTCGGCCGTCCAATTCAATGGCAAAAACGTCGGATGGGTTGGCGGGGTCAAAGGTTTGGGCGCGCAACACGGCCAGTGGCGGCGGCACGAAGGGTTCCTGCTCGGGTCGCACGCGCAAGCGACACAAGGTGGGCCAGTGTTGTTGGGTGACGGGGACCAGCGCCAGGCGTTCGGGCGCCACCGCGCCGCAATCGCGATCCGCGGCCGCGGCGGCTAAAGCGGTGTGGGCGACGCGAAGGCGTTCGCCGGGTTGGTTTTGCTTGATGGCGCAAGATGGCAACACCACACCGACCGCGCGGAGCCAAGAAAAAAACCGGTCAGCCTGATCGGTGGGTGTGGTGGCAAGGGGGGCCGTCATGGGTGCCTCCAAATTCGTTGTGCCACCCGGCGCGGCAGCGGCCCCGAATGGACCACGGGCAAGTCGCCCGGCCTCGTGATTTGCAACCGCGCCGGTGGCTGGGTAAAGGGAAGGTTACGGGTTAACTTTGGAGAAACCATGGCATGCGCCAAATCCCCTCAGCCGCAAGCCGAAAAAGTGACCCAGATCACACCGATTCACTGCAACGGAGGTGCGTGGAAGTGGATCCTCACGGAAGAACCATCATCGTGGCATGGGCCGTTGTTTAAGATAACTTCGGCAAGCTTATTTGCTATGATAAGCCACCTTAACCCATTGGTAACAATCTCTATCAATTCGCCTCTTTTCCCCGCCTTTAGAAACTTGGTTATCCTAAAAGGTTTTACCGCCGTGACGCGAAATCCGCCCAACAACCCCTCAACCTTTCAAGAGCTGTACCGAACTTACTACCGCGCCGTGCGCAATTTTCTCCACAGCAAGGGACATCAGCCCGACTCGGCCGAGGATTTGGCCCAGGAAACCTTCCTGCTGGCGTTCAAGAACTGGTCCCATTTCCGTCACGAAAGCAAGGCCGCCACTTGGTTGCAGGCGATTGCGGCCAGGGTCTCACTTGACAACCTGCGGCGCCGCCTTCGTCGCGACGACTTGGCGCCCATGGTTCCGCTTGAAGGCATTAAGGAAGGTACGGAACAGGCTGTTGAACATGCTCCAAACCGGCTCCTCACGGAAACGCCGTCACAAGAACAACAACTTCTGACCGATGAAATCAACAAGTCCCTTTTAGAAGCCCTTGACCAGTTACCCAGCGAAGAGCGCGACTGTTTGTATTTTCGCTATCTGCAGGGATTGAGTTATGGCGAAATCGCCTTGGTAACCGGGGTGCCCGAAAGTTCGGTTAAGGATCGCCTGCGAACCGGTCGCACCAAACTACGCAAGGTATTGCCGGCCTTCACCCATCCCAGAGCGCGCCCCATGGTGAACGCATCGAAAACCACCAGCCCTTCATCTTGACCCAAGAGTGAGAACCCATCGTGACCTATCGAGACATCCACCCCAACCAAGAAGCGGAAACCCAATCGGACCAACTGCTAGAAGCCTTTTTCCAGCAGCAGGTCGCGACGGAACAGGATCATCCCGACGCGGGCCTGCTGGCGATGTACAGCGATGGGCGGTTGGACGAAGCAAGGGCCCGGCAAGTTCAGGACCATTTGCGTACCTGCCGCGAATGCACGCGGATCGTTTTGGATTTACGCGGCGCCGCCGGTCATGACGCGGAAGCACCGCCGATTGATGATGCGACGATTGAAGCGGCGTGGCAATCCTTCGTCGCGCGGCACCCCGCGGCGGCGGAAGAAACCGGCACACGGGCGAATAAGACGGCCCGGAGGAAGAAAGGCGCCGCCGCGTGGGCACCATGGCTCACGCTCGCCGCGGCCTTACCGCTTGCATTTTTGCTAGGGCTTTGGTTCGGTCGCGCGCGGCCGGCGCCGCCACCTGCGCTGATGGCAGGCGACCAGATCCTGCAGCTTTCCGGCGAGACCTTTCGAGGCGAAGACAACGGCATTCCCCACCTTTCGCGTCAATTGGAAACCGCGGTCATCCACCTCATTCCCACCAAGCCGACCCGCTACCCTTCTTACCGCATTCGCTGGACTCGCGAGAACCAAATCCTGGGTGAAATCGCCCCGCTCCAACTACACGAGATCGGCGTTGTCACCTTGGTGGTCGCCCCCGCCCAGTTTCCCGCGGGCGACTACGAGCTGCACTTGGCCGGCTACAACGGGACGGATTTTGAACACCTCGATACCTACCAACTCAGGTTAACCAACGCGCCGCAACCCATGGGCGCACGCTAAACGCCCCGCTGGAGTCACCCGATGCACCGGCACCTACTTCCCCTTTTGTTGTTTGTGCCGGTTTTCGGGTGGCAGCATGCTTCGCTGTTCGGCGCGCCGCCGAGCTTGACCTTGGCGGACGGTGACCGGATCCGGCTGGATGTGGCGCAAAACACCCGTTGGTCCATACCCCTCAAAGCGGGCGATGGCTTGGACGCACAAGTGATTCAAGCCGGCATCGACGTGGTCGTCCGTTTCCGCGATCCCACCGGGCAGGTGCTGTTGACGGTAGACAGTCCCAACCGCGACCAAGGACCCGAACCCCTTAGCTTCATCGCGCCGGAAGACGGCGCCTACGGCTTGGAAATCCAACCCTGGAACCCCGCGCAACAAGGCACGGGCACGGTGTTGCTCGCCGTGCGGCGGCTTGGCCGGGTCGATGCGGCCCTGTCGCGACGGGCCGCGGCGGTGCGCCATTACGCACGGGCGCCGGCACACCGCGACGCGGGCGCGTTGGATGCCGCGGCGGCGGCTTACGCGGCGGCGGCGGCGGCCTGGCATCATGCAGACGACGTATACCCACGCGGTTGCGCACTCCTGGAACAGGGCTCGGCCCTGACGGCCCTCGGCGAACCGGCCGACGCCCCGCTTTTGGCGGCCCGCGCCTGCTTTGCCAACGCGGGCGATTGGGCCATGGCAAGCGATGCCGGTCTCAAGGCGGCAGCGAGCAAGGCCGCGCGGGGACGGCGAAAACAGGCCGAGATCTTCTATACGGAAGCCATGGACGCGGCGGTGCTCAGCGGTTCCAGCGCCCACCAAGCAAGGGCCGCCAACAACCACGGCTGGTTCCTTCACCAACAAGGCGAGCTGCGTCGCGCCCTGATCGCCTACGACCAAGCCCTGCACCACTGGCGCGAAACGGACCAAGCATGGGAACACGCCAACACCTTGCAAAATGCGGCGCGAACCTACCAACTGCTCGGGCGGCTGGACCATGCCGCCGACGTGCTCCAGGCGGCCGTTGACCTGTTCGCACCGCTCGCCGACCCCGACCGACAGTGCAGCCTCCACCTGGATGCGGGATGGCTGGCCTACCGGCGCAAGGACTGGGCGACGGCCCAAAAACACCTGAACCAGGCGCGGCGACTGGCCGCAATCCATTTGACGCCCAAGGCCGAGGCGGCCTGTTTGGATCGCCTGGGTTCCCTGGCACGTGAGCAGGGGCAGGCGACGACGGCCCGGAACCATTACCAACAAGCCCTGGCGCTTTACCCAAGCGATGCGAATCTGGCCCGCGCACGCACCACCATCAATCTCAGCGAGTTAGACCTCAACCAAGGCCGCGCTGAACGTGTCGTGGCGCCGTTGCGCGCGGCGGCCGCGGTGGTCGCCGGCGCGGGAGATCAACACGCCTTGCTGCACTGCCACTTTTTGCTGGGAAAAGCATTCGCGGCCACGGGACAACACCGCCACGAGGCCGAAATGGTCACGCGCGTCTCCGAACATTTGACGAAACTGGCCGACGCGACGGGCACCAATCAACAGGGCACCGCCCTGCTGGAAACCCGAACCTTTTATATTGAATACCTCCTGGACTTTTACGCCCGCGGCCACGTCCATCGCCGCGAGGACGGCGCCGCGGCCAAAGCCCTGCAACTCTGGGAAGGGTTTCGCGCGCGCAACCTGGCAACCGGGTTCGGCAACGAAGCGACAGCGTCGGTTTTGCCACCGTCCCAAGCGGCCGAACTGGCCGCGATCCGAAGCCGCTTGATCACCCAACGCGCGGCGATGACCGACGCCGAACGCGCGGCGGACGCCGAACGCCTTGAGGTCCTGCACACGCAAGTTCGCGACTTGCTCCGACAACGCGAGGCGGTGATGGAACGCCTCCCCCCAACCAACACGGCCAAACCACAAAACCTGGGGCCGGCGGATTGGCATGCGTTGGTGGATCCCGGTGTCTTGGTGTTGGTGTATTTTCACGGGCCGAGCCGGGGTTTTGTCTGGGCGCTCACCCACAACAGCCTCGATTTTTATCCGCTGCAACCGATTGACGCGGCGCTGGTCAAGGTGACCCGCCAGAGTTTGCGCGGCCCCGCATGGCAAGCGGCTTGGCCGCTCCGACGTGCCCAATTGGGTGCGCTGCTGCTGGGGCCGGTCGCCAAGCATCTGCCCGGCGTGCGTCACCTCGCGGTGCTGGGTCACGAAACCTCGGCCAGGATTCCCTTCCAAGTGCTCGCCCCGGCTGCCGGCGAACCGCCCTTGGTCGAACGGTTCGCCACGGTGCAACTCGCCTCATTGCAAACCCTGGCCCAGTACCGCAACCGCGCGGCGACCCGTGCCCCGGCGCCACGGACCTTGGCGATTGTGGGCGATCCCGTTTTTGGCGCGATGGATCCGCGCGGGACGGCAGCCAAGGCGACATCGACCTGGCAACCGGCGAACCCCGAGCTGGAGACGATCCTGCAGCATACGGGCTTAAGCCGGCTCGCCCCGCTCAAACACGCGGCGCGGGAGGTCGCGAACATCGCGGCTTTGGTTCCCAACAGCGATCATGCACGCCTCGAAGGATTTGCGGCGAACCTGACCCGTTGGCACCAATTACCGCCGCGCGATTTCCGCTTCCTCCACTTCGCCACCCACGGCTTACAGCCAGGACGGTACCCCACCTTTTCCGGCATCGTGCTGTCGTTGTACGATGCCGAAGGCCGCGCCCGGCCGGGATATTTGGATGCGGCCGTCATCAAACAATCGCCCCTCAATGCCGAGTTGGTGGTGTTGAGTAGCTGCCACAGCGGCTTCGACGGGGTCGCCTCCTCGATCACGGGACCCAGCGGTTTGTGCGGCGCCTTCTTTGAAGCGGGTGCACAACGGCTATTGGTGAGTTTATGGCCGGTCAACGACGCCGCCACGACCCGGCTCATGACCCACTTCTACGAGGAACTGCTGGTGAAAGGCAAACGTCCGGCGGCGGCGCTTCAGGCGGCGCAAATCCGAACGGCCAAAACGCCCCGCTTTTCGGCCCCCTTTTATTGGGCGGGGTTTGTGCTGCTCGGCGATTGGCGTTAACCACTGAGATGACAACACTTGCCATCAGCCGTCACCCGACCCGTTTTCGCTGTCTCATTTTTTTTTAGCCTTTTGCTCCCCAAATCAGCCACTGGTCCCGTCTAAAAAACCAGAGGCGGTTTATTCCGGCTTGTCACCAAGAACCCACGACGGAGGAGGCAAAAATGACGCAAAACAACACCCCAAGCAACGACGGCGGCGGCGGCACCGGCGGCGGTCAGGAACCCAAACCCGGTTTGGACGGCCCCCGTGGTTTTCGCGACGGCCGCGAAGGCGGCGGCACCGGCACCGGCGGCGGCCAGGAACCCAAACCCGGTTTGGACGGCCCTCGTGGTTTTCGCGACGGCGGCGACGGCGGCGGTCCCGGTACCGGCGGCGGCCAGGAACCCAAACCCGGCTTAGCTACCGAGGAGGGTTTTGCCGACGGCGGCGACGGCGGCGGTCCCGGTACCGGCGGCGGCCAGGAACCCAAACCCGGCTTAGCTACCGAGGAGGGTTTTGCCGACGGCGGCGACGGCGGCGGTCCCGGTACCGGCGGCGGCCAGGAACCCAAACCCGGCTTAGCTACCGAGGAGGGTTTTGCCGACGGCGGCGACGGCGGCGGTCCCGGTAGCGGCGGCGGCCAAGAGCCAAAATCCGGCCTAGGCACCCAGGCGGGTTTTTCCTAACCCCATCGAAGCGAACACCCCGGCAAACAGACTTCTTACCCATCATCCTTCTTAAGGCGGCCCTGATGCACAGCAGCATCTTCGACATATTAAGGGAACCCCGGACGCACCGAGAACGTCAGAAGACGGTGGTCCCCTACGCTGCTGAGGAACTCGCGGCAGTTATGGCCAAGCCGCCCCGGGATCCGGGCGCGGGGATGCAGAAGCGGCATGGCGCCGTGCTCCGCGCCGCAACGACCAACGCGCGACCGCTTGTTTTCGGCGTCGACCCCAACCAACTCGCGCAAACCGGCTGGGCGGTGGTTTTTGGCCACGACACCTGCCCGCGGGTGCGCGAGGCCTTGGCGCCGCTGCTTGCATTGCGCAAGAAACAGGTGGGCGAGGACACGAATCTTTATCGTGAAATCACCCTCAACCAGGGCGAAACGGCCGAGCAGTTCCTGACCCGGATGGGCACCGCCCCCGGTCCGGCCCAACCCAAACACCTCCCCTTCCACCTGCTCCTGGTAGCGTCACCGCAAAGCGTATCCTTTGATGTGCAAGCCGACTTGGCGGTGGGCCGCGGGGTCGGACGCTTGTGTTTCCCCTGCCACGACGACTACACCCACTATGCCCAACAGATGGTGGAAGCGGAACAACGGTTCCGTTCGGGGCCGGCGCTGGCGGCCTTTTTTGGGCCCAACCACGGCCTTGAGGCCAACACCTTGGCGACTTCCACCAAATTAGCCCGCGACTTACCCAAGGAGATCGCGGCGGCCCTGCCCGAGGATTGCCGCCGCGCGACCTGGTTTGGTGCCGAGGCGACGGTGCCCGCCTTGGCCAAATTACTCGGCTCCGAGCAACGCCCCGACCTCTTGCTGACCGCGGGACACGGCATGCAAATGCCGGTGGGTGGTCCCGCGCAAACCCGTTACCAAGGCGGTCTGATCGGTTGCGAATGGGAAGACACCCGCGCCCGGGTGCCCCGTGCCGCCTGTTTCGCGGCCGAGGACTTGGCCGCGTTGCCGTGGACGGCCCGGCCAGGCTCCGTGGCCGTGTTGCTGGCGTGTCACTCCGGCGGCACGCGGCGGTTCGACGCCTTCAATCCCCAGGCGCCGCCGGTTGCCGCACATCCCTTTGTGGCGGCGCTGCCCAACGCCATGCTCACCCGCGGCTGGTCGGCGGTGGTCGCCCATGTCGACCGCGCCTACCTGCATTCCTTCCTTTGGCGCGGCAACACCAGCACCAGCCAAACCTACGGCTCCTTCCTCGCGGCCCTTGCCGCGGGGTACCCGGTGGGCTGGGCGGCGGAACCCTTCGGCCTGCGGTACGCCGAAATCCAGGTCCATTACGACCGGCTCAAAGCCGCGGCAGCAGCGGGTTTGCCGGTGGACCGCCAAGCATTATCCGACCTCTGGTTTGCCCTGATCGACGCCCGTTATTTCCTGACCTTCGGCGATCCCGCCGCCCGTGCCCGCAATTTCGTAACCCGAACCTAGGGGGGAACCCATGCCGCAACGACGTGCCAAACGACTGATCACGGTGAATTTTGTCGCCGCCTTGGATACCGGTGTTTACGGGATCCACATGCGCGTGGGCAACGCGGAACAAAGCGGCCTGTTTCGCGTTCCCTTCGACGAAACCCAACTAACCCAAATCAGCAGTGACTATGAAGACAACCAGTTCAACCCAATTGGGGGAAAAACCCCGCCGGCGGAATGGGGGACGCGACTGTTTCACGCCTTGTTTCACGGCCGACTGAAGGAACTGTACGAAACGGCCGTCGGCCAAGGCTGTGCCATCGATCTCGATTTGGTGTTTGATCCCTTGGACGAGGAAGGCTATGACACACTGCGTCGGTGTCCTTGGGAATGGCTGGCGGATCCGGTCACCGGCAACTTTCTGTGCCTGGAAAAAACCGGGGGTTCGGTCACCCGTCGCTTGATGCTGAAACGCGGCGCACCAACCCCGCCCGGCTTCCCAACGCCGCCGCGGATCCTGGTCGTGGGCGCGAGTCCCGAGCAGTTGACCGCGCTTGATCTGAAGGGCGCGGTGAACGGCATTCAAGCCGCGCAGAACACAACCAAGGTACAGCTTGACATCCAAAAAGCCGCCAACGGCAGCTTCGAGGCCATGTTGACCGCGCTCAAGGATGCCCAGGCAGCGGACAAACCCTTTAACGTGGTGCATTTCATCGGCCACGGCGGGGTAGTAAAGGGCCAGGGTGTGCTGGTATTCGAAGGGGAAGGCAACCGGCCACATTATGTCGGCGCACAAGAATGCGCCCACGAATTGGCTTCGTTTCCCGAGTTGAGCCTGGTTTACCTGGATGCGTGTAAAACCGGCGCGCAGGAAGCAAAACCGTTAGACAGCGTTGCCTCGGCCCTGGTTCGGCGCGGGTTTCCCAATGTGCTGTGCATGAAAAACAACATCAAAGACGACCATGCGATTAGGCTGAGCGCGGCCTTTTACGCCGCTTTGGCGCAAGGCCTGCCGCTGGAGGAAGCGGTCACCGCGGCCCGTCGGGCGGTGGTCCGTATCCAGACCTTCAACTTGTGCTGGAGTGTCCCCATCCTCTTCAGCCGACGCATCGCGCCACGTTTTCAATCGGAGCGCGCGTGGCACGCCTTCCACCGGCTGTGGACCTTCACCGGTTTGGCCCTGGCCTATGTGACCTTTACCATTTACGGCAAAACCCAGGGCTGGGGCCTCGATTTACCCCTCACGGAAAAAGGGAGTTACGCCGCCGCCATTTACGGGCTGCTGCTGGGAATCCCCCTGTTTCTTTGGCATCTGTGGCTCACGATTTTTTATGCTCAAAACCATCGAAACCAACCCTGGTATGCACGGCTTCCGCCGCTGTTCGCTCTCGAATGGAATTACGCATATAAAGATGCACGCCTTTTTCAGGCGGTCTCGTTTTTGGTCGTGCTGGTGCTTCCCGCCCTCGGCCAAATCCACTTCGTTAACAAAATGAAAAACGGCAGCACCTTCATCCACAAATTGGATGATCGGAAATTAACCCAACCCAGCCCCATCGGCGTGCGCGCGCAACATTTTGTCTGGCGTCCGGCGAGCTACGTTTTCAATCCAGATAATTACTTCGTCTTCGGGGCAAGCAGTTTTGGCGAAAAGGACCAGGTTCAATTTTTCCCTTTTTACCAACCCGTGGCGATTGTGCTCCTTGAAGTGCTGGTGTTTTGGTTTTACCTGCGCATGTTGCGCGCGGTGTTTTTCACACCGAGAAAAAACCAAACAGCGCGCGGAAGCTAACCCCCATTGCTCACTGGGAATTCGGCTACGAAGCAGAACCCCCCGCCCTGTTCCCCATGCAGTCTAAGAAAACGGAAACAAGGAGAAACACACCATGAAACCCAGCCTAGGTGTTTTGACAGCAAGCTTGCTACTCCTCCCCGCGGCGGCCCAGACCGCGCCACCTGCCCAGAGCACGATTGGGGTGCGGCTCACGCTCCCGTTGGCAACACTCCAGGCCGCCCTCAACGAAATCACCGCCGAACCCGAAACCGGTTCCGGCAGTCATCGCGTCAAAAAGCGGCTAGGACCTATTAAAGCCTCGGCCACCGTCCGTTACACCTATCGGGCCGAACGAACGGCACCACCCACGGTGGCACAACTCAGCGACACGCAGCTCCGCGTGAGCATGCCGATCAACATCACCGGTACCGTCGGCTTGAAGGGCGACGCTGCCAAAGTCATCGGGTTACATCGGAAAAATATCGACGGCCACTTAGACGCCCATGCCGATATCAGCGTTGATTTGGAACCCAACCTCTGCCCCAGGGTCAGCGTCCATATTCACCACAGGTGGAACCGCGGTCCGAACTTCGAATTAATCGACGGTGTCACCCTTTCCGTGGAAGGGGTGACGCGTAACCTGATCGAAAAACAGAAGCGCAAGTTGGAGCAGAAAATCAGCGGCTTGCTCACCTGCGCGCTGATCCGCGAGAACGTGCAAAAGCTATGGCGCCACCACGCCGTACCGCTCAAAACCCAGGGCGAAACCTTCGCCTACGTCCACATCATCCCGCGCAACCTTCATTTCAGCGGCGTGGTGATTCAACCCGATCATCTCGGTATTACCGCCGCGTTGGTCAGCGAAACCCGGGTCGGTCCCAAACCGGCGGCATTGCCGGTACGCCCTTTGCCGCGTTTGGAAAAGCAAGCCTACCAGGCGGGCCGCCTCGCCTTAAAGGTCCCGTTTGAGATTTCCGAGGCGGCACTCAACCTGGCCGCGGCCGATTTGCGCGGTAAAACCGTCACCCAGCCGGTCGACCACCTGCTCTATCAAGGCGATGCCGAAATCAAGCTGCGCGACGCCAAACTCGAACTGGGCCGCCAACAGCTCACCGCCACCCTTCCCTTTGCCGCCACCTTACCGGGCGTCCTGGAACTGGACGGTACCGCGGTGATCACCGGAACCCCGCAACTCAACCCGGTTGACCAAAGGCTTTACCTCGCCAACACCGCCGTGGATCTCCAACTCGGTACCGACGGGGCAAGTTGGCTCAACCTGTTCGCACCGCTTCTGGAGGCGGTGATCACCCCCATGATCACCGAATACCTCAACCAGGATTTGAAACCCAACTTGACCAAAATCGAAAGCGCGATCAACAACCTCGCCGCCGAAAATACCTTAGGCCTGCGCATCAAACCGCTCAACCCCGTGTTGCGGTTAACCGCGCTCGAGCTGCAACCCAAAACCCTGCACCTCACCGCGACGGCAACCGCCGAATTGGATGCCGAACTGACCACCCTTGAACTAACCCCCCGCAAATAACCCAAAACCCAGCGTCCCATCGGCCCCGTGAACACGGGGCGACACCACCCCCGCAAGGACGGCTTCGCGCCGCCCCGCCCGAGGTGCGTCCGCATACAGGAATCGCTCATGGAACTGACAACCTTCTTAAAAGAAAAGACTTCCCCCTCGTTGCTCGACGCCTTCGAGGCCGCCGCGGCCCGGGCCGGCAAAGAAACACGCGCCGTGCATCTCGCGCACCTGTTGGATCAATTGCTAGCAGACAGCGAGGTGGTGCGCCGCCTGCCCGAAAACACCGCCGCCCAAGCCCATGCCTTGCTGGCCCGCCAGATCGCGGCCTTGCCCGCGGGCACCTCGGGTTTCGCCTTCGACATCCAGCGTTTGATTCAGCCCTCGCTGGCCTGGTGCGCCACCTTCGGCGCGGACCGGGTTTCCCCGATCATGCTGCTGATCACCTTGCTCAAAAACGAAACCCTGTTCAGCGGCGACGCGGCCCAAAGCGTTCAGGGTTTACGGCAGTTGGGTCTGACCGTGGACCACTTTTTACCCCGCGCGGCGGAGACGGTTCACCAAAACGACTTTACCTACGAGCCGCTGGGTTTCGGGCAGGACTTAACCCTGATGGCCCGCCGCGGTTATTGGCCGCACAATCCCTTGTTCGGCATGGCGCGCGAGCTGCGTCAGTTGGTGGCGAGTCTGTGCGGCGGCGAGGAAAGCACGATTCTGGTCGGCGAACCCGGCGTAGGCAAGTCGACGCTGGTTTACGGCCTGGCCTGGCATTTGGCAGCGGGAACCCGGCCGTTCATTCCATCGGTATTGGATCAAGTCACCCTGGTGGCGATTGCCCACCACGACCTGATGGCGGGTACCGAAAACCGCGGCGCCTTGGAAAAACGCATTGGCGATCTGCTGCAGTTTTTGGAGAAAAACCCGCGCGTGATTCCGTTTTTCGATGAAATCCACGTCTTGCTCAACGGCGAGGATCCCGGAATGACGGCCGTAACCAACAGCCTCAAACCCCAAATGGCGGCAGGCCGCTTTCGCTGTATCGGCTCGTCCACGGGTAAGGAGTACACCCGCGCCATCGCGGGTGATCCGGCGCTGAATTCGCGGTTCGCCAAAATCATCGTCCCCGAACCGGATCGCGAGGAGACGATCCGCATCCTGACCGCGGCCGATCCGGCAGGATCGCGGCGCGCGCGCGAGGCGGGCATCACCCTGGACCCGGCGGCCCTTGCCGAGGCGGTGGACCTGACCACGACCTACCAACGCAATGAACGTTTGCCGCGCAAAGCCTTCCAACTGGTGAAGCACACGCTGGCGGACCGCATTTTCCAATTGCTGGCGGGCGAAACGGAGGACACAACCCTTGGCGCCGCCGACATCCGCGCGGCCTTCGAGCAACGCAGCGGCATTCCCTTGGATCAAGGGGTGGGCGCGGGTTTGGCCAAACGGCTGAAACAACGCATCCACGGCCAGGATCATGCCGTGGATTGCGTCGCCGATTGGTTGCTGCTGCAGGAGTTTGGGTGGTTGCCGCGCAACCGGCCCCGCGGCCGCTTTCTGTTTCTGGGTCCCCCGGGTGTCGGCAAAACGGAGCTGGCCAAAAGCCTGGCGGAAGCGGTGATGCACGCGCGTGGCGCGGTCATCGTCAAGAACATGGCGGAATACCAGGGCGAAGGCGCCCACACGCGGTTTATGGGCGCCAGTCCCGGGTACGTGGGTTACGGCGCGACCAACACCGTCTACACCCAAATCCGCATGCGCCCCTACGCGGTGGTGGTTTTGGACGAATTCGAGAAGGCCCACCCCAGTTTGGCGTATCCGCTAATCAGCCTTTTGGACGGGCTCGGCGAGGACGGCCAGGGCAACCCCACCGATTTTTCGCAGTGTTTGATCATTCTCACCAGCAACGCGTTACAGGACGACGCCGACCAAGACGCCGACAGCCTGCGCCGCAAGTTGGTGGCGATGGGCGGCATTTGGCAGGCCCCGCTGGTTGATCGCCTGGATCGCCTGGTGCATTTCCAACCCCTGAGCCGCCCGTCCCGCCGCGCCATCGTGGCCGACATGGTCGCGCGCAAACAGGCGCAGGCACGAACCCCGGTGCCGGAACAGTTTCACCAACCGCAAACCTTAGACGCGCTGGTCGACGCCGCGGAGGATCCCAATCATCCCGGCTCGGCGCGCGGCCTGGAGCGAAGCTTACTCGACGCCATGCAGGCCCACGTCAAAACCTTGACCCACCAAAAGGAGGAACAACCGTGACCCTTCGCGATTTTTTTAATACCTACAACATCAACGAGGACGCCCTGGTCCGCATGAAACGGCGCTTGTTTGTGGTTGGTCGTTTCAACCAGAAACGCGCCAAAGGCGGCGGGCCCATCACCTACCTGCTCACCAATCGCAACCTCGAAAACGACAGGCTTAAAGACCATTTTGACGCGGCACACATTGGCGCTATCTCATACAGCACTTTTGAGGAAATGCTGGAACCGGCGATTGAGGAACTCATCACCGAACGCCTCGATCAGCCCTTTGTCGAAATGGTGGTGCCGGATTCGGATCACCCGCGGAACCGCCAGCGCATCGACCCGAACAATTACTTCTACCAACGCGCCATCGCCAACAACGAACAGGGCGAATTGAAGCCTGATTGCAAACCCAGCACCGACCAAGACGACATTCTCGGGAGCAAACAAACCAACGCGGGCGCATCGATTTTCGAGCAAATCCGCGCCTACCTGGCGACCTTCGCCCATTTCCAGGTTCACAACCACAAGCTGGTAGCCGCGCTGGTAGAGGTTTTGGTGCAGTGTGCCGGCAAAAGAGGCTGGCCGGGATTTGAAAAAGGCGGCCCTTTACCGGCCAACCTGCACCGCGAAATGCTCAATTTCCTCTACAGCGAGGATCAGACCAAACCCTTTGACGGCACACGGCTCAATCTGACCGGTACCAGGTTAAAGGGCTATGAACACAAACTGGCCGATGCAATCGGTGCCCTGCGAGAAGCCCTAGGCAACCAAAAAGTTACCAACTATTCCGAACCCATGATCAACAGCACCGCGCTAAGCCTGTGGTTACGCAAGCATTTGGAAAAACAAACCGACGAGACAGGCTTTGATTTGCACCAGACCTTCGCCCAATCGCGCAAGGCGTTTAACGGGTTGCGCCAAATTCTGCGTAGCAAGGTATTGCTCGCCATGGTGCTGAACTGGCTGCTGGCGCACTACAAGTCAGACACCCACATGCCGGAACTGGCCCATCTCAGGGATTATGCAAGAACCCAAGCGGTGGAAGACGCGATCAAAACGGGTAAATACGGGCTGGCCAAGCCGCTGCCGCGCGCTTCACCGGAACAACGCAAGGCCTATCGCGAAAACCTGGAACGCCATTTCAAAAACATCATCCTTGCAGTGGGTGGCGACACCGAGGCAGAGGCGCAACTGCCCGAGGAAATGAAGGCCTTGGTTACCCAATACCAAAACGACGACGATGCGCTTGACGCGTTAAAAACCATTGCCGGCCTGGATAAAAAAGACGCCGACACACAAAACGCCTTTTTCTCTGTTGCCAAAAACCTCATGATCGACACCTTGTGCCCCGCATTGTTTTTAGAACCCAACCTGAAAAAAGCGGAACTCATCAATCTGTTTAATGGCGAACTTGTCGCGGTTTACCTTAACGCCATTCTGTTAACCCAAAACAACGAACGACTTTTGTTAAAAATCGCCGATAAACACGCAAAAAGTTTGTCGAAAATGGTCAACAAAGGTAGCATCACCAATCCCGAGGAACACCAAAAAGCAGTGTTGCAGGATTTAATCAATCATTTCTTTTTAAATAAAGAATTGGTGAAACAAGTTAAAGACGGTTTAACCGTCATCGGTAACGCCGTGCAACTGATGGATGCCATGCCGGAAGAAACCGCGGCACCAGGGGCAACCGGCAAACCCGGCGCCGGCGATATTTCGACCACCTTCTCTTACGACCTTTCCGATGACAACCTCTTGGAAACCACCCCGACCGAGTCCGCACGGGTAAAGGAAGCGGTCAAGGTCATGGTGAAACAATCGGCGGCCATGCAGCAAAAAGCGGAAGAATCCGCGCAAGAAGGCGAAACAAAGAACGAACCCGCGGCGGCGCAGACCGCGGAGGGACCCAAGGCGACGCAAGCCACGGAGGCGCAAACGGACGCCGATCAAACCCAGGAAGACGTGGCTGCCGAGGCCACATCCAAAACGGATGCGGATCAGGAGGAACTCGGGGAAACCGGTCTGCTAAAACGGGTCACCGATTTAACCGCGCAAATGCTGGCAAACCACCCTGAAACACCCGCGGAAGCGTTCCCAGACAGGGTCCTGGCCGAGATGGAAAAGGAACCCGATCTGAAGGCAAGCAAACTCGCCCGCGATCTGCGCATCGCGGAACAGTGTTTTAACCTGATCTACACCCGGTACATCGCCAACCCCGACAAAGCCGATTTCCGCGCCCAAGTCGACCGCATGACCCTGATGCGCATGATGCGGCTGTTTGCGGACGAATTGCGCCTAGGCCAAACCTACAGCCATTTGTACCGCATGATCATCGACTTGGTGCGTTATCCCAACCCGGCCGATTTTATGCGCGAAAAATCGATCACCGAATATTTCGACGACGGTACCTTCGACCTCGGCAACTTAGAAGCGTTACTCAAAGCTCTGGAAATAGAAGGCCTGTCCAATATCCGTAATTTCGTGTGTGAATTGCAGGGTATGCGTTACCTGCTGGAAAAAACGGCCGAGGATCCCGACGCCGAGATCGTGGTGATCAACGGCGACGCCCAGGAATTTCTCACGTGGCTTCGCACCGAAAACCTTGACCCAAACGAGAACGCCGAGGGCGGCATGCGCTGCCAATCCCTCTGCGCCGCGGGCACCGCCTCGTCGTTTATGGGTCCCGGCCTGGTGTACCTCACCAACACCGCCTTTAAAGACGATGCCGAGGACAAAAAAGCGTTTTTGGACACATTGGCAACCTTCCCCCTCAGACGGGGTAACTTCCGCGTAGTCCTGCCGCCCATGTTGCTCACCGCGCCCCTGGAAAATTGGCACGCTCAAGGTAAGGAACTGGCGAAGAAAACAAACCAAAGCCTGGCACCGGTGACCATCGTCGGCCCCTCCCCGCACCTAAACCCGCCCACGGACACCATGCCCAGCCACCTGCCCGCGGGTTACCTGCTCGCCGCCCACTTTCTGCGGCCGCAAGCCCAGAACTTCAAGCTAAAGAATATCAACGAGAAAGGCGTGGATCGATTCCACGTGCTCGGCGTCGGTGCGGCCGAAATGCGCGCCTACCTGAGCAACGTGTTTTGGGGACCACCCGAGCAAGCCCGCTTTGAAATCGACTATTACGGCTACCTCACCGCGCTCCTCGCCGGGGCGGCGGCAAGCCACGGCGGTGCGCAGCCCTTCCAGCCGGAAACGCTTTTTAACTTTTTGTTTATCGAAGAGAACCCGCTCAATGGAGATTACTTCAACGCCAACACCCTGCTCGACCGCATGCTGCCCAACGGCAACGGCCGGGTGTTCGGGTTGGGTGAAAACCCCGCCTTGCCGGAAGGCCAACCCGCCTACCGACTCGAAACCCTGGTCGCCGCCTCGGACCACAAAACCCCGCTCAACATCAATCAAACAACGCGTTTGTCGTTCAAAAACGTACAGTGGCTTCAAAAAACCCTGCCCTTGTTGCTCAACGACGAACCATAACCTTTCCCAAGCGTTTCGAAACTGAAACGCGGCGGTGATCGGCGCGTAGCGACCTCTCACCCGTACCACACAGGTTCAAATAATCGGTTGCCCAAGCACGAGGCACGCGTTCTATCGTGTTGCTTCGTCCGGTAACCCCTTGGTTTAACGATCACAACCTTCCATGGAGGAACCACACTATGGCCATTACTGCTGAATTTAGAGTCGCCGACGATACCTTCACCTTTCAAAACATTCCGGGATACCGTATCTCTTTTTGTATGACACCTGGACAAAGTTACCAAGGCCACTACTATGTCTATCTGGTGGATCGCATCGAAGCCCAAAGTACCATCACTTCCCCCATTGCACCTGGCACCAAAATGCGGCGCGGTACCCTTGACATTGTCGGTAACCAACGCAGTTACACATTTAAAGATATTGATTTGTATTCGGTGGAAACCATAATCAACTACCGCGAACGCATGCGCCTGGTGTGTTTTAAATACGACGACCAACTCACCAGCCGCCACGCCCTACCCGCCCAGCTCAAAAACAGCGCCGACAACCAACCAGAATTGGGCCCACTCAACGATGACTACAACTTCAAATTGGAAGGTACCTTGCCGAAACGGCTGCTTGCCTACCAACTAATGAACGGCAGTTATTTTTCAACCGTCATGCGGCTCGCCACCCTGCGCGATGAATCGAATTCACTCCTGGAACGCATCATCGAAGCCAACGACCAAGAAGTTGTCAGCCAAGATCCCTTTAGACCCTTCACCATCTCCTTATCCTCAAACACCGTTGATCTGGATCCCAGGACCCTGGAACACGCCTTCATCGATGAGTCGTTCGGCCTGTTCCTCGACTACCCATCGCCCACCCTCACCACGCTGACGGAAAACGCGCACCCGGCCCAGGCCGCGCTTCAGGTTCCCTACTATTCCCACCGCGACCTTTTGAGCTTCGTCGGCGCACGCGGCTTACCACCGAGTAAAGGCAAAGACACCGTCGAAACCGCAACCTTCGTTTTCCGCGAGGTCTACCGCGATTTGGCGATGGTGTAACGCCATGAGTTTGTTTTTTCGCCTGCAAGGCGACGGGGCGCCTTTGCCTGAGTTGGAAGGGCTGGAATGGGTGACCCGTCGCCGTTTTGCCGAACCGCTTGTGCATTGGGCGACGACCGACCTGGGTCGGGCCTCACACCGCGACCAGGAGGGCCGACACGCGCTGTTGGATCACCTCGCCGCGGGCGTCGCCCTATCGCTCGGCGCCTTTTGGCAACCCGCGGGCGGGGCGGCGCAACAGCTCACCCCCTTTTATCCGATTCAATCGATCACGGAAACCCACCATCCCGAGGGTTTGTGTTTTCAGCTGCTGGGAACGGTGTTGCAAGCATCGGGGGGCGACACACCGTCGCCCCACCGGCCGCGCTACCGCGTGCACGCCAAGCAAACCTATGCCGGCCTGCTACGCGCCTTCACCCACGTGGCCGAATTACCGGCCGACCTGGAAAACAACCTGCCCGCCAACATCGAACTCGCCGGTGACCTCGTTCAAGACGGGGAAAGCGACGCGGCCTTCTTGCGCCGCTTGATTGCCCCGGAACGGCGCGGCCCCGGCGTCCCCGGCCTGGTCCTGACCGGAACCTGCAGCAGCACCGCCGTTTTGCCCTACACCTTGCTGCCAGGTGATGTCGCGGCATGCCGCGCGTTTTTTCAAGGCAGAAGCTTGCCCGCCGCGGAACCCGAAACCTTGGAACGCCGGCACTTCCCCGCGCACCGACCACCGACCGCGGTGCATTACCTGGATCGCATCGGCTTGCCCGAATACGTGGTAACGCGCGAACATCCCGAGTTCGACGCCGACCGCTGGCAAACCTGGTTCGACCTCAACCTACCGCGGTTCCACGAGGACGCCTTTGTGGTCGCGCTGGAGGACCGCTTGACCCCCGCCGACGGCGGCACCCATTTGCGCCGGCGCAGCCACATCCACTTGCTGTCGGGCGCGGCGGACTTCACCCAACCCACGGCCCATCAAAGCTGGTGCCGGCTGGGGACGGTGACCGAAAACGATGGGCGCGAACCCTGGTTAGGTGTCCGGCTCGCCGGCTTTGAAGCACGTGCCCACGGGGATCAGTTGCGTGCCCGCCTGCTGTGCCCGACGTCGGGTGAGGACGGGCGTGGCGGGTTGCACCTGGTACCCGCCGTGGGCACCACCGTCGCGGTCTTCCATTCCGGCCGCCTGGATGAGGCCCCGGTGGTGCTCGGCAATGTCCGCGAGGAGGCCGCCGGCCACGCGGCGCCCTCGCTGTCGCTGACGCAAGCCACAACCCTCTCGCTGGCCGAGGTCACGGCCGAGCAGTTGGGCGCGGTGGCCGTCAAAAGCGCGTTGGACCTGACCGGTGAAAGCACGATCTCGGTCAAAGGGGAAAACCTCAGCCTGGAGGGGCGCGGCGGCCTGTCCCTCAAAGGCGCGCAAGCCGAGGCCGAACTTTCCGGTTCCGATTTTAAAGTTGGAGGTCCCTGATGAATTATTGGGTTCCGCTGTTTATCACCCGCGACCAGATTGGGGACAGCCTCAACCGGCTCTTAACGGATGCGCAACAAAACGGGACGCTCCAGTGTTTGTCGGAAGACCCACCCGGTCGCGGCGAGCCGCGCTGGCTGGGTCGCGCGCCCATCCAGCTTGATTTCGACGACCGAGGGCCGCTCCTTTTTTGCAACAGGCCCCGGCAACTGTTTGACCACCTCGCCGTCGTGCCGAACCCGACCTTGGCCATCAGCGATTTGTCCGGTGCGCAACGGAACCGGTGCCACGGCAAGGTTTTTGAATTCCAGGGACATTTCTTGGAAATCACACGCTTCAACGCCCACGAGGACATGGGTCCCCCCCACGACACCCTCGCCCACCACCTGCTGCAGCTGACCCTGACCCACAGGGCGCCGGGCGCGCAACCGGGCTCCCGTCCGATTCAAACCGAGGGCGTGGGGAAGCATCCCCTTTTCTACGATCCCTTGCTGTTTGGCGGCGACGCCGACAGTGTCATCAACCTGCTCAACCGCATGGAGGGGGCGCAAGCGCCGGACGACCTGGTGATGTTGCCCCCCATGCGATGCGAATACGAGGACACCTGGTTTGCCCCGCGCTATCGACGGCTGCGCCGCGCCATGGATAAGGTGTTCCTGAAAACGGGGCCGAGCCTCGCGGTTGCCCTGTGGCGCCTGGCGGACCGGCCCGCGTGGCGCGATCTGCTGCTGGACGGCGCTAGGTTGGGCCACCGCCGGAACACCAAGCTCAGCGAAGCGGTGCTGTTCCTGCCCGAACAGGCCGCCGAGCTGCCAGGAGCCGCGTGGCGACGCCGCTTGTTGAAAGATCCCGACGCGATGCCGGGCGACCCCGCCGCGCGGTTACTCTGGTGCAGGCTCGCGGACGACATCCGCGGGGCCGTGGACGCGGTGGTCCCCGCCGCGGGAAAGGGGAATTGGTCGGACCAAGCACCGCGAGGCTACCGCAACCAAGGTCAAAGAGAAACCGGCACCTTCCAAAAGTACCGCGCCCTGGCGGACGCCTGGCGGGACCCTGACAATACGTTGTCCCAAGCGGTGTTGCACCCGGCCGCGGGACCGGCGGGCCAACCGCCCGACCACGACCTGGCCGACCTCCTGTTCCTGCGCCGCCTGTGGCAAACCGGCGACCCCGACGACGAGACCCGCCGCAACCTGTTGTTGGCGTTATTGCCGGCCATGTTGAAACGCAACTTCACCCTCATGGATCACCTCGACGAACAGGCCGCGACATGGCACTGGTTCATCGATTACCAACCCGGAGAGGCGCGGGTGCGTTACCGCGACCCATGCGCCGTCGACCTGAGCTTTTATCAGCTGCTGTTTCCACGGGGTACCTGTTTCCAGCCAGGCGGCACCGCCCGCTTGGACGCCGAGCCGGCACGCCTGGACCAAATCCATTTCACCCTGGGATAAGCCCGCGGTGGGGCATGACCCGCATCTTGCCTCACCGCCGCGCAGAAGGAGCACACCATGAACGCACCCGCCTGGTACAAGGACAAACCGCTAACCCACCAAGATTTTTTAAATTGGGAACGCTGGTTGTTAACGCGATCACGTTTTGCCGCGCAGGGCTACGGCTTAACCCGTTTCCACGGGGATGAAAGCATCACGGCCACGCCGGCAGACGACCACATCACCTTGACGGTCAACAACCTAACAGGGCTCACCACGAGCGGGTTCCCCGTGTCGGCGACCGGCCAAACCCAACAACTGACCCACGGGCAACTCAACGCGCACAAGGCGGTCGACCTGTGGCTTTGGGTCAACCCGCCGGCGGATGAGAACAACCCGACCCCGGCCAAAGCGCAACTGGTCGTGGGATCGGCAACCCACGAGGCCCCGGCATGCCCGCGAGACCACCTGTATCTGGGCCGTTACCGGCGCGACGACGACCACCACACCGGTTTGGTCCGCGAGCTGGAACCGCCGCTTCACCACCTGGGCGCCTGGCGCGGCACGGTGACGCCCGCGATTCACCAATTCGCGGCACGCCTGCACGATGCCCTGGAAAGCTGGCGAACGGCCCCACCGTTGCTGTCGGTCGGCAGCCAAACGGCGCGCCATCTGCTCTTCCAAGCGGCCGCCGACTGGATGTGCACGCCCTTGATCGAACTGGAAAACACCTTGCGTCGCGCGCTGTGGTGCAACAACAACGAACCCCTGCCCCCATTTCAGTCGGACCCTGACCGCACCCACCACCTCAGCTTGGACCGCCAACTCAACGCCTTGGCGCAGCTGCTGCAGATGCAACCACGGGCAAACAGCGAACCGCGCCCGGCAACCCGCCCGTCGGGTGACGTTTATTTGGTTTACGCGGACAGCGGCCTCCGAATCCCCCATCAAACCCGATGGTCGGGCGACCGACTGACCCTCGATCTCGAAACCGAGGTACGCGGGGAAGTGCATTTGTTGGTGACCTACAGCGATCCCGCTCACCCGCCGCCGGTGGAAATTTTCCGACCCGATCCCCCGCGCGACATCCGCGCCGTCAAGGCGCACCAACCCAACACCCGGATTTACCCCCTGGCGTTAACACCGGAACAGAGCCCTTCCCTGGTCCTACATTTCAGGGGATGGCATCCCAACGCCCACATGTGAGGTCGCTTATGCTTGAATTTTTCTACAACCATATGGATTCACAACCCATCGGTGACGCGTTTCAAACGCTGTTATTCCCACCCCAACACCATCTCGCCCTCCAGATACTTACCGAGTGGGGCGACCACCTGCAAACCATTCGGGACAAAGCCGAGGATCCCGATGACCCCGAACTCAAAACATACCTGGTCGGCATTCAAGCCGCGGTGGCCAAGGCCATGGAAGGTTCGCCCAATTTATGGACACGAATGATCGCCGGGGTAACGCTGGACACGGTCTGCCAAGCAGCACAACGCGGGGCCGATCCGGCGATCTGGGAAATGATTTACGGTCCCTTTTCCCGCAATGACCAACCCATTAAATTGATGGCCGAAAACCTGTTCCACGATTGGGCGACGAACCATTTGATCGGGCCGGCGGGTCTCTATCATTTGGTCAAAGCCCTACTTGCCTCGCCCCGTTATGGAGCCTACTGGTTGGCAGAAAAAACCGAAATCCCGGCGATGGATCGGTATGTTCGCGGTGTTCAGTCGCGGCTTGCCTACGAACAGATACAAGCCGCAAAGCCGCTGAATAACGAGGCCTTGTTGCAAGCCGAACAAGCAATGGCGGCCCAAGCGCGCCACATCAAAAATGGCGAAAACCCAGTTTGGGCTTACCTCAATGCCCGGCTTCAACAAGCGCAACAAGGCCGCACCGTTGACATCATTCCCTTCAGCCAAAGCATTGTCAAAATACTTACCGAGGAAGACCAACAAAAAACCGAGAAAGCAAACGGGCAACCCACTTGGAAATCGCCTTTCAAAAGAAGCCAATCAAAACCAATCCCCACCGGTCATATCCCGCGGGAACTAAAAATCGCCGTCCTGGGTGGTGTCAAAGGCGGCAAAACCAGCCTTGTCAAAGCATTGATGAACATGAGTGATGATGCTTGTACCGAATTCAAATTTCCTTTAACCGTGGTCCCAACCAGGGAAACAGAAGAAAATTTGCAAAAGGTCGGTTTTCCAGCAGGAACCGTTGGGGAAACACCCAATATCTACCGCGGTGAGGTGACCTTTACCATCCGCGATACCAAAATGAAGGTAACCCTGGTCGACCACACCGGATCCTTTATCAACGACGTGGCCGATGTCGACCAAAAGGGTGACGCGGCCTTTCCCCAGATCTTTGATGTGAGCGCGGGCGCCGACCTTCTGGTGCTGGTGCTTTCTCCTGTTGATATCGAACATCTGGAAAGAGAAGGTTCTCGACTCTTGAACCACTACCGAACCCATGTTGCCCAGGCCTTAAAAACCAACCCGAACCTGATGGTCGCGCTGATGTTCACCAAATGCGATCAATATTGTTTGAATCAGCCCCCCAACCACCCACGATTTATCGGCACCCACGCGGAAAAAATCGCTTTGGTTGACTACGCATCCGGCATTTCTGAAGACCACTGGACCAAACTGGTCGACGCCGCCGCGGCTTCCGAGCTCGCGGGTGAAGCGGCCTTAAAACGCCGGCTGATGACGGCGACCCGCTGGTTGTGGCGCGAGATCGTCGCCAAAAACAAACTGAACCATCCGTTCTTCAACGCGTATTTGGTGGCGGCTTTGCCGGAAGATCCGCTTTTCAAGGATTGGTATTACCGGGGTTTTGCCCACTGTCTTGAAGATTTCTTCCATCACGCGGATCGCCGCCTGACGGGGATTTCCTGATGGATAAGCAAAGGATCAACGCCCACCACTTCGTCTTTGCGAAATATACCCAATTGGAAAAGCGCGATTTCGAGATCCTTGCCTACTTCCCGGCTGATCGCTTGGCTTTTTTTCGAGACTGCAAGGACGCGGTGTATCGGTTTATGGACCTTATTCCGCCTTGCCAAATTCCCGGTGGGGACACCCTTCGCATCATGCTCCCCCAAGGGGAAAACATGATGTACCTCAAACTTTTCCCCAATCGCAAGGACCGCGAGGGCCGTTCAGCAACCGGGTACCATTGCCTGTTGCTTGATGAGGAAGGGTTACGCCTCGCCGACGGGGATCCAACCCAATTCGACAGTGCCATGGCGAGTCACATCGACGGCGGCAATACCCTGGCGGGAGAACATCCGCGCTATCGGCAGGTTCCTACCGGGGAACGAGAAGTCGTCTTACCGTTACCCTTGCCTCAAGCCGGCGCGCCTCACCCGCAACCGGAAACAACAGCGCCACCCGACCAGCGGACTTTTTGGGTGGACAGCCCCGAGGAGACGCCCAGGTTCCGCCGCCAAGTTGGGGCTTGGCAGCTGGCGCGGCTTGCCCAAGGGTTGCAACCGCTTCCTTTTATTTGGAACCTCCACGCCGGCGCCGATGCACACCAACTCAAGCGTTTGCTTGAGGCGGTGGAACCACAATGGTTGAGTTTTGACGGTCCGCCAAAAACCGCAATCCCTGGGTTTCAAGCGGATCCCTCGGTTCAAAGGGCGACCCCACAACCACCCAAATTACCAAAGCCTTTGGAACCGCCCCCACAAACCAGGACCCGCCCCCAACCCATGCCGATCCCAATTCAGGGCGTACCCAGCCCACACCCACCGGACGGGCTCCAAGCCCTCCGTGATCAGCTCACCCAACTCGAAAATAAGGTTCAACTAGAGGAGCTGCGCGTCGAACGCTTTAAGAAAGACAGCGAAGCCAAAGACCAAACCATTGGGGAACAAACCGCCCAAATCAAGCAGCGACAAAAAACCATTGATGAACAGAAAAAGAAAGCCAAAACCGATGGGGAAAAGATCAAACAGCTCGAAGCGAAAGAAGAGGAACTGGGTCAAACCGTTCAAAGCCTATCGAAAGACTTGGAAAAAACGCGCGCGAACCTGGCCCATGAACAGGCACGGTGCAAGGCACTGGATGAAAAGCTTGTAAAAGCCGAAGCTGATTTGGAAACCTATTCCATCGAAGCCGTGCGCAACCGGCAAGTCCGCATGGGTCTGGCGCTTGCGCTAATGGTTGTAACCGTCGTTGCGGCGCTGATGTTCGCCCTCTATTTCCGGGAGGCCTCACAAACCCTCAATCAAAAGTACCGCACGGCAATGAACCAAATCGAGGGATTAAAAGAGGAACGCGCTCAACTTTTGGGTGACCTTGGGCGAATCGGTGCTGAACTCGAAACGGAAAAAAGCAAAAAAGAACAGGTAGAAGAGAACCTCGTCGCGGAACAGGCACGGGCTGCCCACCTGGCCAACCTTCACGAAGTTGAGAAAGCGCGCGGTAACAAACTAGAAACTGAAAGAAACTACGCCGTAGGGTCCCTAAACGGCCTTGTCCAAGGGTTTAACGCAAATCCCTATCAGACCCCGACGCTTCCCACCCCGGCGGAAAATGAGCACGCGGCTAACGACGCGATTCACATCGCAGCAAAACGACTGATCGAAGCCCATGAAAGGGTACGTGATTCATTGACTCAGGCCCAAAAACAGGCCCGAACAGCCGGATCGCGCAATAACCTTTCCAAACTGCAAACCGCTATTAACACGTTGACCAACCAGTTAAACGATCCCGGCTCGCAGCCCGCTACAAAGCATCGTCAATTAAAGGCGCTGCTTGCCGCTGTCAAAAAGCGAGAGCTACGAGCGCAGGCAACAGCCCAAAAAGCGGAGGCGCAACGGTTAACCAAAATCTTGGCGATGATCCCCCTTGCCTTTTCGGACAAGGATCAAAAAGAGGAACCCGAAGACGCGCAATTAAAAAACGTCTGGTCGGCCCTTGAAAAGGCCGCTAAAGAACACAAAACAGGTGTAAACCTAGATCCCAGTGCAACACGGAATGAATGGTGGGACGAGCTACCGGAACCCGTCCCTGGAGATTACATCAGAATTTACCGCCTGAACCCGAATAACGGTGAACTGATTGAAAGCGCGAATTTTTATTGGAAAAATTCCTCTTCCAAAATGACCATCTCGCGGCGGTTCCGCAAACCAGGCGAATACGTCATTCACTGGAAGGTGGACGAGTGAAGTACCTCAATCACAACGCGCTCATCATGTGTTGCCACGGCGGCATCTGGACCCCTCGTCAACCACCGCCGCCCGGCAACTGCATCGCGGGCGGGGCCGCCCTGATCACCGAACAGGAACTGTTGGACGGGACCCTCGCCTGTCCCCTGGCGATCAAACCCTGCACCGCCATCCAACAGTTGGTCACGGGTCAGGTACGCGGCTTCCTGATAAAGGGTGAATCGCCCGTGTTGGCCACCTTCACCGCGATCACCGACGGCGGCACGGCCTCCGCCATCCAAGACGGGAACTCGGGTGCGATGGTGTTGCCCGCGTTCCAGACGCCCCAACTGCCGGCGGCCGGACCCTGTCCCACCGAGCCGGCCAAGCAGGGCGAAAAAACGGCCACTGACCCGGCGAACAACGAGGCCGACGGCGCGGCGCCCGACCCACAAGCGCCGCGCCACCGCCTCAGTCTCCAGCTGTCACTGGACCTTCCTCGGTCGTTGCCAATGCCACCGCCACCCGTGCGGCGTCGGGTCGCTTTTGTGTTGGGCCAGGGGAAAACACGAATTCCTTTTGTACTCTATCTACCGGATGACGGCAGCCCGCAAACCGCCGTGTTCCACCTGCCCGCGCCCGACCCGGCGTGGCTGATTCAGGTCCCGGATTGGCACGGCGACCCCGGCGGTCAATTCCGTTTCGAAGGTGAACACGAACCCCTGCTCGTGGTCCCCGACGACCAACAGCTCCCTTTCCCAGCCCACCCGGCCATGCGCCAAAAAGGTTGGCAACCAACTTGGTCACAACTCCTGGCCCCGATCCAACAACCGTTGCCGCCCTACCCGGAACTGGCGCGCCTCAATCAGTTGGACCCTAAGGACACCGCCTTGCCCGCTTGGGCCCACGTCAGTCTGCCCCGCGCCATTGCCGCCGGCCAAACGGAGGCTTCCTTTGTTTTGCGCCCCGCCTTTCCCATCCTCCACGCGCTCACCGAAGCCCGCCACCGCCTTCAACTTCGCCTCGGTGAACTCGATCGAACCTGGCTGCACGAGGCCACGGTGGCCCGTTTTCATATCGCCCGCCTTTGCAACAGCCTCTCGCCCGAAACCGACGGGGTCCTGGCCAGGCGGGGCGGAACCACCTTGGCCAAACAATTCCTCGGTGAACTCAAACAACGTGCGCTGCAGGTTGTGCCCCAACTCGAATGGGATTTGCAAACCCTGTTCGCCATCCTCACCGCTTCCGATCATGAAAAGAATCCGGCCGCAACCGTCGGCGCCTTTCGATCCCCCCGCCAGGGAACCTGTCCGGCACGAAGTTACGAGGGCATCCGGCAACAACTGGCGCGTTACTTCCTGCACGTGCCGATGTTCCTGCCGTTTTTCGAGGTTGACCCAGAAAAAACGGTGCCCGCGCCCTGGCTAAAAAACACCTTGGCCAATCCAGGTATTTTGAGCATCAACCAAACCCTGGACACACTGGTCCAGGCACTTGATACCCTGCGTCTGCTCCACCTGTTCGCCGGCACGTCGCTCAAGGACGGTCACGATTGGGAAGAAGAACTGCTTCAATTGGCGGCGTCGTGGTATCGCGAACCCGATCAAAAAGCGCTTCAACAGGATCCCACCACCGGCTACGCCCAACTCAACACCCAGCGTCTGGTCGCCGGTGTACTGCGTTCCAGCCTCGAAAATGCGGCCCGCTTCGACGCCTACGCCCCCTTGTTACGGCGCGAATTGGACCGCGCGGTTGTGTTGCTTTCGGCGCGCGAGAAAAACGCGGCCCACATCCTCAAGACTTTTCGCCGTTTGTACGGCGCGCTGCTGCGGCATCATCCACGCTCCGCCAAGCAAGCACTTGATGCGGTCATACCGGTGGCGACCGACCAAAGGGCCGCGATTGCACCCAATAGCCGTCGTCGCCTGCAATGGATGCTGCTGCCGGTGGTGCTGTTGCTCACCGCCGACCAGCTCGCCGAGGAAAACCCGCACACCGAGGACTGGGAAAAGGTGCTGATCGGCATGGCGGACCTCAACGACTTGGCGTTGCTGTTAGCGGATATGCGTTTGGACAGCATGAAACGCAACCTCAAAACCTTGGCGCGCGAAAGAACCATCCATCAGCGGTTCCAAAGTTTCGGCGCATTGCACCGCCATGCCGTTTCCTGGTCCCACCTGGTCAACATCATTCGGCGGGTTACCTTCGCGTTCGATGTGGTGGAGATGGGGCTTCATCTCACCAAGGACCAACACCGCTTGGCAATGTTGAGTATGTTGATCATGGTGGCGGGCCTGGCAACACCGCTTACGATTTGGGCTTGGCCGGCGCTGCTCGGGCTGAGCTTGTTAAAGGAAGGGTTGTCACCCGGCGCGGTAGAGCAAGCCGTCGCAAAGATCCTGGCACAAAGCGCATTTGGCAGGGCGCAACAGGTTTATCCGACGCGGGAAAGCGCGGCCGACCTTTTGAAAAACCGCGATGCCAAAACCCCGACGGCACTTTTAGAACAGGCCAACCACCAGTTTGCCTTGGCCGCTTGGCAATACGCGCCCGCCAGGTTTCGAGACCTCGCCCGCCCCTCCCAGGCACACGCCGATCAGTTACTCGTGCAGTTCAGCGCCAACCCGGGCTTGACCACCAACAATCTGCGGCTTCACCATCAGGTGGCGGAACTGCCCTCGCCCCTCACCGTGGAAACCACCCTGTTGGACACCCCTCAATCCGGGGGCGGCGACCGCTTTCGCCTCATGGTTAAGGTGAAGGACGAACGCCCGGGCGCGGACATCACCGTGGTTCATGCCCGTCTGCCGGGACCCAACTACAACCAGTTACGCCATGATGCGGGTCCCGCGTTCGCGCTGCGGTTCACGGAGGGGCGGCCCCAAAGTTATACGCTGGGTCCGCTGGAATTAGCGGCCGACGCGCAACTTACCTTGATCCTGCACCCGTTCCAAGCCAAGCTCGACCTTCCGGGTCGCGGTCGACGCCCCGCCCCCACCCAAACCGAGGTAACGGCGGAAACGATTCGGGCCGCGGGTTCGACCCACCACGGTGAGCAGGCCCGAGTCACGGAAATTAGAGAGATCACCATTCGTCGCAACGAACTGAGGTTGCATTAGCCTATAGGTTCATGCCAGGTTTTCAGGCACCGTGGAACGCACAGGCGGCGCGGTTCGACGCGCCTTAGTCCTTTGGGTCGGGGCCTTGGATGGATTTTTGTTTGGGGTTGTTCATTTTTTCGATGAACAACTGCGTGGTTGGGTGTTGATCCTTGACGATGGTTCCGACTTTGCCACCCATATCCTGCATGTCGTAACCAATCTTCAGCCCACCGGTTCCGCCAAAAGCCAAGCCCATGCCCTGCAGGGTCAAACCCAACACCTTGAGGCGAGCGTTCCCTCGGCTCACCATTTGACCGGTTTTGCGCAGCATTTGGCCGACGCCGACCGAGGTACCAACCTGAACCATCACTTTTTGCTTGGTTTTGGTCACCATCTGTTGTTGGGTTTCCTGTAACTCATCGAGCTTGTCCTTGCTGACGGTTGAAAATTGGTAGGTGTGTTTGGGAATTTTGACCAAATTCAGGTTTTCAATTTTGTCTTTTACGTAGGTACCACCCAACTCCATCATGTCCTGCTTGTCCAAGGTGTCGATGTTTTGAACGGTATTCTGCATGGTTTCCAGGTTTTCGAAAAACGGCTTTACCATCGGAAGCTGACCCGTGCTGTAAAGCCGCTGCATGGCGGTCATGCGGCCGTGAAAGGTGTCTTCCAACCCCTGGTACACCGGAAATTGCGGCGTCATGTCCTTCATCGGGGTGATCAGTTTGGTATCGATCACCTGATCGCCGGTCTCGGGCATTCCCATCTTCATGCGGTTCATCAAACCCTGGAAAGGGTTCCACGACGTCTGGGACTGCTGAAGCGTGGTCGAAGAGAGTTGTGGGTCCTTGGGTTTCTCAATCTTTTGCTGCTGAATCAGCGGTGTGCTGTTGATATTAGGCGGTTTTCCTACACTGGACATAGCGACTCCTTGGTAGCCCGGCGACCATTTCGCGCGGTCGCACCTTGCTTTTTGCTTTGGGCAAAAGCGGATTGGCAAACATTCGGACCGGCTTAAACACGCATGTTCATGGGGTCCATCGGTGGCGCGCTTTGACCTTCTTCGGCCTCGGCCTCCGCCGACTCATCCTCCGCCAATGCGGTAAGAACGGCGTTGCGGGCTTCCAACAGATGATCGACGGTCCGCATAATGCGTGCGGCGTTCACATCTTCAATGAACACATTCATATGCATGAGCACCAACTTCATTTCGGGCTGGACGGAAAGCACGGCGTTGTGGGTGCCGATCCCAAGGCAGTTCAGCACCAACAAGCGGTGGTAAAGCTGGAGCAGTTCCGGTGCGGTTTCGGGCAAAGGCACCACGGACAGGTAAATCAATAAGTGGCGCCCCTTTTCATCCCATTCCAAGGCCAGGTCGAGCCCTTCTCCCATGGAAAGGCCGACACTGCCGTCCTCTCCCAATGCAAAATCCTTGATGTCGTTGGCGTCACCCAAGGCGGCAAGCGCCTGATCAATCACCTCACGTTCCGTCATGGTTCCTCCCTGTTTCACATGCGGATCTCCTCACCTCAACCCGCGCAACGGCAAAACATCCTGGTTCAGCCAAAACGAATACCGGGAGAAGCTCCTCAAAATTTCGATGCCATGGTAATTTCCCTTATTTTAGCGATACACCTACGTTCCAAAAAGAAAAAATAATCGCAAAAAGCAAAAACGCGATCATATGGAAAATAGCAACATAAGAAAAACCACGCCTTGGGCAAGCCCTTCCCCTTGAACCAGGTAGACGGGAACCGGGCCGGGAGCCTGCAGTAAACCCTCACGGGTGTCGCGCTTTTGGCATGGTCCACGCGGCGCAGCGCGCTACAAGAGGCCACTTATTACGGCGTTAAACTTTCTCAAAATTTCTTTTTCATTTCTATTACCAAGAAAAATGGCGAGCTCAGGCGTATTTACCCATAGTTGTCGACAGCGCTTTATTTCGGCTTACGAGGAAATAAACCACGCCTCCAAAATTTGCCGAGCGCGGTCTTCAACCTAATAGCCCGTTTTAATTGAACACAACTCTCTAGCGGAGTTCCTCCCCGCACTTTCCAACCGGAGAACAGGTATTTCTCCTCGTGGATCACTGTGCCTTGGCTCAACGAAAAATGTGCGCCTTATTCCCTCACGTTCTTAACAGGAGTTTCCTTTGAAAGCAGTTTGTTTCTCTCTCGCCTTGCTGTGGTCCCTTGCCGGGCCAACCGTTTCCGCCAAAACCTACCACGTTTACAACGAAGCGGATCTCACCGATGCCGTGAGCGATTACAAAACCCGCGGGCTTACCTCGGGTCTCATCGAGCTTTACCGTGATATCACCCTCACCGGCATTGTTGAAATCAACGGCGTAAGCGGTTTGGTTCTTGACGGCGGCACCGCTCAATACGAATTGACCCTTCCCAACTGGGTCCAAACGGCGTCCTACAAGGGCACGGTTGCACTGAATAACTGCACCAACGTCACCATCCGAAACATGCACATCAATACCCCTTCGAAACAAGGAAGCACCCGATCAAAACGCGCGGTCAGCATCGCCAACTCGGATAAAATCGGGCTACATAACTTGGTGCTAAGCCCCAGCGGTCAGGCCGAGGGTGCGGTGGCGATTATTGCCGACAAAAGCACCAATGTCGGCATTCAACAGGTCACCATTTCCGGTTTCTACGGCGCCGGTATCGTGTTGCGTCAGGTGTGGGGCTTCCTTATCAAAGACTGCAGCATCATCAACATGAACAACGGCGCGGCCCTGGGCGACGGTACCAGCAACGTAGGCATTCAAGTTGATTCCATTACCGGCTGGAGTAATGCGGCTTGCACCAACAGCATCCTTCCCGAAAGCCAGTACAGCGGCAAAGGGATGATCACCGGCAACACCCTGGAGAATCTGCCAGGTCAGGGGATTTTCTTGCACACGGCGAATGATGTGGTGGTGAACAACAATGATTTGACCGATATCGGCATTGGCGTGGGTTGCGAAGGTGACTGCGGTGGTCGCGGTATTTACGCGGGCTCCGGCAGCCGTTTCTGGATCAAAAACAACCGTATTACCGGCGTGGACAACGGTCGCAGCGGCGGCGGCATCAATGCGGGCGGCAAAGACGCCTCTGATGTTTGGATCCAAAACAACACCATTAAATATGCGGGCAACAGCGATCAGGTCTCGGCCGGAAGCTTGGGATCCCACCAAGGTGACTGGAACGGTTTTGGCATTTCGGTTCGCGAACGCGCGCTGGTTGAAGGCAACCAAGTGCTGAACGCCTCCACCTACGGCATTTTGATTCAGCCCAACGCGGATGAGGTAACCATTCGCAACAACACGGTGCGGTATTCGGTGTTGGACAACATCAAAGCGGTGGCGGGCTTCACCTACACGGGTAAGTACGTGGTTGCCCCCAACCATTGCGACGGCGAACACTGGTCGCACGAGCTGGGCGGTCCCTTGCGCAACATCTACATTCGCGACAATTTCATCGCGGATTCCACCTACGGCCACGGCGTGAACATCGTGACCCGCGCTCGCGGCGAAATGGCTTACAACGCCGGCATGTGGCGCGATAGCTGGAGCAAGTACGACGTCTACCTGCGCAACCTGAGCATGCACCGCAACGGCAGCGGTACCGGCGTGTACTTTGAACAACCGACGACGGCCTACGGTACCTATGACTGGACGATTGCCACAAGCGGTTACAACGGCCATGGTAGCCGATACGCGGTGGTTGAGTCGGGCGGCAACCTGCAACGGGTGACCAACGTCAATTGGAACAACCAGTTGTCCTTGAACCTCAGCAACATCCAGTACCCGGCGATGAGTGCGTCTACCGGCGTGATCACCAGCGCGGTTTATTAAGCCGTTTCCCTCTCAATCGAGAAAAAAAGGCCCCACGGGCGTGGGGACCTTGCGCTCAATGTTTTATTAATAAGGAAGGCCCCACGGGCGTGGGGACCTTGCGCTCAATGCTTTATTAACAAGGAAAGGCCCCACCGGAGTGGGGCCTTTTTTATAAGATCGAACCATGTGCCGGGGAACCGATATCCGGTTTCGCAATAAGCCGGCGAAAACCAACCGCTAACTTAGCGGGCTGGTTTCTAGTGATCGTTGACTTCGTCTTCGGCTTCGATGCCGTCTTCGTTGTAGCTGTATACAACGTTGCCGTAGACCATTTTGGTGGTGTGCTCATCGGGAAAGCGGTCGCTTTCGGGCAGGTACACATTGCGTTTGGTAACGCCGGAATAAACCACTTTTAGGCGTTTGAATTTGATGGTGAAGTAGTTAACCATATCGCCGTTGGTAATGTCGGGACGGTAGAACAGGCACTCCAATTCGGGAATTTCAACGTTGTTGAACAGGTGTTGGAAGGTAACAGGGGTGTGCTTGCCCATTTCGGAGACATAGGTTAAGGGCTGGCGTGAACGTTTGGATTTAACCTTGTTGTCCAGTTCGGAAACGGGCAGGTTGGAGCTGAGGTGCAACTCGTGAACGCGGATGTGGGCTTCGTGGCCGGTTTCGGCTTCTTTACCGGGGATGGCGCCACAGTTGATAAAAGAATATACGGTCATGGGATGGTCTCCTTTGTGTGAACTTCAGCGGCGGACGTTAGTGCAGACTCCATGCCGGCATGAACATGAATGACAACAACCTTCGCGGCGGTTTAAGCGAAACCGTTGGTTTTCAACAACCTAAGAATTTGGCCTCGGCATCCGACGGGTGTGCCACACAGCCCCAAAATCGTTTTTCTCCAGACACTTAACCAAAGCCAACGGGACAAACCAAACCAACGCGACAAAAATTCAAACCTTACAAAAAACCGTGCAAAAAACGTTTTCGAGGTGTTTGCGAAACCAAACACCCTGTTCCGTGAATCGGACCAACGGCAAAAGCCGGAACAAAACGCGCGTCATACCGGCACGGAAGGCACCGTTACCACGTCCTAATTACTCGGTGTCGGGGCCTTTGGTCGATTCTGTTTTGGGATGGTTCATTTTTTCCAAGAATAGCTGGGTGGTCGGGTGTTTGTCTTTGACAATGCCGCCGACTTTATGACCGACATCCTCCATGTCGTAACCCACTTTCAATGCACCGCTTGTCCCAAAGGCAACACCCATCCCCTGCATTGCCAACCCCAACACCTTTCCGCGGGGACCACCCATCCGACCCATCATTTGACCACCTTTCCGCAGCCCTTGGCCGACGGCAAGCGAGGTACCAACCTGAGTCATCATCTTTTGCTTCGTCTTGGTCACCAGCTCCTGTTGGGTTTCTTTCACTTCATCAATTTTGTCCATGCTGGTGGTTCCAAGTTGGTAGGCGTGCCTGGGCATTTGGAGCAGGCTCATGTTTTCAACCTTGTGTTTTACAAAGGTACCGCTCAATTCCATGACGTCCTGGTGGTCTAAGGTATCGATGTGCTGATGGGTATTCTTCATGGTTTCCATATGCTCAAAAAACGGCCCAACCATCGGAAGGGTACCGGTCATGGAAAGGCGCTGCATGGCCGACATACGCCCGGAAAAGGTCTCTTCAAGTCCCTCTTTTACCGGAAATTGCGGGGTCATTTCCTTCATAGGTTGGATCAATTTGCTGTCGATCACTTGGTCCCCGGTCTGGGGCATGCTGCCTGACAGGCGGCGCATCATGCCCTGCAGGGGATTCCACGATGTCTCGGACTCTTGAAGTGTGGAAGACGTGAGACTTGGATCCTTGGATTTTTCAATCTTTGGCGGCGGCGTCAGCGGCGTGCTGTTGATATTAGGCGGTTTTCCTACACCGGACATGGCGACTCCTTTGGTAACCCGGCGACCCTACCCCACGGCCGCACCTTGCTTTTGTTTTGAGGAAAAAACGAATTGGCGTCGATGAGGCACTGCTTAAACACGCATGTTCATGGGGTCCACGGGTGGCGGTCCCTGAGCTTCTTCGGTTTCCGACGCCTCCGATAGGTCCTCTGCCAACGCGGCCAAAACGGCGTTGCGGGCTTCCAACAAATGGTCGACCGTTCGCATGATGCGGGTGGCGCTTAGGTCTTCGACGAACACATTCATATGCATTAACACCAACTTCATTTCGGGGTGGACGGAAAGCACGGCGTTGTGGGTGCCGATCCCAAGGCAGTTCAACACCAAAAGGCGATGGTAGAGCTGGAGCAATTCCGGGGCGGTATCGGGCAAGGGCACCACGGACAGGTAAATCAAAAAGTGGCGGCTTGTTTCATCCCACTCCAAGGCCAGGTCAAGCCCCTCGCCCAAGGAGAGACCGACACTGCCGTCCTCGCCAAGTGCAAAATCCTTCAGTCCGTTGGCGTCACCCAAAGCGGCAAGCGCCTGATCAATTACCTCGCGGTCCGTCATGGTTCCTCCGTACTTCACAAGTGGATTGACGCGCCTCAACGCCCGGTACGGCAAAGCAAACCGGGATATCCAGCGTGGACACCAGGTGAAGCTCCTCAAATTTTCGGATTAACGACAATTTCCCTCATTGTACCAAAACAAAAAAACCAAGAAGACAAAAAAACACACCCAACTTAAAAATAGACCACACCCATCAAAAGAAAGCGCGATCCATGCAAGCGCCCATTTCCTTGCAATCCGCGACCGGTCCGGGTACGAGGAGCGACAGGCTCCTGTATAAAGAATCTTGAAAAAATCGGAGGCGGCATTAAACCAGCGGGGTGGCTCACTTGTCCCTTCCTCTGTTCAGGGTTTAGCAGAAGGTAGGAAACCAACCAAAAACCAGGAACACCCACCATGGCCCAACCCAACAAAGGATAACCACAAAAAGAACGCGGAAATCATCTTTTAAAACGAAAGGTTAAAGATGTTTTTCCCCATATTGCTCATGAATCACGAAGCATTCAGTCGCAAATTGAAGCAGCATTCACAGATCGAAACCAACGTTCTCATACACAACCCACACCCTAAATCCAGGACAGACTAACATAACTATTGTAACAGTTTGTAACAAAGAAAATCACAACGTCCCACAAACTCACACCTAAACCTCAAACTAAATATTTCAAGCATTTTACAAGAACAGGCACACGGCAAATCGGTAAAATTGATTGGCCTATGTGCCCTTTTCTGTTTTATACCTTACACACTATCTTCCAAAAAATTTTAACCAGTTGATCTATCGCACATTTTGAATTCTCTCCATAATATCCTCACATTTTGTGATTAAATTAGCCACATCAAAACGGAGCGGCCCCTAAGTCGGGTCGCATGGCAATGCCGCCAGCACATTCATCCTGATTCCGGCGACCCCCGTTTGACGAAATCACTCCCGTGCCCCCGTGCTCCGGTTGGCTTGATCGATTGCATAACCAACGCTTTGGCGCCCAACTCACTGGGTCCAAGGACGCACTCGATCCCATCAAACACACCCTTCCCACGCGCGCTTTTCCGAGTTGACACCTTGGATCGGCTTCCACCTGCGCGGGTTTGTTTGGTGCCGTCACCCAACGGATGAACCACGGCAGCTTGCCGCGGGAGACTTCTTCATTACCACCACCGTTCCAGGAGTAAGTCATGTCAGCTATCGGTTTTTTTCAAAAATTCTTTTTCGCTCCCTCCGTCCAAAAACCCCAACCACACAGCGCCGACGTTTTTCCTTCCGCGCACCGTTCCCATCTTTTGCTCCTGCAGGAACGGTCCGAGCGCCCCGGCACACGTCCTTTCACCTCGCAAACCACCGCGGGTGCCGGCGCCGACCGGGTAACCGAGTTACGTGACCAGATCGGTACCCAACCCAAGTCTCAGCTATTGGCGGAAATCGACCGTGAATTCGGCATGACCCCCGAGGAAAAGGGTTTGGCCCGCGCCGGCATGGATCTGAACGCGGTGCTCGACGTTGTCGTTGACCGCCTGGAAGGCGCCGCGGCAACCCGGTAAGCGGGCGTTCTACCCCCAGCACATCCAGCCGACCCTTTAATAAGGAATGAAAACCTCGTTTTTGTTCCCGATGAAACCAAACGCCCTCGGCCCTCGGTTAACGCCCCCTGCATGCCCAACAGGTGGGGACGCCTCAGCGAATCACACAAGGCTGGAACTTAAAAAGCGCTGAAGCGCGGTGATTTTCGCTAAATCTCCGGGCTGCAACGCCCTGTAAAAAATGCTCGCCGCACCCAGCGAGTGCTGTCGTGCGCGGCGACCCCGGCTCGCTTTTTCGAACCATTAGGTTCCAGATCTTTAGCGAAAATCTCTCTTCAGCGCCTATTAGGTGGAAATCCCTGTGATTTATACCACCCCCAGCCCATCGAGGCCGGCCGTGAAAGCCGTCACCTATCCCAACGCAAGCAATTACCATCTCGCGGCCGATGCCCGCATAGGGTGGCACGCGCTACCGAGCGACGCGCCCTCGCATCCACCAGCCACATTTGGATAGGCTAACCGGTCAATTATTCCACTACAGGCGCCGGGGTAGCGCGCTCCAAAACGTGACACATATCACACCCAGTAGTGATCAGAGAAGTTTCCCTTGCGCTCCTTATTTTCTCCATATTTGAATTTCATATTACCTTTCAAAACACGGCACCCGTCGCGTTCCCCAATACCACCGTCTCCTTTTCCCTGTCGGCTGCTTCCCCCAAAGGCACCGGCGAGACGGTCTCGGCATTCGCACCCTAACCCGCCTGTCTCGCGGCGCTAAGCCGGCCACTGGAACCCGTACCACCGTCATTGCAACCCACCCGGACCACATCCAAAGGAGACCGGACCATGCAAGAAGCTATTGACCGCGTCAACGCTTGGTTGCGTGCGCTCGACCCCAACCTCACCGCGGGGTTGGATGAGGCCGCAAGCATCACCCTCGCTTTTGACAACCAACAGGAACTCTCGCTGCAACTCGACCACGACCCGCCCCAACTCAACTGGGCACTGCCGATTTCGCTCCCCGGCAACCCGAACGAACTCAGTGACGATCAGCTAGCCCGCGCGGCGGCCTTAAATTACACCCAACAAGCGACCCGAGGCGCGCGACTCGCCATGGTCGACCAACCCGAGCAACTGCACCTGCTCTACCGCCGACCGCTCGCCAAACTCGATGAACACCGCTTTCTCACCCTGACCGCCGGCTTGCAGCAAACGGCCCAAAGCCTGACCGCCCAATTAAACAACGACACGGACGCCACCGGCGAACCCCCATTCCAACATCCCTCGGTTTAATCCGTTTGAACCCCTCACCCAAGGAGGCCCCATGCACGCAACCTTCCCGGCCAACCTCACTTTTTGGCGCACGTTCCACGATGAAACCCTGTTTTTGTTCTTCCAAGACGAAGGCGACGAACGCGAACCGGCGGTCCGCCTCGGCGAACATACCTGCCACAACCTTTTTGACGCGCTGGCGTTGCTTTCACCCGAGGATCCCGAATGCACGCCCGAGCTCGTAGCCCGCGTCGCCAACTTCATCATCTTCGGCGATCAGTTCCAACTCATCGACAACCCGGGCACCTTCCAAACGCGTTACCAAAACGCCTTGGACCGCCGCGCCGCCGCGCCGGACGCCGCCGCCTCCCATTACGCGCCTTACCAGGTCAGCGGGATTGAGCAACCGCGCCACGACGGCACCACGCTCACCTTCTACAACTTCGCCCCCCACAACCTGGTGCCCTATCGCGTGTCGGTCCCCTGGCCGCTGACTTCACGGCAGACGCCGATTCAACAAGATCTGTTACCACTCGCCCCCAATGGAAGTGACTATGTTGCCGACTGAACGCCTCAACCAATGGCTCGGCGAGACTCAGCCGGGCGCGGCCTTAAACGAAAACGGGACGGCCACCTTTTTGGCAGCGGACGGGGTGGAAATCGTGCTGGCCACGGACAACGAATCCCCGATTGTTTTGTTGTTTGCCGAACTGCTGCCCCTGCAAGGATTGGCCCCGGAAGAAATCGCGATGGTCAACCGCAACAGCTTGCTGATCAACGCCCATCCGACTTTAACCGGTGACGGCGCGCTGGCCTTGGACCCGGTCCAAAACCGGCTGGTTTTCAACCAAAGCATTCCCTGGGAAGACCTGGATGCCGAAACCCTGTGGGCGACCTACGACACCTTTGCCGCCAACGCGGTGCGCTTGTGGGCAACGGTCCACGGCCACGTCGACGAGGCGCCCGACGGCTCGGGCGAACCACAACCCGAACAACCGAGCACCGGTCTAGACGAACCACCGCCCCCGGTCCAACCGTGGCAATTGGCTTAAACCGCGCTTGATAAAACGCGCTTGATAAACGGCCCTCGGCCCGCCCCCGCAGACCCCGCGACCGGTCACCCACCAACTGCCGACGGCCTCGCTGTAAAGCTGTAAAAAGGAACAGGTTATGAAAGGAATGAATCTCAACGTAAACCGGCGTTTTGTGACCGGTCAATTTCAACAAGGGCGCGATGTCGACCGTTCGCGACCCGACCGCCTGGGGCTGTTCGTGGCCACCCCGAGAACCCTGGCCCTGTTTAACCACACCCAGCAAAACCACCTCTCTACCGGGGTCACCCTGCCCCAGTTCGCCGAGTTGGTTCATCGCAACAACCAACAGAACCCCAACTTCACCAACACCCACAAAACCCGCGCCGAGAACATCTTGCGCACGGCGGGCGTCGACTTCCAAAATTTGAGCACGGCCAACAAGGTCAAAGCCGCGATCATGCTGGGCAAAGACCAAGTCAGCGCGGCCTGGATGCGCGCAAACATCGGCGATGTGGTCGGCGGGAACCAACGGGTGATCGACGCGGGCAAAATGCTCCACAAAGCCTACAGTTTCGCCCACAACCAGCAGATGGGCGGGCTACAAGACCCAAGCGCTTCCTTCAACACCCGTTTGGCCTTGGATGTTTCCGAAAAGATCCTGGCCCAAAACGGCACGGTTGACCAGGCGATGGTGGCGGTGATGATCGACCAACTGGAAAACGACACCCTCGCCGGAACCTTCCAAGTCGGGCCGCATCGCCAAGAGATGCTTAAGTTGTTGCGCCACATCAACACCAATGTCGCCTTTCGCAACGCCTTGAGCGGCATCTCGGCGCCCAACAACGGCGATCCCCAAACCAAAACCCTGCGCGCCACCATCAACAAACCCGTGGGCAATCTGACCGACCGCGACGTGCGCAAAGCCGTGCTTTCCTCGATGTTGTCACACCTGCGCCAGGGCAGCGTAGGCTCCTGTTTCGGCACCAGCATCGCGATTCATCTGAAGACCAATCACTACAATAAAACGCTGACGATGCTCAAAGATTTGGTTGAGAACAACCGCATGCAGGGAACCTTCCAGCGCAACGTCAACAGCAACCCGGTCCAGTTCTCGTTGCCGGGGAACCACAACACCTTGGATTTGCAGTTCAACCACAAAATGAAATTCGACAAAAGCGGCAATGTCACCAAGGTCAACAACCAGAACCTGCCGCAAACGGTCAAGCTGTACGACATTCCCGGCATCATCCAAGGCCTGAAGGCGGTGGGTATTACCAACCGACAAACCCAAATCAGGCTGGTCACCGAAGCGGCCGACCGTATGGCGGGCACCTTTTTTGACGCCAAAAAGTCGCCCAAGGAATTGTTGGCGAATATTATTGATAACCAGGGCGGCCTCGGTCCCAAGTCCGCGGCCAAAAAGAAAGCGGCCTTCGCCTTCCACGCGACCATGGAAAACCGCTTGATGCGCACCTTCGAATACACGCTTTCGGGTTTTGCCGAAACCCGCCACGCCCAAACCCTGGGAAGCAAGCTCAGCACCCAAATCGATAATCTGTACATGACGGTGAATTACGGCGAGCAAAACACGCCCTGGGGTCAGCACGTCGCCCAGAAAATGTTGGCGGTGAACGTCAATGACCAAGTGGATTACGGCGGCCTTTTGGGCGGCTTGAACGGGCGCATCAGCAGCACCTTAAACGAAGCCTTCACCTACAAGTACAACCCCGAACTGGTCCACGGTCAACTCAGCGACGACGGCCACAGTTCCCACGGCGGCTTCACGATTACCTTTACCCACCCCACCACCCAAGAGGAAAGCGTGATCACCACGCCGGATGAATTGGCGACGGCGGTTAAAGCAATTTTCGTCCATGTCGCGACACAAGACATCGCCACCATTGAGAACGGTAACTGGACAGACAAAAACTTGGTCACCTCCACCCACGCCACCCTGATGCGTGAAATTTTCGAGAAGGTGGACACGGAGCAACTGGGCGCCAACCTGATCGCACGTACCGATAAATTACAGGGCAACCCGGTCGGCTTCACGCAAGGTGCCGATCCCGCCAAAGTCGTGCGCATGCTGTTCCCCAATACGTCGGCGGTTCACACCACCAAATTGGATCAAAGCGAGAACAATACCGGCAAAACGGTGCTTAACCACGTGATCACCACGCTCAAAGCCATGCAAACCAAGGTTTCCAACGAGGACAATAATTATTCGGTGGACACACTGCGCAACATGTCAATCCCCATGAGCACCGACACCCACGCCTTCCTGCTCAAGCCCGGCTTAAGTCCCTTCCTCCTGCAGCAAATGGACCGTGAAGAAGACGACATCAACGATTCAATCGACACCCAAACCAAGCCGCAACAGTTGACCGAATTCGCCGACACGGCCTTGAACCGACAAGAAGTACTGGGTTTTGTCGACCGATTTGCGGGCGCGTTCGGGATGAACAAAAACGCGGTCAAACAGGCCTTGCGCAACCAGCAACATTCGTTAAAACCCAACGATATCTACCAATCGATGGTGGCGGGTCTGCCGGACGACAACAAAAAAGCAGGCCGCGCGGACCAGATCGCGTTTTACTTGGCAAAAACCTTTAACGCGCCGACGCGCGAGGTGATCTTCGCCGATACCAACTGGGGTAACGGCGACAAAGACATCCACTTCGGCGTGGTGTTCAACCCCTTTTCGGACAAACACGAGTTGTGGTCGTTTGAATACAACGGCCAGGACTACACCGCACGTAATAGCCCCGACCAGAAAAAGTTTGTGCAGGGGAATTGGACCATCTTCGACGAACCCCACAACTTTGGGTTCTAGCCAAGCACCCGGGGTGTTCACTCAATAGCGGACGCCCCGACCCTTTTTCTCGTGATCTCGGCCGTTTTGGGGATAGGACTTGCGACGACCTTCCCAGCGAACTAGAATGGAGTTACTTAATTACCTTATCTAAATGACCCCCCGGTTTTATTCACTGGAAAACGAACAGCGCGTTTTCACATCCTTCGCCCGCGGCCTACGCGGCGATGCAGCTTGAAGGGGTTCACCCATGACGGCAGAGCAAAATAACCGAAGCGATCTTTTTTGGCGGTCGCCCGGAAGCGATATCGCCATTCTTGAAATGGAGGTATCCGAAGCCATATCAGAGCTTTACAGCCTTCGCGTCAAAATTGTCAGTGCCGACCCCGGCCTGGCTTTTAAGGACATGTTGAACAAAGACGCGAAAATCGAGCTAATGTGTGGCGACGACCTCACGGAAAGCCGTTTCTTCTCGGGGATCATCACGCGTTTCGGTCAGGGCCGGACCCGCTTCGGGCACCACGATCCCAGCTCGGACAAAGAATATATCTACGAGGTGGAAATCCGCCCCAAGCTCTGGCTGCTCACCCGGCGCACCAAGTCCCGCGTCTACCAAAAGATGTCGGCGGAGGACATCACCAAGGAAGTCCTCGGCGAGCACGGCATCAGCAATATCTGGTCGCTCAACGGTTCCCCTTCGATTCGCGATTACTGCGTCCAATACCAGGAATCCGACTACCAGTTCATCTGTCGTCTGCTGGAAGAAGAAGGCATTTGCTTTGTGTTCGACCAGGAAAACAGCCAAACGCTGTTCTGCAACAAAATCAGCGGACATCCCGCCTGTAAACCCCGCGCCGACGCCTATTACAACGAGGAACCCACGCCCGAATTGGCACAGGGCACCAAAGAAGCGATCATGGATTTCACCTACCACCAATCGATTGGGACGGGCCGTTTCAACCTGCAGCACTACAATTACGAAACCTCACAGCTCGATTTAAAAGTGGTCAAAGAGGACAAAAACGTCCCACTGTTTACCAACCTGGAACACTACGACCACACCCGCAACTACCGCGACACCGGCGAGGGCAACACCTATGCCGGCTTCGCCAAGGAAGCCTCGGCGGCGAATAACCGACGCGGCTACGGCACGGCGACGCACCGCTCCTTTGCGGCGGGTCACACGGTCACCATCGAAAACCATTTCAACAGCGCCTTTAACGCAAAATGGCTCATCGTGTCCTGCGACATCAAAATGGAACAGGGCCACACCACCAACCGTTTTAGCGTGATGCCGTGCGAGGTGCCGTTCCGGCCCGAACGCAAAACGCCCTGGCCGCGGGTGCAAGGCACGCAAACCGCCACGGTGACCGGTCCGTCGGGCGCCAAGGTGTACCTCGACCAGCTCGGCCGCGCCAAACTGCAATTCCACTGGGATCGGGAAGGCCAAAAAAATGATCGCTCCTCGATGTGGGTACGCGTGTCCAACAACTACGCGGGCCCCAACTACGGCATTCAGTGGATTCCCCGCATCGGCCACGAGGTGATCGTCAGTTTCATCGAGGGCAATCCCGACCTGCCGCTGATTACCGGGCGCGTTTACAACGACGCCAACCCGCCGCCGCTCGGCCCGGCGGAAAAATGGCAAAACATCATTAAAACCATTAAAGACAACCACATTATGTTCGACGACAAGGACGGCGCGGAACTGCTCGACATTCGCGCGGAACGGGACATGAACACGGTGGTGATTCGCAACGACACCCAGGATATCGGCGACAACCGCACCATCAAGGTCGGTCGCAACCACAACGAAACCATCGGCAAGGACATGGTGATCACGGTAGAGGGCAACCTCACGGAAAAGGTCAAAAAGGACTACAGCGAGGACGTCACCGAGAACTACCGCATCTCCGTCGGCAAAAAGATGGAAACCACGGTGGGTACGGATCGCAACGTCACGGTGGGCAAAAACGAGACGGTGGTGATTCAGGGCAAGGCCGACCGCGAAATCAAAAAAACCCTCACCGAAACGGTCGACAAAGATATCTCCATCAGCGGTAAGAAGAACTACAGCCTGGATATAAAAGACAAAGCCAATATCTCGGTGGGCAAAGACATCAACATCAGCGGCAACAAAAAAGGCAACATCGACATCGCCGACAAGCTGACGATTACGGTCGGGTCGGCCAAGATGGTGCTCAAGAAAAACGGCAACGTCGAGGTCAACGGCAAAAAGATTCAGGTCAAAGGCAGCAGCGACATTGTCATCAAAGGTTCCAAAATCGGTTTGAACTAATCCCGAATCAAAAGGTTTCTCATGCGCCACTTGTTCCCAACAGCGCCCTATCTTCGCGCCCCAGGTTCCCTCTCCCGAACGTGTTCCACGCGTTCATCGCGAGAGGCCGGAGCCCTTGGGATGCCTTTGGGCGAAGGGAGGTGACGCGGTGATGAAATTGGTCAATGATTCGCCCTTCACCTGTGACCGCTTGGTTTACGGCGACGGCTCGGGTCGGGATCGTTTGCTGGTGATCGTCAAGGCGGTGTTTGCGGTCGGCGAGGATCAGACCTTGCGCCCCTTAGCGGAGCAGCCCGCGCTGCGCGGCGCCGATACCTTTTACGACGAAGTCGGCACGTCCAGCATCCAGTGGGAAACGGAAATGGTGCCCGCCAAGCCGGCAACGGATGTGGTGCTCCTGGGCACGGCGCAAGCCAAGGACCAGGCTTTGGTCCAACACCTGGACGTCAGCCTCAAAATCGGTCCCCTAACCAAAAGGGTTTCGGTTTTCGGCGACCGCGTTTGGGAAGACCACTTGACCGGCGCCACGCCCGGCCCGATCACGCCCTTCCGCGAAATGCCGCTGATCTACGAACGCGCCTTCGGCGGTCGCGACGAAAGCAACGAAAATCAAACATACTGGGAAGCGGAACGCCGCAATCCGGTGGGGGTTGGTTTTCGCGCCAAACATTCGGCACAACCGGTCGCGGGTTCGCCGCTACCCAACATCGAGGACCCCACCGCCTTGATTCGCCACGCGGGTGACCGCCCACCACCGGCCGGATTCGGCTTCATCAGTCGTGATTGGTCGCCGCGCCTGGATCACGCGGGCACCTACGACGCGGCCTGGCAGGAACAGCGTGCGCCGCTGCTGCCGCAAGACTTCGATCCCCGCTTCCACAACGCGGCCCACCCCGACCTGATCGCGCCGGACCGTCTGCGCGGCGACGAAGATGTCGCGGTCCACAATGTGCTGGCGAGTGGGTTGCCATGGAAATTCCAATTGCCGGACGTCCGTCCCAAGGGCGCGGTACAGATTACCGGCGGTGACGAACCCCTTGACCTCCAACTCGACACGGTCGTGCTCGACGCCGACCAACAACAGGTCACCCAAGTCTGGCGCGGCGAGCTCGACATCCACAACCGCTTGTACCAAGTCAAAGAAATTCGCGTTGAAACACGCTGAAACGAGTCGAACCATGTCCCATCCCCAACCCACATCCAACACCCCTCCGGACCAACACCTCGCGGTGACCGGTCTGGGTTTGGTCACCCCCATCGGCTTAAACACGACCCAGTGTTTCGCCTCTTTTTGCGCGGGCGTTTCGCGGTTCCAGGAAACCGACGATTTTTACTGCTTGGCCTCGGATGAAGAATTGGCCGAACCGCAACCCCTCGTCTGGAGCCGGCTGCAGACCATGGACACCGAGGCGGGCACGCAACGGATTGAGGCCTTGGCGGTTGCCGCGATCAACGATCTGCTGCAACACACCCGCCTGCGCCGTCGCGATTTGGAAGGCGTGGTGGTGGTGCCGGTATTGCCCAACGCCGGAACCCGCCACCTCGTGGAATCGCTGGCCGACGAAACCGGGCTCGCCTTTCACCCGGCACCCCTGGGTTTTTACGAAAGCGACGCGGCCTTTAGCGCCGGCCTGGCCCACGTCACCGAACTCATTCACACGCACGGCGCGCGCGCTTGCCTGCTGGTCGCGGCCGATTCCCTGTTGGCATCTGCGCGCTTGGCCGAGCTGGACCGCGACGGCCGCATCAAGTCGGCGCGCAACCTCGACGGGTTCATTCCCGGCGAAGGTGCCGCGGCGGTGCTGCTTGAATCCCCGGAAACCGCCCAAGCGCGCGGCGCGGAAATTCACGCGCTGGTCACGGCCCGCGGCGACGCGACCGAACCCCACCCGCCAACCGCCGACGACGCCACCCAAGGCGAGGGTTTGTCTCAAGCTTTGGCAACCTGCGCCGAGCAAACCGCCGACGGTCGGCTGCCAGGTTGGGTCGTGACAACCTTTAACGGCGAATCGCGCCAGGCGCGAGAATGGGGCCATTGCCTGGTGCGCCTGCAAAACAAGCTACCCGTGCGCCACATGTGGTACCCGGCCGAGAACCTGGGCCACACCGGTGTCGCCGCCGCGATTGGCTTTTCCATCGCCGCCTTCGCGCTTGGCCAGGGTTACGCGCCCGAATCCTCGGCCCTGCTCACCGCCTTGGGCCACGACGCCCAACGCGCCGGTTTGGTCCTCTCGCAATTCGGCTTTGCCGCTCAGTATTAACCAAGCAACCTCAGGGAGTTTTTATGCCGGTCACGGTCGGAGCCAATTTTCTTTCAGTCGTCCACAAAGGCAGCAACGGGATCACCATCGCCTTTCCCGATGTGTGTTTGACCCCGGCCCCGCCGGCGCCCAACCCAGTCCCCATCCCCTACCCCAACATCGCAATGTCCTCGGACAGCGCCAAAACCGCGAAGAAGGTCAAAGCCGACGGCAACCCGATTTGTAACCAACCTTCCAACTTCAGCCGCAGTACCGGCGACGAGCCGGGCGTCAACAAGGGTGTTGCCTCCGGCACCCAGATGGCCAAGGCCGAGTTCGTCACCTTCTCGTTTGACGTGAAAGCGGAAGGCAAAGGGGTGACCCGCGCCTTCGACCTCATGCTCCACAACAACAAAAACACCCCGCCGTTCCCCCTAATTCAACCACCCCTGATTGTGATTCCGCTGTTTCCCGATCCACCGGAAAACCCCAAGGAATGGGCACCCACCAAAATCGAGGTTGAATAATTTAGTTGGTTCGGCGGCAACCGGCCGCGTTTCGAGGCACCATGGCGATCATCAAACAATACGTCAATCTACCCAGTGGCGTGACCAACATTCACGGCACCACCCGCACGCTTAAGTTGCGGCCCAACAACATTCCCAACGTGGGCAACGGCGACCGCGTGGAATGGTGGGTCGAGCCGGGTTGGGCCACCAACACCGATGAAATCTACTTGTCGCTGACGCAGCGCGCGCGCATGCGCAACGCGGAAACGGTGATCGCGGCGTCGGGATCGTTTGAAAACGAGGTGATCCTACCCCACGTCGGCGGCGACCGCTGGGTGGTGAAAGCCGCCAAAAAAGGGGATCGCCCCAATTCGGTCAGCACCGATATTTTCGAAACCTGGCGCAAGGTGTATTACACCGTTTTTTACGTCGGCAACAACTCCTTAAATTTTTTCAATGCACTGGAAAACGACTTCAAGGACGCGTTTAAACCGGGTTACATCGAACTACAAAACACGACCAAAACCGCCTCGCTGACCGTGGTCGCGCGCGTCGACGGGACCATCGTGCGCCACCCCAGTGTTTCCTTCCCGTTTATGGGCGGCCCGCCGAACGGCGTCATCAACCTAAGGCCGACCGGCACCGGCACCCTGACCAACAAACCTTATAACGTCGCCCTGCTGGTCGCACCGGATATTTTTTCGACCTCGCCGCAACCTCGCACGGAGCTGGGCACCCGCGCCGTCATCGGTTCCACGGTCTACCACCACCTGCTTTACACCGAGGTCGGCAATCCGACCGCCTGGATCACCCAAGGTCAGATTCGTTGGCCGGGTCAACCCTGGACCAACGTGATTCCACGGTTCACCCTACCCACCAACACCAACCACAACGCCGTGGTGCGCTGGGACCTTAACGCGGTCCCCGGATTAACCAACCACCTCGCCACCGCCGCCAATACCTTTGACATGCGTTACACGGTCGTTAGAGAACACCTGATCATGGGTTACAGCATCGGCAACTTCTGCCTGGTGCGCACGCGCGATGGGTTGACCGAGGTCCTGCAAACCTTTACCCACGAGGTGGGCCACGGCGTGCAACAAGCGGTTCAAAAGGAGTCGCGCTGGGACACCAACGGCGCGTCTTTGTCGGACGAACACAACCCGCGTTGGCATACCGACGTTTACGGCGGGCGTGGCCCGCACTGTTGGAAAAATGCGGTTTTGGGTCCCGGTCCCCCCGGCCTCACCTCCGGCCAGGCCTATCGTTACGGGGGCGCCGGGCAACTATGCACCATGTTTTATCGGGGCGATGCCAATGTAGAACCCAAGGGAAAATTCTGTGTCAGCCATTGTGAACCGCGCTTGAAACGGGTCAAACTGGACACCCCCGCGATGAACGCAAAAATTTGGAACTATTTCGGATAGGACGGCGCCATGTCATTCGAAGAACAACTCATTTTCGACTACAACGAGGTGCCGGCCTCGCCCAAAATTGAGGCGGGCGACCAACTGATCGGCCTCACCGCCGCAAACATCCGTTACAGCGACGGCCTCGCGGTTTTCGACATTCATGTTTCGGCCATGGTGCCCGGTTCCATCGGTGATCGGTACCACAACCTGCTGGAAGCGATCACCCTGTTTGTCTGCGATCCCGGCGCGGGACGGGTGTTTAGCTGCCGCACCTTCAATGACTTTGTACGCCTACCCCGCGAGGAAGAAGGGAAACCCAATCTAATCAGCGAACCCCCTTTTCCCCCGCCGACCATGAAGCCGCCGATCAAAGGCGGGTTCCGCGGGGGTTGGGTCAACAGCACACTTTCCTGCCGAACGCCTTATCCCAACCAATCGCCCAGCTTGTTCGTGCATGCTTCCTTGGAAAACGCGGTTTCTAACGCGGTCGGCATCGATTTGCTGGGTTTACAAGCGGTGGTTTACTAAAAGCGAAGGGATACCAAGATGGTTAAAACAACAATTGAGATGGGACGACAAGCAAACTCACCGGTGCTCAGTAAGCCGGGCCTGGCATTGGTCCTGCCCAACAATCCCTACCGCATGCGCGGCGGCGGGAAACCGATGGTTTATGCTTGTTTAAGGGAACCCAAACAAAACACGGGGCCGGACCAACGCCGTTTGCTCGACGGCCTGTTTGTCCACACGGTCGAGGTGCATACCCAAACACCACTGAGTTTTCATCTCTTCGCCAAGAAACGGGTATTCGACGACGACATCACCGATTTCGGCGACGATTGGTGTGCCTGGTTCCATTTTGACTTGGCCGCGCTTCTGTTGGTAGCCGCGCCCCAATACGGATTTATGCTGCACGCCTCGTCGCGGCAATTCGTCTCCAACGCCCTGTACGTCCGTTTCGAACGTTAAAACCACGAGGCATTTATGGCTATTTCTACCTCGATTATTGTGGTAACCCACAACAACCTCATTCAAACCATTCGCTGTTTAACATCGTTGCAACGCACCATACCGGACACCGATTGCGAGGTGCTGGTGGTCGACAACGCCTCCACCGACGGCACGCGCGGTTACCTTGGGGAGCTCAGCACGACGGACACGCGGTTCGTCCCTGTTTTGCTGGAACAAAACACGGGTTGGTGCGTCGGCGCCAATCGCGGCCTAGAACGCGCGGGCGGCGACTATTTGGTGCTGCTCAACAACGACACGGTCTTGCCCGAGGGTTGGTTGGAAGGCCTGCGCACCTGCTTGGACGAAGCCGGCCGAAACCTGCGCGGCAGCGGTCCGGTGGGTTTGGTGGGCCCGGTGAGCAACGCCGTCGGCGGCATGCAACAGGTCGCGGGTCCGCCCAACGCCGAATGGGAGACGGTCAACCGCCATGCGGCGGTGTGGCGCAAGCAACAGGATCGCAACTGGCAGCGCGCCTGGTTCCTCTCGGGTTTTTGTTTGATGACGACCCGCGCTTTTTACGAGGATGTCGGCGGCTTGGACGAACGTTTTTCACCCGGCGGCTTTGACGACAACGACTGGGTGTTGCGCGGCGAAGAACGCGGCTGGACCTGTGTGGTCGCCGCGGACATCTTCGTCTACCACGAGGGCGGCGCCACCTTCCGCAACGCCCGTCCCGACATGAACTTGGGCCTGGCCAACCGCGCGGCTTTTTCGCAAAAATGGCGTGAACAAAGGACCCGTCAGCCCAAGTTGGTAGCGGCTTACCGCGTGAAAAACGCGCGCGACACCATTGTGGCGAGTTTGGACGCCACCGCGGCGTTCGCCGATGCGATTGTGATTCTGGACGACGGCTCTACCGACGGCTGCAGCGACCTGATGCGCAACCACCCGGCGGTCACCCGTTACGAATACCAAGATTTGCCGTTTGATGAACGGCGCGACCGCAACCACATTCTGGCCATGGCGGGAGAACTGGACCCGGACTGGATTATCACCGTCGATTCAGATGAAGTCTTTGAGATGGACCGCGAACGGGCGCAAACGCTGATGACCCTCAACGATCCCCACGTCAAAGTACTGGGTTTTCATTGGTATACCTTTTGGGACGCCGAGCACCACTGGTACCGCGCCGACGGCATCTTTGGCAACATGGCTGGCTACCGCATGTACCGCTACCAACCAAACCAGCGCATTGTCGACGGTACCCCGGAGGGTCTGCACTGCGGCAACATCCCGCAATTCGCCGAGGGCGCCCGCCGCTTTACCAATATCCGCGTGCGCCATTTGGGGTACGACCGCGAGGTATTGCGCCGCGCCAAATACACCTTCTACCGCACCGTGGACAAAAACCCGGATGCGGCCTTGGTGGGCAACACCACCTACAACCATCTGATTAGCGACACCGTCACCCTGCGCCGCTATCAAAAACGCCACGGGCTCTCGCTGTGTTTGATTACCAAAAACGAGGGCGAATACCTCGAGGCCTTTTTGAATGAATGGCAGGCCTATGTCGATGAAATCTGCATCGTCGATACCGGCAGCACCGACAACACCCTGGACATTGCGGCCCACTTCACCAACAACATCCAACACTTCAGGATGGACGGCTTGCAGCTGGACGAGGCGCGCAACCGCGCCAAGGGCATGGCGCGCCAACCCTGGATTCTGGCGATGGACCCGGACGAGGTCATTGACCGCGGCGCCATGATGCAACTGCAGCGGTTGTTGGACGATCCCGAACCCCACGCCTATTCGTTTGAGGTGGCCAACCACCAAAAGGACGACCCGCCGGTCCACACCCTCGCCGTGCGGCTGTTCCGCAACATCCCCGAGCTGTACTACACCCGGCCCGTCCACGAAACCATCGAACAAGCGCTGTACCGCATTCCCGATGTCACCGTTCGGCCCAGCGGCATCGCCATCCAACACTACGGCTTCCTCAAAAGCGATCAACGGGTTCAAGCCAAGGTCGACGCCTACTACGAAGCCAATAAGAAGTACCGCGACGCCCATCCCGAGGACGCCCTGCCCTGGTTCAACGAGGCGCTGCACCTCCTCAACGAGGGCGATACCCGCGCGGCCGGCGCCTGTTTCGAACGCGCGCTCCAGCTCGATCCCAAATTCCTATCGCCCTACGCCCAACTGGCCTTTATCCATCAGGAACAGGCCATGATGTTGTGGCAAACCCTGCTGGAACATGCCCCGGACGGTCATCCGATTCGCGCGCAGGCGGGCCAGAGCATGCACGGTTTGATGGGTATGACCCCACCGCGACCCGTGGTCGGTGAGCGCCGCGGCCAGAACCAGAACGAGGGTGAGGAGGATCGCCGATGATGAACGTCGATACCTTTAACCGCGGCTTGTACGAGGAACACCTGGAAGAGGCGGCCTTCCTTTACGAGCAGCGCGTGCGCGGCATGGAAGATTTGGAACTGACCTGGCGCGATTTGGCGGATTACGAAAGCCGTCGCGACGCCCACCTCAACGGCCTGGTGTGCGGTGGTAACCACGCCTTCGCGGTTTGTCGCGAGGCCGCCCTCGACGGCGGCCCCGGCGAACTCTTTTGCGGCTTTTTCTTGGCCTGCCGCCAACACACGGTGGAGCCCCTGCTCGCGTTGATGCGGGATTTCACCCCGGACGAAGAAGAACAGGTAGCGGCCATTGTCGAAGCGCTGGTGCATGTTTGCCCCCACGCCTGGTTCCCCCGCCTCGCGGCCTTCGCCGAGAAAAAAGGCCCGGCCTACCTGCCGATCATCCTGCGCGTGCTGGCATGGCACCGAAACCCGCTGGGTTTCGACCTACTGAACAACCATGTCGAACAGGAGGACGGCCTCGGCGGTGCCTTTCCCTGGGCCGCGGGTCGCCTCGGCGCGCGCGTGCACATGTCCCACCTGCGCCGCGTGCTGGAAAAACAAACCAAAAACTACGACCTGCGCGAAACCGCGCTGGCGCTGTTGCGCCTCGGCGACCGCGAACTGGCGCCCTTCCTCGCCAAACGCGCGCGCAAACCCTGGGCCCGTTTGGCCCTGGCCCTGTGCGGCGGGCCCGGCCACCCCAACAAACTCATGAACGCCACGCCGACCTCATCGAGCAGCTTGTTGGGTCTCGGTATTTTGGGGGATGTCGCCGGCGTACCCGCGCTGCTCGGTTACCTGCGCCGACCGCAAGTGGCACCCATCGCCGCGCGTGCGTTGGAACTGATCACCGGCGCGCACCTGGTGGAACGCGCCTGGATCCCGGAAGAACCGGACGAGGACGTGTACTCACCGGCGGAGCTGGAGGCCTGGAAAAAAGGCGAGCCGATCAAAAACCCCAACGGCAACCCGGCGGGCGAATACGTGGAGCGCATCAGCCACAACATCAACACCTGGCTGGCCTGGTGGCGCCACCACGAGGCGCAATTCACCGCGGGCAAACGCTACCGCCGCGGCAAACTGCTCACGCCCAACTGTTTGCTGCAGGGCATGCAGGACCCGGAGACGCCGGGCATGCTGCGCGAATTGGCCCACCACGAATTGTTCATTCGCTACGGCTGCAGCGCGGTCTTCGAATTGGAAATGACGGTCCCCCTCCAAGAACGGGTCCTGGTTCAAATCCAAAAATGGGTCGAACAAAACAACGACCGCTTCGAACCCGGCGCCTGGTACTGCCACGGCGAAATGATGAAGGGTTGATATCAACCTAAGTAACACGATTACTCGTGGTGATTTTCTCTAAAACTCTGGGCTGCAACGACCTGCAATAACACCTAAGAAGCGCGAAAATCACCGCGAGTTATCGCGCTTCTTAGGTAACACTCAACGCACCAGGCAGGTGGGGTCGTGCCGGACCCCAGCTCGCTTTTAAAAACCATTTTCCTCGAGATAATTAGCAAAAATCCCTCGATTCAGCGCCTCATAGATTCAACCCCAAACTCGCAGGGGATGAAATGAGAGCCCAAGCCCTTGTACTAATTGGTAAAAAACGAAGGGCCCTTAACCTCACGGCAAAGGGCCCTTCGTTTTTTGGGTTGCTTTACCTAAAGAGGTTTAACTAGGGAATTTGTGTCCAACTTTCTCTTGGAAAAAAGCGATGTTCCGAATGTTTTGAATGTTAGGTGTCTTTCCGATAGCCTTAATAAAGCCGGTGGATAGGTGGTTGATATCACTCACACCATAACGGCGGAGTTGGGTCATGACTTCTTCGTCACTGTGGCCTTCCTTGGGTTCAATAATCCAGGATTTTTCTTTTTCTTCTCCTGGAACAGGGGAAACAAACATGGGAACCCTCCTAACCCAGATGCTTTTATCTGGACCTGATTTTCTAAATCTAATCGCTAATCTTCTATTTCGCAAGATAACGAACGTGTGTCAGATCAAAGAAAGCACTTCAGGTATGTTGACTTTTCCTCTTCCAAACTCCGGGGTCCAAGCCTCTCTCCCCGTAAACCAATCTTTTGTAGCGCTTTTCGCCAACAGGTCCTTAACCTCAACGGGGTTCAAGTTTTTTCCACTAGCCGTTGCTTTTTGAAGCATCAACGCGATGACACCGCTGACGAAAGGGGCGGCCATAGACGTTCCTTCAATAGTTACCGCGCGCTGATTGACCAATGTTCGCTCGATTGCCTTTGAGAGCCTGGAACCGTCAGCCAGGGCCGAGGTAATCATGTGACCAGGAGCCGCAATATCCGGTTTCCAGCGCCCATCGCGCGTGGGACCGAGGCTGCTGAACCTGCTTAACCGGCCGGCCAAAGATAAGGCGTCTTCGGCAAAGCCTTGATCACCAGTCCATTGGGTTTTTGAGGTAAAACTGGCCACGGTAATCGTACCGCTACCGGTACCTGGGATGCCAACGGTACGATATTTTTCTAAATGGGGATGCTGTCTGAATCGAGCAAAGTCGCTGTTGTGAAACCACGCATCAAAGCGGCCGGCGGTTAACTGCTTTGAGGATGTACGCAGGGTCCACCCATAAAGATCGTCGATGGAGACCGTAGCCCGATCAAAAGAAAGTTCTAGACGACATTGGATTAACTGGCTCCATTGATAATAAGTTCTAGACACATCAATGCTAACTACATTGTTTGAATATTTTCTGCCTGGGTCTCCTTGCGAAGGGAAAGGGATGAATTGTCCAGCCGGTGTGCCAAGAAACAAATCAAACTGGTCTCGTTCTGAATACCATCCGGTAACAACAACACCCGGATCCGTGTTGTCATTGCCCGGCAATACGTCAAAAACGTAGTCATTGCTTTGCTCTGGAAAATACCAAGAGCCAACATGGAGGTCTTTTTCTTGCTCGTTCCCAGCAGCCACCACAATGATTTGGTTATCTCCAGACAACTGGTTATACAAACGTTCTTCTGCGTTAGTACCGTCATGAGGACCGTAATGAGACCCTAGACTAAGGTTCACCACACAAGGAGAACGTCCAGCCTTTTCAAAGATCCATTTGACCCCCTCATCGACATCGAACATATTGGTCTTCACCAACAAGAAGCGTGCATCGGGTGCAACGCCTTCCCATCCTCCTGTGCCAAAAAGTGTTCCTCCTGCGATCGCGGCAACATGGGTCCCGTGCCCATTGCTGTCAAAACCCGGTCCGAAATTTCCCTGACCCAATGTCCACTTTTGTTCGAGTTCATCCCGGTCAAATTCTTGTTTACCGCCCACTTGGTCCAATAGGAAATCAACTCTTAGACGACCATTTCTATCGTAAAAGGCGGGGTGGGAAAGATCAAAACCGGAATCGACAATCCCGATATAAACGCCTGAGCCTGACTCGAAAAAGTCTCTCTCACCCGCGGATATTCCGTTCGCATGTTCAAGGGCCTGTTCCATCACCAGCTTGTGTTTGCGTTTGGTTTGAATGCGTTCAACATGAGGTTCTTGAATTAACTGTTCGACCTTTGACATCGGCAAATCGAGCGAAACAAATTGATCGCTCAGTCTTTGGCAATGTCCGCTCGACAAATCAGAGAGCTGTTGATCACCCGTTTGTGTTTCGACGAGCAGGGAAACCGTTGGATCTTGGGAGCCGGGGTTACCACCACCGACCGCCCTAAAATGAAGGACAGGTGGTTTTCCTGGGTTCTTATTTGCCTCACCGAGCATTGCACAGAGAGAGGCGGAAACCTTTGGATTTGTTGTGAATTCGGATTGTTTCATATTAAACCTCGCTAGACATGCCGATGCCAAGATCGATCCCGTAAAAAAGACAGGAGTTGAACGAGACTCGACCCGTTGTATTCATGATAGCCTCTATTAGACTACCGATTCTTTGAAACAAAAAAAACAAAAAGCATCACCAACAAGTCCGATAAAGAATCGACACCCAGATAATCCCATTCGAATGTGACGCAAAACAAAAACAACATTACTTTTATTTATAATTATCCTTCAAACCCTTCCTAAGCCATCCAGTTTACTTTCACAGCAATCTATAGAAGATATGCAATTAGATATTCTGACAAGAAAGCAAAAGATGAACTATCGGATTATGCTTTCATAGCGTTCTGAGACACACCATGATTGAATCGGAACAACTATAGGAACCTTTGGATTGATGAGGTTTAAACCTGTCCAGGGAAAATACAGCCTAAAGCCCAGTTTGAGCGATTCTCGGTGGCGTACTTGCACAACTTGCTTGGCTGCGACGTGCAGGAAAATGCTGAACGTACCTCCGAGGTGCGCGTCGTGTGCGACCCCCGCAGGCTTTTTCCAACAGATTTCGCTCCACCCCTCGGCGCATCCTACGCCGATACTTGCTCAATCGCGTTTATCCAAATCGTACCCCTAAGGTAAAAACCCTGCCTTGATCTTAACCAAATAGGTATTTGGTCAGGCTAAAGCGACCCGACCAACTCTCAAAATTGAAAAACACAGATCTTCCCGACAACTTCAGCAAATAGCGATTGGTTTTCGCCTGTTGGACCCGGTAGCTGAGATCTGGCTCATGGGGTGAAGCGGAAGTTCTGCAGCACGGCGCCGTCGTCGTGGAGGATCAGCAGGTACAGGTTGTCGTAGTCGCCGTGGTCGATGCTGGTTTTGGGTCCGCCCAGCAAGTGGATCAATTCGGGGATGGTGTTGGAATGGCCGGCCACGAAAACGGCTTTACCTTTCGCGGCCTTGACGGCCTTCAGGAATGATTCGGGTTCGCGGGCGGAAATCACGGTCACCTCGGTGCCCGCGGCTTTGGCCACCGGCGCGGCCGTTTTTTGGGTTCGCTTGTATTCGCTCGCATAAACCGCGGCGAGGGGAATGCGCGCAAACAAGGCGCCCAACTTCTCGGCGCGCGCTTGACCCTGGGCGGTCAGACCGGCCGCATCGGTGTTGTCGACTTTCTCCGCGTGACGGACCAGGTAAACCAGGGTCGGCTCCCCGCCGTAGGACCAGCCGCCAACCGCGATCAGTAACATCATCATGAGAAGCTTCATTTCATCCTCCTGGATTCTGGGTTGATACTTGAGTAACGCGTAAGAAACGCCTGGGAAAGGTTCAGCACTTTTCGGCCTGCTCCGCGAACAGCGCATCAGAATGGCTGTCGCGACCCAAATGGGCGAACCCTCCGGCCTGATCCCGATGGGTCGAGAAATTGAACCCACCATAAACAGATACAGAGACACCGGGAAGACCCTTTTGTAAAAAAGTCAAAAGGAAACCGTCGCGATAGAGGTGCCCTAAAAAAGAGAAGGCCCCGCGGGAACGGGGCCTTCTCTTTTTGGTTTTTAGATAAAGGAAAGGCCCCGTCGGAGCGGGGCCTTTCCCATATGATGCTGGTTGCCGGGAAACCGATAGGTGGTTTCTGAATAAGCCGACAAGGTCGATCCCGCTCAGGCCGGTTAGACCGAACCCGAGCGAACCGTTTTCTAGTGATCGTTTACTTCGTCTTCTGCTTCGATGCCGTCTTCGTTGTAGCTGTAAACAACGTTGCCGTACACCATTTTGGTGGTGTGCTCATCGGGGAAGCGGTCGCTTTCGGGCAAGTAAACGTTGCGCTTGGTGACACCGGAGTAAACAACTTTAAGGCGCTTGAACTTGATGGTGAAGTAGTTGGTCATGTCGCCGCTGACGATGTCGGGACGGTAGAACAGAACTTCCAAGTCGGCGATTTCAACGTTGTTGAACAAGTGTTGGAAGGTAATGGGGGTGTGCTTGCCCATTTCGGAAACGAAGGTCAAAGGCTGACGCGAGCGTTTGGACTTAACTTTGTTGTCAAGCTCGGATACGGGCAGGTTGGAGCTCAGTGCAAGTTCGTGTACGCGGATGTGCGCTTCGTGGCCGGTCTCAGCTTCTTTGCCGGGAATGGCACCACAGTTGATAAAGGAATAAACGGTCATTTCGGGATCTCCTTGGCGTGATTAACTTCAGCGGGAAACCTTAAAGCAGGGTCCGTGCCAACTCGAAAACCCGCGGTTTTCCTGGGTTTTCCGGCCCTTTTTGTCAAAATCTGTTTGCATCCCAAACAGCTTGTTCGGGTACCAGGAAAACAAGTCAAAACGCGGTATTCCGAATCGAAACAGCGCGTGTCAAATTGAAACAGACTCCATAAAATTTCAGCCCAACCGAAAATCGCCCAACCCATTCTTCGTCGCCACCAAAAACAAGATCTACCGCTCTACCGACTGCTCGAAAAGTCCGCGTTCATGAAAGCGTAATAAAAATGCAAAAGGCCCCACCGAATCAGGACCTTGATAAAGGCTGAATCGCAAAAAGGAAAAGGCCCCACCGGCTGGGGGCCTTGCTCTTGGTTCCTTAAATAGAGGAAAGGCCCGCCTGGACGGGGCCTTGCTCTTCGTTCCTTAAATAGAGGAAAGGCCCGCCTGGACGGGGCCTTGCTCTTCGTTCCTTAAATAGAGGAAAGGCCCGCCTGGACGTCGCCTTGCTCTTCGTTCCTTAAATAGAGGAAAGGCCCGCCTGGACGGGGCCTTGCTCTTGGTTCCTTAAATAGAGGAAAGGCCCCGCCGGAGCGAGGCCTTTTCTATAAGATGCTGGATTGTCGGGAAACCGATAGGTGGTTTCTGTATAAACCGACAGGACGATCCCGCTCAGGTGTGGTTAACCACGCCCGAGCGAACCGCAATCTAGTGATCGTTTACTTCGTCTTCTGCTTCGATGCCGTCTTCGTTGTAGCTGTAAACAACGTTGCCGTACACCATTTTGGTGGTGTGCTCATCGGGGAAGCTGTCGCTTTCGGGCAGGTACACGTTGCGCTTGGTGATGCCGGAGTAAACAACTTTAAGGCGTTTGAATTTGATGGTGAAGTAGTTGACCATGTCGCCGTTGGTGATGTCGGGGCGGTAGAACAACACTTCCAAGTCAGCGATTTCAACGTTGTTGAACAGGTGTTGGAAGGTAACAGGCGTGTGTTTGCCCATTTCGGAAACATAGGTCAAAGGCTGGCGAGAGCGCTTGGACTTAACTTTGTTGTCCAACTCGGATACGGGCAGGTTGGAGCTCAGGTGCAATTCGTGAACGCGGATGTGGGCTTCGTGGCCGGTCTCAGCTTCTTTACCGGGAATTGCGCCACAGTTGATAAAAGAATAAACGGTCATTTCGGGATCTCCTTGACGGTGATTAACTTCAGCGGGTTACGGTAAAGCAGGGTCCGTGCCAACTTGAAATCCCCCGTCTTACACCCATTTCGGCGTGGAATATCACCCAATCTGTTTGCATCGCCAAACAACCTGTTCAGAGAACCGGAACACCGACGACAAAACGCTATCCCAATTCCAAACAACACCTATCTCGATCCGAAACATGCTCAGGCAATATGGGCTTCCATCCTTATTTAATAAGGAGCATGGCGGGCGAACCATTTTTGGATTCATCGCCGGCGACTTCTTCAACCTGGGAGCAGAAGGCCCAACCCAGGCGCGTTCAGCGTGCCTCACCCCCAAAAAAGTGCCTTGGTTCACAATTTTATTTTTTTTCGACCAATCATCGAAATCGAAGCGTGTTAATAAGCGGCATACCCAGCATTTTCGGAAAAACCATGCTCCACGGTTCATTCGGCTAGGTCGGCCGGTCCTTCTTCCTTGAATTCATTTCTGTTTGTCGACCGCCGCGACCGCGCTTCGCCCTCCTGTCCTGCCGATTCTCGGCTGCCGGCGGTTGGAGGAGTTTCCATGTTGCTTCATCGGGCCGTTTTTCGCCCCCCCGTTTCCATCCTTTTGTTTTTCTCGGTTTTTACCCTCACCTCACCCCTTACCGCACAAACGCCGGTGGTAACCCAAACCTTTACCCTACATCCCGGCTGGAATGCGGTTTATCTTGAGGTCGATCCCCTAAACGGCGGCGCGCCCGCCGACTGGTTCGGCGATCTGCCCGTGATCGCCTTGTGGACCCACCACCAACCGGAGAGCCGGGTCCAATTTATTGACGATCCGAATGCCGGACTGTGGAACCGACCCGGTTGGCGGGTGTGGGTGCCCGCGGGTACGGCCGACCGCGCCGTCAACCTGCACCGGCTCCAAGCCCAACGCGGTTATTTAATTGAGCTGGGCGGCGATCAGCGTCGCCGGCTGTCAATTACGGGCCGACCGGTCAACCGACAACCCAAATGGCAGGCACGCGCCTACAACCTGCGCGGTTTTCCGGTGGATGCCGCGGCGCCGCCCCGCTTCCGCGATTACTTCGCCGCCGAGCCGGCGCTTGCCGCGGGCGAGGTGGTCCGCCTCCAGCGCGACGGCCAATGGGAACCGGTCAACCCCAACAGCCTGATCGAGCCTGGCGTTGCCTATTGGGTTTACGCCGGGAACGCCGTGGACTTCAGCGGCCCCTTGCGGCAGACGGTCGATGCCGAATCGCTGAGTTTCTTCGACGGCGGCAACACCCGCCGACTCAGTATTCAGAACCCGGTTCCCGGCCGCGCCTTAACCCTGAGCTGGGCTGATCCGAACCGCGGGGTCCCGATCATGGTCCGCGCTTTTAACGCTGAAACGGCTGAACATAGCTGGCGTCCCTTTTTACCCGGCTCCTACACCACCGACAGCCAGGGCCGGCTCGACCTGCGTTTGGCCGTTGACCGCGACGCCTTGAACGGCGACAACGGGGCGGGCGTGTTAACCGTGCTCGAGCCGGAGGGTACGCGTTTGTGGTTGCCGGTTGACGCAAGCGACCTGGCGGCCGCGGTCACCCGCGCGAAACGCGCCCCGGCCCACCAGGGTTTATGGGTCGGCACGGTCACCATCAACCAGGTCAGCCACCACGAACCGGTAGCCGAGGGCGAATCGCGTTTGGAATCCGTGGGTCGACCGCTGCAATACCGGCTGCTCGTGCATGTGGACGCCGCCGGGAACGCGCGCCTGCTCAAGCAGGTGGTGCAGATGTGGCGCCGCGCCGAATTGGAAAGCGTGAGCGATCCCGACAACCCGGGGGACACCCATTTGCAGGTGGTCCAGCCAGGTGAAACCGTGTTGCTGACCGACAAGCGCGGGTTTTACCGGTTATCAGTGGTCGACCGGCGCAACGAGACGCGGGGTTTGGGTCGACGCCGCCGAAACGGCCAACTACAGCGTTTTGGCGACCACGGCGGACGGCTGTAGCGCCGCCGTGCGCCATCAGGTCACCCGCACACCGGGTCAGTTGGCGGTGGCCGTCGAGAACGAGGCCCTCGCACTGTGCGATCTCAACGGGGTCTTCCAACTTCGCGCGCGGGCCGGCCGCGGCGCCGGTGGTCCGTACAACTACCATTGGACCCTGATCAGTGGACCGGCCGAGGGCGGCACCTTCGACAACCCCGACAGCGAGGCGCCGCGCTTTACCCCGCTGGGCAACGGCGTCTACCGTTTCCAGGTCTCCGTCACCGACCGCAACGGCGCGGAACAAAGCGCGTCTGCCAAGCTGTTCCGGTTCGACAACGACCTCAACGGCGACGGTTGCGTGGACGACGCGGATCAAGCCATGCGGTTCGCCGCCTGGGGTGCGCGGACGCTTGCGGCGGAACAGGACGTAGACGGTTCCGGCACCGTCAGGGTACTGGATCTGCTCATCAGCCGCGCTTGTTACTAATGGGGGCGGCGCGGTTCCGGGCCGCCCCCTTCCCGCGCGAATCCCAATCTGAGAAATGACAAAAGGCCCCACCACGGGGCCTTTTTTAAACCAACTATAGGAAAGGCCCCGCCTGGACGGGGCCTTTTCTTATTTTGTTCCTCACTGTAGGAAAGGCCCCGCCGGAGCGGGGCCTTTTATATGAAGACATGCCGGGAAACCGATATTTGGTTTCGTGATAAGCCGGCGGGGTCGGTGCCACTGGTGGACTCAGTGGCCCGTTTTCTAGTGATCGTTTACTTCGTCCTCAGCTTCGATGCCGTCTTCGTTGTAGCTGTAGACCACGTTGCCGTACACCATTTTGGTGGTGTGCTCATCGGGGAAGCTGTCGCTTTCGGGCAGGTAGACGTTGCGTTTGGTGATACCGGAGTAAACCACCTTGAGGCGCTTGAACTTGATGGTGAAGTAGTTGGTCATGTCGCCACTGACGATGTCGGGGCGGTAGAACAACACTTCCAGGTCGGGGATTTCAACGTTGTTGAACAAGTGCTGGAAGGTCACCGGCGTGTGCTTGCCCATTTCAGAAACGTAGGTCAAAGGTTGACGGGAGCGCTTAGATTTAACTTTGTTGTCCAACTCGGAAACAGGCAGGTTGGAGCTCAATTGCAATTCGTGAACGCGGATGTGGGCCTCGTGGCCGGTTTCAGCTTCTTTGCCGGGGATGGCGCCACAGTTGATAAAAGAGTAAACAGTCATTTGGGGGTCTCCTTATAAGTTAACTTCGACGCTTTAATACTTTGCAGGGTGCGTGCCAACCCTGAAAGCCACCAAAATGCGGCCTCTTTACCCACTTTCCTACCTAAATTCACCCTTTTTGTTTCCCTCGCCAAACAAGGTGTTCGCATTTGCGAAACACCGACCCCGCGGGGCGCTGTTCCATCCGAACACCCTCTATTTCAAATCCAAACACTTGGCTCACAGCGGAGGCTTCCGCGCTGCGCTCCTGCAAATCTGCGCCGTATTTCTTTTTTTGTACCACTCGGTATTTTATTTCTTGACACTGGGCCACCGAGGCCTTATCTTTATCGTACCAGGTGGTACAAAATACCAACCACGAACATCGGGGGACATCATGAACAATCAAACCGTTTTAGTTACAGGCATTTCAGGTTACATCGGGCTGCACGTGGCCGCCGAACTGCTGCGCGCGGGTTACCAAGTACGCGGCTCTGTTCGCAGCTTGAAAAAAGAAAACGAGGTGCGCGAAACCATGGCCGCCGCCAAGGTCGACACCCGCAACCTCAGCTTTGTTGAACTGGACCTGACCCAAGACAACGGCTGGATCGAAGCCGTCGCCGGGGCCGACTATGTCTTACACGTCGCCTCACCCTTTGCGCTCGCCAATCCCAAACACGAAAACGACATGATCGTGCCCGCGGTACAAGGCACCTTGCGCGCCCTGCGCGCCGCCAGGGCCGGCAAAGTCAAACGATTTGTGCTCACCAGCTCCGTGCTTTCGATGATGGGCAGCATGAAAACCGGCAGTTTCGGCCCCGACTCTTGGACGGACACCGAGGCACCCAACGTCAGCACCTACACCAAAAGCAAAACCATGGCGGAAAAAGCGGCCTGGGAATACATGGCCGACTTACCCAAGGAAGATCAGTTTGAATTCACCGTGGTCAATCCCGGCGGCGTGATCGGCCCACCGCTCGGCCGTAACGTCAGCGGGCAAACCATGACCATGGTCGGCGACATGATCGGCGGCAAAATGCCGATGGTCCCCAACGCGGCCTTCCCCATGATCGACGTGCGCGACGTGGCAAAAATCCACCTGGCCGCGATGACCCACGCCGAGGCGCCCGGCAAACGTTTTGTCGCTTCTTTAACCGAACCGGTCAGCTTTATCGACATGGCGCGCACCCTCAAAGCGAACGGCTACCAAAAGGTGGGCACCCGCATCGCACCCAATTTCATGCTGCGCCTGCTCTCCTTCTTTGACCGCGAGGCCAAAGGGTTGCTGGGCATGCTGGGTATGAACCTGAAATCGGAAAACCAAACCACCCGTTCGATGTTCAACTGGGAGCCCACCCCCATCAAACAATCCGTCCTTGAAACAGCGGTTGTCGTTCAACGCATCAACCGCGCCCAGGCTTCTTGAAGCTTTTGGCCAAAATTCCTGTTAAAAAGAACCCAACCATCCCGGGCCCGTCGCCCGGGATCGCAGAAAAAAGGCGAAACCATGCAACCCAAACGAAAACGCGGGCGACCGCGCACGGTAGAACGCGAGGCCACGGTCCTGTTGGCCATGGAGAATTACTGGCGCGAGGGCGTCCACACGCTTTCGGTCAACGAAATCTGCCGCCGCACCAACTTATCCAAACCGGCACTGTACCGTGAGTTCGGCGGCGAAGACGGTTTGCTCGACGCCGCGCTGGCCCACTACCAAAAGATGGTGATCGACACCATGACGGCCGACATCGATCCCAACCGACCTTTCGCCGAAACCCTCGCCCGCATCGTGGCCGGTTTAACCGGACCCCGCGACACACCGCAAGGCTGCCTGTTGGTCAAAGTCCGCGACAACCCCGCGGCCCAGGGCCCACTCACGCAAAAACGGGTCGCCACCATCGTCGCCGCCATGCAGGCCGGATACGCCGCGCTCTTCCAACAAGCGCAAGCACGCGGTGAAACCCGAACCGACATCAGCCCCGAGCCGGCGGGCCGCTACCTCGACACCCAAATCAACACCATCCTACGCCGCCTAGCTTGGAACGAGCCGCCCGAGGTCATTGCCTGGGAGGCCTGCCTCGCGCTTTCCGCGCTACTCCCCCCCGGAACACCCCTCGACATCCCGACCCAAAACTAGAAAAAGGCCCCGCCTGGACGGGGCCTTTTTTATAGGAAAACTTGCCGGGAAACCGATATTTGGTTTCGTGATAAGCCGGCGGGGTCGATGCCACTGGTGGACTCAGTGGCCCGTTTTCTAGTGATCGTTTACTTCGTCCTCGGCTTCGATACCGTCTTCGTTGTAGCTGTAGACCACGTTGCCGTACACCATTTTGGTGGTGTGCTCATCGGGGAAGCTGTCGCTTTCGGGCAGGTACACGTTGCGTTTGGTGATACCGGAGTAAACCACCTTGAGGCGCTTGAACTTGATGGTGAAGTAGTTGGTCATGTCGCCGCTGACGATGTCGGGGCGGTAGAACAACACTTCCAGGTCGGGGATTTCAACGTTGTTGAACAAGTGCTGGAAGGTCACCGGCGTGTGCTTGCCCATTTCAGAAACGTAGGTCAGGGGTTGACGGGAGCGCTTAGATTTAACTTTGTTGTCCAACTCGGAAACAGGCAGGTTGGAGCTCAATTGCAATTCGTGAACGCGGATGTGGGCCTCGTGGCCGGTTTCAGCTTCTTTGCCGGGAATGGCACCGCAGTTGATAAAAGAGTAAACAGTCATTTGGGGGTCTCCTTATAAGTTAACTTCGATGCTTTCTTACAATGCAGGGTACGTGCCAACTCGCAAAACCGCCTATTCCGCCCAATTTCCAGCTCTTTTCCGGCAAATTCAGCCGAAATCGGCTCAATCTGTTTGCCTGGCCAAACACCCTGTTCGCCCAAACCAAAAACAGCTGCTGTTCGGTATCCCGGATCCAAACACCCCTAACCCGCATTTCTCACAAGGAATTCTGCTCCGAAGCATGAAACCCATGCAATTACGAGGGGGCGGCCTTCCGCTTTACTCTGTCGAGCAATACTCAACGTAGCGCTGCTACGCCGAAAGGTCGGCCCCGCTCCGTTTGCTCTCGGTCGTAATCTTCGTACTCACAAGGCTTTCAGCTTCTCGCGACGAATCCTCGTGAGAAATGCGGGCTAATCCCCAATCCAAACACCCGACAGACGATTGCTTCACCCCGCACCTATATATAATGTATAGACGCTGAACAAGCCGCGCCCCCACGATCCCAAAGACGGCGTTCCCGGCGACGCCAACGGAAAACACCCGCGAAAACCGATTATTGGGTCTCGCGGGTGTTGGCAACCTTTTCGTCGTTGGGTCGCTTAGCCGACCCTTTTCGTTTTACGGCTCATAAGCAATAACGGAACGGCGTGGTTGCAGGATCCAAGATTTCAAAATGCCTTGGTTTGCGTGGTAGGTCACCGCCAGAATTTGGCCGCGGTTGTTGATATCGACCACATAGAAGCTGGTTACGTCACTGGGCATGTTGGTGACCAGGTCGGCCAGGTACTGCCCACGACCGCGACCGTACTGGTAAAAGAAGGGCTCGGTATCGCCGGATTGGCCGACGGTCCCCACAACCTGGCGAAGGTTGTTGATGGCAACGGCCCGTGGACGACCACCGGCGGGGACCAGCATGAATTCTTGTGTTCCGGTTTCCGCCTCGATGGTGTAAATCACGGATTGGTTGCCGGCGACGATGTCGCCGCGGTCGTTAATGCCGTAGGCCTCCGCGCGCCGCCAGGGGCCGGGCGAGATATTCAATTCGGTCATGCCGCTGGTGCCGTTCCATACGAAGGCATAGAAACGTCCGTCGCTCTTTTTCGAGGAACCGACAACCTGACCGTTGTTGTTCAAACCAAGGACGTCGGTTTCGTTGCCGCCGAGGTCACCCAGCTCGACCCACTCTTCGGCCTTAAAGGATTTCATGAAGTAACCTTTGCTCCGGCTGCCATTGTAGTTACCGGCGATTTGACCCTTGTCGTTAATAAACAGGTCGTCGCTACCGCCCGGCGTTTGCAGGTCGTACGCGGTGCCGTTGATGGAAATCCAGTTGGGATAACTGCCGCCGACCGCGTAGCCGGAATTGTTGATATCCGCGGGGTACAGGAGGTCCTCGTCCAAGAACCTCATCTCTTCATAGGGTTGAATGACAAAAAGGCGGCGCTCCCAGGAACCATAACGGCCCAAAACGTGGCCGTAATCGCTAAGGGCGTGGACACTAACCGATTCGTTGACGTCGGGTCCGTTAATTTGGATCATGCGAAAGCTGGGCGACAGGTCGCTCTGAGCCAAAGCAGCACTCGCGGCAAAAACAAAAGCGATCAGACTAAGCAGAACATTCCGTAACATAGAAGGGGTCACCTCGAAAGAAATTAAGGCCAACAGCAGATATTAATAATAGTTTCACTGCAAGCCACGAAAGTCAGTGTACAAAAATTACGCTCGACCGGAGTAAAAAGTTTCCTTCCGAAAAATGCGGAATCCTCTCCTCCCCAACCAACAACGCACTGCAAACTGTTTAATTCGCAAGCTTTAACCATCAAAAAGAACAAACGAAGGAAGCACAACACACCGATTTCACGTCACCTATCGCCGCGCCACGCACAACAAATGAAGCTGACGCGACAGGTTCAGCGGCTGTCATAGGAGGAAGGTGGCATCTTCTGAATATTGGGGACACCGAAAAGGCGCGATTTGGCGAATGAATCGAAAAGCGGTCCGATGGGGTTATTCGCCGGCTTCCCAAATCCACACGTTTAGGGTGATCGGGCCAAGCGGCGATTCGTAGCCGTCACCAAAATCGGGCACCTCAAAATCGACGATGCGCACATCGCGTTCGGTTTCGTTGTTGTCGGTCACGCGCGCGTAGCTCAGTTGGTAGTACTTGGCCGGGAACTGCTTCTTTTTCCGGTTGGGGAAGCGCAGGCGAATCGGGATGGGTTCGTTGGTATCGAGGTTAAACACCACCATCGCGCCGCCGCCGTTTTTGTGTTTAAACCCGTAGCTGGCGAGCAAGCGCCCGTTTTGAAACGCCTTTTTGGGCCAAAATACGCCCTGCCAATCGGGCAAACGCCCGCTGTGTTCGGTAACCATCATGTTGCCGTCCAGGGCGGCGTTGAGCATTTCCAACATATAAAAGTTGGGACGGGCCTGGAGCGGTGGGCCGTAGTTGCGCACCACGCCCCACAACAACACTTCTTTTTCGTCGGGTCGGTCAAAACTGTACTGGCCGAGATTGTAAAAGCACTGATCGCGAATGCCCATTTCCGATAGGAAATGCATCATGTGGAAACCCATGCCGATGGCCGAACCCGCGGAAGGAATAAAACGTTCCAACGCGCTTTGACTGATGTCGCCCTCGGTGGTATGCAAGTTGGTTTCGTAAATAGTGAGCGGAATCTTGTGATCCGACTGGGCCACCATGTCGTAATTTTGCTTCATCCACCCTTCGCTCATTTGCGTGCGGGTTTCCTGAAACAGGTCCCGGTAAAAGTGGGTGGCGGTACCGGGGTCGTCGAGGCTAAAGCGGGTGTACGGCGCCAGGGTAAAGGCGTCGTGGGCACGGCTCGCCGCGTGGATGCGTTGGTTGCGCTCGCCACCGATGGGTTGCCCGCCCAGGATCAGTTGGTATTTTTCTTTGCGGAAGGAGGTGCTGCGCCGCGCGGCGGTAAACAACTCATGACCCCAGCGCCCGTAAACGTCCGGTGCATCAATGGTGGCACCGCGAAAGGTTTCGTTCCAGGCTTCGTTGCCGAGTTCCAAATGAACTTTATTGAATTGACGGGTCCAAGCCTCGCGGTAACCTTGTTGCCGCCGCAAACGGCCGTAATGCGAATCGGTTGGGCCGGAAAGGTAGTCAATCAATCCCTGCATCTCGCGCGCGGAAAAGGTAACGGGCACAATGATCCAAGGCTCTGCGTCAACAAATCGGCACAGTTCCAAAAAGTGGTGGAGTGGATAGGTCACGGGATCGGTGTCACCGGACCAATAACTGTAACCGGTGGTCTTGCGCGCAAAGGGATCGGCCAGCATGTTGTCGAGGCTGTCGCCCCAGTGCCCGACGTGGTAGCGAAGAATGCCGGGACGCAGCCGCTTCAGCGCCGAAACCACCTCGTCGCGAAATACGGTTGGGTTATTGGGAAGCGGGTCGTCCTCAAGAATCGAAACCGGGGGTTTGGTGCGCACAAGCTGCATGTCGTCGAACTGAACATTACCCCGCTCCAGTTCGAACACCAGTTCAATGCTGCCGGGACGCGAATCACGGGCGATTTGGAAATCAAAGGTTTGCTCCGACCAGGAATCGGTCAGGGTAATGGTTTTTTCCAACCACACCTGCTGTGGATCGGTAATGCGGCGGAACACCACCTTGAGCCGTGTTTCCGGGCTGTTCCGTTTGGCCCAAAAACTGAGCCGGTATTCCCCGCTTAAGCGCAAAAAGGGTTCGTGGCCCGCGCGTTTGGTGTCGGCATAGGCACGGAGAATCGCCCTATCGCCCGGCCGCGGCGCGGACAATTTCAACGATTGGGTACCGGGGCTGTCGGGACGGGTATCGGCAATCATGGTTGAAACGGTGGCGGCGCCTTCCGTTTCAATCCACCATTGGCGATGCCCCTCGCCATCGTGCCTTTGCCGCAAGATCAAGGTATCGTTGGGCGAAAGTTCAAGCGGTTGATCCAGCATGAACCGCGCACCCCCATCCTCTTTACCGGGGCTGGAACGCATAATGCGGCCGCTTTTGCCGCGGTGGGCACCGTTGATGATTTCGAAACGTTGCCCTTTCCAGAAGTCCTCGGGCCAACCGGAAGCCGGGCCACGTGTGACAAACTCACCACGCCCGCCGATTTCAACGCTGACCACGGTTTGAAACAGCCACCCCTCGAAACCCGGGTTAAGCGGAATGACGTTGTTGAGGATTTGCTGCGAGCCCCAATAACTCTGGCCGGTCATGTTAATGCCGAACCGTTTCACGTCGCCGCGCCGGACAGTTTGGGTTAGCGCGATTTCAATATGAGAACTGGGTACAAACTCATTTTTCTGTTTGGGTTTCGGCGCCGGTTCACCACAGGCCGCCAAACCCAACACCAATAAAACGCCAACGACCCAACGAACATGAAACCAGGGCAATCACTCACCTCATCCGCGTGCCAACTTCTCTTTGACCACCGCAACGACTTTGCCAATGATGCCGCGCACCCGATCCCGCTCGCCTTCTTGGAAGAAGTACCAACAGACGCCGAGGTTAAGCAGCACGTAGACGACCCCGACCACGATCAGAATGGCAAGCGTGGGCCAGCGATCACCGTGGAACGGGGTAAAGATCGGCAGCGTCGCGAAATACAGCACGGCCCCCACCAAGTAGGGCGCCAAGCCTGGCCACACCACGTGAACCAAATAACGAATCTGTGAAATGCCGAACTTTGCGTTAGCGTAATACATATAGATAAAGGAGGCAATGGTTTGCGCCACGCAAACCAAAATCGCCAGGTTCATGGTGTTTTGACGCTGGAGTTCGTCGTTGCCGGCCGATTCTTGGAAAAGGTACCAGCCCACCGGAATACAGGCGATTAAAACCGCCAAGTGAATCACCGGGAAATAAAACTCGCGCCAGGGTTTACCAATCCCTTTAAACATGGACGTGGCGGGCCCGGACAACGTGTGAAACTGCACGGGCAAGGTAAACATACTCATCATGATCGCGGCCAAGGTGAATTTGGGGTCAGGCCCAACCCAAGCCGAGATAATCGAAAACGAGAAACACGCCAAGAAACCCATGATCACGCCGGTGATCAAGCTGGTGTAACGACCGCTGTTTAGGTAAAGGTCGCTGAGGTCCTCAGCGGTCCCACCCTGCTCCAAGGCGGTCGCCGCCGGGAATAAGGCGTGGTTGACGGAACCCGGAATGGCGGTCGCCATGCGGGGGAACTTTTCGCCGAGATCAAACAGACCGACCATTTCAACGTTCATGACAAAACCGGCCAGCAAGCGGTGCACCGAACCGACAAACATGGCCAACAGGCCGGTCGCCTGAACGACGCCGCCGAATTTAATGAAGTAATCGAAGCAGGTGCGGTCCACCAAAAAAGGCGACACCTTGAAACCTGGCAAGGCGCGGTAGGTGAGAATCACATAGGCGATGGTGGAGAAGACGTAGCGGGCGGCAAAAGCGTAAAGCAAGGCGTAGATCCCATAATCAAACCAAAGCAAACCAAGGATCAGCACCCATTCCAGCATAAACGAGGCAATGTAGACAAAACGTTCAGCCACAATACGTTGCAAACCGGTCAGCACGTACTGAAACGCACCGAAGGTAAGGTCGAGCATAAACACGGCAACAGTGCCGTAGAGCAACACAAAAGCGGTGTCGTGCAAGTCCTCGGAGACTTTGAGTTTGAGAACCAGCCAATCCAAAGAGAAATACAGGCCGATCAACACCACCACCGCGGCACTACAGGTAATGGCCAAACCCGTCGAAACCAGACGGTTAATGCGGTCAATGTTGCCTTGAGCGTAGTAGACACCGACAAATCGGATATAGGCGTTGGAGATGCCAAAGGCACCCATCCCGAAATAACCAATCAAGACAAAGCAGAAACCCCAGATCCCCCACATTTCCAAGGAGACATAAACCAACGCCATCGGCGGGATAAAAAGCCGGCTAAACAGGTACAATCCGTTGGCAAGCAGCGAGGCAAACACGTTCATCGGCAAGGACGGTTGCCGACCGCCCCCCGGTTCCGGTTGTTCGCTGGGATCGGGATGGGGGATGTCGTCGGCGGCGAGGTGTTGCTCTTGCGATTCGCTGCTCATGGCGGACTCACTTGTATTCGATGATGCGACCGCCGCGGTTGCGCATGCGGTTCCAATGGAACTGAATTTGGCCGCAAACCACCGGGAACCAAACCAGGTGTGCGTGCATGCCGTAAATCAAGGCGGTACCAAAGGGCAACTTGCGCCAACGGTTGCGGAACATGTTGCGTGCGACCATCAACCCGTAGCCGGCCAAAATAGGGAAAATCGCCCAAAAATGCAGGAAACCGATCAAGGTCAACCCCGCGCCGGTATAAACAAACGACTGGATCCAGTTGTAGCGACTTTCCCGTCCGAAGGTTTCGCCGTCGGTCAGTTGGGCCACCTCGGCACAGGCGTGCCCGGAACGGAAGTTACGGCGCCAGTAACCGGAGAATTGGCGGATGTTGAGGTCGTGACCGGTCATGGGCTCGGCAATGGTGAAAATGCGCCACTTGTTTTTGCGGATGCGGTGGCAGAGTTCGGGTTCCTCACCGGCAATGAGGTCCTCTTTGTAGCCGCCGGCCTCAATCAGCGCGTCGCGCCGCATCACGGTATCACCGCCACAGTATTGCGATTCCCCCTCGTGATGCAACCATTCCAAATCTAAAATCTTGTTGTAAACGGAATTTTCGGGATGGATTTCTTTGCGGAAACCACTCACCGCGGCCACATCCTCGTGTTCGGCAAGGAACGTGGTTGCCTTGGTGAGGAAGCCGGGATCCACAATGGTATCGCCGTCGAGAAAAAAGAGGAGCGGCGCCTTGGCCTCGTGACAACCCTTATTGCGACCTTTGGCGGCAGTCGGTTTATCGGTATCCAACTCAAACACACGCGCGCCGAGTTTTTCGGCATTCTCCTGACTCCCGTCGGTGGAGCCGCTGTCGACGTAAATAATCTCGTATTTTTCGGGGTCAAAATCCATTTCTTTCACGGAGGTAATGCAACGGGTTAACCGCTCACCTTCGTTTCGACCAATAATGACTACTGAAACAAGCACAACACGTCACCTCATTACGGACGGTTAAGGACTTTAGCGGGCCTAAACCATAGGCCGGGCAGGGACTCAGTTCTTTGATTTTGGGCCGCCCTGAGCTTCCTCTCGGAAATTCACGGGCCCCTTTTGCTTCTTGGAGAACAGCTTTTTAATATCGCCGCCGATATTAACGGCGTCAATCAAGGCGTCGACGATTTCCTTCACCAAGTGGAACTTAACGCTACCACCCTCGTACTCGACGATGGCGCGTGAGATATAACCGCCGGGGAACAGCGGGAGATTGTTGGCAATAACGGCACATTTTTGCACACCCAAGCCGCGAAGGATACTCATTCCCTTCTTTAACTCGCCGGGATTGTTGTTGGGTGAAATCACCAGCACGACCACATCGGACATTTTGCAGAGCAACTCAGCCTCGGAATCTTTGAGCAGCGGGGGTGCATCGATCAGTACCAAGCTGTTGCGCTGCTTCAGCTCGTCTAGCAGCTTGCCCAGCATAATTTCATTACTGACGGCTTCTTTGAGGTGCGGGGTTTCGAAATGAAAAAACTCGCAACCCTCGGGTGAAACACGCAGCGACAAGGGATAAAAGGAACGCAATTCCTGGCTAATGTCGGCATCGGCCTCGCGCAGGTTCCAGCCCTCGGTGCGTTGGATCAATTCCTCGCCACTGGAAGAGACCTCGACCATCGAACCGCGTCGGCCCATGTGCTCGAGGTGGGTCATGCAGTTGAGCACGAGGGAGGTCACGCCGCAGCCATGGCTTAAAGAAATCACGGTGATGATTTCGCGTTTATCCGCGTCGCTTTTGGGGGTGAAAATTTTGGGGAAGAAGCGGCGGAACTCATCGGCATGATATCGGTGGGGCGCGTTGCGCAGCAATTGACCCATATCGTCGATCTTGTCGACATGGGCCAAAACACCGGTGACGCCCGATCCAATGATTTGCCCGATATGGCGTGGATCGATAATGTTGGGCTTGAGGAAGTCCAGTGCAAATGCCAACATCAAACCGCCACAAAAACTCAACCCGGCCACGGCAATGAGGAGAATGATCCGTTTGTCGCCCTGGGGACCGCCCGGCGGTCCGGCCCGCGAGTTAAGCCGAACCCGACTGGGGGCATTGGATTCCAACGACAGGTCGTCAATACGCGACTCAACCACCTGAATCCGCTCTTCTAAGTTCGCCAGTTCAACTTTGGTTTTGGCGGCGCGCAGGAAATCCGTGGTCGTGTCGATTAAGAGTTGTTTCTCTGAAGCGATGCGGCCCTCTATCTCCCGTTCCGAGTTTCGGCTCGACATCAGCGCGGCCTCGGCTTGGGCCAGTTCCACCTGCTGGTCGATGGTCATGCGCCCGCCGTAAATCGCAATGGCTTCCTCACGCGAGGCGGCCTCGGCCTCGGCCAGCCGTTCGCGGGCCAGCTTAAGTCGTTCGACAATGCGGCGATACTCGGGATGGTCCTCGGTAAAGGTGGTCGTACCGGAGCGAACCTGTTCTTCCAACTCGCGAACGTTTTCGCGGAAACCGCTCAAGGTGGTATCGGAACGCACGTGTTGGGTCACCAGCGGTTCAATGCCCAGTTCTCGCTCTTTAGCAGAGGCAAAGGTAATCGCCTCGTATTCGTTTTCGGCATCAAGCCGGGTGATGTAAGCACCGTTCAGCGCTTCACGCAAAAAGGCGATATTGATATCGTGGGGGTTGGCTTCCTCGGCAAAGTTGTAGGTCCCCAGGTTGCGGGTATAACGCGCCAGCAATTCATAGGTTTCCTGGAGTTCCCGTTTGCGCAGGTCCAATTCTTTGCGCAGGAAGTCAATCCGGTTGAGGTTCTGGCCGATCTCGCGCTCGCGGTTAAGCTCCAAATAGGCCTCGACCAGCGCGTTGGCAATATCTTCCAATCCATCGGGAACCTTGGATTCGACCTGAATGGTCACGAGGTGGGAATCCCGCACCGGGGAGACCGCCAGCATTCCGCGTACCAAGGCGATCGATTTCTTAAGATCGCCGCCGGCGGGCGCGAGTTGCGCGTTGGGTTTCTCAACTTTTTCAACCGCCAAAGCCAGGGTTTCGTTGTTGAGGATGTAACTGAGTTGGGTGTTCACGTAATCGGTGTAGGCCACACGCGAGGCAAAACGCTGCTCTTCTTGGAACACCAGAATCCGCGACTGACTCTCGCCAATTTCGATCACGGCCTCGGACATGTAATTGGGTTTGACTTTCAGCATGACACCCATGCCCAGCACCAAGGTGCCGGCCACCCCGCAAAGAAAGATCAAGCGCAGGTGACCCAACAGCGTGGCAATGGGGTGAATCGGTTTGAGCTGAAACCCCTGCTCATCGGCCATAATGCGCTCCCAAGGGAAAATCCCGACGCGGCAAACGGTGGTTCATTATTGCGTCCCGCCGCCGGCGTCACCGTCGGCCGGTGTGGTTGTGGTCGCGGTGTCGTCGCTGCTCAGCGCCTCGTTAATCACGAGTAAACTGGTGAAGGGCGTAATGCTGCGCATCAGGTACTCAAACCGCGCGATGTTTTTGGTGCGAACGTAGATGATGTCCCCGTCTTCGAGTACAAAATTTTTATCAATGTCGCCGCGGTAGAACCGTTTCAGGTTCACCTTGGCCACCATCGGCCCGTCCTCATGTTGGCGAATGACGGCAATGTTGCGTTGCTTGCCGTCTCGTGACAAACCGCCCGCGCGCATCAGTGCGTCCAGCAAGGACATGTTGCTGGTTAAGCGGTAGGCACCCGGACTGTTCACCTGACCCATGACATAGACGTAGGGTTCGTGCGCATCGGGAATAAAAACAACGTCGTTGTTGGCCAAGGTCAGGTTGAGCGAAAGGTTACCGCCCAGGAGCAATTCGTTTAAATCGAGCCAAATAATTTTGTCTTTGCCGCGCATCACGGCACAGCGCTGCAAGCTGTTAATGCGTTCATTGGAGGGCATGGCCCCGGCCACGGCCAAGGCTTCCAACAAGGTCGGTCTGGCCGTAAAGGAAACAATCCCGGGGCTGTTCACCTGCCCCAACACAAACACGCGGTTGTTGTTGTAGGCCGCAACCCGTACATGCAGCAGCGGATCCGCGTAATTTTTACTCAGCGCCTCGCGTAAATCGGCCTGAACCCGCGCGCGCGATTTGCCACTCACCTGCACATCACCCAATAAGGGGATGCTGATGTTCCCAAAGGGATCAACCACCTGAAGCCCGGATAAACGTTCGTCGCCCCACATTTCAATGGACAATTCGTCACCGGGACCGATGAGGTAGTCGCTGGGGAGATCCTGTTCGAATGCTTCGATAAGGGAAGCCTCGGAATAGGTCACCTTGCCGGGTTTTTCCGCTTTCACAAAAACACCATTACCCGGTTTTTTGTCCTTAGCCCATAACGGACACCCGAGGAAAAACAGCAGGAACAGACACGCTGATTTGGTCAAAAGATGCATCGACAAGCCCTCTTCGGCCCACACAAAAGCGCCTGGTTAGGCTATGGCAAGCGCACTATCCATGGAATCGTGAATATCGCAAATGCGGTCGAAACGGGTGATTTGCAGTAGCAGACGAACTTCTTGGCCGACATACACGAGGCGCAGTTTCTTGTCGGCTTTGGTGCTCATTTTGAGGGCCGAAACAATGATGGAAAGCCCGAGAGAGTCCATGAAATCGCACTTTTCGAAGTTAAATACGATTAACGACGCGTCGGAATCAAAGGCCTCATTCACTTTCTTTCGCATGCTGGACAGTGCGGCACCGTCCATGCGTTTCGGCATCTCGATGATCAGTGGTTCGGTCGCCATGGTAACAATCCTTTTAAAAAAGCAAAAATTCCCAATTGATGAAGGGGTGGGATAGGACGAGATGGAACATCGCTTGGAATGACTAATACTAGATCACAAGTGCGGGAATATCAACAACAGGGTCGCGCCAAAAAACGCGCCCCGTACCCCAAGGGCCGACGCTCACAGGAATCGGTGTTTGCCGGGAATCCACGCCTTAAAGAAGAGACTGCAATCCTGCTTAAAATTGCGCGTTGCATTGTAAAAAATCGCGGTTGCCAGAGTCTCGTCGCGACCTAAATGTTCGCTGCCGAGTTGCTGGACCAGGCCGGTACAACCGATTTTCCCCGCCAAGAGGTCGTCGCGCCATTCCTCGTCGAGGTTCTTCAGGTCTTCGCGCCGCAACGGCGGATTGCCGACAAAAGCCAAGTGGCCGTTGGCGATATCAAACAGCGACGGAAGAATATCCAGCAGGAAAAACCCAAACCCGAAGCGCCGCCAACTGCGCCATTGAAAATCGTATTCGCCGCGCAGGTTCTGTTTTACCGGGTGGCACAGGATCTCTTCGCTCACCAGGAAGGTACCGCGCACCAACTTGTGAATCAGCGCCAGCAGCATGGTGGGGAAAAAGGCCAAAATCGCCAAAAAGAAGGCCACCACCCGCTCTGCCCCAAGACCCCAGGGCGTGGGTTTGGTGATATCGGTGAGAATGGCCGGATCGTCGATAACGAGCGAACTTTTATCCTGCAGATCCAGCACGAAGGTGCGGCAAACGTATTTGTTTTCAAAGCTGGTGTTGGGACCGATGTAGGTTCCCGGCGCCACCACCGCGTTGGCGATGTGGGCGCCGGCTTCGATATAGGCTTGGTCGCCGATAAAAGCACCAGGCCCAATCTCAGCGCCGGCTTTGATAAAGGCGCCGTCGCCAACCAGGGTTGGTGCGATCAAGGTGGCCTTGGGTGAGATGTGGCAGCGGCGGCCGACGCGCACGCCGTCCTCGAGTTCCGCCCCTTTGAACTGGAACAAATCCGGCCGATCTTTGATTCGCTCGTTCATGGCGAGGTAATCCTCGGTCGAGGCAATCCGTTGGTAGAACGCCTCGACGGTGACACGCTCGATGTCGGGGATAAAGGTGAGCGCATCGGTGCAAAGATCCTGAAAATAGACGGCCTCGGATTGACCGAGCAGCGCGTCGACGCCTTGCGGCGTCAGGTAAAGGCAGGGAATTTGGGTACCGACGTCGGAACCGTCGGCCGCCGGCAGGAAAAAGGCGGTCGAATATTCGAGATCCTGGGGCATCTCGAAACGCACAAAGGTCGCCCCGTCTACCAACAGCACGCCGCCCTCCACGCCGGAGAGGTTTTTGCGAATGGAACTCTCTAGATCGAGGAATTCCGGGTCGAGCGAAACCTGCACCTCGGTGCCCCAACGCGCCCCGCTACCCACCAATTTCTCGGTTTCCCGCGGGCGGTCGCCCAAACTTAAACGAATCTTTTTAAAACCGTTGTCGCTCAGCCATTCAAGCTGGTGCTCGACCAAATAACGGTTGCCGACGCAGAGCAGCGGCAAGGGTAATTTTTTGGTCAAATTGGCGGCGGTTTTTTCAGCGCGATCATGAATTAACAGGCAGGTAAGGCCTCGGTCAACGATATCAAGAGGCATGGTCAGGATGCTCCTTTCCCGAGAAGAACCGCTGGAATGGTTTTAAGCAATAACTTGATGTCGTTCCACAGCGACTCGTTTTGGATATACTCCACATCTAACTTAACTTGGTCGTCAAAAGGGATATCACTGCGCCCACTCACCTGCCAAATGCAGGTAATGCCCTGCTCGGCGTCGAGGCGGCGGCGTTCTTCCGAGGTGTAGTGGGCCACCTCGTTGGGCAGTGGCGGACGGGGGCCGACCAGACTCATGTCGCCCCGCAGGACATTCCACAACTGAGGCAATTCGTCGATGCTGAGCTTGCGGATAATGCGGCCGATCGGCGTAATGCGCGGATCGTTCTTCATTTTGAAAATAACGCCGCCTTCCATCTCGTTTTGTTCCATCAACTCTTTTTTCATCTTATCGGCGTTGGGAACCATTGAGCGGAATTTCCAAAACCGAAACTCGCGGCCGTAACGGCCGATACGGGTTTGGGAATAAAAAGCGGGCCCACCGTCGCGTTTAATGAACACAATCAGGAACAGGAACAATGGCGAAAGGGCCAGCAGGAGCGCGCCGGATGCAAAAATATCAAACAGGCGTTTGGCCCAATAGAACCAGCCGGTTCGGATCTTTTGTACGTATTTGCGCCAAACCACGCGCAGCACCATCATGCCGGAGGTTCGGCCACCGTACGTCTTGTTGAGCGTCCGCAGCAAGCGTTCGTGTTCTTCGATATCGGCTTCGGCACGTTTCATGGCTCAGCTCCTATGCCTTTCAACCCACACTGAGCGACCCTTGGTCGCACAGGACCCATCCTAGTTGTTTTTCCCAGAGTTGAAAAGCGCCCATCACGGTGAAAATCCGTGAACCCGCGCTTATCACCCGCTTCGACAAAGGCCGCCACAACAAGGGCGCGCCCGCATTAAAAAAGACACCGAGGAAATTAGGCATCATGATTTACCCGCCCGGGGCGCGCCTTTTTTGCCAAAACGCACCACGTTAATCAGAAAAATCACGTTCCCAATCACGTATCGCTTCCACAATCGTCGCGGCTCTTGAATCAGACGGTACAACCACTCCATCCCCAACTCACGCATCCAAATCGGCGCACGGGGAATGCGGCCCGACATAAAGTCGAACAAGCCGCCGACACCCATGGCCATGTTCACCTCAAGCCGCGACCAGTTGGTATCGATCCAGGTCTCTTGGCGCGGTACGCCCATGGCGACAAACAACATGTGTGCACCGGAATCGTTGATTTCTCGGATGACCTGATCCAACTCTTCCGGTTTGATAAAGCCATGGCGGTACCCGCAAATGCGCAAGTTCGGCCACTTCTCCAAAAGGTTTTCGACCATGGCGTCAACCACGCCGGGTGCGGCGCCCAACAGGTAAATACCCAGGTCGTCACCATTAATCCGCGCGCACAGCGCGGGAAACAAATCCGTGCCGTTCAAGTTATCTTTCATCTGCAATCGCAGCATTTTACAGGCAATTTGTAGGCCGATGCCGTCGGGGTATATGTGGTCGCTCGCTTCTAAAATGCGCCGATAATCCGGGTTGCGCAGCGAGATGTTAATACAGTCGGGATTGACGAAAGCAAGGCGCTCTTTGCGACCCGCGCGGCAGGTCGCCAAAATTTCATCAAGGGCCTCGTCCAAGGTCAGGTTGGTCATGGTTAAACCAAACATGGCAAGCGTGGGACCCGCGTCGGCCTTAGCCTCGGGATCGGTGCCCATCAGCGCGGCCGGCACCGCCCGCGCCGCTTTGCCGAGGTCGGTTTTCCAGTGAGCCTCCTCCACATCGGCCACGGCGGTTTCCGCCTCGGTCGAAAAAGCAATGTTGGTTCGCGACTTAATAAAAAAGGAATGAATTAATCCTGGACGCGCGTCGAGCCGACGCAAAAACCGCGTGGGCAGCCGCGCCGCGGCCTCGCGCGTCAGGGGCGCGGGCCCTACCAAGCTGAGATCACCACGCCAAACGGCCCAGATAAAGGGTGATTTAGCAATCAAGGGATGATTGAGCAGGCTCGCCAAAAAGCCGTCTGGCAAGGGGGCGGCCTCGGCCAAATGGATGGGGCGCGCCTGACGCCCGAGGTATTCATGCCGCACCAACCAGGTCCGCCCCTTGATTTTTGCCAATACAAAGTGCCCGAGCCACAAGGGCCACAGCGTCAACATCAACAGCATGCTGACCCCGAGATCCATCAGTCGCGACAAAAACCCGGTGAAAAGAAGCCGCCCGCGGGACAGCGAAACCTTTAATCGTACAAATAAGTTACCCATGATCTCACTTTGGCTGGACGAAAATTCCATGATTCACGATCCGAGGAAAATCGAGGCGGGCGATGAAGGCTTGGGGCAGCCCTCATTTAACAATAGTCGCCAAAGTGAAGTCAAGCCGGGGCGGCGGCGACGGCGCACTTCGATTCCGGCCTGAATCAGTTGTCAATCGGGGTCGCACGGACCCCAAATTGCAAGAACAACGTATCACGCAACCAACCCAAACTCAAAAGGTTAACCATGCGTTCGAAACGACTGTCGGATTGGTTAATGCCTTCAATTTTTTCGACAAGGTAACCCTGCTCTTCGAAAAGTTCACGGGTCGTGATTTCGGTAAAAAACCGCAGGTGGGTGCGGTCGAGGATACCGGCGTCCTCATAACGCCAGGTTTTGTGGAACACCAGTTTCCAGAGGGTGTGGAAATGCCGCACATTGGGAATGGAGGCCGCCACCGAACCACCGGGGCGCAGGAACTGTTTGATATCGCGCAATACCCGATAAGGATCGACGAGATGCTCCAACACATCGTTAAAAACGATACAGTCAAATTGTCGTTGGGGAATTTCAAAAATGGTTTCAGGTGCCCCACCCAGAAACACCCGATCCAGCCGGGTTTCCGCGATTTTGGCAGCCAACGGATTGAGTTCGATGCCCCAATACTCGCAATCGTAATGCTGTTTGACCAGGTTGCCAAAGGTGCCCCCGCCGCAACCGACTTCTAGGAAGCTGGTGGCTTTTTCCGGTAAAAACGCGAGCATCTCGCTCCTAGCGTGTTCGAAATAGTCTTCAGGTAAGTCAGCAGCGGTCTGCTGATCTAAAATTTCTTGGCTCATGTGTGTGCCCCCGACAGGTATCAAAACCGAAGATGATCGATGGAAGGTAACAATCCAAGACAAAGCGTGTGCCCACACGGAAGAAAAGCGGAAGGCAATGGCGCTCAGGTCTGGATTCCAGCGTTGAAAATGGCGATAAAGGGATTCCAATGGGCAAGGATGGCTTCAGCCTAGCGCAAATCATGATAAGGTGTCGCCTCCTTTTTAGGGAGAAGGCCGGGATCGCACCTTTTTTTGGTTTTTCGCGACCCGAACCGATAAAGCTGAGAAGGAAAACAGGCGCCCAAGGCGTGTCGGTCGCCGCCGGCCCGGAAGCCGGCGATGACGCACCCATGTTCAAACCGCCTCATGCAATCCGTGCTTGCGTTTCACGCATTTCTCGTGGTTCCCGCGAGGAATGAGGTTAAGGTTTAACGTGTTGACAAAAAAGGTTTTCCCAGACTCGGAGGATTGTGGCGAACGTGCTATGCTAGCTGAGCAGCGCGCGTCGCACCGGCGGCAGCGACGATTTTGGCTAAAGAGTTAAAGAGAAACGGTTTAAGCATGCCGAACATCCATCACTGGTTGCGAGCACCATCGCCGGCAAGCGTCTCTGACGGATTCTTTGGTCAACATATCGTGAATGCGTTTCCCGGCGTGGCTGGGTGCGTTGCTTCGATCCACGCATTGTGAGAACCTTGTCTTGCTGATTGTTCATTTAATTACCCGGCGCGCCTGTCCGTCCGGAATACCTTGTTCCATCCTGGAGTTTCACCCGTGAACATGTTGCTTTACCTGGTGTACGGCGGCACCGAGACCTATTGGCGCGAACTCAAATTCAGCGTTTTATCCGCGGTTTCTTTCTTGGATAAAGAACCTCAGTCGGACGTCAAAATAGTGATCGCAACCGATCAACCGGACCAAGTCGCGGGCTGGCCGGTCGAGGTCTATCCCTTTGATCAAACCAAACTCACGGAATGGGCCGGCCCCGACAATTACCTCCACCGCTCCAAAAACCGGCTGATGGCCGAGATAATGGAACACTACCAAATTCCCTGCGCGTTCATCGATACCGACACCTACTTCGTCGCATCACCCGCGCTTCTGTTTACCCGAGTCGCGCCGGGCATGTCGGTCATGCACCTTCCCGAGGGCTTGTTGGTGGAAAAACACATTCCCCTCGCGGATTACGCGGTCGGCCGAGAATTGGTCGACCCCAACGGCGATACGTACGTGATTCAACCAGACTCTATTATGGTGAATTCGGGGGTGGTCGGCATCCACCCGGATGACCGCATGTTGATTGACCGCGCCCTGTGGCTTGTCGACGAACTTTATGGACCCACGCAGATTTTTAACGTGGAACAGTACGCCATGGGCGAGGTGCTGCGAACTTGTACGGAATTGAATATGTCCGGCGATATCATTCATCATTACTGGGGCTTCTCGCGACCCTTTTTCCATCGCGAGTTGATCCGGTTCTTTGAGGAATCCAAATCCTTGTCCTTCGCGGAGCAAGCCGAACGCTGCGGTGAGGTGCGCGCCGAGGTCCCGCGCAACCCATTCGGGCAGCGGTTACGTGCGCGGGTTTCCCGCCTGTTCGGTTCCTGGAGCGAGGTCTATGCGGCTGCTTACCTCGCGGTCAAATCCAGCGAAAAGTGTGTGTTAGAGGCTGACGATCCCAATTGCGAGCTGGCCAAAATCTGGCGGGAACAAGCGCTGGCCTTGCTCATTGAAGAACGTGAAAAAGGCAACATCGCCTTCGCGGAAGGTCGCCGCCGCGCCGGACAATTCGCCGGCCTGCTCAAGCACATGCTCCAGTCCAAAGTGTGGTTACCCGTCCGCGACCCCGCGCTGCTGGACCGATTCGAGGAAGATGAACGTTTGTCCTGGGATAAATTCTGGGCCGAAACCAAAGGCTTGCTCGGCCGCCTACAAAACACCCGCGGCTAAGTACACCGCTTTGTTTCCCAACGAAAAAATTTTCTCATTGACACCCCTCCGTTTAGAGCCCATGTTGAAGGTAACGGGGCACCTTCTCTTGTTTCAGGTCTTTTTCAGCAGGTTTCCCGCGCAAATCACGACAAAACTTCAGGGAGCGCCCCATGCTGATCGAATTCAAAGTGCGCAACCATGGCTGCATATTAGAACCCCAGCACCTCAGCATGGTTGCCAAAAACTTTCGTGGTTCTAGCGAGAAAGAACCCTATGTCCATAGCGTCAACGGCCTAAACGTATTGACCAACGCCCTCATTTACGGCGCCAATGGTTCAGGTAAAAGCACCCTGATTGAAGCATTGGCTTTCGCCCAAGATTTTGTCGCTTTTTCCGCCAAGGCACAAAGCAACGACCCCGACCGGCCCCATTTCCAGCCCTTCCACTTCCAAGAGTCACCGGAAAAGACCGACAGCGAGTTTGAGTTCACCTTCATTCAAGACGGCGTCCGTTACCAATACGGATTCGAAGGGAACCAAGAACGCATTCTCAGTGAATGGCTTTTCGCCTACCCGGAAAACCGCGCACAACGCTGGTTTGAGCGTTTCTGCGACGACGATACGGGAAAAACGCACTGGCACTTTGGGAGCAGGTTCAAAGGCCAAAAAGCCACAATTCGTGACCTTACCCGACCCGACGCCTTATTCCTGTCAACGGCCGTGATGCTCAACCACGAACAACTCATGCCCGTCTACAATTGGATCACAGACAAACTGATCGTGTTGCGTTCAAGTAAAATTCCACCCATCTATACTTTCGGGGTCTGGCAAGACAAGACAACGCGTGCCTGGATTGAGCAGTTTCTCGAACAAACCGACACCGGCATCAAGGGACTGAGAATTCACGAAACGCCCGTAGACAGCCTCCCCGAAATGGTTCAACCGTTTCAAGCCAAACTAGAAGAAACCCCGCCGGGAGGACGATCCGGTCACATTACCCAAATTGAAATGAGCACCCTGCACCAAGTAAACGGAACCCTGCACGAAACCCCACTACATTGGGAATCGACCGGTAACCAAAAGTTGGTAGCTTTGGCCGCACACCTGATGGAAATTCTCAAAAACGGCGAGGTACTTTTCGTCGACGAACTCCACAACAGTTGGCATTCCCTGCTTTCAGCCCATATCATCCAATACTTTTCACGAAAACATAACCCGTCCGGCGCCCAGCTCATTTCCACCACCCACGACACCAGCCTGCTTTCCTTAAAAGAACTGGGGCGCGACCAGATTTGGTTCATCGAAAGGAACCAAAAAACCCTGGCAAGCCAACTATATGCGCTGCTAGAATTCAAGCCACGCAAAGAAGAATCTTTAGAGCGGGGTTATTTACGCGGCCGTTACGGCGCCATCCCCGATCTCTAGTGTCTGAAATCTAGCCTGGGTAGATTGGTGGCCACGCTGTGCCCAATGGTGCCTCCTCGGCCGGGTATAACGGCGTAGTAGCGAGTGGATGCCTTGGCGAACAAACAATATTTCAAAAAACGCAGACAACAGAAAGCGGAAGAACTGGCGAGGAAAAAGGCCACGAGGAACAGTCAGGCCGTGTTCCTGATCGTTACAGAAGGCGAAGAAACCGAGCCCAGGTATTTCAAAGCCCTCCGTAAGGATCTGGCATTAGCCGTCGGCCAGGTTGATATTTTTGGTTTTGGCTACACACCCAAACGACTGGTGGAGCAGGCAATCAAGAAGGCACAAAAAGATCACTACGACCAAATCTTTTGTGTGTTTGACCGCGATGCTCATCCTCATTTCGAAGCGGCATTTCGTCTTGCCAAACGGAGCCGAAAACCGGTTCACGTGATCGCCAGTACACCCTGTTTTGAGATTTGGTATTTACTGCACTTTACCTACACAACCAAGTCCTACCACCCCAAAGAAAAGCATTCTCCCTGTGATTGCCTGATCTGCGACCTCAAAACCTACTTACCGAACTATGCGAAAAGCGAAGAACACCTCTACCAAAAACTCAAAAACCACCGGGAAACCGCAAAAAAACACGCGGCTCAGCTTAAAACCTAAGAAGCGCCCAGATTAATGCCGGTAATTCAGAAGGAACCCGCACTGATGTTCACCTGTTGGTCGCGGCGCTTGAAGAATTGGCCGAACAAAAGGGTTAATCTAAGAAGCGCGATAATTCCCGGTGATTTTAGCTAAATATCTGGACTGTAACGACCTTTAACAATGCCCACCCCACCTAGCGGGTGCGGTCGGGCGCACTCCTGGCTCCTTATTTTTCAAATCATTTAGTTCAAGACCTTTAGCCTAAATCCGTTACGCTTATCGCGCCTCTAAGGTAATACCTAAGAAGCGCGATAACTCGCGGCGGTTTTGGCTAAACCTCTTATGTGTAGCGGGGCACCTCGCATCTCGGAAACCAAAAATAGCGTGATGTGATGTCCCAGCCGCTCGATTTTGAAGCTAATGTGTTTAATGCTCAGAAGCTTAGCGGAAACCCCCGGCAGCTTGGCCGAGCCGCCGGGGTGGTAGGTTCGGAGCCGCTCAAACCTCCGAGACGTCTTTGACAGTCCGTAGCCCAGATTTAGCCCGCTCCTACCCCGCACCCTCCAAAGACCGAACACTATCTTGGTCTCAGTTTTGAAG
>NZ_JAFREP010000025.1 GCF_017377855.1 Acanthopleuribacter pedis
CGGGGGTTTCCGCTAAGCTTCTGAGCATTAAACACATTAGCTTCAAAATCGAGCGGCTGGGACATCACATCACGCTATTTTTGGTTTCCGAGATGCGAGGTGCCCCGCTACACATAAGAGGTTTAGCGAAAATCACCGCGAGTTACCGCGTTTCTTAGGTTAAAACCAAAAAAGCCGGCAACACACGAGGTGTTGCCGGCTTGGCATTTTGGTTACCCGAAAACGTTGGCGCGCGATAGGGATTCATCGCGCACCAAGCGTCGTCCGATCCGACTTAAACGGGATAACCGCCCTTGGCGATAACCTGTTCCGCGACTTCGCGACGGATGGCGACCGTGTTGACCGGCGCGTGCTTGAGCAAGCGGCGCAGCGCGGCGTTCATGGTCATCAGGGTGTCGCCTTCTTCGATGGCGGCCAACGCAGTTTTGGCGATCGGCGCGATGCGCTCCATGCCGTCGTGGATGGTGGCACGCGTCATTTTGACCATCATTGCGGCGGCTTCTTCACCGTCTTTCTCCGCCTTTTTCAGGGTGCGGAGCAGGGCGGATTCCATGACAAAGGCTTCGATGAACAGGTCGGCGGCCATGGCCAGCAGTTCCTGTTCGTTTTCGATTTTTTGCATGAACTTTTGGAAGCCGGCGCCGGCGACGAACATGCAGATCTTCTTGGCGTTTTCGACATATTTCTTTTCGTCGGCCAACAAGCTGTCGTCTTGGTCGAAGTCGAAAGAGGGCATGCCCATCAATTCGCCCATCAGCGCTTGAACTTTTTCCATCAAAGGCAGTTGGCCTTTCATGGCTTTTTTGATCATCATGTCGACGGTCAACAAACGGTTGATTTCGTTGGTGCCCTCGAAGATGCGGTTGATGCGGCTGTCGCGGTAGAGGCGTTCTACATCGTACTCGGCGCTGTAGCCGTAACCACCGTGGATCTGAACTGCTTCGTCGGCAGCGTAATCCAAGGCCTCGGTGCCCGCCACTTTTGCGATGGCGCACTCGATGGCGTACTCGCGAATGCCGTTGAGGATTTTTTCTGCCGCGCCTTCCTCGGCGAAGTCGATGTCTTCCAAGGCTTCGTGGATCAGGCCCGCGGTACGGTAAACCATGGACTCACACGCGAAAGTGCGGATCGCCATTTCGCCGAGTTTGTGTTTGATCACGCCGAACTCGGTGATGGATTTGCCGAAGGCTTTGCGGTCAATCGCGTACTTGGCGGAAAATTCCAAGGCTTGTTTACAGCCGCCGACAGCCGCGCCGCCCAATTTGAAGCGGCCGATGTTGAGGATGTTAAACGCGATTTTGGCGCCGTCGCCAGGGTTGCCCAGCAGGTTTTCAACGGGTACTTTTACGTCGTCGAGGTTGACCATGCGGGTGGAAGAGGCTTTGATGCCCATTTTCTTTTCTTCAGCGGCAACGCTCACACCGGGGTAGTCGCGTTCAACGATGAAAGCCGAGAACTGTTCGCCGTTGATTTTGGCGAAGACCACAAATACGTCGGCGAAACCGGCGTTGGTGATCCACATTTTGTTGCCGTTCAGCACGTAGTGCTTGCCGTCCTCGGTCAGAACCGCTTTGGTGCGGGCGTTCATCGCGTCGGAGCCGGAGCTGGTTTCGGTCAGGGCGTAGGCCGCCATGATTTCACCGGTGGCCAACCGGGGCAGGTACTTTTCGCGCTGCTCTTTGTTGCCAAAGTAGGTGATCGGCATGGTGCCGATACCGGTGTGGGCACCGAGGCTCACCATGAAGCCCGCGTGTTTGATCAGCTTTTCACCAACCAGGGTGGAGGTGGTTTTGGCCAGATCCATGCCGCCGTAGTTCTCGGGAACCTCGGCTGCCAAGAAACCCAATTCGCCGGCTTTTTTAAGGGCGGCAACCATATCTTCGTTGCGGCCTTCTTCCAGCTTTTTAATGTTGGGTACGATTTCACCGTCGACAAAAGCTTCAACGGTACTCGCCAAATCGTGATCGTCCTCGGTGAAATCCTCGGGGGTGAACACGTGTTCCAGGGCGTGTTGTTCCGTGAGGAAACTGCCGCCAACGATCAAGTCTTTTTTCTGCTCTGTTACTGACATACTTCCCTTACTCCTTAAGAAACCAGTTCAAATAGACCCGCGGCACCCATGCCGCCCCCCACGCACATGCTTACGATGCCGTACTTAACGTTGCGGCGTCGCATCTCGTAAACAAGCGTTGCGGTCAATTTGGCTCCGGTACAGCCTAATGGGTGGCCCAAGGCAATGGCGCCCCCGTTTACGTTAACGATGTCTGGGTTGATGCCCAGTTCGCGTACAACCATGAGTGATTGGGCGGCGAAGGCTTCGTTCAGTTCGATCAAGCCGATGTCTTCCAGCTTCAAGTTGGCTTTTTTTAGCAGCTTGGGAATGGCCAACGCGGGACCGATGCCCATGATTTCGGGCGAGCAGCCGGCGGTGGCGAAATCGACGAAGCGGGCCAGAGGTTTGATACCCAGCTCTTCTACTTTTTTCTCACTCATCAATACCGTGGCGGCCGCGCCGTCCGACATTTGCGAGCTGTTCCCGGCGGTTACGGAACCGCCTTCGCGGAAGGCCGGTCTCAGTTTGGCCAAGCCGGCCAGGTCTGATTTACGCGGACCTTCATCCACCTTGACCGTGATGGTTTTGGTGTCGACCTTGCGGCCGTTTTTGATGTGGGTCGTGACCTGAACAGGTGCGATTTCGTCTTCGAAACGGCCCTCTTCAATGGCTTTTAACGCGCGGTTGTTGCTTTCCAAGGCGAATGCGTCTTGGTCTTCGCGCGAAATGTTGTACTTATCGGCCACTTTTTCAGCCGTCAGACCCATGTTGATGTAGGTCTCGGGACGGTTGTCGACCAGGTACGGGTTGGGGGCGATTTTGTTGCCGCCCATGGGGATCATCGACATCGTTTCCAGGCCGCCGGCCAGAATCGCGTCGGCGTCGCCGTTTTTGATGCGGTCCGCGCCGAAGGCAATCGCTTGCAGGCCGGAGGCGCAGAAGCGGTTGATTGTCAAGGCGGGAACCGAGTCGGGAATGCCCGCGCGCATTTGGGCGATGCGGCCCACGTTCATGCCCTGCTCGCCTTCCGGCATCGCGCAACCCATGATGATGTCTTCTAGATCGGCCGGGTCAAAACCTTCGACCCGCTTCAGTGCTTCTTGCATCGCGGTTGCCGCCAAATCGTCGGGGCGAACATTCACGAAAGCACCTTTTTTTGCTTTACCCACGGGTGTTCTCACCGTGGAAACAACATATACGTTACCCATTGTGTGGTTCCTCCCCTTGATTAGTTACGCAACGGTTTGTTTTTGGTCAGCATGTGGTGGATGCGCTCCAGCGTTTTGCGCTCGCCGCACAGACGCAGGAAGGCTTCGCGTTCCAGGTCCAACATGTCTTGTTCCGTCATCGTTTGGCCGGGCGTCAGGTTGCCGCCGGTCAGGATTTTGCCCAGGTGCAGCGCGATGGTTTTGTCGTGACCGGTGATGTAACCGCCCTCTTCCATCATGTACAGCGCCAGTTTCAGGGCCGCGTAACCGGGTTCGCCCAGGACTGGGATGTCGGTAGGCGCCTCGGGTGGGGTGTAACCGCCGGCCGCAAGGCCGAGCACGCGTTGTTTGGCGGCGGTGATCAGCGCGTCGCCGTTGAGGGTTACGCCGTCGGTGTCTTTTAAGAAACCGATTTCGCGTGCTTCCTCGGCGGAGGTGGCCACTTTAGCCATGCCGATTGCTTCAAAGACCTTTTGCAGGTAGGGCAGCAGATCTTTTTCGCCGCGTTTGTGCGCCGTGTAAACGTGGCGCAGGAACATTTCTTTGGTACCGCCGCCCGCGGGGATCAAGCCGACGCCGACTTCAACCAAACCCATGTAGGTTTCGGCCGAGGCTTGGATCGCGTCGCCGTGGATGCTGAATTCGCAACCACCGCCGAGGGTCAGGCCGTAAGGGGCGCAAACAACCGGCTTTTTACAGGTGCGCAGGCTGCCGGTGGCTTTTTGGAAACCGCGGATCATGAGGTCGATGTCTTCGAAATTGCCTTCTTGGGCTTCCATCAGCAACAGCATCAGGTTGGCGCCCGCGGAGAAGTTTCCACCTTGGTTACCGACAACCAGGCCGTTCCAGCCTTCTTCTTCGACGACTTTCACCGCTTGACCGGTCATGCCGATGGTGTCGCCGCCGATGGCGTTCATTTTGGAGTGGAACTCGAGGCCGAGCACACCGTCGCCCAAATCGATCAGGCTGGCGCCCGGCGAGGACTTGACGATGCGGGATTTCTCGCGCTTGTAATCGTCGAGGATCAACACGTTGGGGCGCGCGGGAACCGGAGCCATTTCGCTGCCGTTGTAGTAGGCGTCCTCGGGTTTGCTGTGGTCGTAGAAAGCGGTGTTGCCTTTGGCGAGCATTTCTTTAACCATGGCGGGTACTTCGCGGCCTTCAGCTTCAAGCTTTTTGACCACGTTTTCGACGCCGAGCGCGTCCCAGGTCTCAAAGGGACCCAGTTCCCAGTTGAAGCCCCAGCGCATGGCGCGGTCGACGTTGACGATGTCGTCGGCGACTTCGCCCAAACGGTTGACCGAGTAAACCAAAACTTCAGAGAGGGTTTTCCAAACGAACTTGCCCACGCGGTCGTCGCTGAAAGAAACCTTTTTCAAGCGTTCGCGCACGTCTTCGATGTTTTTGAACATCTCGATGCTGGGCAGCTTGACCTTGGCTTTTTCGCGGTATTCGAGGGTTTCGATGTCGAAGGTCAAAATCTGTTTTTTGCCGTCGGCACTCTTGGACTTTTTGTAAAAACCACTGCCGGACTTGTTGCCGAGCAGGCCTTTTTCGACCATTTGCTTCACGAAATCGGGGATTTTGAACAAATCGCGTTTTTCGTCATTGGGGGCGGCTTCATACAGGTTTTCGGAAACGTGGACGAAGGTGTCGAGGCCGACCAAATCCGCCGTGCGGAAAACTGCCGACTTGGGGCGACCGGTGAGGGGACCCATGATTTTGTCCACTTCTTCAATGCCGTACTGATCGTCGATCATGGTGTGGATGACCGCCATCATGGCCATAACACCGATGCGGTTGGCGATGAAGTTGGGGCAGTCTTTGGCAAAAACAACACCTTTACCCAGCGTGGTTTCGCCGAACTCGGCGAATTGCTTGAGGGTGTTTTCGTCGGTCTTGGGACCGGGAATCACTTCGAGCAATTTCATGTAACGGGGCGGGTTGAAGAAGTGGGTGCCGAAGAAACGCGGTTGCAGGCTCTCGGGCAGCGATTCGGAAAGTTGGTTAATCGGGATACCCGAGGTGTTGGACGTCAGCAAACAGGTGTCGCTGAGGTGCGGCACAATGTTTTCGAACAGTTTGTGCTTGATCTTGAGGTCCTCTTTCACGACTTCGATGACCCAATCGACGTCCTTCAAGAGATGCAGATGCTCGTCAAAGTTGCCGGTTTTAATTTTGGCAAGCCAGGAGCGGGTAAAGATGGGGGAAGGTTTGGCCTTCTTCATGGTGGCGACGGCCTTGTCGGCCAAGTTCACCGGTTTCCCGCCCATCTCGATTTTTAGATCGAGAAGCGCGACGTCGAGGCCGGCGTTTACGAGATGAGCTGCAATGGTAGCGCCCATAACGCCGGCACCGAGGACGGCGACCTTTTGAATGTCCTTCACAAGATACCTCCGGTAGATGAATACTCATTCATTTTAAACCAAATATGCCGATTTTTCCGCGGCTTGTCAAGAAAACAAATGAATCGCTATTCAGTGTGGTGTGATTGACGGCGTGCCGTGCAAGCGCCCGTTATGGCTCCGCCCTAACTGCTTTGAAAAGTAACGGGTTATCGGTGGTGACCGGCTGTTTGCGACACGCGCGTCGGGGCGGATGATGGGCTTGTGTAAAAGCCATATTTCAAACTACTTGCTGCCATCTTAACAAAAACATAACCCGACAAACAAGCGCTCCGGTGGCGGGTTCTGCCGCGTTGCGTCAGGTGTTGCTTCTTGTGGTTTTCTGACTCTTTGTTCAATTTTTTGTTCACACTTGGCTTGTATTCAGGCAAGAATATGGGCACGCTCAGGGGGCCGTCGTACTGGACGGGGTCTTTTTGACCTGGGGTCGAACCGTCGGTTGGCGGAAGTGCGACCCTGTCGGGGATGGTGTTTTCCTTCGCTTTTCGGGCACTGCTTCGCTACCGAACCTTAACGGCACCCGCACGACCTTCCCTTTGTAAGTTTCGCTCAGACATGCCAAATAGCCGATTGTTCGTCACTTATCTGCCTAAAGCCGCGGCCGAAACTTGGGCCCGGACCGGCAAACGCGGTGTGGTTTCGAGTTTCCGAGGATGATTCACCATGGTTTCCAAAACCGGTTCGATCCGTGAGATCAAGAAAATCGAGAAAAAACAACGTATCCACGAGGCCGCTATTCGCGTGATGGCGCGGAACGGCTACCACGGCACCACCGTGTCGCAAATTGCCAAGGCCGCCAAGGTTGCCGACGGCACCCTTTACCTCTATTTCCAGAACAAAGATGATTTGCTGGTCGGCATTTTTGATGAAATCATGGATCGCTTTATCAGCGAGGGTTTAAGCGTTATTGAAGAAGTTGCCGATCCCATCGAAAAGCTGAAACGGATTGTGGAATTGCATCTCCATAACCTGGGCGCCGATGAGGATTTGGCGTGCATTTTTCAGATCGAGCTGCGCCATAATGTGCATCACATGAAACGTTTTTCCCAGTCAAAATTGCGGCAGTATTTTAATATTGTCGAGCGAATTATTCGTGATGCTCAGGAGCAAGGGCAGATTCGCCCCGAGGTGAACCCCTGGATTACCGCAAAAATTTTGTTCGGGGCTGTTGATGAGATGGCCACCAACTGGGTTTTGCGGACGCGTGATTACAGCTTGGTTGATATGGCCAAACCCACCTTGGATATTATTCTCAACGGCTTGGGAACCCACCACGAGGAGCCACGTTCCGCGGTTGCGATTGCCGAGGCCGAGGTGGGCGATCATCGCGGTGATTTGGCTGCCGAGGCCCAGTCTCAATAGGTGCAAAAAAAAGGGGGAGTTTTTTGACTCCCCCGCAAATGGTTATCCGACAGAGTGTCGGTTCTTCGGTTCTATCCCGTCCGTTTTCGTACGGCCCGGTTGTTTAACCGGTTCGGTTGGAACCGAAGACTCACCAAGGTCTCATCTACACACGCGCGCCACCTTCGCGAATCGGATCAAAAAAGATGAGACGGGTTTCATTTTTCCAGCTGGACACCCAAACCTTCCGCCATACGGTTCACGAAGTTGAAGTAGGCGGTCAGCTGGCACACGTCCAAAATGGCGCGGTCTTCCAGGCCGGTATCTCGCAGCGTCTCGATATCGGTTTCCTCAACCGAGCCGGGGTCGGTTGTCAGTTTGTAGGCATAAAGCAGGATGGCGCGGTCCTGGTCCGACAGATAATGAAGTTGTTTGTTAAGAATCCAATCGGCAATGTTGTTTTTCTTTAACTTACGGAGAGCCTCCCCGTGGTGGTGCATTCAGTAATGGCAGTGGTTGATTAGTGAAACATAGGTTGCGATCATCTCGCGTTTGTACCGCGGTAAAGGGCCTTTCCCGAAGGCGAGGGTTCGATAGTAATCAAAGTGCCCCGCGAAGGAGGCCGGATTGAGGCTGTGCAATTTGAGAATATTGGCGACGGCCGGGGCCTTGGTGGTTTCCCGGTAGCGTTCGTAAGCCGCCGCCACCTCGGGCGGCGCATCGTCCTCGTCGTGGACTTTAATCCAAGCCATGGATCCTCCAATGGGTTAGGTTTAGGGTCGGTATCGTAATTATAACGCCTGATTCGTGCCTGTGCGCGGGGCGTGGGTGCGAATGGCGCTGTCGCCGGGCTGTCTTTGTGGTAACGTGCCGCGTCAGGTTTTTTCGAATTTCAAACGAAGGTCCCCTATTGATGCCGCTCAAATATTACGCAATGCCCTGGCTGGTGCTTCAACCGGCGCTTAAACTCACCTTCAACGGTTTCGAGCAGCTAATTGTGCGCGGCGGCAATCCCGCCCTGTTCCTGATCATGGTGTCTCTGATCGTATTTTGGCACATCTACACCCCGATTCACGAACTGTTGCATGTGGGTGCCTGCCTGATGGGCGGCGGCACGGTCAGCGCGTTAGCGCTCAAGCCCCAATACGGCGGCACCATTCTGGCGCAAATCTTCCCTTTTGTTGTTGCCGAAAGTGATTACGCGGGACAACTTACCGGCTTTACCACGCCCAATGATCTGGTTTATGCCTGGGTGGATGTGGCGCCTTATGTGCTCAGCCTCCCAGGTCTCGCGCTGTTGACGGTTGCCGTGGAACGACGCCGGGCTTGGTTGTTTGGGCCCGCTCTGGTGTTGGCGTTGGTGCCCCTTATGTCTTTTAGCGGCGATTTCTTCGAACTGGCGAGTTTGGCCACAACCCGTATGGTGCCCATCGTCGACCCGTCTTTACCGGCTCGTCTCCTGGTTTCCGACGATTCGTTCAAGCTGGCCGGATCGCTTGCCGAACAAAAGCTGTTGTTCCACCCAATCGGGCTTTTGGCGCTGTTGACCCAGGTCCTAGGGATCCTTGCCGCCTGTTGGGTACTGGTCCTCCAATTGCACCTCGTTTATCGCCTATGGGGTGGTTGTCCCGATCTTAAATTGCCCCCGACCGAGGAAGCGAGCGGGTCACAGCCTGAATAGTGGCGTGATCCGGTGCTTGACGGGTGTCTTAGCCCACGCGTGCCGTGTCTTTCTGGTAGAATAATCAATCGCCGACCTGCATGAAGATCACGCCGGATGAACCAAAGTTCGTCGTGATACCGTTGCGCCCGGTGGGCCGTGCCCACGAAGGACCCGCGCTTCTTAGGTTGTAGTCCCTGTTGGGAAAACCCTGTTCCAACGGTGCGAATCCCCGGACGAATCGCGACGGCCGCAATGAACCCCACGACACCCCTAATCGGAAAGTGTTGTTGGAAATAGGAGGCTTACGCCTCAATCTGAGCAAAAGGAAGATCTATGAGTGAGCAAGCTTTGACGGTGTTGAGTGAAGAAGAACAGTTGCTCTATGATTCCGTTTACGAATTCGCGCGAGAGAGAATCCAACCCAAAGTCCACGAAATGGACGAAAAAGAATCGATGGACCCCGAATTCATCAAGGAATTTTTTGCCAACGATTACATGGCAATTGAGATTCCCGAACAATACGAAGGGCTGGAATCGGGTTTTTTTAACGCCATTTTGGTGATTGAGGCCTTGTCCCGTGTCGACCCCAGTTGCGGTGTATTGGTAGATGTCCACAACACCCTGGTGAACAACGCGGTTAATAACTGGGGGAGCGACGAACTCAAAGCCAAGTACTTCCCCCAACTGGCAACCCAGCGCTTGGGTGCTTACTGCCTGTCCGAGCCGGCTTCCGGTTCCGACGCCTTCGCCCTCAAAACGACCGCGCGCGATGAAGGCGACCATTTTGTCGTTAACGGCAGCAAGTTGTGGATTACCAACGGCCTCGAAGCAAGCATTTTTATCGTTTTCGCCAACGCCGACCCCTCCAAGGGTTACCGCGGCATTACCGCATTTATCGTGGAAGACACCTTTGAAGGTTTCCGTCGCGGTAAAAAAGAATCTAAGCTGGGTATTCGCGCTTCTTCCACCATGGAACTGAGCTTTGACGACATGAAAGTACCCAAGGCGAACGTGTTGGGCCAGGTCGGCAAAGGCTACAAAGTGGCGATTGAAACCCTGAACGAGGGCCGTATCGGCATCGGCGCCCAAATGATCGGGTTGGGCCGCGGTGCTTTGGATGCCGCCGTCGCCTACGCCAAGGAGCGCGTACAGTTCGGGAAGCCCATTGCAACCTTCCAGGCCGTACAACACGAAATTGCACGGATGGAAATGGAACTGGAAGCGGCCCGGTTGTTGGTTTACAACGCCGCGCGCCTCAAGGACGCGGGTCGTCCTTTCATCCGTGAAGCGGCGATTGCGAAGTTGAAATCTTCCGAGGTGGCCGAAATGATCGCCTCCCGTTCGCTTGAATTGTTCGGTGGTTACGGTTACTCCAAGGAGTACCCGGCCGAGAAATTCTACCGCGACGCCAAAATTGGCAAAATTTACGAGGGCACCTCGTTCATGCAGCTCAATACCATCGCCAAGATCGTGTTGGAGCGATAAGCCCCTATCGACGGGAGGCGCGTCTCTTTGGGGCGCACCTTCCCGAGATTGGGACTCAAGCGGCGCGCTTTTTGTCACAAAGGCCGTGGAAGAAGCGCTTTATGCGTTGCGCTGTGAGATTTCTCATCGCCACACTATATTGTTTTGTTAAAAGCTACCGATAAGATGGTGCGAGAAGGGTCTGCCGCCCATTTTCAAAAACGAACGTTAGGCTTTAACTCTCAATAACTTGACACGTCCTAACGCCCAATTCTATGCTTGGGATACGCGTTTTCGTTTTGTTTCATTCTTAAGGAGCTTCGGATGTACACGGGGTTTTTTCAGCGCTTGATATGTTCATTTATGGTTCTGGGCTCGTTGGGGTTAGCCGCGCAAGTCCAGGTCGAAGACCACTGGTCCCCCTACGACTACCCGAGGACCATTCCCGACGGTAGTAAGTACCACATCATTGAAAAAGGCGACACCTTGTGGGATTTGGCCGGGCGTTACCTCAATGATCCTTTGCTCTGGCCGCAGCTTTACCAAGCAAACACCTACATCAAAGATCCCGACCTGATTTATCCCGGTGACCCCGTCTTTTTGGATATCGGCGTGGTCGTGACCGACGATTCGATTGCGCAAACCACCGATTCTGGTGACGGCGACTCGGGCGAATTCGCCGAAATGGAAGAGTTCGGTGAAGGTGACGGCGAAGAGGGCGACGGTGAAACCGTGGCCGACCGCAGCGAAGAAACCAGCTTCTTGGACAGCAGTTCCGAGTTCGTGATTCTGCCTGCCGGTACCCGCGCCGACATGGAGTGCAGTTCCTACATTTACGAAGCCAAGACCCGCAAAGAAAAGTTGCCTTTTGATTTCAAAATCATGGGTGGTGAGAAACGGACCGCGGCGATGTTTGGTCATGACGATATCATTTACCTCAACAAGGGTCGTGATTTCGGTGTTCAAGCCGGTCAAATCTACGGTTTGCGCCGCGTGATCAAACCGGTTTACGAGCCCGGTGATGACTTCCGCGACAAATTTTTGGGTTACGTGATTGACCAGGTCGGTAAGGTGAAAATTCTTGCGGTTCAAGACAACACCTGCACGGGTTTGATCATCGACGGCTGCAGCGAAGTGCGTCACGGTGATTTCCTGGTGCCTTACGAAGAAGAGCCGATCCCCCTGCTGACCGAACTCCCCGTGATTGATCGCCACCACGGTTTCAATACCGAGGGTGCCGGCGTCATTGCTTGGACTGAAGACAGCTATGAGGCGGTTGGTTCCGATCACATCGTGAATATCACCCTGGGTGTGAATCAAAACGTGGCGCCCAGTGATTTGTTCATCATTTACCGCGAAAATCCCTCCAACATGCCCCGTGAAGGTATTGTCCTTCCTCAAATTTACCTGGGCTACGGTGTTGTTCTGAAGACAGCACCCAACACCGCCACCGTGCGCATTGTCGAAAGTGTTCGTGACATCATGGTTGGCGATTTCATGGTACCCCTGGCCACGGCCATGGACGGTATCCTTGAAGACGGCGAATAAGCCCCTTCTTCAATTTAAAATCACAAAAGCAAGGGCCGCATCCCAAGGGATGCGGCCCTTGCTTTTTATGGGGCGTAGCGGGACGGGTGCACACCCCCAAACGGCGGGTGGCTAAATATGAACGGCTCCGGCGCACATCGGCGGGGTGCGCACACCGAGACGAAACCCTGTAGGGACGGGGAATGACCCGGCGCTCCCCAACGGGGTGCGCACACCGAGGCGGAACCTTGCATGGGCGGGGGATGATCCGGCGCGCCCCAACGGGGTGCGCACACCGTGAATTGGGGTCCACCATTGGTTTTAAACGTGAGCCGGCGGCGAACTTCGACTGGTTAGGCTGAAGGCCTTACGGATTTCAGCCCTGGGTAAAGGGTTATGGAATAACCCTTTACCCAGGGTCCCCGGGAGTTCCAACCATGCAGGCCGCTGAAAGCGCCGGCCTCACAACCTTCAAACCCGTAATGAATTCAGGAAAAACCACACATGTCGGTTTTTTGTGATGCAGACGCCGCCGGAAGATGTGCGCCTCGGGCCCACGTTCCAAACCAGTGATGGTCCGAGGACGGCGGTATACGCACACCGCCGGGATGGAGGTCGCTTAGGCTGCCGCCTCTCCCTTGCTTGCCGCCATACAGGCTTTAAGGTGCTTTCCTTGCGTCCAAAAGGCCGCGCCGCCAAGGACCAGGGTGACCGCATAGAATGAGGCGCGGTGAAGCAATGCGCCCGCCGCGGCTGCTTCCGGTGGGATGCCTGCATAGGGATACAAGGTCATGAGGAACACCTCGGTGACACCAATACCGCCCATTACACCCAAGATGGTGCCCGCGAAGGTTGCCAACATGAGAATGACCGCGATTAGGACGATGCTGCTGTCTGTTCCCAGGGATCGGAGCACCAGTGCGTTGGCCAGGCAAAGCATGACGAAGGAACAGGCGGATAGGAAGAGTTCGATCGTGAGCCACTGACCCGCGCTACCGGAACACAGGGTTGGTTTGAGGAGTGGGCCCAGCCATAATCGCTTTTCACCGGCCTCGTCGAACAGGAAGCGTTTTGGGAGCCAGCGGTCGATTTTTTGTTGGAACGTCGCGTTGCTGATGATTCGCCACAGGGCCGGGCGCAGGAAAAAGATTGCGGTGAGCAAAATCAGGCCGACGGCGCCAAGGTAGGGGAGCGCCCCATTGAGCAGTTCTGTTTCCAGGAAGAAGCCGGTCCAAAGGCCTAAAACCGAGAAAAGGAAGATATTGCCGAAGGTCATCGAAATTTGATCGGCGAGGGTCCAGCCGTAGGCGTGGCGCATGGTCCAGCCCTGGGTTTTGGCCAGGTAAAAGCCGCGAAAGAAACCGCCCGCCAGTTTAGCCGAGGGGGTGACGAGGTTCAGAAAGTTGTTCACCAGTACGAGCAGACCCACTTCCTTAAGGGGGATTGCGGTTTCGCGGCGCAGCATTGCGCCCCATTTGACCGCCCAAATCAGGAAACGGGCGGGGAGGGGGGCAAAGGACAGTGCCAGCCAAAAAGCATCGGCGGAACGCGCCGTGTTCCAGACTTTTTCGGGCCCCAAGGCGTAAATGCTGTGGCCCACGTATGCCAGGCAGCCGAGGGCCACCAGCCATTGCAACAGCTTGCCGGGTTTCAGGGATCGGGTCGCTTGTGGGGGAACAGAAGACAAAAACAGGGTCCTTTAGCCTACCTCGACCGGGTTGTTCGGTGGCGGCTCGTGGGGCATGCGGGTGCTGCTGTCGGCAAACAGTTGGGGGTGTGAGATTTTAAAATCGTCACTGATGGGATAGGGCTTGCGTTCAATGCCCGGTGGAATCACCAGGCCGGCACTCACGATCAGTTTGACCGCATCTTCCACGCTCAAATCAAGTACGTATAAGTCGCGGGGATCATAATAAAGCAGAAAGCCGGTGGTTGGGTTGGGCGTACTGGGCATAAACACGCTGACCATGGGTTTGTTAAACAAGCGCATGGCCCCCTCAAGGTTTTCATTGGTGATAAAACCAATCGCCCACACGTGTTCCTTGGGGTATTGCAACATGACGACTTTTTTAAAAGAGCCGGAGGTGCGTTGGAAGGAGAGTGCTTCAATGATTTGTTTGGTGCCGCCGTAGACGCTGCGAACGACGGGAAGGCGCAGCATGAGGCGATCAATGATGTCCAACACCTTTTTGCCCAGGTAGAAGCTGGTTAGCCAGCCGACACTCAGGACAAACAACAGCACCAGGAACAGCGAAATGAGGGTCACGACCAGATCGGGCACTTGGGCGGTCGTAAAGACGTTAAACAGTTCTTCCACGATGGGGCGTGCATAACTCTGGGTTTTGCTGATTAAAAGGCTCAAAACCCAGTAGGTTACGCCGATGGGGAAGAGGAACAGCAATCCTGTAAAAAAGAAATTGCGAAGGTAGTGCGGTCGGTGTGTTTTTTCTTTAGGATCCGTCATGATTGGCCCCTTTCTGGTTCTGCTCAGCCATTATTTTCTCCCCGAGTAGTTGCCAGAAATCGGCAACATAACGAAACGCGGAGAGCATGGAAAAGAACAAAGCGACATAAGCGGTGATCAATCCAATGGTATTAAAGATTTTTTCCACATCACTTAAAAACAGAAATGAGAGGGCAATGACCTGAAAGACCATTTTGACCTTGCCCAGCTGTCCGGCGGCGAGAACGATGCGTTCCGCGGCAAGAAAGGCGCGCAATCCGGTGATTGCCATTTCGCGACCGATCATGAAGATCACGAGCCAAGCGGGCACGTGCCGATTCTCGAGAAGAACCAGTAACGCGGTGAGCACCAAGAGCTTGTCGGCGAGCGGATCAAGAAGCTTGCCCAGCATGGTGACTTGGTTGTTGCGACGAGCGAGATAACCGTCGAGCCAATCCGTTAGGGAGGCCGCTAAAAAAATACCGAGCGATACCCAGGTGTTCCACGGATCGCCCAGGCCGCTAAAAATTAAAATAAACGGAATAAGCGCAATGCGCAGCAGGGTAAGAATCGTGGGGCCGTTCATCGGTGAAAGTCCTCTTTGATCTTGGGGGGCAAAACCAAAGTCTCTGCCTATTCCAGGGTTGCGGCGCACGTATCGTGGGTGCGCGGAAGCGCAAGCGTAACATGATTTGACGGAGGGGGGAACGAAAGTTCCGTGAGATTGTACGCCGAATCGTGATTCGTCTGTTGACGGTTACTTATTGCTGCGAACGTTCTGGCGAATCCAATCGATAAAGTTGTCTTGGCAGTGTTCCACGGAGAATGCGACGATTTCGGGGATCTCGTAAGTGTGCAATTGGGCGATCACGTTGGAGACTTCATCAAACAAGTCGCGCGTGGTTTTGAGAATCAGCATGTTTTCTTCGTCGTCGAAAACCTTGCCCTTGAAACGGTAGATAGAGCGCATGGTCGGCAAGATGTTGACGCAGGCAACGAGCTCTAATTGAACCAGTTCCTCGGCAATCGTAATCGCTTGTTGCTCGGAGCCGACGGTGGTGATTACCATGATGGCATCGGTCATAAAAAAATCCTTGTGCCATTTTGCACAGTGGCGATTATATTTCCTGAAATTTTTCAATGTCAAGACTGCAAGCATTAAGGTAAGCATGCCTAGATAATATTTACCCGGCACCATCCCCACCACCGCGCCCTGTTGGACCGGTGCCTTAATCGATGTACCCCAGCGAGCGCATCATCTCCAGATCCTCCTGGGACATGATCAGTTCTTGTTCGTTGACCTGCTGTAGGCCTTGCTCGACCTCCAGTGCCCACGCCGCCGTTTCCGGCTGGAGCTTGGCGCGGGCGTCGGCCAAATTCGTTTGTTCCCTGGGATCCTCGGCGAGATTGAAACGGCGAATTTTTTTAGAACGGACACGCCAGCTTTCCTTAATGTGGTTTTGCAGGCGGCCGACCTCAAGCAAGCCGCGGCGGCGGCCGCGTTCGGCGGCTTTTTGGGATTGGACCGCACCCTTGTGTGCTTGGAAATAGAGGGCGCGGCTCGCGTCGGCGGTGCCTTTGCCAAGGAGAACCGCCGTCCAGTCAAAACCGGCTAGATGATCCGGCTGGGGATAGGCCAGCAAGCCGAGTACCGTGCGTGGTAGGTCGATCAGCGAGGCGGGTTCCGTCGCAACGCCGGCCGGGATGCGGCCCGCCCAGGTGATACCCATGGGGATGCGCAGGTTTCCCTCATATAAATGGCGTCCGTGGCCCCAGTACTGGTTTTCGCCCAAGCACTCACCGTGATCGGCGACAAACAGAATCAGGGTGTTTTCGGGCGCCGATACGGGGGTTAGCCCGGCTAGAAAACGGCCGATCTGCGCATCGCAGAATGCGATTTCGCTGTCATAGCGATCAATACGGGTCGCGGCCTCGCGGTTTTTTAGCCCCCAGGCCTGTGCAAAGGTCGCTTGAAAGCGATAGGGCGCATGGGGTTCTGAGTAGTGCAGCCACAAAAAAAAGGGTTTTTTGCGGTCGCTGATCCATGCCAAGCCCTGGTCGGTAATGTCCTCGCCGGTTGCCTCGCCCATCATGAGGCCGAACCAGCGTTTGCGCGTGAAGACTTCACCGTAATGCTGGAAATGCTCGGCCAGGCCCACCAGGGAGGTGCGCAGGGTCCAATTGCTGACGAAGGCCGCCGTATCATACCCTTTCTTTTCTAGGAGTTTCGGGAGTGAGATCAGGTTGGTGAGCATGGGGACCCCGTTGCGGGTGGCGCCGTGCTCGTGGGGGTACCGCCCCGTGAGCATGGAGGTACAGGCCGGCGCGGTGAGCGGTTCCACCGTGTAGGCTTGATCGAAACGCCGTCCCGCCGCCAGGAGTTGGTCGATGTGGGGCGAGGTTTTCCGCGGATAGCCGTATGCCGAAAGGTGATCGGCGCGCAAGGTATCGACCGAGATCAGCACGATATTAGGCTGTTGCGCGCTTTGGGAGAACGCATGGGGAAGAACACAAAAAAGCAGGAATACCACGCAATATCGCAAGGGGACATCACTCCGAGGGGGGTTCTAGCCCGCCATTTAACCATAAATCGGCCGGGCTTCCGATGGACGATCACTTTCGGGGAACACTTGGTCCCGCGCTGCGCCGCCCCATTTTTGGGGGTTGCCTCGAAAGCAAACCGCCCCATTTTGAAGCAAGCAACGTACAATGGGGGCCTGCACAACCATCGCTTATCGGGAGTTCTGTGTGTTTGACCCCATCCCTACCCCCGCCTACGAGCTTAAACAAAAGGTCCAGGCGGTTATTGATCAAAAAACCAAACCCATCGGCGCCTTGGGCCGACTTGAGGAATGCGCCTTGCAAATCGCCATGATGCAGGCGACCACGCGGCCGACAATCGCTTCACCCACCTGGCTGGTTTTTGCGGCCGATCACGGCATCAGCCGTCGCGGTGTGAGTCCTTATCCGAGTGAGGTGACCGCGCAGATGGTGGCCAACTTTCTCGCCGGCGGTGCCGCCATCAATGTTTTCGCGCGCCTGCACAACTTCGACCTCAAGGTCGTGGACGCCGGTGTGGCCGCGCCTTTACCCGAGCACCCCGAGTTGGTGCGTCGCGCCGTGGCACCCGGCACACGGGATTTTCTGGAGCAGGCCGCCATGGACGAAAGCCAACGGGACCAAGCTTTAACCCGGGGCCGCGATTTGGTACGCGACCTGCTGGCACAAGGGGTGAACACCTTTGGCTTTGGGGAAATGGGCATCGGCAACAGCTCCTCGGCCGCGATGTTGATGCATTTTCTGACCGGTCTCGATTTAGAAGTTTGTGTCGGTCGCGGAACCGGGCTTACCGATGAAGGGCTGGCCCGCAAAACCGCGATCCTTCAAGAGGCCGCCGCGCGCTGTTTTGACGACATGGAACCGCTCGAGGTATTGCGCCAGTACGGCGGCTTCGAGATTGCCATGATGGTCGGGGCCATGTTGGCCGCCGCCGCGGGCCGCGGCCTGATCGTGGTCGACGGCTTCATTGCCTCCGCGGCGCTTCTGACCGCCGCCAAAATGGAACCCTGTATTCTCAGCTACTGTCTTTTTGCCCATTGCTCTCAGGAGCGGGGCCACCGCGCCATGTTGGACTACCTGCGGGCCAAACCCTTGTTGCAATTAGATATGCGCCTGGGTGAGGGGACCGGCGCGGCCGTCGCCCTCCCGCTCATCCGATCCGCTGTTGCCTTTTACCAAGATATGGCTTCCTTCGACGGGGCCGGGGTGAGTCAAGCCGGTGAATCCTGAGGTGACGACCCAACGAGATCGTATTCCCGACTGGGTTCATGCCGCCTTCAACGCGCTCATGTTTTTTACTCGGGTGCCCGTACCCCGTTGGGTACGTTACTCGCCCGAAAAACTCAACCAATCGGCGGCTTGGTTTCCCCTCGTCGGTTGGTTGGTGGGTGCCGTCGCCGCGCTTTGCTACCTTGCCACCCGTCCCTTGTTCGGCGATTTGACCGCGTTGCTGCTCTCGCTCGCGGCGACCGTCCTGCTGACCGGTGCCTTCCACGAGGACGGCTTGGCGGATGTATGTGACGGCTTCGGCGGTGGCTGGAACCGGCAACAGGTCCTTACCATTATGAAAGACTCGCGGTTGGGAACTTATGGTGCGGTGGGGCTTGCCTTGGTCCTGGCCCTGAAGGTTTCCGCGCTTGCAGCCCTGCCGCGAACCTGGCCGGCGGTGGTGCTGGTCGTGGGCCATGTGCTCAGCCGCTTTTTTCCCGTGTTGATCATCTACCGCGGCACCTATGGCCGCGAAGATCTTACTTCTAAGGTCAAACCCCTGGCCACGCGGCTCTCGACGCCGGGTGTGGTTTTGGCGGCATTCTTTACCCTCCCGGTTCTGGTTTTTTACCCGGTGCCGGCGGCCTTGGCTTTTGGGGGCGCGGGTTTAACCACGCTTTACCTCGCGCGCCTGTTCCACAAACGGTTGGGGGGTTATACCGGGGACTGTCTCGGCACCGTGCAGCAGCTTACCGAACTCACCGTCATCTTGGTTTTTTTGGCCTGGTACCGGCTCGCCCTGCACTAACACGCCCATTTTTGGTCCGTGCCACGACGCCCTTTTACACATTCGATTACCCTGCTTTAAAGGAATGGTTTCATGCGACTTTATTTGGTACGTCATCCAAGAGTGGATGCCCCAAAAAATGTTTGTTACGGACAGGCCGACCTGGCGTGCGCGCTCGGTTGGCAAGACCAGTTGCCGAATGCCGCGCGCCTGTTGCCCACCGAGGCAACCATCCGCGTGGTTTCCAGCCCGCTCAGGCGGTGTCGGGTTTTGGCCGAGGCTTGGGTTGCATCCTATGCGCCGGGCCGAGATATACTGATCGAACCCGATTTGATGGAACTGAGCTTCGGGGAGTGGGAAGGCCGGCTGTGGTCGGAAATTGATCGCGCCGACATCGATTTATGGGCGCAAAGCACGGTCGGCTATGCCGCGCCCGGCGGCGAATCCTTGCAGCAACTTGCGGATCGCGTTGCCGCGGTGATTGCGCGTCTGCCCATGGACGGCCCGGACCACGTGGTTTTCTGCCATTCCGGCGTGATCCGCGTGATTACCGCGATGTTGCTCGGTATGCCGCTTGAGAATACCTTGCGGTTTGAAGTGGCGCATCTTTCGGTTACGCTTTTGGAACGACACGCGTTGCGCCCCAGGCTGTTGTATTTCAACCGAGTTTAATCGTCGGTCCTACCAAATCAGGGAAGGCGATTTTTGCGATTAAGTATTTGCTGGGAATAGGTTTATGGGTTGTGTTGGAGTTAGGGGGCCTTTTTCCAAACGCCTTCCTGTCAGGTTTTTGATAAAAATCATCCACGCTGTTGGTGACTTTTTGGTTCAATAGCCGACTTAGCTCCCATTGCGCTCAATCATTTCAGTGAGGCGGTTGAAATGCCGGCGAGCCATGGGCGTGAGCGGCCGTGAAAAAAGGGGTGAATTGGGATGAACGCCGGTAATCAGAAAATTTTTACACGTGACGAGCTGGTGAATTGGGCCGGGGCCGAATTGGTTGCCGCCGCGGAAAACGCCCTTGATATCCAATCGGTGAGTGCCTTCAAATACGATGCACGCGGCCGTATCGAGGGCGTGGTGAAACCGGCGCCGCCCAGTACCGAAAAGCCGGCTTTTGCCCGAATCACCCGCCGCGGCGCGCGCCTCGCCTTGGAATGCCGCATGCACGGCAAGGGGCAATGGTGTTTGCACGGCGTGGTCCTTGCGCTCCACCATCTCGGCGTCAAGCCGGTGTTCAAACAAAAAACGGCCAAACCCAAGGATTTACCTCAAATCGGTTACCGGCTGGAAATGGAAGCGGACCCACGCGGCCCGCGGTTTTTCGTGCGGGTTTTGTCGCGCAACAGTTTGGTGCCGGGTTTTTTACACTTCATCAAAAAAGAGGGTGGCGTTGTCGGCTTAAGCCGCCGCATGACCGAGTTATTTGAGGATCTTGGCGAGGAACAGGAGGACGGTTTGTTTGTTCCTCGGGTTGATGCGGCCACGGTTTTAACCGCGTTGGCCAAAACCACCCTTTTCCCACGTGGCGGTACCAAACCCTTTGCCTGGCGGCAGGAGAATGAAGCGCCGACGCTGGGTGTGAAAATAAGCGACGGGGAGATGATGTGGCGGCTCGAAGAGGCTTTTGGCGCCGACGCCGTCTGTTTTCCGGGGCGCCCAGGATTTATGATTGTTGGTAGTACAATTACTTATTTCCGCCAAGCCCTTGCCGATCTTCAACCTTTCCTCGCCAAAACCTCAGGAGCCCAACCCGTGGCGGTTGATACCTTGGCCGCGCTGGCACGCCAAAAACACGGCATCCAATGGCACTCGCCCAAACCCCGTCTGGTCACTGAAATCCAGGGGGCCGGCCTTGATTTCTCCGTGCACCAACGGGACCTCCACGGTCAGGCCGGTGTTTGGGCCGACGGTCGTTTTCTTGCCCTCAACAATTTGGACCAGCCCCGCCAGTTGCTCCAAGACGAAAAGGGGCCCGTGCTCCTGCAACTGGATAAAACCCAAATGAACCTGCTGGGGCGTACCTTCCGCGATGTCCAGGCGCCTTGGGGAACCAACAGTTTCCGTATCCGCGAGGGCATGGCGGGCCGTTTCCTTGAAGACATGCAGCTTCCTGATCGCTTGCAAGTGCGCAACAAGAATGCGGGTGCGTGGTTTGGGGTCCAGCCCATGGCGATGTCGGTTGAATGGAGCAAGGGTTCCTTGGCCCCGCAATACCGCATTGGTGGGGAACTCTTCGGTCATGAGACCCTGATGGATGGCTTGGTTAGCGGCCGTTCCATGGTGCAGTTGGGCAGTGGCCAACGCCTGAATGTCGATGTCGATGTGATCTTGGAACACGAAGAGATCCTTAACGGTGTCAGGGCTTTGCATGAAGATGAAAGTAAGCAGAAATCCCTACTTCAGCGAATTCTTGAGACCAAAGCGGGACGTGCACCCAGTGTGGCGGCCGCGGTTGAAACGGCGCCTTTGTCCGAGGCTTGGCATCAACGCCTGAGGCATTACCAGGTTGACGGGGTACAGTGGTTGTTGGCCAATCACGGCGCCGGTGAACCCTCTCTGTTGGCCGATGACATGGGCTTGGGGAAAACCGTACAAACCCTGGCTTACCTCGAAACCGTGCGCGAGCCTGGGCGACCGCAATTGGTTGTGGCGCCGACCACCCTGCTCGGCAACTGGGCTGCCGAAGCCGCCAAGTTTACCCCGAACCGCAAGGTCACCATCCACCACGGCCCTAAGCGAATTCGCGAGGCCGAGTTACTAAACAAACAAGATTTGATTATTACTTCTTACGGTTTGGTTTTGCGGGATTTAGACCTTTTTTACGACGTGCATTTCCAGGCCGTGGTGTTGGATGAAGCCCAGGCGATTAAAAATCCAAGCGCACAAACGTCGCAGGCTGTTTTCGAGCTTTGGACCGACCACCGCTTGGCCTTGACCGGCACTCCCGTTGAGAACCGCCTGACCGAACTGTGGTCGATTTTTCAGTTTCTGGCGCCGGGTTACCTGGGTGACGAGGAAGATGTCAAGGCGATCACCATGCCGGGCACGCCGGCGTTTAACGCCTTAAAAACCAAAGTTGGTCCCTTTCTCAAGCGGCGTCTCAAAAGCGAAGTTGAAAAGGACCTGCCGGAGAAACAGGAAATCACCGTGCGCCTGCCGCTGAATGACGGTCAAGCCGCTTTGTATCGGGATGTTTTGCTCAAATCCAAAAAAGAATTGAAGCAACAAGGCATCAATGCGGTGTCTCTTTTGAGCCGATTGCTGCGGTTGCGGCAGATTTGTTGCCATCCCGGTTTGGTGGACGACCTGCATCTCACGGCATCTTCGTGTAAATTCGATTTTCTGTTGGAGAGTTTGAGCGAGGTGACCGCGGGGGGTCACGGTGCCTTGGTGTTTAGTCAATTCACCTCGCTGCTGCAGTTGTTGCGCTACGAGTTGGAGGAACGGGACATTCCCTATTTGTACCTGGACGGTGCGACGCGGAACCGTGACGAACTGGTGAAGCAATTCCAAGCCGGCGTGGCCCCGGTATTTTTAATCAGTCTCAAGGCAGGCGGTACCGGCTTGACCTTAACCCGCGCGAGTTACGTCTACCACCTCGACCCCTGGTGGAACCCCATGGTTGAAGCGCAGGCCACGGATCGTGCTTATCGCATCGGGCAAACCAAAAAGGTGATCAGCTACAAGCTGATTGCCGAGGGAACAATTGAGGAACGCATCCTCAAGTTGCAGGCCTCTAAGAAGTTAGTTGCCGAGGGCTTATGGCGCGACGCCGATCAGCTTTTCGAAAGCCTTGATCGGGAAACCATGTTGGCCTTGTTGGAAGAATAGCGCCCGAGGTTGTATTAGACGGTGTCGGCCGTTTCTTGGGGCGGGTCCTTGGGAAACACCAACACAAAGCGGGCGCCGCCGTGTTCACTTTCCTCCAACAGCACCATGCCATGGTGGCGAATCATAATACGGCGAACAATGCTTAGGCCGAGGCCGGTCCCGCCCAGGGCCACATTTCGGCTGCTGTCCAAGCGGGTAAACGGGTCGAAAATGCGTTCGCGCTCCGCGATCGGGATTCCCGGCCCGTTGTCTTCGACGCTGATGTGCCAATGCTGATCGGCCTCATAAGCGCTTAACCAGATGCGGCCGTCGCCGTAACGCACCGCGTTGGTCACCAAGTTGGAAAGCGCCCGTTTCAAGTAACGCGGTGCCGCGCGCACGCTGAGGTTTTCGTGGTTTTGGGTGAGCCGGGTTTTGGGTTGTAACTCGTGGACCATTTGCGCCATTTCACCAAAAAGCGCGCTGATGGACAGGGTCTGGTGTTGGCCTGCCAAGTCTTCGTGTTCCAGCTTGCTCCAGGTTAGGAGTTCACCGATTAATTCATTCATTTCGTTGAGGTTGTTTTCGATGCGATCCAGCATGCGGTCTTTGTGGGCCGGGTCGGCTGTCGACAAACCCTCGTCTACCGCAAACAGCAGGCGCGAGATCGGCGTGCGCAATTCGTGGGAAACCGCGCTGAGCAAGTTTTTTTGGCCCAGAATCAGCGTTTCGATGCGGTGTGCCATTTGGTTGAAGGTTTTGGCCAGATCACCCAAGGCGTCCTGATGGGATTCCGCCGTTCGCGTGTCCCATGCGCCGCGGCCGAATTGTTCCGCGCTGTCGGCGAGCTGGTGAATGCGTTTCTCCAGTGGGCGAATGATAAAAAAGATGGTGACGCCCATGATCAGGAGGATCAAGATCAAGGTGACCGGCGGGGGAAAGGGAAGGATGGCCGGGGGGCGGGGCAGCTCGGGCCGAACCATGGGGCCGATCACCAGGATTTCATCCTGGTTGAGCAAGGCGTAGATCCACTGTTCGCCGTCCCGTTGTTGTGCCAACAAGTTGCCTGCTTCGAGGCGCCTGGTTTCACTGCTGCTCAGATCGAGTTCCGAGCGCAGCGCCAACTGGGTTGGAAACTGGTCGGGGATACCGAGTTCTTCTACCGCCAGCCAGCGATCCACCGGATCCGGTCCCATTTCGGCCAGGGTTTGTTTGGCGTTCTCGACGATCGGCAGTACCAGCGATTCGGTGCGTTCGCGCACCTGTTTGCCGACCTCGTAGCGAATGAGTAGCGCAAATATGAGCGCAAGGAAAATCAAAATCAGGGCGATGGCGGAATAGATGCGGCGAAACAGCGCACTCATGCGCGCTCCTTAACCGCCAATAAATAACCTTTGCCGCGCACCGTCTTGAGGGTCACCGGTAGGGTCGGTTCGCCGATGGCTTTAACCAGCTTTTGGCGAATGCGGGATACGTAGACATCGACCGCGCGATCGTAACCGTCATATTGCGTTTGGTAGAGTTCGCGGTAAATGGTTTCACGGTCTAGGACGGTTCCCGGCCGATTGCACAGGTACCAAAAGAGATCGAATTCGGAACTGGTGAGTTGGATGACCGTGGTTTCCCAGCGTACCTCGCGGCGTCCCGCGTCGATGGTGAGCCCGCCGAAGGCGATGGATTGGCCGTCAACGCCGCCGCTTTTCACAAAACGCCGCAGAAGGGCTTGCAGCCTGGCCAGCAGCACCCGCGGATGAATGGGTTTGGTGACGTAATCGTCCGCCCCGGCCTCCAGACCGAGAATATGGCTTTGGTCCTCATCTTTTGCCGTGAGCATTAACACCGGACCGCTATAGCGGGGACGAATTTGCTTGAGCACCTCGATGCCGTCGATACCCGGCAGCATCAGGTCGAGAATGATCCCGTCGGGTTGTTCGCGCAGGATCAGGCTGACCGCCAGTACGCCGTTGCTTTCGTGGAAAACCCGGTAACCGGCCGTTCGCAGGCGGCGGACCATGAAGTCCGCCAGTTCCGGGTCGTCTTCGATGACACAAATGGTGCCGCCCGCTTGGGCGTTCTCGCTTTGCATGAGAGGGATCCTTGAGGAAAGGGTGGGCCGCGTTAAAGGAGGCCGGCGCGTGTGGAAAGGTACCAACCGACAACGGCAAGCAGCATGATGGTGAAGGTGACCAGCCATATTTTGACAAAACGCAATGCGGCTTTCCACAACAGGCGGGCCGCCATGAGGCAAACGGTGACAACCAGCGAGGCAATCAATAGGGCGGTGAGATCAATCGGGATCGGCATGAGGCCTCTTCTTGGGGTGAGCGTGGACTGGGCCGGTATGGTTCAGTGATTAACACAAGAGGTTGGATGGAGGAAAGGCCTTTTGCGAAAAAAAAGCGCGCATGGGTGCCTTAACCGTGGGCCCCGCGATACAATAGTCCGTAAGATCCTGGGCTCAAGGACAAGTCGATGTTGTTAACCGAAGAGCAGGAGCGCGACCTGGTCTACCTTTTGGTCGAGCATGCGCGTGCGTTGATGACCCATATCGGGCGAGATCACCGTGACCCGGAAACCGGCTTGGTGCATCGTCAGGTCCAGTTGGGTTGTTTTGTCTTGGTGGAGCATCACCGTCAAAAGCTCAAAGGTGGCGACATCAAAACCAACGGCCTGGATTTGTGGGCGATCGAATCGGGCGCGGCGCGCAAAAAGCTATCGGTCAACTATGTACCCTTTGCGGTTCGCTTCTTTCAAAAGGAGGGGAAAGCAGAGTGGATCCAGACTTTTAAAGAGTTGTCCCAGCCTTTTATGGACATCCCCGGGGAAGAGATCTTGCGGTTGTGAGCAGGTTGGGTTTATCGGTGCCGCTCAATCGTGGATGGCGGCTTTCCAGCGCCAGCCGAACCAGCCGGGAATCGGTGGCTGGCCTCTCAGGGTCACGAAACCGTCGCCCTCGTCTGGGAACCGGTGGTTGTTGGAGAAACGACCCATGGCGATGCGGACCCGCTGTCGTTCCAGCCGGTAGCGTTCGGGATCGCTGGTGTCGATATAGCCGATTTGTTCGGCGAAATCGGCAATGGTCGCGGGCGTATAAATCTCGTCCTCGTCCAATTGCTCGATAATGATACTGTATTTCATGGGGCGGCCGGTTGGTCTTTTCATAATGGGTGATTTTAAAAGATGGCTCGCCTGAGTACAAAGGTTTTTTATAGGAAAAGATGTTGTTTGTGGATGTTATTGGGTATTATTGTTTTTCGTGGTTGGTATATCATCTTGTTATTCGCGAAGGTGTTTTGTGGCCCTGTGTCTGACGAAGGCTTAATGGTTTGTTGAATTTGGAGAGGTCTTGGTGGTTTTGTATAAGTTCCTTTATGCGATAGGTTTGTGTAGATTTCTCGGGTGCGTGAGTGCCTTTGGTGCGTGGGTTTGAGGTCGTTGATCGGGTTGCCGGTAAGGTGATGGTTTTTCAGTGATCCTCGTGAGATATTTTAATCGAAAATTGTGAGCTTGTTATTCGCGATTGGCTTTTGACTGTATTTGAGCGGAAGGGTTGTGCTGTATTTTTTTTCGCGTGTGAAAAACAATAATTTAGCATTTAGGAATATTATTCAATTCGCGTAGGATTATTTGCCGCTTCCTTGTTGCGTTCGGCCAAGCTGCCGCAACCGTGAGGTCGATCCTTCCTTGCGTGGGGTCGCCATGGGTTGGAATGTTTTTTGTTTTGCCCATGTTGATCCAAACAAGCGTAAAATGCGACTTGGATGGATCAGGTCGCTGGAACCAGTCGGAGGACGTATGCGTTTTTTTGCTTTGCTGCTGTTGTTGGGTTTGTCGGGCCTTGTCGCGGGTGATGACACCACCGCCAAAATTGCCGAACTCCATCAGGGTGTTCAGGAAGTTTACGATGTCATCGTTTTGCCCAACGGCGATGTTGACTATGCAACCTTGCATCAACGCAAGGATTTACAAGAGAAATTGGAAGCCTTCCGAACCTTTATGGCCGGTTTTGATCCCGATACCTTGACCGACACCAACCTCAAGATCGCCTTGCTGACCAATACCTACAATGTGTACACCTTGATCGGGGTAAATCGCGCTTGGCCGGTGAAAAGTGTGCGTAAAATTCGCGCGATGTTTGGGTTCTTTACCAAAAAAGAATGGCAGCTCAACGGCCGCAAGGTATCCCTCAACAATATCGAAGGTGAGTGGTTGCGACCGCTCGATCCCCGCATCCACTTTACCGTGAATTGTGCCTCGGCTTCTTGTCCTCGTTTGGATCAGCAGGTTTATACCGCCGACAACGTACAGCAGCTTATGGAAGCGGCGACCAAACGGTTTTTGCTGAACGAAAACAAAAACCGGTTTGATGCGGAACGCAAGGAATGGCACCTTTCCAAAATTTTCGAATGGTACCGTAAGGACTGGGGCAAACAAGCCGATGTGGAAGCTTTTATTCTGAAGTACTTACCCGAGGACAAGCGCTTCAAGCCAACGCGGGTGTTTTACCTTGAATACGATTGGAGCCTGAACGGCCCGACCGAACCCAAGGGCTAGCCCGCATTTCTCACAAGGAATTCTGCCGCGGGGCAACCCATGCGATTACTTCGCTTACTCGGTCGAGCCGCCTTCGCCGCAGCGCTGCTACGCCGAAAGGTCGGACCCCTATGCCGTCTCTCAGTCGTAATCTTCGTACTCACAAGGCTTTCAGCTTCTCGCGACGAATCCTCGTGAGAAATGCGGGCTAGGTTGGGTGTGGCGGCGTGTTTATCGCTAAAGCAGGGCTCGCGTGGGAGGTTCCGTGACTAAGGTGCTTGGTTTTGATATCGGCGGTACCAAGATCGAGGCCGGGCTTCTGGACGAAACGGGGCGTGAATGGCGCACCCTGCGAGAACCAACGCCCGCGCGCCGTGAGGACCTGCTTCAAACCGTGGTCACCATGGCCGAGGCCTTGGGGCGAGGTGTGGCGGTAGCGGCCGTTGGTTTTGCGATTCCCGGCAGTTTGGATCCGCGCACAGGCTTGCTCCGCAATGCGCCCAATTCGCCTCAAATCAACGAAACACCCTTCGGTTGCGATCTGCGCGAACGCATCAACCGCCCGCTATTTTTCGACAACGACGCCAACTGCTTGGTTCGAAGCGAGGTGCGCTTCGGCATCGCCCGTGGTTATGACCATGTTGTCGGCATCATCATGGGGACCGGTCTCGGGGCCGGTGTCTTGAGCGGTGGGCGGATGATTCAAGGTTGGCGTGGCTTGGCGCCTGAGCCGGGCCACACGGTTTTGCACCACCACGGTCGTGCCTGTCTTTGTGGTAATCGGGGTTGCGCCGAGGCGTACCTCAGCGGCACCTCGATTTACGCCCGTTACCGCGAAGCGGGCGGTCAACCCCTTGCCGGCAAGGCAAAAGATGTGTTCGCGCGGCGCGAAACCAACCCGATTGCCGGTGTTGTTGTGGAAGAGACCCTCGATTTGTTTGCCCGTTTCACCGCCGGTTTGATCGCACTTTACGATCCCGCCCTGATTGTGTTGGGGGGTGGTGTGAGCGAACAAGTCACTTATTATCGGCAGGAATCCGCGATTGCCGCCTATGCGTTTGGGACCGATGAGGTCCCACCGATACGGGCGGCGGGACTCGGGCCTACCTCAGGGAAGCTTGGCGCGGCTGCTTTGGCCCTGGATGGAAGCGCACCGGTTTCGTCCGCGGGTTCCGATCCAAGTGCGGGCCGTTTTTAGTGTTCGACGTCCACGGCCGCCGCCTGATCCGTATAGATTTTCTCAAACAAGGCCTGGTGTTTTTCTTCGACCGTTTTGCGTTTCAGCTTCATCGTGGGCGTTAATTCCCCGTGTTCGAAGCTGAAGTCGCGGCCGAGCACTTGGTAGCGGCGCACCCGTTCCACCTTGGCCAATTGCTGGTTGCCGCGGCGGACCGCGTCCAGAAATAGGGTGCGAAACGCGGGGTGATCCGCGACCGTGGTCATCGCTGCTTCCAATTCGGCCGAGCGCGCCTGTGGATTGGCCAGCAAGGCGTCACTCAGTTGTTTGGCCGTCTGACGGGAGATGACGCCTTGTTTGGCACCCCACTCCAGCGTTTCAATCGGGCTGGGGGCGATCAGTGCTGAAATGTAGGGGCGACGGTCGCCGTGGGCGTGTACATGGCTGATGTAAGGGCTCTGGGTTTTGACCGCCCGCTCGATGTTGGCCGGGGCCACGTTTTTACCGCCCGCGGTGATGATGATGTGTTTCTTGCGGTCGGTGATTCTCAAATAGCCGCTTTCATCCACGATGCCGATGTCGCCCGTATGTAGCCAGCCGTTGATAATGGTTTGTTCCGTGGCTTCCTGATTTTTGTAGTAACCCTTAAATACCGTGTTGCCGCTGAGCAGGATTTCGCCGTCTTCGGCTATTTTTTGGGTAAGTGAACTGACGGGTAAACCCACCGTGCCGAGGCGAGGGCTGCCCGCCGGGTTGATGTGGGTTAAAACCGTGGCCTCGGTCATGCCGTATGCCTCGTATATGGGCAGGCCGACGCTCCAGAAGAAATGGAGAATGTCGGGCGCAATGGGTGCCGCGCCGGTTAGCATCATGCGGACCTGACCGCCGAATGCGTTCTGAATCTTGCGAAACAGCAGGTTTTCGGCCAGGTTGTAACCGAGATCCTGCCAAAAACTCGGCATACCGCCGTTGAGTTTGACCTTGAGGCGATCACCCGCGAACCCGCGGGCCCATTGGAACACGGACTGGACGGGTGCCGGTTTTTTGTTCACTTGGTCGAGTACCTTGTTGTAGGCCTTTTCGAAGATGCGCGGCACCGATCCGAAGATGGTCGGTTTCACTTCTTGGACCTCATTTAGGACGTTGCCCACGCTGGTGGCATAAGCCGCGGCCACGCCGGTATTAATGCGGTGGTAAAACGACAGGACGCGTTCGGTGACGTGGGCCATCGGCAAGAAGCTAAGGTAAAGATCGTTGGTATAAAAGGTGAGTACATCATCAATCGCCGGCATCATGGCCAAAATGTTGGCGTGGCTGATCATCGCGCCTTTTGGGGGACCGGTGGTGCCCGAGGTGTAGACCAGCATCGCCGTGCTGTCGGGATCAATCGCGGATTGGATGTCACGCACCGCTTCCGGGTCAAGAACCGCGCCACAAAAATGGGTCGGCGAGGTCAGGCGCGTGTCGCGCTCGCGGTTGGCGCGGTAACTCATTTCATTCCAGGGAACGATGGCTTTTAATTGGGGCAGTTCGGCCGCTGCTTCGAACAAGGTCGCCAATTCATTGGCCCCGTCGACAAACACAATTTTGGCATCGCTGTGATCCAGGAGGTAGTGCATTTGATCGACGGATTGTTTGGGGTAAACCCCGACCGTGACCATGCCCGCCAGTAATGCACCCATATCGTAAATACACCAGGCTGGTTGGGTGGGGCCGATGATGGCCACGGTATCGCCGGGTTTGAGGCCGGCCTGCAACAAACCGTGGGCCACTTGGCGGGCTTTGAAATCAAAATCGGACCAGGTGATTTCCTGCCAGTTGGGCGTCGCCGGTGTTTTTTTGAGGAACATGGCGGGTTGTTTGGGGGTATGGCCGGCGCGAAGGGTCAGCAAGTCGCCGACGGTTTTTGCCTCGCGGCAGATAGGGGACACGGGACATTGAGGACCTGAGATCAGCATGCGGCAATTCTCCTGGAGCACATTTCACGATCAGCCCCGGGGTTCGGGGTGAGCGGTCACCGTCTTGCCTGATTCGGTTGGGGCGGTACAAAACGCGCGCCCAACGTTTTGGGATCTGTGCCGGCTCGATGTCGCCTGTCACGGTTCGAGCGATGTTTGGTCAAGCAATCCGATGGTCAAGTTGGAAAAAATGTACCACACTCATAACGCACTGAGACGAAAATTTCCGCATTGCAGCGTGGTTGCCCGCGCCCGGGGAGGCACGGGAACCGGACAAAGGCTTCTTTTTAAATGTTTTACCTAAGAGGCGCGATAAGCGTGAGGGATTTTTGCTAAAGATCTGGAGCGAAATGGCTTGGAAAAATGCTCGCCGCACCCACGGCGTGCGGCGAGTATTTTTGCAGGCCGTTGCAGCCCAGTGGTTTAGCTAAAATCACCGCGTCAGCGCTTCTTAGGTTTTAGTCAAGAACGACGCGAACCGAGGTGATAATGCGGGATAGGGCTTTTTCTACGACGGCCGTGATGGGGTGCCGCACCAAGATGTAGCCGTCTCCCTCGTAACCCCCGCCCGGCGGTTGGCCGATGGCCGGCAACTTCATTTCTACAATGAGTGCACCGAGTTCCTCTTGGATCTTTTTGATGCCCTGAACCGCCGCGACCCGACCTTTTCCTTGCCCGCGTAAGAAGGCCGCGCCCGCCGCATAACATCGTTTGGGTTCCGCGAATTGATTGAATATGACCGAGCGCGCCCATTCCTGATGAATGTTGAACTGGTGCGCGAAGCCGGTGATGCTGGTGAGCTGGCCGCCCGGGGGGCGTGCCGCCACTTCACTTACCGCGATGGAGCCGTCGCTACGGCGGAACCACTCCAGATGGGTAAAGCCGTTTTGAATGCCGAGGCATTGGTTGGCTTTGGCCGCGATTTCGCGGATGTCGTTGAAATAGGGGTGGTCGATTTCACGAGGTAGCAAAATGCACCACTGAATCCAAGAATTGTTGAGCACTTCTAACGGGCTGGGGTAATAGCGGGTAATGGAGTGCCATTTCATGCGGCCTTCGATCCAGGCTGATTCAAAGGTGTATTCATTACCCATGATAAATTCTTCAAACAGAATCGGTTTGCCGGTTGAGAGGCTGTTTTCCGAGAGCAGGTTGTCGAGATCACCCGCGTGGTTGAGCTGGAAGGTGGCGCGGCTACCGGCGCCGGCCGGGGGTTTGGCGACCAGTGGATAACCGACCTTGTCAATGAAGGCGTCGAGCTGAGGACGGTTGGTCGCCAAGCAGTGTTTGGCGCAGGGGATGCCGTTGCCCCGCAGGATTTCCTTCATTTTTGATTTTTGGCGGAAGTTGCCGGCTGTAATGGGATCCATGCCGTCAATCGATAGGGTCTGCCGAACCCTTGCCAGTGTTTCTTGGAGATCTTCGAGGGTCCCGATCAAGCGGTGAATCGGGCCGACTTTCGCGCGCAGTTCATGGATGGCCGCGAGCAATTGGGTCTCATCCATCACATTTTCAACGCGGTGAAAACGGAAAAGGTTGGCGCGAACCGAGGCGGGAACGCCGGCCAGGCGGTCTTGCGTGACCAGAATTAATCGGACCCCGGGGAGGGTGGCGGCGCCGTCGATAAACTGGAGGGTGGCGCGCAGTAAATAGGGCGCAACAAAAACAACGTGAACCATGAGATTACCTTGTACGTTGCCGCATCGGGCGGCGGGAATGGGATGTTTTAGGGCGGTGTGCTCACAACCTAGCAGAAAGCGTGAATCGGTTAAAGACCCGCGGCTTCAGATGGAGAGGGCGTTTTTGGAAGATCTTGGGTTGCGGTTCAAAAAGTGCCGCGCCGCGGGGGGTCTCTAACTCTGGGGAGGTGAAGCTGCTGGGTCGCAAGTTATGCGAACCAATCATTCCGGGGAGTATGTCGCGCCAATGTTGGCGCGCGGTGACCGGCGTGAGGATTTTGGGCGAAAAAAGCGCTGTTTATACGCTGTAGAGGATCTCTGGATTATCGAGGAAACAAGGATCGTAGTTCATGGAAAGCGCGGTTTTTTCACCATCCATGATGAGCGCCCAGCCCAGGTCGTTGACATGCCGGCTCAAGTCAAAAAAGCGGTTTTGGTCAAAGATGGTGGTGCTGTCCGTCGACCAGCCGGCCGCCACTTCAAAAATGATGTTGCGTGCGTCCTGGTAAACCTTAACCTCAAGCGGTTGTTCTTCGGCTAGAAGCCCCTGTGCTTCCAGGCAGTCCAACAGGGTTAAGGCGACGAGGGACGGTGCGTAAAGAAACGGCTTTTGTTCGGCATCAAAGGTGACCGTCACCGCTTTGGTCAGATTGTGTCTTTTGTCAAGGAAGGTACTGAGATGCTCGGAAAAGCTGTTGGGCTCAAAAGCTTCGCCGGTCCAGCGCGCGTGGGCTTCCAGCGCGGGTGGCAAGCTGTTCTGTTCGTTAGGGCAAGCCATGTGATGGACCTGACGGCCGATGAACACAACGTGCGAGTAAAGCAAAAAATCTTGCGGGCGGGCGAGGTGGAAATACATGGGCTCCCGCGCATTGAGAAAGATGTACCCACGCAAGCTGCCTAAGTGGACCAGCGGTAAGCAGATGCCGCTTTTAAAACCCATTTCGTGAATGTAGCGGATGGATCGTTGCACCGGTTTGCCTTGTTCCGCGAAGGTGTCGATGACCAGCGAGACTTCCCGCAATATGCGCATCTGGCCGCCGTTCATTTGAAACAGGGAGCCATTGGCGTCAACGTAACAGGAGTAGCCTGGCTCAATCAGGTTCTCGCTCTGGTCATCCATGGCCGAATCAAGCACGCGGAGCTGGTTGGTATGATCGGTCAGCGCCGCAATGCAGACCCGCGCGACTTTTTTAAAGTGTGGGTGGGCGCAGATCGTGTCCAGGATTTGGCGGGCGATTCCAAGGTAACTCATCTTGGTATTGAGTTCGTGCTCGAGGTTGATTAATGCGCCCATCGCGGTGATATCGTCTGAATTCAGACTTGCACTACGTGATCGCAGCAAAATATTGCTGTAAAGCGGGGTGTCGCGGTGGGGCATAAAGTCTCCAGCAAAAAGCGGGGTAATAGGGCGGTCGTGCATGGTGGTCCGCTCAAAGTTTGATAGGTTTGTTAGGAAGGTAATGAATCTCATTATACCGGAGGGCGGCATTCGCGGTAAGCGTTTTTGCTGGTGCAAAGTTTGGCTGTAAGGAATATTTTATTTAGTTGGGGCGGCTTTTTTTCGCCTCGTTATGGGATTCCCTGGGTCCTGGTTGTATTCGTTTTGTCTGGTTTTTGGGTTTTTTTTTGACGGTCGGGGTGGTTTTCCTTGGGAGTAGAGCGCTGATATTGAAGTGCTTGTGGCTCTTTCGTGGGTGGTTTTTCGCGTCGCCTTCATTTTTAGTGACCCTGGCAATGGCCCATCTTTTTTGCGGGAGAAGGGGCGCCTTCTTTGGCGAGGCTGCCCGCAACATGAGACACTGTTTGCCGTTGTTAACCGTGATTTGGTTCGCGTTTGAAGGAGTGATGGATGTTGGAGCAGGCAACACCGGCCGAGGTGGTGATTTTAGGCGGCGGTTTAGCCGGATTGACGTTGGCGCGGCAATTGCGCCTTGCACGACCCGAGACCCGTGTTGTGATTTTGGAGCGTCGTGCGCACCCCGTGCCCGAGGCGGCTTGGAAAGTCGGCGAGTCGTCGGTTGAACTGGGCGCCCACTACTTTTCGGAGATGTTGGGTTTGGCCGACCACATTAAGCAAGATCATCTACCCAAGCTTGGCCTGCGTTTCTTCTTTGGTGCCGAGCAGCGCGAGACCTTGGATGACGGCCTCGAGGTAGGTTCTTTTTCGTTTTTCCCCACGCCGAGTTTTCAATTGGACCGAGGCCGGTTGGAAAACCATTTGGCCCGGGAATTGGCGGCCGCGGAGGGTGTTACCTTTTTGGATCAGGCCAAGGTAACCGGTTTTACCTTAAATGAGGACGGCCTACCCCACGAGGTGACCTTCCGTTGCGGCGATCAGGATGGTCGTATCGTGACCCGCTGGTTGGTGGATTGCACCGGTCGTGCCGCGTTCCTCAAGCGCAAGCTCGACTTGGTAGAACAGGTTGACCACAAGGTCAACGCCGTTTGGTTCCGTTTGCAAACCGAAACCAAGGTCGATGACTGGTGTCGCGGTGCCTCTTGTTCCAACAATCAGGGGAACCGTTGGTTAAGCACCAACCATCTCATGGGGCCCGGTTACTGGGTGTGGGTCATCCCCTTGTCCTCCGGTTCGACCAGTTTCGGAATCGTGGCCGACCCAAGGTTGCATCGCCTCGATACCTACAATAAATTCGACCGCGCTCTGGCCTGGTTGCAGCAATTTGAACCCCTGTGCGGTGCCGAGGTGGCGGAACATCGGGACAAACTTCAGGACTTCCTGGTTTTGAAAAACTTTTCACACGGCGCCAAGCAGGTGTTTAGCGTTGACCGCTGGGCGCTTTCGGGTGAAGCGGGGGTGTTCTTGGATCCCTTTTATTCGCCTGGCAGTGATTTCATCGGGGTGAGCAATACGTTTATCAGCGATCTTGTTTTGCGTGATTTACGCGGAAAGTCCATCAGGGCGTTGGCACCGATTTACGAGCAGATGTACCAGGGTTTCTTCAAAAACACCTTGGTTGTCTATCAAGACCAATACCCTTTGTTCGGTAACGCGCGGGTGATGACCGTGAAGATTTACTGGGATTACGCCGTTTACTGGAGTTTGTTGGCTTTTGTGTTCATTCAGGGGCGCTTGTGTGATCTCAGGAGCTATGGCCGCATCAGCGATGCCTTTCAACAGGCAGGCGCGTTGAACAACGCCATGCAGCAATTTTTCAGAGATTGGCATGGCGCGGATGCAACCCCGGCCCCGACCGCTTTCCTCGATCAGGAGAAGGTCGATTTAATGGTAAACCTGAATCGTGGGCTCAAGGCGCCCTTGGACGAGGCGGCATTTTTGGCCAAGTTCGAGGAGAATAAAAACCTGCTGTTTGCACTGGCCGCCCAGATTACCAAGCGTGCCCAAAGGCGGCACCCGCAACTGGCGGAAGCCTGTCGGGCGGTGACTGCCCTGTGTGACCACCAGCAGGTGGCCGTTTCTGATGGGGCGCATCCCGAGTATTTGGCCGCGGCTTGGCCCGTTCTCCAGTTGTAGGGCCGGACATGCGACCCGGTGCCGGCGCGCTCGGCGTGACAGTGTGTGGGGTGTGTTGGTGATAAAATGTTTTGATCTAGGTGTTTAAGTGTTGCGTTGGCGAAGTGTGAAAAAAACTGAAAAAGTCGCTTGACAGTTGGGGGGGCAAAAGACAATAATCATGCCTCGTTGGGTCGGGCGATTAGCTCAGTTGGTAGAGCGCTTGCCTTACAAGCAAGATGTCAGCGGTTCAAGTCCGTTATCGCCCACCACCCCATGCGGGGGCGTAGTTGAGTTGGTTACAATGCCGGCCTGTCACGCCGGAGGTCGCGGGTTCAAGTCCCGTCGCTCCCGCCATTTTCTCTCGCGTTGCTTTGCAACGCCGCTACATCCTCTTCTTTTGAAGAGATGGACACAAAGATTACCCGAATTAATGCGGGGGCGTAGTTGAGTTGGTTACAATGCCGGCCTGTCACGCCGGAGGTCGCGGGTTCAAGTCCCGTCGCTCCCGCCATTTTATTTCTTTCTTGATTCAAAGCCGCGCTTGATCGTGGCTTTATTCATTTTTAGGACCGACTTCACGGTCCCTTTTCGGGCGATTAGCTCAGTTGGTAGAGCGCTTGCCTTACAAGCAAGATGTCAGCGGTTCAAGTCCGTTATCGCCCACTCTCATCGCTTTTTCAGACAGCCGTCCGCTAGGGCGGCTGTTTGTGTCTTGGGATCTTTTTTGTAATGATCCAAAAGCGCGACCATGGATTGCCGCCGCGGATCATTTAATAATGTAGGGGCTCACTTGAGGTGATCGGTTTTTTTTTGCCGCCGGGTTTGAGGTTTTGGCCGGCTACCCCGCGATTTGGGTCGCAAATCATCCGAGAATGAGGATTGTCCGCCTGGCATTCATTCGGGCTGTGTTAAAAAAGAATAGGGGGCGGGTTGTGACACCGCCCTTGCGATGATTGGGGCCGCAACGGCATCTTGACGGAATGTTCATGAATCAGCCTTGTACGATTAAGATCCTTTCCTACAACATTCACAAAGGGTTTAGCACCTATAACCGAAACTACGTTTTGGACCGCATTCGCCTGGCCATTAAGCAGGTGCACGCCGACGTGGTGTTCCTTCAAGAGGTATTGGGCGATCATCAACGGCATAGCCAACGCATTCCCAACTGGCCGGATGCGCCGCAGTTTGAGTATCTTGCCGACAGCGTTTGGCATCATTACGCCTACGGCAAAAATGCGGTTTACGATGCCGGCCATCACGGCAATGCCATTCTTAGCAAGTACCCTATCTCAGATTGGGACAACATTGATGTATCCACCAATCCGCTGGAGAACCGCGGCTTGTTGCACGCTGTTTTGGCCGTGCCCGAGTTCAAAATGCCCCTGCACGTGATTTGCCTTCACTTGGATTTGCTTGAACGAGGTCGGCGTTTGCAGGTGGGTTTATTAACCGAGCGCATTCGTTCCGTGGTTCCTGATAGCGAGCCTTTGATCATCGCAGGGGACTTTAACGATTGGCGCGAGCGTATTTCGGACCGAATGCAGCGCGAACTCAACCTGCAGGAGGCGCATTTTGATTTGCACGACAAACATGCGCGCACCTTCCCCTCGTGGATGCCGCTGTTGAAATTGGATCGTGTCTATTTTCGCGGATTTCGCGCGGTGGATGCTCGGGTGATGAAAGGCGAGCCCTGGCGGCAGTTGTCGGACCATGCAGCCTACTTCTCCGAACTGCAACTGGTGGAGGATGCCTAGCCCACGTAGGAGAAAACGGGTAAGCAATGCGGGTTAATTAAAACCCGAGGCAGGTCGTGGGGCCGTTGCCTTGGCGCACCAGATCGAGGACCGTGACGCGTCCGTCCGCGTCTAAGTCGCTTTCGGTGGATAACCAACGTGATGCGAGTAGGTATACGTCGTTAAGGTCGACCACGGCATCATTGTTGAGATCACCGATTAAGACACAGGGCGCCTGTTCGAAAGCGCCGATATCGGGATTGGCGCCGCGGGTACGTCCGAGGATATCTTCGCCCGCGGCGTTGGCGGGGTCGGCCACGTCGACCGCGCCGCTTTGTGCGCCGAGTACCCCGTACGCGTTGACCAAACGCAGGAATTCGGCACGAATGGTGGTGTTGCCGCTGGCGAAACGAAGCGATTGGGGCAGCCAGGTGGGCAGGGTTGTTTGGGTGAGATCGGGAAGGATCGGATCGGCCGTGACCGCCGCGGTATCGTCGGATGGATTGACCAGATCGCCGGTTTCCGGTGGATCGCTTCCCCCGTTCCAGTAAAGGTTGTTGGTAAGTTCAAAAGAGGCGACGTCCGCGGCGGTGCTGTCCGAAAAGTCATTGGCACCGCTGTTGCCGGCGCCCATGGTGCCGGTTGGATCCGACCAAATATTGTTGTAGAAGTGCACATTTTCCACCGGCGGGTTGTTGCCCTCGCGGTTGAGGCGCATGGCATAGGCGAGCGCGGGTAGGTCGCCGTGGACCGTGTTGTTGCGGAAGGTAATGTTGCGCGAGCCCTTGACCCCAAACGCGGCGCGCATGACGTGGGTTGCATTGCCGAGCATGAGGTTGTTTTCGACCAAGGCCTCCTCGGCTTCGAAGAAGGGTTTGCCATCCTCGCCGAACAGAATGAAGTGGCTGCCGGTGCTGCCTTGCCAATTGAGAAACACATTGCGGCGAATGGTGAAATTGCGATTGACCGCCAGTTCGCCGGAATTTTTTACAACGATGAAGCTGGACGTGTCGTTGCCGTTGGGGCGACCGCTCCCTTCAAAATGGTTGAAGAAGATGTTGTCCTCAATGACGATGTTTTCCACACCGTTGACATCCATGTGTTCGTCGCTGCCTTGCTGGTTGAAAAACAGGTTACCGCGCACCGTGATATCGCGCGCGCCGTTGTTGATTTTCAGCAAGTCGTTGTTGTAGCTGTCGTGGATGATGTTGTTTTCAATGGTGATGTTGCGGGTGGGATCGTTGCCGCCGGGCGTGTCCGTGCTGCGCAAATCCTGAATTTGGATCACAAGCCCCGCCGCGCCGGGTCCGTCGTGGGCGATATCAAAGCCTTCCAAGCGAATGCCGACCCCGGTGTAACAGGTGATGACCGTCCCGTTGTGACGGAGCAAGGCGGTGTAGGGCACCGCGGCGCGCACGGTGACCGGGGTGGCAAAATTGCCCCGCAGGCGAATGCGACCGGTGTACTCGCCGGGGCCCACGATGATTTCGGCGCCGTCCTGGGCGCGGTCCAGCGCGGCGGTAATGGTGGCGAGGGGGTTTTCGGCGCTTCCGTCCCCCGTGCCGTCGTCACCGTTTACGGCGACATGCAGGGTTTGGCCGCCAAAGAGGCCCAGCGCCAAAATCCAGAATCCGAGCCCAAGCAGTGCCATGGTCTTCATCACAACGACCCCCTTATTCCGCCGCAAATCCGGCGCTTTGCGTAGAAGAGTGCTTGATTGTGACAAGTTCCAGGTTAATTGGCCATGATCGGACTCACCTCATGGAGCCCGCGCGCTGCCAAACCCATCGTGAATCACCTACCGGGTCGTACAGGCCTCCCAATTCGCCATGGCCGTTTGGGTGCAGGGATCGCCGATGAAATGACCGGCTTGTTTGCTGCAGCGCAGTAAATTCTGGTTGAGTTCTAAAATACAGAGGTTCAGTTCTTCGGGCGTCGGGTGGACGTCCAATATCGCGGCCTCCTCGGCGCGTTCCTGCTGGTCTTGGATGTAAACAGATAGCGCGGTGACACCAATCATCATGGAACCGAGGGCGAAAAGGCCGCTGAAAATCAATATGCTTTTCATGGAATTTTCCTTTTCGAGAATATATGGATAGTCGCTGTTTTTAGCGAGCGACTCATCGTAACAGTCGATAAAACAATAGGCAATGCGAATTTGAAAGTTTTGTATACTCGAGTAAAAACGCTATTGCTGTTGAAAAACGATGAGGCGACCTCGGGAAAATGATGAGTCAATCCCGAGGGGGTCCCGTTTTATAGAGAATAACGCTTGGGTTCGACGATTTTCCTACGCTGTATGTGAATTTTGAATGAGCTTGGTGTGAAATGCCGGTGATTATTGGTCTTTTGATGGAAAAACGCTCGGTGCTTTTGTTGTAGAAAATGTGTTTATCCGAGTAAGGAAAAGGGTTGAGGTCGGCAAGGGGCTGTGGGAAGCTTTATTTTGACGGCGACGATGCCCTTTTGCGGTGGTGTCGCCGCCGTGTTTCGTCGAATCACGCATTGCTTATTTTATGAAAAGCCGCTTGTTCCGGTGATATCCGAGGGGCGGTAATCGTTCCCGCGCCTGGTGTTCGCGGGCGCTTTCAAGTCGCCTGGTTTTTGCTTTCTATTGGGTTTTGCCTTGCATGCCGACGCCCCTGGTGCGGCGCATGGACAAGATCCTGCTGCTCCTATTTAAAGGATGGACATGTTGAAAAAATGGATTGCTTTTTGGATCGTTCTTGTTTCTTTTGGCTTTGGCGCCGCGCTTCAGGCGGCCGAAATTAGGGTTCACTACGACACCGGTTGGGGGAACCGGATTGCGATTCGCGGACAGGCGCCCGGTTTGAATTGGCAGCAGGGTGTCCAGACGTCTTGGCAGGAAGGCAATGTGTGGGTGTTGCAAACACCCGCTTCCTGGGGAGGCTTTGAATTTAAGCCTTTGTTTAACGATCAGGTTTGGTCGGTGGGTGCCAATTACCGGGTGGCCCACGGCAACGATGTGGTTGACATTTATCCCTTCTTCTTTTCCAACCAAGGCCGTTTGGTGAATGTCACCTCGTTTTATTCCTCAACCCTGGGGAATGTGCGGGGCGTGCGCGTTTATTTGCCGCCGAGTTATGACGAAAACCTATTGAAATCTTATCCCGTGGTGTATTGCCACGACGGGCAAAACCTTTTTGAAGCCGCGACCGCGTTTGGTGGTCGGGAATGGCGTTTGGACGAAACCAGTGACGCTTTGGTGATGCAGGGCGTGATCCAGGAAGCCATTTACGTCGGCATCGACAATACCGGCGCCTCGCGTCTTCCCGAGTACACGCCCACGGCCGATCCCAATTACGGGGGTGGCGACGGCGACCTGTACCTCGATTTCATTGAAAACGAGGTGGTTCCCTGGATTGAAAATTCGCTGCGGACGCGCGCCGGTGCGAACACGCGTTTTCTGATGGGTTCCTCTCTTGGGGGTCTGATCAGTTTTTACGGTAGTTGGACCCGGTCCGATGTATTTGGTTCGGCCGCGTGTTTGTCCTCAAGTTTCTGGTGGGATAACCAGAACTTGTTGGGTGAGGTGCAGCAGTGGAACGGTGCCACGCCCGCGGCGCGTTTCTACGTGGACGGCGGGAGTTTGGAATCGGCCGGTCAAAGTGCCGCCGACATGCGCGACGCCTTGGTTCAGTTGGGTTTCGTCGAGGGTGATAATGTCGCCTACTTCTTGGACCAAGGCGCGGGTCACAACGAGGCCGCCTGGGCCGCGCGTTTGGATCGCCCGCTGCGTTTCCTGCTCGCGGTGCCTTAGCCCGCATTTCTCACAAGGCATTCTGCTACGGCGCAAGCCATGCGATTACGAGGGGGCGGCCATCCGACTTACTCGGTCGAGCCGCCCTCGTCTCAGCTGCTACGCCGATAGGTCGGACCCCTGCGCCGTCTCTCGGTCGTAATCTTCGTACTCACAAGGCATTCTGCTTCTCGCGACGAATCCTTTTGAGCATTGCGGGTTAGGCGGTCGTGTAGGCGTCCTCGACACGAATGAAGCTGCGGCCCGCCCCTTGGGGGATGACGTTAATGCGCGTGCCGATGCGTTCGATCAGGGTGGGGATGTGAGAAATCACCCCCACCTGGCGGCCCATGGCTTGTAAGCTGTCCAACGCGCTCAGGGCCAGGTCGAGGCTTTCGGGATCGAGGGCGCCGAACCCTTCGTCGATAAACAAGCTTTCGACGAGACTGCGTTCCGCCGACATGGAGGCCAATCCCAGCGCCAGCGCGAGGCTGACAAGGAAGGTTTCACCACCGGAGAGGCTGTTGATGGAGCGGGCTTCGTCCGCCATATCGCCGTCAATGATTTGCAGTTCAAGGGTTTCCACATGGGGGACGCGTGCCAACCGGTATCGGCGCGCCAGGTCTTCCAGATGGACGTTCGCATAACCGAGCAGGGCGTCAAGGGTGAGGCTTTGGGCGTATTGCCGAAATTTGTTGCCGTCTTTGCTGCCGATTAGATTGCGCATGGCTTGCCAGAGTTCCACGGTCTGAAGTTGCCGAGCCCGCTGTTCCAGCAATTCGCGACGTTGGGTTTGGGCCGCTTGGTCTTGATCCAGAAGATTTTTAACCGCGTAATAGGCTTCTTCCTGTTGTTGCTTGGTTTCTTCTAGGAGCGCCAAGGCGTCGGCCAGTTCGGCGGCGGTTTTTTGGGCGAGTTCGCCTTCCGGTTGTTCGGCATCGTGGTTGGCGACGGCTTCGCGGCGTTCTCTTAAAAGCACCTCGCTGTCGCGGCAGGCCTGCTCCAAGCCGGCGAGCTGATTTTGGGTTGCCGTGCACCATTCGCGGTCGATGGCCAGCCAGGTTTCGGCCTCGGATTCTGAACATGCCGCTTGGGCGAGTTGTTCTTGCCAACGGGCCCGGTTGTCCTCCTGTTTGCGGCGACAGGTTTGGATTTGTTCCTGTAGCGAGTTTTTGCGTTGTTCTTGGGAGGCGATTTCCTGTTGGACTTGGGAAACGCGCTCTTGTTGTTGCTTGAGCGATTGAGTCGTTTCGTTTACCGCCGACTCGAGACGTTCCAGCACCTCGGTCACGGCGGCACCGTCGAGCAGGGTCGCGCGATGGGCGAGGGTTTGTTTGAGAAGCTCCGCGCCTTCCTCGTGTTGTTTCCCGATGCTGTCCCGCCGTGTTTGGGCGGCGGTTAGCTCGCCGGCCAGTGGGTGCAGCGCTTGGTCGATGTTTTTAAGGGCGATGGTGCGTTCGCGCTCGCGGTCGTGTTTGTTCTTTTGGGTGGCGATCCGCGCGTCGCAACGTTCCAATAACGCGGGTGGATCCTGCTCGAGGATGGTACGCCAATCGGGGAGCCAGTTCATGAGTGGATCAAGCCGGGTCCGCGATGCTTCGATCTGTTGGCTTAAACTTTGGTAACGGCTCTCCTGCTGGATGCGTTCTTGTTCGCGGGTTCGTTCCTGTTCGGCAAGGGTTTGGCGCTCCTCGTCGCAGGTTTTGAACCGGCGGCGATGTTGTTCGACCTGCTTGCGCAGCGCCTCTATTTCCTGCGCCTGGGTATCCAGCTTTCCTTGATCATCGCGGTATCGGCGCTGCTTGCGTTCAAAATCGGCCAGCGTTTCTTGTAGCGCCGATTCCAAATCGGTTTCATCGGTTTCCGGTGACCCGTGGAAGGGGAGGTCGTCCGGTTTGGTGTGCCACAATTGCACCCATTTCTCGTGCTCGCTTTCGGCTTCTTGGCGCTCTTTTTTGGCTTCGCGTTGCTCGCCGCGAGCCTGCTCGCGCAAGTGTGCCAGACGACTTTTGGCCGCGGCCTCATCCTGAACCGCTTTTCGGTTTTGTTGTTCGAGCGTTGTGACACGATTTTGTTGGTCGGCAAGCAAATGGTCGGCGGGTTGCTGCTCGCGGTAGGGGTGTTCGGTGGCGCCGCACAGGGGACAGGGTTGGCCGGTTTCGAGGGACGCGCGCAACTGGTTTAAGTTCTGCGAATGGGTTAAGCGCAGACGATCCAAGGTTTCACGGGCTTCCGTGAGTTGGATTTGGTTTTTTTGCAGTGCGGCTCCGGCAGTTTCGGCCTCGGTGGCAGCCTGCTTGCCCTGGGTGATGAGGTGTTGGTATTTTTCCTCTTTTTCCTGGAGTCGGCGTGCCAAGCGTTGCCGGTTACCTTGGTCTTTGGTTGCTTGTTGCAACCAATGAATCACCCTGAGGTTCTGTTCGATGTGGTGTTGCATCCGCGCGCGTGCTTCTGGATCGAAACCCTGTTCTCGGTCTTGGTAGCTTGCCTCGCTTTGACTGAGTTCTTGCTGGGCGGTGTGTCGTTTCGATTCAAGGGTTCTAATTTGCTGTCGAAACTGGTGCTGTTCTTTTTGCCATTGTGCCTGTTTCTGTTCGAGTTCCTGTTTGTCGCGGTGGTTCTCCACCAGGTTTTCCAAATCGAGGCGCCACGTTTCCCAGTGATTGCAGAGTTGTTGGGCGTCTTGGTGATCGGCCAGCCATTGTTGAAGCTGCTGCTGCTCCTGTTCTAATTGCGCGCGTTCGAGGAGGTAGGTCTGTTGTTTCTTTTCCAGTGCCGAAACGTTTTGTTGCGCGATTTCCAGGGCCTTGGTGTGGGCTTGTTGCTTTTCCCGGTGGGTGGCGATTTCCAGATCGCGAAGCCGTGCTTCTTCCAGTTCCGGTTGTTTGTCTTTGAGGACTTGTTGTTGCGTTTCCAGCAGGCTTTGAAGGCTTTGGCATGTTTCGGTATGGGCTGTTAGTCGGTCGTGAAGTTCGGCTAAGGCGGTTACGGCGTCGTCCAGTCGCTTCGTTAAATCGGCCGAGGTTTGGGTGAGTTCCCGGTATTCCCGTCTGGTTGGCCGAAGGGCTTCAACGCGGGTTGCTTGCTGTAGTTTTTCCCGTTGGGGTTGGAAGTCGTCCAAGTTTTGACGCTGTTCCTGATGGGACTTTGTGGCCGCTTCGAGGTTTTGCTGGAGGCGGTCATGTTGTTTGATCCAGGTGTAGGTTTGTTGGGTTTGTTGGTGTTGTTGTGTTGTGAGGTTCCGCTTTTCCTGGGTCTCCGCTAGGTGGGTCTCGTGTTCTTCCCGTTGTTCTTCCGTCAAAATCGTGGCTTCACCCAAGCGGGTGTCGAGGATGTCGAGGCTTTGTTGCTCGCGCTTGGCGCGTTCATAAGCGAGGGTCCCGATACGCGAGTAAATTTCGGTGCCGGTCATGCGTTCCAGCAGATCCGCGCGGGCCTTGTTTCCCGCCTTGAGAAAGGCTGCAAAATCCCCCTGGGCGAGCAATACGGAACGGCGGAATTGATCGAATGTGAGCCCGATGGTTTCGTGAACCGCCTGGAGCACCTCGGTTTTGGTGCGGCCGATCAGGCGGTCTTCCGCCATATCGCGCAAGGTGGTTTCCGAGGGCTTGAGAACCCCTTTATTTTTGCCGCGTGAAACGCGCTCGACTTCCCAGCGGGCCAGGTAGACTTTACCGTCAAGCCCGCGGTATTCCGTTTCGGCGTGGCAGGCCGCGGCACCGCGGCGCAATAGGTTGCGTGGGTCGTTGTGGGCCAGCGTGTTTTGTGCATCGTTGCCGATCTGCACCGCTGCCCCCGTGTTTTCCAGGCGTGGTATGCGCCCGTAAAGGCTGACACAGAGCGCGTCGAGCAAGGTGCTCTTGCCGGCGCCGGTGGGTCCGGTGATGGCAAATAAGCCGCTTTGACCCAGGGGCGGATGTTGGAGTTCGACCGCGAATTCGCCGGCGAGACTGGTGAGATTGCTGCCGCGAATGGCGAGGATTTTCATGGTACCGTCCCCGCTTGATCCCAGAGTTCGTGGAAGGCGGTGGTCATGGCTTTGCTGGGTTCGCCCTCGAATAAACTTTGATAGCGTCGGGTAAAAACGTCGGCCGGGCTTAGTTGGGACAGGGATTGTTGCGGCAGGCTGTCGGCCAGGCTTTCACGGCTTTTGGGATATTTGGTTTTGATTTTCAGCAGGCGTACCGCTTTGTCCGTCAAAACGTCTTCCAGTTGCTTGCGAAGGCCTGGCTCGGGTTTGTTGAGGAACACGCTAAGTTCGAGGTAAGGGTATTCATGGCGCGCCAAGGCCGTGGTTTCGCGGTTTGGTAATTCGTGGAGCAGGGGCAGCAGTTCTTCTACCGTGAGGTCTTGTTTGCCCTTGGGCAGACGGATGATGTCCACCGCGCGGGGGACCGGCACGGATTCGACCTTTGCGGCGGCCTCACCGTTTAGGGTGACCGCAACCACTTGATGCAGGTAATCGGCTTCGTCGAGGGAGAGCGGAAGTGGCGAGCCGGAATAACGCACATGGTCGCGACGGCCGACCCGTTGGGCCCGGTGGAGGTGGCCCAACGCGGTATAGGCGGCGTGTTCCGGGAAAACATCGACAGGAATGGCTTGTTGGTTGCCTACTTGGATTTTGCGTTCGGAGAGTTCGCTCAATTGGGTTCCGGTCAGGTAGGCGTGGCCGGTAGCGACCAAGGCTTGACCGGGGCCGCGTCGTTGGGAAAGCGCGGTGAACACCTCGTCGTAAATCTCGCGGACGCCCTTGACGAGCCAGTCGTCGCCTTTGCCGGCGCGTGGTAAATCGGCGGGTCGCAGAAAGGGAACCGCCGCGCACCAGGCGGCTGTTTCGCGGTTTTGGTTGGTGAGCGGCACCAGAAGTGCGTCTACATCAATATTGCCACTTGGGGTTCGGCCCAGGCTGCCGATGACATGAATGTTAAAGGCTTTGAGCAAGGGTTTAGGCGCGTCTAAGCGGGAAGCGGAATCGTGGTTGCCGGCGACAATAACGAGATCGAGGTCGGGTAAGCGTCGCCGTGATTCAGCAAGAAATTGGTAGTAGAGGGTTTGGGCGGCGGCTGAGGGATTGGCGGAATCGAAAATGTCGCCGCTGACCAGGAGCGCATCGGCGCGGCGGTCCTCCAGGGTATCGAGCAGCCAGTTGAGGAAACGACGGTGTTCGTAATCGCGATTAAGGCCGTGAAGGTGATGGCCGAGGTGCCAATCGGATGTGTGAATCAACTGCATAGCGGGTTCCTTTCGAAGCGCTTAGCTTAGCAGGAAACCCAACTGAATGCATGCGTCGCCGGTGTCCTAGCGCCGGTCAGTCAAAAGTGGCGGGGGTAAGCGAATGAGTGAGTTTGACAACCCATGGAAACACGTGGCGGAGGACTTTTTTCCCGAGTTGGTGGCATTTTTTATGCCCGATGCTTACAGGGAAATCGATTGGGAGAAACCGGTAGAATCCTTGGACAAGGACCTGCCGAAAGAAGAAGTGAATGATGCGGTGGGCGACCGTCGTGCCGATAAGCTGTTCCGGGTGGTTACCACGGACGGTGACGCCCAGTTGGTGTATTTGCATATTGAGTTTCAAAACGAGGTGGACGAAGCGCTTTCAGAGCGGATGTACATCTACAATTGCCGGTTTTTCAATAAGTTTCGAGCGCCGATCGTGAGTTTGGCGATTTTGGGCGATACGAATCCCGATTGGCGACCGGAACCTTTTGGGTTCGGGAAGTGGGGGAGCATCCTAAATTTTGAATTCCGTATCGCCAAGTTGATGGATTACATCGCCGCGCGGGAGGCACTAGAGTCGAAAGAGAATGTGATTGGTTTGATCGTTTTGGCCCATTTGGCCGGCAAATTGACCCGCAATCGGTTGGATCAGCGGTTTCAGGAGAAACTGGCGATCCTGAAGGTGCTGTTTGCCAAAGAATTTGATTTGAAACGCTTTGATCGAGCGATTAAATTCATAGACAGTGTCATCGATTTGCCCAACGAGATGGATGAACCCTTTCGGGAAGCGTTACAGGAAAGTGTCGGGGAGGAAAAAGTGGCATATCTCACCAGTTTCGAGCGGGTGGCGAAAGAAGAAGGTCGTGTGGCGGGCCGAGAAGAAGGTCGTGTGGCGGGCCGAGAAGAAGGTCGTGTGGCGGGCCGAGAAGAAGGTCGTGTCGAAGGCGCGTCCCAGATGCTGCTGCGAATCTTGGAGCGGAAGTTCGGGACCAACCCGCCCTGGGTATATGAAAAGATGAAAACGGCGAAGAACGCACAGGTGATGATGTGGGTGGACAAGGTGTTGACGGCAGACAAGCTTGCCGATGTTTTTGCCTAAGCCCGACCGACGCGTCCCCTCATAGAAAAACCACCCGTGTCGCAAGCGACAATCGGGTGGCGTTCAGTCGGATCGCTGTTTCGGTTTGGTTAGGGCTTGTAGATGAAGCGCTCTTTGACGATTAATCCGTTTTCCCACCATTGAATCGCAACTTGGTCGTAGGTTTTCACGCCCCAATCTTTGTGGGTGTAGTCGAAGTGCCATAACACCATGGTGACATTATCGCCGACCGTTACTTCTTTGACCGCCGCGCCGCGGAATTCAGTGATGCTGTTGAAAAATTCTTCTTCGCGTTTGCGGTTGAGGTCTTTTCCCACGAATGGGGCGTCGTCGTTTTCACTCATCTCGATATGTTCGGCGTAGTACTTTTCGAATCCTTCCAAGGCCTTACCCTCGAGAATCAAGCTGTTCAGGTCTTCAATTTTGGCTTTCAAATCTTGGCTCATGTCATACCTCCGGTGATCAGGACACATGTTGTGTTGACGGAAAAAGGATATAACAAGGCCTGTGCCAAGTTGCGGGCGGGCTTGCTATCTCGCTTGATTTAAAAGAGTAAGGGTGGTACCGGCGTCCGTGGACAACACATCTAGCTTGTGTGATTCGTTCATTATGATAAGGTGGGTCAATCATTTTGAAATAGGTTGGCCGATTTGGAGGCGCTTGTGAAGTTTTCCGAGCTGGATTTACAGGAGTTGCTCAGCTTCGACGACAGCCTGGTTGCTTTTAATGGACGGCGGGCGCTCATTTTTGATCCCCTGGCCCTCGGCATTTTGCGCAAGGAACTGGTCACTATGTTTGGGAACCACGTCGCCCGCGGTCTTTTGACCCGTATGGGGTATTTCCACGGATGGGTTACCGCCAAAAACATGAAAGACGATTTTCCCTGGGACTCGGCATCCGATTGGCGCCGCGCCGGCGGGCGCCTGCACCAATTGCAGGGCCATGTTCAAATCGAGGTGCCTGAGGACAGCGAAGGTCGCCACAAGGAGCACCTTGCTTGGGCTGTTTGGCGAGAGTCCTACGAGGCCGAACAGCATTTACTTCACCTCGGCGTTTCGGATGAGGCCGTTTGCTGGGCATTAACCGGTTTTGCCTCGGGCTATATGAGCTTGGCTCAAGGCCGTGAGGTGCTGGCCAAAGAGACCAAATGCTGTGGCCAAGGGGATGCGGTGTGCACCATCGTGGCCAAATACGCCGACGCGTGGGGTGAGGAGCTTGAGAATCTGCAGACCTATTACCAATCCCCATGCCTGGACCACGCCTTACATACCGCCGCCGAACAACTCAAAGCGTTGGAGCAGCAGATCCGAGCGCGGGTTCCCACGGCCCAATCCGCGGTCCCGGCCGACATGATTGCTCGTGATCCGGTCATGTTGCGTTGTCTCGACCTGGCCAAACGGGTTGCCAAGGTGGATTCGGTGGTGTTGGTGACTGGTGAAAGTGGGGCCGGTAAGGAGCGCATTGCCAAGGTCATCCACGAGGACTCGGCGCGTTTGCGGCGGCCCTTCCTCGCGGTGAACTGTGGCGCGGTGAGCGAGAGTTTGCTGGAAAGTGAGTTGTTTGGCCACAAACGCGGCGCCTTCACCGGTGCTACCCAAGACCGACCCGGCCTCTTTGAGGCCGCCTCCGGGGGAACCCTGTTTCTCGATGAAATTGGCGAACTTCCCCTGAATATGCAGGTTAAGCTGTTGCGGGTGTTACAGGAACGCACCGTGCGGCGCGTCGGAGAGAACCATGACCGTCCGATTGACGTTCGCCTCGTGGCCGCCACCAACCGCGACCTGCGGTTGGAAGTACGTGAGGGGCGCTTTCGTCAGGATCTGTACTATCGTCTGAAAGTTATTGAGATCCACATTCCGCCGTTGCGGGATCGTCGTGCCGATATCATGCCACTCGCGCGGCATTTTTTGGATACCATCGGAACCCGTTTGGGACGGAACGATTTGTCAGGGTTTACACCCGAGGCGGCCGACTGCCTTCAGCGTTACCAATGGGAAGGCAATGTTCGCGAGCTGCAAAACGCCATTGAGCATGCCGTGGTAATGGCGTTGGCGGGACGGGTTACGCCCGGCGATTTACCGGTCGAGGTACGTGAGGACGGCGGGACGCTTTTGCCGCGACCAGGAGAACAAACACTTGCCGAGATGGAGCGGGACATGATCCTCACCACCTTGGCGCGGAAAAACGGCAACCAAACCCATACAGCCAAGGAGTTGGGGATTGGAACCGCGACCTTGTATCGCAAACTGAAAAAGTATGGAGCGCAAGGTTTTGTGGTGCCCGGCCCGAACGCCGATTAGAAACGTCTGTAAAAGTGACGTTTCCGTTCCGCGAAGCGACGCGACAAAAACATGGCAAACGAAAGTGGCAAGAGACCCGAGGCCATGATGGTGCTCAAGCGTTGTCCTTGTTGCGGATCCATATGGAAACCGATCCAGGCCCAAAATTGAGGCACCTGACCCGCCAGCAACAGAATCACCAAAACCGCCCCGATTTTCGCGCCGTTAATCACCGGTTTGCCGGTGAATGCGTTGATGCCTTTCCCCACCGTGGCGCTTCCGGCGACAATGACCAAGTTCAACAAGGTGAGCAGGGACCAAACCAATGAGGCGGGGGTCAGTTCCGGTGGTGGTGCGACATAGCGGTAAGAAGCCACGAAGTTGTCAAACTGTTGGGGCGATTGGTTTGCCGGCAGGTGGGTTGACGCCATGAACCCAAACGCACCGGTACTCAGCACCACGTGAAGGATTTGGGCTGCTCCGTCTGGTAGCCGTTCATCAATACTGACGCGGAAGGTTGGCTCTTGAAACTGGTTCAAGCGCTGATACGTTAGGGCGCGCCATTTGGCGTTGGGGGTCTTGAGGGGTTCAAGGTGTTTGAGGAACCATTGGGTTAACTGCTCGCCGTTTTCCGGCGGCGCCGGGGTTTTTTTGAGGGAGACGAAGTACTTTGCACCACCCGGCTCAAGAGCGACGAAATGAGAACGCCGTGCTTTTTTGAGGTGAAGCCACTGCCATTCCGGGCCGGGCGCGTCCAGCGAGAGCTGGGCGGATTGGCAGACGAGCCGACTACCTTCCAGTTGATCCACCGTGACCGGGGACCATTCCGACAACCCGTGGTTGACGGGTGGTAAATAATGGAGGCAAATCGAGAAAAGCACACCTAGAACCATAAAAGAAGGACCTCTTCGATTAGCGTCGGTAGGGTGAGGACTCCACTCACGAAAGAGGTGTGGGTGGTGAAGTCAAAAGCGTTACCGCCTTTTAAGCGGCAGAGTGAAAGGAGAGCCCTATGTCTTAAAACCTAAGAGGCGCTGAAGCGAGGGAATTTGGCTAAAGATCTGGAGCGAAATGGCTTGGGAAAAACGGGCCGGGGTCGCGCACGACGCGCACCCACTGGGTGCGGTGAGTATTTTTACAGGCCGTTGCAGCCCAGAGATTTAGCTAAAATCCCCGCGTCAGCGCTTCTTAGGTGAAAACCTTAGCGAGGAATGGGTTTGGGCGCAACCCCAAAATGCCGCATTGCGGGACGTCTCATCAAAAGTTAACGCGGGCGTCATTCAAAGGAAGGATTGGGTTGTCATGGGGGATTTTTGGCGGCGGTACCCGTCCACGGCATTCGCTCGGCGAGGTGCAAATCAAGAGAAAGTTAGGGTTTTTAACTGAAATACCGAATGTTGTGACTTATGTAAAACTTGTTTACAAAATCTTTTCAAAGTCTTTTCCTGTTGTGATAGGGTGTGAACATCCACAAGTCCTTTGTCCTTTTATGACTTATGTCGTACAGCCCTTGCCCTCGGAATTTCTTGTTATTGATGCCTGCAAGGTTTGCGGCGTTTCCTTCTCCGATCAAGGGTTTGTTTCCAGGAAAATCTCGCTCTATCGACTTGTGGTTTGAAGCAAATTCAGAGGAGAGAACCATGAAGAAGTGGTTTTATTTATTGACGGCGGCGTTGCTCTGTTTGTCGTCTTTGCTAATGGCCGGCGACCCCGAACTGGAGGCTAAGGAATCCGTTTGGATTACCTTTGACGCTGAAAAAATTCCCACCTTGGTACACACCTTGCGCAAATCTGGCTGGAGCGCAAAAAAGGCGATGATCAAAGTGGGTGAAGAAGATCATTACATGGCCGAGGTGCCGACGGCTCATTTGCTGGAACTGAGCCAAAACATTCACCACGAACATCACCGCTGCGGTGGTTACATCATCCACGCTTCCCGCGAGGAAGCCTTAAAAGCCATCGACAATCAGTACCGGACCAAAGCCGTTAACAACAAGTTTGTTGAGTATACGATTGACAACGGGACCACTGTTCAAGCCTTGTTGAGCAACCTCGACCAGCAAAAGATCGAAGACGTAATTATTCAATTTTCAAGTTATTACACCCGTTATTACACCACCCAAACCAGCGTCGACGCTATGAACTGGTTAAAAGGTTTGTGGGAAAGCTACGCTGCCAACCGTTCGGATGTCACCGTTGAATTCTTCAACCACAGTTGGGCGCAACCCAGTTTGATTTTGACCATTCAGGGTTCTGATTTGCCCAACGAGGTGGTTGTTATTGGGGGCCACGCCGATTCCATTAACGGCGGTGCCTCGGGCCAAGCGCCCGGTGCCGATGATGATGCTTCCGGTGTTGCCACCTTCACTGAGGTGATTCGCAGCGCCATGGTCAGCGACTTCAAACCGCGCCGCACCGTGAAATTTATGGCCTACGCCGCCGAGGAAGTCGGTCTGCGTGGTTCAGGTGCCATTGCCGCCCAATACCAAAGCCAAGGAATCGATGTCGTGGGCGTGATCCAATTGGATATGACCGCGTACAAAGGGTCGGCTGAAGACATCGTGTTGATGACCGATTACACCAACAGCCCCCAAAACAGCTTCCTGCAAAACATCATCGATACCTACGTGGGTGTGCCTTGGGCGACGGATCGTTGCGGTTATGCCTGCTCCGATCACGCCAGTTGGACCAACCGCGGTTTCCCTGCCTCAATGCCGTTTGAATCACGCATGTCTCAGTACAACCGCAACATCCACACCAGCCGCGATACCTATGCCAACTTGGGCAACGATTCCGCCCACGCCTTTAACTTTGCCAAAATGGCCGCCGCCTATATGGGTGAATTGGCCAAGGGTGACCTCTCCGGTGACGGTGGTGGTACCGGCACCGACGGCGGCGACGGCGGCGACGGCGGCGATGGTTCCACCGGCACCGACGGCGGTGACGGCGGTGACGGCGGTGACGGTGGCGACGGCGGTCTTGGTAACGGCGTGCCCGTGACCAACCTCTCTGGAAGCACCGGCAACTTCCAATTCTTCACCGTGAACGTACCCGCCGGCGCGCGCAACTTGAATATCGCCATGAGCGGCGGCAGCGGCGACGCCGACCTGTACACCCGTTTTGGCTCCGCCCCGACCACCAGTACCTACGACTGCCGTCCTTACCGGAGCGGCAACGCGGAAACCTGCACCGTGGCCACCCCGCAAGCCGGCACCTACCATATCGGCATCCGTGCCTACAGCAGCTACAGTGGCTTAACCTTAACCGCGTCCTACGACGAACCTGGCGCCGGTTGCGATCTCCCCAACAGCTCGGAGAGCGGTTTGAGTGCATCGCGTTCAAACTGGGTATACCGTGAGGTGGTGGTTCCCAGTTGCGCCGCGACCATGAATATCAGCATCAGCGGTGGCAGCGGGGACGCGGATCTCTATGTCCGTCGCGGTTCCCAGCCAACCACCAGTTCCTACGATTGCCGTCCCTACCGCAACGGCAACAGCGAAAACTGCTCACTTAACTCGCTGACCGCGGGGACGTACTACATTGGTGTCCGTGCCTACAGCGCGTTCAGCAATGTCACCTTGACCGTTGAACTGACGGAATAATCACCGTTATCGGCATCAACAAAAAACCCCTTCACACTTCGCTGTGAAGGGGTTTTTTTATGTGTATTCCGCGTTAGCCCGCCTTTCCGTTACGGCGGCAATTTTATTGGGACTCGGATCGGACCCATACTGAAGAAAGCGCGGTTTCGCCGAGTTGTCCCGTTCCCGTGGTCGTGGTTAAAGGTAAAGGCGGAGCGTTTGTCCCGCGTGGATCCGGCTGCTGGAACCGAGTTTGTTCCACTTCTTAATTTGGGAGACACTCACGCGATAGCGTTTTGCAATTTGGGACAAGGTATCGCCCTTGCGAATGCGGTAGGTAACCACCTTGGCTTGTTTGGTAGCCGAACTGCCCGCCTTGTTGGTTTTGCCACTCGGGATACGCAGACGTCGGCCCACTTGGAGCACGCTGCTTTTCTTGAGTCCGTTGTAATTGGCCAAACGCTGCCAGCCCATGCCGAAGCGCGAGGCGATTTTAGAAAGAGAATCGCCGCGTTTGACGCGGTAGGTCGTGTAACCCCTTGAACGGTTGGTGCCCCGTCGGCGCCGTTCCCATCGATCTCCCTGATGGACGTTCAAGGCGGTGCCCGCGACCAAGTTAAAGGGATCGTCGAGCTGGTTGTGTTCGGTGAGCGAGGGAATCGTGGTTTGGAAGCGTTTGGAGATCAGGTAAAGCGTGTCGCCTTTTTGTACTTCGTAGCTCATGGTTTTCACCGGGAGCCGTGCGTCCTCACCGGACTTTTTGCGGACCAACGGATAAAAGCCGCGGCTCCCCTTGGGGATCATCAGCGTTTGGCCGACGCGCAAGGCACGCGGATTGCGAATGTTGTTGAGGGTTTGCAGCGCTTTGACACTGGTCCCAAATTGTTGCGCCAGACGGCCCAGCGTGTCGCCGCGTTTCAAGACGTAACGGCGCCATGACATGCGTTCCGCCTCGGGTAGGGTCTGGATTGCCGCCTTTGCTTGTGCGTATCGTGCCGCCGGCACGTACAGTCGGGAACGGGTGCCGTCCGGGGTGACCCCGCGAATGAAATGTTGGTTGTAGGCCAAAAGTTCTTCGGCGGGAAGTTGCATGTGCTTGGCAAGCGCTTTAACTTCAAAACCTTCGTTTACTTCAATTGCCGTTAACGCGACGGGCTCTTGGTAATCGATACCCGCGTACCCGTATTTTTGGGGGTTCTTGGCGATGGTGACCCCGGCGATGAAGGCGGGCACGTACCCAATCGTTTCTCTTGGTAGCAAGCGGCGGCGCGCCAGTTGCCAAAAATCGCGGGTACCGCCCCGGCGAATCGCGCGGCGGACCCGGCCAGGCCCCGCGTTGTAGGCGCACAGGGCCAAGTACCAGTCGTCGAATTCTTCGTAAAGTTCCTTGAGCATGTGGGCCGCGCTTCGGGTCGCCGCTTCCGGCTCCATGCGTTCATCCAGCCACCAGTTGACCCGCAATTTGTAGATACGGCCCGTGCTCGCAATGAACTGCCACAGGCCGACCGCCGAGGCGTGGGAACGCGCTTGGTTTTTGTATGCCGATTCAATCAAGGGCAAATAACACAGATCGAGCGGCAGACCTTCCTCGGCGAAGATTTGCCGCATCATGGGGAGGTAGCGGGTGGAGCGTTCCAAGGCGGCACCGATGATGTGCGCTTTATCCGTCGAAAAGGCGCGGATGAAGCTTTCGACCACACGGTTGGAAATGATCGGCATGTCGTAATCGATGGCGGTGTTGTTGCGGCCGGTTACAAGCGATTCGCCCGCATCGATTTCTCGCAGTTCCAACTCCAACAAGGCGTCGTCCAACAGGCTGGTCAACGCGGAGGGGTCGGCCGCGGGAAGGAGCGGGGCGCTTGTGGTTGCCTCGCGTTCGGCGCGGTGGATTTGGGCCACCATGATGCGTCCCTCGGCCGCCAGCATATCGCGCGCGGCCGCATCTTCCGGGCGGCAGTCGATCAATTCCCAAAGGGCGCGGTCGAAGTAATCGCGCGCTTGGTTTCCGTCACCCTCGGCAAGGGTTTCCAAGCCCATGCGGTAAAACAGGTGAGACGCCTCAATGGCTGCAATCGCCGTCTCCATTTCGTAATTAATCGCCGGTTTTTCCACCACGGGCGCCGCCGGCGGCGCGGTGATTTCCTTTTTACGGCAGTGGAAACTCGAGGCGACGAGACAAAAAGCAACCGCCAACATCGCCTTTTTGCGGAGGTGGCGCGTCTGAGACATGAAGGCCTTAAAAGGCGCGCGTTCGATCAGTAAAAGGTTCATGGATGGTCCGTATCCTGGGGCGACGGGGCCCTGATGCATCAATCGCGACCTGGAACACGCGATCTTTTGAGAATTTGGGTTAGAATGGGGCATTCACGCAAAACTTGTGTTTCGCTACGGGGTTGGTTCGGGGCCGCTTAGTGTTCTGACCGGCTAACTTGTCATTGAGGGAACCATGATCAAATTGGACGGTGTTGTTAAATCCTACCAGAACTTCGTGGCGGTGAACGGACTAAGCCTGCACGTACCGGAGGGGACGGTCTTTGGCTTTTTGGGTCCCAACGGGGCGGGCAAAACCACCACGATTCGGATGATTACCGGAATCCTTGAACAAGATGAGGGTGATCTGCGCATTTTTGGGCACACCTATCGAAAAAATCGCAATGAAATCCTGAACCGACTCGGTTACGTGCCGGACCGGCCCTTTTTGTACGGCAAACTCACCGCCAACGAACTGTTGCGTTTCCTCGGAAGCTTGCGGCGGTTGCCCACCGAGGTGGTGAAACGACGGGGCCAAGGCCTGTTGGAGCAGTTCCAACTGGGTGAATTCGGCAACCAACTGATCGAGCGTTTTTCCCACGGCATGCGGCAAAAGTTGGTGCTTGCAGCCGCGCTACTTCACGAACCCGATTTGCTGATTGTCGACGAACCCATGGTCGGCTTAGACCCGCGTGCCGCCAAGCAGGTCAAACAATTGATCCTGGATTTTGCGAAAAGCGGCAAAAGCGTGTTCATGTCCACCCACACGCTTGAGGTCGCCGCGCAGCTTTGCGATCAAGTCGGCATCATCCACAAGGGGCGGTTGGTTGCGAACGAATCGATCCCCGCGCTGACTGAACGCATTGAGGCCAACGACGGCGATTTGGAAGCCGTGTTCATGGCGCTCACCAAAGACCAACGCAACGAAGAAATGCGTGAGGTGATTCCCCAGTGATCCGCGATTTCCTCCTCCTCGGCCGCCTCAACCACGCCCAAGTAAAAAACCGTTTCCTCGTTAACTTTCGCGCGCGACCGGTGGTTTTCATCGGGCTGGGTTTGTTCGGGGCATTTTTTTATTGGGGTTACATCAAACTCAGCATCATGCTGCTGACCTTCATCTTCCAACAACCGGTTTATGGCTTGCTGCTTGCCTCAAGACTGTTACAAATTCTCCTGGTGATTTCCCTGGGTGTCGGTTTAATGTCCAGCTTGACCAACGCCATCGCCCACTTTTATATGAGTCGTGATTTGGAGTTCCAATTCGGGTTGCCGGTTAACTTTAACAGTTGGGCCATTTACCGGTTTAGCCAGGTTTATATGCAGTCCAACTGGATGTTGTTGCTCTTCGGTGGGCCCTTCATCTGGATCTACCTCGATCTTGCCGGGGCGCCGTGGTGGGCGCCGCCGTTTGGCGTGCTTATTCTCGCCATGCTGGCGTCCTTTCCCACCTTGTTTTCGGCCATCCTGTGTATGTTGCTGGTCAAAGTGTTTCCCGCCAAACGGGTGCATCAGGTGTTTTTGGTGTTGACCATCGTGCTGGTGGCCGGGGTCATATTCTTATTTCGCTACCTGGAGCCCGAACAGTTTATCGGACCTGGCGGTCTGGACCGGTTTCGCGGATTTAGCGATGTGATTAACCTGGATGCGTACCAATGGAACCCGGCCACTTGGGCCGCCAACATTCTCGCCGCCGTGAGTGGCCGCGTTTGGGGTCCGGGGCTGGAGTACAGCCTGTACTTGACCGGCGCTTTTTCCGGTGCTTGTCTTTTATTTATGGGTGTTGCCCATCGGGTGTACCGGCGCTCCTGGGATCGTGCCCTGCAATCTCTGAGTGGGGAAGGGGATATACAAATGCGACACGCCGACGATACCTTCCTCAGTCGCGCGTTAACCCGTCCCGCTTGGGCCCAGGAAGCCCGTGAGATTTTGCTGTTTTTACGAGACCCATCGCAGTGGTCGCAAATCTTTGTGCTCCTATCCCTGCTGGGACTCTACCTTTTTTCCGTCACCAAACTCCCCAAAAATCCGTTTGGCGGCTCCCTTTACGAGTTGGCTTTGGGCAATTCTGGGTTTATCGCGTTTATCTCGCTCTCCTTGGTGAGCCGTTTTGTCTTTACCTCCTTCAGCAACGACGGCCAGGCCATTTGGCTGATGAAAACTGCGCCGGACGGCTGGGGACGCTACGTGCGTGGCAAGTTTTTGGTGTTTGGGATTCCGTCTCTGGGCTTTTCTCTTGCCCTCAACCTGCTCTCCGGGGTGTTGATGGATTTGGGAAACTGGGAGCTTTTCGTTTTGGGGCTGGGCGTTTTCTGGGACACCCTGTTCATGATTGGTTTGGGTTTAGGCCTGGGGATGTTGTTTATCGATCCCGGTGTTGACAACCCACTGAAGATGATCGTTTCCACCGGCGGGTTCCTCTTGATGGCGGCCGGCTTGTTTGTCACCTTTATTCACGTGTTGCTGCGTTTGAGTTTCGAGAGTCCGCTGGTGAACGAATTGCTCATGCACCTTTATTGGCCGGATGTACAGGGGTCCAAAATCATTCCCTACGCGGTCGGCCTTGGCTTGTTTGAACTGGGAACCGTTGTATTTCTGGTTCGACGCGGCCTTGAACATCTGCGACGCGGCGACTTCTAAAAAGGACGAGACTCATCGGGGGCGTGACGGTGATCACCACGGACGAATTTGAGATTGGCCTGCCGGAGGGGCATCTTTTGCGGGATGCCGCCGCCGAAGATGCCGCCGCCGTTGCGGAAATCTACAACCAGGCCGTTCGGCGCGGTGGGGCGACCATGGACACCGTCGAAAAAACCGAGGCCGTGATCCAGGCTCAATTGAGGCGCTTGGATGCACGAGAGTTTTTGCTGGTTCTTGAAGGCAAAGGTGTGATGCTCGGCTGGGGGGCGATTAAGCGCTACAGTGATCGCGAGGGTTATCGGTTCGCTTGTGAAACCTCGGTATACATCCACATAGCGTATCTAAGGCGTGGTTACGGCAGTCTTGTTAAACGGGCCCTGATCGCCCGCTCGCGCCGGTTGGGTTATCGCCATCTCGTGGCCAAGGTTTTTGCGGAGAATCAGGCAAGCATCGATTGTAATTTGAAGCTGGGTTTTGAGGTGGTCGGCACCCAAAAACAGATCGGCTTTATGGGGGGTCGGTGGCACGATGTCGTCATCATGCAATTCATCCAGCCTCACGAGCCGGAGGCAGGTTCCGCGTGGTGAATGGGGTGCCGCCCGATTTTCGGCGTGGCGGCGCGGTAATCGTTTTTTTGTTTGGGAAAAGACGACAGAAAGAGACCTTTTTACGATCCTGTGCCAGGTATGAACCTTTGTTGTAACTGTTTTTTTTAAAGTGATTTTCTTTTGGGGTGCCCGAGAAAAAGGAAGAATTTTTGGAAAAAAGTAAAATTCCTTCTTGAGTTCCCGAGGTCATGCGTCGAAAACATCTCTGTCGGCCGGCGTGGTTAGGTGCGTCGGCCGCGAAAAGTTGCGAGGCATTCAACTTGGGTTAAGGAGGAAGTGAATGCGCCTGAAAGATATCGAGAGTGACATTATTTTGATGGAACAGTCGATCAAACAATGCGAGTCCATTAATAAGGAAATTGTCGACATTGAACATCAAGTCGAACATGTGTGCCACGATCTCGAAGAGGAACTTCACACGATTAACACCAACTTAAAGAAAAACGAAGCACGCCGCGCGGCCCAAGCTCGTTAAGCTCACCACATTGTTACTCGTTTAAAATTTTCCCAACAAAAACAAATAGCCACCCGTGCGGGTGGCTATTTGCGTTTTTACCGAACCTGTGCAAAACGCGTTAGCGCGGTTATGCAAGGTGTTGAAGCGAAACCGATTGGGTAAGATGCGAGTCTACCTGAAAGGTACTTTGCGCATTTTTTCTGCACGTTGCGCCCCAACAGATGGCGCAAGTGCGCCGCCAAGCATCCCCAACTAGGTTTTAGCGAGCCTACTAGAACGGGATATCGTCGTCACTGAAATCACTGTTCGGCATGTCGTAGTCGCCGCCACCGCCGCCGCTGCCGTTACCGCTACCGCCGGAATTACCGCCGAACGTCATGGGTTTCGGGCCGCCGCCGCCGCCTTCATTGTTGCCGCCGAACGACATGGGCCGGGCATCGCCACCGCCGCCGCCTGAACCGCCGTCGAAGCCGCCACCGCCACCGCCGCCGCCGTAACCACCGGAGCCGCCGCCGAAGCCGCCCTCGCGGGGACCGGGGCCGTCGCTTGCACGGCCCAGCATGACGAAGCGGTCGCAACGGATGTCGGTGATGTTGCGGCGCTGACCGTTTTGGTCATCGTACTCACGGTACTCAATGCGCCCCTCCAGATAAATCTGTTTTCCCTTGTGTAAGTAACGACCCGCGATTTCGGCTTGCTTGCCCCAAACCACGATGTTGTGCCACATCGTCTTCTTTTGGCGCTCGCCTTGCTGATCTTTGTATTCTTCAGTCGTGGCCAGGGAAAAACGGGCGAAGGGGGTCTGTGACTTGGTGTAACGGACCTCGGGATCTTTGCCCAAATTACCGATAAGCGTGACTTTATTCAAACTGGCCATGGATGTCTCCTTGTCTGCACTTTTCAGCATGGTGCGCCGCGGGGTGTTGGGACCCGCGGGCGGTCGCTGGTCAAAAGTGCCCTATCTTAACAATCGATCTGGGGTTTTTCACCACCTAAATTACCACAGCGGCATCCCTGATTCCACGGGCTTCTCTTGGCGTCAATCGTGCCCCGGGTTCTGGGTTACGGTGCGGCGATTGCGTGAAAACCGTAAAAAAATCAGGCTGATAAGTGCTCTATTTGCCTTTGTTTTCGCAAGCCGTCCCCTGGGGTGAGCGCCTGTGGTTCATGGCCGGCCGCTCCGCTCTTGGATTCCGTGGCCAAAGGAGGGCGCCGCCGCGGCCGTTCCCGGAAATCTGCTTCGCAAGCATCCTACGCTTGATTTAGATTTCAACTATCCTCTATGGTAAGCAGACGCGCCGTCTCGGCGTGACCGCGGTGCTTTTTATCCGTGGAAAAGAGCTAGGAGCCGTACCTTGCAGTTCTTGAGAACGACCGCCGCCACCTTGGTCGGCCTCGTCTTTCCTTACCGCTGGATGGCCAGCATTGTCCTGTTGCTACTGCTCGACTTTATCAGTTACCAAGCATTTACCCGGTCCGCTGTCGGTCTGCCCTTTGCCCATCAAGATAAAGTGCTCCACTTCGGTGCTTTTTTTGTCCTTTTCCTGTTGGGTCACCTTAGCCTTAACTACGATTTTTTCCCGCGGGTTACCCGCTTTTCTTTTAAAATACACGCTTTGAATTGGCTGATCTGGCTATGTTACGGCTTGTTAATTGAAGGGGTCCAAAGCTTTTTGAACTACCGCGGCGCCTCGGCCGCCGACTTTATCGCCGATCTGTGCGGCATCACGTGCGCCAGTCTAACGGTTGTTTCCCTAAAGCTTTATCCCAAGCCGACCGCGGCCGAGACCCATCCCGAACCGATCAGCCCGAACCAAGGGGCGAACCACCATGACTAAGGCTGCCGGCGCCGGCAAAAAACGCGGCGCTAACAAGAAAGACGGTGCCAAAATGACACCGATGATGGCCCAATACCACGCCATCAAAAAAGAATACCCGCGCGAGATTCTGTTTTTCCGCATGGGCGACTTTTACGAAATGATGTTTGACGACGCAATTAAGGCCGCTGGATTATTGGGGATTACCCTCACCAAACGGGGCCGCGGCACCGCCTCCGAGGCGCCCATGTGCGGCATTCCCCATCACGCCGCCGAAAATTACATTGCCAAGCTCATAAAGCTCGGTCAGCGCGTTGCCGTTTGCGATCAGGTCTCCGATCCCAAGGACGGCAAAGGCATCGTCCAGCGCGAGGTCACCCGTGTCGTAACCCCTGGCACCGTGCTCGATGAGAATTGTATGGAAGGCAAAGAATTCCAGTACCTTGCCGCAATTCTCGACGAGGGCGACCGCCTCGGCGTCGCCTTCATGGAGTTTTCTACCGGACGGTTTGAAGTGTCCCAACTTGAGGGCGAACAGGCCTACCTTCAACTCATGGACTTGTTGACCGCTAAGGACCCGGCCGAACTGTTGGTCCGCGAAACCGACGACCTGGAACGCATCGATCCCGGCTTCCTCAAGGAACGCTGCGTCACGCCCATCGACGATTGGTATTTCGGCAAAGACTACGCGCGCCAACAATTACTCGACCACTTTGAAACCCTTACCCTCGACGGTTACGGTCTCGAGCCCCTTGACCTGGCCACGCGCACCGCCGGTGCCGCACTGAGTTACATCTACCAAACCCAAAAATCCAAAGCATCCCACCTTCAAAGTCTTAAAGTGCTCAACCAAAGCGCCTACATGGTGCTCGACGGCACCACCCAACGCAACCTCGAGCTGACCCGCTCCTTGTTTGACGGCAACCGCACCGAAAGCCTGCTGGGTCAAATCGATATGTGCCGCACCGTGATGGGCTCGCGCTTACTCAAAGAGTGGATTCTCCAGCCGCTCACCGATGTGGCTGAAATCGTCGCGCGCCAGACCTATGTCACCTCTTTCGTCACCGGCACCATCCCCCGTACCGAAATGCGTGCCGTGTTGGGCGGCGTTCCCGACTTGGACCGTCAGGTCAGCCGTCTGGCGATGGGCAATATCAATCCACGGGATTTATTGGGGATCGCCGAGGCCTTGGGCAAAATTCCCGATATTGTCAACCAACTCGATGAGGTTGTCCCCGACCGTTACGGGCTCGATGACGACCTGTTCAGCGCTTTGTGGGGCATGCACGAACACATTCTCAAATCCCTGCCCGACGAACCGCCCAGCCACATGCGCGACGGCGGTTACATGGCCGACGGCGTTGACGCCGAACTGGACGAATTACGCACCCTGCGCCGCGATTCACGTGCCATATTGGCGCAGATTGAAGCACGCGAGCGCGAGGTGACCGGTATTCCCAAGCTCAAGGTGCAGTACAACAAGGTATTTGGCTATTACATCGAGGTCGGCAAGGTCCATACCGCCAAAGTGCCCGAACACTACGTGCGCAAACAAACCCTGGTCAACTCCGAGCGCTATATCACCGGGGAACTCAAGGAATACGAAACCAAAATTCTGGGTGCCGAGGAGAAAATTCTCGAAATCGAAGCCCGCCTCTACAGCGAACTGCTGCGCCATTGTCAGGACCGCATCAATCACTTGCGTACCTGGTCGCGAACCGTTGCGCAAATTGATTTACACGCCGCTTTGGCCGAACTGGCCGTCCAGCGCAACTACTGCCGTCCCAACATGTCCGATAGCGATGAGCTCGAAATCATCGACGGGCGCCATCCCGTGGTCGAGTCCCTGTCCGAGGAACCTTTTATCGCCAACGACACCTTCCTCAACAACCGCGAGGATCGGGTGCTCATTATCACCGGTCCCAACATGGGTGGTAAAAGTACCTACCTACGGCAAGTCGCCCTGATTACCTTGATGGCGCAGATGGGCTCTTATGTTCCCGCGAGCAAGGCGGATATCGGCGTGGTTGATCGGATTTTTACGCGCGTGGGGGCCAGCGACCATTTGGCGCGCGGGCAGTCGACCTTTATGGTCGAAATGACCGAAACCGCCAATATTTTGAACCACGCGGGCCCACGCAGCCTCATCATCATGGATGAAATTGGGCGAGGTACCTCCACCTTCGACGGTTTGTCGATTGCCTGGGCTGTTGCCGAGTACCTTCACGACAAAGAGCGCATCGGTGCCAAAACACTGTTCGCCACCCATTACCACGAGATGACCGATCTCGAAAAACTCTGCGAAGGCGTGACCAACCTGCACATCACCGTCAAAGAGTGGAAGAACAAAATTGTCTTTCTGCGGCGTATCGAACGCGGTGCCGCCGACCAGAGTTACGGCATTCACGTCGCGCAGTTGGCCGGTTTACCCGGTGAGGTCGTGCGCCGCGGTCGGGAAATTCTGAGTAACCTCGAAAAAAATGAACTGGATACCACGGGTAAACCGCGCTTGGCCGCCGCCAAGAAGCCCGATCCGGCCGCCGCCGCTCAAGCCGCACCACTCCAGCTCAGTTTGTTTGGACCCGAACCTTCGCCCGTATTAGACGCCTTGCGGGCACTGGAAGTCGATGAACTGACACCGCGCAAAGCCCTCGACCTGTTGTTTGAATGGAAAAGTATGGTGTAGGCTGCCCCTAACAGGTGGTTTCGGGGCGGGCTGATTTGAGATCTGCCTGCCTCGTGCTTCTCCGATAGGGTTTGGCTCCGCGGGGGTGAAGGATGATGTGGTTGGTGGTCGCGATAGGGGGCGCGCTTGGTGCCCTTGCCCGTTACGGTTTGGCATTGTGGCTGAATCCCATGGGTTCGCGGTTGGTGTTGGGCACCTTGGTCGCCAACCTCTTGGGCTGTTTCCTTGCCGGCTGCCTCATGGGCTGGTTGCACACCAAACCGATGGATCCCCACCTGCGCTTGTGCCTGCAAACCGGCTTGTTGGGCGCGCTCACGACCTTCAGTACCTTCGCCGTGGAAACCTTGGCCTTGTGGGTTGCCGGCCGTTTTGGCGATGCCTTTTTGCAGTGGGGCGCGAACGCGCTTGGAACCCTTTTGGCCGCCTGGTTGGGTTTTGTGTTGGTGCGCTTGATGGCGCCATAACCTAGCCCGCATTTCTCGCAAGGATTCGTCGCGAGAAGCAGAAAGCCTTGTGAGTACGAAGATTACGACCGAGAGACGGCACAGGGGTCCGACCTTTCGGCGTAGCAGCTGAGGCGAAGGCGACTCGGCCGAGTAATGCGGGAGGCCGCCCCCTCGTAATCGCATGGCTTGCCCCGTAGCAGAATTCCTTGTGAGAAATGCGGGCTAGCCTTGCTTGGGTTGAACCCACCGCTTTCGGTCTCGTTCTGATGGGGTTTGTGAGCGTCGGCTACCGCGTGGAGGCGTCCCTTTTTGCCGGGCGTTGCCGCCGAAATCCGTGGTTGCGCCCATCATGGACCGATAATTAAGGCTGAACCTTGGTTTTATGGGCGCCGCTGCTTATTGTTGGTGTGGAGGGAGTGAACTATGAGCGCAAATCCAACTTTTGTCGGCATACGCCGATTCTTTTACCTGGCCCTGGCGGGAAGCATCCTGCTGTTTGCTTATGGTTACCTGACCAAAGGGACCCTGCCCGGCGTGGATCAGGTGGATGAGGCTTTGTTTTTAGAACCCGTGCAAGAAGCCACCGTCAGGGCGCCGTTCGAGCTGACCTACGCCGGCAATAGCTACCATGTGGTGCCGCGCGCCGAATACCGATTACAAGGCCTGGTGGTAACCCACAACAACATCACCGGCTTCAGCGACATCTACCACGACAGCGGCTCCGTGGATACCAAGGACATTTGTGTGGTTTACGGCACCAACGCCCGAAGCGGGGTGTACCTCAACAGCGAATTTTGGTCGGGTGCCTGGACCTGTTACTACCGCACGGATTTGGGGTTTCTGTTTTCCAACAGCCACATTTCCAATAACCACTTGATTACCGACCGCGACGCCCTACGGCGACAAATCGCCGATATTCGCATTGGCGATCAGGTGGTGGTCGAGGGTTTGCTGGTCGATTACAACCCGATCAACCAACCGCGTAACGTGCGCGGTACCAGCCTGACGCGCGACGACACCGGCAACGGTGCCTGCGAGGTGTTGTTTGTTGAAAACATCGAAGTTTTGAAAAAGGGCACGCCGCTGGCCTATGCCGCGACCCGCTTCGGTGCCTACGGTTTTGTGCTCAGCCTGGTGGGGATGCTGGCCGCGCTGGCGATTGAAGCGCACACCACACCGCGCCACCAGTACAGTTCCCGCTGGGGCGAATACAAAGGGTATTAGGTTTCTTTCCGTTAGGTGTGGAGCTGTTCGGGATAGTCGCGTTTGAGCAGCATGTGCAGCTTGCGCGAGAGCAGATCGAGACCCACCTTGTTCTTGCCGCCGTGGGGGATGATGATGTCGGCCCAGCGTTTGGAGGGTTCGACGAACTCCAGGTGCATCGGTTTGACCGTGTTTTGGTACTGACTCAAGACCTCGGTCAGGGTGCGGCTGCGTTCGCCAATGTCGCGATTGAGACGGCGAATGAGGCGGTCGTCGTCGTCGGTGTCGATAAACACCTTCATGTCAAAAAGATCGCGAAGCCGGGGTTCGGAAAAAATCAAAATGCCTTCGACAATCAGTACGCTGGGCGGGGCCAATTCGTCCACCTGCGTTTTACGGGTGTAGAGACTGAAGTCGTATTGAGGGACCGCGATGGTTTCGCCGGCCCGTAAACGCTTGATGTCTTCAATCATGCGTTGGGTGTCCAAGCTGGCCGGATGGTCGAAGTTGATCTGTTTGCGTTCGTCGAGGGTGAGGTGGTCGAGCGATTTGTAATAAGCGTCGTGGCGAATGATGGCGAGGTCGGCGTCGTCGAGTCCGGCCTGCACCAAATCGGCAAAGGTACTTTTGCCGGAGCCGCTGCCGCCGGCGATTCCGATGACCACCGTGGTGGCGTGAGATGATTGACTCATGGGACGTGAAAAAGCCTCCGCGTGTGAATGGTTCATCTTACACAATTCGCCGCTTCTGATGCGACCAAAGGCGGGAAATGAGGCCGAACGGGGATCGTATGACGGCCGCGGCAACCAGAACGTAGGAAAAGATACGGACGGTAACTTTTTCCGATATTTGGATTTGAAATAAATGGGTTCAGTTGGTACATTGGTGGTCGCCCCACTCGTGAGTCTTAGGGATGGGCAGTGAAACCGCAACAGAGACGGTCGACTGTCAAATTGTGCTTAGACATTTAAGCATGATGGCCTATACTCGTTGACGGGCTCCGTCTTGCTAGACAAGCACTTGATCGTTAGCATGGGCTATCCCTTGCCACATTGCCCTACATTTTTGCGAGAGGAACTCCACCCGATGGATTTAATCCTTTATGACGAAGAACTGCAGCAGGTTCAGAAAGTTATCAACCAGTTACACATCGACGCGCGTTCAAAAATCGTGTTTGTCGTCGATAAGAACGGCCAGCAAATCGCGGCGGCCGGCGAAATTGGCGACATTGATCCCACCTCACTCGCGTCGTTGACGGCTGGTAACGTAGCCGCGACGGATGGGCTGGCAAAGTTAATCGGCGAAAAAGAATTTTCGATTCTGTTCCATGAGGGCGAGCGCGACAACGTTCACATTTCAATTGTGGCCAACCGTGTCATCCTGGTGATCATCTTTGACCACCGTTCCTCCTTGGGCCTTGTTCGTTTGCGCGTCAAAAAAGCATCGGTCGAGCTGGCTTCCATTTTTGAAACCATTATGGAAAAAGCCCAACGGGAATCGTCCAGCGGTCTCGAAGCCGCCTTTGCTGAAATTACCGATGACGACATCGACAATCTCTTTGGCTAAGTCAATTACCACACTTCAGGTCGGACAGGTGCTCGAATATGGCTTTTATCAACTATGCTGCACGAGAAGTAAACTGTAAGATTGTTTATTACGGTCCCGGTTTGTGCGGGAAAACCACGAACCTACAGTTTATTTACGAAAAAACGGATCCACGTAACAAAGGGAAAATGATCTCTCTTGCGACGGAAACGGATCGGACCCTCTTTTTCGACTTTCTGCCGCTTGATCTCGGCACCATTCGCTCCCTGAAAGTCCGTTTTCACCTCTACACCGTCCCCGGTCAGGTGTTCTACAACGCCAGCCGAAAGTTAATCCTCAAAGGGGTTGACGGGGTGATCTTTGTTGCCGATTCCCAGGAAGCGCGTCTCGACGCCAACCTCGAAAGTATCGACAACTTGGACAAGAACCTTAAAGAGCAAGGGTTTGATTTATCCACCATTCCCTACGTGCTCCAGTTAAACAAACGCGACCTGCCCACGGCCCTCTCGGCCGAGGAACTCACCCAGGAGTTGCGCATCAAAGGTGAGCCGGTTTTTGAAGCCATCGCCCCCAAGGGCATCGGTGTTTACGAAACCCTCAAAGCCGCCGCCAAGCAGGTTCTTACCGAACTGAAGAAGAGCAGCTAACCTTTTACACCGCTCCATTCCCATCTTGAAGGCCGACTCGTTCGGCCTTTTTTAATGCCCCGAGTGGCGCGGAACACGGCTTTCTCGCAACGCTCCTGGTTGAGGTGAGATACGTGTCTCCTTTTGAATGGCTTGACGGCCGTTTTCAACTGACCGATCAGCCCTATTACGTGCTTTTCTTGATTGGGGTTGCCGTCTTGCTACTCGCTTCCGAATTGGTCGTTTTTGTGTTGGCCAAACTCGAGAGTCATCAGTTCGGCGTCGTCCACCTCGGCACCCTGTTTACCCCGCTGTGCACCGGTTTTCCAAACCTCATGCTGGGCATTTTTGGGCAGAGCCGGTTGAGCGGTGATTTGGTCATCCACCTCAATATCGGCAACAACATCGCCAATACCACCCTGGTGACCGGTACCATCATTTTACTGGCCGGGCCGCTTACGGTGCGTGTCGCTTCCGGTAAAAGCAAAAAGGCGGTTCAAGCGCGCCGTGACTTTAACATCGCCCTTGCCGTGTTGTGGTTGGGTGCGGCGCTGTTGGTATACCTTTGCCACGACGGCTTGGTTTCCCGCTGGGATGCGGCGGCGCTGGTCGGTTGTTATGCCGCCTATCAGGCATTGATGTTGTTCCGACGGGGTAAGCCAACCAAGTCAAAACGTTTACCCAAGTCGCTCGGCGCCGCGCTTTTGGGGGCGTTGCTTGGTTGCGCCCTGCTGATTTCCTTCAGTGTTGATGCCGTCGCCGCCGGGATGGAAGGAATGGGCACCCTCGTTCCCGGTGCCTCGCTGGGGATGTTGCTTGGTTTGCTCACTGTTTTGCCGGAAAGTTTCCTGCTGCTGCGGTTAACGCGCAAGCAAGGCAGTCTCGGCCTCACCGGTTTGGTCGGTGATTGTTTGGTAAGCATCCCGCTGGTGATCGGCGTGTCCGCGCTCATTGTGCCGATTCCAACCGCGGTGCTCGCCGGGCCTTGGGACGTCGCCGCGCGTGGCTACTGGATGTTGGGTGCGACCATGCTGGGTTTCTCGATACTTGCCATGCAGCCCGGACAAATTAGCCGTAAGGTGGGTTTCGGTTTTTGCTGCCTCTACGCTTTGGTGTGGGTGTGGCTCTAGCCCGCATTTCTCACAAGGAATTCTGCTACGGGGCAAGCCATGCGATTACGAGGGTTTGCCTTCCGCGGGGCGGCCTCCCGCGGGGCGGCCACCCGCATTACTCGGTCGAGCCACCTTCACCGTAGCGCTGCTACGCCGATAGGTCGGACCCCGATAGGTCGGACCCCGAATGGTCGGACCCCGAGAGGTCGGACCCCGAGAGGTCGGACCCCTGCGCTGTCTCTCGGTCGTAATCTTCGTCCTCACAAGGCTTTCAGCATCTCGCGACGAATCCTTGTGAGAAATGCGGGCCAGTGCTTGTTTTGCCGCACAAACAAGATTAGCTTGGTGATGCTGGACGTCTCTCGTGGCGGAAAGGTTCGCTTAGATTGCGTTAAAGCAAAAGAAATAGAGGGCTTAAGGTGCATGCGGTTTTTTGGAACCCAAATTGCAGTTACTTCAGCCTGCTACCCGTGGGGCGACATTCGCCTCGAAATCAGAACCTCCCCTTATGTTTATCTGTGATCATCCCCAAAGGAGCATTGAGATGTTAGTGCAAAGTATGACGACCGACTTCCCCGCAAAAATTCTCAACGTGGTTGACGACTTTATCGCAACCGAACTGGAAAGCGTCCGTACCCGTTTGTTGGCATGCCTGCTGGATCACGACGCCGGCCTCGAAGATTTCGCGGAATTAGGGGCGCTTCACCTCTCGCGGCAGCTCAAAATTGATCGGGTTTTTGTCTGTGATACCGCCGACGGCACGATTGTCGCCGGCTGGGGGCGTGGCAAAAATGTGGTGAATTCAGAGGATTGGCCCAAGCAGTACCGTCCCTTGGAAATGGACGAAACCCTGATGCAAGCCCTTGAGGGCGACAACCTGGTGGCAAACCCGGTGCCCGGTGTCGGGGCGGATTTTGCGCTGCCCGTGCGATTGAGCGACGGGCGACTGTGGATTTTGGTCTTTGACGAGACGGAAACCGCGCGTGAGTTTTCCAATCGCGACCTGGCCCACACCTACTTGGTGCGCGATTTATTGTTGATAAAAGCGCGGCTCGTGGGCAGTGCTGACAAAGCTTATGCGGTTTCGCTGTAACCGGGTTCTCATTTTTCGCCGGTATTTTGCCGCCTGCCCGGTCGAAACAACCGGGCTTAGGCTCCCCGGAACGCGGTGCCGCTTTCCGGGGAATGCCTAACCTAACTCAAGACGGCGGTGGAACACAAAAGGCGCCGCATCGGTGACCAAGCTACCCGCGACGATCACAAAGAAGCTGTGGTCGTCGTCTTCACCCGCGCTAAAACGATCACCGGGGATTGTATACTCGCCGCTGAGTTCGTTGGGGTTGAAGTCGGCCGTGGGGACCAATGGGTGGGTTTCGATAATGTCGATGACAATATCGCGGCTGGTTTGGGCGAGGAACAAGTCCGCCGCCTTGATTTCATGTTCGCGGCTCTCGCAATCGAGATGGACGCTGATGGTTACTTGATGATTGGGTGCGACTGTAATTTGAAACGCACACTGAAGATGCTCGTGGTGTTGTGGTTCGTCACTAAGGGTGTGACCCTTCAATTTGGGCGTATTCAATCCATACCTCGACCTTCAAACCCCCCGGGGGTTTGGCGTCGACCGTTTACCCGCTGATTCGTTTGGAACGATCCCCCCGCGGTGAAACAGCCGTTATTTGATAACTTTTTCGGAAAACCTACCGGTGCCCAACTAAGCTTGGGTTCCGGTAAAACCTGTACAAACAAAGCTTGGAATAATAGGTAGCCGGCCCGTGCTTGTCAAGGGGCCGCGCGGTCGCCTTGTCAAAACGTTGTTAAACCGGGCGTCGGCTTTGTGTCAGGACGGTGGGGGGTGTTTTATTTGCCGGGGTGCCCGATTTCGCGCATGAGATCCATCGCCTCTTGGCGAACGCGCATGTGGGCCGTTCCTTCTCGATAAACGAAATACTCCAGGATTTTGTCGATTTCTTCGCGGGGACGGCTAATGGTGCGAATGATTTTGAGCAGTTGGCGTTGGGTGTCCAGCCCTTTGTGGTTGGCCCACACCAGGAACACCTGTTCCTTGGTTTGAGAGGCGACTTCCGCGAAGGCGCGCAGCAGAATCGGCGCGTCCCGGTCGGTTAATTCCAGGCCGAAAACCGCCAAGGGTTCGAGGTCGCGGCCCGCGCTGACCACGGCCAGTTCCGCCAAAACCGACTTCTTCCATGTTTCACGTTCTTTTTGGAACAGGTTCAAGATTTCCAAAACCGCGCGGGTTGACTGTAACTCGATAAAGAACTCGTACAACATCTGCTGGTTGTGGTTGGTCAGGTTCTTTTCGATCAACACCTGGAGCAGCGAGGGTTCCGAAAGTTTGGTTTTGATTTCGTTGATGTGGGAAACATCGTCTTTGGTTTTATGGGTGTTGAGAAACGCCACCAACCGGGCCAGGATAATGCCCGCCTGCTTGCCGTCGGAAACCATGATGGCTTGGTCGATGAGGTCGGTGAGGGTGCTTTCCAGTGAGCCGTTGCTCTCTTGAGCGGCGCCCTGAACCTTTAACAACTCGGCCAAAAGGTCGGCGGCGTTGGGGAAGCGTTTGCTGGTTTCGAATTCGAGACAGCGGTTGATAATGGTCACCAGTTCCTTGCTGATATCGCCGCGCAGCCCGTCAATCGGCGGATAGCTGCGTTTGTATTTGGCGGCGATCACTTCTTCAATGGTTCGGCCGGGAAAAGGTGTTTGGCCGGTCAGAAGTTCGTAGGCAACCGTACCGAAAGAGTACATGTCGCTGCGACCGTCCATGTCCTCGCCGAACAATTGCTCCGGTGAAGCGTAACGGGGTGTGCAGGTGATGACATTTTGGCCGCCGGACTCCTTGGGGGCTTCAATGCGGTTGGCAATCCCAAAATCGGTCACAATCACCTGACCCTCGGGGGTGATCATGATGTTGTCGGGTTTGATGTCGCGGTGAATCACGCCTTTTTCGTGGGCGAACGCCATGGCCTTGGCGATGTCAATCAGGACCGGCAGCGCCGCTTCTTCCTCGCGGTGTTCCTCCAAAATCATCCAGTCGGTTAAGGTGGTTCCCTCGATAAACTGCATAGTGAGGTAAATGATGCGTTCTGGGTGCTTTTTAAAAATTTCGGGGGGAAAATCCAGGTGTTTCTGGTACTGGGTGTCGCGAATCTCCCCAACCTCGTACACAAAAGCGATGTTGGGGTGGTGAAATTGGGCCGCTGTTTGTGCCTCGTACAAGAAGTTAACCCGCGCATCCTTGGAGCGGGTCATGCGTTGGTTGAGTACCTTCATGGCGATCGAACGTTTGAGCGCGTGGTCTTTGACCAAATAAACCGAGGCGAAGGCGCCTTCGCCCAAGTGGCCCTCATACTGGTAACGTGCGCCGCCGATGAGGTCGGCGGTGACGTTGTTGGAACCGAAGTGGAGGGTCATGCCCGCCTCGTCGGGTTGTGCCGCCAGGTTCGATTTAGACATCAAAAAGGCGCTTAAACCCTCGCGACCCTTGTCTTTGAGAATGCGGCGGAAATCGCGCAGGAGGGCGTCGAACATCGGTGGAGCGTCAATAACGCGGTAGTTGATTTTAAAGGTGTTTTCATCGCCGCCTTCGACGTCTTCGCGATGGGCTTCGCGCACCTCAAGGTCAATCTCCGCCCCGTCAAATTCCAACTTAAGCCGGCAGGAACTGACGCTGGGCAGGTTTTCGTAGGCGACCACCAGCACTTGGTTGTTGTTGATCCATTTGGTGCGGGTCGTGTAGCTGGTGGGACCGATGATGGTCTGCACCGCCAAATCGCAGGGGATGGGCGCATCCGTGTGGGAAAAACCCGAAAAAGAGTGCATGAAATCCGGGTCGGTGATGTCCAGCGATGTGTCACTGGACTCTTCCATGCGGTGGCGTTGCGCCAGCACGGTGAATTCCTGGCGGATATGAACCAAGTTTTGAATCCGCGCCAGGGCCATCTCGTCGTCGAGGGGGAGGAATAAGCAATCGTTGGCCCCGGAATGGAGCGCGGTGAGCACCGCTTGGTGGTGATCAACGCCCGCGTCCATGCGAATCATGGCGATAATCGGCAAGCGCAGAATGGAGTATTTTTCCCGCAGCTTCTTGACCAAATTGCTGCCGCGGTAATCCGGCAAGTTGGCGTTGAGTAACAGCAGGTCGTAATGGTTTTCTTTGAGAGAGGCAATCATTTTTCGTGCGTTTTCGACCGCATGCACCTCGGCCTTAAGGCCTGTTGAGACCAAGTCCTGCACGTGATTGCGATGTTCGGGGTGGCTTTCGGCAATAAGAATCATAAGAGAAGGCTTCCGTGAGTGGAAATCGAAACATAAACGTGTAGGGCATGCCTCCGCGTTTGGGTCTCAGAGGGGGGATGGAAGCAAGACGGCGGAACTCGAGAACGGATGGTTAGCAATGGAGAAGAATCGGTCCGGGGAGGGAAGGCGTACCGGCAGGTTTGCAACCAACCTAGTGCAAGCGGGCGTGTCCAGAAAAGTAAAAAATCACATAAACGGGATTTTTCGGGTGATTGACGCGGCCAGGTCACTTCCGAAGGGTTGCATGGTTACGAACCAGGTTCGAGAAAACAATTTTGATTAACCTTGGTTTTAAATGTCGGGTTAGTGTGTTTTCTTGGCGGGTTTGATGCCGTGCGCCACTGACTAAGTCATTGGTTCCTTGTGAGGAAGAGATTTTGAGTTGGCGTGAATTTATGCGTTTGGTCGGTTTTCTGGGGTTTTGGCACGCTTGCGTTGTTCGCCTTTTCTTCGGGCCGGGAAAATCAAAAAACCAGAGCTATTTTATCCCTAATTCCGCCGGGGTCACAATGGCTGAGTTCGCCTTTTTGCGGATCGCCGCGAAAGGGTGCAGCTTCTCTTTTGAGGGTTTTTAAAACGATTGGTTTTTCAGCGCGAATGCGGGCTAACTTCGCCTTTGTGCCCTGTTTTTTAGCCCGCACTCCTCACAAGGATTCGTCGCGAGAAGCAGAAAGCCTTGTGAGTACCAAGATTACGACCAAGCCACGGCATAGGGGTCCGACCTATCGGGGTCCGACCTATCGGGGTCCGACCTATCGGGGTCCGACCTATCGGGGTCCGACCTATCGGCGTAGCAGCTGAGGCGAAGGCGGCTCGACCGAGAAAGGCGGCCGGCAAACCCTCGTAATCGCATGGGTTGCCCCGTAGCAGAATTCCTTGTGAGAAATGCAGGTTAGGTCCTTGTGTTGGCGTGATGTGTTTTTTCGTTACCCCCGAGCCGACGGATCAAGGTGATTTCCGCCAATAACAAGGTAAACACCGCGGTGAGCAAGGCCGGTTGTCGGTCCATTTGGCGCACGGCAAGTTCGAACATACCGCCCAAGCTCGGGGTGCCCAACGGCAGACCCAACCCCAAATAGCTGAGAATGGATTCGAGTAGGACGGCATTCAAGGTGTTCAGCAGCATGCAAGTCCACAGTAACCGGCGCAGGTGTGGCAGCAACTCAAAGCGAAAAACCGCCCAAGTTGTCTCGCCGCGCATCCTTGCCGCGGTGACGAAGGGGGCAACCGCCAAGCGTTCCAACTGTTGTTCCGCCAATCGGGCGGGTTCGGGCCACAACAGGCAACCCATGGCGAGGACCAGGGTGACGGGTCCGCTGGGGAGAAAGACGACCGCGGGGAGGATGAGCAGGAACACGGGCATGCTGAGAAACAGTTGTACGCCGAAGCGCACCACGCGCTGAAGCCCGCTGGGGCTGAAGACCAGCAGACAGGCGGTTGCGAATCCAATCACCGTGGCGACCGCGGCCGCGGCGACTGCGATCAGGCTGGAGCGTCGAAAGCCCTCGGTGAGCCGCGCCCAGGAATCGCGGCCGAGCGTGTCTGTTCCCAGCCAGGCGAAGGCGTCGGGTGGAATCGGTTGATTGGGCGGGTAAACATGCCAGGCCGCCGGCCAAAAGGCCACACCGGCGAGAAAAACCAGGGCCGCCCTGTCGCGGTGGCGGGCGTTTGCCGCGAGGACCCATGTCACTATTGCCAAAATACCAAGCGGCCATGCGGTGGCCGCGTAGCCGTGGGCCGCGGCCGCCAGGGCACTCCAGCCGAGGACCGGTGCGGCCGGTGTGAACAGGGCCCGTTTCATTGGGTTTCCAAACCCGTCGCCAGGCGATCCCGTTGGACGTCCGCAAACTGGTAGGCGAGGACGGTCATCCAGGCCGACCACAGGCAGCCGCCGATGAGCAGGGGGTAGTCGCGACCGGTGGCGGCGTCCACCATCAACAAACCCAAGCCGGACCAGCCGAAAATGCTTTCAACGATGAACACGCCGTTGCAAAGCGCGGGGAGGTAAAGGCCGAGCACTTGGACCAGGACCGGCAAGGCTTGCCGCATTTGGTGGTTCCAGAACAGGCGCGGGCCGGGGATGCCGCGGCCTTTGGCGCTGAGGTACCAAGGCTGGAATTCATCGCGGGCCATGTGTTGGCCCAGGTAACTAGCCAGGTAGGCGGCTAGGGGCAGCGCGACCGCCAAGGTTGGCAGAACCAAGTGGCCGGGGGTGATCCACCAATCACCGGTACTGCTGCCGTGAACGGGAAACCAACGCAGACGGAGGGCGACCCCGTGCAGCAAAAAGGCGGCGAGCAGAAAAGAGGGCGTCACCAGTAGCACGTGCTGAAGGGCATGGCAAAGGCGTTGCAAAAGGCGTGGTGCGCCGGCTTGCGGTTGCTGCCCCCATAGGAGCAGGGCGGCAAACACAACCGCGGTAATACAAGCAGTGATCGCCAACACCACGGAGCGGGCCATGGGTTTTAGCAAAACCTTGGCGACCGGTTTTTTGTGGATAAAGGAATAACCGAGCTCGCCGGCGGCGAGCCCGAGCACAAAACGTCGGTATTGTTGTAGCGGGGGTTGGTCGTAACCGTAGCGGGCTTTTAGGCGGTCCACCGTCTCGCTGGGGACGCGTGGATCGATGTAGAGATCAATGGGATTACCGCGCGCCGCGATCAGACAAGCGAAGGCCAGATTGGCCGCCATCCAAAGAAGCAGAAAGGTGCGTCCGAAAAAAGCCGCGAGCCGCCGCCAGGGAAGAGACGGCACCGGTTAGCGTGCCTCGTTGCCAATTTGCCAGGTTTCCAAGCGGTACAGTGGGCTCAAATGAGAAGGGTCCGCCTGCAGCGACAGGCCCGCGCGCACCGCCGCAATTTGTTGACCGCTGTACAACATGGTGAAGGGTGATTCCTCGAGAAAACGTTGTTCCATTTCCGCGACGACCTGTTGCAGTTCGGCAGGGTCCTTGGCAAGGGTCACCTTGGCGATGAGGTCGTCAAGGGCGGAAGTGGCGGTCCAGTTGTTGCCGTTAATCGCGGCGTCGCTGTGGAGCAAGGCGTCGAGGGTCGGTCGGGAGCTTTGACGGACCCCGAAAAAGATCGCGTCAAAGGCGCGTGAGGTGCCGGTTTCGATGTAGTAACCGCCCTCAACCATGTTGAGTTCTACTTTGACGCCGAACAGGGCCAGGTCGGCTTGGATTGCCTGCAAATAATTTCCGCGTAAGTTGTTGCCTAGGTTGCAGGTGATCGAAAAGGTCAGTTCGCGACCGTCCTTTTTCCAGCTCGCGCCTTGTTTCGTCCAGCCTGCCGCTTGCAGTAATGTGGCCGCTTTGTCCAGGTCGGGTGTGGTTTTGGGTGGCGGCACATCGGTCAAATATCCCAGACCGACCCGCCAAGGACTGGCGGGTACGACGGCATGGCCCTGCCACAAACGGTCGATATAGTTCTGGCGATTGAGCACCAGAGATAAGGCTTGGCGCACGCGGGCGTCACCGAGGACGGGGTGGGGTTTTGCTTTTTTGAGTTGCTCCAACTCGGCTTTGTTGTTGGGTGGGTTGGCGGCGTAGGCGGCGGGGTCAAGAGGGTTCCAGGCCAACCACGCGGTTTCCAGATTCGTGTAAAAGGTGGGTTGGAGTTGTTCCGAGATTTCGCTAATGCGCTCTTTCGGAAGTGACCAGGCATAATCTAAGTCGCCGCTTTTGAGTAAGTTAAACAAGGTTTCTTTGGAGCGGACCAGGGCGATATTGAGCTGCTGGATGGGGGTTTCCGGGTCGACCGCCTTGAATTGCAAACGTTCGTCCCCAAAGGCTACCGGCTGATAGGGCCCGAACACCACCGCGTCCTTCTCCCATTCGTGGCGGTCCCATTGATCGAAGGGGATTTTGCTGAAATGGTGTTTGGGAATAATGGCGCCCTCGTTGAGGATTACCCGGTTGTACAAGGATTCCTGACTGAATTGAATGTCGATGGTGTGGTCGTCGACGACCTGCCAACTCTGGATCCGATTTTTGTCGGCGAACGAGGCCCAGGCGACCGTTTCGTTACGCCGAGCCTCGAGGCTGAAAACCACGTCGGCCGTGGTGAGAGGGGTCCCGTCGGTCCAGGTCAAACCTTGCGCGAGCTTAAGGCGCAGGGTGTTGGCGGGTTCGGGGCGTTGGGTTTCCTCCGCGACCAGGTAGGGGATGAGGACGGGGCTTCCGTCCCGAACGTCGGGCATTTCATGCCATAAGCGGGGGTAAAGGAGTTGGTTCACGATATCCGCGCCGCGGCTTTGGGCGATGTAGGGATTGAGGCTGTCGGGTGGGCGCCGCATGCCGACCTTGAGTTGGGTGATTGGGGTTTGGGCCTGGGTGCCGCCTTGGGGCGGGGATTCCGGGGTTGCCGGTTCGCTGCTGCAGGCCGCGAGCAGCGCGAGGATCGAGATGAGGGCAAGCGTGTGGATCGGCGCGCGCATGGTAAACCTCCACGGGTGCCGGACCGGCGCCCGCATCGCATTCGGTGGGTGACAAGCTGTCAACCTGATAAAACTCCAAGTGGTTACGTGTCACGAAAGCTTAACACATTCGGCCCGGTGACTAAACTTGGGTGACCACGATCGGTTGATTTTTGGTAATCACAATCGTGTGCTCGAATTGGGCCGCGTAACAGCCGCGCAGGGTAGACAGGGTCCAACCGTCTTTTTCCTGAAACGCGTTGGGCGGGCCCGTGGTCAGGAAGGGCTCGATGGTGATCACCATCCCTTCGCTGAGTTGGCGCGTGTCCTTGGGATCGTAATAGCTGGGAATGAACTTGGGTTCCTCATGCAAGGAGCGACCGACCCCGTGGCTGCCGAGGTTGCGCACAATGCCGAAGCCGGCTTTTTTTGCCTCCATGCTAACCGCGCGACCGATGTGGTTCAGCGGGCGTCCGGCGCGGGCCGCGCGCATGCCGCTCTTCAAGGCGCGCCGGGTGCTGAGGCATAGCTTTTGGAACAACGGGTTCACCGGGGGGACCGCCATGGACGCGCCGGTATCGGCGTAGTAACCGTCTTTTTCCGCGGAAACATCGATGTTGATTAAATCGCCCGCCTTGATGATCACCTTATCCGAGGGGATGCCGTGCGCCATGTGGTGGTTGACGCTGATGCAAGTTGCGCCGGGAAAGTTATAGCTGGACTCGGGGGCCGAGCGTGCACCGGCGTCTTCCAACAGTTTGCGGCCGACGGCGTCGAGTTCCGCGGTGGTCATGCCGGGTTCCACGGTCTGCAACATGGTTTTCAGGGTTTTGCCGACAATGCGGCCGATTTCTTTGAGTTTGACAAGGTCTTGTTCGCCGTCGATGGACATGGGGTTCGCCTCCCTTATTTGGTTCGTCTTCCATTGTGGGGGAAGGTTTTGGCCAAATTCAAGAGGCGTGTGAAACCGCCTAATAAACCAAGGGCTTGGGTGAAATGATGGCCGGGTGGTCGCCGCGGCGAATCCCGACCCACGGGGTTAGCCCGCATTTCTCACGAGGATTCGTCGCGAGAAGCTGAAAGCCTTGTGAGTACGAAGATTACGACCAAGCGCAAACGGAGCGGGGCCGACCATTCGGCGTAGCAGCGCTACGTCGCGTATTGCTCGACTGAGTAATGCGGATGGCCGCCCCGCGGAAGGCCGCCCCCTCGTAATCGCATGGGTTGCCCCGCGGCAGAACGCCTTGTGAGAAATGCGGGTTAGGCTTTGCGTTTGTATTGAATCACCCACAAATCTTTCCAGGTTTTGCCGCCGTCATTGGTGGATTGCCAGCTCCAGGTGAGGCTGTCCTTTTTGATGTCGTGGAACACCATGCGGCGGACCACCGATTTCCCGTCCGGGCCTTTGGTCGCCGGCATGCGTAATTCCATTTTGCCGTCGGCGAAAGCGCCGGTGAATTCCAGATAGCTACCGTTGCTGTCGACCCAGGTTTGGCGCCATTGTTTGGTTTTGGGATCGTAGACCGACCAACTGCGGCCCTCTAGACCGGGTCCGTTAAAGTTCTCCTGAATGATGCATTGGTTAAGCACCTTCTCGATTTTGTTGGAACCGGTCTGGGTGTTGCCCTTGGCGTCCTTCCAAGTCAGCGCCCAGTCGCCGACCCAAAAGTCGAGTTGGCCGCCTTCCGACGTGTCACAGGGTCGCTGGGGTTTGGGGGGCTGTTGCGGGGCGCTTTCGGCCGCAAAAAGGGGGAAACAAAGGAGGAGCAGCGCGGAAAACACAGCCGCGGAGGTGCGAAAACGATTCATGATACCGCCTTATCGTCGCGAATTTTAAATAGCTCAAAAGATGGAGTGAACAAAAACAGGAACGCCTGTAAAAGTCAACTCCCTTACGCGGATGTTTGGATGGGGCGTTCGGTTTTGATTGAAGCGGAGGCGGGGTTTCGGTGGGGGATAGCTTGGGATGCGTTATTTCTCAGGATAAAAGGATGAGATGAAGATGCGGATGGGCGTATGTGCCCTTTTCGCCCAACCGCCGGTTGGGCTTACCGCTTCCCGACGCGGATAAAGCCGTTACTTCGAAACAAGGGTTTGTGGGGATGTTGATGAAGCCGTTACTTCGAGAACTGGGTTTGTGGGGATGGTTAAACCGGGATCCTCGAAGTTTTTTCAGCGGTACGGCCGGTGTCGGCCCGGCCTGCGTTCTCGTGAATTAGGCTCGGCTAGAGGTCGATGTCGATTTCGTTGCCCCAACTGTCGCGGTCCAGCAGGAACGCGGCCAGTTCGGGAATCACCGAGCGGATCACCAGGAAATCATCCTTTTCTTGTAAATGGAGCTGGTGCACGCGCGGGTGGGTGTCCGTGATAATCAATTCCTGGAACAAGCCCGAGGCGCGGATGCGCTGGTAACTTTCACCTGGGAACACCCCGTGGGTGGCGATGGCGGTAATCTTGGCGGCCCCGGCCTCGCGGTAGGCTTGGCCGGCTTTGATCAGCGAACCGCCGGTGCGGATCATGTCGTCGTAAATCACCACGTGTTTGCCTTCTACGTCGGCGTTAATGCCCGCAATCTCCGTATGGGTGCCGCTCAAACGCCGCTTGTACACAAATGCCGCCGGGATGTGTAACTGGTTGGCCAAAAACTCGACCCACTTGGCGCGGCCCGCGTCCGTACCTGCCAAGATGACCTGGTCCAAATCGCCCAGCTCGCGCACGATGTTCGCGATCAAGCGGAAATTAACCAGGTGGTACGGGCGGATGTGGTTCTCAAAATAATGGGGAATCCCGGCGGTGTGCAGGTCCACCATCACAATTTCATTGCACACCCGCGCACGGGGAATCGAGGACAGCAGAATTGCCCGGTTTTTTGCGGTAACGATTTCTCCCGGCTTGGCTTGTCGTTCCATGGTGCTGTAGCCGAAGAAGGGGACGATAATCGTCAAATGGTCCGCGCCGTGGTTCACCAAACCACAGGCCAAATCGAAAAGTTCCATCGTCTCTTGGCTGTTGATCGTGCCGCCGACCACCACCGCGTCGCGGTCGCGGACCGGCTCGGTCAAGCGCATGTAAATTTCGCCGTCGGGAAAAACCACACGTTCGACACCGCCGCTCTGGTAGCCGTCAAATTGAGCCAGGCCGTCGCCAAAATAACGGTAGTTCGGTGTGCTGTAGACCAAACGGGGCGTGTGGGGGGTCGCCGGCGTTTCGGGTAAAGGCCATTCTTCGGGATGGTTCATGGGCTTCGCTCCAGCAATGCATCCGGGAAAGGGGGACGCTGCATTGTTTCGTTCGCCCGCGCGGCAAGGGATGGGCGTGCCAGGCGGGTTAGCGCCTAACCTAGCACAAGCCGACAAGCGCGCCCAGTCACGAGGCGACCTGGGACGGCAAGGGACAACCCGCGGCATCCTTCCTAGACAAACGGCACCGAGTTTGGTGTGATGAAGCCGAATCTAAAACCTAAATTGAGTGATTCTTGGCGGCGTCCTCGGACAACCAGCTGGGCATGGAACATATCGTGAAAATGCGCGACCTACTTTACATGTATGCGTCGTGCACGACCCCGGTGGCTTTTTCCAACACGTTTCGCGCAAATATTGGCGCGTCCTGCGCCGATATTTGCGCGATTGCACCCAATCGAATCGCACACTTTAGGAAAAAAAATCTAAGTGGGGAAGGGCAGATGGTTAAGCCGGCCGGTATGTTTGCGCTGATTCTGATGATGCCTTGTTTTGCCTGGCAGCCAGGCAATGATTGGCCCGAGGCGGCCGGACCCAACGGAACCTATGCGAGCAGCGTCTGGGACGGTGGCGGCGGGGAACTGTCGGTGTTGTGGCGTTATCCGCTTCATTCCGTGGTGTCGCCCGTGGTGTTCGCCGGCAGGGTTTACGCCCACGGCCGCGAAGGGGACGGCGAGGTCTTGATCGCGCTTGATGCCTTTGACGGCCGCATGTTGTGGCGTTTTCATTTTCCCGGCGGCGCCGTTGGGACGCCCCGCATTCGTACGCCTGAGGTCGCGCCTGTCGTTGATTTAGAGACGGGCAACGTCACGGTGCTCAGCTCCGGTCGCCAGCTTTTTTGTGTTTCACCCGACGGTCGGCTTCTCTGGCAAAGACACCTCGCCGAGCACTTTGGTTTTTCCCTGAGCGTCGGTCCGCATCGACCCACCCTGCTGCGTCATGACCGGCTGGTCATCTGCACCTTCAGTTTACCCGCCTCGGACGGTAAGGGCCTGGAACGGCTGGTGGTCGGGCTCGACAAAAACAATGGAAACCTACGCTGGTTGGTTCGTGATCCGGCCGATGCCCGGGTGGCCCGCGCCCCGGCAACCCTGGTGCCCTTGCCTGAGGCGCCCGTGCTTTTGGTGGGTGGTTTTGCCGACGGTCCCCGCTTCATTCAGCCGGAAACCGGAGAGGTGATGGATATTGGCTTGGCGGAACGGGGGGCTATTCGCCATTTCTTTATGTGCGGCAACAAGCTGATGGTCCAGGCCAAGGTTGCAACCGGCGAGGAGCTGCGCTGTTACGATTTAACCCGGTTGGTGCCGAGCCGCCCCGTGCCGGCCGATGTGGTTAGCTGGCGTCGTGCTTACGTCCATCCGCCTCAGGGCTGGGCCGCCGAAGAGCAGGTTCTGGTCGTGATGGAACGAGACGGAACGCTGGAGGCCTTGGAATTCGAGGGCGGGCGCATTCGCTGGCGGGCGCGGGGCCTGTTTCAGCAGGCACGGCCCTTCGTGCTGACCCCGGGCGGCCTTGCCGGCCTTAGGGGAAACCGGCTCGTTTGGCGTCATCGCGAACCCGAGGGATTGGTTGAAGCCGGCGAGGTCGTGGTCGCTTTGCCGGGGCCCGCCGTCGACGGGCCCGCGGCGCTGGTGCCCGCCTACCATCGGTTTTATGTGCAGAGCGGGCGTACTTTGGTGGCGCTTGGCCGCGCCGACAGTCCCCGCCGGGTGCAACCGTCCTTGTTCCAGCCCTTGACCGGTTCCGCGCCGAGTTCATTGGGGGAACCGGCCGTGTTGCACATTGAACCGACGCGGTTCCATTGGTCCGGGCGACAGCCCGTGCGCGCCTTTGTGACCGACCGTCATGGTCGTCGCCTGCGCGAGGTGCAGCCGCAATGGACGCTGGACGGTTTCGCCGGCAACGTGGATGCCCAAGGCGGCCTTAACCTCGATCTCCAAAATGCTTGGTTCGGTAAACTCAACGCCTCTTGGCAAGGCCTCGAAGCCCAAGCCGAGGTATTCCGGCAAACTGATCAAGATGTGCTCTTGGATTTGGAAGCCTTGGCGGCCGGGTCGGTCCCGCATTATTGGACCGCCGTCCAGCACATGGCGGTCGAACACTTTGACGGTGAGCGTGTCTTTGCCGCGGTCGGCGAAGGTGAGCGCGATGTTTGGGCGCTGTTCCATGGTTTTGCCGCGGAATCGGCTCAGGTGAGTGGTTTGGTACGCGCGGGTCAGCGCGGGCGGCGGCTCCCCGAAATGGGTCTGTACTACCGCGGCTTCTTTTTATCGTTGATGGAAAATGGACGTGGTTTGCGGCTCAGTTTTGGGCGCGGGGGTGATTACCCCGGTGTCGAGGCCGGTTTTCTGTGGAAACAAAACATCTGGTATCACCTGAAGATCGAGGTTCAGCGTGAAGAAAACAGCGTTGTGGTTCGCGCGAAAGCCTGGCCCCAAGTTGAACGGGAACCCGATCATTGGCAGTTGGAAATGACGCCGCGCATGGGCGTGCCCCACGGAACCGGTGCCGGTTTCTTTGGTCGTGTCTATGGGCGGAGCCGGATGTTGGCCGACAACCTTTGGTTGCGCGCGGTGAACAAAGCGCGCTACTAACCCGCAATTCTCACAAGGAATTCTGCTACGGGGCAAGCCATGCGATTACGAGGGGGCGGCCTTCCGCGGGGCGGCCATCCGCATTACTCGGTCGAGCCGCCTTCGCCTCAGCTGCTACCCCGAGAGGTCGGACCCCGAAAGGTCGGACCCCGAATGGTCGGCCCCGCGAAAGGTCGGACCCCTGTGCCGTCTCTCGGTCGTAATCTTCGTACTCACAAGGCTTTCTGCTTCTCGCGACGAATCCTTGTGAGAAATGCGGGCTAACGCACGGCGCCAAGGAAATCACCCCCGCGCGGGTGCACGCGGGGAGCTCAGGTTAGGGGGTTTTCTCCGTGTCAAGGTTGTGCAGGTAGGTCAACACGGTTTGCACGGCTTCCCGCGTGGTTAATCGATCCATGTCGAGATGGACCGCCGGGCTTGTCGGCGGTTCGTAGACCTGATCGATACCGGCCAGATTGGTGACCCAGCCGCGGCGGGCCCCTTGGTAAAGCTGTTCCTCGTCACGCGCCTCACAACTCGCTAAACCGGCGTCCACGTGGACCTCGATAAAACGTTCCGGGCCGACAATCTGCTGAACCTGGGCGCGCAATGGTTGCAGCGGCGAGACAAAAGCCGCCACAACGGTAACGCCCGTGTCGTTGAACAAACGTGCCGTTTCCGCGGCGCGTCGCAGGTTCTCAGCCACGCCGGCATTGGTGAACCCCAGCTCGCGGCTTAAGCCGCGGCGCAAGGTTTTGCCGTCTAAGACCGTGACCCAACGGCCCGCGTCAAACAAAGCCCGCTCCAAACCGAGCGCAACCTTTTGTTTACCGCTACCGACCAATCCCGTTAGCCACAGGGTGATGGGGGCAAGCGCCGCGCGCGCTTGTTTTTCCGCCACGGGCACGCCGCCGCGTCGCAACGCGGGCCGGGGCTCCGCCGCGCGCGTGACCGGCATGGTCGCGGGCAGCTTCGCCTCGGGCTCGCGGTTGATGATCATGCCCGCCGCCACCGTGCGGTGGGTCAGCGGATGAATCAACACGAAGTGGCCCGTTTCGCGGTTTTTTTCGTAGCTGTCGAAACAGATTTCGCGATCACTGTGCAGCACCAGCCGGCCGATTTCGTTGACCGCCAAAGATTCAGCCGATTCCCGCTTCAGCGATTCAACATTGAGTCGGTAGCGCAAATCCGAAACCATGACCGAACCTTCACTACAGGTATGCTTCAACAGGTAGCGGGTTTCGCGGTCCAAGGGCATGTCGTCCATCCAGACACACATCGCCTCGAATTGGTTGGCCCGACGCGGCAGGTTGTGGGTGTGAACCAACATGTCGCCGCGCGACACATCGACCTCGCGGTCCAGGGTTAAGGTGACCGACATCGGTGGGAAGGCTTCTTCCAACGGTCCGTCGAAACTGTGGATTTTTTGGACGTAAGCGATTTGATTTGAAGGTAATACGCGGACTTCGCCACCGGGACGTACCATGCCGGACAACACCGGGCCCGCGTAGCCGCGAAAGTCTTGGTTGGGGCGGATCACGTACTGAACCGGGAACCGCAAATCCACCAAATTGCGGTCGCCCGCCACGTAGAGGTGTTCCAGCATATGCAGCAGCGTTTCGCCCTGGTACCACGGCGTATTTTCGCTTGGTTGAACCACGTTGTCGCCCAATAGGGCGCTCATGGGGATGAAGCGCAGATCTTTGATCGACAAGCGGGCCGCGTAATCGGTGAATTCTTTACAAATTTCGTTGAAGACCGCTTCGTCCCAATCAACCAGATCCATTTTATTCACCGCGACAATCATGTGGGGAATGCCCAGCAGGGAGGCGATGAAGGCGTGGCGTTTCGATTGGGGGCGCAACCCCTTGCGGGCGTCGACCAGCACCACCGCGATGTTGGCCGTGGAGGCACCCGTCGCCATATTGCGCGTGTATTGTTCATGGCCCGGTGTGTCGGCCAGGATGAATTTGCGGCGAGCCGTTGCAAAGTAGCGGTAGGCCACATCAATCGTAATGCCTTGCTCACGCTCCGATTTCAAGCCGTCGGTCAGCAAGGCGAAATCGATTTGGTCGCCGCCGCGGTGGGTGGCGCTGTCGCGGGTGACCTGTTCCCAGGTGTCCTCGTGGATGTTGGCCGTGTCGTGGAGCAGGCGACCGATCAGCGTGGACTTTCCGTCGTCGACGCTGCCCGCCGTGCTGATGCGGATCAATTCCTTGCCCGCTTCTTGTTGTAAAAAGGTGGTCATCGCGGTTTGCGGCGCGGTGGTCATGATGTCTTCCTTTGGCATGGCGCGTTAAAAATAGCCCGCGCGTTTTTTGTCTTCCATCGAGGCTTCGCCGTCGTGATCCATGACGCGGCCCGCGCGTTCCGAGGTCCGTACCGACAACATTTCGGCGATGATTTTGGGGACCGTGTCCGCTTCCGAGGCGATCACCCCGGTGCAAGGTGAACAGCCAAGACTGCGGAAGCGGCACTTGAGGGTGGCGCGTTCGCCGCGGATGCGATCACGGAAGGGGAATTTCTCCACCGGAATCAGGTGCTTCCCCGCGCGAACCACCTCGCGTTCGCGGGCAAAATACATCGGTACAATCGGAATGTTTTCCGTGTAGATGTAGTGCCAGATGTCCAGTTCCGTCCAATTCGAGAGCGGGAACACCCGAATCGTTTCGCCTTTTTTGACGCGCGTGTTGTACAGCCGCCACAACTCGGGCCGTTGGTTCTTGGGGTCCCAGCGGCCGTGGCGGTCACGGAAACTGAAGATGCGTTCCTTGGCGCGGGACTTTTCTTCATCGCGGCGGGCGCCGCCGAAGGCCGCGTCGTATTCACCCGCGCCCAGCGCGTCCAGCAGCGCTTGGGTTTTGAGCGCGCCACAGCAGGAACCTGTACCCCAATCGTAGGGGTTGGCTTTTTCGCCAATCGCTTTTTCATTGCGATGGACCACCAGTTCAAAACCCAGCTCGGCCGCGAGCCGGTCGCGAAAGGCGTACATCTCTTCATATTTATAAGAGGTATCCACGTGCAGCAGCGGGAAAGGGAGGGGGCCGGGGTAAAAGGCTTTTTGGGCCAGTCGCAGCATGACCGAGGAGTCTTTGCCCACCGAATAAAGCATGACCGGATTGCGGAAGGAGGCCGCCACTTCGCGGAAGATGTGGATGGATTCCGCTTCAAGCTGGGCCAGGTGGGTGAGGTTGGCGACCCGTGTTTTGGTTTTTTGGGCGTCGCTTTTGGTTGCCGTGGGGGTAGAAGGTGCGGGGGGGGCGAGGTTCATGGGGTTACTCCTTTCCCGGCGCGACCGGGTTGCTGAGCAAAGCGGCGGCCGTGGTCTTGACCGGGGTGGGGGTGATCATGGGGGCCTTGGGTGGGTTGCGCAGGTAAGCCAGAATGCGGGCAACCGCGGCCGGGACGTCTTCGCGCGTTGTGTCGATGACGATTTCGGCCTGGTGGGGGGCCTCATAGGGATCGTCGATCCCGGTAAACTGGCTGATCTCGCCGGCGCGGGCTTTGGCGTACAGGCCTTTGACGTCGCGGGCTTCGCAGATTTCGAGCGGCGTGGCGACGTGGATTTCCACAAAATGGTCGCACATGGTGCGCACCTGATCACGGGTGGCGCGGTAAGGCGAAATGTAGGAGGCGACCACCGTCACCCCGTTTTCCTCCAGGGTGCGGGCGATAAAACCGGCTTTAAGCACGTTGCCGTCGCGGGCCTCACGACTAAAACCCGTGCGTGGTAGAAACTTACGGGTGATGTCGCCGTCCAGCCAGGCCACCGCCGTATTCTGTTGCTCCAACGCTTCTTTGACCGCGAGGGCCAGGGTCGATTTACCCGCGCCGGAAAGGCCGGTAAACCACAGGACCGCCGGTTTGCGGGTGACACGCCCGAGGGACAGGCGATCCCATAAGCGTTCGTGGCCAAGGTAAAGCACCATTTTGAGGAACAGTTCCAGCGAGCCCGCCGCAACCGCCAGGCTGACCTCGCCGGTAATCCAATAGACGAGGGCGATGGTGGTAAGTGTCGCCGTCAGACGCCACGACAGGGTTTTGAGGAGTGAGCGCAACCAGGAATCGTGAACAGGGGATGGGGACATGGTTCTCTCCCATAAAAACAAGCAAGCATGAATCAGATCGATTTGCTCCAAATTGTGGGCCGTCCCCAAATCGGGGTCAACCAGGTGACCCCCAGGTTTTAGCTATGTAAGGAAAGTTTCATTCTTTGAGGAGCGGCCATTCAGGTCGCCTGTCAATTCGCAAAGGTGCATAGGTAAGTTGTTTTATACAAGCTGTTTCATTTTGATTTCAGGTTGAACACGAGGGTTTTTCAGGGGAAATCCGGGGTCAACCCCTTGTCTTGATGCGGCAGAAGGAAGACCGTGCGGGCCAAGGGGGTGTTCAGGCGTTCCGGGGTGTACCAGTGGCGTAGCGGGTTGCGGTCGCACAGGTCGGGGTTGGCGGACAAGAAGGTTTCGAAGGATTTGGCCGGGCTGGTGATGCGCCGTTCCGCGATCAGGCTGAGGAAGGCAAGGGTGATGGTGAGGTTGGCCTTCTCCGGGACGCCCGCGCGGGTTGCGAGTTGTTGGATGCCGGTTGCGTAGTGGGCTGCCGCCGTTAAGAAATCGTAGCGACCCAGCATGTCCCAGGCCACGCCCAGGTGGTCGACATGGGTGAAGGTTTCCGCCGCGATGCGGCCCGCCTCGAAGTCCTCGGTGTATGCTGCGTAGTCCCGACTCATGATCTGCCCTCCGCCTCATTTAATGTGTGGCTGTCGGCGGCGGTTAGATCCAGGTCGTAGACCAGCTTGAGCTGTTCGATTTTTTTCATGGTTTCCTCCGAAAAAGGCACGCGGCCTTCGAAGCAATGGAGGGCCATGCCTTCGATTAAATCGCCCAGCGACATTTCTAAGTATTCCGCCAATCCCTTGAGGACCTTGAGCAGACGCTTTTCGATGCGAACCCCGGTTTGCATGCGTTGAATGGGTGCCGGCATAAGATGCCTCCTTGTTACTTTGGTACCAAGGTAGCTTAATGTTTATGGTACCAATATGTCAAGGTTGGGGTCCGTCTTCTCACCCCTGAAACCAAAAAACCCCCCGGAGCAGGATGCTCGCGGGGGGTTTCTTGGGTGGGTGGTGTGGCTGTGGTTTATTTGCGTTCTTTGACCAAAATGACGCGGCCGTTGTAGCCGGCTTGAGAGCAGCGCTCGCGAACGTGGTCGACCGCTTGGTCTTCGTTCCAACCGTCGCTGTTCAGCAGCGGGATCGCGATGGAGTTGAATCCTTTGCGGCCCGCGAGATCCAAGGCGTTGCGCAGGCAGCGGTCGACCGAGTTGCGGTCGGCGCGTTGGAAGCGGCTGTCCGCGGCGAAATGGATGATGGCGCGGTGGGGTAAGCGGCCCGCGCGGGTCGCGACCGCATCGCCCGGCTTGAAGGGGCCTTGGCTGTCGCGTTCGGTGTAAGGATCATCGCCGGCCCATTGGCGAATGCTGTGGGTCAGGTGTTGGGAGCAGAGGCGGCCACCGGGAAACCAGTGGCGTTGCCAGGGGTTGACAATGGCGTCGACGCTTTGATCGAGCAATTCGCCTTGAATGAGGGAAATGGGTGTTTGTGAAGGGGTAGACGCCATGGTGACCTCCGGGGAGTGATGTGTGCTAACCCCCATAAGACGGGTGCGTTTGGGTGATGGTCGAAAAAAAAAGCATGGGATGGCGCTTTTTTTCGAGAACGGGGTTTGGCGGAGGTTACCCACGGAAAGGGTGAGTGTGACGATCTAGTCAACAATAAATGTCACAAAATGACCGAAAATTTCGTCATAAAGCGGGGCGACTAAGTCTATTGTTTCGTTTAGCTCGCGCGGATCGGGCTTCGCGGCCGTGAAAATTTGCAAGGTCAATCCTGGAAAAAGTGCTTGCTCACTCGAATCGAAGGCGTACAATAAGGAAACTAGTTCGGAAAATACTGATCCCTTACGGATTGAGCCACGTCGCCGCACTTTTTGGTTGCTGCCAAACAAAAAAAGTTGGTTGGAAGACAAAGTGTTGGTCTCTTGTGATCGTCATTTGTTTTCTAAGTACCTTTTTTACCGGACCGTTTGGCAACGCCAGGTAACCGATAAAGCGTGGTGGCTTTTGATGATGACACCTCGAATTTGAATAGGTGTTCTTGTTAGGAACCAAAAACCATCGATTGCCCGTCGCGCATGAACTGTGACGGGCCGAAGGTGGTTGTGAATCCCGTGCAAAAACCACTGTTCGCTTTCTCGTGTTGTTCTCAACGACAGGCTTGTCGGTGCCGCCTGACTCGATTTTGACCGTTCAAAATCACCCCTCCCAGCCTATCTGCTTGGCGCTACCGGATCCGTAATCAGCATTCATTGTTTGGGACCCTGCTTGAAAAGCTTCGAATCCCGCGATTCTCACGAGGCATTTTTTCTGATCCCACCGCCTACCTTTCAGCTCATTCCGCGCGGTTTCCGCGAGAAATGAGCCAAACGCGGGCTTTGCCCGCGTTCGGGGACCGTGGTGACTGATCCCTTTTTTTGATGGAACTTGCGAAACTGTCTTGGCGCTACCCGCCCGTTTCGTGCCCTCCTAGCGAAACCAACCTGGTTCTACCAACAGGTTTCGCGCTCTCCGCGCTTCTCGTTGCACCCAACACCGACCCAACAGCACGTTGTAACCGCTCACACGTGACCTGGTTAACGCCAAACACGGTTGTTTCGATCCCATAACCCGTTTTACCCGTGAGGGTCATTGCGGTTCTGGAACCCCGCGACACCCTGTAACCAACACCCGGCGTTGCCGTTTTACGTAGCCCAACCACCCCGCAACCGCGGGTCGACCTCTATATGGAGATGTCGATGGGTTTTTCGGAATTCGCTGTTTCATCCTGTCTGCGCTGCTTTTTGATCGCAACCCTGTGTATCGGGCCTTTGTTCGCCCAGTTTAATCCCGAAGATCGCCATCCCGATGTGGCGCTAAGTTCCGACCGTTCCGCCGTGGGTTACACCTCGAATTGGAGCGCGGGCGTTCGCTCGCAAACGCCGATTAAGCCCAACGACGGCCTTTATTATATGGAATGGCAAAACCTAGAAGCACCCGCTGTTCTGGGTGTTGGTCTGATCGGTGCGCGGGATCCCTTGGACCGGGTGCCCGGCCGTGATCAGTTGGGTGTGTCGGTGATGGTTGACGGGTCCGTCTGGGTGGACGGCCGGTTAATGGCCGCGGGTGACGGCGGGCCGGGAACCACCGCGGTCGTGGTGGATTTGCGCGATCAGGTGCCCACCTTTTGGATTTTAGGTCGCCGCAACGGCAGTCCGAGCTTGTTGGCGCGGGTTATCCCACGGCAGGCCCACGATGCCTGGTATTTGTGTGCATTTGGGACCCGCGGCGCTTTAAATTACAGCCAAGAATTTGCTTTTTCCGGTTTGCGTCAGGGCAGCGCGGCTTTTGATGTTGCCGCGCTGATTAACGAATCGGGCTTTGATGTGCGCGCCCTGCAGTGGGGCTGGCCGACGGGTTCCGCGCCCGCCAACCAAGCGCCGCAATTGACCCTGGTCAGCGCGCCGGACAGCGTGGAAGCTGGTTCGCGTTTCGCCATGCGCGCGCGGGCCGAGGATGTGGAGGACGGCAACCTTTCCCATCGGATTGAATGGCGGGTTTCTGAAACCGGTGATGCGGCCGTGGGTGAGACCGCTGAATTTCTTTTTGCACGTGCCGGCACCTATCACATCGAGATCGTCGTGCGGGACAGTGCGCGGGCCGAGGCACGGATTCAGCATCGGATTATCGCCCTTGCCGGCAACAGTCCGCCCGCGCTGGAACTGCTTGAGGCGCCGCGTTCCGGCCGCGTGGGTGAAGCGCTGACCTTCCGCGCGCGGGCCGAAGATGCGGAGGACGGCGATCTCAGCGCGCGCATCCAATGGCGCGCCGGCAATGCGCGCGGCACCGGGGCGACCTTTACGTGGGAGCCGACCCACGTTGGTCGCTTTGAGCTTCAGGTGACCGTCGGGGACAGCCAAAGCCAGGCCGTGAGCCTGTCCCGTCTCATCGAGATTGAAGCCGGAAACAGTGCCCCGCGTCTTTCCTGGCTGGCCCGACCTGATCAGGTGGCTGTCGGTCAGGTTGCCGTCTTTCAGGCCGAGGCGATTGATGCCGAGGACGGCAACTTATCCGCGGCATTGTCGTGGCGGGCCGGTTCGGATCGGGCCGAAGGTCCCCGCTACAGCTTCGTTCGCGAAACGGCCGGTTTCTATGGGGTCACCGTCTCGGTGGTGGATGCCGAGGGCGAACGCGCTGAATTGGAACACACGATTGAGGTGGTGGCGCCGGAAAACCAGGCGCCCCGTTTGGCGATTACCGACGCCCCCACGCGGGTGATTGTCGGCGAATCATTTACCCTCACTGCCGCGGCACAAGATGCGGAGGACGGCGATCTCAGCGACCACATCCAGTGGTTGGATCAAAACAACAACCCTTTGGCGACCGGGCCCAGGCTTCAGCACCAGTTCGACAGCGCGGGACGGCTCCGTTTAACCGCCGAGGTGCGTGACGCCGAGGGTGCCGTTGCATCACAAACCGTTTCGATTCAGGTCGACGCCCAACAGGCGAGCGATGTTGCCCTTGCCATTACCCAAGTCCAAACGCGTGTGTTCGTGACCGATCTGATCGAGGTGCGCGCACGTGCCGTGGATGATCTCGGCAATGATTTAAGCAAAGCCGTTACCTGGACGACGACCGCGAGCGATGCAACGGGATTGGGCCCCCTGTTCCAATTCCGTGCGACGCGGCCGGGTGTCTATCGCGTGACCGCGCGGGTGGCGCTGGACGGGGTCGGTGTTTTTGAGGATACGCGCGAAATAGAGGTTCAGAGCGCGATGCCCGAGGGCGATTTCGTCACCTTTTTGTCGGCCACCGACAAACACGAAACCATTGAATTGAGTGAAGACCGATTGCAGGCGCGCATGACGGGGTCCGGCCACTTTGGGGTTCGCAGTGACCGATCGATCGAGGCCGGCTCCGGTTTTTATTATTTCGAGGGCCGTCGCCTAGTTGAAACTGGTAATTATGGATTCGGGGTGGCGACCGGTGCCGCGCCGCTCGACAATTTCGGGGGCAGCGACTTGCAGTCGTTGGGTGTGAACATGCTGGGCGGGGTGTCCTACAACGGTGAATTCGCGGCGTTTTTCCAAGGCGAACACGAAACCTACGGTTTGGCGGTTGATTACCGCGGCACCAACCCGATTGTGTACGTGATTGTCAGCCAAACCCTCGAAGGTCCCGGCGTATTGGCTCATACCCAAACGCTTGATGCCGTTACCGAACCCCTGTTTATTTTGGTGTACGGCAACCCCGTGGGTGACACCTTCCAGCAGGCGATCAATCCCGGTAACGATCTCAATACCGCGCCGATGCATTACGATGTCGCCGCCGTCTTGCAAGCCGCCGAGGTGCCCGGGGTTGATGAATTGCGGACGACCTGGAATCCCCCCGATCCCAATGCCAACCAACGGCCCGTGGTGACCATCGCCCAGGAAACCGGGTTGCAGGTGTTCATCAACGAGGCCGTGACTTTTACCGCGACCGCCGAGGACCGCGAGGACGGTGACCTTACCACGGCGATCAATTGGAGCTGGAGCGGTGGCGGTGAAACCGTCGTGGGCGGTTCCTTCACCCTAACGCCGGCCACCGCCGGCGCTTTTACCGTGACCGCTGCCGCGACCGATGTTGAAAATGCGACCGGCCGTGCCGAGATTACCGTGAACGTGGTAGATCCCGGTGAATTGGATCCCGACGAGGACGGCCTGACCAACCGTCGTGAGGAAGAACTGGGTACCGACCCCAACGATCCCGACAGCGACGACGACACCTTGCTCGACGGCGCCGAGGTGGATACCCACGGCACCAACCCACTCGCGGCTGATAGCGACGGCGACACCATGCCTGACGGCTACGAGGTGGGGTTTGGGTTAAACGCGACCGTGAACGACGCCGACGATGATTTGGACAACGACGGCTTCAGCAACATCACCGAATTCCAGGAAGGCACCGATCCCAGCGATCCGGCCGACTTTCCCGGTGTCGAATTTTTGACTTTCCTGAGCGAAACGGACAAGGACGCATCCATCACGCTGAGTGCGAACCGACTCGGCGCGATTTTCAGCGCGGGCGGCCACCACGGCGTGCGCTCCGATAAAGGTATTGCCCCCGGTTCCGGCTTCTTTTACTTTGAGGGCCGTCGCGAGGTGGACGCCGGCAATTTTGGGTTTGGTGTCGCTACCGCGGCCGCTTCCCTGGCAACTTACGGTGGCGCGGATAACCAATCGATCGGCATCAATCTCTTGGGCGGCATTTCCTACGACGACCAGTTCGTCCATTTTTTCTCGTCGACCGCGGACACCATCGGGATCGCTGTCGACTACCGCGGCGACACGCCCCATGTGTACGTCCTTATGGCCGGCGACGATCAGGGGCGCGGTGAGGTAATCACCGACCTGGCCATGCCCGATGTGACCGAACCCCTGCACATCTTAGTTTACGGTGAACCCGCGACCAGCGGTGTGCAACAGACGATTAATCCCGGTAACAATCTATTGGCCGCGCCTTTCCGCTACGACCCCAACACCCTCTTGGCGCAGGCCGGCGTGGACGGTAGTGAAACCGTGGAACTGGGTTGGAACGAACCCGATCCCAACGGCAACCAACGGCCCACCTTGACCCTCGACGCCGCGCCGCAAGTGGTGTTGGTCGGCGAGGCGCAGGTGCTCACCGCGAGCGCGCGTGATCCCGAGCAGGGTGACCTCACCGCCCAAATCACCTGGGCCGACGATGCCGAGGGAACAAGCGGTACCGGTGGCAGTTTTAATTGGACGCCCACCGTGCTGGGTGTCCACACCATCGTGGTGCGGGTCGTCGACGAATTAGGCCTGTTTTCCGGGGGCGTGTTGGAAATTCGGGTCATCGACAATGACACCACCGATACCGACAACGACGGTTTGACCGATTCCCAGGAATTGATCAACGGCACCAACATCAACGACCCCGACAGTGACGACGACGGGCTTAGCGACGGCGAAGAAGTTAACAACCTCGGTTCCAACCCGCTCAGCAGCGACACCGACAATGACGGCATCCCCGACGGTTATGAAGTCAGCCACGGCTTGCAGGTGACCGTTGCCGACGCCGACGCCGATCCCGACGGCGACCAATTCACCAACTTACAGGAATACGAGGCCGGCACCGATCCGCGCTCCGCCAACAGCTACCCCGGCGCCACCGGGATCACCTTGCTCAACCTCCAGGATCGCCACGAAACCGTGGTGCTCGATGACGAACGTTTGGGGGTGACCTTCACCGATACCGAACACCGCGGGGTCCGCTCAACCACCTCGATAGGACCGGGTGACGGCTTTTTCTACTACGAGGTTCAGCGACGCACCGTGGTCGGCAATTTTGGTTATGGCGTTGCCACCGCGGGGAGCGCGCTCGACCAATTCGCCGGCGTTGATTCGAACAGCCTCGGCGTCAACACCCTCGGCGGGATTTCCTATGCCGGGGACTTTGTGGCCTTTTTCTCCGCGCAACCCGAAACCTACGGCTTGGCCGTGGATTACCGCAACGCCCATCCCCGCGTGTACGTCATCTTCGATACCGGTGAAGGTCCCGATTTGGTCCACCAGCTTGAGATGAGCGACATTGCCGAACCCCTGTTTATCTTCCTCTACGGACAACCCGTTTTTGACAGCGGCGTCCAACTCCGACTGAACCCGGGCAATGACGTTGCCGTGGAACCCTTCGTCTATAACCCCGTGCAGGTGCTGCAAGACCACGGTGTTGACGGTGCCGAAGATCTGGTGCTTGGGTGGAACCTGCCGGATCCCGACGCCAACCGCAGGCCGACCATCCGTTTCGGCGAAGTACCCGATGTGCTCTTGCTGGGCGAAACCCTTACCGTCACCGCCACCGCCTTTGACGCCGAGGACGGCGACCTGACCGCCGCCATCGCGTGGCGCTCCGATCATGACGGCGCCGCCGCAACCGGGGGCACCCTGAGCTACCAAACCGCGACATCGGGGATCCACACCTTATCGGCGACCGTGGTGGATTCAGCCGCGGAATCCCTGACCCTTACCCGCCAAGTCACCGTGATCGACGGCTCGGGTGATACCGACGGCGACGGTTTAACCGACGGCGACGAGAACCTGGCCGGCACCGATTTCAACAACCCGGACAGCGACGGCGACGGCATCCGCGACGGTGACGAGGTCCACACCTACAATACCAATCCGCTCAGTACCGACACCGACGGCGATTCCATGCCGGACGGTTTCGAGATTCGCTGGGGTCTCGATCCACGCACCGACGATACCGAGGGTGATCTCGACGGCGACGGCTTCACCAACCTCGCCGAGTACGAGGCCGGCACCAACCCCCGTTCCGCGCGCAGCTATCCCGGTGCGACCGACATCACCTTGCTAAATCCCGAGGACCGCGATCCCTCCGTTGTTTTGTCAAATGACCGTCTTCAGGTTCAGTTCACCCTCGGGGGTCACCACGCCGTGCGTTCCGACGTGGCCGTGGCACCCGGTTCCGGGTTCTTTTATTTCGAAGGTCAACGGCTGACCGGCGCCGGCAACTACGGGTTCGGCGTGGCCACCGCCGCCGCCGCCTTGGACCAATGGGCCGGCTACGACGCGCAAAGTGTCGGTGTAAGTGCCATGGGCGGCATGGCCGCCAACGGGCAATTCACCCACTTTTTCGGTGGTGACCAAGATACCTATGGGATGGCCGTTGATTATCGCGGCGCCAATCCCATCGTGTACCTGCTGGTTTCCTCCACCATCGGTGGTGAGGCCGCGCTGATTGGTTCCGTGGTGATGGATCAGGTCACCGAACCCCTTTACATCATGGTCTATGGGGAACCTGTTAGCGGCACCTTCCAACAGGGGATTAACCCCGGCAACGACACCACCGTCGAACCTTTTGCCTACGATCCCTTTTCCGTTTTGGCAGCCGCCGGGGTCGACGGGGTGCTTGACCTGAAACTGGGGTGGAACCTACGTGCCAACGATCCCGCGAGTACCAGCACCTTCCTCAACCCCAATGACAAAGATCCCACCGTTAACCTGACCCCGGATCTGCTCGGCGTTTCTTATACCGGGGTCGGCCACCGCGGCGTGCGTTCCGACAAATCCATCGAATCCGGTAGCGGTTTCTTCTATTTCGAGGGCACGCGTACCGTGGATACCGGCAACTACGGCTTCGGGGTCGCCACCGCGGATGCACCGCTCGATAACTACGGGGGATCGACGACCTCCGGGCTGGGTGTCAACATGTTGGGTGGCCTGGCCTACGACGGCGAGTTCCAAACCTTCTTTACCGCCGCGCCGGACACCTTTGGCATCGCCGTCGACTACCGCGGCATGAATCCGATGGTTTATGTGATTGCCGCGCAGAGCAATGGTGAGGCCGGTCAAATCATCGCCCAACAAGCCATGTACGGCACCACCGAGCCGATTCACATCCTGGTTTACGGCAACGCGCTCACCGAGGGCATCCAGCAGACCATTAACCCTGGTAACGATGTGGAAACCGCGCCCTTCGTTTACGATGCCGCCGCGATTCTGACCGCCGCCGAAATCGACGGGGTCGACGAACTCATCCTCGCTTGGCAGGATCCCGAACCCAACCGCAACCGCAAACCGCGACTGACCTTGATCAGCCAAAGCACCACCGTGATTACCGGCACCGAGGTCACCTTGCAAGCCACCGCCGAGGATCGTGAGGACGGTGATATCAGCGCGACCATTCAGTGGGAAGACACCTTCGAAAGCCAGAGCGGTACCGGCGGCACCTGGGCTTATACCCCAACCCAACTCGGGGTGCACAGCATCCATGTCACCATCACCGATTCCGGGGGCGAAACCGATAGCGCGAGTTTGGCACTCACCGTGGTGGGTGAGAACACCTTGCCGACCGTGACCATTGCTGAAAGCGATTTGGACGTGGTCCAAGGCAACGCTGTTACCTTGACCGCTACCGCGACCGACGCCGAGGACGGCGACCTTGGCGCCGCCGTGGTCTGGACCGATGACAACGGCGACGACACCGCCACCGGCGCCGTGTTCACCTTTACGCCGACCAACATCGGCGCCCATGTGATTACCGCCACCGTGACCGACGGCAACGACGGTGTCGCCTCAGATTCCGTCACCGTCACCGTCTTGGATCCTGCCACCGTGGATTCCGACAACGACGGCCTCAATGACGCGCTCGAGGCCCAAAACGGGACCGATCCCAACGATCCCGATTCCGACGACGATGGTTTGACCGACGGCCAAGAAGTGCTTACGCTCGCCACCAACCCGCTCTCGGCCGATAGCGACAGCGACGGCATGCCCGACGGTTGGGAAGTGAGCTTTTCACTCGATCCCCTGGTTGATGACAGCGCCCTTGATCCTGACAACGACAGCTACACCAACCTGCAGGAATACCAGGAAGGGACCAATCCCAACGACGACGGCAGCTACCCCGGCGCGCCCGGCCTGACCTTGCTCAACGAAAACGACAAACACCAATCCGTGGTGCTCAGCCAAGACCGCCTCGGCGTGACCTTTACCGATTTCGGCACGCGCGCCGTGCGTTCGACCCTGTCCGTGTTCCCACGCGCCGGCATGTACTACTACGAGGGCCGCCGTATGGTTGACGCCGGCGACTTCGGATTCGGCGTCGCTACCTCGGCCGCCGCTTTGGACGCCTTTGGTGGCGCGGACAACCAAAGTATTGGTGTTCACGCGCTCGGCGGCATCGCCTACGAGGGCGGTTTCGTCTCCTTTTTCTCCGGTGAACAGGAATACTACGGTTTGGTTGTGGACTACCGCGGCGCCAACCCCACCGTTTACGTCATCGTTAGCGCGACCTTGGGCGGTCCCGGCACCGTCGTCGGGCAACGCACCATGACCGAGGTTACCGATCCCCTGTACATTTTTGTCTACGGTAACCCCGTCACCGACGGTATCCAACAAACCGTGAATCCCGGCAACGACACCGTTGGGCGCCCCTTCAACTACGATCCGCTCACCGCCATTACCGACCACGGCGTGAGCAATCCCGAGGCGTTGGTGGTTGGTTGGCAAGATCCCGATCCCAATGCCAACCGCATCCCCGTGGTTAGCATCAGCACCGCCGGCGGCAATATTGACGTTGGCACCACCCTGACCGCGGAGGCCGGCGCGATTGACTTCGAGGACGGCGACATGACCGCTTCCATCGCCTGGACCGACAGCGCTTCCGCCAATACCGCCACCGGGGGAACCTTCTCCTTCACGGTTAACACGCTGGGCGATCATGTTTTAACCGCGAGCGTGACCGACAGCGAGGGCGCGACCGGAACCGCCGCCGTCACTTTTACCGTGGTCGACCCCGACCTGATCGACAGCGACGGTGACGGCCTTGCCGATGGTGATGAACGCGACCGCGGCACCGATCCCAACGATCCCGACAGCGACGACGACGGCCTCAGCGACGGCGACGAGGTCAATACCCACAACACCAACCCACTCAGCAGCGACACCGACAGCGACACCATGCCCGACGGTTACGAGGTGACCTACACGTTGGATCCCACCGTGGACGACGGCGCGCTCGACCTCGACGGCGATACCTACACCAACCTGGAAGAGTTCCAGGCCGGGACCAACCCCAACAGCGCGACCTCGTTTCCCGGGGCCGTCACCGTCACCCGCCTCAATCCCGAGGACGCCGCGCCAGGTGTTCAACTGACCCAAGACCGCTTGGGCGTGACCTTTACCGAGGGCGCCGTTAGCGCCGTTCGCTCCGACATCTCCATTCAACCCGGCTCCGGTATCTACTACTATGAGGGGGCTACCACCCTCGGCGCCGCCAACCTCGGGTTTGGTGTCTCCACCTCGGCTACCTCCACCGGCGGCAACGCCGGCGCCGACACCCAATCGATTGGGGTGCTGGCGCTTGGCGGCGTGACCTACAACAACGAATTCGTCAGCTTTTTCTCCGGCGAACGCGACACCTACGGTCTCTGCGTCGACTACCGCGGTACCCATCCCATCGTGCATGTGATCATGGCCGAATCCTCCGGTGGGCCGGGTGTTCATTACGGCCGCTGGGAACTGGATCAAGTGACCGATCCGCTCTACATCTTCGTCTACGGCCAACCGCTCACCAGCGGGGTTCAGCAAACCATCAATCCTGGCAACGACCTCGCGTTGATGCCGTTTGAGTACGACATTGCCACCATCATGACCGACCTGTGGATCGGCGGAAATGTCATTGACGACCCCGACGACATGTTCCTCGGTTGGAACCGCACCAACCCCAAACCCACGCTGACCCTGACGCCGACCACCCTGTCGATTAACGAAGGGGAATTGATCGCCCTCGCCGGGACCGCCGTGGATTGGGAAAACAACGACCTGACCGCCTCGATTTCCTGGAGTGAAACGGGCGGAAACAGCGCTACCGGCGCCAACTTTGCCTTTGTCGCAAGCGGGGTGGGCTTGCACACCGTCACCGCCTCAGTCACCGACCGTTTCGGCATGACCCGCACCGACAGCGTGACAGTGTATGTTTTGGCCGCCGCCGACACCCGCGACAGCGACGGCGATGGTTTAACCGACAGCGCCGAGCTGGCCACCCACGGCACCGATCCCCACGATCCCGATAGCGACGACGACGGCGTGAACGACGGCGACGAGGTCAACACCCACGGTACCAATCCGCGTTCCGCCGACAGTGACAGCGACGGCATGGGTGACGGCTTTGAAGTCACTTATTCACTTGACCCGCTCACCAATGACGCCGGCCTGGATCCCGACAACGATACCTTCACCAACCTGCAGGAACACGACGCCGGTACCAACCCCCGCGATGCGAATTACTTCCCGGAAAAAGGCCGTGTCCAGATGAGCGACGTGGACCGTTATCCCAGCGTATCCTTGGATGCGACGCGGCACCAAATAACCTTCGCCGACGCCACCCCGCGCGGTGTGCGGTCCGCTGTTGCCGTGCAGCCAGGCTCCGGTTGGTATTATTTCGAGGGGCGTCGCCTGGCCGATCCCGGCAATTACGGCGTGGCCGTGGCCACCGCCCAGGCACCGCTCGATGCCGCCCTTGGTGAAAACGATCAAAGCGTGGCTTGGGTTAGCACCGGCAGCCTGCGTCACAACGGTGCCGAGGTCGGCAACTTCACGAGTTCGACCGTGGTTACCCCCGCTGTCGCCGACGTTTACGCCATGGCCGTCGACTACAGCGGATTGAACCCCATCGTGTACGCCTTCGTCGGCAACGACAACCTCGAGTGGGAAATCATGCCGCCCGTGACCATGACCCAGGTGACCGGGCCCGTGTACATGGCCGCCTGGGGTGAATCCGTGATCAGTGGTGCGCAACTGGTGATGAACGGCGGCGATACCGAGTTGGGTTACCGCAACTTCCGCCATCCCGGCCACTACGTTTTGTTCACCGAGGGGTTCTATGCCGGTGCCGAGTTCATGGGTACCGGCTGGGGACCGGAACACCGCTACCAGCGCCGCGAGCAAGCACCGAGCCATGAGCGCGTGTTCTTGCAGCAGGACGGCACCACCGGTGACGGCATTTACGTGTCGCCCACCGGCCTGGTCACCAGCTACAGCATCGACCACAAAATGGCGATCCGCGCCAATCAGGGCATGATTGGCGAATTCCGATACTGGGAAGCGCACCGTGAGATTCCCGAGCTGGGCAACCTGGGTCAGGGTTTTGTTTCGGAATACGGGAAAATCAACGATTACTGCTGTGTTTCAGAGAGCTATACCGACACCCCGCCCAGTATGTCGCTGAACTCCGCCGCCGGCGTGTGGCGCAACCTGGTCGCCCAGCAGGTCTACGACACCAACAACAGCACCTACGGGTTTGCCTGTGACTACCGCGGCGACCGCCCCATCATTTATTCCATTGTCGGCGGGCAGGTGGTGAACACCATGGTGTTGGACGACATGTTCACGCCGATCCACCCCATGTTGTACGGCAACCCCCAGGGCGCCGTCCCTTCCAACTCCGCCAACTTCGGTGAAACCGCCTTCGTCTACGATGCCTACACCATCCTGGAAAACGCCGGTGTCGACGTCAGCGAGCTGGTTTTAGGCTGGGGACCCCACCGCATCACCCGCGATTAAAAAAGTAAACGGTGTTTCATTTTCACACGTTGTTGCAGGTTTTTGAGCTTGAATGCATTGGCGAGCGATGCATAAGATTGGCTCACCAAAAACCAACAATTGAAGACGAAGCGGTGGTGACTCGTGGCCAAATCGAAGGCTCGCAACATTAGACCCGTGCATAAGACGTTGCTCCTTATGCTTTCCGGGAACCAATGTGCGGCACCACACTGCCGGCGATCCTTGATCGCGGAGGACGGGCGAACCAACATTGGGAAAATTTGTCATATCGAGGCGGCCTCGCCAGGGGGGCCACGTTGGAATCCCAACATGAATGATGCGGAACGCGCCCATGTTGATAATCTTATTTTGCTGTGTGATGCCTGCCACAGCGTCATTGATAATCCCGACAATGAAGCGGACTACGGCGTGGCCTTGTTGCAACATTGGAAGCAGGAGCATGAGGAAACCTACCGTCTTGGAGACCCTCACAAAAAGCTTTCAGCCATGGCGTTGGCCGTCAAGGCCATTAGCGAATGGGATTTTGAGGAGCGTGATGGTCTCCATCCATTGAGGGAACCATTTGAAGTCGATGCGAAAATCGCGCACAATCATGTGGTTCGGAACCGCTCGATGATTCAAGTGTACAAAGCTTATTTCGGACAGCTCAACGCGATTTATCAAGAATTGGAAACCCACGGTAGCTTCAGAAAGCAGAACATGTTGCGTAACATTCAGTACTTGTATTTAAAGGCGAAAGGTCTTCGTGAGGCGCATGATGCAGCGTCCGTGCTTGAAATGGGGGACGCCCTACTTGAGGACGTTCAAGGGGCTTTAATTGACCGCCTGGATGCGTCGGGTTTTGATGAAGCGGACAGGGATTTTGCCGTGGCGGTGATGGTGGTGGATGCGTTTTTGCGGTGTAAGGTGTTGGAGGAGCCCGTATCATGATTGTTGAACCAGACTTGAAACCGGAAAATCACGTTTATTATTTGGGGGCCGTGGTGCTTGAGGCCCTTCTCAAGACCACCTCGAAACGTCAGAAGGTTTTTGATTTATTTGAAGCTGTTCGTCAGGTTCAAACGGTGGGGGTTCCCGTGTTTATGGCGACACTTGATTGGCTTTTCCTTATTGGTGCCGTTCGGAGCGAAGGTGAGGAACTGGTTTTATGTTCTTGAGATCACTGGTGATTAAAAAGGGTGAGGCTGTGATCCGTTCGATCCCGTTCCATATGGGCTTGAATTTAATTGTGGATGAAACCATTTCATGTGAAGGACAAGAATCTGGTAACAATGTTGGGAAAACAACCGTACTCAAGTTGATTGATTTTTGCCTAGGTAGTGATGGGGAAAATATTTATCTCGAGGATGAATTTAAAGGAAAGGCCAATGCCCAAGTTGAAGCTTTTGTGAAGCGTGCCGACTTTGAAGTTTGTTTAACGCTCACACGAGACTTGGATTCGACCATGGACGATATTATTATTCGTCGTAACTTCCTTGAGCGATCCGCGAAGGTATTTGAGATTAATGGTGAGAAACAAACATTGAAAAGCTTTCCCGCCAAGCTTAAATCTCTCGTGTTTCGCTCTGATGATGAGAAGCCTACTTGGAAACAGCTTGTGGCCAAAAATATTCGATATGAAAAAGAACGGTTGACCAACACTCTGAAGGTACTAAGTCCGTATACACGGACAGAAGAGTACGAAGCCTTGTACCTGTTTTGGTTGGGTGTTGATGTGGATATTAACGCTCGGAAACAAAAAAAGATAAGAGAACGGACCCAAGAGCGAAATCTAATGAATCGCCTCAAGAAAGTGACCTCTTACTCTCAGATTAATCAGTCATTGATCATTGTGGATCGAGATATTAAGGATTTAAGTGAAAAACGTGCGTCAATAGGTGACGGTGAAGACTATAACGAAACGCTCAATCGTTTTGTTGAGGTGAAATCCCTGATACAAAAATTCTCACGAGTGATTACGCGTTTAGAGCTACGCAAGCAATTGATTTTGGAAAGCAGAGACGCTCTCCGGCAAGAGGTGAGCCAGGTTGACTTAAGCCATGTTCGGTCTGTTTATGAACAGGCCAAAGCTTATGTGCCCAACTTACAGCGGACCTTTGAGGAAACGGTCGTCTTTCATAATCAAATGGTGCAAAGCAAGCTTCGGTTTGTATCGGTAGAGTTACCCGAATTGGAGACGGAGCTAAAAGAGCAGCGCGACCAATTAGAGGCCGCTCTCGCTGAACAGGAAGCCCTAACGCTTCAACTTGATAGGCTCGGGTATTATGGAGATGTCCGTGAACTTGATCGAAAGTTGAACTCAGCTTTTGAAACCAAGGGCTCCTTAGAGAGTCAGAAAAAGTTGTGGGATGAGACCCAGGATAAGCTTGATGTTTTAGAGGAGGAGATCGATGAAATTAATAAAGGCATTTACTCCAAGGATGATTTAATCCAGCAGCAAATAACTGAATTTAACCGCTATTTTTCTTTACTGTCCAAGCAGCTTTATGGTGAGCAGTTTGTTTTGAGTTCAGATAAGAAAGAGAAAGGTTATACTCTTGAAATTAGCAGCATTAGTGGTAATTTAGGAACCGGAAAGAAGAAAGGTCAGATCGCCGCATTCGATTTAGCATATATCCAGTTTGCGGATTCCAGGGAGATTGAGTGCTTACACTTTATTCTTCAGGACCAAATTGAAAATGTTCACGACAATCAACTGAGTAGCATTTTGACGAAGCTGGTATCTCAGACGAATTGTCAGTACATTTTGCCCGTTTTACGTGATAAGTTACCACCTGATATCGATGTAGATAGCCATCAGATAGTTTCCTTGTCTCAGAAAGATAAACTGTTTCGGATTTAGTTTTGTTGGATCAATTGATGCTTGACGAGGTGCGTTGCCATGATCGTGATTTATGGTGTGAAAGAGGCGCTTAACCCGCGCAAAGCGAAGATGTCCGACCTGTTGCACCAATGCATGCAGCAGGTGTTGGGGATGCCGGAGGACAAGCGTGCTCATCGATTCATTCCCATGGATTCAGACGACTTTTATGCACCGGGTGGCCGAAGCGCGGCTTACACCGTGATTGAAATCAACATGATGGCCGGCCGAAGCCCGGAAACGATTAAAGCGCTTATTAAAGCGATTTTCCGGGCATTCGAGGATGGCCTGGGCTTGGCGCCCGTGGATGTGGAGATTACCGTGAACGAACAGCCCGCCCATTGTTGGGGGTTTCGGGGCATCACCGGCGACGAGGCCCGACTCAATTACCGAATCGACGTTTGATTGGTTTCTTTGTGATCGATTTCCCGCGATGAAATCGCTAGGCGGGCGGCGATATCTGGCTCTTGTGTTATGCTGCCCCACATCAGCCCGGGCGTGTTCACCCTGGAGCCAACCCAGCCCTTTTCCGCCTCGACGAACCGCGGTTCCAACCGATAGGTTTCACTTGGCCCTTCCGCTGGATCAATGACTCCGGTCAGGGTGGTGCGTTTTCGGTGTTTGGCATCCGCGAATGTGTCAACCTAAAAACCCCGTGGGTCGATGAGGATTGCGTCGTGCGTGAAACCCAACCAATATCTTTTACCGACTTTGATGCCTTGTGGCGACGGGTGACCGGCCTGTCCGGCGCGACCCGCTTGGCCGCCCTACACGCCGCCTACGGCGAAACCCACCGCGCCTATCACAACCTCGAGCACGTTATCGCCTGTCTGCGCGGGCTGGATGAGGCCTATCTGGTACTCGCCGACAAGCCCTACGCTTGGGACGCGGTGGCCGTGGGCCTGTGGTACCACGACGCAATCTATCGCATCGGCTCCGGTACCAACGAACGCGACAGCGCCGATTGGGCCGCCCGTGATTTGCGTGCCGACGGCGCCGATCCGGTTTTTGCCGATCAGGTCCATGCATGGATCACGGCCACCGAGCACCAAGCCGAACCCGAGGGTCGCGACGCCCAACTTCTGGTGGATCTCGACCTCGGCATCCTCGGTTGTCCCACCGAGATCTACGACCGATTCGAAACGGCGATCCGGCAAGAATACCGCCGCGTTCCGGGTTTTATTTACCGTCGCAAACGCGCTGAAATCCTGCGCGGTTTCTTGGCGCGCCCGGCGATTTACCACACACCCCACCTCCACCAGGCGTGGGAACAACAGGCGCGCGAAAACCTGGCGCGCGCAATCGAGGCGCTTGTTGGGTAATCATTTTTCGCCGGAAGCCTGGCATAAATTGTTCGAAGAACGTCGGCCCAAACCCTTGTCCGCACCATGGTGGGCCCGCGGTGGCCATCGCCAAACCATCCTCTCCCATTTCCTGCGCAAGGTGGACGACCTGCCCCGTTGTACCCCCGAATCCGTCCAACTCGACGGGAGCGATCAACTCGCGATTCGTTATTATCCCGGCACCACCGATACCATCGTTTACCTGTTCCACGGCCTGGGGGGAAGTGCCGACGCAGATTACATGAGCCGCGCCACCCTGGTCGCCGGCAAACGGGGTTTTCATGTTTTTTCCGTAAATCACCGGGGGTGCGGCGAAGGCGCGGGTCTGGCGCGCGAGCCCTATCATTCCGGCCGCGGTGAGGACCTGGCGGCGGTGATTGCCCACGGTCGCCGCAAATTTCCCAAGGCGCGCCACCTCGCCGTCGGTTTCTCCCTTTCCGGCAACGCCTTGTTGCTGCTGCTGTCCGGCAAACGCGGCGTCACCAAGCCGGACGGCGCCGTGGCGGTCAATGCACCGATTGCCCTGCAAACCGCGGCGGTTGCGATTAAATCCGGGTTCAATCGCGTCTACGACCTGCGCTTTGTGCTGCGTCTGCGGCGTTCCGTGCGCCAACGTCAGGCCGCGGGTTTAGAGCCCGAACCTTACCAAATCCCACCCTGGGCCACCCTACACGATTTCGACAACCTGTACACCGCACCTGCCGGCGGTTTTTCCGACCGCGAGGACTATTACCATTCCTGCTCCACCAAGGACCTGCTGGTCCACATTCAAACTCCGACCGTGCTGATGTCCTCGGTCGACGATCCCATCGTCCGTTGGCACGATTATGCCGAGGCCCAACGTTCCGCTTCCGTGTATCTGCACCGCGAGCAGGTGGGTGGGCACATGGGGTATCTCAGCGCGAACGATACGCCCTACGGTTCAAAGTTTTGGTTGGATTACGCCCTGGATCAATACCTCGTTGCGTTGAACGAAGGGTTGCGCATTCGATCTTAACTTTATTGATTTCTCTTGGTTAGGCCGTGGTGCTCACAAGGGTTCCTGGCTGGAAATAAGGGCGAGTTTTCGATTGAACCAAATCAATAGCGCGGGTGGCAGGATGAGCAGGGTTGCCGCCATGGCCGCGTATTGGGGGTTGGCCTCGGCCACGAAATCGTAGACCTTTAGCGGCAGGGTCTGTACCTTACCCGCGCCGATTAACAAGGTGGTCCCGTACTGGGTCCACGAAATGAGAAAGGTTTGAAAGGCGCAGATCAGCAAGGGTTCCCGGAATAGGGGCAGTAACACTTGGGTAAATGCCTGGCGCCGGTTGCCGCCGAGCGTGTAGACCAATTCTTCCAGGCGCCGTTTGTGGTCGTTCCAGAAGGGCACGAAAAAAATCAGCGCAAAGCCGGCCGCGAACATGATTTGTGCCGCCAGCACACCCAGCATCGAGCCCACCAAATCCAGCTTCAAATATAGGTAGAGCAACACCGTGGCCAGGATGACCGGCGAAAAGACGTAGGGTGCATAGGCCGTGATCAGCAGTTGCTCGCGACGAGGGTGGTAGGCCACATAACGCGCCGCCAAAAAACCCAGCGGTGTGGCGACCGCGCAGACCAACAGTGAAATCAACAGGGAGATGCCGATGCTGTCCACCATCGCGCTGCCGGTGAGGAAGTGCGACCAGTGTTGCGCTTGCCAGTCGGTCGGCAGCAGGTGGGGAAAACGCCAGTTGTTGGTCAGGCTGAGCAACGGAACCAACAGATAGGGGCCCAGGCAAAAGGCCAGGGCCGCCGCGACCGCGAGGAATCGGCGGGTGCCGCGCGCTTCAAACACCGAGCCGACCTTGTTTGCCCGCGCGTCGGAACACGAGGGTGAGCACCGCCGCGACCAGCACGCTGTAAATCAGCGCCGCGATGAAGGCTACCGGCTTCTGCTGCAGATCGAACATCTGGAATTTCCGCATGGTGAGGACAGAAACCATTTGCGGTGACTGTTTCCCCAGTAACAACGGAATTTCGTAGGCGCCGAACACGCTGATCCACCACAACATGGTATGCACCTGGCCGCGTTGCCAGAGGATCGGCCATGCGACGCGGCGCCAACAATCGCGGCGGGTTCCGCCCAGGGTGAGCGTGAGGCGACACAGTTCCTCTACCGCCTCCGCGCGGTAAAACCAGCGCAGCAGCAACGAGAAGTAGGGGATGGTGATCAGAAGAAACGCGACGATCACACCGATGGAGGCCGGATCGTGGATCAGCGGCATGAAGGCTTGCGGGCTGTCGATCAGCCCGAGCGCGGCGAAGGGACGGGCCAACAGTCCCGAACCGGTAAACATCTGGAACACCACAAAAGCCGCCACCGTCATCGGTAAAGCCAAGGGTAGGTACACCGCCGTACCCAGTGCGCCCTGTTCCAGCGGGCGTCGTAGGCTGAGGCTCACCGGGAGGGCGACCATCCAAGTCAGCGCTAAGGTGAGGGTGGCGACATAAGCGCTGTTGAGGAGGGAAAACCAGATTTCCGAGCGGGTGAGCGTGGCCGTCCAGAAGTCAAACGTAAAACCTTGTCGTAGCAGGCCGACCGTGCCAAAGCTGTAGGCCGCCGCATAAACCAAACCCACCGCAATCGGCAGAACCGCGACCAGGACGAACAGGGCAAAAGCCCAGAACGATGGGTCGCGTCGTGGGTTATTCACCCAGGACCTCGCGGCGGAAATCCTCGTAGAGGCGAATCATGTATTCCGGGGCCAATTCCATGTGGGCGCGGTCCTGGATGGTCTCTCGGGCCGGGGCGTGGACGCGGTTGGGCACGGATGCGAATTTTTCGGACCAGGTCGCTGGTAACTTGGCGCGGTCGAGCACCGTGCCGTCACCCCAAACCGCCGGGTTCTGTTTCTCGAGTTGGGCCGCGGGCGAAATCATGAAGTTGATCACCGTCATGGCCGCGGCCTTGTTGGGCGAACCCGCGATGATGCCCAGGTAATGGCTGTTCTGAATGGTGCCGTAGGCCGGTACGTAGGCGCGTGATGTTTCGGGGAACAAACCCTGCAGCACTTTGTTGTCGACCTCGCCGTCGTTGTTGCTCATGGTGAAATCCAACTCGCCGTTGGCGAACATTTGATGCATTTGGGCCAAGCTGTTGGGGAAACTTTCGCCGCCGCGCCAGAGATGGGGCTGGAGTCGGCGCACGTAGGCCCACAGCGCCGTGCTGATTTGGCGATAGGTCTCTTCGTCAAAGGGGCCGCCCAGAATTTGGGGATCGCCCGCGATATCGATCATCCAGGATTTGAGCAGGGTCATGCCGGTGAAGGTGCTGTCAAAGGTGAAGCGGCCAGGGTTTTTTTCAACCCAGGCCAGCAGGTCGGCGCGACTTTGCGGGGGGGTGGTCACCCGTTCGCTGTTGTAGATGAGCGCCAGTTGTACATTGCCCCAGGGACACTCGTAGCCGTCGATGGGCTGCTGGAAGTCGATGCCGATAAAGGGGTTGTCGAAATCGATCAGAGCCGCGTTGGGGAGCTGTTTGGTGAAGGGGCCGAACAGGGCGTTGATTTGGCGTAACTGGTAAAAGGTTTCCCCGTTAATCCAAACCATGTCGTATTCGCTGTTTTTTTTGCCCGCTTCCAGTTCCGTCATAATCGCCGACACGATTTGACCACCCTGGGCCGGTACCAGGTTGAGGGTGATGCCGTGTTGTTCCTTGACGCGGGGCACCACCCAGTTGCGCATGTAATCGTTGATATAGGGATCGCCCATCCACATGGCGAAATTCACCGTTTGGTCACGACTCTTTTGGGTGATCTCCGCCCATTCCGCGGTGAGTGGATCAAAAGGCGGTTGGGTTTCAGTGGCGGTGGGCCGACCACAGGAGAAAAAAAAGCATCCCCAAAAAACCAAACCTACATTTTTGAGAAGGTGCGCGCGTCGTGACATAAAACCTCGTTGGTGGCGAAAACATGGGCTGGAACAATCCTGCCGTCGGTCGCCGTTTTTACCATAAAGCGTGTGTGGTGCGAAGGGGTTGTGTCTTGGCTTGTGAAGTGAGAAGGGCTTTTCCTTGTTGGTGGAAAAGCCCTGGTTGAAAAAGCATGATGCGGGGGAAATCTAAAACAGATAACTCAGGCTGAATTGGTACTGGCGGGGCGGGCCCGCGTTCCGTTGTACCGGCGGCGTACCCGCGGGGCCTGCCTGAATTTGGTTGCTCTGGGTGGCGTTGTTGCTGTACCCGCTCAGGTTGTCTTCGTTGGTTAGGTTAAAAATATCGGCGCGCACTTCCAGGCGATTACCGCCCAGGTCCAAGCGGTAGCTCAGGCCTAGATCGAAGATCCGGGACCAGGGTAAGCGGTCGCTGTTGCGTGCTTCACCGGGATAGCGGTCGCTGTTGCCCTGGTACGCGTCGCCAAAGGCGCGGCCGTCGCCGTTGAGATCCGTGGTACCGAAAACCGAGGCGTCGGGGATGCGGTTGATCGGCTGACCGCTCTGGATCAGGCCGGCCAAGCTCAGTGTCCAGCGGGGCAGGGGATGAACCGCGCCCAGCAGGCTGATTACGTGGGTTCGGTCGTTGATGGACGGTCCCCACTCGTCACCGAAACGGTTGCTGTCTTGGGCTCGGAAATTAATGTCTTCCGTGTCGTTGCGCAGCTCGGAAAGCGTGTAACCCAGGCGGAACGAATAGATGTCGCCGCCGCGATCCTTGACCAGGTTGAAGTTGGCCGCCTTGTAGCGCGAGCCGCCTTCCGTTTCGCTGATGACGATGTTGCGTGCGCCGCCCGCGACCGGTGCGACCGGGCGGGTTGCGTCCGCTTCTTCCGCGCCGCGCACCAAGGCCGACAATTCGGCATCGCTTAAGGTCTCCGCCTGTTCGCGGGTGATCCCGTAAGCGCTGGGGGCGTTAAGGTTACGCAGTCGCACCAAGTTCTCGGAACGGGAGTACATCAAATCAACATAAAACAACATATTGTCGCGGATTTGGCGTTGGTATCCCAGCGAGAGCTGCAGCGTTTCGGGGTTTTCCCAACCGTTGGGATTGAGAATACGGCGTTCATTGCTAAATGCCGTGTCGCGCAAGTTGGCGACCTGATCGGGCGTGGGGCCCCCGAGGTAAGTGACCCCGGTGGGGTTCACCGTGAGGTTGCCGTCGAAGGTGATTGCGTCTAAGTCGGTGTCCGCCGGCAAAATACCCAATGCGATCAGTTGGTTGAGCTGTTGGCGAAACCCTTCCGCCGTGCTGTTCTGTTGGAGGGCGTCGCTGTAAATCGCGTAAGGCAGTTTTTCATAGAACAGGCCCGCGCCGCCGCGCAGCACGCTGCGTTCGTCCAGCGCGTAGTTGGCGCTGATTCGCGGCGCGAGGTTGTCCTTATCGCCCGAGGCCCCGCCGACCGCGGTCAGGTTATCGTAGTCATAGCGCAAGCCCAGGGTCAGGTCGAGGCGGTTGCCGATTGAGATTTGGTCCTCGATGAACAGGCCGTGCATCGTTTGACGGCGCCCGAATGCCTTGGGTTGCAGTTCCACCGCGTAATCCAGCACCGTGACATCGGCGGGTAAATCGTTGAGCGTCAGTCCCGCGCCCAATCCTCGTGCAATCAAGGCCTGTTGTTGGTTTTGGTTCAGTTGGACCAGGTAGTTGCCGTTGACATTGCCGCCGCCCAGCAGTTCAAAATCGGCCGCGATCAAATCGTAACCCACCTTGAAGACGTGGTTGCCGCGAACCCAGGAAACCTTTTGCTGGAGCTGGTAGGTGCGTTCCAAATCGTCGAAGATATAGCCGGGATGGCCGAGCACACCCGCCGTGATTCCCTGTGCATCCAAGACCGTAACTTGTGGGCCGGGCCCCGAGACTGGTTCCCCATAGTCCCAACGAAAGCGTGAATACTGCAGATTGGCCTCGTAGGTAAAGCCGTCACCGATGTAGGTGTTGGTGAGGGCCACCAAGGCCGCGTTGCGGTCTTGCCGGTTGGCGGCACTGGGAAAAGTGACCCCGCCCTCTAAGCCGCCGCCTTGGCGTTCCAATGCGACTTGGCCGAGGTTGGCGCGCAGCGCGCTGCTGAATTGCGGGCTCCAGTAATGGTCGATTTTCAGGCTCGTGTAGGTGAATTCATTGGCGCCGGCCACCGTTTCATTGACGCCGAGTGATGGGGAACGAAGCAGGTTGTCTTTGTCGTCGGCCGTGTGTTCCAGATTCACAAAATAAAAGGTACGGTCGGGGACCAGAGCGCCGCCCACCGCGAAACCGAACTGGTCGCGGCGGAAACCGTCCTGCACCTGGTTGCCGGACAGATCGCGTTGTGCAAAGGGTGAGGAGGCGTCCAAAGAGGGCCCCGGTCGGGTGACATAAAAGACCTCGCCTTCCATCGTGTTGCCGCCGCTTTTGCTGGTGATGTTAAAGATGCCGTTGCCGGTACGCCCGAATTCGGCCGAGTAGTTGTTGGTCAGGACCGTGATGTTGCGGGTGAAGCCGACCGGGATGGGGAACTTCTGACCGCCCAAAAAGTTTTCGTTGTTGTCGAGGCCGTCGATCATGTAGTTGGTATACAAAGCGTTGGCGCCGTTGATGCTCACGTTGGGCGCCTCGGGGAAAAAGCCCGTGGCCTGGGTGACGTTGGGCAGACGGAACAAGGCGCGGGTAATGTCGCGACCTTCAATCGGCAGCGTTTCAATTTCGGCTTCACTGAGCGTGGACGAAATTTCGCCGTTGATCCCGTTGAGTTTGGCGAATCCGCTGGTGACCGTGAGTGATTCGGTTTGGGTTTGGCGCGGAAAACGCAACAGGGTGACACTGCTGACGAAGTTGGCGCGTAAACCGACCCGTTCGGCTTCGCTCGCGCTGTAGGTGGTGTCGGCCGCGGCGACCACGCGGTAGTCGGCCGGGGAGAGGCCGTCGATGCGAATTTTACCCAAGGCGTTGGTGGTCAAGACGCGTTGCCAACCGGTGGCCTCGTTGCTAATCGTGACGGCTTGATCGGCGAGGGGGGTTCGCTCGGGGTACAAAAGCACCGAAATTTCGAGGCCGGCTTGCTGGGCCCAGAGTGGGCATGCGGTAAAGAAGATCAACCATAACAAAGGTGTTCGCGCGTTGAGGGGGTACGGCTGTTTCATGAGTGGGGATCCCTCCAGATTTCGTGGATCAATCAATAAATGTTTTGGCAAGGTTGCATCCCGTCCACGGCAAAGCCGTTGATGATTGCGTGCAACCATCAGCAGGGCTGTGAACGAGGTGGCGTGGTGGGGGGGCGCAAGGCCTCGCGATTGTAGCAGAAGCACGCCTCGAACTGCCGAAGATTCGGTGGATGTGCTGAACCTTCCCACATGGCCAACAACCAGGGGCCTGGGTTCATTCCAGGATTGCCGGCCGCGGTGCAAGAAAGTGGTGAACCGACCGTGCAAATCAGGGGCAGGCAACCAGCTCGAGGTGCGACCTAGCACCCCGAGATTGGGGAAAAACAGTCGGGTTTCGCCAATCGGCCGGCCCCACAAAGGGCGCGACATTTGGACGAGGAAGGGTTACTATTCTGCTTAAATTCAGGTGTTTGCATAAGACTGGCACTGCTTGCATAAGACTGGCACGGCAAAGACGCTTCCCGCCGAGAAGCGTTTCCTTTGATCTGCCAATCCAACGCCGTAGAAAAGGCCGCCGCAACGGGTTGTGGGTGTTGAACCCGTGTGGCGACCTTTGCTTGTGGGTTATCTGTTAGCGGAGGCGAAGGCGCAGTGCCTTGATCGCGATCTGATCCGTGTCGTCGGCGCCCTCCGTTCGGAAGCGAATCTCGGTTTGGTCGTTAAACGGGAAGGTCGATGCATCAACCGCCACGGTCGCCGTGTATTCCAATTGGTTGTCGAACTCGACGCCTTGGATGTAGGTTTCCCATCGGTGCCATTGACGGCCGGCGCGGGCTTCTACAAACAGGCGCTCATGGTCTGCCATACCAAAGGTTTCGAAAACGAACTTAAGTTCGAGCGTGCCGTAACCGCTCAATGCCACGTTATCGAGGGTTTCGTGCGCGCCGCCGGGGGAATCCGTTTTTAAGGGATCAAAACCATGATTGATCAAGGTGACCCAACTGGTTTTGGCCGGAGGATTGCCGTTTACCGACCACAGCACCCGTGAACCCGCGTGTAAGGCGAGCGATCCATTGTTGTGAAGCATCAAGTGGGTGGCGCCTGATCCGACGGTTCGGCTCGCCCAAACGGCTTGCCCGGCCGCCGTGTAGAGCACCAGGTTGCCGTCTCTTTGAAGAATCATTCTTGTGCCGGATCGCCCCTGGGTCCCCGACGCCCAACGAACCTGGCCAACTTGGCGATTGCGCAAAACCAGGTTGCCGTCCCCCTGGAGCTTGAAGCGGTAGGTCCCGTTTTCGGACTGGAGCCATTCCCTTGCCGCGAGCTGTTCGTTTGCGCGCAGGCGCGCCGTGCGGTGGCCGGAGGGGTCGTCTTGAGCCACCACCTCCACGGACCGTGTGGCCGTGATCGCCGCGTTACCGGCCGCATCCGTGACGTCGTAACGCAGCGTGGTGCGTCCCTTGCGGCTTGTGTCAACGCTTCCCGTTACGCGGATTTGTGCTGATAAATCGCCGTCCGTATCGTCCACCGCGCCGGCGCCCGGATCGCGGAACACGCCGCCGAGGGCAACCGTCATCGGATTGGCGCCGCGGACGGTAATAATCGGGGGCGTGGTATCGCCGCCGCCGTCCAATCCCTGGAAAAAGTAAATGGGTTGATTGGCGCGTTCCGAAACCGTGTAGTAATCCAACCCCAAGGCATCCCAGGCAACGGCCTCCCCCTGCGGTTCGCCGCGCACCGGTATCTTGAGGGGATCGCGGGAAAGGGCCGCGCCGATTGGTTCGTCTTGGTCGCGAAGCCACAGGTAGTTGCGGTTGGTGGTTTTAATAATGATGCGGCTGCCGTCCGGTGCGATATCGCCCGCGGTTAACCAGTGAATATTGATGCGCGCCACTTCTTCACCGGTATGGGTTGTGCCGTGGCGCAAGGGTGCGGCGAATCGGTAAACGCGATTGCTTTGCTCTCTTTTACTGACCACGTACACATCGCCGTTGCCGGGGTCGACCAGCAGGGTTTCCGCATCGCGCCGCCCGTCCGGGTAGCGTAGGCGAATCACATCGGCACGAAGCGAAGCGCCCGTTTGGCCGACCACCGGTTCTTCGACGCGGTACAGCGTTTTAATATCGCGGCGCGCCCCGTTGTCGCCGATGTCGCCGACATACACGTAGCTTTTGTTCGGTTCCGGGCCCGGCCCAACCGCGATGTCTTCCCAGTCGACGTTGGTTGCGTTGCTAAGGGCGTAGTTCGCGATCCCGCGGCCGGATGCGTCAATCGCAAAAATGTGTTCCTGTTGCGGGTTCCCCGAATCATTGTGGACCCAAAACAGGCCCTCGTTTGCCCGGCTCGCCGCGATGCCGGAAATCTCATCCAGCACCGATTGGGTGATTCGGCCGACTTCGACACCTTCCGCGAAGGTCGTTCCTTGCGTTCCGCGTTGGTCGGGCGGTTGTTTGAAGTGGGGTTCGGTGTGGATTGAAGGAAGCGTGTTTTGGGCGACGCCGTTTTGAGACAGGCAAGGCCCACTGCCAAGAGAAAAGAAGAAGAGGAGCAAGAACGAAGCATCAATAAGTCTTAGCATTTTTTTCCTCGAATGAATTCATGTTAGGGCTCGGAATCACGCCCGATCCAGCGGATCAACCGCGACGAAATGCGGGAGAGGCCACATTTCTCTCAAGGAATTGTCGCGAGAAGCTGTAAGCCTTGTGAGTACGAAGGTTACGGCCGAGAGCAAGCGGAGCGGGGCCAACCCTTCGGCGTAGCAGCGCTACGTCGCGTATTGCGCGACAGAGTAATGCGGAAGGCCGCCCCCTCGTAATCGCACGGGTTGCCCCGTGGCAGAATTCCTTGTGGGAATTGCGGGCTAGGTAGAGCGCTTGGGCGAAACCGGGGAGGACGGGTTCCGCAATCGTCAGTGCGAGAGCGTGGTTCGAGCATTGCTAGGATTTTAGATGCCGTGCGTCAATATGTCGAATGAGGTAATAGTGAAATAAGAAACAAATATGAATAGTTTTTTTGGCTGATTATCGGGCGGCCGAACCGTCCTGTTCCGGTTTCTGCATTTTTTGGTTGCAGGAAATTCCTCGCTTTCGCGCGTTGTTAAACGGGGCGCCGAAAAGAAATCGTCGCAATAACTGTTGCACGCTAAGGGATGTCTTTTCGCCCTGATTCCAGTAGCATAAAACCTAATTAGCGCGAGACCTCGCGGTGATTTCAACCAAACCTCTGGGGGGCAACGAGCTGTGGGAAAACGTGCCATTCACCAGTGAGGTTCGGTGCGATCCTGGTTTACTTTTTCAAGTTATTTCACACCAGAGTTTTAGCTGAAACTTTTGGCGTGTTTGGCGCTTTTTAGGTAAAAAGCCCGCCGCGGCAATTGTGGTTGCTGTCGTGCGCATGTTTTATTGGAACGACCAACAGACCGAGGGAGTCACTGAATGACAAGTTGGGCCATCGATTTGGGAACCAGCAATACCGCTGTTGCGCGCTGGGATGATCAAAACAACGAACCGCGTATGGGCCATTTTCCCGATATCGCGCGGGATGCCGAGGAAGGGCGTGACTTGGAAGTTCGCTATTCGATTCCTTCCGCCGTCTACCTCAGTGAACGGGATTCGTGGGCCCGCAACCTGTATCGTTATAAATGGTTGCGACGCTGGTTACCGACGCCCTACCAAGCCTTGATCGGTCGCGCCGCCTTGGATGAAAATGCCCGTTCCTCCAGTGCCCAATTCGTGCCCACCTTCAAATCGGCCTTGATGCGCGACAGTTACCGCACCCTCGGGCGGGTGAGACGCCGAACGGTTGGTGCTCGGGTTGTCGCCACCACTTTTCTGTTTGAACTGATGCATTTCATGAAAAAGAAGGACGGAAAATGGCCGCGCCGGTTGGTGTTCGGTACCCCCGTGGATAGCTTCGAGCCCTACCGTGCCGTGCTTAAAGAAATTGCGCGTGAGGTCGGTGTTCGCAAGGTTGGTTTTGTCGATGAACCTGTCGCCGCGGCCCTGGGTTACGGCCTTTCCATTCGCGACGACCGCCCCGTGTTGGTTGTTGATTTCGGCGCGGGCACCCTTGACCTCGCCCTCATCCGCATGACCAAACAGAAAAGCGAAAAAATCGGGGCCTGCGAGGTTCTGGCCAAAGAAGGTCTGGTCCTTGGCGGCAACCACGTCGACGCCTGGCTGTTCGAAAAGTTCGCGGCCGAAAAAGGGTTCGAATTACAGGGTATCAACGAAATGGTCGCCCAATGGTGGTACAACGCCATGCTCGGCGAAGCCTGTCGGGTCAAAGAACGCCTCTTCTTTGAGGAAGAAACCTTTTTCTCACTCGAACCGCCCGAACAATTGCGCTCTTTCGATAAAATCCTGCAAATGCAGGGGGGGCCCCGCCGAGACCCGGTTACCGTTAACCGCCAAGATCTGATCGACCTGCTCGATGAAAAAGGGCTGTACGCCGCCATAAAAGATGCATTGCGTGCCATCGAACGTCAGGCCACCCGCCACGGCATCGCCAACAAAGATATCGGCGAGGTCTTGATGGTGGGCGGTTCGACCTTACTTCCTCAGGTCTATTCCGTGGTCGAAAAACATTTTGGTCGTGACCGGGTTCGCGCATGGCAACCCTTCTTTGCGGTTGCCTACGGTGCCAGCGTATTTTCCGACGGTGGACGGCGAACCTCCGACTTCATTACCCACGACTACGCGATTCAAACCTTTGACGCCAAGGCCAAAAAGAAGGCGTATCACGTGATTGTGCCGGCCGGAACCCACTTCCCCACGCCAAAGGATTTTAACAAACAATTTTTTGTACCGACCTGCGCGGGCGGTGAACCGGAAGATCTCTTTCGGCTCGTGATTTGCGAACTCGGGCGTCACCGTCAGGAAGTCGAAGAATTCGTGTGGGACGCCCAGGGGAAACTCCACAAGGCCGGCGACGATTCGGAGGAGGGCGGCCGATTGGTCATTCCCCTTAACGAGCAGGATCCCACCTTGGGTCGTCTCAACCCGCCGCACCAGCCCCAGGACCGCAAGGCGCGCCTTGAAATTGCTTTTGGGATCAATGAGGATCGCTGGCTGATTGCCACGGTCACCGACATCAAAACCAACAAGGTCTTGATGAAGGAACGCGCGGTCGTCCGCCTCAAATAGGCCTGAACCCCGTCAGGGTCAATTTTCTTGCTTTGGAACGGATCGCCAGTTCCCCAGTACCAAGTGGCCGTCCTTTATGGACAGGGGGGCGCACCATTGATGCACCTCTTTAAAGGGTTCCTGCATCCGGCGTGATCGAAATAACGATACTGAAAGTTGGACGGTCCTCGGTCGAATTAAATGAAAGTTCAGCTGCTGATCATTAACCGCACGTGAGCCGGCACTGCCGCCGCCGAGGACGGCGACCTCGCCTAGGCAGTCGCCAGGATCGGTTTCTGGTGAACCAAAAACCGCGGTACGCCAAATAAAGGGCTGATGGCGATGACCGTGAAGTACCAAGTGTACGCCGGCGGCGGCTGACTTGCGCAGCGTTGCGGCGGCGTCCACGGCCATCCCAAAACCCTTGCCGTATTCATTCGGCGATTCAATGCTTTCCGTGGGACAGACATGGTGGTGAACCACAAGCCACCGTAATGCGAGCGAGTTGCGTTGCTGTTGCCAGTGCAGGGATTGATTGATGGCGGCAAAAGCCCGTGGGTGGACACGGCCCATGCCGGACAAAAAATCCTTCCCGTGTTCTAGGCTGCTCGAATTGACGGCACCGACTTCCAGTACTTGCCCATTTGGAAAAACAAAACGGCGGGTCATCGTTAGCGTTTCGTGGGGGTCATGCTTGAGAATGCGACGGTAACATTGTTCGTAGGCCGCGCGGGCCTTGGGCGGGGGATGATTGACCGGAGCATCGTGGTGGTAAGTGGTTTGATTGCTCCATTGAATGTTGTGGTTGCCGGGAATGATAACCAAATGCTCTGGTCCAAGAGAGAGCATGTTAAGCAAGGTTCGAATTTCCTGGTATGCGATCTCGAATTCGGCCTCATTTCCTAAAAAAGTAATATCGCCGCTGATAATGACTAAGCCAATTCGGTGTCCCTGAATGCCGGCTTCAACCGCCTCCACCAAGGTGGTTTTCCCTTGGGTCTCGTTACTGTAGCCCCAAACGTGTTGTGCCCTTAGCTTTTCTCCCAAGCTGAAGTGAAGATCGCTTAGGTGCAGGATGGTCTCGCCCTTTAGCGGGATTGGCTGGGATGAGAGGGGTTCGTTGATGACAAGACCGGGAAACACAAGCCGCTCGTCACGATCTTCATCGTGCCGAGGCCGTATTTGCCAGATGGTGGTGTCCATGGCGCTCAATTCGCCGTGGTCATGAATGACCTTGTCGTCCAATAGATGAAGATGATGTTTTTCAATCCAGGGAAGCGGCGGGGCCTTGAGGTAGCTGTAATTTTTAAAAAAATCGGTGGGCTCGGTGGCGATTTGATCGAGCTTTAACCAGCCCAAACTGTAGGGGCTTTTTCGGTAGTAACCTGGTACCAACAGGCGTTCTTCCTCATTGAGTTTAATCGTCCCTTCTTCCTCGGGTGCTTTGACAGCGACGACACGCGCGTGAAACACGGAAAGGTGTTGCTTGGCGCCTGAATTAAACAGACCGATAATGATGTGCCCGTTCTGATTAATTTCTTCCAGAAGGTGTTCCCAGACTTCTTGGCGATAGTCTTCGTAGGGCTTTTTCCACCAACCCCACCAACAAGCGCCGTGGTTGGCAATAAGTGTTCGGTGTTGCTCCAAAGTGTTTGCGATTAAATCGCGGTATCGAAACAAAACGGAAAGCGTAGGATTAGGCATAACTGCAGGTACCCTTGTTGGCGGGTTCGAAATGAAAATGAGAAAAAATCTGTTCGAAGGACTGATCCAAAACTGCATCCGGTTCCAGGTTGGGGTAACGCATTCGCAAGGTCTCGGCTTGAGCCACATCCTCTTCGGTCCAATGGCTGATGCGAACCAACTTTTTCCAGGCTTCGTCAGGGTGGTGGGTGCCGTACTTTGCCCAAGCACTTGCCAGGCCGGCCTCTACCGCCATGCTCATATCCTTAATGAGCGAATCGCCGATGTAAAGGCTTGTCTCAGGCTTGGCGTCCCACTCGTCCAATATGCCCTTCAATACCGCAACGTCTGGCTTTCTTTGCTTTGGCGGTAACGTCACAATTTTAATACCCTGATTGGCCGTTGTCGGACTGGGCCCTTTAGGGTGAGGCAACCCCCCATGGGCAGGGGCATGTAAACCGTGGAAAAAAGGTGTAAGTCCTAACTTTTTAAGGCGGAACACGGCGTTGGGTAAGGTCGCTTCCGTGTGACCGACAACCGTGACGCCGCTGTTTACCAACCGCTGCAAACCTTGGCGAACCCCTTGGTAAAGCGTTAGTTCACGATTGCGCACCGCGTTAAATGCATGGAATGCTTCATCCAAAGCATTCATCTGTTTTTTTCGCGAAAGCCCCTTGGTGTAATGCTTGACCGTTTCCGTTTCCAGAAGTGCGAACGGGTGTTCTGTGTTGTGATATCGCTGATGGACCTTTTGCAGCTCCTTGAGCAACTGTTCTTCACTAACTGACAGAATTAAGGCGGCTTTTTGTGTCATGGCGTACAGCGAAGCTGTGAAAAAATGAACCCAGTCGTACAAGGTGTTGTCTAAATCGGTGATGACCAGGTCAATGCTTCGCATTTCTTCGCCTCAGGTTCTCATTTTATTATGATTCTATCACTTCGAATGTGATGTGTCATCGGCTTATGTGTTTTTTATTACTTAATCGTGTATAACAATAGTATCTTTTTGGTGTGTTTGATGTTAGCTTTCCTCTGCTTCCGGGTTGGTGATGATTTCACGGGCCTTGGCGACTGCCTCCTCCGTGCCCGTGACGAACAGCAAGTCCTCCGCCCGTACGATTTCGGAGCCCGTTGGCAGAACCACGTCGGTTCCTTCGCGGTGGATGGCGACCACCAATGCGCCGGAGCGCGCGCGCAGGTTCAACTCCGATAAGGTTTTCCCGATGACTGGAAGGCCTTCCAAGATGAAAATACCGTCCATTTTGTCGAGGTCGGGGAAAAAAGCTTGTGGGGCTTGCTCCGAGACGCCTTCGGTGCGTTGGCGGTCCAGAAACGCGATAAGGCGTTCCGCTTCCGACCTAATCTCGGCGTCGAAACGGCCCGCCGAACGCCACAACAATCCCATCATCATAATGATCCCCGCTGCCACAAGGGCGATGATCGCGGCGGAACCGACAAAAGGCAGGAGAATGACCACCGCCGGAATGCCGATACCCATCATGACCAATACGTGAATCGAGGCGCGCAGCAGGGATGCACCGATGGGGGTGATATGGGCGTTGGCGCGAGCGCGGCGCTCCTCAATCCCCTGCAAAATACCTTCGACCAATTTGTGGGTGTTGCGCACGATGCCGATCAGAAGCGGAATGGAGGCAACAAAGAAGACGGCGAAGGAGACCATTTTGCCCTGGGCCGGGGTGATGGCCAATTTCTCCGAGAGGAAGGTGGAGATGCTTGTGAACCCGTACATAAACAGGGCGGTGACCACAACCCACACCAAGGCGTCGAAGGTGATGGCGTTAACCGCTTTGCGGCGTGGCGACTTGCCGCCGCCGCCGCCACTGCTCGTGCGCAGGCCGCTGATCCAGCCCTCGTAAACGACAATCGAGTTTTTAAAGCGGTTGGGTAGGTTGTGATCGACAAAAGCGACCATTCGCGGTGCCCATTTTAGGGCCAGCGGGGTGGTGAAGGCGGTCAGCACCGCAACCGTCACCATGATCGGTTGTAGGCCGGGACGGACCACCTCGGCGCTGATGCCGATGGCGGCGATGATAAACCCGAATTCGCCGATTTGCCCGAGGCTCAAACCGGAGGTCATCGACTTTTGCAAACCGTTACCGGATAAGACGCCGGCGATGGAGATACTGAGCAATTGAAAAACAATGACGCAGACAAACACGAGCATGGAAGGGCCGATGTTTTCGAGGGCGAGTTGGGGTTCGACCGTCATGCCGATGGATACGAAAAAGACGGCGGCGAAGATGTCTTTGACCGGTTGAATCGCGTGGACGATATCGTGGCCGCGCCCCGATTCCGACACCAAAACACCGGCGACAAAAGCGCCCAAGGCCACGGAATAGCCCAGGGATTCGGCCAAAAGCGAAAAGCTGAAACACAGGCCGATGGCGCTGATGATAATGACCTCGTTGTTTTTGAAGGACATCACGTGGCGCACCAAACGCGGTACGATCGGCAAGCCGAGGGCGATCATCATGGTTAGGGTAAAGAGCAGTTTGCCAAGGGTGAGGGCCAGGCTTTGGACCGAGACGCTCCCGCTTTCGGCCACGGCCGTCATGGCCGCGATTAGGGCGATGGCGGCCACGTCTTGCAGCACGAGGATGCCCAGCACAAAGGTGCGCACGTCGGCCCCGACCGGGCCGTCCTCAAAGATTTTACTCACCAGCATGGTGGACGAAATACAGATACAGGCACCGAGAAATAGGGCCTCTATGTTGGACCAGCCCAGGGCGAGGCCGATGGTAAAGCCCAAAAACAGCATGGTACCGATTTCGATCAAAGCCGCGAAACCCGCGACCGGCAGGACCTTAAAGAGTTTGCTGAGTTGAAATTCCAGCCCAATGTAAAACATGACCAGAACAACCCCGAACTCCGATAGGGTGTGCACGCGGGCCGTATCGGCGAATAGCGGGATGGGTATGTAAGGGCCCACGATCAGGCCCGCGGCGAGAAACCCGAGAATACTTGGCTGATTAATTTTGCGACAAATAATGCTGGTGCCGGTTGCAACACCTAAAACGATGCCCAGGTCGTGAACGAAACTGGCCAAAACGCCTCCTCAACACATATCCCATCCGTGGGGACCACAAAATTTAACCAAAAGGTTGCGATTTAGGAAGATGCCGTTGTCCAAGTCTTGGCTCGGGGTGCGCCTGGGACCGGCGCTACGGGTGGCGGAACATGCACGGACGGTTTTGGGAAGGTCGGCGAGCATGTTCATCACCCGTTGAAGACCGGTAAGCTGCGCGAATAGGCTGCCAAGAATCGCATTCTCTAGGTTCATGGCTATCGGAAAACCCTATTGTAACCGAGTTTTGTGGTTTGTCGGGAGGGGGGCTTTGCTTTTGCCTGGAAAGAGGGCCCAACGAAGGGTTATTGGGCAATCACCCCGGTCATCATTTCACCGTCTTTGCTGATAAGTAACTGAAAGCCGACCAACTCACTGGCGGCGGATGCTTTAACCCATGCGGCCTCGAGCGGGACATTCTCAAAAAGTTGGCTCAGCAAAAAGATGCGTTTTTCTTTGCCGGCCAAAGTGGTGGGTTCGGTTTCGCCGATGAGCGAGCCGTCCAGGGCGTAAAGGCCGAAACGGATCTCGCTCGCCGCGGCGGCGACATTAACTACCGCGTAGCCGTGGAAGGAATCGCCGCTTTGGTCGATCATCGGGAAGCAAATTTCCTCGGCCGTTTTGGCAATCGCTTCCAAGCCGGCCATGCGTTTGTTGTCCCAGGTACCGAACAATTCGTAACCGAGAATATCGGCGTCGGCGATGACCTCAAACCAATCGACGTTGGCCGGTGAGCCGATGCCTTCCAGAAACGTGTCGGCAAGCGATACTTTTTTCTCTTGAGCGGCGAAGGTCATGGTTTTTTCCCCGACCAAGGCGCCGCCCGGCCCATAGGCACGGACCAACGCGCTTTGTTGGCTGTCGGCGACATTGACCAGGGTGATCCCCGTCCAGAATTGGCCGATATCCCGCGCCACGTGGGCAAAATACAGGCTGTTGGATTCCGCCACGAAATTGGCGTTATCGGCCCGACTCCCTTCCAAGCCGAGCGCGGCGCTGTGTTCAAATTGATCGACGCGTCCGAAGACCTCCACGCCGAGCAGGCCTGCTTGTTGGTTCTGTTCACTGAAGGTCGCCCAGGTGGCGCCCTCGGGAATGCTGCCCTCGAAGCGGGTCAGGAAATCAAAACCGTCCTTGGAGAAACTGGCGTTGTTGGCGAGGGTGCCGCTGTAGGTGCCCGCGGTCATGAGGGCCTCGGTTTGTTCGGTTAAACCGTTCACCACGGAGGCGCGGGTAAACCAGGTTTCGGTGGCTTGGGCGATGTGGGGCACAAACAATTCTTCCGCCAGTTTTTTGGCGGCATTCACCGCGTAGGCCTCGGTTTCGGTCTGATTACAGGTCAGTGAGTACCCAACGACTTCCGCGGTGCTGTCGACGCGAATCCAGGCCACATCATTGATGACCTCGGGGAACAGCGAAACCACGCTGTCGCGGTACATCCCGTTCCCCTCCACCGCGCGTTCGATTTTTTCCAAGGTATTGCCGGCGTTGTCATAGGCAATGATGGTGAGGTTGGCGGCGCTGTTGGTGGTGTTAATAATGCCGATTTCCGTGGAAAAATCTTCGTCCTCGGTGACCTCGGCAAAAAAGAGGCCGGGGTTGAGGACTTCGATGGCAAAGCCGAAGCTGAGATTTTTGGTCGCGCCCTCGGTTGCCTGGGGACGGGCGCCGACAATGTAATTGCCCGCGGGAAGATTCGGGAACTGGAGATTGCGGCCCTTCTCCAACCGCCGTTGCCACAAGACTTGGTCCGGCTCGCGTAAAAAAACGATTTCAGCCGGACCGTCCAAATCCAGATCGAGGCTGATGGTCAGCCCGTCTTCAGCCAGGGTGTAGCGGAAATACTGATCGCCGTCCAGCACCAAACTGTCGTACCGGCCGGGTTGGACGTCGGCCGGTCGGTCGATTTGCGAGTTATCGCCAAAATCGGTCTGGTTCCCAACGGTTACGGCCCGTTGATCTACCAGCAGGCTTTCGCCCGATGCTTCGTTGCGGTAATAAAGCCGCGCCTCGTAATTGCTGGCCTGTTCAAAGGTCACTTTTCCCAGCGCAAGCTGGGTCGACTCGGTTAACACCGATTCGTCCTCAAGATTGACGATTTGCCAAGCGGGGTTCTGCTGTTCGCGGGGTACATTGCGGAACGAGGCGTCAAAAAATACATCGCGACCGACCGGGAGACGCACGTTGGTGCGGGGTCGGATGATGCGGAAGGAAGGGGTGGCATTGCTGTCGTAAACCTTAAAGGACACTTGATGCTCAACCACGTAATTTTTGGGTTGGTTTACCGCAAATACCCGTACCTGGTAGTGGCCGGGTCGGTTAATTGTGATGGGATCGGGTTTCAGTCCGGTCAAACGAATGTCGCGCCCCAACCAATTGACCACGGTGTTGGGATCATCGGCCAATTCGCCGCTCAGGGTCGCTTCCAAGGTAATCGCTTCGCCGACCCGGTATTCCGCCCGGTTTTGTGGCGAAACGATGTCAAAGTCCAATTGCGGGGCCACATTCACCCGCATGAAGTCGCCGATGACCGGTCGGTTATCGGCGTCCAAGGCCACCACGTTAATGGTGAACTTGCCCCGTTCGCTAAAGGTTACGGCGCATTCCTCCGTGTCGCGGCACAGGATGGTATCGCCGGGTTTTTGCACCCAGGCGGTGGTGGCGACCCGATCTAAATTGCCCTTGGCCTCGCTTCGGAAGGTGACGGTCTCGTTCAGCGCCACGACGATTTCGCGGGTGTCGGGCGGCGCCTCGGGTGAGACAATGCGCAGCGATTCGCTGATGACCTCAATAAATCTTTGAGCCGGAATGGGATCGCGATTGCCGGCACTGTCCTCGGCCTGGCAGGTCAGCACGAAGCGCCCGGGCTTGTCGAACGGGATCTCGATTTGGGGGCCGCCAAAGCGAATGGGTTGGGGATCGGCCCGTTCCTCGCGCAATTCCCAGTGAAAAAGGGTTGCCGGGTCGGGCGGTTCCGAGGTCGCCCCAAAAGGGATGACGGAGCCGACGCTGATGCGCAGCAGTTCTTCCGGGGGCGCGACGATTTGCGTATTAATCATGGATTGCACCACCGCTTCAAAGCGGCGTTCGTCCGGGCCCGGGGCCTCGCGGCCGGTGGCGGGATCGCGCATAAAACAGCGCACGATGTATTTGCCGGGCAGGGGAAAGGCGATGGGGACCTGGGGTCCGGTTAAGGTCGCCAGAATCAAGGTCGGGTTTATCTCCGCGGACACCTCCCAGCGAAAATCAAGCGGATGGTTCACCTTGGGTTCGGAGGTTGCGCGCAAGGTGCGTTCTTCATTGACCTGGATCAAAATGAAATCGGGGCTGGGTGGCGGGTCGACGATGCGAACCTGTAAATCCTGAGCCCGCAGTGATAAAGGCAGGCAGAAGAAACAGAAGCCAAGCAAACCCAGTGAAATGGAGATGTTAGGCGCTTTGATAAGGCCGATAGGATTGGGACGACGCATAAGTTCTCCGTGCGCGGTGTTCAACATCATTCTTTATAGATACAGACCTGAGAAACCTCGAATGGGTTTATTGCTGCAATCTTACAGTTTTTTCGTGGCTTACCAACCGTTGGCGCGCGCGATTTGATCGGCGGTGCGGATGGCGGCCAACGCGTTACCGTCGACCTTCTTCTTGCCCTTGTGGTCGTAAAGCACCACGTGGGGGATGGATCTAATGTTGTATTGCTTGGCCACGTCCGAATTCCAATTTTTAATGTCGATTTTTCGCAGGGCCACCCGACCCGGGTACTTACGTGCCAAGGCTTCGAGTTGGGGGGTGATCTTGCGGCAAGGACCGCACCAATCCGCGTAGAAGTCGAACATTACAATTTGGCCGGGCTCGATAAACCGTTTGATTTCAACCCGTTTTCCGCTGGAAATGGTGGAGATTTGCACGGTCCCCGAGGATGGTTTGGGCGCGACTTCGTTGCTCGCGGTTTCGGTTCCTTCACCCGTAAAGGTGTCGAACAGTGTTTGAATCAAGCCTTTTTCCTCGTTTTTCTCCGGGGGAAGTTCGGGTACATCGCCGTCCCATTTGTTGGCGAGGCCCTGGCCCGGTTTGAGGTTTTTCAGTGCTTTATTGTCAATTTTAATCTGTCGTTTGGGTTGCTTGCGCGCGGTGTAGCCGGAGGATGTGTTGCTCGGTTTTGGCAGCGGCCGGCCGGGATAGACTTTTTTGAACAGTTCCGGCGACTTTTTAACCGTGCGTGGCCAGTCCACCAGGGTTTTGCTGATCATGCGATTGGTGCCGTCCACGTCCTTAAATGCGATCATGTTGTTTTGGAAACCCAAGCTACCGGCGAGGGTGTGCTTTTTCCCGGTTAGCAAGATGAGGGTGTTGTCGTCGGCAAGCAACGGTTGCAGTGAACAAAGCAACAAACCGAGGAACAACGGGAAATACCGTGATTGAAGCATAGGGGCCTCCTAAAGCGCGGGTGACCCTGGCCGGGCCGGAGCAGTGCTAGCCCGCATTTCTCACAAGGAATTCTGCTACGAAGCCGAAACCCATGCGATTACTTCGCTTACTCGGTCGAGCCGCCTTCGCCTCAGCTGCTACGCCGAAAGGTCGGACCCCTGTGCCGTGGCTTGGTCGTCATCTTCGTACTCACAAGGCTTTCTGCTTCTCGCGACGAATCCTTGTGAGAAATGCGGGCTAGTCATTCTATCGCAAAGCGGGGCTTGCGTGTGTGAGCGACGGCAAAAGGTCCGACAATGAGGGCGTTATGAAACGCTGTTGTCGACGTTTTGGAGGCAATTTTCCAAAAATTGGTTTAATTCTTCGTCCAAAAGTGCGGCGAACCGGGTGGGATCCAGGTGGACCAGCCAACGGTCGCGGTCGGAAGCGGCTCGGTTTTGCATTTGCTCCAAGGCTTTGCTGACGGAGGCGGGACGCGGCCCCCACTGGTCGCGAATGGTGCCTTGTTGATCCAGCAACATCAGCAGCGGTGTTTTGCGGCCGAGGGTTCGCCCCATCACGGGGAAAAAGTATTCGGCACAGTGGAAGCGTACTTCCAGATGGTCGAAGGCGGCCAAACTCCCGCCGATAATCGGCAAGCTCAGCCAGGTATCGAGTTTGTAATTGCTGTAATAAACCGCAAACCGCGTGTACGGGGGCAGCTTCGCCAACTGGTCTGACGTTTTGGTCAGTTGGGGGGCGTTGGCGATTTTATCGAGAAAGGTGAGGCGGTGTGTTTGCCAGGAGGCCAAGCACTCTTGCCAGGTTTGCCCACGTTGGAATAATTTGTTATCGAAACAAAACGTCATCGGGTTGCCCGATCCTTGTGGCTGGTTTAAGGTGGTGCGCGGAAGACTCCCGGTATTCTAGCATTCGGGCGCGGGCCGTTGCCAAAAATTTTGGCGCCTTTACCCTTCTGTAAAGACACTACTTCGTTCTTCATGGGCCGGTCGCGGTGTCGGTGCTCCCGCGTGCGTGAAACTTGTGTTATAAAGCCTTAAATTAACTGCTCGCCGTGGCCGACTGCTCAACCACTCGCTGGTGAATTTGGGTTTGACGCGCGGGCGGTTTTCAAAGATCAAGGGAGGCAAAGCGTGTTGTACCAAATGGGCGAGGGTTCATGAAAGGCCTGGTCGTCAAAACCCACAATCGTTTTTATGAAATCAAAGCAGACGACGACATTTTTTTATGTAGCCCGAAAGGGTCTTTTAAGCGGAAGGCCGAACCCGAGTACCGTTTACCGGTGGTCGGTGACCAGGTGGAAATCGAACTTTTGAAGGAGCGGCAGCGTGGTGTCGACGGTTATATCGTCGAGATTGATTACCGGCGCAACCGTTTGAAACGGGCCTTGGTGGATAAGCGCCGAGAGCGCGTGATGGCGGCGAATTTGGACCGCATATTAATTGTAAGTGCCTGTGTCAAGCCGGGAATTGATTGGGGTTTTATTGATCGCTATTTGCTGACCTGTGCGTTGGCGGATATTCCCTGTAGCATTTTGCTCAACAAAATCGATTTGGACGAACAGCAAGGTGAGGACAAGTTTATCGATATTTACCGTGCCCTGGATTACCCGATGCTCAAAACATCGGTTAAAGGCAACATCGGGCTGGATACCCTGCGGGATTGGACGGCCGAGGGGATTAGCCTGTTTACCGGTGCCTCCGGTGTGGGTAAGTCTTCTTTAATTAATTGTTTGGCGCCGCGGGCGAACTTGGCCACGGGTGAGGTTGACGCGCGTAAGGGCACCGGTAAACACACCACAACCACCTCCGCCTTGGTTCGTATGGAAGCGGGTAAGGGTTGGTTGGCCGATTCGCCGGGTTTGCGCGATTTTGCGCCGCCGCCGGTTGAGCCGGACCAAGTTCGTTTTGGTTATCGGGAGATTGCCCAAGTCCAAAAAGAATGCCGTTTTTCCACCTGTTTGCACGACGCCGAGCCGGGATGCGCGGTGCGTGAGGCGGTCGCGGCCGGCACGATTTCCAACCATCGTTACCGCAGCTACCTCGCGGTGTTTCAGGAAATGCGCGATTATTTTCAAACGCGTTTCTAGGGGGGGGTTAATGGTGGATTTTTGCGCTGCTTGGTTTGGTTTTCGGGATTTCTTAGGATTTCAGGATGATCAGAGGATGCGGCCGGTGAGCCCGCTTTGACCGCTTCCCGATGTGGATGGAGCCGTCGCTTCGGATGGCTTCTTCGCCGGTGATTTCCACCTAGTTGCTCTTTTAGTTGCTCCTTCGTTGTGGTTAGTTTTTTTGTTCGGTGGGGATCGGTGGCGCGGCTTCGTCCAGGCGGTGCCCCGCTTTGAGTGGAAGGCAAAGCATGAATTTGGAACCCTTGCCTTTACCGTCGCTCTCGGCCCAAATTTTGCCCCCCATCGCATTCACGGCGTTGGCGCAAAAATGGAGGCCGTAGCCTTGACCGGACTTTTTGGTGGTGAAACCGTGGGAGAAGATGTGGACCAGGGCTTCTGGGTCGATGCCCATTCCGTTGTCGTGGATCTCAATGCGGACCAGGGTTTCTTCTACCGAGGTGCTCACCAAAATGACGCCTTGTTGCTCGAGACTTCTGACCGCGTCTAGGGCATTGAACAAGAGGTGGGTCAAGACCTGAGACAACATTTGGCGCCGGCCCACGATGTTCGGCACCCGTCCCAACTCAAGCCGCAAAATGACCTGGCGGTTGTCCAGTAAGCCGCGCTGGAGGTTAACCACTTCCTCAACCAGTTGGTTGACGGCGAATTCCTCGTTGAAACTGATATGGGTGTATTCGTTGTGGGCGCGCACGAATTCAGTGATGCGCTCCACCCCGCCGCGCACCGCCATCGCCTCGTTGGAGATTTGGTTGAGCAGGTTGGTCATGTGTTTGGTGGCTTGAATGATGAGCGGCGGCACCACATCGCCTTTTTTGGCTTCCACCAGAAAATCAATCAGATCATGGCGGTGCGACTCCATTAGGGTCGCCAGCCGGTTTAAGGTTTTCATCGGTTTGGGTTCGCGCAGGTAATCTTGCAACAAGGAGGCCGAGGTGGTCACGCTGTTGAGCGTGTTGCCGATGTTGTGCAACACGCCCACGGCGATTTCGGCCATACCGGCCTTGTGGGCGGCGTCGACCAAATCGCGTCGCGTGCTGACCAGTTGGCGCGTGGTTTCCTCCAGGCTGCGCACGTAGCGCGCCTTGTTTACCGCGGACGTGGCGTGTTCCCGGAACCGCTTGAGCTTGCCCAGATCCGTGATTTGGTCAAAGGCATCGTCTTTGGTGAAATTGTCGAGGATAAGAAAGCCCTCGAGCCGGTTTTCGGCATTGAGCGACATCGAAAGCATGCAGCGCGGGCGCGGCAGATGGTCCATGTTCTCCCAGCCCGGCAGGCGTGGCGCATCGCGCAATAACCAAACCCCTTCTTCTTTTTGCTCGCCGCTGGTGTAGCGTTCCCAGACCCCTTTTTCGTCAAACACCAGGGCCTGAATCTCGTCTTGGTCGTAACCATGGGTGCGGGCAATATGGAACTGATCGTCCTCGCCCCGGCGCATGAGCAAGGCGCCTTTCTCCGCTTGGGGAAACAGCAAAAAGCCTTTTTCCAGGATGGCTTCGAGCAGAGACTCCAGCATAATCTCGCGGTTGATCGCGTTGACAATTTGGTCCAGGGTCTCCAGTTCGCGGTTTTTTTGATTTAACTCGTCGTTGCGGGTCACCAGTTCTTGGTTGGCGATCTCCAGGGCTTGGGTGCGGTCCTGGACTTTTTGCTCCAGGTTGCGGTGAATATCCAGCAACTTAAGTTGGGTTTCCACCCGACTGATGAGCTCGGCCTTACTAATGGGTTTGGTGATGTAATCGTTGGCGCCCACCGAAAAACCCTCCACCAAATCGTCAATCCGGTTTTTGGCGGTTAACAACAATACCGGCAAGTCTTGAACCGAATAGTTTTGACGTAGGTTGCGACAGACTTGGTAGCCGTTCATTTGCGGCATCATGACATCTAACAGAATGAGATCAAACGGGGTGTCCCCGCCGATCAGCTCAAGCGCCTCACTGCCGCTGGAGGCCTGGGTGATCTGGTAATTGGAGAAGGCAAGATGGTTGGTCAAAACCTGGCGGTTCACCGGCTCGTCGTCAACCACGAGAATGTGAAAGCGGCCTGTGTCGCCCTCGAGCCTGGGTTCGGCCGCCGTGTCGGTGTCGAACACGGGAACCTCCGCGTCGGGGCTTACCAGGCTGGGATCTTCACCATCCTCCATGGGACGGTAGACGGCGACGGCTTCGATATCAACGGCGGTTTGATCGCTGGCGGGTAGGGTAAACGAAAAGTTGGCGCCGCGGCCCGGCTCGGATTCGATCCAAATGCGCCCTTCGTGCAGGGCGACCAATTGGCGGGTAACGGCGAGCCCCAAACCCGTGCCGCTGTAGTGGCGCGAAGCTGAGCCGTCGGCTTGTTCGAAGGATTCAAAGATGCGCTCTTGGTCCGCCGGCGCGATGCCGATGCCGGTATCGATCACACTGATGACAACCTGGTCGTCTCGGCGTTCGGCGGTGGTGCGGATTGAACCACTTTCGGTGAATTTGATCGCGTTGCCGATCAGGTTATGGAGAATTTGCTGGAGGCGGTCGTAATCGGCCAACACCGTATGGGCGCCGGGTTCTACCAGGTTTTTTAAAACCAAATTTTTTGAGCCGATAAGGGGTTTGGAAAGCGACATCACGCTGTTGAGCTGCTGGTAGAGATCAAGGGGTTGCCGGCGCAGCTCCAGCGAGGCTTTGCGCAATTGGGAAAAATCGAGAATGTCGTTGACCAAGTTGGCCAAACGCCTGCCGCTTTGCACGATCATTTGGAGATTGCTCTCTGCATCGCCGTTGATCGGTCCCGATACGCCGTCAATCAGCGATTCGGCGATGCCGATGATGCCGTTGAGCGGCGTGCGCAGCTCGTGGCTGGTATTGGCCAGAAATTCGTCTTTAAGGGTGGCGACTTGCCGCAATTGATGGGCGACTTCTCGTTCCCGCAGCGCGATTTCCCGCTCGCGTTTGAGTTTGTTGTTTTGGAACTGGAGGAAGGCGCCGACCAAAAACAGGGAAGCGAGGAAGTACAGCGACATCGCCCACCAGGAGCGCCACCAGGGCGGTAAGATGCGCACCGCAACAACGGCCCCGACGGGGTCCCAGTTACCCTCTTTGTCACCCGCTTGAACCCGAAAGGTGTAATTTCCGTGGGGGATACGGTTGTAGTTTGCATAACGGTTGGTGGCCGTGGTTTCAATCCACTGTTGGTCCAAACCTTCCATTTTGTAGCGGTAGCGATGCGCCGCGGGATTGTTGTAGGTCAGGCTGGAGAATCGGAACGAAAAAACACTGAAGTTGTGGTCCAGGGTGACCGATTCGGTGAGGTAAATCGGTCGGCGTAAAGGCGATTGGGACCATTTGAACCGCAGGGGGACCGGTTGGTTGGCCAGGAAGAAATCGGTGATCGTGGTGCGGGGTTGGGCGGTTCTCGGTTTGAAATCGTCGGGATTAAATACGGATAATCCGGTGATGCCGCCGAAGTACAACAAACCCCTGCCGTCGGCCAAGAAGCTGTTGATGAAATAACCCGTTCCTTGAGCGCCCTCGGGACGGCTGTAGTTCTGGAAGTGCTCCTTGGCGGGATCGAAACACGACACACCGCGGGTGGTGCTGATCCAAAATCGGCCCTGTCGATCCTGGAGAATGCCGCCGATGGCGTCTGCCGCCAAACCGTCCTCGGTGGTGTAGGCGCGAAAGCGCAGCGCCCCCGGTTCTTCGTTGACCACCTGGTTAATGCCGCCGCCTTGGGTGCCGATCCACATCACGCCGTCTCGGTCTCGGTAAAAACAGGTAATGCGATTGTGGCTGATGGTATCGGGTTTGCCTTGTTGGGAGCGGTAGGTCTCAAAGGCCGCGGTTCCGGGAAGCCGACGGTTGAAACCGTTCAAGGTACCCACCCAAAGGGTGCCGTTCTCTTCCTGCAGGATGGGGTGAACGCGGTCGCCCGCCAGTGAATCGGGGCGGTCGGGATCGTGGTTGAAGCGTTCAAAGGTGCCGGTTCCGGGGTCAAACAGGTTGAGGCCGTGGGCCAAGGTGCCCACCCAGATACGGCCGTCCTCGGCGGGCGCCAAAGAGCGCAGCTGATTGTGGCTGATGCTTTGGGGATTGTAGGGGTCGTGTTTGTAATGGGTAAAACGCCCGTCGGCCGGGTCGAGTCGGTTCAGGCCGCCGCCGTCGGTGGCGATCCAAATAATACCCGCGGGATCGGCGTACAGCGCATCAATCCGCGCCGTGTTCAGACCCTCCGGCTTCTCCGGTTCGGCCGGGTAATGGGTGAGTTGTCTGGTGTCGGGATCCAGCATGTGGAGACCAAGGCGGGTTCCGATCCAAATGCGCCCTTTGCCGTCCTCGTGGAGCGCGCGCACCTCGCTGGATGCCAAACCCTGGGCGTTTCCCTGTTGTTTGCGCAGAATCTTAAAGCGGTCACCATGGGGGTTAAAGCGATTGACGCCGTTGCCGTAGGTGGCAATCCAAAGCAGGCCCTCGCGATCCCGGTACAGTTTTTCCACATCGTTGTGGCTGAGGCTAAAGGTGTCCTCGGATTGGTATTGGTAGGTTTTGAATCGGCGCACCGCCAGATCGAGGCGGCACAGGCCGCCGCCGTAGGTGCCCACCCACAAGACATCCCAACCATCGGAGGTGACACTGTAGACGCGGTCACTGGGCAAGCTGTTGGTGTTCTCCGGCTGGTGGCGAAAGGTTTCGGTGGTGACCGTGCCGGGGTCGAAACGCACCAGTCCGCCGCCGTCCGTCGCCAACCAGAGAAACCCTTCTTTTTCATAAATATCGAGGATGTCGTGGGCCACGTTGTAGCGCGGGTAGTCGGGATTGTTGGCGCTGTAGGTTCTGAAGCGCGCGGATTCGCGATCATAAACGGCGAGATGACCGTCTTCCATGCCCAACCAGAGCCGGTTCTTGCGATCCTGGGCAAAGGAGAAGACCGTGGCCGCGGGCAAGCCGTTGTCTTCCTCGGGCGGGAAGTGGCGGAGTTGGTTTTGACTTCGGTTCAAATATGAAAGGCCGCCGCCGTCAATGGATACCCACAATCCCGCGTCGCCCTCGGGGGAGAGGGCGTGGACGATTCCGGGTTTGACCCATCCTTCCCGATCCGCAGCGGCCACGTAGCGCTGGAACTGATCGCGATCCGCATCGTAGCGGTTAAACCCGTTGCCGGTCCCAATCCAAAGTGTGCCGTCGGGGCTAACCGTGAGGGAGTGAATAAAGTTATCGGATAAGCTGCGCGAGGCGCCGCGCTCGTAGCGGTAGGTGCGCATTTGGTAGCCGTCGAAGCGACTTAACCCGTCTTGGGTGCCGAACCACATAAATCCGGTTTGGTCCTGGGCCACCGCGTTAACGGTGAACTGGGCCAAGCCGTCGGCCATGGTCAAACGCTGAAAGGCGAGGTGGGGTTCCTGTGCCGGCGCGGTTACGACCCAGAACAACCAGCAAAGCATCGCCCACCCGTACCCGCGACAGACTCTGTCGCGCGCGCCGCGGGCGGCGGGGACGGAATGGGTCGAGAACCAATTGGAGGAGCAAGCTAGTTGGCGCATCGCTGGTTGTGTCCCTAGACGGGGAGAAGATAAGGTGCGGAAAGGCGTTTTCCGGGAGATCGGCCAGATCGTTAACGAATGGTTTTGCGGATTTGGAGTTTTTCACAGATGAGACGGAAACACAGATCAATGGCTGTTTCGGTGCCCACCTTGGCGTTGTCAATCATGATGTCGTAGAGGTAACGGTTGCTAATATCCTCGGAAAGATAGGTTTTGAGGTAGTTGTAGCGGTGGGCGTCTTGTTCCTCTACCGCTTTTTTCCCTTCATCCAAGGTCAGGTTATGGCGTTGGGCATGGTTCTCCGCGCGCCAGTCTTTGTTTGCAAAGAGGCGAATATGGACCGCGTGGTCGTAGTCCTGGGTGAGCACCGAGGCGCCCGCGCCCAACAAAATCACATGGCCGCGGCGCGCGGCGACGCGAATCATGTTGGCCAAAATCTGGATGGTCTGGAGTTGGCTTTTTTGACCGAACAGCGCTTCTTGCAGATACCCCTGGAATTCGGAATGACCGTATTCTTCCAGGATATTTAAGCGCTCCTCGTTGAGTTCATTGGGGTCCGCGTTTTTTAGCAACTGTGCGCGATCAATCGTATGCCACGGCATTTCGTCCTGGCGTTGGTTCAGGCGTTCTTGGAGGCCCGCCGCCAGCAGCCTACCGTCGCAGCCGTACTCGCGCGAAATGGTCACAAAGTGAGGGGTAAAGGTCTCTCTTAACGCGAACTTGAGATTGAGTTGTGCGGCAATTTGGGTATCAGCTTTTTTATCCAGCCAAGTCGTCATCGGTTGCCTCCTAGCAAAACGGGTCCGGTTTGAGGGTTGATGAAGAACTGGTTGCGCATGCGCGCGAAGGGTGGTTTTTTCAATACTAAAAAGAAGAGCTACGCGGGTTCACCCTGACAGGGTTTGGGCCGTCCCTTCGCCGGTTCCGTTGCCAAGTCCGGCGGGAAGCGCGGATTCCATGGCGTGCGGTGCGTGCGAACCTGCTTGGTGGGTGCTGCCAAGCCGTGAACGACGGGCCCTTCGTTCTCCCGGGCCAAATGAGGCACGGTCAAACGAGGTGGTAACAAGGGTTAAGGGTCAGATTGGGTGTGGGCCTATCTTATCAGACCCCACCCCGTCTGTGTGTTTTTGTGTCGGGAAATGGGGCCGCTTTAACCCAAGAGTTGTTCCGCCAAACGCCGGTAAATGTGTACCGCCTCTTCCAAATCCGCAATTTCGATTTTTTCACCCGCCGTGTGGGCGTCCGTGATCGAACCCGCGCCCCATAAAAAGGCTTTGCCCCCGAATTGGAAATACGGAATGTCGGTATTAAATGAAACCACCGTGGTCGGGTAACCCGCCACGGTGTTGAGTTCAACCGGATCGTTGGCGGCGACGACCTGAATCTCAACCCGTTCGTCGGCCATGTCGCGCACTTGTGCCAAAAGTTCCGTTTGATGGGTGACGACCCGAAACAAGACTTCCGCGTAAGCGTGGTCGGGAACGATATTGGCCGCTTTCCCACTTTTGAGGACCCCGATATTCACGGTGGTTTCGCCGAGGCGTGTTTCGGCGGGCCAGGGGTGTTTGCGAATCTTTTCCAGCAGATCGAGCAGGGGGTCTAGTGCCGAGCGACCCGTGTGGGGGTAGCCGGAGTGGGCCGCCTTGCCTTTGCAGGTGAGCGCCAGCTTGAGGATGCCTTTTTGACGGGTCACTAGTTTGGATTCGGTTGGTTCACCCACGATTAAATAATCCGGCTTCAGGCCCAGTTCGTTGGCGTGAATCATGCCGATGTGGTCGACCTCTTCCCCAACCACGTACAGCAATGCGATATCGTCGCGGCCCGCCTCTACCAATTCCTGGGCGGCCAGGAGTTGGGCCGCAATCAAACTTTTGGTATCACAAGCGCCGCGACCATAAAGGGTGCCGTTCTCAATGGTGGCTGGAAAGAAGGGGGGGACGGTGTCGATGTGGCTGTTGAACACCAGGCGCGGTTGCTTGGCGTTGCGGCGTGCCAGGACATTGGGACGGCCGGGTGCGACTTCTTGAAAGGTAACTTGCCAGCCGCGGGGTTCCAGGTAATCGCGGAGGAACCGTGCCATGGGTTCTTCATTGCCCGAGATGGATTCCGTGTTAATCATTTCCATGGCGAGGGCGACAACATCGTTTTTCATAGGGTTCCTCTTTAAATAATGACCGATTCAACCTAAGAAGCGCGCGTTATCGTGCTTCTTAGGTTACAACTTACAGCGTTCTTCAGCATTCTAGCCGAGCCGACGGGGGGGCGCGAGTCTTGAGGTCGATTCCCGTGGAATTTGTGGCACCGGGCGGGCCGGGATCGCGCCGCCTATGTTGCCTTTTTGTTGGGGTTTACGTTTGATACGAAAAAAGATGTAAAAAAACTGAACAAATGACGACGAATAGTCGTAATAGTTACTGAACGAAAACGAGGCTCTTACGGTCTCAGAAGCATATTTTCTCCTCATTTAGGGCTGGACTTTGGTTCCGGCCCTTTTTTTTACCTAAGAAGCGCGATAAGAATGAGGGATTTTGGCTAAAGATCTGGAGCGAAACGGTTTGGGAAAAGCGAGCCGGGGTCGCGCACGACCGCACCCGTTGGGTGCGGTGAGCATTTTTACAGGCCGTTGTAGCCCAGAGGTTTAGCCAAAATCGCCACGAGTTATCGCGCTTCTTAGGTTTTATGAAACCGCGAGCCCGTGGGATCGCTTACGTGCGCTGACGAACCCCTTTAGTTTTATTCATCACTGTGTCAACATGAAAAGACGCTTGAGGCTTTTGCCTTTTTTGCCGAAGCGTCCTAGGAAGCATCCCGATGTTGCCGTCGGCCGTCGGTTTCCCGGCCGCCTTGTCACGATGATCTATTGCGCTATGATGATTTGATGCAATGGCGGGATGTCCGCGCCCCCTTTCGCTCTGTATCTTCTTGGGAATCTGAAACTCATGGCATTGCTTGACCAAAACCTCGTTACCGTGACCACGACCACGGGCCTCCACAAGCCCGAGGATCAGTCCGCCGTGCCTGCCCCCGAGGAGGTGCGGCCGCTTGCGCTGCTGGTGGTTGACGGGAATCGGGTGAGTCGCAAAGTATACAGTCGGCTGTTGCAAAAACATTTCGGTGGCTGCCACATCAGTGAGACCGAAACCGGCGAGAAGGCGCTGACGATGTGCCGCGAGGGTGTTGTTGATTGTGTGTTGGTTGATTACAACCTGCCTGACATCAACGGTTTGGAGTTTTTGCAGAGTTTGCGGGAAGAACTCGGCCTGGGCTTTATCGCCGTGGTGATCCTCACCAGTCAGGGCGATGAAATGACCGCGGTTGAAGCCATGAAACGCGGTGCCCAAGATTATTTGGTCAAGGGGAGCTTTTCCCAAAAATTGATGGCCCAGGCAATCACCAATGCCATGGAGAAGGTCGAGCTGCTCAAAGAGTTGGAGCAGAAACGCATCGACCTGGAACGCAAAAATGTCGAACTGCAACAGACCAACGAAGAGCTGAACCGTACCCAGCGGCAATTGATTGATGCCGCCCACAAGGCCGGCATGGCCGAAATGGCGACCGGGGTATTGCACAACATCGGCAACATGCTCAACAACCTCACCACCGCGGTGGGGGTTTTGGATGAGATGGTCAAAAATTCGCGGTTGGGTGGTTTGAAAAAAGCCAACCAACTCTTGGAAACCTTTGCCGACGATTTGGAACAACGGCCTAAGGGACCGCAGCTCATGCAGTATTACCGTCGTCTTGAGGGCATTCGCACTGAAGAGTTTACGCGTTTTTCCTCAGAGATCACCTCGCTTAACGAGCGCATCGACCTTTTGTCGAAAGGGGTGATGGCACAGCGCAAATACGCGTCGCTGGAATACCACGTTGAAAAAGTCACCATCAAAGATTTGGTTCAGGACGCCATTTTGCTCAAAGCCACCTCGGGGACCGACGATGCCGGTGGGGTTGAGATTGTCGAGGATTATCAGACCGATCAACCCATTGAATGCGTCAAAATCAAAATTCTCCACGTGCTGACCAATTTAATTCTCAATGCTCGTGAATCCTTGCGCCAAGTCGCACGACCCGAGGGTGACAAGGTGATCCGCATTACCGTGGAACAAGAAGAAGACGCCTTTTTGTGTATCACTGTCGCGGACAACGGTACGGGCATTGAAGCAGAGAATTTAGAAAAGATTTTCCACTACGGTTTTACTACCAAACCCAACGGAAGCGGTATCGGCCTGCATGTCGCCGCGAACTCCATGACCGAAATGGGGGGATCGCTGCGTGTGGTGAGCGAGGGGAACAATCAGGGTGCCGAGTTCATCGTTCGCGTACCCGTCAAGGTGCGCGCCAAGGTAGGTTCCTAAGTTCTCTGAAATAAACAATATCCGTGGATCAGCAAGGTTCCGGCGATACCTCGCCAAGACCCTCTGCCATCTGGCTGAGGAGGGTGGCGATTTGGGTTGGCGCCAGGACGCGGTCAACGGTAGTGGCATTGAGCGCCGCGAGCGGCATTTGCGCGACCTCGGCACTTTCAGGACTCTGGACAACCGTGAAACCGCCGAGTTCGGCGACCATCCGCAAGCCCTGGCTGCCGTCGTGGTTGGCGCCGGTTAAAATCACCCCGATCAAACGCGGCCCGTAAACTTCCGCGGCCGACTCGAACAAGACGTCAATGGAAGGGCGTGCATAATTAACCCTTGCGTCTACCGAGAGGCTTAAGCTGTTGTCGGCCTCAATTAATAAATGGTACCCGGCCGGGGCTAGGTACAGATGTCCCGCGCGGAGTTGTTCCTTCTCCTCTGCTTCTTTAATACGCAGCGATGTTTTTTGCTGGAGCAAGGGGTAAATCAAACGTCCGCTGTCGGCGCCCACGTGTTGGACCGCCACGATGGGAATCGGAAAATCCTTGGTCCAATGAGGCAGGATCAAGCTTAAGGTGTCCATGCCCCCGGCGGAAACGCCGATGACAAGGCACTCGAATCTCCGTTGAACAGCAGATGAGGTCATGTTCTCGATCCTTGGGGTGAGGCCGGCGCGGGTTGGTGTCGGCGACTAAAGGATATCCCATCATAGAACATCGGTATTTCACCTGTTCGAGAAAAGTCATTCTTGCGATTTCATGTGAAAGTGGGGCGCGCGAAGCGCTCCCATGCCATTCAAGCATCCTACATTTTGGAAGGGTTTGATATGGATTTAGATAATTGGGACAAGATGTAGATCTTAGGATAGGTATTTAGGGTTTTTCACGTGCAAGACCGATTCTAGGCGGCCCATATAACAAGGTCTTTGGGTGATCTTTTAAGAGAAATCCCATGGTTCTTGTATGGAGTTTGAAGCTAAGTTGTTTGAATAAAGTGGTTTGAGGGTTCTTGGTTGCGGTTTTCTCAATCGGCGAGCATGAGGTTGTGTTTTTTTGGCACGGACCTTGATGTGTAAGGAGGGTGAGACTGATGGCAATCAGTCGACAATTTTTTGAATAATTTAGGTTTTTTTAACGGATTGGTAAGGATAAAGATAGGTAGCAAATTCGGATAATCGTTGACAATTTGTTTGGTTGCGTCGTTAAGCGTATTGACTGAACGTTTTTTGCGATTCCTGAGACCTGCGCCCCTCCTCTTTCTCCAGCGCCTGTCCTTCCCTCTGATGGAGATTGGGTCATGACACCGCAAGCACTACACAACACGAACCTTAGGCAGTCCTCCGTTGTTGACAACGGCACCGCCGCTCGTGCGTCTTTGCTGGGTAACATCGGCCCTTACCAATTGCTCGAAAAAGTTGGGCAGGGTGGTATGGGGCTTGTTTACAAAGCTGTACGGCGCGATGCCGACCATCACTATGTCGCCGTAAAAGTTATGCGGGGCATGGTGCCAAACCAACTGATGTTCGGGCGTTTCCAGCAAGAGGCGGAGGCCATGGCGCGGTTGCGCCATCCGAACATCGCATCCTTCATTGAGGTGGGTTACGACGCCGAATGGCGGCCTTACCTGGTGATGGAATACGTCGACGGCTGTCCGCTGTTGACCTACGCGCGGCAACGTCAGCTTACCTTGGCGGCGCGGTTGCGTCTGTTCCAGCAAGTGTGCGACGCCATGGCGGCGGCGCACGCGCAAGGTATTGTTCACCGCGACCTTAAACCCGACAACATTTTGGTTGCCGACACGGGTTTGGGACCACGGGTTAAAATCATCGACTTCGGTGTTGCGAAGGTCAACGATCTTCGCGACGGTCATCCTTTGACCCAGGCCGGGGCCGTGGTTGGCACTTTGTCCCACATGAGTCCCGAGCAGGCCGGTTTCCAAGAAGGTCCGATTGATGCGCGCAGCGATGTGTACACCCTTGGATTGGTTCTCTACGAACTGCTTGTTGGTGTACTGCCTTTTGATCGGGCCGGCTTGATCCGCAAACCCTTGTTCCGACAGATGCGTTGCTTGTTTGAAAAAACACATCCGGCCCCAATCGCTCGCTTGCGGGCGCTTGAGCCCGAGTTGGTACAGGAAATTGCCGAGGCCCGTCAAACCACGCCCAAGTTGTTGATGAAAGCCCTTGCCGGACCGATTGCCGAGGTGATCGGTCAGGCGTTGACCATCGACCTTGAAAACCGGACCCGCGATGTGGGCGCCCTGGGCGAAGCCGCTTCGCGCGCGTTCGAACAACGTCAAACTTCTAAGCGCTTGTCCTTGGCCGGCTTCCGTCAATGGGTCGGTTTGGGGATGTCTTCCTAAAGCGCAAACGCCAAAACGAAAACCCGCATGGATGTTGCCCATGCGGGTTTTTTTTGTTTTGGGTCGTGGTCTACCGCGGTGTAAATGGGAAGAAGTAAGCGGCTGCGCTCGGTACCATGTCGACCCAGGCGTGGACGTGGTGACCGTCTTGGAACTCCGCGGTTTTATGGGCTAGCCGCTTGGTGCGCAACACCTTGGCCAGCTCGCGGCCGTCCTTGAGCCAGTAGGCGTCTAAGTTGGCCAGGCCCACGAATACCTTGATGCCCGGTTTGGACTTGCGCTTGAAATTGCGCATAAATTTGGTCGGGGACAAGGCCGGGGTCAACGCGGCCACGTTGGCGACCCGGTTGGGGTAGTTAAGCATGGCGTCCAGCGCCATCAGCGCCCCGCGTGAGCCGCCCAGGATGACACGGTGCTCCGGTCCGTCCAGGGTGTTGTAGGTGCGATCAATAAAAGAAAACAGATCGTAAACGTACCAATTGCGGTATTTGCTCGAGCCGCGGTATTCCTCGCGGCGGTTGGTCGGGTTACTGAGGACCACGAAAAACGGATCGCATTGGCTGTGGTACATCATCGCGTCGAGGGTCTGTTTTAGGTTGCCTTCATCTAGGAACAGGCTGCCGTCGTTGATGTACATCACCGGAAAGGCGCGGTCGCGGTCCTCGTCAAAGGCGCGCGGAACATATACAAAAATTTCTTCTTCTTTGCCGTTGCGTTTGATCTTTTGGGTTTCAATGCGGCCGGGTTGGGTGCGTGCCTGCTCTTCCTTGGAAAATCGTTCTTTGAATTGCGGCATGGTGAACGAGGACAGGGTGTTGCCGAAGACCTGGACCGTGGCGGGATTGTGCGGGTCGGTCAACCGTTTTTCGCCAACGGCGAATTCGTAAACCAGGCGTGCGTCTTCAAGCAAAGGGACGGTTGCGTAATACCAAGTGGTTTGGCTGATGCGCGTCATTTGGCCGATGGCGGGATCATCTTTGCCGTACAGTGCGCCGAACGCGTTGTTGTCGTGTAACAGGCGTGGCCGTTCCGTTCCCGCTTTGTGTTCAAAAAGGAAAACGGCCTGGGTTTTTTCGACCAGGGGATGTCCTTGGCGTTTGATGAACTTGCGGATCAAGCGGTGGGCTTTGCGGGGTTTAACCTGGGTGCTGACCTGCAGCAATTCACCAAAAGTTTTCGGTTTGCTTTTTTTTGCTGCCAATGCGTCGGGTGCAAAAAGGAGAAGCAGGATGAATCCGATACGGAACAGCGAGGAATGCATGCAAAACTCCGGGAGGGAAAAGGTTGAATCGTCGCCTCATCCTAGCAGGGGGCCGGTTCTCTAAGAAAGCTGTAAAGTCACGGATTTGGCGCTGCTTTTCATCTTCCTGTTGCACGGCCTCAATGAAAAAGCCGGCCAAGATCGGCCGGCTTTCGCGGTTCCCCCGAGGGGGTTACTTTGGTTTTCGCCTGGCGGCGGGATTGGTTGAGGGAGGGGTCCCCCGCTTACCCGGGAGTCGGCGGGGGGACCCGCCCGCTCTAAACCCTGTCCGCCAAAATCAGGGTTCGTTCACACCTGAGCGGGCATAATTGCTGACGACGTCCCATGCGATTTCCTGCAGGGCGAGGGCTGTATCGCTGGGAATGTTGAGCCAATCGCGCTCACCCCAGTAGCCGTCAAAACGGCTGGTGAGCCCGATGGGGCAGCGTTTGTACAAGGTCGCGTATTGAACCAGGGCGACGAAGTAGTTGCCGACGTTGTTCATGTGAATGTTGTCGACCATCATGCCTTCTTTAAGGTTGCTAATGCCAGGTACTTGACCCGCGTCGATGCGAATGCGGAGTTCGCGAACCGCCAAACCGGCGGGAACCAGATAGACAGGTGCCTCGTTGGGGCGTTCGCGTTCAACCGTGTTGGCGATTTGTTCCCAGAGCAGCAGCTTCTGGTCGACCGCGTTGTACCAGTCGCCCGTCGTCATTTCCGGCCAGGTTTGGTAGATGTACAGCTCGGCATTGCCGTTGCCTTTGAGGATTTCGTCGTAGAAGCGAACCGCGTAGCCCTCGGAATCGTTCCAAGTAATGTGGTTTTCCAGGGGGAGGGCTTCGGTGATGACCAGGGTGTCGTAGTTGCCGGAGGGCAGTTCGGCGGCGTAGTTGGTGCCGCCACCGCCGCCGGGATTGCTGTAGTTCCAGCGCAGGGGTGAGCCGTTGATGTATTGGTAGCTTTGGGTGTGGTTCATGCGGGCGTCCTCGGCGAGTTTGCCCAGGATGTAAGGCATGTTGTCGTTAACGAGGCTGTGGCCGATGAAGTAAACGCCGCGTGAGGTGATTGCGGAGGTGCTGCAATCGCCGGGAATGCCGCCGTCGCCGCCGTCGGAACCGTCGCCGCCGTCGGAACCGTCGCCGCCGTCGCCGCCGTCGGAGCCGTCGGAGCCGTCGCTACCGTCGGAGCCGTCAGAACCATCGGAGCCGTCGGAGCCGTCGCTACCGTCGGAGCCGTCAGAACCATCGGAACCATCGGAACCATCGGAACCATCGCTACCGTCGGAACCATCGCCGCCGTCGCTACCGTCGGAACCATCGCCGCCGTCGCTACCGTCGGAACCATCGCTACCGTCGGAGCCGTCGCTTCCGTCAGAACCGTCGGAGCCGTCGCTTCCGTCAGAACCATCGGAGCCGTCGCTTCCGTCACCGCCGTCGGAGCCGTCACCGCCGCCGTTGTTGTACCACTCGACTTGCAGGACCGCGTCCCAGCCGCCCTCGTAGTATTCAACCGTTACCGTTTCTAAAGGACTGACGATATGAACGTCGGCGGTGTAGGTGGTGGCCGGTTGATCGAGCCAGCCGTCGATGACCATTTCGCCGCCGACATAAATGCGAACACCGTCGTCGGCGGTGGCGGAAAAGGTGTAATTACCAGGGGCAAAATCAAAGGTACCCATGAAGCGGGCGGAGTAGTTGTCTTTGCTGAGGCCGGGGCCGGGGGAGGTATCGCCCCAGAAATAATTGATGCGTTCGGTTTGGACCGTGTAAACCGCGTCACCGCGCAGGAGGCGGTTGGGGAAAAATTCGCCGCAAAACATGTTTTTGGGGCAGGCATCCAAATCGCCGACGCGTTGCCAGGAAAATTCCAAGGTGGCGTCGCCCCAATATTCGTAATATTCAATGATGATGTCGTGGAAGCCGGCAATGATCGGGGCCTGGGCGAAATACTCGGTCGGCGGCTGATTCTTCCAGCCGTCGATGATGAGTTCGCCGTCGAGCCAAACGCGAACGCCGTCGTCGGCGAGGGCCAGGAATTCAAAAATGCCGGATTCGAAGAAAAAACGGCCCTCGTAACGGGCGGCCCAGAAATCGTGGGCGATGCGGTCGCCCGGGCTTAACGCGCCCCAGTGGTTGGCGATAATGCCTTCCTCGCGGGTGTAGGTAGGGGTGCCCGCGAAATCGATGTTGTCGTAGTAACTCGCGCAGAACTTGTTGTCGGCGCCGGTACAGTCTTGGGCCTGAACCGGGGCGGAGACAAGGCTTACTAGGAGAAGCAAGCCGTAGAACAGTGGGGAAAGACGGTGGGCGATGGAAAAGTTGGTGTGTGAACCTTTTAAAGAAAACCAATTACCTTCCTGTCTTAAGAACAAGGACATGGGGAATCTCCTCAGTAGATGGCCGACATAATGCGGCTAGTGTTCTTTTCGACGCAGGCGTATCTATTACCTATCTGAAAAGAAGGCAAAGTGTGATACTTCCTAAGATTTGCGTGAAAAGGGTTTCATTTGGCGGAATCTTGTCGGTGACGCTCTGGATCGACGAGACACAAGCCTGCTTGGAACCAGCGAAGCCAGGTGTTCTCCGTGATTGTCAAGGATCTCGAAATGAAACACTTAGGGCCGAATGGCGATTGGGACATGGTTGCGTTGGGTTACACCTTTCGCGGCGGGGGTTAAACACGAAAATGGATCTCTTCTAAGCGGAAACTATGGGAAGAAATGGAACGGAAAAACCAAAGGAGGTTTTTCAACAATTATCGCGACATTGGATGACTTCTGTCTTGGTAACAACCAGAAAACCATGCCTTCACTAAATGAAGGTTTTTTTGAGTTTTTGTTGGAGCATGTTGGGTTCTTCGTTTTGACCGGTTTAGCCAAAACGTTCGGTTTTTCAAAACGTACATGTCCCATCGGATGTGCCTATCTTAACCCTTTTTTCCTGTCATCTGTGTGTCGATGCTCACCTTATTAACGCTTGGGAAGAGAACTTGGGAAGGTGTGAATTTTTTGTCAGCAACTAAAAATACGCGGTGTTCTGGTTAAGGCTATTTTCTTCAGGGGTTTGGCTGGGACCGGTGCGCCATTTTTTTACGTCTCAGTGCGTCAGTTGTGTTTTTTTGGTGGCCTGGACGATGGTAAACCGTGAACCTGGACACGTTTTTTGGAAGCCGTGGAAAACGGACATTGTCCCGGTGTTGGGTTTTTCGTAGGGGAAAAGCCCAAGTTGTGCGTTTGCTCCTACACTTGGATGAGTTTGATTGGATGGTCCGTCGCGCGTTTGGGTCGCGTGTTATGCATTGAGTTGGATCATCGGAAATTTTGCGGCGAGGCTGGCCTTGGTCACGTCCATTGATATATGTTTAGAGCAACTTTTCGAATGGAAGTTTGATCCACACAATGGTCTTTTCTGTACGGCGTTATCCCTGAGAAGCACGATGTGAGCGAGGGGGTTTGGCGAAAAATCTGGAACGAAATGGCTTGGAGGAGACGGAGGCGCACCCAAGGGGTGTGGTGAGTATTTTCACAAGTCGTTGTAGCCCAGAGGTTTCGCTAAAATCACCGCGTCAGCGCTTCTTAGGTTAAAGCCCATGTATTTGAGAATGAATCACTTGGTGTGATTTGCTTACCCAATGATGAGGTGGATTTATGAAAGCTAGGTTGCTCATTGTGTTGTTGTTGAGCTGCAGTGTGGCCACGGCGTTTGCTCAAGAAGTTCAAGAGAATATCAAGGTCATTTTCCGCGATGTGCGCGTGCACGTTACCGATGGTGACGGCAATCCTGTTCGCGGCCTGAAACTAGAGGATTTTTCCTTAACCGAGGCCGGCAACGGTCAACGCATCGACTTTTTCGAAGAAGTCGATTTATCCCAAGAAGTCTCCAAAGGCACGATTTACCACAAGGATGGTCTGGTTGAAGATCCCGACGACCGTCCTGTCCGCGCAAGTGGCAAAGAACGCAGCCTCGTTCTTTTTATCGACAGTTCCAACATGACCAAGGATGCCTTTGAGCCCTTCGTCGAAACCGTCCACGAATTCATTGATTCCTCGGTGGTGCCCGGTGATTTGGTAAAGGTTGTCCAGTTTGACGAGCGCCTGGAGATTCTATCGGCGTTTACGTCCAACAAAAACGACCTCCACGCCGCTGTTGACAAAGCCAAATACGCGGGCAACATGCGCAACCGTTTGGAGGCTGCCGAGCGCCTTGTAACCGACAAGTTTACCGATTACCTTCAGCCCCAGGTGACCAATCCCTTCCCTGGCGAGCTCGAGCAAATTCGTGACGGCCTGTTGCTCGAACTTGAAGACGCGGTGCGCCAAAAACACAGCATTAAAACCGGTTACTACAAGGCCTTTGAATCAAGTCTGGGTTACCTCGCGCGCATTTTCGACCAAATGTCCGGTTCCAAATCGGTGTATTTGTTCACCGGCGGCCAACATGTGATCGACAAAAGCCTCGTCGGTACCAGCAAAGAAGTGGCGCGCCTGATGAACCAGAGCCTCAACTCCTCCAACGTCACCGTTTACACCATGATCCACCTGCCCCAGCGTCCCATTGGGCACAGCCATCGTTTCACCGGGCGGGTCCGCTTGGACGATGAAACCAATCCGCTTCGCTCACTGGGCCTGAATAGCCGCCCGTCGGAAGGAACCATCCTCGAGGACACCGTGGAGCTGTCCACCGGTCCTTATAAAGTGACCGACGGCACCGGCGGTATTATCCAGGCGGCCCACAAACCCCAGGACATCGGCTCCGCGCTTAAGAAGTTCCAAACCCGCGCCAATCACTACTACCGTCTGGGTTACTCGGTGGATTCCCCCGACAAGCAAACCCAAATTAAAATCAAACTCAGCGATGCCTACAAAAACGCCAAGCTCAGTTACGGCGGCACCTTTAACCCGGTCAAAACCTACTTGGAATTGAAACCCCAGGATCGGGCCATCGCCTTTGAAGCCTCGTTGCAATACACCCAAAGTTTTCGCGACGATCTCGACGCGCAGCCGGGTTTTCGCGGCTTCAAACATCCGGTGGAAAAAGGCGACATGATTCCCGTTTACCTCGGGCTGAAGGTCAATCAATTCCCCAAAAACGGCTATGAAATTGGTTTTGCCGCCCTTAACGCCGAACGCGGCCTCATTGATTTGGTGCGTTCCACCGTCAAAAAAGACAAACACCAAACGGATTTTCTGCTTTACGACGTGTTGCTGCCCAAGGCAAAACCGGCTCTGCTGCGCTTTAAAATCGTCAACCTCGACAATGGCGAGGAGAGTTTGCTGGAAGTTCCCTATGAGCGCGAGGAAAAAGGTGAGACCGATTTTCACATCAGTGAAATGGTCTTTTTTGGCAAGTCCGACCGCGAAATGGTACCGCTGAACCATTTGCGCTACAACGGGACCCCGGAAAAGGACCGTCCGGTGATGGTTGATATGCGCAAGCACTACGACCCGCTCGCCATGGCCAACTACTTGTTCAAGCCGGTGGCCACGGATAACCTGTTCCCGGCCAAAGAGCACCACCTCTTTTTCCAAATCCGCAATATGGAAAAAAGCATTGAAAACTACCAAATCAAATACACCTTGAAACGCGGTGGCGAGCAGTTGCCGGTCGAGTTCCAGGTGAAAGACGCTTACCAACCCAAGGGGTTTGGTAACACCTACCATTTTGTTGGAACCTTCTCTGGGATCGATTTTGATCCGGGCGATTATGAACTGATGATCGAAGTGGTCGACGATCAGGCCGACGCCGGTGCCCAGTTACAGCGCACGTTCTCGGTTGCGGCAAAATAAACAACAGCTCGTTGCTCGCGGGACCCGCGAGCAACGGGCGAAACGCATGCTACGCAAACCCCAAACGCAAGCGGAGCTTGCATTTGGGGCTACAAAAAAGTTTCCCCAGGAAAGCAGCGATTCCGGCGGCACACGCCGCCCACGAACACAGGGTGGGGAGGACTGCGCCGATTATATTTGAGAAAGAAAATTAGTTGTTATTATAAATAAAGCGTTAAGTGAATAAATAGCCTCCTGTTAGAATGACCGCGGGAGGCACCGTGTTTATGCGTTTAAGTCTGTTGCTTTTACTGGTTTCACCGATGGTGCACGCTAAGCCGTCCCTCAAGGGTGCGCTCCAAATTACCGTTATGGATGCCACCGGTAACCCCGTGTACCTAGCGACGGTGACCCTCAAAAACCCACTGTTTGGTCGCACCGTGCGCGTCGCCAAGACCATGACCCTGAAACAGATCCCGCCGGGAAGCTATCGCATCGAAGTGCGCGCGCCCAATTTCGAGCCGCAAGACAGATCAGTCATCATCAAGGCCGGCGAAACCGAGGCCGTCACCCTAACCTTGACACCTGCAACCCTCTCGATGGGTGTTCAGGTCGTCGCACCGAGTCAATTCTCCCTCATGAAACAGAACAGCGAGGTCTCCTCCCAGTACCTCGACCGTGACACGGTCAGCCGCTTACCTCGATTTGGTGACGACTTGTTTCGCGCGCTCAATACCGTGCCGGGCACCAGCAGCAATGACTTTGGCTCGGCGTTCACCGTGCGTGGTGGTGAATATCGCGAAGTTCACGTGACCTTGGATGGCATGGAACTCTACGAACCCTTTCACATCAAAGACTTTACCGGTATTTTTAGCTTTATTGCGCCCGAAACCCTTGGCGGGATCACACTTAATACGGGCGGGTTCGATGCGACCTACGGCAACGCGCTCAGCGGCGTCATGGCGCTGAGCTCCTCGGAACCCAGTGAGCGACGCTCGCATGCGCAGATCAGCCTTGGCGGCCTGAGCTATCAGACTGAAGGCCGTTTTAACAATGGCCTTGGTCAGTACGTCTTTAGCGCACGACGCGGGTATCTTGACGTGTTGCTCAGCTTGGGGGGTGACGAGGAAGAGGAAGGCGAAGTCGAAGACACGGATGTTACCTACTGGGATTCATACGGAAAACTCGCCCATGCCCTCGGAATAAACCAAACCCTCTCGTTCAACTACCTGCTCGCCGCTGATGGTTTTGTCAACTACGAGGAAGAAGGCATGGAGCTTGAGGACATCGACAGCGATTATGACGATCAGTATTTTTGGATGAACCACGACTGGGTGCCCAACGATCAGTTCTCCTTGCGCAACACCCTGTATTCAGGACGAATTGATCGTTCCCGCTTCGCCTTTAGTGAAGGCAGCGAAGAACGGGTAGATTACCGAATCGACGATCAACGTGAGACCCGTTATCGCGGTTTCAAAACCGCCGCCGAGTGGGAACAGCGGTGGCATTTCTTGCGCTTCGGAATTGGGTTTCGTCAAAATGACGCCACCTTTCGGTACACCAGCAACATCAAAAACGGGATTGTCATCGGCGGCGTAGGCGAACGCGTTATTTCCACAAATTTCGATTTTGACAACACCGAATACCATGCCTATATCACGGATCGATTTCAACTCACGGCCAACCTCAATGTCGAACTCGGCTTGCGTTTTGATCACCAGTCTGAACCCAAAGATGATCAACTAAGTCCTCGTCTCAATGCCCGTTACCAAAACGGACCCCATACCTTTCGACTGGCCGCCGGCACCTTCCACCAAGCCGAACGCGGGCATGAACTCCAGGTCGCGGACGGCGTGACGCGACTCCAGACACCAGAAAAAGCGACCCACCTGGTGTTGGGTTATGAACGTCGATTGCCGTTCGATATCGACCTCCGCGTCGAAGGTTATTATAAAAAGTACGACAACCTGCGAACGCGTTTTGTCAACCTCACCAAGTCACTGGTGTTTTATCCAGGTCTCTCGGGTGATCGCGTCGCCATCGACGCCGATCAAGGCCGCGCTTACGGATTCGAAATTGTCTTTAGAAGAGACATCGGGTCACGCTTTAGCTTTTTCGGGAATTATGCCTGGTCTCATACCAAGGATGAACTTCTGGACGGACGCGAGCTGTTTCGACCATGGGACCAACGCCACACCTTGAACCTCGCCGCCAACTATCGCGCCGGCCGCAAGTGGAACATCAACGGCGCTTGGATCTACCACACCGGTTGGCGCACCACCCCATTTCGCTATGACGCCACCACGGATACCATTGAGGTGGGTGCGTGGTTCAGCGATACTTTTCCTGCCTATTACCGACTCGACCTGCGTATTAACCGCGCTGTCTACACGCGGGGGAAACGCTCCTTCGAGATCTTCGTCGATATCGCCAATGTCACCAACCGAAAAAACATCCGGGGAACCGAGGATTTTACCTTTGTCGAAACCGAGTCCGGCACCCGGCTCGAATACGGCGAGGACGGTTGGTTTCCCATCCTTCCCTCATTCGGCATCACTTGGCGCTTTTAACCGGGACATATTGATTCGTTTTGACGTCGGCCACAGAAGACGTGAAGCTGATGCGTGTGATCCCTGCAGGTGTGGTGTTGCCTGGATCCGTTTTAACAAAAAGACCACCGAACGGGGGTCCGCTCGGTGGTTCTGGGGGCGCTGTGGCCGGATGGCGCTTTGGTATGGGTGACAGACGTTTACCCCGCCGCGTTGGCGCGGCGGGGTGATGGTTGCTTCCTTACTCCTGCTCAGCCGACAGGGTTAGGCCGGAGTAGGAACGGTAGGCGCGAATACCGATATGCCAGGTACCGGCCGCGGGGTTGTCGAAAGTACAGGATTCGTTGTTGCCGTTGCGGTAGGGGCGGCAGTCGTAGGCACGGGTGCCGGGGCGGCTACCGAAACGAACGTACAGGTCCGCGTCGCCGCTGCCGCCGTTGATGCTCACCGTCAGTTTGGAAACACATTCTTCTACGTTGACCGTGTAGTATTTCCAGTATCCGCGTGAGCCGGAGATGTTGTCGATGCTGCCGCTTTCACCACAACTTCCTCCCTCCTCCCAGGATGCCGTCAGCGTCAAGCCGCCGAAGTTGCTGTAGGCGTAAACGCCCACGTACCAGGTGCCGCCGTTGGGGCTTTCGAAGGTGCAGGACTCGTTGCTGCTCGGGGTGATGGAACGACAGTCGTAGGTGCCGGTGGTGGGCTCGGCACCGGCGCGGATGTAGAGGTCGGCGTCGACATCATTGCCGGTCGTGGTGATTTGCAGGTTGCGCGCGCCTTGGGGCAAGTCGATGCGGTACATCAACCATTGGCCCGCGGTGGCGGTGAGGTTGGTCACGGGGTTGCCGTTCTGCAGGACGTCGCCGCCGCCGCCACCGCCGCCGCTCACGGTGATGTCCGCGGTGGCGCTGTCGGTGGCGCCGTCGTCGTCTGTAACCGTCAGGCGCACGCGGTAGGTGCCGGCCGAGGCGTACGTGTGGCTAGGGTTGTGTTGGGTGCTGCTGTTGCCGTCACCGAAGTCCCAGGCCCAGCGGTTCACCGTGCCGTCGCTGTCGCTGCTGCCGTCGCTAAAGGACACGCGCAGGCCGTTTTGGCTTGAGGTGAACGCGGCGTTCGGCGGGTTGTTACCGGTGCTGCAGGTGGTCAAGCAGTTGGCGCCGTTAACGCGTGAACGAATGAGGTTGCCGGGGACGGGGCCGAAACCGGCGGTCAAATCGATGCCGATGTTGGTCAAGTGGCAGTAGCTCATGATGGTGCCGCCGCTGGATGGGGGCGCGGGTCCGGGCGAGCAGTTGCCCTCGGTGGTGTAACAGTTATCCAAAGCACCGCCCGGCCAGGAGCAGCTATGGGTGTGGGGTGAGCCGAGGTTGTGACCCATCTCGTGGGCGACCACGCCCACGGTCCAGGAGTAGGTAGGCAGCGGGTTGTAGGAACTGCCGATGTTGCTGTAGGCGTAACCGTAGCTGCCGCACAGGCCGTTCAGCCAGGCGACACCGCCGAGACCGGAACCGCCGCGTGCCAAAAGGTGGGCCAGGTCGGCGTTGTGGGTGGTGCCGCGGAATTGGTTCAGGGCTTGTGAGGAAGAGGTGCGGGAGTAACTATCACGCGTGGTCCAAACCTTGATTTCGTTGATGGTGGTGGTGATTTGTTCGTTTTGGTAAATCGCCGCAACGACATTATACATGCCAGTCACAAAGGCCGCGGTTTGTTGGGTACTGCTGCCTTTTTCTTGATACATGGCGTAATCGCACTCAAAGTAAACCTCAACACAATTATCGACCAACGTGTTTGCAATGGGTTCAGCTAGTAAGTCGGCGATGGTGTCGTGGTAAGAAGGATCCGCCTCGGTACTGCAGGAAAACGGTTGCGTTTCCGTCATTTCGGCGGTGCGGTAGAAGATGTGTTGGTTGTTGGGGGCAAAGGCCGCGTCTTCCATGGGGCCGAGGACCATGTCGCCGTCCTCGGGCGTTTTGATCATGGCCATCACGTGCTCGCCGTAGAAACTCATGGCGACCAAGGTGTCGGTACGGCCGCTGACAATGCCGCGGTAATGAACCCCGTCGCTGAAGTTTTCCTCCTGGCCGCTGCTGGTCGTCAGGCGGAAATTGTCGCTAAGTACCTTGGTTTGAAGCAGGTCGAACTGCATGGTATCTTGGGTTTTACCCAGGCCGGCGCCGATCGGCAGGGTTAGGCGCACGCGCTGGGGACGGCTTTCGACGATGGTGGCCAACTGATCCGTGTTGGGCGCAAACCATGCCGCTGATTCAACCGGCAAGTTACCGGACCAAATGGTGGAAGGTGGCGTGGTTGCGCTGAGTGGGGCAACCTCGGTGAAGGATTGATCATCCAAATACTTCTGCATGACCTTTTCGGCAACCGGTGGCAGGTCGCCGGCGATGACGCACAATGATGCAAAAAATACCGTGAATAACGCGGTGAAAAAGAAGCGCATGTTTTCTCCTCCTGAAGATGACTTCAATGTGAAACAGACCCGAATATGCATGAATAATGAAACAAAAGGGACATACCAAAACGAGCCGTGAAGCATGAATCTAAAACGAAAGAATCGTGCTCTCAATGTGAAAGCATGATCTTCGGCAATGTTGAGATTACAGCATGTTATCCGGTGGTTTTATGTGACGAAAGTGACGAATTGAATACCGAACCTTTACAGTAAAGTATTGCTATTTATTGTGTTAGAGTTGATGAAAATCACGTGTGTTCAATCCGCTGTGCAAAGTGCCTTTTGGCACCTTTTGTCACGGATGGGCGCGGTTCAGCTTCACTGCTGATACCGCCGGCTCCCGCGCGAAAGGCGTGCCGCGTTGCCCGACACCCCCTGGCGTGATGGGTGGCGTGGACGCGGCTCCACGAGCGGAGCGATTCCTTTTCCACTCCTGGGATGTGCCGAGGTGGTGACCTAAAGAAACACATCTTTTGGAGTAGCTTAGGCATAATATGGACACCCGCGTGATCAGGACGGACCTTCCCTAAAGGCGTGGCACGGGTGGTTGGTTTTGGATCAAGGGCCCTGGCGTGGTAGAGGAAAAAAACTTGCAGGCGGCCAAATCATAAATCAGGGCGGGCCGCATAAAACCCAAGAGACGCTGAAGCGAGGGTTTTTTGCTAAAGGTCTGGAGCGAAATGGCTTGGAGAAAACGAGCCGGGATCGGGCATTTTTACAGGCCGTTGCAGCTCAGATGTTTAGCTAAAATCACCGCGAGTTGTCGCGCTTCTTAGGTAAAACCCTCAAGTCGGCGCTGTCGTCGGAGGACGGGGTTCGTGCTTTTTGCGCCACTTGATGGTGTGGTTGAACCATCTTACGTTAATAAAACGTAAATCCCAAGCGATTATGTCTGGATTTCTACCTGGATCACAAAATTGCCTTTGGCTAATACTAGGTGAATAACAAACCTTTACGTTGCGCGGCCCATTTGTTCTCATTTGCCTGCTGATCCACATGCCCAACGAGGAATGAGGCCTCTTTGTTGCCCGAGGTGTCTTTCGGATTCGCGCCTGGTTCATTTATGATAAGGTGATGCGCCGGACCCTTGGCCCGCATTGCTCACAAGGATTCGTCGCGAGAAGCTGAAGGCCTTGTGAGTACGAAGATGACGACCAAGCCACGGCACAGGGGTCCGACCATTCGGCGTCGTAGCTGAGGCAACGGCGGCTTGTCCGAGTAAGGTGGCCGGCCGCCCCGCGGAAGGCCGCCTCCTCGTAATCGCATGGCTTGCCTCGTCGCAGAATTCCTTGTGAGCAATGCGGGCTAGCCGACCATGCTTTGATCGGCGCTTGGCGTCGGGAGGCATCCCATCGCTAGATCCATGTCAGCGGTGTTTTTTCGTGTTGGGATTTTCGCCGGCTGCCCGCGGGATGGTTCCGCCGGCGCGCGAGGTTTGGGAACAACTTATGGTGATGCACAGGGTGATACGCCGCTGGGTCGGCTTGGTTTGGTTGTTGTCGGCAACCCTACCTTTCCTGTGGGGCCGCGAGAATTTCGTTAAATTTGAACGCCTCGGCATTGAGCAAGGCCTTTCCCAGAACGTGGTGAGCGCGATTCACCAGGATCACCGGGGTTTTCTATGGCTTGGAACCCAGGATGGTTTGAACCGCTACGACGGTCACGAATTTGTGGTTTACCGTCCCGTTCCCCTCGATCCCGGCGCGATTTCCGCGGCCAACATTTCGAGCCTGGCCGAGGATCGCGGCGGTCGCCTTTTGGTGGGGACCCTCGGCGGCGGACTGAATGTGTTCGACAAAGCACGCCGCGCTTTTACCGCCTACCGTCACGATCCCCAACGAATTGATTCGCTCAGCAATGATTTGGTGCGCTGCATCACCATCGACCGCCAGGATCGAATTTGGATTGGCACCGACCGCGGCCTCAATTTGTTCTTGGAAGGGGAGGACCGTTTTTTACGGTTTGACCTGAATCAGGGGAGCGGGGATCCCGCCATGGTTACCGCCATTCGCCAGCGCGCCGACCAATCCTTGTGGGTGGGCACCCGCAACAAAGGTTTGCTGTTGTTTGAACCCAATTCGGCCCGTGTTTTGGCCTTCCCCACCGCCCACGACGATCCCTTGGGGCCGGGCTCGCGCCAGATCCTTGCGCTTGCCTTGGACGCGGATGAAACCTTGTGGTTGGGCACGGATCGGGGTTTTGCCATGTTGCCCGACCAAGGGACTCGCTTTACCCATTTGCGGTTACCCATCGCCACGGAAACCGCGCATGCCCCGGTGATTGCCGTAAACGTCGGCGGCGACGGCAGGATTTGGTTGGGATCGCAGCAGGGTTTGTTCCGTTATTACCCCGACACGGGACTTTTTGATCGGTTCACCTATGACTACAACGATCCCTACAGCATTTCGAATGATTTGGTGACCACGGTGCTTGAGGACCGCAACGGTTTGATGTGGATCGGGACCGAGGGCGGCGGCCTCAATAAATTGAACCCGGCCGTTGAGGTGTTTCGTCTTTACCGGCGGGGCGTGGGCGGCAAAGCCTTGGGCGTCGTGGTTGGTTTGCAACAGGACCGCAACGGCGCGATTTGGGTGGGCACCGACGGCTCCGGTTTGCACCGCTTCGACCCGCAAACCGAGCGTTTTAAGTCCTTTTACCATGACCCCGAGGACCCGGAGACCTTGAGCAGCGACAACCTGTGGTCCATTGATGAAAGCCCGGACGGTTACTTGTGGATTAGTTCGCGGCGGGGTTTTAATCGCTTCGATCCTCGGACGGGCAAAACCCGCCGTTACTTGCCGACGCCCGACTTTCCCACCGGTTTCGACGGTTTGTACGACAAGCAGGGGCGTTATTGGTTTGCGGCCTTCGGCGGCGGACTGGTGCGTTTGGAGGCCGACCGCGAAACCGTGACGCGTTTTCGCGCCGAGGAGCACAACCCCAACAGCTTGGTCCACGATTTTACGCTGAGCTTGGGTGAAGACCCGGACGGGCACCTCTGGATCGGCACCTTCGGCGGCGGCGTTTCCATGTTGGATACCGAAACGAACCGTTTTACCAATTTTCGCCAGGACCCGAAACGCGAGGACGGTCTGGGCGACAACGCGGTGGTTTGTTTCTTCAGCGACAGCGCCGGCCGTTTTTGGTTGGGCACCGTCCAGGCCGGTTTACACCAATTCCTCCCGGAAACCCAAACCTTCCGGCGCTGGGACAGCCGCCACGGTTTGCCGAACAGCAACATTTACGCAATTCGCGAGGACCGTCGCGGCCTGTTGTGGCTTAGTACGAACATTGGGTTGGTGACCTTTTCGCCCGAAACCGGTGAAATGACCCACTACGATGCACGCTACAACTTGCAAAGTCAGGAGTTTAACCAGGGCGCGGGACTTATTGCCGACAATGGCGAACTCTATTTTGGTGGAATTCGCGGATTTAATCGCTTCCAGCCCGAGGACATCCGCCGCAACGAAATCCCGCCACTCGTTGCCATCACCGCGTTTAAAAAGTTTTACCAAAACGTACCGGTTGATTTGGAATCCGGCGAGGTGCTCGATATCCAAGCCCGTGACAGCCTGATTTCCTTTGAATTTGCCGCGCTTGATTTCACCCATCCAAAAGGTAACCGGTTCGCCTACCAACTGGAGGGTTTTCACACCGACTGGATCGAAACCGGCGCGAAAAGCGACGTGTCTTTTACCAATTTGGACGCGGGTACCTATCATCTGCGCGTGAAAGCCGCCAATCCCGACGGGGTTTGGAGCGATCAACCTGCCGTATTTTCGTTTCGCATCGTGCCGCCGCCGTGGCGCAGCCCGCTTGCCTTTGGCATTTATGCGTTGTTGCTGCTGCTGGTGGTTGGCAGCGTGTGGCGTTTGCAGCTGTACCGCTTGCGCCGTGCCCGCGACATCAACCATCGGTTGCGGCGCCTTGATCGCCTAAAAGATGAATTTCTCGCCAATACCTCCCACGAACTGCGCACCCCGCTCAATGGCATTATCGGCATCGCCGAATCGCTTTTGGAAGGGGCGGGCGGCGACATCACGGGTTTGATGCGCGAGAACCTCAAACTTATGGTCTCCAGCGGACGGCGCCTTGATCATTTGATTAACGATATTCTCGACTTCGCCAAAATGCGCCACAAAAGCCTGGAACTTCAGTGTACCGAGGTGGATTTACAAGCGGTGGTCGAGGTGGTGCTCGCGCTGTGTGAACCCTTGGCCAAAGACGCACAGATTGCCCTGGTAAACGAAATTGACCCGGACTTCGCGCCCTGTTGGGCGGATGAAAATCGGCTCCACCAAATTCTGCACAACCTCATCGGCAACGCGGTGAAGTTCACCCGCAAGGGCAAGGTCACCGTCAAAGCCCGGGTCCATCAGGATTTGGCCATCGTGCATGTTATCGACACCGGGATTGGCATTCCCGAGGATCGGCTCGATTCGATTTTCGAGTCTTTTGAGCAAATCGAAGGATCCGCCTCACGGGAATATGGGGGGACCGGCCTTGGCTTGGCGATCACCCAAAAGCTGGTGAACCTTCACGGCGGCACCATTCGCGTAAAATCCACCTTGGGTCGTGGTTCCGATTTTTCGTTTTCGATCCCGCTCGCGGTCGGTCAGACTGCCGCGAAACCGACTTTGGTTCAGGAACCGGATCGCACCTGGCATTGGGGAAGCGAACGGGAGGAGCCGGAAGCGCCCGATTACTTTGAGGATGAGGCCATGGTTTCGAGCGCCGGCGCCGACCATTTTCACGTGCTGGTGGTCGATGACGAGGTGGTCAATTGCCGGGTGCTCGAAAACCTGCTGCGTTTGCGCGGTTATCGGGTTACCTCTTGCCACGGCGGCGAGGAGGTGGCCAAGCTGGTCGAGGCGCAGGGCGACGTGGACCTGCTTTTGCTCGACGTCATGATGCCGCGCGTGACCGGGTACCAGGTATTACAGAAGTTGCGGCGCCGTTATTCGGCGGCCGAATTGCCGGTCATTCTGTTGACGGCCAAGGCGGGAGAGCGGGACCTGGCCTTGGGTTTCCATCTGGGCTGCAACGATTACGTCACCAAACCTTTTTCCAAGGAAGAACTGCTGGCGCGCGTCCAAACCCAGCTCAACTTACGCATTTTGACCCGTGACTTGGAAGCGGTCGTGGCGCAGCGCACCAACGAAATCAAAGCCTATGTTGCCGAGTTGGAAACCATGAACGACATCACCAAAACCATTAACAGTGAGGGTGATTTCGAAAAGGTGATGAACTTGGTTCTGGAGCAGGGGATTGCTCTGTTCCCGCAAGCGAGCATGGCGACCTTCATGTTTCTCGATGAAAGCCGGCGTTTTTTCCAAATTAAGGCCGGTGTCGGCTACGACATGAACGACCTGATCAAAGGGGTTGACTTCCCGCTGGAAGTCGCATTGGAGCGCTACACGCGGCGCGGCGACAGTTTGGCCCCGGGCATTGCCGTCATTCGTTCGCCGCGGCGCAAAACCGTACCCCCGGCTTTCGCCGAATTCCCCGCGCCCCAGTCGTTGCTGGCCATGGAAGTCCATCTGGACGGCCGTCTCGAAGGGTTTCTGGTACTCGACAACAGCACCCATCCCGACGGGTTTAAAGCCGCCGATGTCGCCCGTTTGGGCCGCTTCCGTGAACACGCCGTCAACGCCTTGGCGCGCGCCAAAAGTCTCAACAACCTGCGCGATACGCAAAAAGAGCTGGTCGAGGCCGCCCACCTGTTCGGGATGGCCGAAACCGCTACCCTGGTGATGCACAACATGGGCAACAACCTCAACAGCGTCAACACCTCGCTGCAAGTTTTGCGGGTGGATTTGCAGCGGGATCGCTGGTTGCGCAACCTGGAGCGCTTGGACGAACTGTTGCGCGCTCAGAAAGACATCGCCGGGTTTTTCCAGGAGGACCCACGCGCCGCCCATGTGCCCCAGCTGGTTTCCGAACTGACCCAGCGCCTCTACCTTTGGCGCAAGCAACTGCTGTTTGAGAGTGAGCGCTTGGAGGAACACGTCCAGGCCGTGCTCAAAGCACTGCGTGAGCAACGCGATTACGCCAACATTAAACGCCGTTTGGAACCGGGCGACATGAATCGCATTTTGGAAGGGGTTTTGGCCTTGGATGATGCCTTGGCCGGTTCGGTACCCATTCAGGTGAACCGTGCATTTCGGATGCCGCCGCGGGTTCCGGTTCACAAGATCCAGTTGATGCGGGTCTTTTTCTGTTTGGTGCGCAACGCCGTGGAGGCCGTGGACGAACAGGCAAAAAAAGGGGACACGGAGTACGAGGGTATTCTGCACATTGAGACCGGGGTGATTACCGAGGACGGCGTTGATAAGGTGTTTGTTTTCTTTGAAGACAACGGGATCGGCATTGAGCCGGAAAACCTGGCGCGGGTATTTACCCAGGGGTTTTCAACCAAAAGGCGCGTCAAAGGGTTTGGTTTGCATAACTGTGCCAACGCGCTAAAAGCCATGGGTGCAACCATTGAACTAACCAGTGAAGGCGTGAGCCGAGGCTCCATGGCGCGGCTAACCTTCCCGGTTCCCGCGCCGGATTAACGGGGTTCGTCCACCGTTTGCCCACCGCGTCGAAAATTCTCCGCGGTGAAGATTGCGGCCTGTTCGGTGGCGGAGACTTATTGGAAGCCCTTGGAAAAAAAGCGTTTAATCCTGTGATTCCGGTTGCCGGCGGCCTTGAGCCACCGTGAGAACGGCCTTCGGTTTACCTGGATCGTGGCGTATCAAAAATCTTTGCATTAAAATAGTTAGAATCGCATTCATGTTCAGCAGCGCGCGCGTGGCCACGTGGTTGTTCGTGTACCCTTGCCGCAAATGATCGTTTGCAACTTTTGTTTTCCGCCGAATTACCGACAAAAACAAAAAGTTTGTTTGTTTCATCCCAACCACCACCGTCATACGCACACACAGGAGTCGTCCATATGCACAAGGTAGCCTTTTTTTTAGGTGAATTGGACGCCGCGGATATTCATTGGTTCCTAAACGTCGGCCACACGCTTAAGTTGCCCAAGGACTCGGTTCTGATCCAATGCGGCAAAAACATCAAAGCGCTGTACATTTTGTTAGAAGGGCAGCTCGTCGTGCGGGGTGGTGCGCCCGACCATCCGATTATCGCCCGTTTGAGCGTGGGTGAAATCGTGGGTGAGTTGTCGTTTCTGGACCACCGACCGCCCAGTGCGACGGTTGAAACGGTGCAAGAGGCCGAGGTTCTGGCCATTCCCCGTTTTGAGTTAGAAGAAAAGCTGATTAACGACCAGGGTTTTGCCGCGCGATTCTATCGCGCAATCGGCGTGTTGTTGGCCTCGCGCTTGCGCAAGACGGTTAGCCATTTGGGGCATCCGCAAAACCCGCCGCTGACCGCGGAAGAGTTGGGTCAAGGCATGGATGACGATGTGATGGAGAGCATTGGGATTGCCGAGGGTTGGTTCGATTTCATCATGAAAAAACTCCATGACGAGTCCGATGATCACTGGGATCAGCGCATGGAGATGGAGCGGCAGAAGCGCAAACTCAAAGAGTCCAAGCAAAACGACGGCAAAATGGGTGTGGGTTAGGATGGGCTGTGTCGTTCTCCCGGCGTGTGCTGAAAGTACACGCACGCCGCCATGCGAGGTCCATGCTTCATTTAAATGTGAGGCGGAGCCGAACCACCTCAAGCTGGTCGGGTAGAGAGCGTGCCGTAAGGTACGCCCTCTACCCGACCGAACCGGATCAAACCCCGACCACCATTTGTCCTTAACCCCCACCACGGGGGTGGTGGTCCGCCTCCTGCGAACATTTAAACGAATGGTGGGCCGAGCATGGGGGTGTGTTCGTCCCTTCAGGACGAACCGGAACACATGCCGGCCCGTTTTTTTTTCCGTGTCCGCGGCGCCGGTTAGGCGGGGCGGAACACCAAATGCTCGTGACAGAAGTAAACGGGCAGGTCGGTCTGGCCCTCGGGTGTTTGGAATTCGAGATGACTGCGGCTGCCGTGGGGTTCCATGAAGTAGAGGTGTGAGGTTTGTTTCATGGCGATTTGACGAGGGCCTTCCAAGTCGAGGCTGCCGTCGGCGTTGCGGTGGATGCGCATCGAAGAAAGAATGCGCAGCTTGTGTTTGCCGGCCAGGTTGTGGAGGCGGCGTAGTTGACCCTCGGCGTTGCCGTCGAAATCCAAACCGTCGACGATGACCAAGCTGGGAGAGAGACGGGCTTGACGGTGGATCGTTTCAATCTCTTCATCCAGGTCGTTGATCATGCGCTGGCTGTCGCGGTAGGAAACCACCATCAGGTGGTTGTTCAGTTCCTCCCATGGGTGGCTGCGGTCTTCGGGATTGAATTTAAGAAACGCCGTGTAGATCTCTTGGTAATAATCGTGAACTTTGGCGGAATCCATACCCGCGCTGAAATGAAGCACTTGGTGCCCGTCGAGGAGCGTGTCGATGGCAAAGTTGATAAGGGCGGCGCTTTTTCCCACGCCGGAGCGGGCTAGAATCAGGCTTATTTCGGCGTTGGGTAGCCCGGTCTTTTCGTCCAACAGCCGTAGCGGGTGATTGTCGTTAACTTCTTCTGCGATCATGATCCACCTCTTCCGTTTGGCGGGCGGCGCGTCCAAGACACTTATTTCAGCTCGGCGCGATGGCGCGCGGGTGTTCCCGGCAAACTTAAAAAAATTTGCAACCGGGTTAGGCCAAGGCTTTGCCCCGCCGTGCTTGCGAGCCGAATCACAGCTTTTCGCTAGGAAGGACAGGCCGTACCGGGCCCGATCCAGGACCGCGGTCACGCGAACCGCGGGGTTCTCGGCTCTTAAAGCAAAGTGAGCAACAGACTCACGCTAACTTAGGGTTTGCATTTCTCATCTTAGTTCGCGCCTCGCTAAAATTCAATCAAATGCTCTTGCTTGTTTAACTTTGTTTTGTGTCCTCGAGTATCTTGCTGATTCGCGGAAGTTTGAGAAGACCTGCCGCCATCCTTGCGATTTGTGATCCCCACCGCCCGGCTTTGATTGACGCTTGGCCGTTCCCAACCTATGATGGTTTTTCTTGTCGAGGCACGCCCACATGGCTTATGACCTAAGAGGCGCGATGTGAGCAAGGGATTTTGGCTAAAGATCTGGAGTGAAATGGTCTGGAAAAAGCCAGCCGGGGTCGCGCCCGACCACACCCGTTGGGTGCGGTGAGCATTTTTACAGTCCGTTGTAGCCCAGAGGTTTAGCTTAAATCGCCGCGTCGCGCTTCTTAGGTCTGAGCCATGTGATTGAACCCAGCGAGGCATCATGATTCTGCAGCTTTTTGAATGGATGGTCGCTACCATCGGCCAGTGGCCCTCCGTTGTTCTTTTTTTTCTCGTCGGCATTGCCGGTCTTAATTACGGGGCCGATTGGCTGGTTGACGGCGCTTCGAACATTGGATTTCGGTTCGGGATTTCCGCCGCCATGATCGGCCTGACCGTGGTTGCCTTCGGCACCTCGGCACCCGAGTTGGTCGTCTCCGTGATGACCGCGCTCCAAGGGAAACCCGAGATTTGTCTCGGCAACGTGGTCGGCTCGAACATCGCCAATACGGCGCTCATTCTCGGGGCCACCGCGATCATTTTCCCGATCAATGTCAGCAAAGACGCCGTGAACTACGACGCGCCGATCAGCTTTTTCGCCATCGCCACGGTTCTGGCCTTGGCCTTGATCGGCAGCACCATCTCTCGCCTCGACGGCCTGATTCTGCTGGGAATTTTCACGACCTGGATGATTTGGTTGGTGCGCAAGTCCTTGCGCGAAGCCTCATTGGTGCGCAAGGAACGCAAAGAACAAGCCGCCGCCAAAGAAGCGGCGCGCGCCGAGGGCGCGGGCGAGGTGGAAGAGGAAGAGCTCCATTTCCACCCACGTCCGATGTGGATGGACGCCGCTTTGATCACCGTGGGTTTGGTGGCCCTGGTTTTTGGCGCCGACGCGCTGGTGATTGCCGCGGTCGCGGCCGCGCGCGCCTTGGCCGTACCCGAGGTGGTGGTTGGTTTGACCATCGTCGCGGGCGGTACCTCGCTGCCCGAACTGGCCGTCGGCCTGATGGCCGCCCTCAAGCGCAACGCCGATATCACCGTGGGCAACGTCATGGGTTCCAACATTTTTAATGGTTTCCTGATCCTGGGTGTCGCCGCCGTCTTGGCGCCTATCGCCTTTAATGTCAATGGATTCGCCTGGTCCGGCGATGCCGGCACGCTCTACGTCGACATTCCCTTCTGTGTATTCGTGTGTGCCTTGGTGATCCCCATGATGCGCCATAACCAACAAATTTCCCGCGCCAAAGGCGGTGTGTTGCTGTTGCTGTACCTGGGTTATTTGGTCACCTTGGTGCTGCGCCAGTAGTTATCCACGGTGTGGGTAAAGATGGCCCGCTTTTTTTGTCGCACGTTTAACCGGTGAGCTTCGACCCGTTATCGACGATGATTGGGTAGGGCGGGTCTTTTCACTTATTGTTGTCGGGACCGTTAACGCCAGCGGCCGTTGTGCTGCAAGATGGTGCTGACGTTTTCCGGCAGGCAGGCGGTCAAATCGGTCCAACTCAGGCCGCGATCATTTAAAAAACGTTCCGTCAGATAATGGCGCCGTTTGGGAATTTTGGCGTACCAGGACAACAGCAAAACCGTGCGTTGTGCTTCCGTGAGACGCCAGGGGATGTTCGTCGCGCGCAAGCGTGCGCTGATCGTGTAGAGACAGAGTGCCGCCGCGACCGAGAGGTTGAACTTGCGGCCCATACCCAATACGGGAAGGGTCGCGGTCGCGTCCAGTGATGCGTGCACGCAATCGCTGAGGCCCAGGTCTTCCGAGCCGAACACCAACGCCGTTTTTTGGTCGAGGTCGACCGCGTCAAGCGGAATGGCATCGGGCCGGGTGGAAAGGCCGACCACCCGGTAACCTGCTTTTTTCAGCTCGGTTAGGCAGGGGCTGGCGTCGTCTTGTTCCGCGTGTTTGTAGAGATCGACCCATTTCGAGGCGCCCACCGCCACGCCGGGCGCCACCGTGAATTTGCGGCGGCGGGTAATGACGTGAAAATCTTGGACGCCGTAACACTCGCAGGAGCGAATCACCGCGCTGGCGTCGTGGGGGTCGGCGATGTCTTCCATGACCACGGTGACGTGGCGGGTTCGTTCGGCCGCGGCCTGTTGAAACAGGTTCTTTTTGTTTTCAGAAATAAATCCGGCGAAGTAATCGGTGAGCTCGGCGACGAGGTCGAGACGCTGCATGGGGAAAACCTTTGGAAACAACAGATCGGGATCGAACAAACACGTCACGAAAACCCCATCATCCTATCACGAAGACCAGGGGCCTGTCCGCGGCGCCTAAGGACCCGAACGAATGGGGCTCGGGTCGATTGCGGTCGGATTCACCTCTTGGCAACGATCTGATTGAGGACCCAATTGCGCGTGTACCTACATAACCAATGCCTCGGTTTTCCCGCGGTTGTTTGGGTTCGATTGCACCTTGCCGCGTTGCTTTCTATGATAGAAGCATGCTTACCAAAACATTGATTCGCCATGGAGTTCACTTATGAAGCGATTGTTTGTCGGCCTACTTCTGTGCCTGACGCCTGTTCTCGCCCAGAAACCGCTGGATTTGAGCAAACCGATTCCCGTTGATCCCGACGTTCTGATCAAAAAACTCGACAACGGTTTGACCTATTACATCCGCAAAAACGCCAAACCCGAAAATCGCGCCGAGTTGCGCCTGGTCGTGAATGCCGGTTCCATCTTGGAAACCGAGGAGCAGCTGGGACTGGCGCACTTCCTAGAGCACATGGCCTTCAACGGCACCAAAAATTTCGAAAAACAAGAGCTGATTGATTACCTGGAATCCATCGGCATGCGCTTTGGGGCCGACATCAACGCCTACACCTCTTTTGACGAAACCGTCTACATGCTTGAGGTGCCCACCGACGATCAGGGCGTGGTCGACACCGCTTTTCAAATCCTCGAGGATTGGGCGCACCAAATCACCATCGATCCGGTCGAGGTTGATAAAGAACGCGGGGTGGTCGTGGAGGAATGGCGACGCGGCCGCGGCGCGCAAATGCGCATCATGCAGCAACAACTGCCCCTGCTTTACAAAGATTCACGGTACGCCGAACGCCTGCCCATCGGGAAGGTAGAGGTCATTGAAAATGCGCCTGCCGAGCAACTGGCCAAGTTTTACCGCGATTGGTACCGGCCCGACCTGATGGCGGTGGTGGCCGTTGGCGATTTCGATCCCAAGATGGTGGAAGCCAAAATCAAAAAGCACTTTGGCCACCTCAAAAATCCCAAAAATGCGCCGGAGCGGGTGATGTACGATGTACCGCCCCACAAGGAAACCTTGTTCCAGGCGGTGACCGATCCCGAGCTGACCAACGCCACCCTGCGCATTGAGTACAAGCGTGCCGGCGAGGAGACCAAAACCTTGGCCGACATGCGCCGCGGCCTGCTGGAAGGGCTTTACCAAGCGATGTTGAACGACCGCTTGGCCGAACTGCTGCAACAGGCCAACCCGCCCTTTTTATTCGGGAGCGCGTCCAGTGGTTCCTATGCGCGAACCGCCGCGGCCTTCCGCCAATTCGCCGTGGTCCAAGAAACCGGTTTTGAAACCGGTTTGCGGGCATTGCTCACCGAGGCCGCGCGCGTTAAGCGCCACGGCTTTACCCAAAGTGAACTGGACCGCAAACGCGCCGAATACCTGCGTTCACTGGAATCGGCCTACAAGGAACGCGACAAAACCGAGCACCGCGATTTTATCGGCGAATACGTCAACCATTTCCTCGAAGGCGAAATGGCGATTAGCGCGGGCCAGAGTTTGGAACTGGGCAAAGCGATCTTGCCCACCATTCAGTTGGATGAGGTCAACAAAGCCACCGAGAACTGGATCACGGAGGAAAACCGCGTCATCCTGCTGGCCGCGCCTGAAAAAGAAGGTCTGAAGCTGCCGACCAAGGACGCGGTTTTGGGCATGATTAAGGAAATTGCCGCCGCCGATGTGGCGCCTTACGCCGACAATGCTTCCGAGGAACCGCTGATCGCCAAGGTACCCAAGCCGGGTAAGGTCACCGCGGAACACCAGTTTGAATCGGTTGGTGTGACCAAGTGGGAATTGAGCAACGGGGCGACCGTGTACCTTAAGCCCACCGATTTCAAAAACGATGAAATTCTCTTTAGTTCTTCCCAAAAGGGGGGCTCTTCCCTGGTTGACGCCGACGATTTGATCGCCGTGGGTACCACCACCGCCATCATGGGTCAGAGCGGACTGGGCGCCTTTGACGCCATCCAACTGCGCAAGAAAACCGCCGACAAATTGGTGCGGGTGGGACCGTACATCGGCAGCTTCTCTCAGGGTCTCAACGGTGCTTGTACACCCGAGGATTTGGAAACAATGTTTCAGTTGGCGCACCTTTATTACACCGCGCCGCGTTTCGACCAAAAGGCCTTCCTTTCGGTAAAAAACCGCTACCAAGCGATTATCAAAAACCGTTCCTCCCGGCCCGAAACCGTATGGGGCGACGAACGGCAAAAGGTGTTGTACCAAGACCATCCGCGCCGGCAGCCCTGGACCGCGGCGCGCTTGGAGCACATGTCGCTGGAAACCTCGCGCGACACCTACCAGCGGTTGTTCAGCGATGTAGGCGGCACCAACTACGTGTTTGTGGGGAATTTCGACCTTGCCGCGATGAAACCCCTGGTGGAGACCTATCTGGCGAGTCTGCCGGGGACCGACGCCGAGAAGAACTGGCGCGATACCAAGGACCGTCGCGTCAAAGGACGCAAGGAGGTCGTGGTTCGCAAGGGGAGTGAACCCAAGGCGATTGTCAGCTTGCTGTACCACGGTGAAGCGGAATTCGAGCAGAATCAGGTGTTGCCGCTCATGGTATTGAACCGGGTATTGACCATCCGCTTGCGGGAAATTATGCGTGAGGACATGGGCGGCGTTTACAACGTCGGCGTCGGCGGCTCACAGTCGCGTTTGCCCATCGGCAGTTTTAGCAACCGCATTTCCTTTTCCTGTAATCCCGAGAAAGTGGACGAACTGGTGAAAGCCGCCAATGATGAGATTCAGCGCTTGATTAAGGACGGTTTTGAGGAACCTTACCTCCAGAAAGTGACCGAGGCGTTGCATCGCGAACACGAGGTCGACCTCAAGGAAAACAGCTACTGGCGCGGTGTGATTGGTTCCTATGTGCGCTGGGGTTTGCCGTTTGAGCGGATTTTGGGTTTCGAGGACCGCCTCAAGGGTCTGACCATCGCAAAAGTTCAAGGCGCCGCGGCGCGCTATTACGGTGATGCGAACTATTTGGAAGCCGTGCTGCTGCCCGAGGCCGAATCCGCCGGTAAAACCAACTAAACCGTGTCTAAGGGGCGCTCGGTCTCACCGGGCGCCCCTGGATCCCACCTTGTGAGCCGGGCTGCAGCGGTGTAGGATGGTGTTTTTTCCGGTAGCTGTTTGTCGCCCTGGGTTTTGCCTCGGCACGCGCGGCTGCCAATTTTGCCGACCGGAAGGGTGCCCGTGAAACACGTACTGGTGACCGGTGGCGGCGGATTTCTCGGCATCCACCTGGTCAGGCGGTTGCGTGAACGGGGCGTCGCTGTCCGCAGTTTTCAACGATCTTTTTACCCCGAACTCGACCAACTGGGCGTTCAGCAGTTTCGCGGCGATTTAGCCGTGGATCGCAACACCTTGAATCAGGCCGCCGCCGGCTGTGATTTGGTGTTTCATGTGGCCGCCAAAGCCGGGGTCTGGGGCAGTTACGACAGCTACCACCAAGCCAATGTGGAAGGCACGTTAAACGTGCTCAATGCGTGCCACAAAGCCGGCATCCAGCGTTTGGTGTACACCAGTTCGCCCAGTGTCACCTTTGATGGTCGCGATCAGGAAGGCGTCGACGAAAGCGCGCCTTATCCCAAAAGCTTTTTGGCCCATTACCCCGCCACCAAAGCCAAGGCCGAGCAAATGGTGGTTGAATTTGCCGACGACCGTTTGGCGACCGTTTCCTTGCGACCTCATTTGATTTGGGGACCCGGCGACCAGCATCTCGTGCCGCGCGTGGTTGAGCGGGCCGAGGCCGGCCGTCTGCGTTTGGTGGGTGATGACACCAAATTGGTCGACACCCTTTACATTGATAACTGTGTTGACGCCCACCTTGCCGCCGCCGAACGGTTGGCGCCCGGTGCGGCCATAAGCGGTAAAACCTACTTTATTACCAATGGTGAGCCCTTGCCGATGGCCGCCATCCTCAACGGTATTCTCAAGGCCGCCGGCAAAACCCCCGTTGAGAAGCGGGTTTCCCCGCGTTTGGCTTATGTGGTTGGGACCGTTATGGAAACCGGCGCGGGTTTGCTGCGGATGCGCAACGAGCCGCCGATGACCCGCTTTGTCGCCGCACAATTGGGCACCGCCCACTGGTTTAACATCGAGGCCGCCAAACGCGATCTCGGTTACGAGCCCGCCGTTTCCATGGCAGAGGGCTTTCGGCGTTTGGCCGAGGCGTTCCAGCGCGAGGGCGCTTGGTGGCGCCGCTAAAAGATAACCGTGATTCCCCTTGGGGGACCCTAAATTTTTTGCTCCCAGGCCCGTGAAGCTGTTAGACTGCACGCAATTGCACCTATTCACACGTCGATGCTAGGGAGTCACAAGCCGTGACCTTTGATGCCGAGGCCTTTCGCCAAACCAGTGATGCCTTCCGCTTGCCGCTTCGCGACCTAACCGCGTTAACCCGTCACGCGCCCGCCAAGGTCCGGGCCGCATTGCCCGCCGAGGCCCTCCACGAGCGTTCCGGGTTTGGTTACCTGGTGGATGCCGAGGCCGTACGCGCCTATTTGGCCGTAAACGGCGTGGATTTTCCCTTTCGCGTTTTTGCCCACATCAACCTCAAAGGTGGGGTTGGTAAAACCACCAGTGTGGTGACCTGTGCCGTGCGTGCCGCCCAGTACGGGTTCCGTTGTGTCGTGTTGGACCTCGATTCCCAGGCCTCGGCCTCGCTGGCGTTCGACGCCTTGCCCGAGGACGACACGCCGATTTTTTACGATGTTTGGCAGAAACCGGCTGAAATGCTGGGGCCCGCCCTCAAGCGCATCGACAGCCATCTTTACCTGTTGCCCTCCTCCCTTGAGAACGGCCTTTTGGATTCGAGCCTTGCCAATCCGCGTCATCAGAAAAAAGCCGTGGCCGAGGTTTGTGCCGAACTCAAGCGGCTCGGTTTCGATGTCGTGTTTATCGATTGCCCGCCTTCCCTGGGGACTGCCGTGATCAGTTCGATTTGCGCCGCCGACGACGTGGTGATTCCCATCGGCAGCGATCCTTTTTCCCACAAAGGTTTGGCGCTGACCCTGGAGGAAATTGAGGCCATCTGTGATACCTACAGTTTGCCCATACCCACCCGTCGCGTTTTGTTTGCGCGCTACGACAAACGGGAAAAATTGGCCGCCGAAACCTTGGCCCGCATGGAAGGGGCTTATGCTGAATTCGCCATTCCGGTTCCCGTCCGTGTGAGTACCGAATTTTCCAAGGTGCTGGCGCGAGGGGAAACCTTGTTCCACTCACAGCGCAAAAACCCCGCGCGCCAGGATTACGACCGTATCGTGCGGTACCTGTTTCAGCTTGATGCGCCTTTTGCTTAAGTGTCTGTTCCTCCGCCTCTTGTTTGAATGCAACCCTTGCCGAGGTAACCATGAGCGATTCGACCAACCCTGATTCAGGAAATAACGACCAGGCCGGTGCCCCCCGGGTGAAACGCAAACGGCGTCGCTTGTACGAGACTTTGCCTGAAGCGACGGAACCAATCGATGAACCGGCCAAGTCGAAAGCGGACTCGGCTGAGGCCTCCAAGGCCGACGAACCTGTTGCCGCCAAAAGCGACGCGGCCGATTCTGATGCGAAGGCCGAGGAACCTGTTGCCGCCAAAAGCGACGCGGCCGATTCTGATGCGAAGGCCGAGGAACCTGTTGCCGCCAAAAGCGACGCGACCGCTGCCGATGAGAAGGCCACTGGAAGCCTTCGCCGGGGTGGTACGGCCATCTCGTCGCAATATCGCATCCATCGTGAGCTCAAGGCGCGCAATATCGTGAAAAACCATGTCCTGGGAACCATGACTTTGGCGATGGTGCCCGTGCCGATTTTCGATGTGTTGGTGGTGAGTGGGTCGCAGGTGGAAATGGTGGAAAAGTTGGCCGATCTCTACGACGTCAAACCGCGCCGCCGTCCCGTCCGTACCATCCTCGCCGCGCTCCTTGCCGGGCTGGGAAGTTATGGGTTGTCTTCTTTGTCCGCGTACTCGTTTAGCAAGGTGGTTCCGGGATGGCGCTGGTTCGCCGCCGGGGCCGCCATGCCCTTGGCCGCCGGGGCCGTGACCTACGCCGTCGGCACCGTCCTCTTGCAACATCTTGAGGCCGGTGGTACCTTGGAACAGCTCGACGTGCGTGCGCTCCGGGCCGATTACCAACAAAACGTCGAGAAAGGATACGCGCTGGCGAAACAATGGTCGGGGACACCTTCACCTTCAAGTTAAACCCTGTTTTCGCTGGGCCCGCCCCGCGGACCTTGTGGTTCAGTTGGTTGCTCTTCGGTTTTGGGTTGGGTGCCTTTTCCCAATCAACCGAGCCAACCACCGCGATTCCGGCAACCGACGCCGATTTCATTCAGGTTTATGCCGAGGATTTCCCCCCGTTTTGTTACCAAATCGACGGCAAGGTTGTGGGTATCGCCACCGAGATGGTGACCGAGTTGCTCAAACGAGCCGATATCCCCCATCGCATTCGCATTGAGACCTGGAAACGGGCCTACCACCAAACCAAAACCGAGCCGGGTCACGCCTTGTTTAGTGTGACCCGCCGCCCTCAACGCGAGCGGGACTTCCAATGGGTCGGCCCGCTGTTTGCCGACGAAACCATGGTTTACACCGTGGATCCATCGCTGGGTCCCTTTGACGAACTCGATGCCTTGCGGGACGCCCGTTCCATCGGCGTTTTGGCCGGCGGTTCAACCGAATCCTACCTCAAAGGCTTGGGTTTCGAAAACTTGGAGGCACATCGCGACAGTTTGACCATTTACCGCAAGTTGGTACTGGGCCGCATTCAGCTCGGGACCGGGAGTGCGTGGGAGCTTCGTTTCCGGGCCACCCTCGACAATTTGGATATCAGCAGCTTGCGCGATGTATGGATGTTAAACCGCAACGAGATGTACCTTACTTTTCACCGTGATACCTCGCCGGAATTGATCCGCCGTTTGCAGCAGATTCTCGACACCATGAAACAAGACGGTACCTACCAAGCATTGGTTCAAAAATACCGCGAGCGCCCGCCGGTTCCGGCCGCGCCCAATTAATTTTTCTGGAGACAACATGCATCCTTATCTCGCCGTCGTGCCCATGGGCATGGAAGACTGGCTGGCCGACGAACTGCGCGGGTTGGGTATTGACCAGCCGAAACCGATCAAATCCCGTGTCGCCTTCCACGCGACCCCGCGCCAAGCCGCCCGGGTGCTCATGGAATCCCGACTCTGCGGCCGTTTGTTGTTTCCCCTTGCCGAATTTGAGGCGAGCGATCCCAACCGGCTTTATGAAGGTGTGCTCACCATCCCCTGGCCGGACCACATGCAGGTCGACCATGCATTTATGGTCGAGGTCAATTTGGGCCGTTCCCGCATTACCCACGCCCAGTTCGCCGCGCAACGCATCAAGGATGCCGTCTGTGATTGTTTTCGCCACAGAACCGGCGGGCGGCCCAGCGTGGACCGCGATTTTCCCGACATTCGCATTCACTGTGCCATTAAAAATGACCGCGCCGTCGTCAGCATCGATTTGGGCGGAAGCCTGCACCGTCGCGGTTACCGCGTCGACGGCGGCCTCGCGCCCCTGAAAGAACACCTTGCCGCCGCCATGCTGATCCGTGCCGGTTGGCCCACGATCGCCGCGGCGGGGGGCGCCTTGGTCGATCCCATGTGTGGCTCCGGGACCCTGTTGATCGAGGGTTTGATGATGGCGGCCGACATTGCGCCCGGCCTCGGTCGTTTCACCGAAATGCCCACTTCTTGGTTGGGTTTTCCACGGGGCGTTTGGCAAGAGGTCGTCGATGAGGCCAAGCGCAGGAAGGAAGCGGGCCTCGCGCGCGGTTTGCCGCCGGTGTTTGGCTTTGACCGTTCGACTTCCGCGCTGGACGCCGCCAAAACCAACCTGCAACGTGCCGGCCTGTTGGACCACGTGCGCCTGGAGCGCCGCGCGCTTGCCGAGTGGCCCGATACCCGCGACGTCCCCTTCAGCGAATGTGAGCCAGGTTTGGTGATGTGTAATCCGCCCTACGGGGAGCGTTTGAGCGAGTTGCCGGAGTTGGTGTTGCTGTACACCATGCTCGGCCACCAACTCAAACTGCAGTTCCCCGGATGGCAGGCCGGTTTACTTACCGCCGATACCGGTTTGGGCAAACAAACCGGGTTACGCGCCAAGCGGGTGAACAAAATGCACAACGGCCCGATTGCTTGTGAATTTTTGTTTTTCGATCAGCTTGGCGGGGATGAGAGCGGTCGTCGCGCCGAGCTGCTGACCCTTTCCAGCGGGCGCATGTTACCGATTGCCGAAAGCGCGGCCATGTTTCGTAACCGCCTGAAGAAAAACGTCAAACACCTGCGTAAATGGGCGCGTCGCAGTGGTTCGCCGGGCCGGCCCGTCGCCTGTTACCGGGTCTACGATGCCGATTTACCCGAGTACAACGCCGCCCTTGATGTGTACGGTGAGCATTTGCTGATTCAGGAATACCGCGCGCCGAGCAGCGTGGCCAAGGCCAAGGCCGAGCGGCGTTTGATGGACATCTTGTTGGTGGCGCCGGAAGTGTTGGGCATCCAACGGGACAAGGTGGTACTCAAAACCCGCGAGCGCAAGCGCGGCAAGGATCAGTACGACAAAATCGACACCTCGGGTCGCTTCCTCGAGGTTCACGAACGCGATCTCAAGTTTTTGGTTAATTTACAGGATTACCTGGATACCGGGTTATTTTTAGACCATCGTCCGTTGCGTGACCGCATCCGCAAGCTGGCCGAGGGCAAACGCTTTCTCAACCTGTTTGCCTACACCGGAAGCGCCACCGTTTATGCCGCGGCGGGGGGCGCCGCTTCGTCGCTGACCATCGACATGTCCAAAACCTATCTGGATTGGGCGCAACGCAACTTGGAACTGAACAAGCTGTACGCGCGCCAGCACCGGTTCGAGCAAACGGATTGTATTCAATGGCTCAAGGGCAAACACGGCCCCTTTGATTTGATCTTTTTGGATCCGCCCAGCTTCAGCAACAGCAAACGCATGACCTCCACGCTGGACGTCCAGCGCGACCACGTCTTCCTGATTGAGCGGGCGGGGTTGCAAATGGCGCCGGACGGCTTGTTAATTTTCTCAACCAACCTGCGCAACTTCAAAATAGACCGCGAGGCGTTGGACAAAAAAGGGTATGCCGTCGAGGACACCAGCAACAGCACCATCCCGGAGGATTTCCGCCGCAACCAGCGCATCCACCAAACCTACGAAATCCGCCGCAAACCCTAGCAACCCTCGCGGCAAACAACTTACGGGGAGCGCTACGCGTTAGAGTGCAGCGTTCCCAGTCTTTTACACAAGACTTTCGCCCGTAAGTGGTCCTTTTCTTTTATTGAGAGAAATCTTCGGGGTTGTAAAGCTCAATTTGATCATTTGACCTTATAAGGGTTATTGCGTTTTTCTTTGGGAAGAAGCGCATTTTTCTTATTGGGTCACCCATATTAATTTTGGTGACCACGCTGTGATTTTTTGGATCATACCGAAGGATATAAGACGGGTATTGATCCTCCTGCGCGCCTAAAACGGACATCCACACTAATTGATCAGGTCCAGTGAACATATTGTTAATAGAAAGCGCTGCCGGCATGCCTGCTTTCTGAATCGAAAAGATGTGATCTTTGCTATCCCAGACATCCGAGACTTGTGCTAAGTTACTAGTGAATTTACCATGTTGGAAAGGAATATCTAACGAAATAATGTCACCAAGCCAAGTCATTCCTATCATTATTCCGTCTTGGTGGTTTGTGCTCAGAGAAGCTAGCCAAAGCGTCTCGAGTTTTTTGTTTGGCACTTGAATAAAGTTGGTGTCTTTGATGCCAAAACTGTGTTGTGTGCTCATTGTTTTAGGGTCTAAAATCCAAAATAACCCATCTAGCGCGATAGGGGCCGCGACGATTAGGTTATGATATTGATACAGATTGCTTGGAGAGGAATTTAAGCGTATTGCTTTGAGGTATATGCCTTCTAGGGTAAAAATGAGCAGCGATGAGGCAACAGAATCGCACACCCAAAGATGATCATCAAATACAGCTATTTCAGATGCTCCTTGGGATTCACCGGGGGCTTGTCCCCTTCCGCTAAATTTTTTCAAAAAACTTCCAGACTCACTGAAAGATCGCAGGGAGGAATCATCCTTGTCTAGGGTGAAAAATCGACCTTCGGTTATGGCAACGTCTAGCGGCCGATGCCAAGACATTTCAGAATCAAGGTTGAACACCTTTTGAGGCACTGGAATAGAGGAAGGGGTCATTAACATAAGGAAGAGTAAAGCAATCATGTCCATTCTCCGTAAGAAGGCAGAGGTGCAAAAATGCACCTCTGCCTTGCGCCAATAAATATTGGGTGGTTGATTAGTTTGAGATTACAGTCATTTTCCCAGGCAAATCTTCAGAAAATGAATGATGACTTCATCAGAAGCACCATTATCTCTTAAGAGTTGGATGACGTCGATGCAATCAGCTTGAAGACCTGCGACCGCAACAACTGAAGCAAGAATTAATCCAATGATCATCTTTTTGAATTTCATTACACACTCCAAAAGGTTTTGTACTAGGGATTGATGCAAGCAACGTAGAGCATAATGCAAATACGATTGCCGCCCATGCGTGAGCATTCGTTGTAAACTGCTAAGCAATCTTTTGCATTTGCAACAGGGGCCAAGGCGACCAAGGAAAACATGATTAATGCGAATTTTTTCATGAGAGAATTCTCCTGATACGTTTTATAGTGTGCAAAACACACAGTTGGGGTGGAGGGTTAAGGCAAGGCGATGAAGTTTAAGGTGAAAGGTTGCGAATTACGGATTGTAGCAGAATTTATAAGTTTTTCTGTTGATTAATTTTACGGTTTTTCTGGAGTGGGAATGAATTTCCGTAAAGGCGGATTTTGGCGCAGGGATGCCCCGGTGGCTGCGCTGAGGTTGGCGTTTAGGACACCTATGGTTAATGGGCTTATTGATAAACTTCAAAGACCATGGCGGTGATGTCATCCGTTGATCTCGCCAAAAGAGCTGCTTGAACAAGGTTTTTTGCTGCATCTTCTACCGATCTTTGGGTGTTCTTTCGTAGAATCTTTTGGATTTGATTTTGCGTCAAAGCGCCGTGAAGCCCGTCGGAGCAAAGGAGAAAGATATCTCCACGTGAGAGTGAAGCCACGCCACTCTGGGGAGAAAGGCGGTTCTTTTTGATTCCTAAATACTGGATTAATGCTCCGGTGTACTTCTGTGAGTTGACGTCAGGCGGAAAGATGATCGTTGTCTCAGCAGGGTTAAACCTAAGAAGCGCGATAACTCGCGGTGATTTTAGCTAAACCTCTGGGCTGCAACGGTCTGTGAAAATGCTCACCGCACCCAATGGGTGCGCTTCCGCATTTCCCAAACCATTTCGCTCCAGATCTTTAGCCAAAATCCCTCGCTCTTATCGCGCTTCTTAGGTTAAAGGCGTGGTCGATGGTTAACTGAGAAAACGCATCATCTTTTAAATGGTACAGTCGGGTATCTCCCGCGTGGATAAAATACAACGAGGATTGAGCAAGCCCAACCGCGGTCAAAGTGCTACCCATGTCGGCCATACCTTTAGTGTTTTTTGATAGCTCTGTGATTTTTACATCAGTTGTGTAAATGGCCTTCTTTAAGATGTTCTCCAGCAAAGGATTTTCTTTAAAACCGTCACCCCACCGCGAAGGCCATACCCAATCACCTCGGTATATCGCTTGGGAAAGTGTGTCCTCAAGGATGCGGATTGCGTTTCGTGAAGCAAACGCGCCTCCATGATGACCACCCATGCCGTCGGCGACCGCGGCATAAAATACCCCATTAGCCGCATCAGTCCGCGAAACCAGATGGGCATCTTCGATTGTTTCCCGGTTGGTGCCTCTTTTTTCGCAAACGTACCAGCGAATTTTTAGAGCCTCGTCCTTCTTTGCTTTTTTGTGAAACCATGCGAAAACCATTCTGCACCTTATAAAAAAATTAAAAAGAGGCCGGCCCGCCCTGTCTCATCAGACTGAGTCCGGCAATGGTTGAAGACCGGAGAATTCTCGTGCCTGGGTCAGGTTCGGGCCAACCGATATGGCCGGCGCCGGCCAGGGAAACACCAGCTTCCCGCGTGGCGGTCTGCGATAGGTCGAAGGGGTTTAGGTTGTTGCCCGAAAAAACCACCGCGAGCGATAAAGGCTCATGTCGCGCCACGAGATAGATTAAAAACTCAATGACTCTCTGTGTAAAGTTGGCAGCACGATGCTTGGGTAAGCTCAATCTATCCAGAAGTTTGAAATGTCAAGACTAGCTTCTGTAAGAGGGAGAAAAAAAAGCGCACCATGAAAAGACGAAAGTGCTAAAATCACATGTCCTTAAATCAATTGGAAGCAGCCGAGGGTACCAAGAAAAGTCCTATTCTTGTGGCTGCTTAAGACAAGGTGTTGGGATGAGATTTATTTGGGTTATTCTCCTCTGTCCTTTCTTTCTGGCGCAAAATGCTACCGAAAAAATTGACGCATACAACCATGGATTAAAAATACTCGACACAGAGGGAATTGCAAAGGCGCAGGAATTTTTCCTCCAATGCCATCAAAATACCGGCGATAAGATGTGTTATTTTGGCTTGGTATACACACTGTTTGAGAATTACGAAAACCATAAGACCCTCAAAATGATTGAGATAATGAAAGCCACTGGTGATCATGATGACCTTTACTTTGGTCACCTTTATAATTTGGAAGGCCAGGCACTGAACCGTACTCGCAATGCCGTTAAGTTAAGAGAGAAAATTACAGATTAACCTGTTTGTAACTAAGTATTTATGGTAAAATTGCGGCATGAGACATGCTCTGGCGGGCTTGATTGATAAGCCCACCGAAATTTATTCTCA
>NZ_JAFREP010000026.1 GCF_017377855.1 Acanthopleuribacter pedis
AGAAGGGTCGCGGGGCAAGGATAAGCGATGATCCGGCCAACCCCGCCGGGGTTGGCACACCGCGAAGCGGGGACCACCACTCATTTTAAACGTGAGCCGAAGGCGAATTACCCCTGGTTAGGCTGAAGGCCTTACGGATTTCAGCCCTGGGTAAACGGTTGTGGAACAACCGTTTACCCAGGGGCCCCGGGAGTTCCCGTCGTGTAGGCCGCCAAAGGCGCCGGCACCAGAACGACCATTTTTAACCCTGGTCATTCCTTGCCCCTCGGTGCATCCGCCCTGTTGGGATGGTCCCCGTGGGGTTGGTAATTCGTGACGTTTCGGGTGTCGGCCCCGTCAGGGCCTTCCCGTTCGTGAACGCCATAGACCCAGGGTGCGACCATTTTCAATGGTCGTACCCTGGGCTAAATTATGGCACCCTGCTAGGGTGCGTTCAGTGTGGCCGGGCTTTGCCCGGCGTTTATTCAAAGCATGGTCCATGGATACGGTGGCGCGGCCCGCTCCGGGGCACGCCGGATCAGGTCCCACCCGAAGCGGGGTCACGCCGGATCAGGTCCCACCCGAGGCCGGCTCACACCCAATCAGGTCCCACCCGAAGCGGGGTCACGCCGGATCAGGTCCCACCCGAAGGGGGTTCACGCCGGATCAGGTCCCGCCGAAGGGGGTTCACGCCGGAGCAGCCCTCAGCCGAGGCCGGCTCACACCCAATCAGGCCCCATCCGAAGGGCGCCGCAAGTCAGAGGCCGTTGTGGGACGTACCTGATCGGGTGGGGCCACCATTGATCCGGCGTTACCGCCTAACGGAACAGGGTCGGTAACAAGGGGACAAAACACCAATCGATGTTCCAGCGCGCGTCCCTTGGCCGGATCGCCTGGGCCAAGGCGACCCAGCTAAATAGTTGCCACGGACCGTTGCCAACCCAAAAACCCAGCGCCGCCGCAACCGAAGTGAATCGCGCGGCGGGAATAAGCCACCGCGGCGGCATGTCCCCGCCCGAGGTAAGCTGATTGGCGCGGTCACGGGCGAAATCACCATGGCTTGCCCAGGCGAAATTGCCAAAACCCATTAGCAGGAACGGTGGCCACATCCAGAGCGTCGAACCGGGGTGATTCAGCAACGCGACCGCGGCGAAACACAAGGCACCGAGCCCTTCTTTTCCCCCGGGAAACAACCGGAACCGTCCGAGTGTCACCGCGCAATACAACAACCCACCCAGAACCAGCCAACCGACCCAGATCACATCATTGACGTGAATCCGCGGTGCAACAGCCAAGCCGCCCGCGCCGATCAGCACCATCATTGCCGCGTTAAGCCGGGCCGGCGCGTGGTGGCGTGGTGCGGTGACCCGTTGGTGGCGGCGTTCGAGGAAACGATCCAAGCCGTAAAGGGCCAGAGTCCCGGTGAAGGCCAACACCGCGGCGGGGTCCAGGCGCTCGTCCCCGATGAGTGCCGCGGTTTCCATTCGCGCCAACACCATCACCGTTGCGGGCCAGAGCCCCCAACATTGTAAGCCGTGGCGAAGGGTGGGGGGTGAGTGAGCCACCGTGTTCGGTCCTTCCGCGCGTAAAAGCGAAAAAACCCGCCTCACGCCGAGGCGCGAGGCGGGTTTGGTGATTGGTTCGGGGCGGCCTTAGAAGGGCAGGGGGCCCAGGCTGCCGGCGTCGCCGTTGCCCAACTGACGAATCAACTCTTCTTTGAAGTAGTTGGGTGAGTTGGGCGTCAACAGGTTGGAAACCCGTTCTTGATAGTGTTTGAAGCTGCGGTCGATATCGTCCTTCAAGCGGCTGTAGAGGTCGCCGGAGCGCTGTGCGGCGCTGACCGCTTCCTCGTTGTAGAGCTTGAGATCGGAAACCAAAACACGCGCCACGCGTTTGGCCTTTTTGATGCTGGGATCCTCGGCCGGTGCGGCGGCTGCCGGTGCCGGTGCGGGTGCCGCGGGTTGTGGCGGGGGCGTGGGCGCGGCGACGGGCTGCGGTGGCGGGGTGGGTGCGGCGGCCGGTGCCGGTTTGGGCGGAGCCGGTGCCGGTTTGGGTGGCGCGGGCGCGGGTGCCGCGGCGCGGGCAGGTGCACCGCCCTCACGGGGTTGCTTAATTTTGCTGGTGATCAGGGTGAGCTCCTGACCGGCCAGGTAGGTTAAAACCTCGGTTACCTGGTGGCCCTGAAGGTTGGCGTCCGAGCCGGAATCGCCGTACAAGACCGCGGCGACCTTTTCTTTGACCCGCAGCGGGAAGAAACACGATTTGAGCGGGGTAAAGCCGTCGAAGGAACTGATCTCCTCGGACAGATCGGACAAATCGCTAAAATTGGCAATGAGGGTTTTGGACTGGTTAATCACGCGGGTCAGCTCGGGGTAGTGGTCGATCTGCCACTTCACCCGCTTCATACGCGATGCCATGAAATCACCGTCAAAACCGCGGCCGGCCCAGCCGTGTACGTTGTTGCCTTTGCGGATCAACAAAATCACGCGTGGCAGAAACTTGCCCGCGGCGTCCACAAGGTTGTTCAGCACATCGACTTGGCTGTACGAATCGGCGAAGGCATGGACGTGGTCCAGCAGGGTTTGGCTGTCGGTGTCGCCACCGCCGCCGCCGGTGGGCACGTTGTGAAATTGCTGGAGCTCATTGGTGAGTTCTTGGCCCACCTGTGCCAATTTTTCCTGAACGCTTCTCTGTACTTGTTGGATCAGTCCCGTGAGTTGATCATCAGCCATGCCTACCTCACTCATTGCTTTCATGTAGTTTGTGGGATGGGAAACTTAAAGTTGTCCTCCATCATATAACCTGATCCTCAAAAAGGAAAGGCGCGGATTTTCAAAAGCTTGCGATTTGATCGAGATCAACTCACGACAAAAACCCGCCTCCGAGACGGCTGAAATCCATCGCCATTCCCAAGCCGGCCGAGCGAACCCTTGCACGGGCCGGCATCCGCCGGGAATCGGTGTTTCGTGCCCGCTTCCGTTGCAACCATCCGCTGCTTTTTATTATGATGGAGGGTCGCGAAGACGAAATGACCGTTTTCCCGGCCCGCTTCGCGCACCAAGATTCATCGCAAGGGACCTTGGCCGCGACACGCGGGCGAGTACCGAGTAAGGAACCTTTGTATGACCTCCCTGACGGAAGCCGAAGCCAAAAAACTCAAAAAGCGTCTGTTGCGCCATGTTGGCAAAGCCATTCAAGACTTCAATATGATTGAGGACGGCGACCACGTGATGGTCTGTGTTTCCGGGGGCAAGGATTCCTACGGCATGCTCGACCTCTTGCTCGAACTGCAGCGCAAGGCGCCGATCCAATTCACCATCACCGCGGTGAACCTGGACCAAGGCCAGCCGGGTTTTCCCAAACACATTTTGCCCGAATACCTGGACGCCCTCGGCGTGGCCCACAAAATCGTCACCGAGGATACCTACAGCATCGTCAAGCGGGTGATCCCCGAGGGCAAAACCACCTGCTCGTTGTGTTCCCGTTTGCGGCGCGGCATTCTCTACCGCGTGGCCGACGAAATCGGCGCCACCAAACTTGCCCTGGGCCACCACCGCGACGACTTGATGGAAACCCTGTTCCTCAACATGTTCTACAACGGTCAACTCAAAGCGATGCCGCCCAAATTACTCAGCGACAACGGCGGTCACATTCTCATCCGGCCGCTGGCTTATGCGCCCGAAAAAGATTTGGCCAAGTGGGCCGAACACCGCGCCTTTCCCATCATCCCCTGCGATTTGTGCGGCAGCCAGGAGAACCTCAAGCGCAAACAGGTGAAACGGATGCTGCAGGCATGGGAGCAGGAATCACCGGGCCGCCTTGACGTCATTTTCGCCAGCCTTCAAAGTGTGAAACCCTCACATCTTGCCGACCCGGAGCGTTTTGATTTCCAAAACCTCAAAACCAAACCCCGCGAGGCCGAACTGCCCTTTTTAGCGCCGATGGAAGTCTGAGCCGTGCGGTTGACCAAACCGCTTCTTTTTCGCGGTTTCGCGCACGATAAATAAATGCCGAGGCTCTTGGGTGCGCTATTTCTGCATTCATGGAATCACGGCTGTTTTGGTTCAGTGCCTGCTGGGCCGGTGACCTTATCCTGTGCCTTGGCTGGGGGGATAAAGATTGAATGGCACCATTCAGGGCGGTGATTCTGTTTTCACGCGATGCGATTGAGGACGGAAGCGGTTGGGATGATGTAAAGTGGTTCCCTTCATTTCGTTAAAAAGCGAAACGGGATGGGACCACTGTTGGGCGACGGTGTCGGCATGCGTTACCCGTGCTTCGCCGTGCCGGGGGGAGGATGACGGTGATCACTGTTGAGACCAAAGCGCCATCCATTAAAGAAACGGCCCTTCGGTGGGAAACGAGTAAGACGGTTCACTTAGCCTAATTGGGTGAGGATGTACTGTAAAAAAACCGTTAAAAGAATGTTTGGAATCGTATGTGGTTGAACGACTCCCTCATTGAAAATTAGCAGAAAAATCACAAAGTGTTGTATTTGGAGCCTCTTAACAAAAGGCTAACAAAGGTCTCATTGAGCTTGCATATTCCATCTCTAGGCTTGCGGTCGCCGGTGCGAATTTTTCCCAAGTGGAATCTGTGTATATCTGAGGATGGAAGATGATGAACTACAAGGCCAAAGTTGCCTTACTTATTTGGCTCCTTGCCGCGGCTGGATTGTCCGCGCAGGATGCCGGTGTCATTTCCGGCACCGTGTTTGATAAAGATCAGGGCGGCGAACTGCCCACAGCCTCGGTTCGTGTTGATGGTACGGACCGCGTGGTATTCGCCGACGTGAATGGTTTCTACAAAATTGCCGGTCTTGCACCCGGTACCTACTCCTTAACCGCCGAGTTCGCGGGTTTTACCCCACAGACCGTCGAACAAATTGAGGTTGCTTCCGGCACCGTAACCGTCAATTTCGAACTGGGTCAGAACGCGCTGCAAGAAGAAATCAAGGTCGTCTACAAAGTTGAAGAAAACAACGCAATTCACGTATTGAACGAGCGTAAAAACTCCGCCAACGTGAGTGACGGCATCAGTGCTGAAGAAATCAGCCGTTCCGGTGGTAGCGACGCCGCCGACGCCCTCAAAAAAGTAACCGGCGCCTCGATTGTCGGCGGCAAACACGTGTTTGTGCGCGGTCTTGGTGATCGTTATGTGAGCACCCAATTGAACGGCGTGGAAATGCCCACCGCCGATCCCGACGTTAAATCGTTCCAGGCGGACTTGTTACCCGCCAACATCTTGGACAACGTCGTTACCCTGAAAACCTTCACCCCCGACAAGCCCGGCAACTTCTCCGGGGGGATCATTGATGTCGGTACCAAAGCCTACCCGCCCAACTTCACTTACTCCTTGAGCTACGGCTCCAGTTACCAAGACGGTTCTACCTTTAGCGACGATTACCTGAATTATGGTACCAGCGGGAGCGATTGGATCGGCATGGACGACGGTTTGCGCGAACTTCCTTCTGAATTGGAAGGCGGTAACGTTTCCATTCCCAACCCGATCGCCGCGCGTAGCGACCAAGCCCTGGCCGAACATTTGGATCGTGTATCCAATGCCTTCGAACCGGTGATGGGTCACACCGCCGGCAAAGCCCCGCTCAACCAAAACTTGGCTTTTTCACTGGGTAACCAATTGGAATTTTCCAACGACCGTCGTTTGGGTTTTCTCGGAAGCTTGACCTACGGCCGTAAGCGCACCTATTACGATGACTGGACCAAAGCACGTTGGAAGTTGACCTCCACCCCGGGCGAAGCTGAGAGCCTGGTCAACCAATCCGAATTCGATTCCGAGCAGGGTAAAGACAAAGTGAACTGGGGCGCCCTGCTGACCGGTAACTATGTGTTCGGCAACCACGAAATCGGGACCACCGTCGTCTACACCCAGGGTGGCGAAAGCACCTCCGAATACTACCTGGGTCAATGGCCCGAGCAGTTCTCTTCTGAAAACGCCTTCCTGGAATCGCGTTTGCTGAAGTACACCGAGCGCAACCTGGCTTCTTTCCAGTTGCGCGGTGAGCACGCCTTCCCCGACGCCGGCGAACTGTTGGTGAAATGGACGGGTGCCGTGTCCAGCACCGAGCTGGACGAACCCGATACCCGGATCTTCACCTCAAACTTCTCGCGTCAAACCATTAACGGGGAAGAGCGCGTGTTGCACAGCATCACCCCTTCGATCTACAACCGTCCCACCCGTTACTTCCGCGGCTTGACCGAAGACGGCACCAACTTCAACGTGGACGTTACCAAACCGGTTGAACTCTGGAACGGCCGTCGCGCCAAAATCTCCGCCGGTTTGGCTTACGACAAAAAAGAGCGTGACTTTAACGAACTGCGCTATGAGTACTTCAGCTCTTCCAGCATTCGTTATGAAGGGGATCCCAACGCGTTTTTCGCACCGGAAAACGTCGGCATCATCGGGTTCGACGAACAACGCGGCCGGTACATCTTCGGTAACGTGATTCAGCTTTCGGATAACCCGCGCGGCGGCGACTACACCGGTGACCAAGAAATCACCGCGTACTACCTGATGGGCGAATTGCCCCTTACCGAAAAGCTGCGCATCATCACCGGGCTTCGCTATGAGTCAACCGACATGGAAGTCTCCAACGGCACCACGGTGGGGGGTTTGGACGAAAACGACGCGTTGCCCTCGTTCCACGTCATCTACAAATTGACCCCCGACCAAAACTTCCGTTTCTCCTACGGTCGCACGCTGGCGCGCCCCAACTTCCGCGAGAAGGCGCCTTATTCCAGCTTTGACTTCATCGCCGACGGCATTTACGCCGGTAACCCTGACTTGGAACGCACCCTGATCGACAACTTCGATTTCCGCTGGGAGAAATTCCTCAGCGGTGGCGAGTTGTTGGCCGCCAGTGCCTTCTACAAAGAGTTTGAAAACCCCATTGAACGTGCCTACAACCTGCGCTTTGCTTCTGAATTCGGCGAGGTAACCTACCTCAACGTCGGCGAGGCCACCGTTTACGGTATTGAGTTGGAAGCACGCAAAGGCATCACGCCCAATGACGCGATCAATCGCTTCAGCGTGGGTGGCAACATCACCTTGATCGAATCCATCGTCGATATCCCGCCCGAGGAACTCGAGTTCCTGCGTTTGCGCGACCCCGACGCCGACGACACCCGTACCCTGCAGGGTCAGTCGCCTTACCTGATTAACCTCAGCCTCAACTACGACAACATCGACACCGAAACCGCCGCCTCGTTGTTTTACAACGTCTTTGGCGAACGCCTCGACCAGGTTGGTATCGGTGGTGCCCCGGATGCCAAGGAACAACCGCGCGGTTTGCTTGATTTCATTTTCTCGCAATCCTTGGGCCGTGGGCTGAAGTTGAAGTTCAGCGCCAAGAACTTGCTCGACGACGAAATCGAAGTGGTTCAAGAGTTCAAAGGCCAAGAATACATTCAGTCCAGTTACCAAACTGGGCAGTCCTACTCCCTCAGCTTGAGCTTCAAGCCTGAGTAAACCGATCACCGGGCCGTGTTCGTACGGCCCGTTTTTCGAGGCTCCCCGGCGCTTTTCGTTGAGCCGGGAGGGTTTTGGAAAATCGCTTGTGGTTCATGGTGCGCATCGCGCACCGGCCCGGAACCGCGGAGCAGTTTAAGGGCGACGTCCAGCGTCGTCCGCGGGTCAGCCTTTCGTGTAACGCTTTTTCCCCTTAAAAAACGGCCGTCGTTTCCCATCAGGGAGACGCATGACAAGACGTGGGTTGCACCGCGACGGGATTCCTATGTCTTGACGCCGACTATTACCCCATATCCTCAAAGGAGAGATTCGTGTCAACTAAACTAACCCTATGGTTCATGTTGTGTGTATTGCCTTTCGCCGTGATGGCGCAAACCGTTATCAACGACGATACGATTGGTCCCGGTCAAGAAGTTACTCTGGCAGCCGGTGAGTACACCCTTTCCGGTTTGGTTTTTGTTGAAGAAGGCGCTGTTTTGACCATCGAAGCAGGCGCGGTGTTTAAAGCCGAGCAAACGCAAGGTGAAAACACCTCTGCATTGATCGTTGCGCGCGGCGGTCGCATTGAAGCCAACGGTACCGCGGCAAACCCCATCATCTTCACCTCTGAATTGGACGATCTCAACGATCCTAACGACCTCGGTCCCGAGGACCGCGGCCTGTGGGGCGGTATCATCCTTTTGGGTCGCGCAACCAACAACCGCGGCGTTGAAGGCCAAATCGAAGGGATTCCTTCTGACGAAGTACGCGGTGCTTACGGTGGCGACAACGATGCCGACAACTCCGGTACCATGCGTTACGTTTCCATCCGTCACGGTGGTTCCACCTTGGGTGCCGGTGATGAAATCAACGGCTTGACCTTCGGTTCCGTCGGTTCCGGTACCACCATCGAGTTCATCGAAGTTTACGCCAACTTCGACGATGGTTTCGAATGGTTCGGCGGCACCGTCGGCACCAAAAACATCGTTGCTGCATACTGCGGCGACGACGCCTTCGACTACGACGAAGGCTGGCGCGGTAAGAACCAATTCTGGTTCGCTCTGTTGGGCAGCGACAACGCCGGCGCCGTTGGTGAGCACGACGGCGGTACCGTTCAAGAAACGGCCGAACCTTACTCGCGTCCCTACATCGTCAACGCCACCTACATCGGTCCCGGCATCTCCGCGACCCCTCAAGGTGACCGCGGCGAAGCCATCTACTTCCGCGACAACGCCGGTGGTATCTACATGAGCAGCATCGTCACCATGTACAACGGTGCCAACGGTGGTTTGGCTGTGAACGTTGAGGACATCGAAGGTCCCGATAGCCGCGAGCGTTTGGAAAACGGCGATCTGGCCCTGCGCAACAACATCTGGTGGCAGTTTGGCGCCGGTAACACCTTGGAAGAAATCGTTCCTCAAGACTTCGTGCGCGAGCACGTCGCCGCCAACAACAACACCATCGAAAACCCCCAACTCGGTTTCATCGACCGCGGTCAAAGCGGCACCTTGGATCCGCGTCCCAGCCAAAACGGTCCCGCGGCTTACGGCGCGACCCAACCTGCCGACGCCTTCTTCTCGCCCGTAGCTTACAAAGGTGCTTTCTCTCCCGTGGGTCCTCTGTGGACCGACGGCTGGACCGCGCTTTCCGCGACCAACCACACCCGTTCCAAAGCCCGTTGGGTTGGCCACGTTACCGCGCTGGGTGCCGGCTTTAACACCAACCTGCACATGTCTAACAGCGGTTCCGCCGACTACACCATGAACGTAACCCCTTACGGCGCCGACGGTTCTGCTTTGACCGCACGTACCGCCGACGTTCCCGCCGGTCAAACTGTTGTTGTTTCCAACAGCGACTTCTTCGGTGGCGAAAACGTATCTCACTTCTTCGTTGATGGTTCTAACAAAGTTGCCGTTACCGCTTCTTACAGCGCCGACGTCGCCAACGCCGCCAACGCTGAATTGAACGAAACCAGCAAAGCCTGGACCTTCTTCTCTTTCTACACCGCCGACAACAACCTCGTTTTCGACGGTGGCGCCTTCATCAACACCGGCGGTGCGCCTGCTGTTGTGACGGCTGTTCAGAAAGCCGCCGACGGTTCCGTTTTGGCTGCAGTAACCCTTTCCGACGGTATCCCTACCCTCAACAAAATGTTGGCCCTCTTCAACACCGACGCCGGTTTCGTAAACCAACCCGGTTCTTTGATTGAAGTAACCAGCTCCCAACCTCTGTCTGTTGTTTTGCTGCGCGGCACCTACCCCGGTGTTGCGCCTGCTTACCTGTACGTCACCAATCCTAACCGCGCGTACTAAGCAAAACCCCATTCATTCAATTTTTTTCATCCTCATCCAGGATTCATCCCCTGGATATACACTTGGCGCCTTCGGGCGCCTTTTTTTGTTGGTGGTGACCGGCGCCGTTTTCGTGACATGATGGCGCAAAAGAAATGGGGAGGTAGGCCGTGAATGAAACAAACCAGGTGAACGCTTCCGAGCCGGCGATAACCATTCGGGCCATGCAGGAAAGCGACCGTGCGGCCGTGCTCCTGATGGCACGTGAACTGGTCGCGGAAGGCGATACTTATGCTTTTGACGCGGCCATTTCCGATGCCGCTTTATGGGCGTTTTGGTGCCCGAGCGCCCACGGCCGCGGTTACGTTTTGGTGCGCGACGGCGAGGTGATAGCCATGTACATGATCCGACGCAACCATGCCGGTCCCGGCGGCCATATCGGAAACGCGGGATACGCGGTGCGGCGCGATTGTCGCGGCCAGGGGTTGGGTGGAATCATGGGACGGCGTTCGCTGGACCATGCCCGCGAATTGGGGTTCAAAGCCATGCAATTTAACATCGTGCTCGCGAGCAATACGGCCGCCGTCCGCGCCTGGCTGAAACTCGGCTTTGACATTAAAGGTACCATCCCCGACGGTTTCCAATTACCGGATGGTTCCTACACCGATTTCCACATCATGTACCGGCGTTTATGAACCGCCTTTAAGCAATTGCTCGATGAGGGGTACGCCTTTGCGCACGTCGGGTGGGCGCACGTAAAAGGGTTCCAGGTTTTGGTCCGCCTCGGCCGACGCCGCGGCGATTCGGGCTGGAAAAAAACTGACGGGATGTCGGTCCAAGACTTTGGTGCGCACCTGCTCCGGCAAACCTGGCAACGCGAAGGGGCATAACCAGTGGATGTCGGCGGATACGTCTTCCAAACGCCTCGCCTCGGCCGCCTGGACGCAACGACCGTCCTCGTAAACGGCGGTAAACCCATAGCCCGCTGAGCCTGGCAGCAAAATGCCGGTAGTATCCGCGTCCAATTCCGGGACCAGCAGGTCGAAGGCCGTGGCCGCGTAGGTTTCCGCCCGACCGCTGAGCCGCAAGCCTTGGGCCGTGGCCAAACCCGCTCGGATACCGGTAAAAGAGCCGGGCCCCCTGATGAACCCAACCTTGGTTATCCGTTGCCCGGTGGATTCTTCCAACTGTTGCAGCATTGGCAACAAAACTTGTGATGCTTTTTGACCGGGGAAGGTTTCCACCTCGGTGCCCGTGTCGGTCAGCCATGCCAGTGTCGGCTCGCGGCCGGTAACGTCCCATGCAGCAATCATCGGTCACGCCCCCACTCTTTGATTTTGTCGATGGCGCGCTCGCACGCCTCGTCGCTGAGGTTGAGGTGGAACACCAACCGCACCCTGTCGGCCGCCAAAGGAAGGCAGCGCAAACCTTGTTCAGCCAGCCATTGCGTCATGGCGACCGCTTCCGGCTTTTCCGTTTTAAAAATGAGAATGTTGGTTTGTGGTTCGACGGCCTTTAGCCAGAAGAGGTTTTTGATCGCCCCATAGACCTCGCGGCAGCGGGTGTGGTCCCGTTCGAGCAGTGGCAGGTGATTGTCGACCGCATAACGTGCGCCGGCGGCCAACATGCCGGCTTGGCGCATGCCGCCACCCAGGAGTTTGCGCTGGATGCGGGCTTGATCGACCGTGGCTTGTGATGCGGCCAGGACACTTCCGACCGGGGCGCCCAGTCCCTTGCTGACACTCATCATGACGCTGTCCACGTGGCGGGTCCAATCGGTGAGCGGTCGGTCCTGGGCGACCGCCGCGTGCCACAGACGGGCACCGTCCATGTGGATCGGTACTTTTTTCTCGCGGGTGAAGCGGCGCAAATCAATCAGTTCTTGCACCGGATAGACCAAACCGCCGCCGATGTTATGGGTATTTTCGACGCACACAATACCCGCTTGGGTCATGTAATAAATGTCGGGCGACCAGCGTTCTTGGAGCTGTTCCAGGTTGAGGAAACCCTGTTGGTCGTCAATGTCGGTAAGGCTGAGGCCGGCAATCCGCGCGTAACCACCCAGCTCGTAGCGTTTGATGTGGCTGAGGAACCCGGTGAACATCATCGAACCGGGTTGGGTATGGCACATCAGCGCGGCCAAGTTGGCCATGGAACCGGTTGGGAAAAAAAGCGCCGCCTCCATGCCGGTCAGGCTCGCGATATGGTCCTGCAGCGCATTGACGCTGGGATCTTCACCGTACACATCGTCGCCCATTTCGGCCTCGGCCATGGCCGCGCGCATCGCTTGGGTGGGCAAGGTGACGGTATCGGATCGAAAATCAAAGGCGGTCTCTTCAAGTGTGGCCATGGAAACCTCGTGCTGGGTGGATGGGTGTGTCGCGCCGGTGACCGTTTTGTTAACGGATGGTTGGGCGGTATGTGGGTCATATTAACCGGAGCTTCCCAGAATCGCCAAACAAAGCGCGTGCGCTTGGCCGGCTTGGTTTGTCGCTTGGCTGCCAAGAGAATTTTTAGTCGAAGTAAAAAAAGGCGAACCAATCCACGAAATTCCTGCGCGTTTAAAGGTGTCCAGAAAACGGATCACATGGTTCAAGGTCACACTCTTGGAACGAATTCATTCAAGTGTATGGGATTAGTGCGTTTTGCCCCCGGATGACGTTCCTCAATTTTCTTAGTTTGGTTTAGGAGAAATAGTATGGTTTGGTTGGTATTACTGAGTATCGCGGTGGCGGTCCCCACTGTTGAAAACGGGATCAAACCCGACGGTAAACCTTGGAAAATTCAATTCGAAGAGACCTTGCGCATCGACCAAGAAGAAGTGGTCGACGAGGCGCTCTGGAGCGGGCCTTCCCAGGTGGTTCAGGTCGACAGCAAAGGCAATATCACCATCATGGACCAGCGCGAGAGCCGTTTGATTATGTTCGATCCCAACGGCAAGTTTGTGCGCCAAATCGGCGCTGCCGGTCAAGGGCCGGGCGAGTTCCAGGCGCTGGTTCATTTTCAGATTTTTGAAGACGACTCTGCCTACGTTTTTGAAAACCAAGGTGCGGTTACGCGGGTCACCGCCTACAGCCCTGGTTTCGAATACCAATGGCGCAAGCAAATCCAAATGCCGGTTTTCCCGCGCCACGGTATTTTTAGCCCGGACAAACGCTGGATGGCCACCACCGTGACCCGTATTGACGGCCAACGCGGTCGGGAAATCACCAAATACCTGTTGGTTTCCTGTGACTTTGAGGAACCCGCTTTTGAGATCGGCAAGGAATTGTTGCATTGGGAATCGATCTCGCTGGATCCCGCCAAGATTAACGACAGCAACCACTGGGCCGAATTTCTGGGCGAACGTTTGCAGGGTTTGAGCAAAGGCTACAATGCCTTTGCCGTATTCGACACCAAAGGCCGCGCCTACACCGCCAAGGCCGACGCCTACAGCATCACGCGCCTCAACAGCGAGATGAAACCCGAGCTTACCTTCGGGCGCAAATACACACCCATTCCCATGGGTCAGGAACAGGTCGACGCCCTGGTGCTGCCGATCCGCGAGTCCATTTTGCAAATCTTGCCACCCAACCTACAGGAAATCATTTCCCTCAACGTGGTGCGGCGTGCCACCGAGCTGGCGGGTTTCCCCAAGGCCGCATTCCCTATTGCCGGCTTGCGTTTGATTAACGACGATACCTTGCTGGTCATCCATTCCGCCGACCCGGCCACCCGTTTAAACAAAGGCGACCTGTTCGACAGCGAGGGCCGCTTTCGCGGTTCCTTTGAAATGAAGGACAACGCCTTGATGAGCATGGTGTTCCGCAACGGCTACGCCTACACCGTGGAAACCGACGCTGACGACAACAACTTCATCGTCCGTTACCGCATGACGATTCGGCCCTAGCCCGCCCTTCTAATCCCCGCAAACCACGAAGCTAACGCGCTGACATTCGGCGGGGTCGGGGATCTCCAGTTTGTTGCGCATTTTGGCCAAAACCGCTGAAGGGACCACGTGTTCACGGTTGCGGTTTTGCTGATCCAGCGTTTTGGGGCTGGGTGCCTCGATGTAGACCAGGTGGACCGCGTAGTTGTAGCGATGAAACAGGTTGTAAAGCTTGTCGCGCATCGACCGCGTGATATTGGTAGCGTTCCAGATGAAATCGCGGCCCTCGCCTAGGTAGGTTTTGGCTTCTTCCTTGGCGGCCTGAATCACGCGGCCCTGATGCTTATCGGGTTTGACACCCATCGCGCGGCGCAGCCGGTCCAGTGAAACCACCGGCCGGTTTTCGCCGTGTTGTTGGATCCAATGGTCCTTGCCCGAGCCTGGCAAGCCCGCGAGCAGGGTCACCCAGCCGCGATGCTGAATCGGTGCCGGATAATCCGTTTGGTGCCATTTGCCGCGCATATAGTAGTAGCGCGTAACGGGATCAATAAAAGGATAGGCTTTTTCCCGGCAACCCAATTCCTCGGCCGTCAGTTGGAACAGTTCGATGTTGTCCAGTGCCCGGGCCACATGGTCGCTAATCCGTCCATTGATGTCGGCCGTTGCCAACTGCTGCAGCCAATCACAGCGGGTTAAACCACTGATGTGGATGACCGTGCGTTCGGCATCCTCCCGTTCGGCGAGGTAGAAGGGGAACTGGTGAAAACGCACCAGGTTGACCAAAGCCTCGCGTTCAAAAAAGGGCATGCCCTGTTCCCACAGTAGGGTGCGCAACATTTTGGCGCCGAGCATCGAGTGTCCCCGCGAGGTAATGCGTCCCTCTTCCTCGCGGGTACAGGCCGGTTTGCCGATGTCGTGGGTCAGCGCCGCGGTAAACATGCGTACTTGGTCAAAACGCGGCGCCGCGCGCCAAGCCGGGTCGGCGAGCATGGCCTCACAAACCATGCGGGTGTGAATCCAGACGTCGCCCTCGGCGTGGTACTCAGGTTCTTGCGGACAACCGGCCAGATTCGCGATGCAGGGAAAGCGATCCGAAATCGCCTGCCAGGCTAGCTTGTACGCGGGTCCCTCGGGACAGATTTCAAAAAAATCAATCATGACACACTCAATAAATAAGAAGGGGGTTGGCGAGACTGCCTTGGTTTGATGTCCTCTCGTGCCGAAGAATGGACTGCCCTCTATTGAAACAGGTCGACACCCTCGGCCAGGCGATTGGGAATTATCGGCCGATCCAACCAATGGCTGCCTGAATCAAGCACGCTGGTCAGGAAATCGTGGCGGACCCATTTGAGCCGGTCCACCACACGACCGTTTTCCTCTACTTTAATATATAGCCCTTCCATGGATTCGGAGGTATCGGTTTCGCGGGCGGCTTGATCGGGATCAACCCCGGCCTTTACCGCATCCTCGCGCAAGTGGTCGCGCCACCGATCACCCCGCGCCGTCGACGGCCCGATCCATTGCACCAAAGCGTCGATGCGCGTGCGGTGGTCCACCGTCAGGGTGGTCAGTACCGGGACCGAAACCACCGGGCTGCCGGCCAAGGCGGCGTGGCGGCTCGGGGTATCGAGGAAACGGCCGTCGCGGCTATCGAGAATGTCGAACTCAAGGAAATAATGGGGTAGCTGATCGTAGTACACCGTGTGTTTGGCGTAACACCATTCGCCGTACAGCACGTGGTGATCACCCAAACATTCCCAAAGTGCCTGCTGATGGGCGGCGGCCCAGGTTTTAAACAGATTAAAGTGGCGCTCGCGGTAACCACCGGTCAAATAATGACCGCGACTCTGCAACAACAAATTGCCGTCGCTGTCGAAGCTGATTCCGGCGTTGGCGCCGTCCATTTTCTCTTCCAATACCAGGGTCTTGCCGACCAGATGCGTCAAAGGCACCTGGCTGAGATCTTCGTCGCCCGGTTGCAGGCGTGAACCGTGCAAATGACGGGTGCGTGGATACTTAATCATGGGTTCCTCAATAAATAAACAATGAGGCGCGTCTTGCGGCGAACTTGGTCAAGCTTAAGGAATCAAATAAGTTGCTTCACCAAAATAACATGCCCAAGCATACGCCTTTTCAAATAGCGCTGTGCCGGGTTGGCCCGCATTTCTCACCAGGATTCGTCGCGAGAAACGGAAAGCCTTGTGAGAAATACGGATTAGGCGATTTTAATAACCGCGATCAGGTGACCCTGAACGTAGCTGCAATCGACCCGTTCCGCCCCCGCCGCCAACCACATTTGTTCGAACTGGTCGGCAGGGAAAAAGTGTAAATGTTCCGGGTTATCGTCTGGTTTCGACGGGACCGAGGCCACCACAAAACGGCGCGTTGCGCGCACCAGGTTGCGGATTGCCGCGCTTGGATTGGGCAGGTGTTCAATCACCTCCAACGCCGTGGTCACATCGTAACTGTTTTCGCCCAGGTCGTCCGCCTGGACATCCGCGTCCCAAACCGCCAAGCGGTGAACCCCACCCTTGCTAACCGCCTGCAAATCGCGCAAGCGAATCGGGTCGACTTCCACGCTGGTGACCGGAACCCCGTCAAAAGTCTCAAGAAAAGGCCACAAGAAGGTGCCGCGCCCGCTGCCGATATCCAACAAATCACGCGGCTGGAGTCCTTTGAGCGTTCCCAATACCTGGCTTACGCGGGGTAAGGTCTTGCGTTTAAAGCGGTAAAGCCGTAGCTCCTGTTGGTGGGCGGCGCGCAACAAGCGCTCGCGGTCCTGTGCTTCATCCAAGTCCAAACGGCCGCGAATGAAGGCCTCGACAAAGGCCGCATAATGGCTGTCGTCGTCAATCATCGTTTGATTCATAGCGTACTCACTGGTTTTACAATCATAAAATAGGGCGTATGGCGCTGTAAGGACGTCAACCATTCTATAACGGATTCTCAAAGCGCAGAAGCGGGCCGTCACCGATTCTCTATAAAAGGCCGTTTTGCCTTCCCAAACCCCGGCGGTGATTGTGTTAAGCTGAGCAGGATTTTCCCCGTCGAGCGAGGTTATGGACAAAACCGTCCTGCTCCCCATCTTTATCAGCGCGGCTCTCATCTTAAGTCGCGGTTACTCCTGGGCCTTCTGCACCTTCTACATCCCGCTGATGGTGATGGTTCCGACCTATCTACACTATGACGGACCCGGTGTCCCGCCGATCACCTTTTACCTCGCCGCCTTCATTCCGTTTCTGTTCCAAAAACAAATCATGCAAGCGGCGCTGGACGACTTCCACTGGCTCGACCTCTTTGTCTATTTCTACAGCTTTTGCGTGGCCATGAGCGAATTGGTCAACGAAAGTCTCAGTTCCGCGCGGCAAATGGTGTTTCTCGACGCCTTCTATCAAATCGGCCCTTACCTCGCCATGAAATGGATTGTCCTGCGCGGGAAGCGGGGCGACAAAGTGGTGACCCAGTATGTCGGCGTGCTGGTGTTGGTTGCCGTGATCAGCCTTTACGAATTCCGCATGGGCCAAAATCCCTTCATGCGTATCCGTGATATTTGGCCCGTTTACGACACGGGGATGGGCGGCGTGTTCGTTTATCCTCGCTGGGGTTTTTTCCGAATCCAGGGCCCCTTCGTTCACTCCATCATCTGCGCCTTGGCCTACACCATGATGTGGCCGATGGCGATGTGGGCCGCCCAATCCGGTGTCTACAAAAGCAAGTTTAAGGGCATGGCCTACGTATTTTGGTGCTGGTGGGGCCTGATGATGACGATGAGCCGTGGTCCCATGATCGGCGGTTACCTGGCCGCGGGCCTGTACGTCATGGGTCAATCCAAATTCCGCATCCAATTGTTTGCGGCGGCTGCCTTTTTTGCCGCACTCATGTCGATCCCGGCCAGCTTCAAAATCAGCGAGTACATGAGCCTGACCCGCGAAACCGCCAAATCCGAGAGCCAAGAAACGGTCATCTACCGCAAAGACCTGATTTTCAACTACGTGGAAAAAATCCAAGAACGACCCTGGCTAGGTTACGGCTTCCTCAACCTGCCCCAGGTCGGTGACCAAAAATCCATCGACAACGCCTACTTGCTCATAGGTTTGAACTGGGGTGTCGGCCCTGTTCTTGCCATGCTCGTCCTTGGTTTGGGGTCGATTCTCGCGATGGCCAAGGTTGGTTTCTCCTCGCGAACTCACGAGAAACCGAGGAAACTCTGTTGGGCCCTAATCGGCGGTATCGCGGGAACGCACTTCACCATTGCCACCGTGTACCATGCCTATCCCACCAATACCATGTACTTTATGTGGATTGGTTGGGCGGCGGCCCTACTCACCGCCAACAAACGCGGCTTGCTCAAAAAAGAAGTCTACGAGGCCGAATTGGTTCCCAATGAGCCGTCGGAAGAGGCCGAGGGTGATTCACCCAAACAAGAGGGCGCGCCGGCCAAACCCACCAAGGAACCAAGCATGGTCATCCTTTAAATGGTTTGCGTGGAAGCAAAAAGGCGGCGACCCCGCGGCCGCCGCGCCCAACAACGGTTAGTCGAGTCCGATGTCCTGGTTGATGCTGTTGCCGCCGTTTAACCAGACGGCGTTGCTGGTGAGTTCATTGATCCAGCGCTGGCGGATCGTTGTATTGGCTTGCACGCGGGTGTCGCCCCAGTATCCCTCGGGGTAGGGGGGACCCCATGAACCTTGCGCATCCCAGTCGGCATTGATGTAGCTGACCGCTTTGATCACATCTTGGTTGCTGTAGATATACGCGAAGAAGGGGACAAACCACTGATTCCACAAAGCATCCGCGCTGAGGTTTTGTTGACCGCCGCCTGCTGGGCCGTCCCAAACGGAACTGATGTGGCGGTTGGTCAGGTTGCTCAGGTCGTGACCCTGCGCGGTGGATTCCGCGATCATCACGGCTTTGCCTCTGGCGCGGGCGAAGGCCAGCACGTCGTCCGCGAGTTGCCGTTGCGTGGCCGCCGATCCCCCGACCGGGGGTTGTTCTTCCGGTAGCAGGAACCACGAGAGCCCGACCCAGTCCACGTAGTTATCGCCGGGATACCAATCGCCGATGTTTTCGAAGAACCCTTCGATTTTGTCGTCGATGGGGGAGGCGCTGGATTGCCACACATAAGCCACGTTGTCGACGCCGCGGGCGCGCAAGACGTCGACGATGCGGCGGTAGGCCGCGATATAGGTGCCGCGGTTTTCATAGCCGTTGTTCCACAAGCCGTCGAATTCGTAGCCGATACGCAGGTAAACCGCCGTGTCGGGAATGGCCAGGAAAAAGTTGGCCAAGTGGTTGATTTCCGCGTCACGGCCGCCGTTGGCCAGCTGGTTGAGGCAGCCGCCGCACCAGATGTTGCCGTTGTTGCCCTCGGCGATGTTGAGGCCGATTTGTAACGTGGAACCTGGGAAACCCACCGCCGCGCTGAACGCGTTGAGCGGGCCGCCGCCCCAGTCGATATCGATCCCGTTGGGTTGGTTGTTGCTGTTGAAGCCAAGCGCACCGTTGACCACGCCGTTGGCGCCGGAATCGTTCAGCACCTCGTAAAGGGCCACGTAGGTCGTAATGCCCGCGGGTGTTGGGATGCCGGGCGCGTTAATGTATTGCGAGACGCTGAGTAAGTCCTGCCCGATGATCATCATGGTGCGGCCGTCGACTGGGGCCAAGAAGGTGCCGGTGCCGGGGCTGGGTTGGTCGCTGATGCGCACCTCGGCGCGATCTTGGTCCGTGGCGCCCTCGTTGTCGGTGACGGTCAGGGTCACCCTGTAGGTTCCCGCCGCGGCGTAGCGGTGGTTGGTGTTGGCGCCGCTGCCGGTTTGGCCGTCGCCAAAGTCCCAGCGGTAGGCCGTGATGGTACCGTCCGCATCGGTGGAACCGTTGGCGGAAAAAGAAATGTTTTGGTTGACTTGGCCATTGTAGGGACCGCCCGCCTCGGCGACCGGTGGTTGGTTTTCACCCTGGGCCGTGGTGTAGGTGGCCGTCACGGTTAACCCGGAAAAGGCGCGGTAGGCGTGGATGCCCACCATCCAGCGGCCCGCGGTGGGGTTGGCTTCACGACAGGTTTCGTTGTTGCCCGCGCTGTAGGGGCGGCAAGCGTATTCTGATTGGTTAGGCGACTGGTTGAAGCGTGTGTAGAGATCGGCGTCGCCGTTTCCGCCGCTCATCGTGACAGTCAAGTTTTCCGCGTTTTGTGGGACATCGATAAAGAACTCGAGCCATTCGCCACCCTTTGCAGCCAAACCGCTCACCGGAACACCGTTTCGCAGTTCGCCGTTTTGGGGTGGGGGCGGAGGCGGTTCGGTGCTGTCGCCATGCAGGTAACGGGTGCCGTTGCCAAAGGTTTGCAGCCAGTGTTGCAGCACACCGTTGCGTGCCTCAACGCGTGAGTCACCCCACTCGGGGCCCCAGCCATGTACCGGCCAGTTTGAGTTGATGTAGGCCAAGAAGCGAACATCGTAGGTTTTTACGAATTGGTCCAGACGGTTGAGGTAGTCGATAAAACCGCTTTCCGATTGAGCGGCGGGCGCTTGGACGGCCGCCTCGGCCACCATAATCGGTTTGCCGCGTTGCCGTGCGAATTGAACCGATTGATCCAGGTTCGGATCCACGCTTTGGCCTTGGCAGTTAAAGGTTCCGTTGACCTCGATGCAAACATCGTTGTTAAACACGGAGAAGGCGACCCAATCGACAAATTGGTCGCCGGGATACAACCAACGGGTATCGTTGAAACCGCGCACCGGATGGTACACAAAATCGAGGTTGCTCACGCCGTTGACGTTGCGCAAACGGTTGGCCACGTAATTGTAAGCGTTGATATAGGCCTGGCGGTCCAGGTCGGCGATGGTATCGGGATTTTCAAATACGTTCACGCCGCTGTTGGCCATGCGGTTGAGCCAATCGACGACGTATTCGTTGCCCTGGTAGGCGAAGAGCAACAGGCTGACTTCATAACCCACGCGCAAGTAGAACTTGGTGTCGGGTCGCGCTTTCATCAGGTCGGCAAAGGCGTCGATTTGGTTGTCCCAACGGCCGGCATTAATGTCCTGCATCGCTTCCCAAATCGCGTCCGGGTTAAATTGGTCACCGGTATTGTTGGTCATTTGGCCGTAGCCGCCGGCAAAGGTGTTGTCTTTAAAGCTGAGCGCGACAAGGGCGTGTTCGCCGAGCTGATTGGTACGTACCCAATCCAGGAAGGCACTGTTGGGATCATCGTCGCCTTGTTCAATGCGACCCAGGTAGAAGGTGGCGTAATGCGAGGAGCCTTGCGGCACCAGCCCGGTTCCTTCCACGTAATCCGCGTATTCATTTTGGAAGGTCTGGCCCACGATGAGGCGTGTTTTGCCGGGACCGGGATCGAAAGATGCTCCTAAACAAACCGACCAGAGGGCGGTGAAGCAGAGCAGGAACGTCGTCAATTTCATGTCGTTCTCCAATAATTAAAAAGTGATGCGGGCTAAACCCGCAATTCTCACAAGGAATTCTGCTGCGAAGCCGAAAGCCATGTGATTACGAGGGGGCGGCCTTCCGCGTTACTCGGTCGAGCCGCCTTCGCCGTAGCGCTGCTACGCCGAATGGTCGGACCCCTGTGCCGTCTCTCGGTCGTAATCTTCGTACTCACCGGGCTTTCTGCTTCTCGCGACGAATCCTTGTGAGAATTGCGGGTTAAACCCGCGAAACGGAAAGACCAAAAAAGCTCCGACCGGACGCAGCGCGGCCAAACACCTTGCCGGAATGTTTGGGCGAGGCGTGCCGGGCGGATCAATGCAAACCCGGGAGACGGGTTTTCGGGATGGCGGTCGTCAGGCAACAAGTGGCGACCGTCGCAAACAGGGCCGAAATCGGGAACGGCCCCGCGGTTGAAGCGCATGCCGGTTGCGCCTCAAGGAAAAATGAATGAATGGATGAAAGGATGATTCCGCGGAACCGCGGAATCCTGTAGGGAGAGAAAGAAGATCGCCGCGCTCCTTGCGTTTCGCGCCTTCCTCGCGGGAACCACGAGAAACGCGCTGAAAACGAGCTTTGGTCCAAAGAAATGCAAGCTCGAGAAGCGCGGTCGGCAGGACGCTCTTAGATATATCAGAAAAAGCTTGTTAGCGTTAACAAGACGATGGATTGGTGACCTTGTTCATAAGGCGCACGAGGATCAACCGATTAAAAAGCGAGCCGGCCACATTTTGTTATCCGATCTAATCGTCAGGAAATAAACTGGATAAGCGGTGGGTTTGGTCTCGTTTCGAGGCGGTTATTTCCCACGGTTGAGTCGGCAAATCGATGCGTTAGAACACAAAAATGCATGCAATAGCCGACCGCGTGAAACAGGACATTGCGGCGAAAGATCACGATTGGTATGTGAGGACCCCAAGGACGTCGGCGGTAGGGAGCGGTGCGACCCAAAAACACGCATGCGGCCGAAATGAGATGGAACCAGGACATCGTAACCGGCGTCCGGTGCCGGTTAAAGGAAATGGCGCGCCCTGAATAACCCTGGAAGACAAAGGCCGTCGGCATGGTTAGCCCGCGGATCGGAAAGCGAAAAAAGGCTGTGGGACGGAAGGAACTTCCACCCACAAACCGAAATGAATTTCAGAAAATCGAAGAAAATGTTAGCGTTAACTTGAATTGAACCACGCAAGTATTTCTTTGTCAAATCCATTTCTTGAAAATGTTTGTGCCCCTTGAACACAACAAAACGCCCAGCACTGACAGTTCTGTTATACCGGCAGTGGGGCTGGGCTCATTGGGTGGTTCACCGGCTTCTTTCGCATGCGTGTGCTTGAATTGCGGCGAGCCAGGCGAAGTTTCGGCCGAACTGAGGGACTCGCCTAGGTTTCGGCCTTGTCGCAGCAATCCTTGCGTGAATTGCGGCCTAGACGAAACCCGGGTGAAACAGCCCAGCGTTCATAAGTAGTGTTTGATTTCAAGCGATCCCTAGCGGTGAATCGCAATTCCTAATTGTTCCGGCAATTAGAACGGAACTTTTTCCTCGAAGATTTTGGCGAGGCGTTGGCCGTTTTTGGTGATGTTGAACTCTTCGATGATGAATTCACGGCCGGCTTTGGCGATTTCGTTGAGCTCGGGTAGGTTGTCCATCGCGTGGCGGATGATCTCTTTTAGCCCCTCGGGATCGCCCGAGTGAATCAAATAACTGTTTTTGCCGTGGTCCATCAACTCGGCGATGCCCGCGATGCGGGTCGAGACCGTGGGGATCTCCATCGACATCGCCTCCATCAAGACCACCGGCACGCCTTCCGCGAAGGACGGCAGGCAGAACATGTGCGCTTTTTTCAGCTCGTTTAAGACGCCGTCCTGGGGCAGGGGACCGGTCAAGGTAACCTCGTCGTTCAACCCGTGCTCGTTGATCATCTGTTGCAGCGCATCTGCTTCATCACCGCCGCCGATGAGACGGCAGCGGAATTTACGGCCTTCCTTCTTCAAATCGGCGCAGGCCAAAATCAACAATGCCTGCCCTTTGGTCGGCGTCAAGCGACCGGTACACACGATGGTGAACACATCGTCTTTTTCGTCGGGAAAGGGTTTGTAGCGCTCGGGATCCACACCGCAGTGCACAATCGGGAAACGGTCAATTTGCTGGACACCGACCAAACGCATGGCTTGGCCGCGGGCGAAGTTGCTGATGCACACCACAAAGGCCGCGTTGCGGATTTTCTCCGGCAGGTTGATGGCGTCGACGCGGTAAAACACATCCGGTCCGTGAAGGGTGAAGCTAAAGGAAAAACCAAAGGCGCGACAGGCGTACATCGCGATGGAGGCTTCACTGCCGCCGAAGTGAACGTGGACGTGTTTCAAACCGCGTTTGCGCATTTGCCGCGCCAACATCGCCCCTTCCACAAAATGGAAGATCGCCCACAAACTGTCTTTCGGTCGCAACTGTTGTAATTTAAGCGCGTAAAACAAGCCGCCCAGGAACCCAAACGGTTTGCGCATGAACTGGCTGAAACAGGCGATTAACGCGGCTGAAATCCCTTCTTCCTTCAAGCAATAGGTTATTTTGAGTTGATCCTGCTCGAATTGCGTCCCACCGTCCAACACCTTGCCGGGATTCATGGTAAAGGGATGGACCTTGATGCCCTGCGCCTCGATTTGCTCGATTTCGCGGTTGATGAAGGTATGGGAGATTGCTGGATATTGGCTACAGAAGTAAGCCATCGCTTTTTGCGCCATCGCGTGCCGTCCTTTGCTGGGTCGCTATTTCGCTTCGCCGGATTCGTATTTGCCAAGGTTGGGGATCCAAGGGTGGTCCGGTACCTGTTTGCCGTAGTGGGTGACCTTGAGCGATACCTTGATCTGGCGCAGGTGCATCGCCATGGCGTCGCTTTTGCGTTGGCCCTCTTCCGACTGGTCGCGGCGGTTTTTGAGCCAGCGCAGGTAAAACCACAGGCGCTCAATACCGAGCATGGTAAAGGGTCCGAGTTTGCCCCACCATTTGTAGTAATACAGGCATTCGCCGAACAAACGCAGTAGGGTCAACTGCTTGCCGACCCGTTCGCCCTCGTCCGCGTCCGAGCTACTGCCGCCCGCGGTGTGTTGTACCTGAACTTGGGGCAAGATGTGGACTTCCTTGCCCGCTTCTTTGACCACGCGTTTGCACAGGTCCCATTCCTCGAAGTACAGGAAAAAAATCGGGTCAAAGCCGCCCAGCTTTTTGTTGATATCGGCTTTGATCAGCATGAAGGCGCCGACCACCCAGTCGGTTTTTTTGGGATGGGAGTGATCCCACCAGGTGTGGTCCATGCGTCCGAAAATGCGGCTCTTTTGGTATTTAAATTGAAGGCCGCTCAACATAAAAAACTTGTCGAACAGGGTGGGGAACATCCGTGCCGAGGGCTGCAGCTCGCCGTCGTCGTTAATGAACCGCGGACCGACCAGGCCGACATGGTCGTTGGCCTCGAGGTAGGCGACACATTCGGCAATGGCCGTGGGCGGCGGGTAGGCGTCGGGATTGAGAATAAGGTGGTAATCCCCCGTGGCCGCCTCGAATCCGACGTTGTTGGCGGGTCCGAATCCCAGGTTTTTGCCCGGACTGAGGAGCGTGACCTCGGGAAACTTTTCGGCCAACAGTGCTTCGCAGCCGTCGCCGGGACTGTTGTTGACCACGAAGGTTTCCAGGCCGCCCGCGTATTCGGTTTTGCGTAATTCAGTCAGACACTTTTCCAAGAACCGGGAACTGTTGTAATTGACGATAATGACGGACACTTTACCAGGCATGGCCCCCTCTTTCGCGTGGGATGGATGGATTAGGAAGATTCCTCGACTTCGTTGTTTTCGTCGTGGCGTTTGGTGCGCACCCAACCGAGGGTGCGTTGCTTCACCAGCGAGGAAACCACGATCCAGGTTTTCCAAACGATGTACCAAGGTAGATAAAAGGCGATGCGGATTAAGCCACTGATACTGCCGTACTTAAGGCTACCTAGTCCGTAGTGGATCACCAGCAGGGACAGGCAACCCAGGGCGGCGAAACGGACCGACATCGGACCGATCACAAAGGCGATGATCAGCAACATGGCGATGGCGCTCACCGGCGGCATCACCACGTCGATAAAAGCTTCGAACGCGGTTAGGTTGCCGCGAAAGGCTTTGCCCAACAGGCGGCCGGCGTGGGCTTTAATCATTTGCATGCGCCCGCGTTCCCAGCGCACCCGTTGCGATTCCGCCTGTTTGGCGGTGATCGGCATTTGCGCTTTAACCCAGGCGTCGTCGATGAAACGGACACGGAAACCCGCGTCGAGCAGGCGCAGGTGGTATTCCAAATCTTCGACGATTGAATGGGCCAGGTAAGGAACCTCGGTCAACACTTGGCGGGAGAGGCAGAAGCCGTTGCCGAAGATGCCGGAGGAAATGCGGAACGGTGCTTTACCCCGCGGCCGCAAACCGTTGAACGAGGACAGCGCGAATTCCATCGCGACGGTGCGCATCGTGTCCTTGGGGTTGAGTACGCCGTAAAAGAGTTGGGTGGCCGCCGCGCCGTCGTGGAGCGCGTCGCTGATGCGGGCCAGCGCTTGCGGATGCATTTCGGTATCGGCGTCGATGACCAGGAAGGCGTCCCAGTCTTCCTGCAGCAAGTTGGTAAAGGCCGCGTTGAGGCCTTGCCCTTTGCCGGGATTGTCCGAGCGGACCAGTACGCGGGCGCCCGCGCGCTCGGCTTTCTCGGCCGTATCGTCGCTGCAATTATCGGCAATCACGTAAATGCAATAGGCTTCCTTGGGGTATTCCTGCTGCAGTGCTTTGGTGACCGTGCCCTCAATCAGGATGGTTTCGTTATGGGCCGGGATCACAACCGCGATTTTTTTGGCGGGTTCGCCTTTTTTGCCGCGTCGGTAGGGGAGCAGCGCGCCGAGTGCCAACAAGCCCAAATAGGCCGACGGCAACGCGGCGGCGGTTAACACCAGCCAACCGACGATTTCTCTGATCAGGTAAAACCATTCATTCATAGAACACCGTTTCCTCGGCGACGAATCGTTTGTTTGTGTGGGTTGGCAATGGGTCGCGCGGGTGAAAATCCAGGGTTTTGTGCAATAGCGCCAAGGTAGCACGATCAGGGTGAATCAGCAACCCAATCGGTATAGGACGAAAGGTCCGGTTTTGGGCCCGCGCCGCCTGCCCTGACAGCCGTTTCTTGGCCTGTCCGCGGTTTTGAGGCAAACTAGCTGAGGTTCGCATGTCCCCTGGCTAGCAGGGTCAAACCTAAGAAGCGCGATAACTCGCGGCGATTTTGACTAAACCTCTGGGCTGCAACGGCCTGTAAAAATGCTCAGGGCCAACGGGTGCGCGTCGTGCGCGACCCCGGTCCGCTTTTTCCAAGCCATTTCGCTCCAGGTTTTTAGCCAAAATCCCTCACGCTTATCGCGCTTCTTAGGTCAAAGTGAGGAAGTATGACCATGTCCGATCCTGAGTTCAACGAACGCCACATGGCGCTCAAAGCGCTGCAATCGCGCAGGCTCCACGAAACCTATCGCGACTTCTCAGAGCAGCGCATGTACCGCACCACCTGCGATTACTTCTTCGGCGAGGTTTACAATACCGACGACACCGAGGCGCGCGACGAGGCCTTCCGGCGTTTTACCGACCACATCAGCAAGGTGTTGGGCGGGGACATCGTGCGTTGTTTGAAGCGCATGATTCGCTTGCAAACCTTGACGCTTCAGCTCGATAAGGCCTGCACCCACGCGTTGCTGGAACTGGATGCACCGGTTGATTTCGACATGGCGCTTTACGAACGGGCCTACCGTGAGATGGGCCGGTTCAGCGAACGTGAGGAACAGATCGCCTTAACCCTGGAATGTCTGACCTTGGCCCACAAAATCTTTCGTCGTTTCGGCATCGGCGCCGGGTTATTCGCACTCCACGAGTTTCAACGGGTGCGCGGCGATGATTTGATTACCGGCTTTTTGTGGCGGGGTTACCAGGCGATTCACAAACTGCGGCGAATCGATCCTTTGGCCCTAGCCGTTCGCGAACGCGAGGAAGCTCGGCTGGCGCGGATTTTTGCCGACGGTTGACGGCGCCGCGTTGCGCCATTCCGCCTGTTTGCCCCTATCTCTTGCCGGCATTGATCGTTAGGTTTTTAAATAGCTGTGGGTAAAAAGGTTGTGACCAAGCGCGAACCGAAGCCGACCTTTCGGCGTTGCGGTGTGGCGTCGAGAACCGGTACGCACCCTTGCGGTGCAATGATGGGAATCATTGCGGGCTAGGTTTCCTCTTCTTCCTGCGGGAGTTTGGGCAGGGGGAAGGGTTCGTCCAAGCCGAATGCCAGCGGGACCTCAAACTGCGTCAGCGGTGCGATTTCGCCGTTTTCCGAGTACCACCACAACTCTTGGCGGATCCAGCGGTTTTGTTTGATTTCCGGCCAAAGGAACCGCAGCAATCCAAAATTATTGTTGCCCACGATGTCGCGGCCCGTCGTTTGAATCAGTTCCGGGTAGGGTTTGTTCAGCCGCTCCGGGGAGGGGTGGTGCCCGCCCAGAAAATCGATGCGGTAGCGCCAGTCCGGCAAGGGATCGACGCGCACCTCACGGGGCAAATTCTCCAAATTGAGCAGCGGTGGTTCCGCCTTGGGGTTGCGCGTGCGCCAACTTTGGAAAAAAGCTTTGAAACGACCGCGCCACGAGGTGTGGCGGAATTTTGGGCGTTTGTGCCAGCCGGCCCAGGCGTAAACCCAGGGCAAAGGCGGCCAGTAGCCGCGCGTGTGGAACAATTCCGTAAAGCTGTTTTTGTTGCGAAACGAACTGCTGGTTAAGTGGGCCATCACCGTTTCGTAACGCGCGCCGGCGGGGGCCGGCTCGGCGGCGAAAGGGTGTCGGCCGGCGTAGTGGATGCGGGCGCAAAAGCCGTAATGAACGTCGCCGCTTAAAATCGCCAGAGCCTGCTGCCCGCCTTCCTGGTAAACATTGGCGGCAAGGTTCCCCAGCAGCCGTTCGAATGCCTCGGTTTGCGCTTCCCAGGAATCGCCGTAATCGCTGTCGTAGACCGATGTCAGCTTTGCCACGATTCTGCTGGCCCAGGCCGTGTGGGGCAGGTCGATAACATTGGTAGGCGCAACCACCAGCACGATTTCGCTCTCGGCTCGGGCCCGTTCCCCCAATTGGGACCAGCCGTGTCCGCCGAGTAAATCGGGAATGTCCGTACCCCGTTTGCCCGGAAAGCCGCGCCAGGTGCGCGTGTCCAGCATCCAGATTTCGTGGGCCGGGCCGTAAACCCGGTAGTCCCAGCGACAGCTTTTGGCGGGATCCCGGTCCAAGTTGTGCAGTCGCTCATTTGCCGGCGGTATGCCGACCAAGTCCTGCAAGGGTTTCTGCTGTTCGCTCGGGTAGTCGGCCGCGACCCATTTGCTGCTCCCTTCAAGCAATGCCCATTGCGGACCCTGCTCAAAATCCTCGGGTTGGTTGCCCCAGCCCTGGCAAAATGCGTAGGCGATCAACCCATTGGTGAGTACTTGGCGTGCCATGGGGTCGGCCGCGGTGCGTTGCGTCCATTCGCGGTTTAGGTACCAGTCGTCCGTGATCTCGTGGTCGTCGAACATCATGTAACTCGCGATGTTGGCCAATGCGCGCCGGACTTGGGCTAGGCCCGCTTGCAACAAGGCGACTTGGGTGCGCTGCTTTTCAAATTTTTCGCGTTTTTTGCCGCCGGCGATGCGGTGGCATTCCGCCAAGGTCGGCAGTGTTTCCGGCCACAAGACCGGGCTCCAAACCATCAGGTACATGACCATGTACTCACGCAGGAAAAAGAGATGGTTGCGGGCGTAGGAACTGGTGAAGCCGTGTTTTTTGGCCAATCGCCCGCGGTTCCCCACGCGCAAGTCATCCTCGCGGTATTTGACCGGGAGTTGCTCCACCGTGCCGCACAAATCTCGCGAAACCTGATCGATGACCACCGCCAAGGCGTCGCTGACGTCATCCGCGTAGATTTGGTCGCCCAGGAGCAATAACTGTTGCGGGCGGGCGCGGGGGTCCGCGGTACCTTGGGCGAGCATGTCGTCCAAACCGGCCAAGGCGTCGCGACCCTCCCCATGGGACTTGCGACAAGAACCGTAAACAATTCCCAGGTCCTCCACCTTGTCCGCGGGCAAAACAAAGCTGGGCAGGTTAAACGGCGGGTAACAAAGCCCGGCAAGGTCGTCCACCGCCGCGGCGAAATCCAGGGTGGCGCCCGTGGATAGGTCGTGAAACTTGAGCGAATAGGTGTAGGTCGTCGCCGATTGGAGCGGCGCCTCAGTGGGTACCGCGGTGACCACCGCCACATGCATGAAGGCACCCAGCTGGATGGTGTCTCTGCTGCCCGTGGCCACGACGGGGCCGTCGTGTTGGTTGATCTCCAAATCGATACGCGCGGGGGCGCGGGTTACCAACCAAACCGAAACCGCGCGCGGACGACAGGCGCGAACCATGGGACCGCAAAGGACAAACGGCAAATTTTCAGGATTTTGGCTGGGAAAAGGCCTCATAGAGCGACAACCCTTGTGATCGTAGTGGGCTAGACAAAGCAATCTCGTCATTATAGCCAAATCGACCCCATTCGTGGGTGAGGGATCAAGGAAAAGAAAAGCGTTCTGACTTAAAAAAAAATTTGCGCTATGAAATGAGTATCCCTTGAAAGTTGGAGAGGGTTGTGTCTGACCTTGTGATGCGGCATAGGGGGGTGGGTTGTGGCGTCATGTTGACCCTGTATTGTCGTCGCAGCTTTCTTTTTGCTTGATAATAAATTCTCCCAAATGGAGCGAGTTTGGTTTTTTCTTTGAATGTAAGCAGTTGGTAAAAATAAACCTGTGTTGGTGTTTTGGGTGGTGATGGGCTCATTTTATGGTGGCTTGTCCTTTTTTCGTGGAGTGTGTTAAGCTGCGACCGCTTTCAACGATTTTCCAAACCCCATAATGCGCTGTCGAGGACTCGCGCGGCAGCCAAAACCAAAAAAAGTAAAAAAAATCTAAACTTTTTAGGTGAATTTGGAGTTTGGATCTTTACAAGGAAAAAGCTCTTTCAGGATATCCGTGCATTGATGTCATTCAATTTCCTAAACCCCGCTCATCGTGAAATTTGGTCGTGTCCTTTCATCGCGGCTGATGTGGCGGATCGTGGAATGTTTTTCGTGCCGTCCTGGAAAAGTTTTCCAGACCTTCGCCATGCGGTATACACAAGGGCATGTGGGAGGGTCTGATTGGATCGGAATTGAAACCGTACCCGCCGTCAGGGTGATTCGAGGATGGGTGCCTCGAGAGACGGTAGATGGTTTTTGCTGATTTTCGCTACTGGGTCAATTTTTTATTAAATGAGGGTATGACGCACGCGCCGTTTAGGGCGCGCACGGGAACCCTGTGTCTTGACCCACGCGGAACCACCGATTCCTGGACACTTGGGCGCTGATTCACGCCGTGTCCAAGACGTTTTTGAACGCAAGCCTTGGAAAATACAAAGAGGAGGACTTTTTCATGAGTCTGACCACAAAAAGTAACTGGAGAAGTTGGGTCTTCGTACTGTTTGCCTGCGCAAGCCTTACCGCTTTTGCAAGTGACAACACCCACGGGTTCCTGCAGGGAACCGTGACCAGCCCCGACGGCGGCGAATTGCCCGGCGTTGTGGTGAACGTAGAAAACCAAAAAACGGGCCTGAATCGCAGCATGCCCACCAATGATCGCGGTTCTTACCGTTTCCCGGCCTTGCCCGTCGGTACGTACACGGTGACCGCGACCATGACTGGTTTCCAAACCGCCAAAAGAACCGACATTTACATCGGGATCGGCGACAAAACCACCCTTAACCTGGTCCTCAAGCCCGGTGACGTTTCTGAAGTCATCACCGTTACCGCGGAAGAGTCCGTGGTTGACACCAGCTCCACCACCTTCGGCCTGAACGTTCGCACCGCCGAACTCGTCGAGCGCGTACCTGTTGTTCGCGACCAAACCGCGGTTGCCCTGTTGGCGCCCGGCGCGACCGAGGGCGACGAATCTTTTGAAACCGAAGACCTGCACGGTGGCCAAAAATTGGCTTCCATCGGTGGTTCTTCCGTTGCTGAAAACGCCTACTTGGTTAACGGTTTGAACACCACCAACTTCCGTAACGGTTTGGGCGGCAGCACCGTTCCTTTCGAATTTTTGGAAGAACTGCAGGTTAAAACCGGTGGTTATCAGGCTGAATTCGGTCGTTCCACCGGTGGTGTCATCAACACCGTAACCAAGTCCGGCACCAACGACCTCCACTACGGTTTGACCTTTTTCTGGGAGCCCGAGGCCCTCGGTAGCCAGAGCCCCGACACCTACCAGCGCACCAACTCCGCTGAAGACCGCGACGTAACCGACCTGAACCTCTACGTCAGCGGCCCCATTGTTAAAGACAAAGCCTTTTTCTACTTGCTCTACAACCCCCGTCGTACCGAAAGCCAAGATACCCGCGTTGACCAAGACCGTACCTACGAGTCTGACGACGCGTTTTGGGGTGCCAAGTTCGACTGGCACGTAACCCCCGAACACGCCATTGAAGTCACCGTTTTCTCCGATGAGCAGGATCGCGAGCAAACCAACTTCGACTTTGCTCGCGGCGTCGGCCGCGGCGATTTCGCCGGTAACGCCACCCACTCACGCGGCGGTGACAACATCATCGCCAAGTACACCGGTACCATTTCGCCGACATTCTTCGTGTCCGCCCAATACGGTATCAACAAATTCGACCGCACCAGCTCTTCTCCGCTGGATCTCAACCCCCGCATTACCGACCGTCGTACCGGCACCAACCTTAACCTGGGTAGCTGGGTGAACCGCACCGTGGTTGAAGCTGACGACGAGCGCGAAGCCATGCGTCTCGACTTCGATTGGTATGTTGGTAACCACAGCATCCGTGCCGGTTTCGATTACGAAACCAACACCTCTTTTAACAACGAAAACTACTCCGGCGACATCTGGTGGCGTTACGAGTTGGCCGGTGAAGGCAACGACTTCGGCGTTCCCGCCGGTACCGAAATTGTGCGTGAGCGCGTTTTCCGCAACGGCGGTTCGTTTGAAGTTGAAACCACCGCGCTTTACGTCCAAGACTCTTGGCAGATCAATCCCAACATGACCTTGAACCTCGGTCTTCGTAACGAAACCTTCAACAACATGAACGCGGAAGGTTCAACCTTCATCAAAGTCAGTAACCAGTTGGCCCCGCGCCTTGGTTTCATTTACGACCCCAAGGGTGATAGCTCCTCTAAGATCTACGTCAACTACGGTCGCTACTACCTGCCCATTGCCTCTAACACCAACATCCGTATGTCCGGCGCCGAGTTTTTCACCGAGGACTATTACGTGCTAAACGGCATCAACGGTGACGACTCGCCCATCAAAGGCGATCTGGTTCAGTCTTCCGTTTTCGGTGACGGCACCGTTCCCGACACTTCTGAAATCCTCGACACTTCCGTTGAGCCTATGTACCAAGACGAATTTGTGTTGGGCTACGAAACCAAGGTTTCTGAAAACTGGGCTGTTGGTATCCGCGGTGTTCACCGTACTCTTGGTGAAGCCATCGAAGATATCGCTGTAGACGCCGCCCTCAACCGCTACGTTGAAGAAAACTTTGGTATCAGCGATTTTGCCGGTGGTTTCGACTACTACATTCTGACCAACCCCGGCACCGACCTGACCTTCTCCACTGATGTGGACGGCGACGGTGTGTTCGAAGAAATCACCCTCAGCGGTTCTGAGCTGGGTTACCCCAAGGCCGAGCGTGACTACTACGCGGTTGAATTTACCTTCCAACGTGCCTGGACCGACAACTGGATGGTTCAAGGTTCTTACACTTGGTCGCACTCCTACGGTAACTACGAGGGTTGGGTTCGTTCCGACAACGGTCAGGACGACGCCGGTATCACCACCAACTTCGACCAACCCGGCCTGTTGGACGGCGGTGGCGGTAACCTGCCCAACGACCGTCGCCACAACTTCAAGGTGTTCGGTGCCTATGGCTTCGACAACGGCTTGTCCTTGGGTGCCAACCTGAGCGTTCGCTCCGGTCGTCCCAGAAACGCCTTCGGCGTTCACCCCACCGACGAGTTCGCGGCCCTCTACGGCCAAGAAAGCTTCTACGTTGACGGTGTATTGCAACCGCGCGGTAGCTTGGGTACCACCTCTACCGTGACCCGCTTCGACACCAGCGCCCAATACCCCTTCTCCATCGGCAACGGCCAAATCAACCTGCGCGTTGATATCTTCAACGTCTTTGATTTCGACACCGTGACCCAGGTTAACGAAACGGCTGAGGAAGACAACGGTTCTCCCGATCCCAACTTCGGTCTTCCTGAGTACTACCAAACGCCGCGCAGTGTTCGCTTCAGCGCGCAGCTGCGTTTCTAATTCACAGACAGTTTTCACCCGCGGGCGGACCCTCCGCCCGCGGGCTGATAAAGATTTAATGGAAAGCCGGTCCTTCGGGGCCGGCTTTTTGGGTTAAGAGGGCGCACTTTGTCAAGAGATAAAAGTGAACGACCCGTCAGAAATTGAGACATCAAAACATCCGGGGCGAAAAGGTCCGAAACCCGCGCCCGTCCCAGAAGCTTTTGATGTTCGTGGAATGCTGTTCTATGCTTCAAGTGAATCACTTTCTTTTGGGGGGAACGACGGATGGAACAGCAAATCCTCGAGGGTGTGCGCCGCTTTATGGAAGGCATCCCGTTTAACCGGTTTTTAGGTGTTGAGTTGATGGAACTTGAAATCGACAAGGTGGTGCTCAAGGTCCCGATGCGCGACGAACTGGTCGGCAACTACATTCACGGCATTTTGCACGGCGGCGTGATTACCTCGGTACTGGATGTCGCCGGTGGCTGCGTGGCCCTCACCGGCGCCTTTAGCCGACTCAACGGGGAGCCCACCAACGAGGAAATGCAGGCCATTTCCAAGCTGGGCACCATCGATTTACGCGTCGACTTTCTGCGCCCCGGCCGCGGTGAATGGTTTTTGGCGAGCGCCTGCCCCTTGCGAACCGGCAACAAAGTGGCCGTCACCCGCATGGAGTTTCACAACGACCGCGGCGATCTATTGGCCGTCGGCACCGGCACCTATCTCTGTGGTTAATAGGCATTATCGCTAAAAAACCAACACCTCTTTGAGAGCATGGGCCGAGGCGGTGGTTCCGGGCTTGGCCAATTCATAGTGCCACGGATCCGTTTTGGTTTTTTATGGTGGTTTTTCTGCTGTTTTTGGTCGTTCGTCGCGCGTTGAGGGTAGGGCCTTGCTCCATGTCGTGCGGGCCACCGACTGACCTGGCGAGGAACCACATGGACCAAAATGAGCTTGTAGACCGCTTCCCCGAAATGAAATCGATCAGTAGCGTCCCCCCATTGTTTACCTTTAACGGAATCGGCCTCGATGTGGTCGGCCGCCGTGACCTTGATATGGAAACCGGAACTTATGTCAAAACCCATTGTTTGGTTTTCCTGTTGCTTCCCCTTTTTTCCTTTGGGGCGTATCGGGTAGCCGACGACCCCAATAGCAACGGTTGGTTTTTTATCGGAAAGGTTCCCCTCTCGCCTTTGGCCAAGGGCTGGAACCTGTTGATCGCCGCCTTGTTGGTCGGTTCCTTTGGGACCTTTTTGTGGCGCGATTACCACGATGACCCGCGTCGCCAAGCCGACCGTGCCATTGCCGCGCTAGAAACCCGTGTCGCCGAAGAACAATGGCTCGATGCGGTGCGGGCCTGTCGTGATATTCACGGTAGCTTCGGTTTTGTCGAAGGGGTAAATGAACAGCTTAAAGAGATCCTCGGTCCCGTTTTGAGCGAAACCTTTCCGGGGTTGCCGCCTGCCGAGCAATTGGTATTGTTCAAAAATTTGGTCGACACACGGTTGCTTCTCGACAAAGAAATTTTTGCCCGTGAAGGTTTGGCGCTGGCGCATCGTCTGCGTGAAGCCCAACCGGACCAAGCGTTCCTGGTCATTCGCGCCTTGCGCACCGCCGACGCGGAAAACCAAATCCTTGCCGAAATGGAGCAAGCCGTCCTTCTCGAATGGAATCGACGTGACCCCGCCAACCCGGAAGCCGCCGAAATGCTGGCCTTTCAAGCCCGCGATGCCGGGGACCCGGGGCGCGTACGCGCCTACCTAGAGCCGGCCAAGGACCAGTTGGGTACCCGTGAAGGCGCTTGGGTGTTGGCGCAAATTCTTCTGGAAAACGGCGAATCCCAGGCGGCTTTTCCTTTATTAAATGATTATGTGACCCCGCGCTTGCCGGAAATTTCCGCCGCCGCCACCGCCTTTGAGCGTCAATGGCAAAACTTCACCGAGCGCCAACTCCAGCTTTTGCAAAACGGCCACGGGCCCGAGGATTTTTACCGAAAATTGGAACCCTTGGATGAAGCCGGGCAACAGCTTTTGGTCCAAAACTACATCAACAAGGGGGCTGAACGCGAGCCTACCCTGAAGGCTGCCCGCCAACGGCTGGAGAAGGCCAATGAATTGGTGCCGGCCGCGCTTGAGCTGGGCCTGCTGCATATGGATCAAGCACGGGCGCGGGTTGGTGACGCCCGCACCGAATCACTGCAAGCCGCCGAAAAAACCTTTCTCGCCATCGGCGGCATCATGGGTGATAACCAACAATACCGCTTATTCCTTGGTCAGGTAAAATACTGGCTGGGTCGGGAGAAAGAAGGGCGCGCGCTTTTTGAAGCGGTGGTGGCCGGTAAAGCGCGCGATGATCTCACCTTGTTGAACGTTGCCGCGGCCGCGCGGGAAGTGGGCGATGTTACTTGGGCACGGTCCCTCTGCGAGGAAGCTTATGAAAGCGCTACCCTCAAAGCAAACGGTTATAGCGCCGCCTACCTGCGTTCCGTGCTTGCCACGGATCTTGAGGACAAAATTCACTGGTTGGACCTCGCCGACCCCGAAAACCAACAGGTGCGCATTTCTCGTGACGAAACCCGCGCTTCCTTGGCCATGCGTGCCGGCGACAAGGTGAGGGCGCGTAAATTCCTTCAAAAAGCGCTCAAAGGTTATGGCGAGCCGGGTGCGGATGTGACCGTGCTCAACAACGCCGCGCTTATTTGGCGTCAGCTTTTCGGGATTAGCGGCGATATCGAAGAACTCAGAAAAGCCGCGGCACTGATGGAACAGGCCATTGTTCTGAATCCCTCGGACGCCATCTTGCTCACCAATACCGCCGAGGCGATGCGCGAACTTGGGGTTGCCCAGTTGCTGGAGGCAGAACTGGATTTGCGCGTCTTCAGTGAATCCTTGGAACTCGATCAGTTAGATTACTTAATTACCGAGACCTATGGACCGGCCGAGCTTCGCAAAGATCTCGCCGCCAATGATTATCTCACCAAGGCCGTGACCTACTGGGAGCGTTCCGTGCTTTTGGCACCCAAAAACCAGAAGCCATACGATGAACTCGATTCCTACTACTTCTATATGAATGATGTGGCCGGTCTTACCCGCCTCCGACAGGCGCTGGGCACCGTGAAGCTGGATGAAACCGGGCGCGAACAGTTCCTGGCGATGTCGATGAGTGGGACCTATCCTGAGCATATTTTGAAGGGTAGGGCCGCCGCCGCTCAAGAAATGAACGAGGCGATGGCCGATTCCAAAACACGGGGATCACTGACGTCGGTCATGGCCGCCTGTTCCCTGAGTTCGATTCAGCGGGCGCGGGCCTTGATGGGCGAAGACGTGGATGACGCCCAGGTTTTAACGCTTTCCGCGGATGCCTATCGCAAACATCCCTCGCTGGCAACCCTACGTGCGCGAATCAACAGCCATTACTTTGTCGCCCATCGTCGTTTGATCAAAACGGTCCCCGAATATGCCGCCCTTTTCGCGGAAACCAAAAATACCCTGTCCGAGGGGCGCTTGTTGAACACCTTGTTGGCGGCGGACCACCCTCTGGCCGCGCGGATTCATGCCGATCCCGATGTGCGCAAAGCGGCTGAGCTTGAATGGGATTACTTGTCGCGCTGGCCGGAACGTGCCGGTCTGATGGGTTGGGCCGTACATCACAAGCAGGATCCCGTCAAAGCGGCTCGCTTTAAGGAGGTTCTCCAAGCGAACGCCATGCGAGACGTGCATGAGGACGTGGTTTCTCATATGTGGGGCGGCTTCCCCGATACCGTTTTGCGCCGGGTCGCCTGGTGTCACTTCAAAGGGGAATCCGCCCAAGCGAAAATCCTTGTGGCTGATGCACGCAAGGCCGCGTTGCCCATCCCCGAGTTATAGACCGCGATGAGGAACCCCCCGCCGCGGCGGGGGGCCTGGTCGTGTTAGGATGGCTTTATCCCAACCTGGACCGTCTCACATGACCGCGGAACCCCACCAACCCTGGCTTGACTTGGAACACGACCTCGAGGTGTTGCTGGAACTGCTATGGGCGATTTTGGAAAAGCATCCGGCCGGCTTTAAGGAATATGATCTACTCAAACGCTTGGAGTTGGAAGGGTTGGTCTATTTCGAAGGTTCGCTGGACGATGAACTGGTATTGTTTCGGCAACATTTTCTTTTGTTCCATCTGTTGTACCTACTGCGGGATCGCTTGCGTCAAGACGGTGTGTCCGACCTGCATATTCATTGTTTGTCAATTCGCCTGATACCCCTTGTCACTATGTCGCGCGGGTCCCGCGCCGTCGCGCCGGAAGACCCCCTGCGTACCTATTACCTGGACTGGGACCATTGCCGCGGCACCAACCGCCAAGATGTGATTGATATGATTCGCGGTTTTCATCAGCAGGTAGCCACGCGTTCAAGTCGTGACGAGGCGCTGCGTGTTTTTGGGCTAACCCCCCATGCCGGACCAGGTGCCGTCAAACAACGCTTTCGCGAATTGGTCCGTACCCACCATCCCGATTTTGGCGGAGATCGCGCCCGCTTTCATCAAGTCATGGTCGCCGCACGGGTGTTGTTACCTATCAAGCGCTGAGTATAAGTGTATTGAATGGTGATGTTTGAAGAAAAAGAGGAACCTTTTTGTAAGGATCCTGGACAGTCCGCTACTAGCAAGCTGTGCTCGTAGGCGAAAAAAAAATCACTTTTTTTGGCCCGCTTTAGAAAACGAACCACGCCTGGGTAATTGTGTCGGTCACACAACACCATTTTTTCGGAACTTCTGGGGGTATCTTTGAACCGCATCATTTTATGTCTGGTATGTCTACTGACCACCGTTTCTTTGTTTGGCATGGAGCCCGTGAAACGGATTGAAAACGGTACCAAGCCGAAAGGCAAGGTCAAAACGCTGAAATTCACCGAGGAATTGCGCTTAACCGCCGACCAAGGCGACGAATATCTGTGGGTGGGTCCCACCGCCCGTGTCGAGCCGGATCACAACGGCATGATGTACGTGCTCGACACCCGCGAAAGACGTGTGCTTGAGTTTGACCAAAACGGCAAATTTACCAGGGTTGTCGGCAAACAAGGCCCCGGCCCCGGCGAATTCCAAATGCCGCAGGCCCTGCAAATTTTCCCAGACGGCACTGCCATGGTTCACGAACTTGTCGGACCCATGGTGACCGTCAACTATTATGACAAAGGCATGGTTTTCAAAGACCGCACCCAAACGCAAACACTGACGGGCCTGTTGGAAGGCGTGGTATACGCACCGGATAAATCAAAAAAGTTCGCCAACAAGGTGAACGTGGATATGCAGAAACAGACCATGGTTGTTTTCAATGGGCTGATGGACGAGAAGTCCGAGCCTCTGATTCAAGTGGCGCAATACGAAATGATGGGTATTAACCCCGCTCGCATCGGCGAGGCCAACTACTGGGTTGAGTTCATGGCTGACCGCATCCGCATCGGTTTGCATGGGATTGCCGGTATTATGGCGTTCGACAGCGAAGGTCATTTCTACAGCGCGCTAAACGGGCAGTACCAAATTACCCAATACGATGCCAAACAGAACAAAACCCTGGAAATCTCCCGCAAATACAAGCCGTTGCCGTTCACCGAGGAAGAAATCACCGCGGTGGCCGATCCCATTTACGAGATTTTGATGACCCAGTTGCCCCCGCAGCTTCAGGAAATCATTACCCCGGCGGTGATGCGACGTGCCGTTCAAAAAGCAGAGCCACCGCCCGTCAAGCCGCCGGTTAACGGCATTGTCGTGATGGAAGACGGCCACATTTTGGTGATCTTTGATTCCAACTTGGTTACCGGCAAAGGGGTGGTTGATATCTTCAGCCCGCGCGGTGAGTATCTTGGCCAGGCCGAGCGTGATAATCGACCGTTCGCGCGTATGGTGTTCCGCAACGGCAAAGCGTACACCATGGAAACCGTTGATGGTGAAAACGAGTTGGTTCGCTACGACGTTAAGTTGGTTGACGCCAAGTAAGTCGACCCATCCATTTGATATAAAGGTGAAGCGGCGCTTCAGCGCCGCTTTTTTTATTTCTTTTTGCGAACTTTCAGCGTGTAACCCCAGCCACTGCCTTGAATGCCTTTGGCGTCCAGCGAGGCCGCGTACTTGCACAGCGTTTTAAAAGCGGAGGCGACGGGTTTCATGACCTCGGGGGTAACCGCCTGGGAGGGTTCGATCAATTCGATCTCGACCAATTTGTCGGCGGGGATTTTTTCCGGTTCTGGAAAGACCGGCGTCTCCTGGCCGGCTGCCGCCGGGGCCGCCGCTGCTTCGGCTTGTTCTTCGGGTTTTTTGGGCGTTTCGCTCATGGATGTCTCCCTTGTTGTGTTTGGGTCGGTGACGCGACCGTCTTGGTATTAGTCGACGGCGGCGTGCCTGGGTTGCGGTTTTTCCCGCATGGCCTTGTTCATAGACCCCGGCCCGCCTTTCTCACCAGATGGTCGGTTGCGAACGAATCGCCGCGAATTCTGGTGAGATAGGCGGGCCGACCCATGGATTTTACCCGAGCGCGAGGGGAAAGTAACCCCTCTACCACGGCTGTTTGGGGCGGTCTTTGCCGAATCGGGTCAGAATCGATTCAAAGGCTAGGTTTACCTGCGCCTTTTGAATGTAAATAATGAACTCGGTGGCCGTGCTTGAGACCTCCAACACATTAATGCCCTGCATCGCCACCATTTGTAACATGGCGTGCAACACGCCCGGCACTTCCAGGAACTTTTCGTTGAACTTCACCCCGACCGAAGCCAGTTGGTGGTGGACGTGTTTGAGCGAATCGCGCATGGTTTCTTGGGCGATGGGGAAGTGGTCTTTTTCCAAAATGCTGGTGATCTCGCTGATGCCTTCCGTGATCGTCATAAACCCACCGCGCTGCCGCACCGTGTTGTAGACCTCGTTAAGGTCGCGGTGTGCCTGATTGGATTTGGCCACCGTAAAAGAAACCAAATCCGTATGGATGTTAATTTTGTCGATATAGAAATCGGCGAGGGGCGAGGCGACCACCGTTTGTTTGCGGCGTTTAATGCGCGACAGGTTCATTTGGATGGCGGAAACCTGAACCTCTTTGAGGGTGCGTGCCTCAATGAGCGGCTGGAGGTAACGGGCCAGTTGGCTGAGGTTCAAAAGATCCTTGTGCAGCCCGAAAGCCAAGAAATCGTTGGTTTGTAGGAGCTCTTCGATGGCGTCGGCGATGCGAATCATGGGGTCCCCGCTTGTAATTAAATCGAGAAAATTTATATTTTAAACATTTGTGTTTGAATTTTGACTTTTTTCTATAAAAAATTCCCTTCGCCAATCCGCGTTGTTATCTTCCCGCTTATGCCGAACGGGGCTGACCCTTTCGGCCACAATGGATTGAGAGGTGATCCCATGACGACGACCGTGACCGTGGTTGAGTGTGTGGTTTGTGGTGCAGATGTTGAACTCGACGGTACCACCCTGCAAGGTGAGTTGATTGATTGTGACGATTGCGGCTGTGAATTGGAAGTTGCATCGGTTGCGCCTTTTACCCTGCGCGAAGCGCCGCAGGAAGCCGAGGACTGGGGCCAGTAAATCGGCGCCCAAAGATTGTGAAGCGTGGAGTGAACGATGCGTGTTGGTTTGTTACATTCAGTGATTCGAAAAGAAGAAAAGGCCCTGGTACAGGCGTTTGAGGCCCTGTCCGACGTGTCTTTGAGCTTGATTGATGATCGCCGTTTGGTGTACCAGCCGCAACGAAAACCGATGGAGGTCGACGTTGTGTTGGCCCGGAGCCTGAGTCACTCACGCAACCTCAACGCCGTGCGTTTGTTTGAATCGGCCGGCGTGCCCTGTGTCAATACCGCCGAGGTCATCGACCTATGCGGCGACAAGTTGCGAACCTCGTTGGCTTTGGCCGCTTCAGGTGTGCCCCAACCCGAATTACGGGTGGCTTTTACCGAGGAAACCGCACTCCAGGCGATTGAAGCATTGGGTTATCCCGCCGTGCTAAAGCCCATTTCCGGTTCCTGGGGCCGGCTGATTGCCAAGGTGAACGACCGCGAGGCGGCCGAGGCGATTTTAGAGCACAAGGCGACCCTTGGCTCCTACCAGCACAGCATTTTTTACGTGCAGGAATACATTGAAAAACAAGGCCGTGACATTCGCGCCTTTGTGGTCGGCGATCGCTGTATCGCCGCCATTTACCGCACCAGTTCCCACTGGAAAACCAACACCGCGCTGGGGGCCGTCGCCTCCAATTGTCCCGTCACCCCCGAGCTGGAAACCCTTTGTTTACAAGCCGCGCGGGCCGTGGGCGGCGAAATCATCGCCGTTGACTTATTTGAAAGTGACCGCGGTTTGTTGGTCAACGAGATTAACGACACCATGGAATTCAAAAACAGCATTGCCACCACCGGCGTGAACATCCCCGAAATCATCGCCGCCTATACCCTCGAACGCGCCCGCCAGGGTGCCGCGGAGGTGGCCCATGTCTGACGTTCGCGTCGCCATTGTCGGCGGCTCCGGTTATACCGGCGGCGAATTGGTCCGCCTGCTCCTGTTCCACCCCCATGTGCAGATCACCCAAATTACCAGCGAACGTTTTGCCGGTAAATTGGTTGCCAAAGCACACCCCAACCTTCGCGGGGTTACCAAGTTGAAGTTCACCTCGGTGGCGCAACTGGACGCCTGCGATGTGCTGTTTCTCTGTCTCCCCCACGGGGAAGCGGCAAAAAATTGGGATCGTTACGCCGGGCTCGCCCCACGTGTGATCGATCTTAGCGCTGATTTCCGGCTTCGCGACGAAGCCGCCTATCGCTTCTACTACCACAACAACCATCCGCGGCCTGATTTGCTAGCCGACTTCGTCTACGGCATCCCCGAGCTGCACCGCGAAGCCCTTCGCGATGCACGCCGTGTCGCTTGTGCCGGCTGCAATGCCACCGCCACCATTCTCGGTTTATTCCCCCTTTACCGAGCCGGTGTGGTTCTCCCCCAAAACACGGTTGTTGAAGTGAAAGTCGGTTCGAGCGAAGCCGGTAATCGCGCCAATGAGGGCTCGCATCACCCGGAACGTGCCGGGTGCTTGCGTTCCTTTAGCCCCACCGGCCACCGCCACGTCGCCGAAATTAATCGCGAGCTGAGTGTCGCCGACAAGGCGTCCGTCCACTTCTCCGCGACCGCGATTGACATGGTGCGCGGCGCCATGGCCACCTCCCATGTGTTTCTCAATCAATCCCTTACCGAAAAAGATATTTGGAAAATTTACCGCGACGCCTACGGCAATGAACCTTTCGTGCGCATTGTCAAGGAACGCGACGGTTTGTACCGCTTCCCCGAACCCAAGCTCCTTGCCGGGACCAATTACTGCGATGTCGGTTTTGAAAAAGACCCGTCGTCGGATCGGGTGGTGGTGATCAGCGCCATTGATAACCTCATGAAAGGTTCGGCCGGCCAAGCCGTGCAGGCGCTCAATATTATGATGGGTTTCGAGGAAACGACCGCGCTGGCGTTCCCCGGCCTGCATCCCGTGTAGGAGCGCGTCATGTGTCGCATTTTTGCTCGTCGAAGCAGCACCCCTTTTTCCATTGAAGAACAGCTCGCGCCTTTTGCCGCCATGGCCAAGGCCAGCAAGGAATTTCAGGGCCACGGCTGGGGCATGGCCTGGCTGGAAAACGGCCAATGGCGCTTCTACCGCCACATCGAGCCCATTTGGGAACACGATGTGACCGGTTTCGGCAAAACCACCTGTCTGATGATTCACGCGCGCAGCGCCTTTCGCAACGAGGGCATTTTTCTTGAGAACAATATGCCCTTCAGCGACGGCGAAAAGGTGTTCATTTTTAACGGTGAACTCCACGGTGTACGAATCAAATCAGAGGGACGCATCGGCGCCGAAAAGATTTTTAATTTCATCCGGCGTTTTGACCGCGGCGATACCGACGCCGCCCTGCGCAAGGCAACCGACATCATTCGACGCCGCAGCGACTACGTGCGCGGCATGAACATCATTGTTTGTGACGGCCGCCGTTTCTACGTAACCAACGATTTTGGTGAAGATCCGCGTTACTTCACCTTGTACCGCCGCGAAGACGCCGACGGCGTTACCTTCTGCTCCCAACCCTTGGATGGGAAGTGGTTCCCCCTCGGCAACGGCGTCCAGTGGGCGGCATAAATGACGCATCGTGAAGAGGTTCCTGTGACGAACACCGGATTAACCATCATCAAAGTGGGCGGCGGCGCCGCGATTAACCTGCAGGGCGTGGCCGAGGATTTGGCCCAAATCGACGGCCCCAAAATCGTGGTACTCGGCGCCAATGCCGTGCGCAACCAACTGGCGCGTGAACTCGGCCGCGAGGTGCGCACCGTGACCTCGCTTTCCGGCCACACCTCCGTGTTCAGCGACGAACACATGATCGACCTGATTTTCATGAGTTACGCCGGCCTACAAAACAAGAAAATGGTCTCCTGGTGCCGCCAAGCCGGCGTCAATGCCGTGGGTTTGACCGGTCTCGACGGTGGTTTAATCCAGGGCCGCCGTAACCGCGGCATTAAAACCCGCGTCGACGGCAAAAAAATGGTGTTGCGCGACCACTCCGGCAAACCCGTATCCGTCAATGACCAACTTCTGCGGACGCTATTGAAGGACGGTTACACACCCGTTCTGAGCATTCCCATCGCCGACGAAGACGGTCGCCCGCTCAACAGTGAAAACGACGACATCGTCGCCCTACTCCACCAAAGCCTCCAAGCCCAAAACGTTGTGCAACTCATTGAAGCGCCCGGCTTAATGGGCGACATGGATGATCCGGGGTCTCTGGTTTCCCGTTTAAGCGCCGAAGAATTGCGCCAATGGGAAACCCGTGTGGAAGGACGCATGCGCCGCAAGTTGACCGCCTTAAACCGTTTGTTCGAAAATGGCGCCACGCGGCTCGTGATTGCCGACGGGCGAGGGCCGCAACCAATCAGCCATGCACTAGCAGGCGAAGGGACGGTGATTGAATGTCAACCCCAACCATGTTAACCCCTATGGAATCAGCCGAAATCCAGCAGGCCTACACGGACCACGAACTGGATGTCTTCGGCAAGCGCGGTCTCGAAATCGTACGCGGCGAAGGCGCCTGGCTGTTCGATTCAGCGGGTAAACGCTTCTTGGACTGCATCGCCGGCATCGGCGTTTGTAACCTCGGCCACGCACATCCCGACGTGTTGGACGCGCTCCATGGACAAGCCGCCAAACTGATTAACTGCCCCGGCTTCTTTCACAACGATGCCAAGGCCGCCTTTCTCAAGGCCCTGGTTTCCGTGGCACCGGCCGGTTTGAACCGCGCATTTTTGTGTAATTCCGGCACCGAATCGGTAGAAGGTGCGATTAAATTCGCGCGCATTAGCACCGGTCGACAAACCATCATTACCGCCAAGCGCGGCTTCCACGGCCGTACCTACGGTGCCATGAGCGCCACGCCCAACAAAAAATTGAGCGAGGGCTGCGGCGAGCTGGTTGCCGGCTTTCAACACGTGCGCTTTAACGACATTGAAGCCCTACGGGCGGCGGTGAATGGCGAGACGGCCGCGCTGCTCCTGGAAGTGATTCAAGGCGAAGGCGGCGTTTATCCCGCCGATCCCGAATACATCGCCGCCGCGCGTGCCTTGTGCGACGAACACGGTGCCTTGTTGATCGTCGACGAGGTCCAAACCGGCTTTTGCCGCACCGGGCGTTTCTTCGCCTGTGAACACTACGACCTAAAACCCGACATTCTCACCCTCGCCAAAGCCATTGCTTCAGGTTTGCCCATGGGCGCGATTTTGGTGGCCGACCATGTGGAAGTGCCCATCGGGCGCCACGGTTCTACCTTCGGCGGGAACCCCTTGGTTTGTGCCGTCGCCACGCGCGTGATTGAGGTGATGCAACGGGACAACCTCGCCCAAAGGGCGGAGGAACGCGGCCGCTATTTCCTCGAGGGTTTGCAGAAGCAAAGCCATCCCCAAATTCGCGCCTTCCGCCAACGCGGATTGATGATTGGGGTCGAACTCAAAATTAAATCCAAGCCGATTCTTAAACGGCTGATGGCGCTGGGCGTGCTGGTGATGACCTCGGGGGCGACCACCTTGCGCTTCTTGCCGCCGCTCACCATTGAACGCGACGAAATCGACATCGCCGTCGCGGCCTTCCATCAAGTCCTCAACGAGGAGGCTGATGCCTGATTGTCCAAAGAAGTGGTTGCATCCACGCATCAACCGTATTGCAGAACGGTTGTTGTGTAACCACTTTTTCCTCTCCACGCGCCGGGGGCCCTTTGCCCCGGCTCCTTTTTTTCGAGGTTTGATGGGGGGAGGGGTTTGTTCCCATTGCGGCCGGTGCCCTATTCCGGTTGTGCGCAAAACCCGACAACGATTCTTCCAAAGACGGTGGGTACCTCACTGTCGAACCCGTAAGGGTTTCTTCTTTTGGCTGCAAGCTTTGCTTGCAGCCTTTTTTTTCACGGCCCAATGGGGTGATTGTTTCTAACATGCTTGCTTTACGTTGTTTGTTTTTGTTGGGAGGGCTGTTGAGGCGTGTCGTGCGTCAACGTCTATAGCCGGCAATGATCGAATGTTATTTAGTGATACTGTCGTAGGATTTTGGGCCGAGGCGGCTGAGGCCTTTGGCGACAAGGGTCCCGGCGGAGCGACTCTTACGCAATATCCGGTAAGCGAGGTCACTTTTTTCAGAAAAAGCATTATCTTATTGCGCGAGTTGTCCGAAAAGAGAATTAGATAAGCTTCCCAAAATCCTCTCCTCACGCCAAATACGAATGCTCAACCTGATAAACCAACCGCAAAACGTCCCTAACTGATTCCTGGTTTCCCTTGTTTTTGATGCGGTGTTTTTACGACACGGCCCCATCTTTCGCGACACGGGTGGTGGGAACCAACCGGGGAACCGTCTGCTTACCAGCGTTGCCTTGGGCAACGGAGGACCTTCATGCGACAGGGCCGTTTCTGCATCGCCACCTGTCTGCTCGCTTTTTTTGTGAGTTGGTTGGGCCACGACCTCAACCTGTGGGCGCAAACCGCGCCTGTACAAGACGAACAACCCTTGTTGCGGGAATACTATGTTAACCACTACAAAACCTACCGCAACAAACCGGTTCCCGGTTTCAAGTTACTGGTACGCGAATCGCCGGTCGATAGCTGGCGTGTGCTTGAAGAGCCCGTTGCCGGTTTCGAATTTCGTTGGGGTTTTCAGTACAAGGTGCGCGTCGCTATTGACCGGCCCGAACCCCAACAACCCTTCCGTTTGCGGTTGGTCGAGGTGCTTTCAAGCAACCGCGTTCCCAAGGGGACCCCGTTTGAATTGTCCAGTTGGGCGGGCGCCCATGCGCCGCTCGGCGATCAACTGGTCATGCGCGGCAAAAACCAATTTCGTCTGTTAGAAGAGCTGGATTTCACCGCGGATCCGGCCTTGTCGGGTCAGCTCGCCAACCTTCACGACGCGCGGGCCGACGTCACCCTTCATTTCCGCCACGGTGAGGGCACCATGCCGCGCGTGGTGGGGCTCACCCTCAACGGCGCCTTTGTCCCGACGCTGTCCGCCTGGGCCATGGCCTTGTTTGCCGTGGGCTTGGTTGCGGCCGCCGTCATTTTTCAAACCCGCGCCCGGCGCATGTTTCACTGCCCACCCTGACGCCTGGCGTTCCTCATTGTTGAATGCCCCAAAACCCTGCTCAGATGGGGGGGGGCGCGAGCGGGCATGGGTTTGTAGAGCGCTTATTTCTCAGGATAGAAGGATGAATACAGGATGGCCGGTGAAAGGTTTGGTGCGACCGGGCCACGAGGCGCCGCGGATGATTGGGTTCACCTGACACACTGTCTTTTTGGCCTGGCGCGTGCTGACAGGCATTGATGTTCAGGAGAACGTGGTGACAACTCAGAAGAGACGGTGTCGCCGGGCACGCGAAAAAGCTTCGGGTCGAATCGTGTTTCACGGTTTAGATTATTCAGAAGTGATCTGACCTAAACGAAGCAACGGGTTTATCCTGCGCGATCCCTCCAGCCCAACATTGTTGGGCGGGCAAGGGAATATCACCACGGCGCCATCCTCAATAAATCCCCTTATCCTAAGAAATAAAAACCAAAGCTACCGCCAAAAAACCTCCTATCCAAGCCATCCCTCAAAAAAAGGGCCCCGAGGGGCCCGGTCTCACCTGCTGCATTTGAACACACAGCAAAAAGGACAGGAACAATTTGGTTTCTTGTTGGACGGTTACGGCGCTAAGCCGAAGCTTCCTTTGTTGGTGGTTAAGGTGAAGGCGCCCGCTTGACCGGAATGGTAGGTGGCGGCGACCAAACGGTAGCGACCCGCCTGCAGCGTCATCGCCAAACGCGAGTTGTAGCCGGAACCGCCGTCGTCGTCATCCGCGATGATCGCGCCGTATTCGTCGACCAAAAACAGGTAGGTATCCACACTCGCCGTTAAATCGAATTGTAGGTGTTCCGTTCCGGTGAGCGTGAAGCTTACCGACACGTTGTTTTCCGAATGCACGTCGCGACCGCCGGAGGTGGTCCACTTGCCGCGGTAATTGCGGTTACCCAGCGCGTTGGGAATCCATTCGCCCTCCACCGCGCCGTCGCTGTAGTTCAACCAAACGCGGTCCGAGCCGTCGATGATTTTGGCTTCCTTGAGTTTTTCGTTTTCGTAGCCGGATACCGGGACCGCGAACACATAACGCCCGCCCGTTTCCATGTTGCAGAAGTCGTTGCCTTCGCTCCAGGTGCCCGTGCCGCTGGTGATGTACCATTCGCCCGTGTCGGGATCTTTACAAGCAAAGCTGACCATGCGGTCGCAGGGGATGTCGTTAAAGCGGCCGTTGGCGATGTGTTCGCCGCAATCCTCGCCCGAACCGTAATCGTTGGGTTCGTTGTTGTTCCAACTCCACACCGCGTTTTGCAAACGGCCGTCGAAGGGGCGCAGTTCATCCATGCCCGGCAGGTTCACCCCGCAGCGCATCATTTCGCGCATTCGTTCCGGGGTTAAGGGCGCACCGGGATTCCCGAAAATGTCTGTCAGCGTGGTGCGGTCCTCAAAGAAACGCACCATTTCGCGGTTGTATTGATCGCGGCCGAAGGGATCGCAGTTGGGATAGTTTTGGAAGCGGTTGGGGTTGCTGGAAGGAAACCCGTTGGCGTCGCCCACACCCGTGAACACCCATTCGTTGAAGGTACTGTTGCGGCAACCGTCCGTCATGAACATGATCTGTTTGCCCGCGGCCAGGATGTCGGCCTTGCTGATGTCCATAGGGATCCCCTGGCAGCCGCCGACGGGTTTAAAGATTTTGTCGCCGAAATAGGCGCGCAACTTGTCGACCGCTTCGCCAAAGGCGTCGTCGATGTGTTCTTCCAGGTAGATCAGGATCACTTCATTGGCGTTTTCGGGGCGGTTGAGGAAGTCGCGTACCTCGGCCAAGCCTTCGGTGAACTGACGGTCGAAAGTGGAACAACCGACGTGGTCACTCGTTCCGTGGCAGAGCAGCAACTCGGTACCCCATTCCCAGGGCCAACCGTCGGTGCTGAAGAATTCGTGGACGTCAAACTCCATACAACGCACACCCATGCGCAATTGCTTGCTGATGCTGTAGACGTGGTTGGGGTCCCAATAGGAACCGAGATTGGAATAATCGGCGGCGTTGTAGGAGTTGTGGGTGGTGATGAAGGTCGCGTGGGCCAGGGGCGCGTACAGGTCGAGCGTGCGTTGATGGGCCAGGGCTTTGGCCGTCCAGGAACGTTCAAAATCTTCGATTTCGCCCGCGGAAACGGGGGCGATCATGGACAAAACGAGAAACAGGCAAAGACGTCCGGCGAGGGACGTGGATGGTGTGAGCATTTAATTCTCCTCAAAGGAAACAAGTGATGGCGCCACGGGTCGAATAGCCGGCGTGGTCAAACAAGGAGGTGCGTTAACCCTGATCGGCGCGATCTGTGTCGATAAAAACCGTTCAGGTCAAAGCATGGATGGATTGAAGCGCCGTCGCTCGGAAGTAAATCCGGGAAACAAGCCACCAAAGTAAAGGGCGGGTGATAAAGGTGAGGCAAATCTGCTTGTAGATGAGGTACAAAGTCAGACAGGCGCTCGCTTGGTAGGATGGCGATGTTTCGCGACGTTGGTAATTTCTGGAGCGAGTTTAGTTAAAAAAGGGCGCAAATTAAAGATGGGTTTTGCTGATTTTCGAACCAAATTCTATGTTGACGGTGGTGTCAAACGTGACAGAGTTCAAAGGGGTTGATGGGATTTTGGTTCAAAGGTCTGACCAGCAAGGATTTTCGAAAGGTGACAGTTTGTTACGTTTTGCGTGCCGCGTTGCTCCCTGAATATGGACTTTGTGATTTGTGTCACGTGGTGCGCGTCTTGGCGCGGCATGGTTTACAATAGAGGCGCGATGGGGGACACCCCATGAGGAGAAGTCGCTACCATGAGCAATGAAGAAAAGCAGATTGAATTTGAAAAAGTGGTTGAAGATCCAAAATACTTTTACTTGAAAGATTTCCAGTCGAAGCGTTTGCGCTCCACTTATGATGACTTTGCCTCTCAGCCTGAGTATGCCTCGGCCTGTTTCTTCTTTTTCTATCGGATTTATAGTGTCGAAGATACCGAGGATCGGGACCGCCAGTTTCGGAAAATTCATGGAACCGTAAAAAACTTTCTTGGCGGCGAAGTAGTAAACAGCATGAGCCGGCTCATCGAGCTTCAAGACCTTACCATCCAACTTGATATGAAGCTTTTGGCGGTGCTGGCCGAGATGGAGGCACCGGTTTCTTTTGACGTGGACACCTATGAGCGTGCGTACAAGATGAGCGACAATTATGTCGCCCGCGAAAAGCAAATCGAGCTTTTGGATTTTACCATTCGGCTGATTCACAGCATTTCCCATCGTTTCGGGATCGGTATGATTTTGAAAGGGTTGCGCGCCGCATGTCTGGTGTTGGGCCACACCGCGATGGTTGATTTTCTGATGGACGGATACCGCGCTTTTGCGGATTTACGCGCCATCGATCCCTTGGCCGAGGCCATGGTTGCGCGGGAACAGCGGCGGTTGGATCGCATTTGGGCGATTCCTTTGACGTCTTAATCACTTCCAACGGCATAACACGGTTGCTTCAAACGGTTTTTTTGCCCAAAATAGCAAAAGCTTTCAAAAAAGTGTCTGCACGATTCGTGAATTTGACGTGGCTTTGTTATAATCGGAAATTGATTATCCAATGGTTTCCACAAAATGATCCCGATCCTTTTTGGTTTTGGGTGCCGGGCCTTCATCCTTGGTTTGGGATTGTTCCCAAACATACATGGGTTTCACCACATGAAAGATGCTGCCAACGAAAATCTCAAGCGGGTTTACCGCGCCGAACTAGCCACCGAACAGGCCGCCAAGGCGCTTGAAGCCAAGGAGGATCGCTCGTTTGAGGAGGTTCGCGACGGTTACAGCTCGCTGCTGAAGGCCTACTCCAAATTATTGCGCGAAACCATGATCATGACGCGCCTCAGTGATCGCTCCCAGCATAAACTCATCAAACTTCAGGAAGAGTTACGCCACCAGAACGAGGTGATTAAAGCCAAAGAAGGCAAGCTGTTGGAACTGAATCGCCAGCTCATGGAAGCCTCGGTGACCGATTCCTTGACCGGCCTCAAGAACCGCCGCTTTTTAACCAGCTTCTTGACCAGTGAATTGGAGCGACTCAAGCGGCTTTATGATCGGCCCTACGAAAAGAAAGACCGTGTCGAGGGCACGCTGTTGTTCGTCTTGGTGGACATCGACCATTTCAAACGCATCAACGACGCATACGGCCACCCCGCCGGTGACGAGGTGCTGCGCCAGTTTGCCGACATCATCGAGGCCTGCTGTCGTACCTCCGATTTTGCCGTACGTTGGGGCGGTGAGGAGTTTTTGTTGGTTTGCCGCGACAGCCACCGCGGCCTGGGTCGTTTGATGGCGGAACGTTTGCGGGAAAACGTCTTAAACCACGTCTTCAAATTAAACGATCATTTGGAAATCCACTGCACCTGTTCCATTGGTTTTTCCTATTTTCCGGTGACCTATCGCGAAAACCGCTTCTTGGGATTGGAGGAAGTGGTTAACCTCGCCGATCAAGCTTTGTACGTCGCCAAAAAGTCGGGGCGCAATGCCTGGGTTGGTGTGATTCCCAATCCCTCCTACGCCGCCTTGGGTGATGAGGTCCCATTGGAACTGGAAATGTTGCGTCAACTGGGTTACCTTGACTTAATCACCTCGCTGGAGAGCCCGGCACAATTGGTGTTGTAACCCCGCTTTTTCGGAGTCCTTAGATGGATCAGCTCGACCTACGCGGCAAGTTCCGTGAGGCGCAAGACATCTTCGAATCCCAAGACCTTGAAGCCGGCGATTTGCGTTTGTTCGCCTGGCCCGACGAGCGCAACGCTGAAGCAGGGGCGCCTTGGGTGCAAATGGTGGCCTTCGTATGCCGAAAAACCGGTGGTGCCGTGGTGTTTAAGGGCGATGTGCCGCGTTGGGTGGTGCGATTCTCCGATATCGATTGGGGCAACCCCTTTTAAACGTTGTTTTTTGCCAACCATCGCGCACTGAAGGTTTTAGGTTGTAAAATGGGCCGGTGCCGAACGCTTCCAAAAAAGTGCGGCGCGGTTTCTTATGGACCGGGATGGAATTGTGCAAAAAGATTGGTTGATTGTCGGTGATGTACACGGCTGCCGCGCCGAACTCGACGCCTTGCTGGCCAAGGCCGAATTTCGGCCTGAGCAAACCGAGTTGATTTTTGTCGGCGATTTAATTAACAAAGGTCCCGATTCGGAAGGTGTTCTGGAACGGGCCGTCGCCTACAACGCCCGGATGGTACTCGGCAACCATGAAACCAACTTTTTGGAACAGGCACGCGCCGGCACCTTTCGACCGGGGAGCATGAGCAGGGTCGCCGAGCAGATGGGACCGCGCCTGGGAAAATGGGTCGATTACCTGGAGCGCCAACCTTTTTGGCTCATCCGGCCGCAACTCTTGGTGGTTCACGCGGGTTTGCATCCGAGCTTGGCCTTGGAAGATACGCCACCCCGCATTTTGACGCGCATCCGTACCTGGGGTGAAAACGGTTTGTTTATGGACCGGGAACAAGATCCACCTTGGTACCACTTCTATCAAGGCGATGCCACCGTGGTCTACGGCCATTGGGCGCGGGCCGGGCTGGTGATGCGCGAGCGCACCATCGGCCTCGACAGTGGTTGCGTCTACGGCTTCCAGTTGTCCGCCCTGCGCTGGCCGCAACGGGAGTTAATCCAAGTTAATGCCTTCGAAACCTACGTCCAAGTGCCCTTGGACTAGTGGCGAAACAGCGCCAAAAAATTCTTACAGTTTCTCGACCCTCTTTTTTTTCTGCCAACGCCCGAATAGGTGAGTTTGAACCCGGCAAGGCGCGGTTGGACCGATCCGTGTCGGTGTGTTTTTACCATGGGCTTGGTGGTTTTTTTGCGCCCGCAAGCTGATACAATAGAAACGTCTCAAACCATTCATCGCGCGGTGGTTCGCCACCGTTTTCAGTTGCCTCGGTTTTTCTCGGTTTTCTTGACCGACGTGTCGGTTCCCACCAACCGCGCGCGGGTCCTCTCCTGGTTGGCCGACGTGACTTGCTAAACGGCGAAAACTGGTCCATACTTCGGTTCAACGTGTTCATATTCAGTTATTTAATAGATCGACACTGGCCGAGGACCCGAGCGGAAAGGGAATCATATGTTAGAGCTATTTAAGGCCGCGGTCGCTTGGGCCAACTTGCCCCTGACCGCACTTTTGGGCATGGTCCTGCTTTACTGGGCCTTTGTCATTGTTGGTTTTATCGGCATCGATACCTTTGATGTCGATCTCGATGCCGATGCCGATCTGGATGTTGACGTTGACGTTGACGTTGACGCCGGGGTCGAACTCGATGCGGACGTCGATGCCGATGTGGACGCCGGTGACGCCGATGTGGCCGCATCCCACGGTGGTGCGCTCAGTGGGTTGTACGGTTTCATGGCCTTCCTCAATATGGACTCGGTTCCCCTGATGGTGGTGGTCTCCATATTGACCCTAGCCATGTGGACCTTTCAAATGGCGGCCCAACAAATCCTGGGTCTGGGCAACCATCCCTTGGGACTGGCTTTGTACCTGCCCGTGTTTCTGCTCGGGGTCGGGGTAACCAAGGTGGTTACCACGCCCATGGCCAAACTCTTTCGTTCGATGCGCGCCGGCGAACGGGAGCGCTTTAGAGTCGTCGGTCGTTTGGGTGAAGTCGTCTCCGACGCCGATTCGGAGCGTCTGGGCCAATTAAAAGTTATCACGGACGGCGCGCCCATCTTGCTAAATATCAGGACACGCAAGGGTTTAGCCTCGCGTGGCCAACAAGCGTTCATACTCGAAAAATCCGCCGAAGGGGATTACTACTATGTTGAAGCGCAGGACTAGGAATCTCGGCTCCGACGTCTGCCAAACCGATGACGGCGTCTTGCCGTCTCGGCCTTGTTTATTTTTCTTTATTTCTGTTTCTTTGCTTCGTTCTGGAGGGGAAGCTGCCGCGTTTCCATCAAACCGGCGCACTTCCATCAATGGTTTTCATTAGCACTGGAGGAATAACATCATGGACTTGATGTCGTTTATACCGCTTATCACGGCCGTTTTGGTGATCCTGGGGATCATCTTTGCCGGCACGCTGATCATAGCGCTGAAGTTCTACAAAAAAGTGCCCCAGGGCCGCGCGATGATTTGCACCGGTCAGGGCCAAACCCGCGTTTCGTTTTCGGGCATGTGGGTCGTCCCCGTGTTCCACCAACTGGAGGTCATGGATATCTCCATCAAACGTCTTGAAATTGAGCGGACCGCGCTAAATGGTCTGATCTGTAAAGACAACATCCGCGCCGACATCAAGGTCGCCTTTTTCGTTGGTGTCAACCAACGCCAGGAAGACGTGTTGGACGTCGCCAAAAACATCGGTACCAGCCGCGCCTCCAACAATGAAACCCTGTACGAATTGTTTGACGCCTTATTCTCCGAGGCGCTGAAGTCCGTGGGTAAACGCTTTGAATTTGTTGATTTGTACAACGAACGCAAAGAGTTCAAAGAAGCCATTTTGCAGACCATCGGTCAGGATTTGAACGGATACCATCTGAAAGATGTCGCCATTGACTTTTTGGAACAGACTGATATCAAACAGCTTGATCCCAGCAATATCCTCGATGCCGAGGGTATTAAAAAGATCACCGATCTGACCTCGCGTCAGGCGATTTTGGCCAACCAAATCGACCGTGAGCGCGAAAAAACCATTAAGCAGCAGGACGTTGAAGCCGAAGAAGCCATTCTCGAAATGGACCGCCAGTTGACCGAAAGCAAGGAACGCCAGACGCGTGAGATTTCGGAAATTAAGGCGCGCGAGGCCGCCCAAGTTGTCTCTGTCCAGCAGGAAGAACGCCGCAAGGCCGAGAAAGCGCGCATCGAGGCCGAGGAAGAGATTCGCGTCGCCGGCGAGAACATGGAACGCCAGGTGATCGTGGCCCAGAAGAACAAGGCGCGTACCGAGAAGGTTGAGGACGAGCGGGTTGAGAAGGACCGTCAGCTTGAAGTCATCGAACGCGAGCGCATTGTCACCTTGACCAATATTGAAAAAGAGAAAGCGGTTGAGGAAGAAAAGAAAAACATCCAAGACGTGATCCGCGAGCGGGTTTCCGTGCAGAAAGCGGTGGTCATCGAAGAGGAACGGATTAAGGATACGCAGGCCTTCGCCGCGGCCGAGCGTGACAAAAAAGTCGCCTTGACCCAAGCCGAACGCGAGGCCGAGGAGCTGCGGGTTCGCGAGGTGGTGACCGCGCAAGCCGCCAAGGAAGCCGCCGCCCACGAGGCCGAGCAAAGGGTGATTGAGGCCGACGCGCAAATGAAAACCGCCGACAAAAACGCCGAGGCGCGCAAGGTTCTGGCTGAGGCCAAGGCCAAGGAAGAAGCGACCATGGGTCTGGCCGAGGCGCAGGTCATCGAAGCCAAAGCCGAGGCCGTGCGTCATGAAGGCGAGGCCCACGCCCATGTGGCCCTCAAAAAAGCCGAGGCCGAGGCCAAGGCGATTGAAGCCAAAGCGGAAGCCATGCGCAAAGAAGGCGACGCCAAGGCCGAGGTTCACGCCGCACAAGGTACCGCCGAGGCCAAGGTCATTGAAGACAAAGCCGTTGCCGAGGCCCGTGGTCTTGAAGCCCAAGCCGACGCAAGGGCCAAGATGGGTGAAGCCGATGCTTCCGTCGTCGAGAAGAAACTGGCCGCGGAGGCTTCCGGGATTGCCGCCAAGGGCGACGCCGAGGCCGGTGTGTTGAAGAAGAAGTACCAAGCCGACGCCGAGGGTGAAGAAGCCAAGGGCAGCGCGGACGCCGCGGTTCTGGCCAAACGGGCTCGCGCCGAGGCCGAGGGCATGGCCGCCAAAGCCGAGGCTCGCGCCAAGGAAGGCGAGGCCGAGGCCGATGTGCTGCTGCGCCGCTTTAACGCGGAAGCCGCCGGCATCAAAGAAAAAGCCGAGGCCATGAAGTTGTTCGACGATGTGGGTCGCGAGCACGAAGAGTTCAAGCTGCGTTTGGAGCAGGAACGCCTGCTGCAAATGGCACAAATCGAAGCCGACCGCGCCATCGCCCGCGAGCAAGCGGCCGTCGTTCGCGAGGGCTTGAAATCCGCCAACATCGACATTGTCGGCGGCGAGTCCATGTTCTTCGACCGCATCATGAACTCCGTCACCAAAGGCAAAGGTGTTGACCGCATGGTGGGTTCCAGCGAGGTGCTGACCGACGTGAAAAACACCTTCTTTAACGGTGACTCGGCGCGCTTCCAAGAGAGCTTGCGCAAGTTCGTCGGCCAGTTCGGCATGAGCAGCGAGGACGTCAAGAACCTGACCATCTCCGCCTTGCTCTACAAGATGATGAACCAAACCGACGATACCAAGATGAAGGGCACCTTGTCGCAAATCCTGGGCATGGCTGAGAAGCTGGGTCTGGGTGACAAAAACGCCGGTATGTTTGATCTCTAACCTGTTTTCTATCCAGTGCCTTACCGCGGCCCCGTCCGGGCCGCGGTTTTTTAACCCGGCACCCACTGCTCAGGTTAAAGCCTTGTTTTCTGAAGCCTGTACCCCCATAAGGATCGATTGATGAGCGATGAAAACCAAAAACCCACCGCCAGTGTCAAATTGGAGGAAGGGACCTACGAAATTATTCGCGGCCGTTTGCAGCAGCAGGGCACCGAACTGCGTGCTCGCCTGGACAAACTGAACCAAGCCCGCAAGGATGTGTTCGGCACCATCGAAAACACCTTGATTGGCAACGAACGGATTTCCACCGACAACAACTGCGTGCCGCGTGACATGATCGCGCTCGGCCCCTCGTTGTTGCTCGGTTACAACGTGCAGCTTGGGCTGCGCTCCGAAACCCATCTCAAGGATGTGTTCGCGGTTTATACCCGCGACGAGAACGGCTTTCACGCCCAAAGTTTAAATTTGCTTGAAGACCCGCAATTTGATACTGACTTCCGCAATCTCTACAAATATTACAAAAAGACCTATTTTTCCAAATTTATGGTGATTGGCCCGCACCTGTTTATGAAGTTCCGCGTTGGCCAAAGCCCCAAGGATTTCAAGACGTTTAAGTGGTTTATCAACGACGACGGTACTTTGAAATACGTCGATAACCGCAGCGATCACGAGTTTGGGTTTCCCGTTCAGCATGAATTCGAATGGCTGAAAACCACCCGCGACATGCACCGCGAGGGCCGCCACCCGCACGTCTCCATCGAGGACCGTGTCTTCGTGGAAACCGTCGGCGGCGACCTCACCATCAAAGTTGAGGACAACACCGCCGACGGCAACGGTATCTACGCGGAACCCGTCGAGCACAAGGACCAAACCCTCGATGACGCCGAAATCCACTACGCCCTGGTCGGCCATGTCATCTTGCTGCGCATTCGCCCCTACCAAGAAAAAGAATACCGCTACCTGGTGTTCAACGAAAAGTTGGCCGAGGTCCATCGCATTGACGCCATTGAAGATACCTGCGTGTTGCTGCCGGACGACCACGGCCTGATTTTTCCGCGCGGTTACTACCTGCTCAACGGCGAACTCAAAACCTTCGACTCCGAGCTCAACGACATGGTGTTCGAACGCCGCGTCGCCTCGCCCAACGGCGAAGATTTTCTGTTTGTGTTCTATAACCGCGCCACCGGGTTTTACATCCTGCTCAGCTACAACCTGATCGAGCAAAAGGTGGCCACGCCGATTACCTGCCACGGCTACACCTTGTTCGACGACGGCACCCTTGCCTACATGCGTACCGAGGACGAGCCCCAAAAACACCACGCCGTACAGTTGTGGCGCACCGCCTTCCTCGGCCCCAATGTGCAGATGGAAGCCAAGGATGACAGCCCGCTGTTTAAGATCGGCAACAAAGACATCGTGCGTTGCATGGCCGAATGCCACGAAATTCTGACGCTCATTAATAAGGAAGAAGCCTACGACACGTTGTACATCGACCTGGTTAAAAAGGTAACCGACACCAGCGATACCTACTTCTGGCTTTCCCAAGACGCCTGTTTCAATCTGGCCGAGGTGCTGCACACCCTGCGCGAGGCCGCCAAGTCGGCGATTGACGAATTTGAGAAGGTCACGCGCATTCAGAAAGCGACCCGTGAGGAAGTTGCGCGGGTGCAGAAAAAAACCGACACCATCTTGAGGGAAATCCGCGTCGCCCAATTGGAAGACGTCAACGAGTTTGTGCGGCTTTTGGCCGAGGCCCGCTTGCTGCGCGGTGAAATCATTTCCACCCGCGAGCGTCGGTACGTCGATCTCGAACTGATGGACCAATTGGAAGAACAGGTGCGCGAGCAGGTCGACGGCTTGTCGAATAAATGCGTCGAATTCCTGCTGCAACCCGAGGCCTTGCAACCCTACGAGGATCGTGTCGCCAAGCAGCAGGCCGCCGTCGAATCCTTGGTCAAGGTGACCGAGGCCAACGAGATCGAGGCCGAAATCGATCAGACCTCCAAGGATTTGGAGATGCTGATTGAAATCGTGAGCAACCTCAAAATCGACGACGCCACCCAAACCACGCGCATTATTGACGGCATCTCCGCCATCTATGGTTTGGTGAACCGCGCCAAAACCGCGTTGCGCAACAAACGCAAGGATTTGGCGCGCGCCGAGGGCGTGGCCGAATTTGCCGCGCAGATGAAGCTGCTGTCGCAGTCGATTACCAACTACCTCGACGTGTGCGATACCCCGGAAAAATGCGAGGGTTACCTCACCAAGATCATGGTGCAACTGGAAGAACTGGAGAGCCGTTTTAGCGAGTTCGACGCGTTCATTGAGCAAATGACCGAAAAACGCGAGCAAGCCTACAACGCCTTCGAGGCCAAGCGCTTGCAACTTGTCGAGAGCCGCAACCGCCGCGCCGCCGCGCTGGCCAAAGCCGCCGACCGCGTTCTGAAAGGCATCGCTAACCGCGTTGCCGGCATTGAGGACATCAACGAAATTAACGGTTACTTCGCCGGCGACATGATGATCGAGAAAGTGCGCGAGATCGTCAGTCAGTTGCAAGAACTGGAAGACACCGTTAAAGCCGACGACATTCAGAGCCGCCTCAAAACCCTTAAAGAAGACACCGTGCGCCAATTGCGCGACAAACGCGACCTTTTCGGCGAGGGTGGCAACACCATCAAAATGGGCAACCACCAGTTTTCGGTGAACCAGCAGGCTTTGGCGCTGACCATCGTCAAACGCGAGGACGACCAATACCTGCACCTGACCGGTACCGACTTCTTCGAAAAGATTGAGGACGAGGAACTGGCCGCGACCCGCCCCGTTTGGGATCAGGAAGTGATTTCCGAGAACCGCCGCGTCTACCGCGCTGAATATTTGGCTTATTTGATGTTACAGCGTTTGCGCGCCGCCGAGGACGACTTTGGCTTAGATCAATACCGCGCCTTAACCGAGGCGGAACGCCAGGATTGGGTGCGGCAATTCGCCGGGCCGCGTTATGCGGAATCCTATGGGAAAGGGGTTCACGATTACGACGCCTTCCGCCTCCTGGACGAGCTTACCGCCATGGCGCAATCACTCGATTTGCTGGTTTATCCGCCCCAGGTGCGCGCCTGTGCCGCCGTTTTCTGGCACAAGTTCTGCGCCAAAAGCGCGCGCGAGAGCCTGCAACGGGTTTACAAAGGGCTGCAGGCGTTGCTTCACGCGTTCCCCGAACAGGCGCGCGCGGAGCAACAGAGCGAGGAGTTGGAACAACTGCTGAACCGGTTTTTGGAAACCACGCGGCTGTTCCCGGCTGCAACCGCCGCCCCCGCCGCCGCCTTTTTGGCAGCCGTATTGTTGCGCGAGGAAGTTTTTCCCATCTCCCAAGACGCCGGCACCCTGTACCGCAAGCTGACCGCGTTCCTCAAAGAAAAAGGCCACGAGCGCACCTTGCGCGACAGCCTGCGCGATTTGGAGCGCGACCCCGCCAAGGGGTACCAGCTTGTCAAACAATGGGTTGCCGCCTACCTGCAGCGCTTTGGCGATAAAATCGAAGCCGACGGGGCCGCCATCGAAGAAACCGCCGCGCTGTTCTATTGTGAGATGTTCGACCGTCAGCGTATCGTCGATGCGCGCATGACCTTGGAACTGGAGGGTTTACGTGGTGATCACGGCAACATCGAACAAGGCCGTTACCTACTCAACTACCACGCCTTCACCGAGCGGCTCGCCGCTTTTGCCGGCGAGGTCGTGCCCATGTTTACCCGTTACACCGAACTCAAGCAGGAACTCGCCGAAAAAGCGCGTGTCGACCTGCGCCTGGACGAGTTCCAGCCGCGCGTGCTTTCTTCCTTCGTGCGCAACAAGCTGATCGACCAGGTGTACCTGCCGTTGATTGGCGACAACCTCGCCAAACAGATCGGCACCGCCGGCGAATCGAAGCGCACCGACCGCATGGGTTTGCTGCTGCTCGTCTCGCCGCCGGGTTATGGGAAAACCACGCTGATGGAGTACATCGCCAACCGGCTCGGCCTAATTTTTATGAAGATCAACGGCCCCGCCATCGGCCACGATGTGACCGCGCTCGATCCCGCCTCCGCCGCCCATGCGAGCGCCAGGGAGGAATTGAAGAAACTGAACCTCGCCTTGGAAATGGGCGACAACATTATGATTTACCTCGACGACATCCAGCACTGTAACCCCGAGTTCCTGCAAAAGTTCATCTCGCTGTGCGACGGTTCGCGTCGCATTGAGGGTGTCTACAAAGGCCGCACCCGCACCTACGACCTGCGCGGCAAAAAGGTGGCCGTGTGCATGGCGGGTAACCCTTACACCGAAAGCGGCGACCGCTTCCAAATCCCCGACATGCTCGCCAACCGCGCCGATACCTACAACCTCGGCGACATCATCGGCGAAACCGCGACCGCCTTCGAACTGAGTTACATTGAGAACGCGTTGACGTCCAACCCGGTCCTCAACAAGCTGGCCACCAAAAGCCAGCAGGACGTGTACAGCCTGGTCAAAATCGCCGAAACCGGTTCGCGCGAGGGCGTTACCTTCGAGGGTTCCTACGGCGCGGAAGAGGTCAACGAATACGTCAACGTCATGAAAAAGCTGTTGCGCGTGCGCGACATCATCCTCAAAGTCAACCTGGCCTACATCGAGTCGGCGGCCCAAGAGGACGCCTACCGCACCGAACCGCCGTTTAAGTTGCAGGGCTCCTACCGCAACATGAACAAAATCGCGGAAAAGGTACTGCCGGTGATGAACGACAGTGAGTTGGAAGGGTTGATCACCACCCACTACGACAACGAGGCGCAAACCCTGACCTCGGGCGCCGAGGCCAACCTGCTCAAATTCGCCATCTTACAAGGGGCGATGGACGACGAACGCAAAGCGCGCTGGGCAGAAATTATCGGCGTGTTCCGCAAGAAACAATCGATGATGGGCGTCGAGGGCGACGACAAAATGGGTCAAGCCCTGTTGCAATTGATGAACTTCAACGAGGGTTTGAGCGGCATCCGCGATGTGTTGGGCGAAGGCATGAGCCAACTGGCGCAACCACCGGAACCGGTGGAGGAACCGCTTCCCGCGGCGGCGGCCCTCGACGACGAAACCCTGGCCAAACTGGCCGAGGTGATCGGCCCGGCCCTAAACAACATTTCGGGCAGCGGCCAAACCCTGGCCCGCGCCTGGCGCGAAGACGTCCAAAAACAATCGGACCAGCAAGCCAAAAAAGCCAAGTTCCTGATCAAAATGTTGCGCCAACAATTCGAGCTGATGCAGCACTGGATCAAACCCAGCTTCGAAAAGATCAGCGATCAAGACCGCAAGATCGACGCTTTGCAAACCGCGGTCAAAGCCTCACTGGGCACCCACGGCCAAATCATCGAGTACCTCAAACACCTTGCGGGCGAACGTCCCAGCCCCCCGGCGCAACCCGCCCGGCCCACGGCGCAACCCGCCGCGCAACCTGCCGCGCGACCGGCGCAATCCGCGCGGCCCGCCGCGGCGGCCCAAGCCGCACCCAAGCCGCCACCGACCCGTCGCACGGCCCCATCGCCCCAGGCGACGCCCCAGACGGCACCCCAGGCGCCTATCCGACCACCGCAACGTCCAGCCGCGGCCACCCAACCGCCGGCACGTCAGGCCGCCCCGCCCAAACCCCCACCCGTCAAACGACCGGATGAATCCTAATCGGGGAGCGGCCCAAGGAGGGAAGCACCGAGATGGTTCTCAAGGCCTTAGCCGCGGCAATGAATCTGTTGCCATGCCGAGGAACCGGTCAACCGCATTCATTGAGCGCCGTTTCTAGGTAGGCCTGTTGTTGGGTAAAGGTAACTATTGAAGGGGTTTGCCTTTGTAGGGGCGGATGTTTGTCACCAAATACGGTGCAAGGTTGCGGTACTCCTTCAGAGTACCGAGCTGGCCTAATCCAAAACCCATGGTTGGGGGCGGGCCGCGATGCGCCCGCCCCCAACCATGGGCTGAAATCCAGCACGGCCCTGCCGTGCCAACGGTTCGCTGACCAGCGTACCCTGGGAACCTTTTTGTAGTGTGATGGGATGATAAGGAACGAAACGCATGCTCGTAATCCTCGCGGGTACCTTCCCGCGATGCGAACGGCTCACAAAAAAACTGAAACGGGACACAAGTTCGTAAACCTCGCGGGTACCATCCCCGCGATGCGAACAGCTCACAAAAAAACTGAAACGGGACACAAGTTCGTAAACCTCGCGGGTACCATCCCCGCGATGCGAAGGCCTCACCAAAAGGCTGAAACGGGACGCAAGTTCGTAAACCGTTGGCAAGGTGAAGCCTTGCCGGATTTCAGCCCATGGTTGGCGACCGGCGCGAAGCAGCCGGTTGCCAACCATGGGTTAGAAGCCATTTCGAGATGGTACTCTGGAGGAGTACCACAACCGCGTCATTCCAAACCCGGATCGACCAACAACGGAACCTCAAGGAATTGGGCCAATTTCTCGGCTATCTCGTGATTGGTTTTGAAGCGCATCGTGTGGCTTAGGGTGAAACGGTCACCGGTTTGGCTCACGATATTGAGTTGAACATTCGCGGACGGTTGTTTCATGGTTTTTCGATACAACAACTGCAACGCGTATACCTCGTTGACCTTTAAGTGAAAGGCGCGTTTTCCCAAAGCGTTCGGTAAAACCTCAAACGCGGCGTCTCGCCAAACCTCGTCCCGATCTTTGTCGAAAACGGCCGGTTTGCCATAGAGGTTCCAAAGGAAAAAGGCGATTGTATAGGCCAAAGGTAAAAATGCAAGCGACCACTGTACCGGCGGGCCGTCGGCATGAGCTAGCGAGAGCAGCGCGGCAACGATAGGGAACAACAGAAAAAAGAGACAAAAAATTTGGAAGGCGATGCCGGCTCGGATTTCTAGGCGGTGGGGTCCCACCTGAACCAATTTGTGCAAATTGAAGTTGGTAACCGCGTAGGGGAGCGGTTCCCAACTCAAATAAGGTTCCTCGTTCCGCCCACCTTTGTCGGCCGGGTCGACCGTTGTGTCATCATCCGTTTCCCAATTGAAATTGGTTGTCATGACCCATTTCTTTCACCATGTGGTGGCTTATTGTTCCATTGACCGGGCTTCTTGCACAGCGATAGTTCCCGGCCAAGGTACCATCCCCAAGGGCGCGCCCCATGGAAGAAGGGGGACAGCGTTTTCGGCAGTGGCCCCGCCCGCCAAACACCGATAAGTTGGGCTGGTTTACCGGTGCCTCGCTGGGGTAGAATTTTGCGAAATTCCTTCGCAAATAATCCAGTTCCAAGGAGCTGCGCCATCGCGACATCCATTGAAACCTTGATCGCGGCCTGGGCCGCGCGTGGGATTCGTCCGGTTTTGGTTGAGGGTAAGCTGCAAATTCGCGGCCCCAAGGACGCGTTAACCCCCGAACTCATCGCTGAAATGAAAGAACGCAAGCCCGATATTTTGGCTTTTCTGGCGGTGTTACAACCGCCCGTCGCCCAGGATGAACCGCCGCCCGCGCGGGATCCCGACGCACCCATCCCGCTGACGCGCGGTCAGAAAAGCCTGTGGTTCTTGGACCGTTTCGGCGATCGCGGCGGCGCCTACCATGTGCCGCTCGGCCTCCACCTGCGCGGCCCGCTGAACGTGGAAGCCTTGCACGGGGCCCTCAATGCTTTGGTGCGGCGGCACGAGAGCCTGCGCACCTGTTTTCCCGCCGGCGCCGACGGCGAGCCACGGCAGCACATCCTAGAACCCGCCGACGTCCTTTTGGTGCAACGCGACCTGTCCGACGACCCTGATCCCGAAACCCTGTTTGAGGGGCATGCCGCCGCCGAGGCCGCTCTACCCTTTGATTTGGAACAGGGTCCCTTGGTGCGGTTTGAACTGTGTCGCCTCGCGCCGGAACACCAGGTTTTACTGCTAACCCTGCATCACATCGTCGCGGATGAGGCCGCGACCCGTGTGTTTTTTGAGGAACTGGTTGCCGATTACGAACAAGGTTGCCACGGCGCGAAAAGCCGCTGCGACGCGCCCGCCTACCAGATCGCGGACTTCGCCCTATGGCAGGCGCAACAACTGCGCAACCAGGCCTGGCAGAACCAACGGGATTATTGGGCGCGCCAATTGGCCGGGGCTTCTTTGTCCTGTGAATGCCCGCGTGATCGCGGCCGGCCTTACGCGACCACCCCGCGGGCAGATATCTTTGACTTCTCGTTTTCCCCCGCGCGTTTGGCGGCCTTGGATCGGCTCGCCCGCGAGTTCGGCACCACGCGTTTCACCGTTGCCTTAACCTTGTACGCCACCCTGATTTACCGGCTCAGCGGCCAAACCGACCTGGTGATCGCCACGCCTTTTGTTAACCGACCCGCGCCGATCTGGCACAAGGTGCTCGGCTTTTTTACCAACACCCTGCTTCTGCGTTACGATTTTGATCGAAACCCGCGCTTCTCTGACCTGCTCACCCGCGCCGCCTCCACGGTCATCGAAGCCATGGAACACGGCGATTTGCCGTTCGACGAGGTGGTTCGCCTACTGGGACCGACGCGAGACGGCGGCGCCGTGACCACCCTTGGCTTTGTCATGCAGGAACAACGGGACCGCCGTTTGCAAGCCGCCGGGCTTACGTTTGAAACCATGGCGCGCGGCAACCGCCACGCCAAGGAAGAACTCTGTCTGTACCTCAGCATCGGCGACGACGGCATCGCGGGTTCTTTTGAATTTCGGGCCGATCTTTTTACCGAGGTTTCCATCAACCGCTGGATCGGGTGGTTGGGCCGTTTACTCGATACCTTCACCGCCGCGCCGAACCAACAGGTGGATGCGGTTGCCTTGATGTCTGATGAAGAACGCGAAACCTTACTTGAGGAGGGACAGGGCAGCGCTCGGGCCGGGCTCGATAACCTGTGTTTGCACGATCTTCTGGCCGAGGTCGCCGCGCGCCACGCTTCGGCAACCGCGCTGATCGACGGCGAACACAAGCTGTCCTATCGCCAACTCCACCAAGCCGCCGACGCTTGGGCGGTGCTCCTGCGCACGCATGGGGCCGGGCCCGAACAGATCGTCGCCCTGAGTGTGCCGCGCGATCACCGCGCCCTGGTTGCCATGCTGGGTATCCTCAAAGCCGGCGCCGCCTTTCTCAACCTCGATCCCGATCATCCCGACGAACGCAATGCGTGGATGCTCGACGATGCCGGCGTCCAAATCCTGATTACCGACCAAAACGGGGCCGAACGTGGCTTTGCCGCCTCACGCACCTGCCTGCGCATCGAAGCGCCGCCCGTGCCGGGCACGCGTCCGTTGCCGCCCGCGAAGCATCATCCCGAGCAAGCCGCATACATTATATATACATCCGGTACCACCGGCCGTCCCAAGGGCGTGGTGGTGCCCCACCGCGCCATCGTCAACTTTGCCGTTAACGCCGTCAACCACTACGGCATGAGCCTGTCGGACCGCGTCCTCCAGGGCGGCTCCTTGTGCTTCGACCTGTGCATGGAGGAGCTGTTTCCCGTGTGGGTTTGCGGCGGCACCTTGATCATGGGGGAGGGCGTGGGCCGTGTCGACAGCGCCACCTTTCTCGAATTCAACCGCCGCCACGGCATCACCAACTGGAGCATGGTTTCCTCGCAATGGCAGCAGTTGATCGCCGACATCGACGCCGGTGTCGCGCCCATGCCACCCAGCCTGAATGTGGCCTTGGTCGGCGGTGAGGCGATTGATCCTGCTTCCTTGGCCGTCTGGAACCGGGTCACCGGCGGTCGCGCTCTCCTGATCAACGGTTATGGACCCACGGAAACCACCGTGGTTTCCGTGTATTGCTTGTTGCGCAGCCAGGATGGGAGCATGCCCGGCCAACCCTTGCCCATCGGCACACCCTTTGACAATGAACGCGTGTACGTCGTGGACCGCGCCGGTCGACTTGCGCCCCACGGTGTCGCCGGTGAGTTGATGATCGGCGGCGCCGGCGTAACCCGCGGTTACCTCGGCAATCCCGCCGCCACCGCCGCTGTTTTTGTGCCCGACCCCTTCAGCGATATACCTGGCGCGCGGTTGTACCGCACCGGGGACCGCGTGCGTTGGCGCAACAGTGGGCGCTTGCAGTACCTCGGTCGTTTGGACCGCCAGGTGAAGATTCGCGGGGTGCGGGTGGAGCTGGGCGAGGTGGAAAGCCGTTTGAATGGGTTGCCGGGGGTCGCCGCCGCCGTGGTGTTGTTGCGGCGGGAGACCGGTCGGGAACCCCTGTTGGTGGGTTATGTGGCCGCCGCCGAGGCCGACCCACCTGAGCCGGCTACCTTGCGCGCCCAACTCGCCGCCTTGTTGCCGGATGCCATGGTGCCGCGGTTTGTAATCGTCCTACCAAAACTCCCCGCAACCCCCACCGGCAAAGTGGATACGCGGGCTTTGTCCGAAATCCCTTTATCGACCGCCCCAGCCAAGGCCGCTTTCCAACCGCCGCGTTCCCAGGTTGAGCAAGAGGTGGCCGCGATTTGGGCCGATTTGTTGGGACGTGAACAGGTCGGCCGCGACGATAACTTTTTCGACCTTGGCGGCCATTCGCTGTTGATGTTGAAGTTACAGGCGCGTTTGCGTGCGCTGGGCGGCGACATCGCCCTGATCGATTTGTTTGCGGCAACCACCGTTTCCGCGCAAGCCGGATTGGTGTCCGGCGTCCCCGCCGCGGTCGCCGAGGCCCAACCCGAAGCCATGGCCGACCCCGCCGCAAGCGAGGACATCGCCGTCATCGGTTTCGCCTTTCGGTTCCCCGGCGCCACCTCGCCGGAACAATTTTGGGCCAACCTGATCGCCGGCGACGTGGCCGTCAGGCGTTTTTCCGATGCCGAACTGTTGGCAGCCGGGGAGGACCCCGCGCTGCTGGAGGACACGAATTATGTCAAAGCACGGGCCGTTTTGGAGGGCGACCCCGGCCACTTCGATGCTGAATTCTTTGGATTTAACCCGCGCGAAGCGGCCCGTTTCGATCCCCAGCAACGGTTGCTGCTCGAAACCGCGTGGCACGCTCTCGAACACGCCGGCCTGAACCCGGCCGCCGCGCCCGGCCGGGTCGGCGTTTACGCCGGCGCAAGCGTCAACACCTACTACCACCATTGTTTGGCCGCGGCCGAAAGCGGTGCCGCCGACCACTTCCGGGACACCCTCGCCAACCTGCCCGATTTTTTGGCGGCCTGGATCGCCTACAAACTCGACCTTCGCGGCCCCGCCGTCAACGTGCAAACCGCTTGCTCCACCTCGCTCGCCGCCGTCCACACCGCATGCAATGCCTTGCGCGTCGGCGATTGCGACACCGCGCTGGCCGGCGGGGTTTCCCTCACCGTGCCCGGCTTGCGCGGCTACCTTTACCAAGAGGGTATGGTCCATTCGCCCGACGGATCCTGTCGCCCCTACGATGCCGAGGCCGCCGGGACTGTCGGCGGCGACGGTGTCGGTTTGGTGGTGCTCAAACCCCTGGCCCGTGCCCTCGCCGACGGGGATACCGTCCACGCCGTGGTCAAGGGGTCCGCGCTCAACAACGACGGCGCCGGCCGGGTCGGTTTCACCGCGCCCGCCGTCGCCGGCCAAGCCGCCGTCATCCGCGCGGCCTTGCGCAAGGCCTGCGTGGAACCCGCCGACATCCACTACCTCGAAGGCCACGGTACCGCCACGCCCCTGGGTGACCGCATCGAACTCGCCGCGATCAAAGAGGTGTTTGGCGACAGCAACGAACGGGTGCTGGGCGCCCTCAAGGCCAACATCGGGCACCTCGACGCCGCCGCCGGCATCGCCGGTTTCATCAAAACCCTGCTGTGTGTCGCCCACGGTCGCATCCCGCCCCATCCCGCCTTTAACGCGCCCACCGATCCCGCATCTTGGGACAACCAAAGCCCACGGATCAACAGCGAACCCATCGCGTGGCCCGACACCCACGACGGCCCGCGCCGCGCCGGTGTCAGCAGTTTCGGCATCGGCGGTAACAATGTTCACGTCGTTTTGGCGCAAGCGCCGCCACAGGCGCAAACCCCTGTCGCCAACGAACCTCATTTGATGCTGCTCTCCGCCAAAAACCCGGCCGCCTTGGCCAGCCTCGCTGATGCCATGGCGGCGTTCCTGGAACGAGACAAGCTACCACCGTTCGCCGACATCGCCCACACCACCCGGGTGGGTCGGGCCGCGCTGTCGTACCGCCGTTTCGCCGTTTGTCGCACCAAGGCCGAGGCGCGCGCGTTTTTCAAAAAAATTGCCGCCGGCGAGGAGGCACCCCAAACCGAGGCGGCGGGAACCTTGGTGTGGTTGTTTTCCGGCGAATTGCCCGAGGTCTTTCCCGATCTGCCCGCCATGGCCAAGGTGTTGCCGCTGCAGCCAGGCACCCTCGCCGCCGTCGAAGCCCAATTGCAACATCACCTGGGTCTTTCGCTGGATGACTACCGCGGCAAAACCCGCGACCGCAATGGGGACAACCTCGCTTGGCTGCGCGACCACGTGGTTTGGGTCGCGATGCAAGTCGTCCTCGCCCGAGGATTTACCGCCTTGGGTCTGCGTCCTCAAACCCTCATCGCACGTGGTTTTGGCGAATGGGTCGCCGGTTGTTTCACCGGCGCGCTCAAACTGGAACACTTTTTGGCGCAAAGCGCGGTTTGGCTGCAAGCCGCGGCGCGGGGTGCACCGCCGCAACAAATGATGGTTTCGATGGTGCGGGACGATCTGCTGGGACTTTTTGCCGAACAGGGATTGGCGCGGCTCCAGATCCGCAATGAAGGGGACGAGGGGCGGCACTTGGTGGTGGGTTCCTCCGAGCAGCTGCAACAATTGCGCGCTTTGTCGGCCGAACGGGGTTTCGCCCCGCCCGAGCCCACGCTCAGTTCTTTACCCGCCTGGGAGGGCGACCTTGCCGCTTTGGATGCCGCCTTCCCGCCCGCCACGCGTTCCGAACCCCGATTGGATGGGGATTGCGAATGGCTTTCAACTCGCTTTCCCCAAAGCCCGGTTACCGCGCCCGATGCCACCTTCTGGCGTGATCTCTGGTCGGCCCGCCACCAGGACGCCGCCTGGTTTGCCGCGCTCGGTGACGGCGATCAGCTTTTATTTACTGATTTTTCACCCACCGGTGGCTTGCTCGAAATTGCCCGGCAGCAATGTCCTCGCGCCGTCGTCGCGACCCTGCTGCCGCCTGCCGGCACGCCTCCCGACGGTGCCTTGCTCGGCCTGCTCGGCCGCATTTGGGCCCAAGGCATCCTTCCGAATTGGTCCGCGCTTCCCGGTCCCCGACGCCGCGTGCCCCTGCCGCTTTATCCCTTTGCCAAAACCCGATGCTGGGTTGATCCCGCGCCGCCCCAACCTGAACGCGCCGCCGTCGGCCTGTACAGCCGCGGCATGGTGGCCGTTGAACCCATCGAAACCGCGCGCGCCGGCGGGCGCTGGTTGGTGTTCCTCGATCAGGGTGACCGGGGTGGTGTGACGCGCTGGTTTGAAACCGACGCGGTTCCGGTTTTGGTTTTCCCCGGCACCCATTTCATCGCCCAGGATCCGGCGCGGTTCACGATTAACCCGGGGGAACCGGAACACTACCACCGTTTGCTCGCCGAGGTCGGCCACCTGCCCCAGCGCGTTCTGTACGCTTGGAACCTTCACAACCCCGACGGGCAAGCCCACCAACTTTTTTCGCTGCTTGCACCGCTGTATCTTGCGCGAGCCTTGTGCCGGGGCAACAAGCCCGCCCACGTCGATTTCCTGCGGCGTGGTTTGGCGCGCGTCGAACCAAACGAGATCATCGTGCCCGGCGCTTCTTTGATGATGGGGCCGCTGTGTGTGCTGCCCTTGGAACAGCCAGACCTCCATCTCCGGTGTATCGACCTCCCGCTCAACCAACCGCTTGCCCAAACATCGCCCTTACCCGCGGCCCCACCGCAAAACGGGGTTACGCCCGCCTTGGTCGCCCTCCGAAACCATACCTGGTTTGGTACGTGCGTCCAGCCCGTACGGCCCCGTGCCGCGCGGCGCGGCTTTAAACGCGGCGGGGTTTACCTGATAACCGGCGGGAGCCGCGGCATTGGCTTTCACCTCGCCACCCATCTCATCAGCCGTTGGGACGCACGGGTCATTCTGCTGAGCCGGGATCCCGAGGGGGTTGATCCCGCGCGCCGCGCGACCCTCGATGAATGGACCCAGACCGGTTTGGCCGAGCTGTTTGCCGCCGATGTCACCGATGCGCGTGCCCTTGCCGCCGCCGTGCGCCAAAGCCGCACCCGCTTTGGTCGTATCGACGGCGTGATCCACGCCGCCGGGCTGCCGGGGGGTTGCGACGCCGGGCAGCTTGATGCCGCCGAAATTCGCGGTGACCTGGCGCCCAAGGTTGCCGGCACCGAAACCTTGTTCCAAGCCTTGCGCGGGCTAAAACTCGACTTCGTGTTGCTCTGCTCCTCGCTCTCCAGTTTCCTCGGCGGTGCGGGCCATTTCAGCTACACGGCCGCCAACGCCTACCTCGACGGGGTTGCCGCGGCGGGGAACCACCCCTGGCCGGTGACGGCGATTAATTGGGATTCCTGGCAACAACTCGGCATGACCGCCGCCGTTGACAACCCAGGCGCGCGCATCCCGCCCGAGGCCGGCGTGCGCGTTTTCGAACAGGCCGCCGCGATGGATGTCCCCCTGCTCGCCGTGTCCGTCGCCGATCTGCTCACCCGCATCGCGCGGCGCGACACCTATCTGGCCGCCGCCGGCGCTTCCCCGGTAGGCCGACCGCATACGACGCGGGACAGCCGTTCCCTGGAAGCCGAACTGCTGCGATTGTGGCGCGATTTCTTCGGCGGACACCCCATCGCGCCATCCGATAACTTTTTCCAAATCGGCGGCGATTCCTTGGCCGCCGTCCAGTTGGTGCAGCGCATGAACAGCCAACTGGCCATGCAACTGCGCGTGGTCGATTTGTTTGATCGACCCACCGTGCGTGATCTGGTCACCGCCCAACCTGACAAGGTCACACCGCCGCCTGTCGCCGCGGCCGTGCCCGCCCCGCAACCCGCGCTTGTCGCCGCGGCTGACACCGACATCGCCGTTGTCGGCATGGCCTGCCGCTTCCCCCATGCGCCCGACACCGACACCTTTTGGCGCCGGCTCAAGGAAGGCGCCTGTTCACTGCAACCCGTTGCCGACCTCCCGCCAGACCTCGCCGACGACCCGTCCTGGGTCGCCGTCGCCTCCGTGCTGGAACAGGCCGACGCCTTCGACCCCGCCTTCTTCGGCATGACCCCCGGCGTCGCCAAAAACATGTCCGTCCAGCGCCGTGTCTTTCTGGAAACCGCGTTCCAAGCCTTGGAACACGCCGGTTACGATCCCGCCCGTCACCCGGGTGCCGTGGGTGTCTATGCCGGCGCAACCCCCAGCCGGGAGGGCGGGGCCGAACCCACCGCCGCCGGCGAGCAGGTCCAACAGGATTTCGTGGCCACCGTTGTGTCCTACCTGCTGAACCTGCGCGGGCCGAGCATGGACCTTTACACCCATTGTTCCACCTCGCTTGTCGCCGTCCACAACGCCTGCCGCGCCTTGCAAAGCGGCGATTGCGACATGGCACTCGCCGGCGGCGTGTGCGTGGAGCAGGGCATGCGTGCCGGGTACCGCACCCAACCCGCGGGCATCGAGGCCCGTGACGGCCGCGTGCGCGCCTTTGACGCCGAGGCGACCGGCACCGTGTTCGGCGAAGGCGCCGGCGCCGTGGTGCTCAAGCGCCTGAGCGACGCCCTTGCCGACGGCGATACCGTCCACGCCGTCATCAAAGCCACCGCGCTCAACAACGACGGTGCCCAAAAAGCAAGCTTCATGGCGCCCGCCGTCGCCGGTCAGGCCGCCGTTATTCAACAGTGTTTGCAGCGTGCCGGCCTTTCGCCCGACCAAGTCGACTACGTGGAAACCCACGGCACCGGCACCCCCATCGGCGATCCCATCGAGTTTGCCGCCTTGCGCCGTGCCTTTGGTGATCAACCGCAACAGCATTGCGCCCTCGGCACCGTCAAAAACAACATCGGCCATACCATCGCCGCCGCCGGGGTGGCCGGGCTGATCAAAACCGTGTTGTGCCTCAAACACCGAACCTTGGTGCCCCACATCGGCTTCACGCGGCCCAATCCGCGCCTGGAACTGGAAGGCGGCGCGTTCACCTTCTGCACCGAATTGCGTGAGGGCGGCGGGCCGACCGTCGCCGCCGTCAGCGCCTTCGGCATGGGCGGCACCAACGCCCACGCCTTGCTGACCACCGCGCCGGGGGAACCTGGAAATTCCGGTAGCCACGAATGCCATGTTCTGCCGCTTTCCGCCCACACCGAATCCGCGTTCGGGCTCGCCGCCGAACGCGTCGCTGAATTCTTAGAACAACCCGCGGCTCCCGCCTTGGCCGACATTGCCTTCACCTTGCAAGTCGGCCGCAAGCCGGGCGCCCACCGCGGTTTTGTGGTGGGTCGGGACCGCCAAAGCTGCGTGGCCGCCTTGCGCGCCGCCGGCTTCCTGCCACGCCGACAGACCACCGCGACCAATAAAGCGACAAGCGCGTCCGAGGCGCCGCCCGTGATCGCCCTGTTTCCGGGGCAGGGCGGCGCCATGGCCGGCCTGGCCGGGGACCTTTACCGCGCCGAGCCACGCTTCCGCGACGTCCTCGACCATTGCCTTGAGCGGGTGCGCCAAGCATTGGACGTCGATTTGCGGCCCGCCCTGATCGGCGAAGATTCCGGCCCCCAGGTCGATACACTCCTGGGCCAAACCTTGTTCGCGCAACCCGCGCTTTTCGCCTTCGCCTACGCGCTGGCCGAACTGTGGCAATCCTGGGGCGTTCGGCCCAATGCCTTTTTCGGCCACAGCCTCGGCGAATGGGTTGCCGCCTGTCGCGCCGGCGTTATGGATCTGGACGACGCCTTGCGTTTGGTGTGCTGCCGCGCCAGCCTGATGGACGAGACGTCGCCCGGCGCCATGGCCGCTGTCGCCCTTTCACCGCCCGCGTTGCAACCCTACTTGGAACCCGATGTCGTGGTTGCCGCCTATAACGCCCCGCAACGCCAGGTGATTTCCGGCCCGCCCGAGGCCGTCAACGCCCTGTGCACGCGGTTGCGCGAGGACGGCGTGGTGGTGCGACCGCTCGCCGTCAACCGCGCTTTCCATTCACCCGCCATGAACGGCGCCGCCGGAAAATTGGCCGAGGCTTTGGCCGACATTCGCTTACGACCACCTGGCGAACGCTTTATCGCCAATCTTACCGGCGATTGGGTGCGCCCCGAGGCCGTGGTTGATCCTGCCTACTGGGCCGACCAGGTGCGCCGGCCCGTGTGGTTCGCGCGCGGTATCGAAACCTTACAACGCGATTTACCCAACGCCGTTTGGCTGGAACTGGGACCCGCGCCCAGTTTGTCGCGCTTGGTTCGGGCGAGCTTGCCGGCTGAGGCGACCTTGTGTGACGCCTTACCTACCCGAGGGGAGAATCTTCGCGAACACCTCGCCGCAACCCTCGGTTGCCTCTGGGTCGCCGGTGTGCCCGTCGACTGGACCGCCTACCACGCGCCCCACCGGCGCCGGCGCGTGCCCGTGCCGGGCAGCGTCATGGAACCCCGTTCCTTGGGGTGGGGAAGTCGCGTGCGCGCGCCACGCCCGATCCCAACCCCCGTCCCCAGCGTTTCCACCCAACAGCTCGCCGCACGCGTCGCGCCGATGGTCGCCCGCCTGCGCGCCGAACACGCGGCAACCCAAAGCGAATACGCGGTGGTGCTCGCGGCTTTGGACCAACATTGCATCGCCTACCTCGGCGCCGCCTTGTCTCGGCTCGGCATGGACCTTGGCCTCGGTCAAAAGCTGGTACCCGCCGCCGTCGCCGCGCAAATCGGCGTAACCGGACAATTGCGCGAATGGTTGATGATGATGCTGGACAGCCTGGTGCGAACCGGTTACCTGCGGCGCGAGGACGATCAGCTTGTGGTCGTGCAAAGCCCGCCGCAAAGCGAACCCACCGCCGCCGAACTAACCGCCGCCGTCGCCGGTCAAGATCAACTCATCCCGTACCGCGATCTCCTGCACGCCGCCGGCCCCGAACTCGACGCGATTCTGACCGGGCGCCGCAACGCCGTCGAACTGTTGTTCCCCGAGGGCAACCTGGCGGGCATGACCGGCATCTACAGCGACGCCGAGGCCGCGGACGGCATCCACGCCTTGCTCGGCGACCTCTTCGCCGCCTTCCTGGCTCAATCCGGCAAAAGGTCGTTGAACATCCTCGAAATCGGCGGCGGGACAGGTTCAGCCGCCGCCGCGTTGCTACCGTTCCTCGCCGAACACCAGGCCGTCGCCCCTTGTCGTTACCGTTTCACCGACGTCTCACCCTACTTCCTGCGCCGCGGTCGCGAACGCTGGCCCGACTACCCGTTCATCGATTACCAAACCCTCGACCTCAACCGCGATTTCGGCGAGCAGGGTTTGCCCGCCCAACACTTCGACCTCATCGTCGCCGCCAACGTCTTGCATGTCGCCGACGACCTGCCCGACGCCTTGCGCCGCGTCGCCGCCTTGCTTACCGAGGACGGCCTGTTGTTGGCCCAGGAAAACACGCACCGCTCGATCTTTTCCGACGTCGTTTTTGGCAGCCTCAAGGGCTGGCACGCCGGCGGGGGAACAGCAGCCGCCCCCGACAACGCCGCCGGCTGGTGCAGCCTGCTCGGTGATCTGGGTTTTCGCGATCTGGTGAGCGTGCCCGCCCCCGACCAGGACGACCTCGGCCAGGCCGTGTTGGTCGCCGTTGCACCCAAGCAACGGGTGCCGGTGCAAGCAGCGACGCAACCAAAACCAACCCAACCCGGCCCGGGTGCGGCCGTTTCGACGCCGCTCGCCGGCACCGCCACTGAAACCGCGCTGCAAGCCATTTGGGAAACCAACTTAGAAGTGACGCTCGGCAGTGTCGCGGACGACTTCTTCGCCTTGGGCGGTGATTCGCTTGTCGCGCTTCAGGTCGCCGCCGACATTGAAAGCGCGCTCGGCGTGCGCCTCCACGGTGGCGATTTCAACGCCGCGCCCACCCTCCAGGCCTTGGCCAAATTAATTGACGACAAACGGGCGCCCGCGGAGCCCTGGATCGCCGCCGATTTGCCATCCGAGTTCATCGCGCTCACCCCGGACGACGGCCGCAAACCCTTGTTGGTTTTGGTCCATCCCTTGTTTGGCTGGGTCGACGTGTTCCAAACATTGGCCGCCGGATTGGCGGCACGCTACGCTGTTTACGGCTACGAGTCGATGGTGTTCAACCACCCGGAAACCCCAGCCGACATCGGTGCCTTATCGACCGCGCTTTGTGTCGGCCTGCGCATGCTCGCCCCAGGGCGCTCCTGGCTGCTGGGTGGTTACTCCTACGGCGCCGCCCCCGCTTTGCACGCCGCCTGCCGCCTCGACCAAGAGGGTGCCGGCCCCAACCGGCTGGTCCTGCTCGACGCACCCCATCCCAGCCAACTGCCCGCCAACTTTGGCAACCCCAACGCCGCCTTTGCCGAATTTTTCGGGATAACAAGTCTGGACGAATCCACCGCCGATGTGTTGGAAACCGCGCCCCAAGCCTGGCCCGCCCAATTGCGCCAACGCGCTGAACTGCTGGGTCATCCCCTAGCGCGACTGAGCGAAGCGCGCATCGCCGCCTGCCTCCAGGTATACCGAACCCATTGCACCGCGCTCAAGGCCTTCCAGCCGCCGCGTTACCGGGGTCGCGCCCTTTTGCTGGACGCCGCCGACCACGAAACCCGCTTCTTCGCCCGCCAATCCGAGGCCTGGGCGCCCCATTTCCTCGGCGTCACCATGCGCCACACCGTGCCCGGCAATCACTTCTCGATGTTGAACCCACCCCAGGTTTCCGCCCTCATCGAATTGTTCCGACAATTGAAGGACTGATCCTGCGACTTTTGGGGTAGGGCCGCCGATTAGGGCGAGCTAATGAGATCCGTTGTTGTCGCTGAAACCTTGCTGGTTCGATTTTAAAAAATATCGGTTGTGCGACAAGGGCTGTCTTAGGGTTTTGGTAGGGTTCTCTTATACGAATCAGCGCTCACCTTGACATGTCCTGTCCGCTTGTCCTCCGTCTTTGGTTTTCTACTATTTTTGAGAGAGACATCCGATGCAACGAAACATCCTGTTTGTTACCTGCTTTTTAACGCTTGCTCTTTTCTCTTTTCTTCCTGTTCATGCATTCCAATCGGGGACCCTTACACGGATTGCGCCCCGTGAGTTGCCCACTCAGCGGGAGGAGATCGAGCCGCTTTCTTCCGATGCCGACCAAATCGGGTTGCGTACCGAGATCCCCTACACCCACATCAACGAATTCACCGGCAAACTCAACATCACCCTGGAAGCGGTCGGCGTTCCCGGCCTGAGCCTGACCCCGATCTACAAAACACCGGAGGAACCTTACTGCCGCAACAGCTCCGACTTTCAGCTTTGCCAACTCTCCGGTACGCCCGACAGCCATAACCTCGGCCTCGGTTGGAGTTTTAATCTGGGGTACATCGTGGCCCGTAACCGTGTGATCAGCAGCGCTTTTGCCGATTGGGAACGGGTTCGTTTTGTCGACTCGGCCGGCAATGCTTCGGTATTTGGTCGCGACGCCTTGTTCCAAAAGGGGCCTTTCGACGGTGGCCCACGGGACGCCTGCGACACTTTTGGCTGTCTACCTGAGCAAGCCGACGTGCATTTCATTGACCGGAGCCTTCGCCGCATCACCCGGCAATGGCATGACGACGGCACTTTGCTCCAGGGTTTTTCCCAAAATAATTATTACCTCAAAGAACCCAACGGTCAGGTCACCGAGTTTTTGGCGCAACGGCGCGTTACCGATGAAGCCAATCGTTCGGCCGTGCGCTTTTACCCGATTCGCATTACCCAACCCAACGGCCGTTTCCTGACCGTGACTTATGTCGGTGGGTTGGATGCCGACGGGACGGTTCCAGAGCCGGCGCGCATCGCCTCGTTGGTCGACCAAGACGGGCGCCGCCTCGTTATTGATTACCACGGACCCGAAAGCGTCCACCAAGGCCTGCCGGAAAAAGTCGAGCTCCGTTACGGTTCGCAAACCAAGCTGATGGCCCGGTTTGGGTATCAAACGGTTGTTGCGGGAACTCGCCGCACCCAAAGCCTGCACACCGTGACCACCGCCGCGGGCCGCACTTTTACCATCACCACCGGGCTCGAGGGACGGGACAAACCCGTTGTGACCGATTTACAACTCCCCGGCGGCGGTGTCATCGCGTTCAACTGGGCCGTGCAATCATTTAAATATGTCCAGGCGGAATACAGCGATTGTCGTCCCAGTCGTGCCGACGATGATTGCATTGAACTTGAGACTCGCGAGCGCGACTACTTGCGGCTTTCCTCCGTGAGTCACGGCCAATCTTGGTTGGCGCTTTCCTACCGCCAGGGTTCGCCCGATGAAGAATGGGAATTCGACGGCCGCGGCTTTATCGAGGTCACCGTTTTTGAAGAGATGATGGAAACCTTCAATGAACGGAAAACGCGGTACATCAACACCCCGATTCACCACACCCTCTACCAAATCTTCGAATTCGATTACCTGGTGGGCCTGCCCGCGACCCAACGCACCCTGTTCGGTTCTGAGGTGGCGCGAGAATCTTGGGACTACACGCCGGTTCTTTCGATTGGCGGCCATGCCGGCGGCGACGCGGTGCGCATTCACGCCGTAAAAAAACACGGCCGTTTGATCGACAACGTTTGGCTGGATCGCCACTATAGCTACGCATGGTACGGCGCCGACACTGGTCTCGACGCATCCCGCATCCACGAAGGCTACCTGGCCCCGCTCAGGATCCGCGAGCAAGCCCGTGACAGCGCGTACTACCGCGAGCAGGTTTTCGAATACGACCACCGTGTCGTTGCGGATTTTGCCGGCACGGACGACACCCGTTTCGATGCCTATGCGCTCAGCTTGCCGACTTTGCTGGAAGAACGCGGGCTGACCCGTGACGGACCCGGTACGCTCAAACGCACCATCCTGAAATACGAAGATCCGCGCTTTCCGCTGCCGACCACCAAGATTTACCACCGCAACGCCACCGAAACCGAGGTGGAGACCCTGAGCTACCATCCCAGCGGAAGGGATCGCGGCTACCTCGCCACGCGCACCTCCGGCGGTGTCAGCACCATCCACACCCAGGATTACCAGTTCGGTGTCCCACGCTATGAAGTTCAGCCGGAAAGCACGCCCATCATCCGTTACTTGAACTTCGACGGAACACTTGAATCGGAAACCAAAAACGGCATCACGACTGAATACCGCTACGACAACGACCGGCGCGTGACACGTATTTTGCGGCCGGGTCGTCCCGACGAGGTCACCCGCTACCGCGACGACCACCTAGGTTCTTCCCGTTTCTGGGAATTCACCGAGGGCGTTGCCAACAGCGATGTGATCCAATTCGATTTTCCCACCCCGGCGGTGGGGGTTGGTTCCGGCACCCCCACCGTTCCCATTGGAACCATCACCCTCGACAGCATGGGCCGGGTCAGCAATCAGTTACAGGGCGTTTGGTCCTATGCAGACTACGAGACCACGACCCATTACGACGCTTTCGGCCGCGTCGCCTACGAAACCGATTCGCGGGCGCGCGGCATTGCCTACCGTTACGATGTGGTCGGGCGTGTCGTGAAAAAGTGGTTGTTTCCCCTTGGCGGCAACGTCGGCCTCGATCAGGCGCCGACCAGCGAATTTGTGTACAGCCGCACGCCGGATGGAAACCTGATCACCGTCGAAACAGCCCGAGCCCATCGCGACGGACCCGCAAAAATCAAACGGGTGGAACACGACATTTTGGGGCGCCTGGTGCGGGCCTCAACCAACGGGCACGAAACGGCTTTCACCCATACCGCCCACGCGCTCGGAACCGAAACCGTCACCACGCCTTATCACAACCCGGCTTATGCGCGGCGTCAGGTCATCAGTTGGTTGGGCCAATTGATGGAGGAACGCCATCCCGAAATGGATGAAACCATGGGTTACGCCTACGATGGTCGCGGCTTGCGGGTGCATCAATTCGCCGGCGATTTGCCACAGCCGGCCTGGGAGATGTGGAACAGCTACGACGGCTTGGGCAGGCTGGTGTTGCAGGAGGGACGCAACCACCTGGAACTCGGTCAGGATATGCGCCGCCCGATAAAGCAGTTTGAATACGACGGTTTGAACCGATTAATCCGGGCCACCGCCTTTAATGACGACGGCTACGCGGCGCCGGTTATCACGCGCTACCGCGACTTCAACGAGCAGCACCAGCCCCGTGTGATCGACATCCACCTGCCCAGGCTCGAGCAGGGTGCTTTGGGGGAAAACGGTCGTTTGACGCGGGATGTTTCGGGTTCACGGACGTACCAGATCCGGCAGGCCTACGATCATTTGGGCCGCGTTCGCGAGGTGCAGCATCCTAACGGCGGCGTGGCCGCGCGCAACCATAGCTTCCACCACAAGGAATTGCAGGTTTTCTACGGACGCGGTCCCGAACATCCCGCCGGCCCCGATTTCCACCAAGTGGTGCGTGCGACGCACTTTTGGACACCTGATGCGGCGCCCTGGTGGCGCAAGCTGGACGGCGGGCGGTGTCAAAGCAGCGATTGCCTGCCGACTTACCCAAGTTTGGTCGGCGGCGATCCTACCCTGCAAGGGTTGATCGAGGATGTGGTGGCGCGGGTCGCGCAAACACCGATTTCACCGGAGGCGACGCGGTCCGGGCACAATGCGACCGATGCCCCGGAGCATCAAGCTTTGGCCGAGTACCTCGCCCAAGAAACGGGGACGCATCGCGCCTTGTCCGCGGCGAAAACGTTCACCCACCTCAATACCTTCGATGCAGCCCATCGCGCTGTCGGTTCCCGAATCAGCGCGGCCGGCGAGCCCCTGGCTTTCGTGGCAATCGACAACATCCGCTACAACGAATTTGGTACCATCACCGGTTACGACCGCCGAGACGCGCTGTTCCCCGACGGCATCCACATCGGCCACGGCTACGACGCCCTCGGCCGTCTGGCCCGTTTCAGCCTCGGCGCCCAAACCAACACCTATGGCTACGACGAAACCGGCAACTTCTTAACCCGATCCGGCCTGGATCTGTTCCTTGGCAAAACGCGTTTCCACTTGCCGGCGTTTGAGACAAGCGTCGCGGGGCGCAACCCCTATCAGGTCGGTAGCGACAATGACTACGACCGCCTGGGTCGCCTGTCGGTAAGCGCCGGAACGCATTACCGCTACCGACGCAACGGCCGGCTCGACGGCGTTTTTGTAGGCTCAAAGCGTTACCCGGGCTTCTTGCATTCCAGCGTGGAAGCCAAACATTTCTACGACGCCTTTGGCCAACGGGTGGTGTCGATCCGCCCCAACGAAAACCGGATCACTTATTCGATTCGCGACCAAAACCACACCGTCATCACCGAGGAGGAGGTGGCCGTCAATGGGCTGAGTGACGGCAACACCATGGTGGCGCGCCGTCAGTTCGTCACCCACCAGGGCCAGGCCGTGTTTGTGGAGACGCAACAGTTCATCGCGGGCGGCCTGGCATCAACGCGGTACCAATACCGCCTGACGGACCGCACCGGCAACCCGATTCTGAGCTGGGAACCGCAAGCGGCACCCAATGCGCGGCAACAGTTCTATTCGCCTTACGGTGTGCAGATGGTGATGGGGAACGCGTTCAAAGGGCCACACGGGTTCACCGGCCATGAAGAAGACCCGGACGGTTTGATTTATATGCGGGCCCGTTACTACAACCCGGGGGCGGGTTGTTTCACGCAACCGGATCCGGGTCGCGACTTTGATGCAACGATTCCGACCAGCTATAATCTGTACGCATACGCGCGATCCAACCCAATGGCGGGTTACGACCCAAGCGGCGAAGTCGTCGAGACCTTGTGGGACGTGGCCAACATCGGCATGGGCGTGGTCTCGGCGGTGGACAACATCAGCCAGGGCAACTGGGGCGCGGCGGCCATCGACGCGGGCGGTGTCGCACTGGACATCGGCGCCACCTTGATTCCGGGCGTGCCGGGCGGCGCGGGAACGGCAATCAAAGCGGCGGGCGGCGCAAGCGAAGCCGGCGCAATGTTGGCAAAACACGGCACCGAAATGCTGACCATGGCCTCAGCGGCAGCCACCCGACTCCAACAAAACGTCCGAAAGGGTTTGGCATTTGAAAAAAAGATCGGTTTGCCTAAGAACACCAAGCGAATCCAGGTTGCGTCATCTAAGGTTCAATTCAGAATTCCAGATTTCTTGAATAGAGAAGGGAGAGCGATTGGAGAGGCGAAAAATGTTAAAAAGGTGAGTTTCTCAGGACAACTAAGAGATTATTATCAGTTCGCAAAAAGTAAAGGGTTCACTTTTACGCTCTACCTTCCCGAAGGTGTGAGAATTAGTAAACCTCTTCAAAAGCTAATAGATTCAGGCGAAATTCTTGTGGAGCGTATTCAATGAACGAAATGGATTTGTACCAAAAACATATGGCTCGTTTGGAAAAAGGTGAAAACCTGTCTACACAAGATAAAAGACTTAAAGCTCACATTGATCGGAGTCGAGCCAAGTATCAAGCAGCGGCGAAAGATCTTTTGAAGGATCTAGAGGACATCGGCTTTTCTGTCACTTCGGTTGCCGCTCTGGGGGACGGTGGCAGGAAATACGCCGATGCGATACCCATATTAATGAAATGGCTGCCACTCGTAAAGTATGATGCGTTGCGAGACGACATTGTTCGTACCATGTCGGTACCCTGGGGTAAACCCGCGGCAGATTTACTTATCAGAGAATTTAAGCGGGCTTCTCCAGGCGAGGGTGTGGATTACAGGTGGGTCATTGGCAATGCGCTAGCGACCATTGCTCAAAAGAGGCACTTTCCTGAGTTGGCTAATATTGTGCGTGACCGAAAAAATGGAAGTGATCGCCAGATGGTGTTTCTTGCTCTAGCAAAAACGAAACACCCTGAAGCCGCTCCAGTTCTTGTAGCGATGATTCCCCATGGTGAAGAGATTGGCCATATTTTTTCTGCTTTAAGACGGCTTAAAGCAAGGGTTCCCCGTGAGCTAGTGGAACCCTATTTAAACCATGAATTCCCTCTTTACCGAAAACAAGCTAAAAAGCTGTTGGCACTTCAAGACAAACTCGACGCTGCTGAATCATAAACCCAATCAACGTCAGGGACCGTGGCGTCCCTGAAGGTGTTTGATTTTGGCAAAAGTGGCCGGTACAAACCTTGGCATCATAAAACGTAAAAACAAGCTGATTCCGAGTGTGTCGCGTGGCCCGGGAACGGCGATCAAAGCTGCGCGGCTGCGCAATTCCCACAAAATACGTCATCGAATTGCTGACCATGGCCACGGCTGGGGCCACCAGGCTTAAAGGACAACTCCAAAAAGAAATGACCTTTTAATACTTGGAGCACACTAAGCTAAGCGCACCATTAAGAGAGCTAATTGATACAGACCGAATTGTTCTGGAGCGAATTAAATGAATGTGAAGGATCCTTATCAACAGCAACTAGAGCGTCTAGAAAGAGGCGTTAATCTTTCTCCTCAGGATAAGAAGTTAAAGGCTCATATAGATCGAAGTATGGCAAAATACCTTGCCGCGGGGAGAGAACTGCTAGTGGAACTCAGAGAGGCAGGCTTTGACATCATAGCTGTTCAAGATTTGAGAGCTAGCGGATCTAAGTATCCCGAGGCCATTCCTATCTTGATGAAATGGCTGCCCAAGATAAAATATGATGCTCTTCGGGACGATATTGTTCGCACAATGTCTGTTCCTTGGGGAAAGCCGGCCGCCGATCTCCTTATTGAAGAATTTAAGCGGGCTTCTCCAGGCGAGGGTGTGGATTACAGGTGGGTCATTGGCAATGCGCTAGCGACCATTGCTCAAAAGAGGCACTTTCCTGAGTTGGCTAATATCGTTCGTAACCGAAAGAATGGAAGTGATCGCCAGATGGTGTTCCTTGCTTTAGCAAAAACGAAACACCCAGAAGCCGCTTCGGTTCTTGTTGAGATGATTCCCCATGGTGAAGAGATAGGCCATCTTTTCTCTGCCTTAAGACGCCTTAAAGCAAGGATTCCCCGAGAGCTGGTGGAACCGTATGTACACCATGAATTCCCCTTTTACCGAAAAGAAGCGAAGAAGTTACTCGAGCTTCAAGGCAAGCTCTCCAAAATTTAGCTGATGCCGGTGCCGTCGTTTTGGCTAAAATCACCGCGAGTTATCGCGCTTCTTAGGTGTGATCCTTGGTCTCGCTTGGCAAAAACAAGCCGCCTCGTGCCCCGCCACCACCCGTTGCCACGTGGGTAATTTGCCATTGCTCTGGAAAAGAGCATGTCCGATAAACGTTAATCTTTTTGGGAAAGCGGCTTTGCTTGCCTACTTACAACTTGTGCAGAGCTACGCGCTTGTGGCGATTGCCTCCAACTTTGTCCGTGACAGAAGGTCTTGGGAAATGGAATAATCGGCCTTAACAAATCAGCCCGTTCTGTTCTGGAGTTGTCCTTCATGCGTGAGGTCCTGAAGCGGTACCAGAAGTCCTCCGAACTTTTGCGATCCAACCATTTTGCGCTGTATCGCGCATGGGAAAAGGTTGGGCGTGAATCCGTCCTGCTCAAAATCCCCCTTTCACCCCGGCCCGGCAGCCACGAAATCGCACTCCTGGAACAAGAATATGAGATGACCCGCAATTTGGACGTCGACGGCGTCCTGCGTGCCCGCGAACTCCTGCGATTTTCGCCCGCCTTCGCCCTGGTCTTTGACGACCCCGGCGGCATGCCCCTCAAAAATGTCATCGCCGACCACCGCTTTGACCTCGCCCGGTTTTTACCGTTCTCCGGTTCACTCGCGCAAACCATCGGGGCATTGCACCAGCGCGGTGTCATCCACAAAAACATTTCACCCGAAACCATTTGGTACGACAGTCGTTCCGGGCGCGGTTACCTGATGGGTTTTCAAATCGCCTCCACCTTCACAACCGAGGCCAAGGAAGGTTGGGCCGCCAACTGGTTTGAAGACAGTTTGCCCTACATTTCGCCCGAACAAACCGGGCGCATGAACCGTCTGCTCGACTACCGCACCGATTTTTATTCGCTTGGGGTTTCTTTTTACGAGGCGCTCTGTGGTCGCCCCCCGTTCCAGCAACGCGACGCCATGGAACTGATCCACAGCCATCTCGCCAAGGTGCCGCCGCCGCTCGAACAACAGAATCAAGAGGTGCCCGGCCCTGTTGCGCAAATTATTCACAAGCTGATGGCCAAAGCCGCCGAGGATCGCTATCAAAGTGGTGCCGGTCTCCTTTTCGACCTCACCGATTGTGCCGCCCGTTTACAGCACCAAAAGGGGCGGCCCACCGATTTTACCCTCGGTCGCAAAGACGTTTCCGAATGGTTGTACCTGCCGCAAAAACTCTACGGGCGTACCCCGGAATTGGATGAACTGCTGCATTGGTTCGACACCATGGACCAGTTCCGCAATCCGCTATTGCTCGTCACCGGCTACGCGGGTATCGGTAAATCCGCTTTGATCCGCGAGTTGTACAAACCCATTACCCTGCGCCAGGGCTTTTTTGCCGCCGGTAAATTCGATCAGCTTAATAAGAACGAACCCTATTCGGCCATTCTCCAAGCCTTGGGACGATTGCTGAAACAGTTCCTCACCCTCGCCGATGCCGAACTGAACCATTGGCGCGACAAAATCAACGCCGCGCTCGGGGGCGAAGGCGGCGTTTTAACCCCGGTCCTCCCCGAGCTGAGCCTGGTGATCGGCGAACAGGCCGAAGTGCCTGAACTGGCGCCGGCCGAGGCCAAGTTCCGGTTTGCGACGGTCTGCGTCAAACTCCTCGGTGCGCTGGCCCAAGCGGCGCACCCGCTGGTCCTGTTCCTCGACGATTTGCAGTGGGCCGATTCTGCCTCACTCGACCTTTTGGCCCATTTCACCACCGCGGAGGAGGTTTCCTGGCTGATGGTGATCGGTGCCTATCGCGACAATGAGGTTCCGCCGGCACACCCACTCAACACCACCCTTGAGCAAATCACCGACGTCAGCGGCCAAGCCCCGCGCCACATTCGCCTGCAGCCGTTAAGCGCGGATAGTGTGAACCAATTGGTGGCCGACACCTTGCGCCGGGACCCTTTTGAAACCCGCGACTTGAGTGCCTTCGTGCGCCAAAAAACCGGCGGTAACCCCTTCTTCGTACGTCAACTTCTGTTGGCTGTCCATCGCCGCCGCTTCCTGCGTCTCGACACCCAGCGCACCTGGGTCTGGGACTTGGAACAGATCCGCCAAATGGCCATCACCGACAACGTGGTGGACTTGATGATCGCCAAGATCACCAACCTGGCGCCGGAGGCGGCGCGTACGCTGCAATTGGCCGCGTTCTTCGGCAACCAATTTAGCCTGGAACTGCTCGCCGATCTGCGTGACAAGGACTTGCGCGCCGTCGCCAAGGATTTGATGTCACCCGTGCGCGACGGTTTGCTGGTGGTGCTTAACGATCAGTACGACACACTTATGAAAAGCCAGTTGCCGCTCTGCGGTGCTACGGTTGAAAACCTCGGCGCCGTCGACTTTCGTTTTGTGCACGACCGCGTGCAGCAAGCCGCCTATTTTTCCATCGACCCGGACGAATCGACCGTACTCCATTACCGCATCGGCCGGTTGTTTTTGGCACGGCACCAACAGGGAACCCACGCCGGCACCCTTTTCGAAATCGTCACCCATCTCAACATCGGCCAGGCTTTTTTGGCCGCTGATCAGAAACGTCGGCTTTTGGACCTTAACGTGGAAGCCGGCGTGAAAGCCAAAGCTTCCGGCGCCTACGATACCGCCCTGGAACTGTTGGAAACCGCCGAGTCCCTGTTGCCGCCCGATGCCTGGGAAACGCGCTTCGCGTTCACCTTCGATCTTTCCTACAACCTTGCCGAAACCCTGTTCCTGCTGTCGCAACTGGAACAGGCGGACGTGCTTCTGAAGAATTTGCTGACCCGTGCCCATGACCCCATCGCGCGTGCCAAAATCTACCAACAACGCAACTTGATCGACCTGGCCGGCGCCAACTTTCAAGGGATTGAAGACCAAACCCTGGCGAGCCTGATCGACCTGGGCATTGATTTTCCGACCGACCGCGCGCTGATCACAACCCGCATCGAGGCGGAGTTTCAGCTGCTCCAGGAGGATTTGACCCGATGGTCCCTGGACGATTGGGTTACCCGTCCCCTTAATGAAGACATGAAGGTTCACTACCAAATCGCCGGTTTCTGCAGCCTTGCCAATGTCGCGGCCTGGATTTTTGTGGACCATGATCGCGCGACCCTGGCTGTTTTGATGGGGTGCCGCCTCGCGGTAAAACACGGACCGGACGAACCTGCCTCGTTGATCATGGCTCTGGCCGTGCTTTGCCTCGGCCCGCGCTTCGGCGATTACGCGCTCGGTCATCGCTTCCTTCAGGCCGCTTACGAGACCACCGCCCACCACGATTTGGCCGGGGCACGCTCCCGTGTCTGCGAACTCTTCGGTGGGTTCGGCCATTTGGGATTGCCGCTGCAGGCCTGCATTCCGATTATGGTCGAGGGGTTCCGCCGCGGCTTGGAAGGCGGCGACATTAACTACACCATCTACAACTGCAAAGGCAAAATGCCGCTGCGTTTTTACCACGGCGATCCGCTGGGCGATATTCAGGAAAAGTGCCGTCACTACCACGAGCATTTCGCCAAGCTGGGTTTCTCCGAACAACTGATGGCCTTTACCGCCTACGCCTACGCGGTTCAATTACTCAGCGAACCGGAAACGGTGGCAACTTGGCTGAGCGAGACGGGTTTGACGGAGGAAGGCATCATCCACGGGTTGGAGATGACCGAAATTGGTTTTAGTGTTCACGCCTGTTTGGTGATGATCGCCTTTGCCCACTTTCTGATGGGCCGCGCCGACCAGGCGCAGGCGGTGCTGGCCCGTTATGGCGAACCCGATGTCTGGGTAAAAGATTCTTTTTACTACGCGGAGCGGCTGATTCTCGAGGCGTTGATCGCCGCGGACCTAGCCGGTCCCGGTTGTGAAGCCACGCTCACCCGGTTGGCCGAAATCTTGGAAACGCTGGATGGGTATGTGGCATTGGCACCCGAAAATTACCGCATCAAACGCGCCTTGATCGCGGGTGAGCGCCACCGACTCGCCGGTGATTTGATCGCGGCCGAGGATGCGTTTCAGGATGCCGTCGCCGAGGCACGTGAGGCCGGCCGACCGTACCTGGTCGCCATGGGCAACGAACTGACCGCCAACCTGTTCCGCCGCCGCGGGCGCGACAAGGTGGCGGCGGTGTTTGCGGGTGACGCCTTGATCGCTTACCGTGCCTGGGGCGCCCACGGAAAAGCCGCCCAACTGGAAGCCGCGCATAACGATGGTTTGGTGCCGGCCGGTTATGGGGCGCGTGAACGGCGCGAGGCGGAACTGGACTGGGAGAGCTTCATCAAAGCCGGCCAAGCCGTTTCCGATGAAATCATGTTGCCCGTGTTGATGGAAAAGTTGATGACGTACGTGATGGAAAACGCCGGTGCCGAACGCTGCTTGCTGCTGCGTTACCGTGACCGCCAACTTCTGCTGGAAGCGGAAGCCTTGGGCGACGCGGGCACGGTCAACCTGCTGTCGGCCGCACCGGTCCGTTACGGTCAGGACGTGCCCGAGTCGGTGGTGCGTTACGTGGCGCGCACGCGCAACAGCGTGGTTATGGCCGACGCGGCGGAGGACGAACAATTCGCCTTCGATCCCTATATTGCCGAACGCCGATCCAAGTCAATGTTGTGCATGCCGCTGCTGCACCAAACCGATTTGGTGGGGATGTTGTTTCTGGAGAACAACCTGTCGCGTGCGGTGTTTACCCGCGAGCGCTTGAAGGTGTTGCGCATTCTGACCGCTCAAGCGGCGATTTCCCTGGAAAACGCCCGTTTGTATTCGGAATTGGAGAACTACAGCAAAACCCTGGAGCAGAAAGTGGCCGCGCGTACCGAGGTTTTGCACCAGCAAAACCTCGATTTGGAGATGTTGGACCGCATTGTCGGCGCCATTAACCGCGAGGTCGAGGTGGGTGCGATGCTCAACGCCCTGCTGCAGCAGGGCATGAACCTGTTCCCCCGCGCGGATTGGGCGGTGGTTTACATGCGCGCATTCGGCCGCGAGGACTTTGTGTTCCAGACCGGCTTTCGCGTCGATGAGGAAACCTTTCGCAAGCATCGTTTTACCTACAGCGATTTGGTGGCCTGTTTCCAAAGCAACGCGACGCGTTTGGATCACGGCGTGTTCCTGACCCGCGCGGGTGTGGCCGGCGCAGAAACCACGACCATCGCCATTTTCATTAACCTCGATGAGGAGCTGCCCGCGGTGGCCCTGTGGCAAAGCGACCAGGGCGCCGATGCGTTCGATGCGGTCGGCGTCGACCGCATCAGTCGTTTCCGCCAGCACGTGATTTCGGCGATCATCCGTTCGATGGACCGCCGCCAGTTAAAACGAAACAACGAAAACATCCTCAGCAGCATGCGGTACGCGCGCCACATCCAATCGTCGATGCTGGTGGCGCGGGAAGAACTTACCCGCTTATTGCCGCGCCACTTCCTGCTGTTCCAACCACGGGAAATGGTGTCGGGTGATTTTTATTGGTTGCACGAAACGCCGCGCTACCTGTTTGTGGTGGTGGCCGACTGTACGGGACACGGGGTTCCCGGCGCGTTGATGACCATGATCGGCGTGACCCAGTTGAACCGCATCATCGTGGAAATGGGTGGGGAGGAACCGGCGCACATTTTGACCGAACTGAGCGAAGGCGTGCGCCGTTCCTTGCGGCAAGATAGCGAATCCTTGGCGGCGGACGACGGCATGGAACTGGGTTTGTGTCGCTTCGAGCCGGCCACCCGCGAATTGGTATTCGCCGGCGCGCGCCGTCCCCTGCTGTGGCAAGCGGCGGGTGGCGGAGAAGCGGGCGGCGCGCTGCAAACCATCCGCGGCGACCGCAAGGGGATCGGCGGCCGACGCCGTCGCAGCGCGGCGGTGTACCACAACCACCGCGTGCAGCTGGCGACGGGGGATCGCGTGTTCATGACCACGGACGGCTTCGTGGACCAAGTCAACGAGGCGGGCAAAAAGTTCGGCAACCCGGCGCTGCGCGAACGACTCGCCAACCTCCCGAACATCGACCAAAACAGCGGCGACAGCCACCTACTCGAACCGCTACGCGCCTTCCAAGGCCGCGCCCCGCAACGCGACGACATGACGATCCTGGGTTTTGAGGTTCCTTAAGCTATTCGACATGGATTGTGTGTTGATCCGATTTGGTAGCTTGTTTTTGGGAACTGAGGTGGCTGAGAGGAATCTTTTTTTTTGCTTGTGTCAACTTTATGTTTTTTGTCGCTTTTGGGCGGATGATCGGTTATTTAGAGATCTATGGAAATTTCATTCAGGGTTTGGGGTTGATGGGATAACCCGCTGCTTGCCCTGTGAATTTGTTGAATGCGTTGCGCCAAGCCAGCGACCGTGGGTTCTTGGAAGATGAGGCGGAGGGGTAGGTTTAGACCGTAGTGGTGGCGGAGTTTGGCCATGAGCTGGGTGGCCAGTAGGGAGTGGCCGCCCAAGTGGAAGAAGTGGTCGGTTGCGTCGACCTCGGCGAGGCCGAGTGTTTCCGCGAACAGGGTTGCGATTTGTTTCTCTTCCGGGGTGCTTGACCTTGCTGTCGGGTTGGTTTTTGCGGATTTGGGTAGCGCGGCTCGGTTGATTTTGCCCGAAGCGGTGCGTGGGATTTCGGTTACTTCGATGATCGGGTTGGGGATCAGGTAGGGCGGGAGTTTTTGGCGTAGGCTTTGGCGGATGGTTTCCGCGTTGATACCCATGGTTTTTGGGCGTAGCCAGGCGGTGAGGCGGGTGTCGTCCGGGCCGTGTTGGACGGTGGCGACGACCGCTTCCTCGATCCCTTGGATTTCATTTAGGTAGCCTTCGATCTGGGCCGGCTCGATGCGGTAACCGCGTAGTTTGAATTGGCGGTCGATTCTGCCCAGGAACAGGAATGGGTCCGGGTTGTCCGTTTTGGTGCGGACGCGGTCGCCGCTTCGGTAGGCGCGAGCGCCCGGCGCTTCTGCTTCTGGGTCAGGGACGAATTGGGTAGCGGTTTGTGCCGGGTTTTGGTGGTAGCCCCGTGCGAGCTGCTTGCCCGCGATCCAAAGTTCGCCCGCGAAACCACGGGGTTGTCGGTAGCCGTGGCGGTCGCGCACGCTGAGCCGGCTGCCCGAGACGGCGCTGCCGATGGGGAGCGGGGCGGTTGGCGTGGTGACGCGGTGGGTGGTGCAGGCGATGGTGGCTTCGCTGGGGCCGTATTGGTTGAAGATGCGGATGTTGGTGGGGTCGAGGCCCGCGAGGTGGCGCGGTTCGAGCGGTTCGCCGCCGCAGACGAGGGTGTCGACGGGGAGATGGGCCCAGGTTTGCGGGGGCAGTTCTTTTTGCAGCAAGGTCAGTAAGGCGGGCGAGGTTTTTAGCATGCTGTAGTGCTTGCTTCGGTCCGGCGGGAAAAGCGCGGCTAGGTCTTGGCCCGAGGGGTGGATCGCGATGGGCGTGCCGGCGAGGAGTGGGGCGATCAGGGTGAGCAGGGTGGCGTCGAAGGCCGGTGAGCCGAAATAGGGGATCGGGTGCTCGCTGGTTAGCGCGTAGGTCGCAATGGCCCATTCCATATAATGCGCCAAGGCGGCTTGGGGGACGGCCACGTTTTTTGGTGTTCCGGTTGAGCCGGAGGTGGCGATGAGGTAGGCGAGCCGGCTGGGTTCCGGGACGACCGGTGGTTGTTGTTCGGTTTGGGTTTGCCACCATGGGTCCGTGGTCTCCGGCAGGTTGATGTGGGGCATATCCGGCGCGGTATGTGTTGCGGTGCTTTGGGTGTTTGGCTCGGTGAGCAAAAGTTGGACGTCGGCGCTTTGGATCAGGGTTTGCTGTCGCGCCGGTGGTTGGTCCGGGTCGAGAAAGAGAAAAGGCACGCCGTGGAGCAGCGCGGCGGTGAGTGCGATGATTTGGGCGGGGCCGCGTTGCATCCAGATGGCGACGACCTGTTCGCCGCGTAACCGTGAGAAGGCCGGGTCGTTTCGCAGACGATTGGCGTGTTGTTCGAGTTCGGCGCGGCTGAGTTGGCTGTCGCCCATTTGGACGGCGATTGCCGTGGGTTGTTCGCGGAGGCGTTTGGCCAGGATGGTTGCGACAGGTGGTGCTTGGCTTGTTGGGATCGGTTTCGGCTGGGGTTGGGGTTGGCCGAGGCGGTGGATGGGTTGGTGCCATGCCTCGGGATCGGCCAAAACCGCCGCGTAGTGATTGGCCAGGAGCAGGGCCGTCTCCGCGTCGTACCAGTCGGCGTTGTAGCCGAGTTGGAGGAGGTAGCGATCATCGTGGTGGAGCACTTCCATGGTCAGTGGGAGCTTGGCGGTGTCGTTGTTGTTGGCCGCCGCGGTGAGCCGGCAATCGCCCAATGTGAGTTGGGTATCCGCGACCTGGTGGTAATTGAACAAGACTTGGAACAAGGGGTGATGGTCGAGGGTGCGTTCCGGTTGGAGGCGGGCGACGACCTGTTCGAAGGGGATGTCCTGGTGGTCGAGCGCGGTGAGCACGGTTTGGTGGACCTGTTCGAGCAGGGTGGCGGCATAACGCGCGGGATGCGGGACGCGGATGTGCAGGGGCAGCGGGTTGAGGAACAGGCCGATGACGGGTTCGAAGGCGGGGTGGTGGCGGAACCCGGTCGGGGTACCGATGACGATGTCGTCCTGGTCACTGAATCGGGAGAGGACCAGCGCCCAGCCGGCGAGAAACAAGGTGAACGGGGTGACGCCGTGTTGTTGGGCGACCTTGCGCCAGGCGGCGGTGTTGGCTTGGGCGAGCGGGACGGTGAGGGTGCCGCCGCGGTAACCCGCGGCGCTTCCGCCGGGACGGTCCGCGGGTGGCGCTGGGACGGCTAAGGCGGGTCGGAGTCGGTCGCACCAGCTTTGCAGGCGCCCGCGGGCGGTGGGAGTGGCGCGTTGGCGGCGCTGCCAGGTGGCGAAATCGCGGTAGGGGTGTTTTGGTTTGGTCGTGGGGGCCGCCGCGGCTTGGGTCAGGCCGTGCAGGAAAAGGTCCAGTGAACGGCCGTCGCAAATGAGGTGGTGCAGGGTGATCAAGAGGGTGGCATGGCGGGGGTCCCGTTGGATGAGGTGACAGCGCCACGGCGGGGTTTGGGCCGGGTCGAAGACGGTGGCGCTTTCTTTGGCGGCCAATGTCTCGATTTTGTTGTTGCGATCAGTTTCTTCGAATGCGCTTAAGTCGGAGAACGCGAGGATGGGCTCGTGGTGGTGAAGCACGTGTTGGCGGGGGCCGTCCTCGGTTTCAATGAATCGCGTGCGCAGGCTTTCCTGTTGATCGCAGAGGCGTTGCAGCGCGGTGCGCAGGAGGCTGATGTCGAGCGGGCCGACGGCTTCCAGGCGGAACGACATGTTCAAGGCGGTGCGAGCGCGGTCATTGTCGGCCAGTTGGTGGTGGAACCAAAAGCGCTGTTGTTCGAACGAAAGCGGCGCGGATTCGGGATCGCTGACGATCTTGGCGAGGCTTGCGGTTTTGTCTTCTTGGCGTTGGTTGTCCAGTGAGGTCGCCAAACGTCGCACGCTCGGGGCGGCGAAGAAGTCGCGTAAAGAGAGGGTGACACGGCCGATGGTACGCAGTCGGGTCACGGCGCGCATCGCGGCGAGGGAATCGCCGCCGGCGGCGAAAAAGTCCAGGTCGATGTCGGTAACGGCTCGGCCCAACACCTCGCTGAACAAATCGGCCAAAAGGCGTTCCCGTGGGGTTTGCGGCGGCCTGCTCGCGTTGTTGTTGGTTTCGGTTGGTGATGCTAAACGCGGCAAGGCAAGGCGGTTGCGTTTGCCGCTGGTTGTTTTGGGAAGCGTCGGCAGGACGGCGAACCGGCGCGGCACCACGGCGGCGGGGACCTGCTCGGCCAGCCTTGCGCGAATGTCGTCCAAGGCGGGATGGGCGAGGTTGGGGGCGGCGTCCACGTCGGCGTCGTCCATGCCGTCGTTGAGGGACACGAAGGCTTCGAGATGGGCACGGTCAGCATTGCGCACGACCCTGACGGCGGATTCGGCGACGCGTGGATCCCTGGCCAGCATCGCTTCGAGGGCGTCGGGCTCCACTCGGAACCCGTTGATTTTGACCTGGCGATCCAAGCGGCCCAGCATTTGGATGTTCCCGTTGGGCAATCGTTTGGCGCGGTCACCGGTGCGGTAGAGACGCGTGCCGGGTGTGGTGCTGAAGGGATTGGGTACAAAACGCGCGGCGGTGGCGGCGGGGTTGCCGGCGTAACCACCACCGGTGGCGGTGACGCAGAGCTCGCCGGCGACGCCGTAAGGCACGGGGCGCAAGCGTTCATCGAGGATGAGGGCCTGAATGCCGTTGATGGGGTGACCGATGGGCGGCATGGCGGGCCATTGGGCCGGCTCGGCGGGGAGGGCGTGGGCGGTGACGACGTGGGTTTCGGAGGGGCCGTAGAAGTTGAACAGGCGTGCCTTGGGTCGCGCGTTGAACCAACGTCGCAGGCGTTCGTTGATGCGCAGCGGTTCGCCGGTGGAAATGATTTCGGCCAAAACGTCGTCCGCGTGGGGTTGCTCCGGCGCGGCCAGGATCAGTTGTTCCAACATGACAAAAGGCAACATCACCCGTGCGACCCGGTGCCGCAGGATGAGGTCGTAAAGCAAGGTGGGGGTTTGGTGTTGGCGTGGGTTGGGAATCACCAGGGCCGCGCCCCCGTGCCAGGCCGTGAACATCTCCTCGAAGGAGACGTCGAAACTCAGCGGGGAGAAGAGGAGCGTGTTTTTGGGGCCGTTGCTTAGGCGCCCATGCCAAGCGATGAGGTTGGCGAGCAGGCGGCGGCTGACGGCGACGCCTTTGGGTTGGCCGGTGGAGCCGGAGGTGAATACCAGGTAGGCGGGCAGGTCGCCGTGGATCAGTGGGGAGCGGCGCGGTGGTGGGGTTGGTTGGGCGGAGCAACGGCCGAGGTGGTCCAGTTCGAGGCTGGGCCCGTCGAAGCCGGGGTCGGTATCGGCGTGGCGAAGTGCAAGCACCACGCGGGCCTCGGCGGCGATCAAACGGCGGCGGGGGAGCGGGTAAACCGGATCGAGGCCGACGTAGGCGGCACCGACCTTGAGGACCGCCAGCACGGCCACGGCGGTGGCGGGTGAGGGTTGCAGACACAAACCAACGACCTGGCCGGCGCGCACGCCTTGGTGGTCGAGGTGGTCGGCCAGGGCTTCCGCGTGTTGTTCTAGGGCGCGGTAGGAAAGACGGTGTTCGTTCCAGATGACGGCGGCTTGTTCCGAGCCGGCGTGGCGCTGGATGGGGACGAGGAGGTCGCCTGGTTCGGCGGGGACGGGTTGGGCGGGTTGTTGGAACAGAAGCGTGTGTTCGCGTTTGGCGGGGCCGATCAGCGCGGCGGGCACGCGTTCCGGCGTGTCGATGATCGCGTTAAGCATGTCGCGCCAGTGGTCGAACAAGCGCACGACGGCATCGTGACCGTAGCGGTCGCGATGGTAGAGGAAACGCGCCTCCAGGCGGCTGTTTTGTTCGGCGACGACCAGGGTCAGCGGGTAATGGGTGGCCTCATGGAGTAGGAGACTGTCGGCTTGGAAACCCAGGTCGTCGAGGTCGTTGGTGACGGGGTAATTTTCAAACACCAGCAGGCTTTCGAACAAGGGTTTACCGGGTGCCACGCCGGCCCAGCTTTTTAGGGTGGCGAGCGGTACGTTGCCGAAGGTTTCGCGTTGATCCTGTTGCGCGGGGAGGCTTTGCAACCACGCAACAAGATCGCCCTCACCGGGAATGTCGAAGCAGGCGGGCACGGATTGGATCAGCGTACCGACGATCCGGTCGATGTCGCGGAGGGGGGCGCGGCGCCCGGAAAGGGTGACGCCGAAGCAGACGCGGTCCCCGGTGTAGGCGGCGTTAACCAGGGCCCAGGCTGCTTGCACCAGGGTGTTCAGCGGGATGTGGGCGCGGCGGGCGAAATCGTGTAACGCGCGGGTTTCGGCGCCGGTGAGCGCGAAGGTGGCGGCTCCATGCCCGGCGCCTTGGCTTTCGAATCCGGCGGTGGGGGCGTCGTGTTCGGCGGCGGGGGCGATGGTGGTTTCGGCCAACCCGGAAAGTTGGTTTTGCCAATACCTTCGCGCGGCTTCGCCGGGGGGTTGGTTGATCCAGGCGACGTAGTCCGACCAGGACGGCGCCGCCGGCAGGTTGGGCGCGCGGTTCTGTTGCAGGGCGCGGTAGCTTTGACCCACCTCGTCGAGCACCTGTTGGCCGGACCAACCGTCGAGCACGAGGTGGTGGCTGCTCCAGACGAACCAACGCCGTGCACCGTGGAGGATGGTGCAGCGCATGAGGGGCGCGGTGTCGAAGGCGAACCCGCTTTGCCGGTCGGCGGCGAGGGCTGCTTCAAGCGCGCCGGGTGTGTTCTCGGGAAGCCGTTGTTCCCGCCAAGGCAGGGCGACCTCGGGTGGGATTACCTGTTGGAAGGTACCGGTTTCATCGGCGACGAAGGCGGCGCGCAGGGCGGGGTGACGGTTGGTGACCTGGGACCAAGCTCGGCGGAACAGGTCGGTGTCGACGGAGTCGTGAAGCGCGAGGCACACCTGTTCGAAGTAGGGTTCCGGGTTTTCGGAACGGCGGGTTTCGAATAAAAGGCCGCGCTGAAGCGGGGTGGTGGGCAGGATTTCGGGTGCTGTCTCGCCGGCAAGTTCCGTGTCGTTGAGCAGCCGGCGCAGTTGGTTTTGGAAGCGGTCGCTAAGGTCGCGGATCGCGGTGTTGTGGTCGGTTCCGCGCGGATAGGTCCAATTCACTTGAAGGTTGCCGGCGACGATGACGGCGTCGATCTCGAGGAGGTGCGCGCGCGGATTGTTCGGCCCGATCAGGTCCAGATCATGGTGGACCTCGAGGGCGATAAAGGGCGCGGGCAGGGCGGCGTCGAGGACGCCGAGAAAGTTAAACAACAGCGGGGTTTTTGGAAGGTCGAGCTTGGGCGCATTGAGGCCGAGGTCACGACCTTGGTTGGGGACGGCGCGGCGGCTTTGTCGGACCGCCGCCAAGGTGTCGCGACGCCGTTGGCGGCCTTCCCCGGCCGCGACGGGCAACAACAGGGGAAAAACGTTGGTGAACCAGCCGGCGGTGGCGGCGACGTCGGGTGCGCTTTCATCACCACGACGCCCGTGGTCCTCATAATCGACAAGCAGGTTAAACGCTGAACCTTGGGGGACTAAGGCCAAGGCCAGCGCGGTGAGCAAGCGGTCGTTGATGCGGGGCGCGTCTTGGAGAAGCACGTGGGTGGTTTCGCCATCGAACCGGCACCGCAACCGTTGCGCGTCGCCGCTGCAACCGGGATGGTGACCGAGCAAACCTTCGACGGGATGGTGTTCCGGCGCGGCTTGCACCAAACGCCGTGCGGTGCTTTGGGCGGGTTCGCCGATGTCCTCGGCGCGAGTGGCGATGTGGTGGGACCAATGGTTAAAGGCATCGCCGGTAGCCTCGAGTTGCGGCGGGCGACCGGCCGCGATGTCGCGGTAGACGGCGGCCCATTCCGCCAACAACAACCGCAAGGTAACGGCGTCGATGATCAGATGATGGGCGACCAGCAACAGGGTGTCGGGACCCTTGTCGTTTGCAAACAAACGGACGCGCAACAGGGGTGGTTGCCCGATGTCCATGGCCGCGGCAAGTTCGCGGGCAACGGTGGCGAGGGTTTCTTTTCCCTGGTGAAGGGCAAAGAGGGTGTCGCCATGGGCCGCGAGATCGAGCGGCACGGATGCCACGGTGGGTGCTTCGGTGAAGCGGTGCTGAAAGACGTCGTGGTTTTGCAGCACGCGGAACAAGGCGCGGCGCAGCATGCCGACATCGCAATCATCGGCGATTTGGACCGCAAGGCCCATGGCGTAATGCTTGGGTTCTGGGAAGTGTTGGGCGAAAAACCAGTTTTGAATGGGCGTGAGTCGCGGCGCGACCTCGGGCAAGGCCGGCCTTTGCGGCTGCACGCTGCCGCAAAGGCCGGCAACGGCGCCCAGCGCCGCCAAGGTTTGGTTGGCGAGCATCTGTGACGGCGTGATGTCGATGCCGCGGCGGGCGGCGAGGGTGGTGACCTGGAGCATCATGATCGAATCGCCCCCGGCCGCGAAGAAGTTGTCGTGGGGGTCGATGCGTTCTTTTTGTAACAGGTCACACCAAATCTCGTGTAGCACGGCAAAACGCGGATCTTGGGAAATCACCGCTGTCTCGTGGTTGCTAGGCGCCTCGGCGGCAAGCAAGGCGAGGAGCGCGCGATGATCGCGTTTGCCGGCGACGGTGGTGGGTAGCGCGTCCAACAACAGAAACCGGTTGGGCACCATAAAGGGTGGTAACGCGGCGGCGAGCGCGGCGCGCAGGGCTTCGCGAAACGGGTCGGGGTCGGCGGGTGTCTGGCGCGGGACCACGAAGGCGATGAGTTGCGGGGGTTCCTCATCGCTTCCGAGAATGACCTCGGCGGTGGCGACGCTCGGGAGGCGACCTAACGCGGCAGCCACGGCCGTACCCTCGATGCGGAAACCGCGCAGCTTGAACTGTTGGTCGTCGCGGCCGAGGAAATCAAGCGTCAACCGCCCGTCGGGTTCAAGCCGGTAGGCGGCGCGGTCGCCGGTTCGGTAAAGCCGGGCGCCGGCTTGGCCGGAGAAGGGATCGGGTCGGAAGGCGTCGGCGGTACGTGCCGGTCGCCGCTGGTAGCCACGTGCCAAGCCATGCCCGCCCAACCAGAGTTCGCCGGGGACGCCGGGCGCACGGGGTTCGCCGGCGGCGTCGAGCACCACGGCAAATCGGCCCGGCAGGGGGCGGCCGATGGGCACGACGGCGCGGGCGGCGTCGCCGGGCACGACGCGGTGCAGGGTGGCGGCGATGGTGGCCTCGGTTGGGCCGTAACCGTTGTACAAAGCGGCATGGGGTGGGGCGTGGCGGAACCAGGCCGCGACCCAGGCGGGGGTCATGGTTTCGCCGCCGACATTCACGGCACGGAAGCGACACGCGCGGTCTTCTTGCGCTGAAGCGTTTTCCAGATAACGCACCAGCTCCTGCCAATAACTGGTGGTCAGGTTGCCGATAATCGTGATCTGTTGGGCGCGGCACACGGCGAAAAAGTCGCTGGGTCGCCACAAATCCTCGCCGCGCAGGACCAGGGTGGCGCCGGCCGTCAGGGCGGGGAAGATTTCTTCCAAAACAGCGTCGTAGGCGAAGGACGCAAAACACAAACAGCGGTCATCGGGTGTCAGCCGGTAGGTTTCAATGGGGTAGGTGCTGTGGTGGGCGAGGGCGGCGTGGTCGGTGACCACATTTTTGGGTTTTCCCCGCGAGCCGGAGGTGCTGATGATGTACGCGGCGGCGGCTGGGTTGGGTGTGGCGGGAAGGTTGTCGCACGAGCTCGAGGACACATCGGCGACATCAAAAACGGGAAAGCCCGCGGGAAGCGATCCGGCGAGGTTTGCGGTGGTCAAAATACAGGCGACCGGCCCGTTGTTAAGGATGTCGGCGCGGTAATCGAGGGGCGCGGCCAAGTCCAGCGATAAAAAGGCGGCACCCGCCTTGTGGACGGCCAAGATCGCGACAATCATCCCTGGGTCGCGTGGCAAGGCCAGGGCGACGACCTGTTCTTGACCGACGCCCCGCGCGTTTAAAGCGTGGGCAAGCCGGTTGGCCGCTTGGTTGAGATGTGCGTAGGTCCAAACCACGGCGTGCTCGGGTCGGCCGCCGTCCGCGACAAAACGCAACGCCTCGGCCTGGGGACGACGGGCGGCCCAGGCCTCAATCCGCCGGTAGGCGGGCGCATCGCTTATGGGCGGTGGGGCGGCCGAGCCGCCAAAGCGGAAACGCGGATCGGCCGCGGGCCACAAGGGCAACGCGGTGACGGCGGTGCGTCCGTCATCGTCGCAGGCGGCGCGCAGCAGTTGGACCAGGCAAGGCGCGGCGGCGCGCGGGAAGGCGTCGTCGAAGCGGGTACGGTCGTATTCCAACCGGCCGTGGTAGCCGTCCCCGTTGCGTTCGAATTCAAGGCTCAACGGGAAGGGGGTGGCCGCGGGCGGATGGTCCTGTTCGCGCACGGCGATACCTGGCAATCGCAAGGCGCTGGGCTCGAATTCGCGCAGGGAAAACATGATTTGGAACAGCGGGTGACGTCCCGGCAGGCGTTCGACAGCGGCGGCTTGCAAGACGGCGTCGAAAGGGATCCTGTTGTGCGCGGTCGCTTCAAGCACGGTGTCGCGCAGACGGGACAGCACGTCGGCAAAACTGGGCCGACCGCTTAAATCACAGCGCAAGACCAGGGTATTCACCACGCAGCCGACCAGATCCGGCGGGGCCGCCGTTGGTGCGGCCGGACTACCGATCAAAATCGTTTGATCATCGCTCAAACGATGAAGCCACAGGGCAAACCCGGTGAGCAACACCATAAAAGGCGTGGCCTTGTTGCGGCGGCCGAGGTCGTGCAGGGCGGCCGATAAATGGGCGTCGAGGTGGATGTCTAGGCGGCCGGGCCGTCCCGAGACGGGCTCGTGGGGTTTGACAGGCAGGTTGTGTTCGGCAGGCGCGTCCGCCAACTGCCGGCGCCAATAGGCCAGGCCCTGTTGATAGGCGGCAGTTTCGCTTTGCTCCAGTTCCCAAGCTGCATAGGCGGCGGCATGGGTTGCGGCGGGTTTGTCGGGAAAAGTGCCCGCGGCGGTGAGGCTTTCGTAGGCCTCGGCCCAATCGTTTAACAACACCCTCACGGCGGTGCCGTCGGCGACGATGTGGTGCATCGCGAGCAGTAGCAGCCGGCGTCGGGTTGCGAGGGTGATCAAATCGAGGCGGATCAGTGGATCGCGGCTCAGATCAAACGGCGTGGACCATCGTTTTTCACGCAAGGCGGCGATGTGGTAGGTGCGCTCCGGCTCACCCAAGGAGCGCAGGTCGTGGCGGTGCAAACGGCAGCGGGATTCCTTGCGCACGACTTGCATGGGCTGACCCGCGATGGTAGGAAAATGGGTGCGTGTGCCCGGGTGCCGTTGACAAACCCAATCCCAGGCACGGGCGAGGGCGTCGCCGTCCAGATCGCCTTCGAGTTCCAAAACGGTGTGGAGGTGGTAGGGCGAGGGATCGCCGCCGTTGTCGCGGGCGAAGGCTTGCTCTTGGAACCACAGCCTTCGTTGGGCGGCGGTAGGCGGCGCGGGCCGGTCTTGGTCCCATGTTCTCATGGGTGGCTTGGGTGCCTGAAGCGGACTTGGTTTTTGGTTTTTTAGAAAAACGGCACATTCGGCGATGGTCGGCGTTTGAAAAAACTGCGCCGGGGAAAGGGTGATGCCAAAGTGTTGGCCGACGGCTTCGCTTAGGGTCGCCGCGCGCAAGGAATCACCACCCAAGTCCAGGAAGTTGTCGTCACGACCGATGGGGGCATGGTCCAACACCTGTTCCCACAAGGCGGCGAGGCCTTGTTCGCCGTTGCCGCGCGGTGCCGCGTAGGGCGCCGGCGGCGGGGTGATCGCGCCCGGGTTTGCAAGGCGGTCGCCGAGCCGGTTTTGCGCAAATTCCCGGCGCAGAAATCCCCGACGCAATTTTCCGCTACTGGTCAGCGGCATGCCGCCCGGTCGCAACAACAGCACGGCGGCCAACGGGATCTCCAGGGTCGTCAGGGTTCGGCTTACCGCCCGCACCGTGGTCGCCCAATCGGCGCGACGGTAGGCGGCCCGTGTCAGTTCGGCGGCGACGACCAAGCGGTCGGCGTCCTTGTGTCGGCTTGCAAAAGCGACGATGCGGTTGGCGACCAGATCGGGTAAGGCGGCGACCCGCTGTTCCACATCCTGGGGATACAGGTTGCGACCGCGCACAATGAGCATGTCCTTGAGGCGCCCGGTCACAAACAGCCGGCCGTCGCGAACAAAACCCAGGTCGCCGCTGTGCAGGGCGCCGGCGATGGGGCCCAAATGGGGTAAACCCCAATAACCCGCGCACAGGGATTCGCCGCGAATTCGGATTTCACCGATGTGGTTGTCCGGCAGCAAGGCACCGGATTCGGGGTCGTGGATGCTCACGGGGCAGGCGGGATCGATGTGACCGCAGGCGACCAGCGCCGCGGATTCCCGACCGGGTTGCGCCGGCAAGGCGCGCCCCTGTTCTAGCGCGGCGGCGTCGAATGAGGGCATGAACGGCTGGGTGTCGGCGTGGGCGGCACTCACTTTCAGCGTGGCCTCGGCTAGGCCGTACCCGGGGCACATGGCCTCGGCGCGGAAGCCATGGGGCGCATAGGTTTCGCAAAAGCGGGTGACGGTTGACGCGCGCACGGGTTCGGCGCCGTTAAAGGTCATCTGCCAGCTGCTCAGGTCGAGGCCGGCGCGGTCTTCGGGGCTGATGCGGTCGACACAGAAGTCGTAGGCGAAGTTGGGCGCGGCCGAGTGGGTGCCGCGGTAGTCGGAAAGCGCCCGCAACCAGCGAAGTGGCTTGGCTAGAAATGCGGCGGGCGCCATTTGGTAGCAGGTCCAGCCGGCGTAAACGGGAAAAAGCACGCCGAAGATCAAACCCATGTCGTGGAAAGTTGGCAGCCAAGAGACGATGCGACTGGATTCTGCCGGCATTTGCCAACCCCGTGCGAGCAGGGCGAAGTTGGCGGCCAGATTGGCATGGCTGACGATCACGCCCTTGGGTGCGGCCGTCGAACCCGAGGTGTATTGGAGCAATGCGGTATCTCCAGGGCGGCATCCGCCAAAACGCGGCCTGGCGCCAAGCGCCCATTCACCATTCACGGCCAAGACACGGGTCGCCAAGCCGGCGGAACGGTTGCGTAGCCGCGGCACCAGATGGTGTTGGGTTAGGACCAGGGTCGCGGCGCAATCGCGCACGATCCCGCTAAAAAAATCGTCGCGGCCGGCACGGCGCGGCGGTTGTACCGGGACGGCGACGAGGCCGGACAAACAACAGGCAAAAAAGGCGACCACAAAATCGAGCGAGGGTTCCAAGGCCAAGAGGGCGCGGTCGCCGGGTTGGGCGTGTGCCTCGAGTTTGGCGGCCAAGGTCGCCGCACGTGCGTGTAACGCCGCGTAGGTGAGGCTGAGTCCGGGTCGTTCGCCGCCCTCGAGAAACTGAAACGCGGTTTGCTCAGGGTGGGCGGTGCAGCGGCTTTCGAGGATATGGTCCAAGGTGGAACGGTTCATGGTTCCCTTTCCTAACATTTATAAATGAACCCCAAGTTTAGCCCGCATTTCTCACAAGGATTCGTCGCGAGAAGCTGAAAGCCTTGTGCGTACGAAGATTACGACCAAGAGACGGCACAGGGGGCCGACCATTCGCGGGGCCGACCATTCGGGGTCCGACCTATCGGGGTCCGACCATTCGGGGTCCGACCATTCGGGGTTCGACCATTCGGGGTCCGACCTATCGGGGTTCGACCATTCGGGGTCCGACCATTCGGGGTCCGACCATTCGGCGTAGCAGCTGAGGCGAAGGCGGCTCGACCGAGTAATGCGGATGGCCGCCCCCTCGTAATCGCATGGTTTTCGGTTTCGTAGCAGAATTCCTTGTGAGAAATGCGGGTTAGGGGCATGACCTAGAAACGGGCGCTGAATTCCGCGCCGTAGGTCAGCGGTTCACCGTAAATGACCTCGTGGAATCCAAAGGCGGACAGGTCGACGATGTCGCGGATGTATAGCTCATCGGTCAGGTTTTTGGCAACCAGGGCGATGCCGAACTTACCGCCGGCCGACGTGTAGGCGACGGCGGCATTCAGGAGCCAATAGTCGTCGGCGGTTAGGCCGCTGCTGTTGGCTGAATCGAAAAAGACGGCGTCCATGAAGACGGCGTCGGCGCGTACGGAAAACAGACCCCGTTGTTGGGTTTGGAACCAGTAAGTGATTTGGCTGTTGAAGGTGGTTTCCGGTGACATGATCAATTGGTTGCCGCTGAAATCTTCACCGGTGCCCAGCACAAAATCGCGGTATTCGGTGTCGAGCAACCCGAGTCCGAAACGCAGGTCCCAGCCGACGGTGGGTCGCATGGCCAGCTCGGCTTCCAGGCCGTAGATGCGCGCGTCGGAGGCGTTGTCGAGTACTTGGGTGGGGATGCTGCCGACGTTGACGGTGTTAAAGACCTGCAAATCTTGGTAGTCGTAAACAAAAGCGGAAGCATTTAAGCCGATGCTGCGCCCGGGGTTTGTGGTTTTGACGCCGATCTCCAAGGCGTTGAGGGTTTCCGGGTTCACGGGTTCCACTTCCTCGGGAAGGAAGGCGGCGCCGCCTTTGAATCCGCCGCCGCGGAACCCGCGACTGAGGGTGAGGTAGGCGTTGGTGCGGGCGTTGGGTTTGAACACCAGCCCGGCCTTGCCGGAGAATTCGTCGTCGGAAATGGCGCGGAACTCGTTGTCGATGAGCGGGATGATCAGGTCGTCTTCGAAAATGAAGGTGTTGGAGAGGAACTCTTTTTCATCGCGGGTCAAACGCAAGCCAAGGGTCCACGACCAGCGTGGGTTGAGGGTGCCGGTCGCTTCGCCGAAAACGGCGTAACTGGTTGAATCTTGGCGAAATACCTGAGCCAGGTTGAAGGGGCCGTTGACGGGGTCGAAGGGGAGGCCTTGCTCGCGCAGGATGCCGAGCAAATCGTTGCGAATGTCGTTGTCGAGTGTTTCGTCGAAGAAATACACCCCCGCGATCCAAGTGGTGCCGCCGTTGCCGTCCGATTGAATGCGAAACTCTTGAGATACCTGGTCGGCCTCGGCATCCCAGGTGGTTTCCAGCAGGCGGTTGGGACTGGCGTCGACGTCTTCCAGCCAAAAGCGCTCGGCATTGCCGAGGGCGGTGATCGACACGAACTGCCAACCGTCGCCGTGGTGGGTGAGTTTGAGGGAGGTGGTCAGGGTGTCGACTTCCTCGCCGGTGGGGAAGTTCCAGGCGCCGGAGAAGGGATCGGGTGATTCCACGTAACCCAGGATGTCGGCACCGTCGATGAGGCCGCGGCTTTCGTAGCGAATCGAATCGGCGCGGTTGCGAAATAGATTCACGCCCAGCAGCACATCCCAGTTTTCACCGGCGTTGATGTCGAGGAAGAGACGGGCGGAAAAATCATCCAGTGCGTTTTCATCCTCGCCGTTAAAGGTGTTTTCGACATAGCCGTCGCTCTGGTTGCCGGCGACGGCCACGCGCAGGGCGGCGCGATCCTCGCCGATGGGGGTTTCGTAGGCGCCCTCAAAACGCAGGTGGTCATAACGACCGAGGCGCAAGCGCGCGTAGCCACCGCGTTGGTAGCTCGGTTTGCGGCTGACAAAATTGATCGCGCCGCCGGTGGTGTTTTTGCCGTAGAGCGTGCCTTGGGGACCGCGCAAGACCTCAACGCGTTCCAGGTCGAACAGCTGAAATCCTTGGGAGATGGGAGAGTTGAGAAATACCTCGTCGGCGTACATGCTGACGGAACCGTTGGCGTTGACGTTGAAGTCGCTGTTGCCCACGCCGCGGATGTAAATAGCGGGCAGTGTGTTGGAAAACGCTTGTTTGAATTGCAGGTTGGGGACCTGTTGGGCGATTTCGGCGCTGCCCAAGAATTGACGATCAACCAGATCGTCGCCGCTTAGGACCGTGGCTGAAATGGGGATTTCGCTGAGTTTTTGCTCGGTTTTTCGGGCGGTCACCACGACTTCTTCGAGGATGTAGCCGTTGTCTTCGTCCTCGGTTGCCGAGGGGGATTGGGCTTGAAGGGCGGCGGTGGGGAGGATCAGCAGGCAGCCAAGGAGGCATGGCAACCGGAGGAAATAATGTGGCATGGAATACCCCTTTCATGGATGGAACGTTCATAAAATCAGAAAGAGAAATTGCTGAAAACGGCTGAGTTTAGGGGAGGACGTTTTAGCGACGGGGCCAGAAACTAACCCGTCCCTTGGGGACAATGACCTGAAGGCCGGGGCTGAAGCTCAAGGAGCCGTTGAGGGTTTCGTAGCCGTAATCACCGGGGGTGACAACCAGGGTTGCGTGAACAACGGAGTTGATCCACCAACCGGTTAAATTGGCGAATGGTTTGAAATAGGTGCCGTCCGAATCGGCACCGGCCAGGGTGCCGCCGTCCAAATAGGCGATGGTCCGCGTCGGTTGGTTGCGAATCGGCTGTTGGTTAATCGCCGTCGCGAGCGCCGCCAGGTTGAAACTGGTACCCACGTTAAACCCTTGGGTTTGGCACAAGCCGTCGGTGTGGATGGCGATGGTGTGGTCGGTGCCGTTGACAATCACCGGTGAACCGGAGTTGCCGCCCTCGGTATCGACGATGTAGCGAATTTGGTTGTTTAGCGCGGATGTTGCCAGTTGGGTTAAGAAGAAACCAGTTGCGACCTGGAGGCTCTGGCTGCGGGCGTTGAAGGCGCCACTGCTGCCCGGCGGCTGGTTATCCGAGCCGAAACCGGTGATGTTGATGCGGGCATCGCTGGAAAGTTCGCCGATTTGACGGCCGCGAAAGAAGTTACCGGCTTGGATGGGGGTTAGCCCGGTGTTCGAGTTGGGACCGCAATCGTAAACCAACCAATCGTGCCCGGGTACCGGGGGACCGGATTGGGTGTTGATGCTCGCTTGTAGGACGGGGAACTGGTATTCGGGGGGGGGATGGCGCGGTTGGCCGTTGGGATAGGAGAAGGGGACGTTGAGCTGCATGATTTGCATCCAGTTCCCGGTTTGCGAGCCGACGACGGGGTAATTGCAATGGCCCGCGGTGAGGTAGGTCCCGTTTGACATGATGAACCCGGTGCAGCCCACGGGCATCAGCCGGCCCATGCGGTCGTCCCGGGTGGGAATGCGGCGATCCGTCAAGCTACAGGCGTCTTTGTCGGTGTACCGCGATTTTTCAAGGTCCAAAAATTGGGCGTAAATTTCACTGGTGTAAACATTGGCAATCGCAATCTGGGGCGCGACCTCATGGTTAAACCAATGCAAATCAACTTTGACGCTGTTGCCGTTGAACCAAGCCGTCAAGCGATCCCAAACCACCAGATCGTCGACATCCATACGTTGGGAGGCGTTGTTGTCATCCTCGGCGGTGATCACCAAGAAGTCGTCGGGTTTGAGGTCCATCACGCCAAAGCGAAGTTGCAAGGAGACAATGTCGTCCCGTTCGACGGTGGTGGAAACCACCCCGGATTTTTTGACGGGTTTGGTCATGGGCGCAAAGGTTTGGCTCCAGGCGAAACCGGGCATCATCAGCAGGGCGATCCAACAAGACGAAAGGCGGGGACGGGGACCGGTCGCGCGGCGGCTCATGGCGTCGGCTCCGGTTGTTCGGCGGTGGGCCGCTCGCGGTAACTGCGGTAGGGGCCGAAACTGATGATGTCGATGCTGTCGCGCGCCGGTTCCACCTTCAGGGGCGGACCGTCGGCGCGAACCGCTTTGACTTCCCAATCAAATTCCTGTTGGGATTGGGGGTTTTCCGAAATGACCAAAAAGGAACCGTTGCGAATTTTTAGACCGTGGCGGCGTTTGACGGCGAGCCGGTCGAAGCCGTCGACATTGGTCAGGATGATGGTGCGGCCTTCTTGTCGGGTCAAGGCCTCGAAATAATCGGGCAGTTCAATTTCCGCGCGCCCGTCGCGCAGCTTGGCCGAGCCACGGTAAAAAACGGCGGCCTCGGGACCTTCTAAATTGGCGTGGACCAGGAAGCGTTCTTTTGCCACGGGGTGATTGATAATGAAATTTTTATACGCAAAAGCTTCGCCCTGAAGACCCCACCAGGTGCCGTCGGTCGCATTGCGAAAGGCAATCCGGCCTTCATCGTCGGTTACGAGGTTGGTAATTAAAAAATCGGCGCCTTCGTCGTTGCCCAGGGTCGGACTTTTGCCCTGATTGCTCGCGAGTTTGCCGACACGTGTTTCCCCGTTCACTTCCAAGGGCGCTTGCGGGGTGGTGGTGCGTACACCGACTTTGGCATCGTCGGTAAGGGTTAAAGCGGGCTCGGTAAGGCTGCTCTGCGCGGTTACCGTCAATGACAGAACGGACACCAAACACAGACCTATCCAAAAAATGCGCATAGGACACTCCAGGACTTGTGAAAGTTAATTTAAGTGGGAAAGATGGTCGTATATTAGCAAAAATTGTTGGGAAATGACAGGTTTCGGTCAAATGGGCAATATTCGGCGTCCGATGCCAAGACGCTGGTTTTGGCGAATTTTTGCCGTGTTCTCGTTTCGCGGATTCGGCAGCCGCGGCTTTTGCATCCCGTGCTTTTGGCCCACACTTTGCTGTGATAAGGTACGGGCTTGGTCTACCGTTCCGGCTCAAACCATTGATAAAGGTAAAATTCTATGTGGGAATTCTTGGAAAAAGGCGGCTGGCTCATGATCCCCATCGGGGTCTGTCTGTTGCTGGTCATCACAATCACCGTCGAACGTCTTGTGAATTTGCGCTATGCGCGTTTCGTCGATAACGAATTGCTCGACAAAATTCGTGGTTACCTCGGCCGCGCCGAATATGACGGCGCCCTGCAAGTTTGTCGCTCCAAAAACATCATGTTCAACCGTTTGATGGAAACCGCCATCAATTACCGTAACCTTGAATCCGGCGAATTGCGCCAGTTACTCGAGGACCAGTCGCGCCAGGAAGCGGATGTCCTGGAACGCTTTTTGACCATTTTGCGCACCATCGCCACCATTGCCCCCCTGTTGGGTCTGCTCGGCACCGTGGCGGGCATGATTAAAGTCTTCCAAACGCTGAGCATTGCGGGCATGACCCAGGCGCACAATCTCTCCGGCGGTATTTCCGAAGCCCTGATCACCACCGCCGCCGGCATGACCGTCGCCATTCCCACCATCGTCGTCCACTCCTACTTCGAACGCCGCGCCGATTCCATCCTGCTGCGCATGGAAAAACGCTTAATTGAACTCTTGCTGCTGTTGAGGACCAACGATGCTGTATCGGCGTGATCGTAAAAAACAGTCGATCCTGGTTGACCTTTCGCCCCTCATCGACGTGGTGTTCCTGCTGCTCATCTTCTTTATGGTGAGCACGCGGTTCCGCGACGACCACGGCCTGGATCTCAACTTGCCCCAAAGCGAAAGCCGCCAGGCCTCCCAGGAGCAGAGCTTGACCATTGTTGTCGGCGCCGACAGCAGCATTCGCGTCGACGGTGAAACCGTGGCCCGCGATCAGTTGGAACCCACCCTCAAAGCCAAATTGGAAAGCCGCGAAAAGAAAATGGTGGTGATGCGCATTGACCAATCGGTGGCCCATGGTACGGTAGTTGAGGTAATGGATGCGGCCAAAAAAGCCGGGGCAAGCGGACTAAGTTACGCGACCTCGGGACCTGGCAAGCGCTGACGCGTTTGAAATTTTGGTTGCAAGAAGAGGTCCCCGCGTAACTCTTCCGGGGATAGGCTTTGTTCAGGGCCTTTTGTCCCGCCCTTTCGTATACATCTTAAGGACCGTCGAACAGCTTGGGTCGGCGGCGCAGCCCCCGCGTGGTGATTATTTTTGGTTAGGCTGGTTTCATGACAGTTCGCCGTTTTTTGCCGGTTTTGTTTTGCTGGGTCGCCGTCGCGACACCCCTTTTTGCCGCTCAATCCCAATACGACGCCTGGCGGGGTCAGTCGGTGACCTGGATCCGCGTCGGCATCAAAGATCCCGACACGGTGCAAACGCTGCGCAGTGACAGCCCCTTGTTGGTTTTGGAAGGGGACCGGGTGGTGCAAACCATTAAACCGGGTGGTTTGTTCCGCGTAACCTCGGCGCGCATTCAGCGCAAGGGTTACCGTTATTGGGTGCATATTCACGCCGCGCCCAAGCGTCAGGATGTGGAAGTGCTGCAAACCAAGCTCGAGGGTTTGCATCCCGAATCCGCGTTTAAGGTGGTCAAACAAAAAGACGGTTACGCCTTGCGCGGGGGTCCCTACGTCAAGAAACAAGACGCGGCCGCCGCCCGCGACGCCTTGGTCGGCGAAGGTTATGCCAAGGCCGAGGTGGTCACCAGCAAAACCCGTTACCCGCTGCAGTGGGTCAACCGGTTTTATGACAAGTTTGATTTGCGCGCCGAAAAAGAAGTCGGTTTGGTCCACGCGGACCCCAACCAACCGATTCGCTACGCGGGCACCGCCTACCGCGGCGTTTTGCGTTTCCGCGTGAGCGGCGGCAAAATTCGCATCATCAACGAATTACCGATGGAAGTGTACCTGCGCGGGGTGGTGCCCACCGAACTGGGCCCCAACGTATTTCCCGAGCTGGAAGCCCTGAAGGCGCAGGCTGTTGCCGCGCGTACCTACGCCCTGAAGAACATGGGCCGTTTTAACCGACGCGGTTACGATATTTGCGATACCCCCGCCTGCCAGGCATACGAAGGGACGCTTAACGAACATCCCTTGAGCGATCAGGCCGTGGCCGAAACCGAAGGCGTCGTGATGTACCACGGTGACACCTTGATTGACGCGCTTTACACCTCGACCTGCGGTGGTTTGACCGACGATGTCGGCAACGTGTTTCCCGGCCGCAACGAGCCTTACCTCAAAAGCAAATCCAGCTATGTGGCTGCTTATCCCAGTTGGACCTTGCCCAAAAAGGACCCGCCCAAAGCCGTCGCCGCCTTGGGCGGTCATCTCGCCGCGGAGGCGCTGTTGTACCGGCTCCAACCCATTGACAGCGACGCCGCGCTCGGCGCGAAACAGTTTCAGAAATACCTGGAACAATTGCGATGGATTTACGGCGATGTGCCTACCTATCGCGGCCCGGAACACGTGACTGTACGCGCCTTTTGGGAAACCTTGGCCCAATTGCCCGCGGTGGTTTCCGTCATGAAACACCAATTCCATCCGGCCGACTCCGTGCGCCCTTTGTTGGGGCGGGATTTGGATCCCGGCTTGCAGCCCCTGGCCGCCTTTTTACTTCGCTTCGAGTTCGTTAATAACGACGAGGTGGCGCGTCTCGACAGCGAAGCCCCGCTGCTGCACAATCAGGCCGTCGCTCTGCTGCTGCAACTGGCCCACGCCTGGGGACCGGAACCCGAGTGGGATCGCTACACCGTGACCGATGTCAAAAACGGGGTACTTTACTTACAGCGGGGCACGCGCAGCAAAACCTTGGCGCTGGCCAATGTGCGGTATTACCTGTCCGAACACGCGGAAGAGTGGCGGTTCCAGTCGCAGCCGAAACTCGAAAAGTTGGATCGCGTATACCTGATCGACGGGCCCTTCCCGCAAAACATCCTGCGCATTCAGGAGAATTACAAAGTGGCCAGTGTCGACCGTTTTTCGGCCTACGATGTGTGGGTCGACAAAAAGTCGGTTGAGGCGCTTGAAAAACGCGCGCGCCGTTATGTGCGCGGTTTGCGTGGGATTCGTGATGTAAAGGTTTTGAGCCGGTCCGCCGCGGGCCGGGTGACCGAGCTGGAATTTGTCGCCGACAGCGGCAACCGCCGCGTGAAAGGCCTGAACATTCGTTGGTCCTTGGGTGTACGCGACAACTTGATCGATTTAGTGCCCAGTTATCGCAACGGCCGCTTGGTGCATTTAACCGTCATGGGCCGAGGCTGGGGCCACGGGGTCGGCATGAGTCAGGTCGGCGCGTACGGGATGGCCGCGCAGGGTTGGCGGTTCGACCAAATTTTGACCCACTACTACGACGGGGTAGAGGTAGCGGCCTATGTTGGCAAAACCAAACCGGATTCGGGTTCCCCTTAATGGCTGAGCGCACGCCACAAGATCCCGCCACCGGCGACGTCTTGTTGTTGGGCGCGAGTGGTTTGGTGGGTGGTTATTGCCTGAGTGCCTTGGCGGCGCGGCCCGAGGTTCGCCGCATCTATGTGCCGCTGCGTGAGGGCAGTCAGGTGGACGGGCCGAAAGTCCACGCCATTCCTTTTGATTTTGACGATCCCGATTGTTATCGCGACTTGCCCGCCGTGGAAGCCGTTTTTTGTTGTCTGGGTCTGCCGCTCGACCGCTTAAAAGACCGCGATGCCCTGTACCGCGTCGATTATGCCTATCCCATTGCCGTGGCGCGACGCTACAAAGATGCCGTCTCGCTTTTTTCCGTGGTGACCTCCGTCGGCATCAGCCGTTGGTCGCCGCTGTATTATTGCCGCATCAAGGCCCGGTTAGAGGCGGAACTTGTCGCATTAAGGTTTCCCGCGCTGCACCTGTTCCAGCCGTCGTTGTTGCTGGGTTTGCGAACCGGGATCCATCCTTGGCAGCAGTGGTTTCAAGCAGCTTTGGGACCACGGCGCGGTTGGTTTTTCGGACCGCTTTCCCGTTTTCGGCCGGTCGCCGCGGAAACCTTGGCCCAAGCGATGGTGGCCCATTGGCCGGCGGCGGCTCAGGGAACAAGCCGCCTGTATGCGCCCCAAATCGAACGGCTCGCCTCGGCCGCCGCGCCCGAATCGTGATAACCTTTTTCGCGGTGGGGGTGGCGCATGTTGTTTATGGACCGCATCGTGGAACGCAAGATTCAGGAAGCCATGCAGGACGGGGCCTTTGAGGGTTTACCCGGGGCGGGAAAACCCCTGCCTCTGGACGAGGACGCCGCCGTTCCCGAGGATGTGCGCCTCACGTACAAGGTGCTTAAAAACGCCGGCTTCGTGCCGCCCGAGTTGGAATGGCGCAAGGAAATGGTGCGGTTGCAGGATCTTGTCGCCGGTGCGGTCGACGCCCTTTCCCGTGAGGCGTATCGCAAGCAATTGGCGATCAAACAGTTGCAATTTGATGAAGCCATGCAGCGGATGGGGCGCGGCGTGCCCGCGGCGTACCGCCAGGCCCTGTACGCTAAGCTCGAGAAGCAGGGCGACCCGAATTGAGACGGATCGCCCGCGCTCGTGTTGAAGCGCTCCCATAATATGCGCGGATCTGGTACTCTTTGAACAACTTACTATGTGTCGCGTGTCGCTTCACCGGCCTGCCGAATACCCCGCCCCTTTCTCCTTGGGCCGGTCCCTTGCACGAACTTTTTCTGTTGCTCGGGTAGGTCGCGGCATCCCGGTCCGCGTGACGCCGTGGTGGCTTAGATGGAACCCAAGATGGACGGCGCCTCCTCGTCGGAAGCCGTGATTAAACGTCAAATCAGCGAATGTGCCCACCGCTATGAGGCGCGGCGGCGCGAAATGAGCGAACCGCGCGGGGACCGCGCCTTGCAAGCGCGCGAAGAAGCACAAATCGAAATTCTGGTGCATCAGTTGGTACAGAGCGACGGCCCCGTCTTGCGCGTGGTGCGTCGGTTGGAGAGTGCCGACGATGCCGGCACCCTATTTGTTGTGTTGCGGGTTCTGGCGGAGCGCGGCTTTTTCGAGGAAGTCATGGGTTTGGCGGTGTCGCTTTCGGCAACCCCGCTGGCCGGCGCCATCGCCGATGCGCTGGTGCTGTCCTGGCCCAAGGAAGAAACCGCCTACGTTCGTTCGCTGTTGCGCCACCGCAACGGTCTGGTGATTGCCGTGATCGCCCAGCTCATCGGCACCAAACGCCTGCCCCTCGGGGAAGCCATGCAGCATGCTTTGGAAAAAGAACACCGTGAGCCGGCCCATGCCTGGCTGGGCTGGGCCTTGGGTCGGGTACCCCATCCACCCGCGCTGCCGCTGCTGTTCGATAAACTGAAACGCGAGCAGGATCCCCAGGCCGCGACCCTGATTGCCACGGCCCTGTTACGCAATGGCCACCAACCCACCTTAGACCATTGCCGTGAACGCCTGGAACACGAATCCTGGCCGAGACAACTTTGTGCCATTGCCGGCGATGCGGCCGACGCGACACGGCTGGTCGCTGCTTTGAAAACCGTGACTGTCGGACCCGACGATGTGTTGGCCGCCGGCTTGGCCGGCGATCGCGCCGCGGTACCTTTCCTGCTGGATCATTTGGACACCGACTCGGGCGCGTCCTACCGCGACTCTGGCGCGTCTCATCGCGTCTCGGGCGCGTCCCACCGCACGCTGGTTACCACCGCGTTGTACCTCCTCACCGGTGCGCCGCTTTTCCACGCCGATTCACCCAAACCGAAAACCGCCTGGGCTGAGGATGCCACGGCCTGGCGGCAGTGGTGGCAACAACAGGGCTCGGAATTCCGCGCCGGAACCCGTTACCGTTTGGGGCGGGCCGTGGACCCGGCGGTGTTGCTGGACCAAATGGCGTCGGAATGGTTGCCGCGCGCCTTGCGCCAAGTCGCTTACGAAGAATACGTCATTCGCTATCAATTGGATGGGCCGTTTGAGGCCCACCTTTATGTGGCGCGGCAACAGGAAACCTTGTCGGCGATGCGCGCGGCCCTTGCCGAACGGGAAACCCCATTCACCCCCGGCGCCTTTTATTTCAAGGGCGCACTGCTGCCGGCGTAACCACGGTCGCGGACAAAAAAAGAGGCCGATCATCGATATGACCGGCCTGAGATATTCCCACGCGCTCCCTGTTGTCGCCCCGCAACGTACCTTTGTTTGAGGGAAGCGGCTCCCTCAAAAGGGCTCCGGCCCGCGATGGTGTCCAATCATCGCCGGCCGGCGCTTGGCAGCAGATCCGCGACGGTTCACAGCGGGAAGCGCTAGCCCGCATCTCTTTCGGCTTCGTAGCAGAATGCCTTGTGAGAAATGTGGGCTTGGGACAGAGCCGAAGCGTGTCGCTTTGCTCTGCTTCCGTTCCTTTGTCTCGCCGACCCGCCTCACTGTTCAGCGGGTCGTTATCAGAGTAGGCAGCAAACCGACTGAAAACCGATAAACCTAATTTGAAAAAATCGCGGGTTAGGGGTTTGTCCATGAAAGGAACGGGGGCGGGGAACCATGGCGGGCATCACCAGATGCCTTGATTGGGCCTGGGTTAGCCCGGAAAAAGGCCGATGGCTTCTCGTTTTTTTAACCATGGCGCCCCTTGTTCTCGGACGTCAAAAAATTTAAGAAGTCCGTCCGTCTTTACCGACAAACAAATCGTGATACGATTTCAACATTCCAAGCCAAACACAACCGCCGACCCAAGGTACAGCTTCCGAGTTAACAGCCCGGCAGTACCGCGTGGTGGGCACATCATGACAAGACATTTTTTGGAGAGAAACCATGGGAATGGAACGCGTTAAATTCGATGAGAGTGATCTCAACAATGCTCTGGCGAACATGAACCCCAACGAAATTGATTCGCTTTCCTTTGGGGCTGTTGAATTGGATGGTTCTGGAAAAATTGTCCGCTACAACGCCGCGGAAGGGGACATTACCGGTCGGGATCCCAAATCGGTTGTCGGGAAAAACTTCTTTACCGATGTGGCCCCCTGCACCAACAGCCCGGAGTTTTACGGCAAGTTCAAGGAAGGCGTGGCTTCAGGTTCGTTAAACACCTTGTTTGAGTACCGCTTCGATTACGAAATGACCCCAACCAAAGTAAAGGTCCACATGAAAAACGCCATGGCCGGCGATACTTTTTGGATCTTCGTCAAACGTGTCTGAGGATAATTTGAAGGAACCATCGTGGCCACCGACACAACGGCAAACGGCCCGCCTACTTCACGCCCAGATCCATGCGTTCCTCGGGGAGGTTATGGATTTTTCCACCTTCCTGGATGCGCGCGGATTTCCGTTGCCTGAAACCACCTTGGGTGGCGACGGTTATCCGCTCGATTCCCTGTCTTTGATGGAATTGGCCGGGCACATTGCCCGCACCTTTCACCTCACGGAACTCGGCGTGGAAGACTACCTTCTGCGCCGGCGTACCTTACAGGGTTGGGTCGACCTGGTGCATGAAGGCTGGCGCGAAGGCCTCAACAAGATTACCTTCTCTACTTCCGGTAGCACCGGCAGACCCCAGCCGGTCACGCACGCGCGGGAAACCCTGTTGCAGGAAACAGCGCATCTCGCGACGCTGTTCCCCCGCACCCAACGCGTGGTGGCGGCTGTTCCCGCCCACCATATCTATGGATTTCTGTTCACGGTGCTCCTGCCGCAACAGATGGGGGTTCCGCTTTTGGAAGCGCGTGCGCTGGGAGCCCGCGCCCTGTACGATGCCTTAGAAGACGGTGATCTGATTATTTCGCACCCGTTCCAGTGGCGTTATCTTGGCCAATTATGGCCGGACCTGACCAGTCAGGTTGAGGGGGTGACGTCCACCGCGCCCTGCCCGGAAGCCACCGCCGCGTTGCTGCGGGAACGCGGTCTAACGCGGCTGACGGAAGTTTATGGTTCTTCCGAATCGGGAGGTTTGGGTGCCCGCGATCAACACGGAACCGCCTACCAACTTTTTCCGTATTGGCGGCCCGCGGACGATGGCGATGACCCGTTGCTGATCCGAACCCTACCGGATGGCACAGGGATCGAAGTTGAAGCATCCGACCTCCTCGAGTGGGAAACATCGGAACGGTTTCACGTCGTAGGCCGTCGGGACGGAGCGGTCCAGGTCGGTGGGCACAATGTGTTTCCGGTGGCGGTGGCGCGCATCCTCCTGGAGCATCCCGAGGTGGCCAATTGCGCGGTTCGCTTGATGAAACCGGAGGAAGGAACGCGTCTCAAAGCCTTCATCGTTCCGGCCGAGGATCGCGATCTCAACGGCTTACCGGCCAGGCTCCATGCCTGGTGCGCAAGGGAATTGCGCGCGCCGCAACGACCGACCCACTTTCGGTTGGGACCCGCGCTCCCGCGCACGGCCATGGGTAAAGCGGCGGATTGGTCGATTGATTGAGGTGGAGGGGGGTCCGGTTGGGCATGGTGTGGAACCCGTCATTTATCAGGATAAAAGGATTTTGATGATGCGGGTGGAGCGAGCGGTCCTTGGTTACTGGATCCCGACGCGGATGAAGCCGTAACTTCGATGGATGGATTGGTGGTGACGGTTCACCAAAAAACTTCATCCCCAACCATCCAAAACAAAAATGGCCGATCTCCATCGCGGAGATCGGCGCTAAATGGGTGAGGAAAAGCATGAATCTGCTTTACGCTCTTTCCGTTCCTTTGTCTCGTCAGTTCGAATCAGCGATGTGACTCGTCCTGCTATTAGGTAAAGCGCGAAAGCGAAAGAAATCCGCCTAACTTTTTTCGATTTTTTTTGGGTGCACCATGAAAAAAGGCGCCGGATCGGCGCCTTGTGTCTTGTTTAACGATTTGGAAATGGGTTGTTTGCCTCTGCTGGGCGCGCCTTAGGGTGCGCCCGATTTTTAATTGGGCAGGGTATAGGTATAAGAGGCATCCAAGCCGAGGGGAATGCCGAGACCCCAGTAAATCAACAGGAAGATACTCCAGGTCACCATGTAACAAACGGTGAAGGGCAGCATCAGTGATACCAAGGTGCCGATACCCGTGTGTTTGACGTATTTCTGGCAGTACACAACAACCAGTGGGAAGTACGGCATGAGCGGCGTAATAATATTGGAGCAGGAATCGCCGACGCGGTAGGCTGCTTGAGCCAAGTCCGGTGAGATGCCGACGTTCATCAGGATGGGCACGAAGATCGGACCGAGCAGGGCCCATTTGGCCGAAGCCGAACCAACCGCCAAGTTAACCAGCGCGGTGAGGATGATGATACCCACGATGGTGAACTGGGGGGGGGAGGTTGAGGGCTTTGAGACCGGCCGCGCCTTTCAGTGCGAGCAAGGCGCCGATGTTGGACTGTTTGAAGGCTTCCAGGAAGAGGGCACAGAAAAAGGCCATGACAATATAGTAGGTCATGGTGTCCATCGACTTTTTCATGGCCATGATGAAATCGGTCGAGTTCTTGAACGTGCCGGCCATGAAGCCGAAAACCACGCCGGGGATGACGAAAAAGACAAAGATCAGCGGGACAATCATGCGCATCAGTGGGGCGGCGAAGTTGGTAAGGCTGCCCTCTGGATCGCGCATGACCGAGTCCTCGGGGAGCGACAGGGCGATCAGGGCGACGATGCCCAGAATCAAAGCGGCCGTGCCCGCGAAGAAGGCGGTGTTTTCTTTGCTGGAAAGGGGTTCGATTTTGGCGGGTGGTTCGGCGTCGTCGTCAATCGGCGTGTGCGAGGCCAGACGGGGTTCGATGATTTTGTCGGTCAGGAACCAGCCGACGAGGATGATCACGATGCTGCTGGCACCGGTGAAGAACCAGTTGTTGAGCGGGTTGATGGCGATGTCGGCTTCCACGATGCGGGCCGCCGATTGGGTGAAACTCTGCAGCATCGGATCAATGCCGGAGGGGATCGGGTTGGCGCTAAAACCGCCGGAAACACCGGCGAAGGCGGCCACAATTCCGGCCAGCGGGTGGCGTCCGGCGGTGTAGTAGATCACGCCGCCGAGGGGAATGACCAGTACGTAACCGGCGTCGGTGGCGGTGTGGCTGAGAATGGCGACAAAAATCAGGACGGGGGTGAGCAGACCCTTGGGGGTGAAGCTCAACAATTTTTTCAGACCGGCGTTGATGTAGCCCGAGTGTTCGGCCACGCCGACCCCGAGCATGGCGACCAACACGATGCCGAGTGGGGCAAAGCTGGTGAAGGTGGTGACCATGCCGGTCATGAAACTCACCAGCGAGGTGCTGGACAACAGGTTTTTGATTTCAAGCGGTGCTTGCGTTTGGGGGTTGATTTCGGTGAAGCTGACCCCGGAAAGCAGGAACGAGAGAATCCAGGTAATGATCAAGCTGATCAAAAAGAGGATGGCGGGATCGGGCAGTTTGTTGCCTAACCATTCGATGGTGTCGAGAAAGCGCGCGAGGGCGCCGGATTGCTGGGCTTGCTGTTGATCGTTGCTCATGGGCAAAGTGTCCCCTACATATAAAAGATGAATGGAGCGGTGCCGCGGCCTCAGGTTGGGGCACGTCGTTGAAAAGCGAGGGCGGTCGATGGTCGCTGGTGGGATCGACCGCGTCGCTCCGCGCAAAGAATCGCGGGACGCGGGAAGCTGGGCGCACGCCGAATGGATCGCTCGAGACAAGGGGCCGGTTCCAACAATCACAAGTGCTTGGGCCGGCGCCGGTCCAGACGTTACCCATTCGTAACAAAAGTCCGGTTATCGCTTGTTGCGCGCTCGTCGCGGGGTCGGGGGCCGAAATCGTCGCCCTTGCCGTGCCGCGAAACGAGGTGCAAGAAGTGAGGGTACGGTCCTGGGAAACTCGCAAGCAGGTATTGCAACGCGCGAGGGTTTTCTCGGAACCCGCTCGCCTGTAGGGGCGTTTCATCCCGCGCCGGTCTGATGCGACCAAAACACCATGCTTTACCAGAATCACCGGCACCCAGTCTAACAGAGCGTTTCGCGTTCGGGCAATCTTCGCCCTAAGTTTCGTGCATCCGAGGCGGAGAAAGTGGGCGATGCGCAAAAAAACGGCTGAAGGGGCCAAAATATTCCCTGATTTTCGCCTCCATAACGACCAAATCACGATTTCTCACAAGTTTTTTTGATTTCTTACTGAACCTTTGCGGGGGGGAGCCCGTTAGAGACTCACAGGTGGTGAAGGAACTCTGTGGAGGCAAAAGCGTGAAAAAGCTTTTTATTGGGTTAGCAGTTTTATCCCTAGTTGGTGGCGCGGCATTCATTACATTGCATCAACCGGTCAATGCCAAAGACAAGGGTGAGGGCAAAAACGACGAGAAAAAAGAAAAAAAAGAAGTGGTCTACTCGGTTGAATTCTACAACGTAGCACCACGGGACATGCGCACCTATGTAACCAGTACCGCGGCATTACAAGCCGACCGTCAGGTCGATATTTTTCCCAAGGCCGCCGGTCAAATTCAAAAGTTAAGCGTCGAAGAGGGTCAGAAGGTCCATGCCGGTGACGTTCTGGTGGGCCTCGACGGCGATGACGCCCGGCTCCAGTTGAACCAAGCGACGGTGAACCTCAAGCGCGCCAAGTCTGATTTTGAACGGATCCGCGCAACCTACGAGCGCAAGTTGGTTTCCACGGAAGAGTTTGAAGCCAAAAAGTTTGAACTGGACCGCATGGAAGCCGAATACAACTCGGCCAAACACAAGTTGGAAATCACCCAGGTGATCGCACCATTTGACGGCACCATCGTGAACCGTTTTGTCGAACTCGGCCAAACCGTTCAGCCCAGCGAAAAGCTGTTTACCCTCGCCGCCTTGGAGCCACTGGAAGCCGAGGTGTTTCTGCCCGAGCGCAAAGTGGGCGACTTGGCCGCCGGCCAAGACGTGAACTTTTCCCGCGACGATTCGTTTGAAAACCTGTTCCAGGGTCGTGTCGACCGCGTTTCCCCGGTTGTAGACCGCGAAACCGGTACGGTAAAGGTCACCCTTTCCGTTCCCAACGCGCCCAGCTTTGCGCGTCCCGGCACCTACACCCACTTGCGCATCGTGACCGCGACCAAGACGGCCGAGGCGGTAATCCCCAAGAAAGCGCTGGTTTACGACAGCCGCCAGTTGACCTACGTGTTCCTCACGTACTTGGATGAAGAAAATGCCGCACAAACGCGTGTGAAAAAGATTGTGGTCAAAACCGGCATCGAAGAAGACGGCATGGTGGAAATCATCGACGGTCTAAACGTCGGCGACCAAATCGTCTTAACCGGTAAAGATTCGTTGAAGGACGGTTTGTTGGTGCGCGATCCCTCATTGAACGCCAACGCGAGTAACTAGTCTTTTTTTACCCCCGCGGAGTCCCCTTAAGCCCGGCCTGGAGGCCCTCGCGGCCTCCACCGGCACCCGACTTCCGCCCGGTGTCTTGACACCGCGAGCCCGATCACGAATCATTGAACCAACTTCTCCCGCACACAACACAACCATCCGCACCGGTTGCGTCGCTTGCCACGGCCTTATCCGCGCGGAAGACTTGCGTCTGGAGCCCTGCCAGGATGTTTCGCGAGTGCAAAATTGCTGATCCACACCTTCGTCGGATCCCCCTTTTGCCGTCGTGAACCCTTGTTGGTTGTCGCTTCAGCGAGGATTCTCGGAGCACCCTCATGAATATCATTGGTATGTCCATTAAGCGACCGGTGACCGCTTGCATGATTACCATCGGCGTTGCCGCCTTCGGTTTGATCAGCTTGATGAAATTGCCGATTAACCTGTTGCCGGACCTTTCCTATCCCACCTTGACCTTGGAGACCCGTTACCCGGGTGCCGCGCCCGAGGAAGTGGAATACTTGATCACCCGCCCGATTGAAGAAGCGGTTGCCGTGATTCCCAACGTTAAACGGATTTCCAGTTCCTCCAAACCGGAGTTGTCCCAGGTGACCCTGGAGTTTAACTGGGGCCGCAAGATGGATTTTGCCATCTTGGATGTTTCCAAAAAGGTCGATCTGCTGCGCTTCCCGGAAGGCATCGAGAAACCGCGCATTTTGCGTTACGACCCTAACCAGGATCCGATCCTCAAAATCTCGGCAACCTCGCCGGAAATGACCCTGGCCGAGTTGCGGTATTTCTGCGAGGAAGATCTCAAAAAACGCTTGGAAGGCATCGGCGGTTTGGCCTCGGTTGAAGTGGCCGGCGGCCGCGAAGAGATTATCCAGGTTGAACTGGATGAGGCCGAGCTCAAACGTTTTGGGATTTCTATTGAAGAAGTGAAACGCCGCCTGACGGAAGAGAACGTCAACCGCGCCGGCGGTTCCTTGTACGAAAACGAGGCTCGCTTCCTGGTGCGGACCCTCAACGAATTCGGTTCCCTTGACGACATTGGCAACACCATCGTCAGCCGCAAGGACGACCGCCGCATTTACCTGCGCGAAATCGCGAAAATCACCGTGGGCCACAAGGACCTCGACCATATCGCCCGGATCGACGGCAGCGAAGGCGTTTCGCTCGCCTTTTATAAAGAAGGCGACGCCAATACCGTGACCGTCAGCCGCTCCTTGCGCAAGGCAATCGACAAAGAACAGGAGAAGTTGGGCGAAAAAGTGGCCCTGACCACCACCTTCGTCGGCGCCACCTTTATTGAACAAGCCGTTAACGAGGTCATGTCCAACGCGATCATCGGCGGCATCATCGCCATCTTCGTCCTGCTGTTTTTCCTGCGTGACGTGCGCGGTACCATCATCGTTGGTTTCTCGATTCCTGTCTCGGTCATGGCCTGTTTCTTCCTGATGATGCAGTTTGATGTCAGCATGAACATCATGAGTCTCGGCGGTTTGGCGCTCGGGATCGGGATGCTGGTGGATAACTCGATTGTTGTGCTTGAGTCGATTTTTGTACGGCGTTCCATGGGTGACGACCCCGCCCAGGCCGCCGAAAAAGGCGCCTCAATTGTGAGCGGCGCCGTTGTCGCTTCAACCCTGACCACCGTCGTGGTGTTCCTGCCGATTGTGTTTATCGAAGGGATTGGCGGCCAGTTGTTCCGCGATTTGGGCATGACCGTAACCTTCGCGCTCGTCGCCTCCTTGGTTGTGTCGCTGACCCTGATGCCGACCCTGTTCAATCTGTTCCATAAGTTTTCCAAGAAAAAACCCGCCAAAACCGATGTCAACCCCGAGGACGAGGTCGAAATCGGCATGTTCTCCGGCAACCTTTACTCCAAGTTTCTGACCGCCGCCTTGCGGTTCCGTTACCTGGTGATTATTGCCGTCATTTTGCTGATGGTACAAATCGGCGGCATCTATAAGTCTATGCGTTTCAACCTCGTACCCGAAATGAGTCAGGGCGACTACTACATTTTGGCCGAGATGGAAGAAGGCACGCCGATTAATACCACCGACCGTGTGGCCGGTTGGATCGAACAACAGATCATGCAAGAAGAAGGGGTGAAGGTCGTGTTCTCCAGCGTCGGCGAGTTCAACCAAGGCGTTGAAACCCGTACCGGCGAGAACCTGGCCCAGGTCAACTTTTCCCTGAAAGCCGACGAGCAGGTGCCCGAGGCCGTGCTCAACCGTATTCGCGAGCGTTTGGACGGCGGACCCACCTTCAAATACCAGGTCGGCACGCCCAGTTACTTCACCTTTAAAACACCGATTGAAGTTGAGCTTTACAACGAGAACCAAAAAGAACTGGAGCGCGCCAACCAGGCGATGCTCAAGGCCATGGGCGAGATTCCGCAAATCAAAGATGTGCGCACCACCGTGGCCGAGGGCAACCCCGAGGTTCGCATCGTGTTCAACCGCGACACCATGTCGAAACTGGGTCTGTCCATCGCGGAAGTCTCCAACATGATCCGCGACAAAATTCAGGGCGCCACCCCGACCCGTTTTGTGCGCAGTGGTCGCGATCTCGACATTATGGTGCGGCTGCGTGAAGCGGACCGCGAGAACCTCAGCGGCATCGATACCCTCGCGGTCGGCTATCGCGAAAACCGCCCCATTTACCTGTCCAGTGTTGCCGAGGTGATTCACGATGTCGGCCCCGCCCAAATCAAACGCATTTCCCAAAAACGGGCCGCCGTCATCTCAGCCGGTGTGACCGGCGGCGACCTGAAACGTGTCGCCGCCAACCTCGCCCCGCTGAAAGCGCAAGTTGAAGCCGCGGTGCCCGGCACCGTGATCGATATCGGCGGTCAAAACAAGGAAATGGACGAATCCTTTAAGTCGATGATGCAGATGATCGCCCTGGCCGTCTTTTTGGTGTACCTGGTTATGGCCTCTCAATTTGAATCCCTGGGTCACCCCTTCCTGATTCTCTTCACCATCCCCATCGGCATCGGCGGCGGCTTGGTCGCCCTCTACCTGGCCGATATGGAAATCAGCGTGATCGCCCTGATTGGTTTGGTGATGTTGGCCGGGATCGTGGTCAACAACGCCATCGTCCTAATCGACTACATCAACCAAATAAGGCGCAAGGGCAGCGGGGTTTACGAGGCGATTATCATCGCGGGCAACCGCCGCATGCGACCGATCTTTATGACCACCGCCACCACCGTGCTCGGTTTGATTCCCATGGCGTTGGGCCTCGGTAGCGGCGCCGAAATGCGCGCCCCGCTGGCGATTGCCGTCATCGGTGGTCTGGTCTTCTCAACCGTGCTTACCCTGGTCATCATCCCCGTGGTTTACGGCGCGGTCACGCCCGGCCTAAAGATACCGGGGCGCGCCGCGGGAAAGACTGAGCGGGAGGTTGCGGCATGAAGCTCTGGGACTTATCCGTCAAAAAACCGGTCACCGTCCTGATGGCCATCGTGTGCCTGCTGGTCCTCGGCGGCATTTCACTACAACGGCTTAAACTGGCCTTTTTGCCCAAGGTCGACTTTCCCGGCATCTGGGTGATGGCAAGTTACCCCAACTATAACCCGCTGATCCTCGAACGCGAGGTCACCAAAAAGCTTGAAGAGGGCTTGTCCACCATCAAAGGGGTGCGCAAGGTTTCCTCCTCAACCAGTGCCGACAACGTGCGGGTCCGGCTCGAATTTGACTGGGGCATGGAACTGGATCTGGTGCGCTTGGAGGTCGGTCTCAAGCTGGAGGAAATCAAACCCGAGTTGATGGAGGGTTTGCGGTTTATCGAGATCCACAGTTTTAATACCGACGAAATCCCGGTGATCCAGGGCCGGATCTCCGCGCCGGGGATTGACCTGTCCGAGAACTACGATTTGCTGGAAAAACACATTCAGCAGAAAATCGAGCGCATCCCCGGTGTCGCCAAGGTTGAATTGGGTGGGGTACTCCCCAAGGAAGTATCCATTGACCTGCGCCTCGACAAAATCAAGGAACACGATGTGGATGTCGGTGAGGTGGTGCGCAACCTCTCCCGTGACAACCTCAACCTTTCCGCCGGGAAAGTCCACGCCAACGGCCTAACCTACAACATTCGCGGTCAAGGCAAGATCGTGGATCTCGAACAGTTCGGTGAAACCCGCGTCAACGCGCAGGGGATGCGGCTCAAGGATATTGCCGAGATCTATTACGAGGAACCACCGATTGGTTACAAGCGCCACCTCGACGGTGCCGCCGCCCTTGCCATTGAAGTTTATAAAGAAAGCAACGCCAACACCGTGGACGTCTCAACCCAGGTCAACCACATCATCAATACCGAAATTGCCGAGGATCCCGTTTTGGACGGCATCACCCTGCTGGTCTGGGGTGACCAGGGCGAAGATATCACCAGTGGTTTGCAAGGTCTGACCGAGGCCGGTTATTACGGTGCCTTTTTCGCCGTGTTTGTTCTGTTTTTGTTCCTGCGCCGCCTCGATGCAACCTTGGTGGTGGCCACCGCCATTCCCATCTCCATTGTCGGTTCCTTTTTGTTCCTGTACGCCTTTGGGTTCACCCTCAACATTCTGACCATGATGGGCTTGATGTTGGCCGTGGGGATGTTGGTTGATAACGCCGTTGTGGTGTTGGAATCGATTTACCAAAAGTATATGGACGGGCTTGACCCCGTCGAAGCAACCCGTGAGGGGACCCGCGAGGTTATCGTGGCGCTGATTGCGGCGACCATGACCACCGTGATTGTGTTTTTGTCCTTGGTATTTGCCGACGACAACGAGTTGGGTGTTTGGCTTTCGTCCATCGGCTTAACCATCTGCATTACCTTGGGTTTGTCGCTGCTGGTTTCCACCACCGCGATTCCCTTGTTCGCTTCCAAGCTGTTGGGCAAACACCGCGGTAAGGAGCAGGTTAAAAACCCCTTTTTCATGAAGTACTATGCGGGGATTCTGAACTGGAGCCTTCGTCATCCCATTATGACCGCGATCGGTATGATTGTCATCATCCTCTCCGTAGGTTTTCCCGCCACCCAGCTCGACCGCTTCAAAGGGACCTCTGGTAAAACCAACCGATTGTTCTTTCGCTACGAGTACCAGGATTACTTCTTTTTGTCTGAGTCGGAAAAGGTCGTTAACCAGGTGGAGGCATTCCTCGAAACCAAACGCGAGGAATGGGAAGTGGAGTCGATTTATTCCTACATGGAAGCCAATGTTGGACAGACCACCATTAACTTCGAAGACGAGCACATGCCGGTTGAGCGGTTCCGCGAAATTCGCAAGCAGTTGCGCGAGGAACTGCCGGATATCGCCGGGGTCAAATTCCTGATTGGGGATGATGACGAGGAAGGCGGTATGGCGATTCGCGTGCAGTTGTTCGGTACCGAAACCGAAATCCTCAAGGAAACCGGTGAGCGGGTTGCCGCGCTGATGCGGGACATCGAGGGTCTAGAAGACATTCGCAACGGCGAGAAAGCCAACCAAAAAGAATTGCGTGTGACCATTGACCGCGAGAAAGCCAACGAGTTGGGGGTCACCCCGGCTCAGGTTGCCGAGACCTTTGGGTTCACCCTTCGCTACCAGTATTTGCCGCGTTTTCAGGTGGGCGAGCGCGAGACCGATGTGACCTTTGGTCTGAGTATTAAAGACCGCGCCTACATTCACCAAGTCGAGCAGATTCCCATGGGCCAAGGTGTGCGCCTGGGTTCGATTGCCAAGTTTGAGTTTGTGGATCGCCCCGATTCCATTCGACGCGTTGATCGCAAAGCCCACCACGTGGTGCGTGCGACCTACGAGGGCAAGAGTCCCCAGGAAGCTTGGGATGCGATTGAAGCCCGGCTGGACAACTTCGATTTTCCCGCCGGCGTAACTTGGTCCAAAAGCAACCGTTTGATCGAAGACGAGCAGGAAATGAATGACTTGGCCATTAACGTCCTGCTGGCGTTGTTACTGGTTTACCTGGTTATGGCCAGCTTGTTCGAGTCACTGATCCAACCGCTGATGATTTTTTCAACCATTGTTTTTAGCTTGGTGGGCGTGGGCTGGTGCCTGTTCCTGACCCAAACCGAGTTTCAGGTGATGGCGGGGATTGGGGTACTGATCCTCATCGGCATTGTGGTCAACAACGGCATCATTATGATGGACCGCATCAACCAATACACGGAAAAGGGGTGGGTGTTGAAAGAAGCGGTTCGTCAGGGCGCGCTCGACCGGATTCGTCCGATTCTGATGACCGCCTCGACCACCATCATTGGTTTGATCCCCATGGCTGTCGGTAATTCATCCCTGGGTGGCGGTTACTACTTCCCCCTGGCGCGGACGGTCATCGGCGGTTTGGCTTCGTCCACCCTGTTGACCTTGGTTGGGTTGCCGCTGATCATTCTGACCACCGCTTGGGTTTGGAAAATCACCAAACGTGCGGCCGGCCTGTTTGCCCAATTCGTCGTGCGCCAATACCGCAAATTTGTGCCTCGCAAACCCGAGTTGCCCACGCCGGCAGCCTAACCGCCGCCGACACCGAAAAAGAAAAAGGGTCCTCACACCGAGGACCCTTTTTCCTTTGAGGCGTTGTTTGAACGGTTGTGACCGAGGTTTTTCACGCCTCGGTCAGCGATGTGTTTTATTCCACCGTAACCGTGGTTGTGCGGATTTCGCCGCTGAAATACAGGGTAATGGTGGCTGTACCGCGACCGCGTGCCGTGAGCTTGCCGCGGCCATCGACCGTGACCACATTGCGGTTGGATGAAGACCACCAGGTGTTGCGATCATATTTGGCTTCGTTAAGGACGCCGTAGGAATAGCTGCTGCGCCCTCGCCGTCCCACGGCCTGAACCCTGAGGGTTTTGGTTTGCCCCAGGCTCAAGGTGGTTCGTGACAAAGAATAACCGACCAATTGGCGACTGTGGTTGGGTCGGAAACTCACCAACAGGGAGCGGCCGTTGTGTTTCCGGTTCTCACCGCGATAGGTGACGTAATGGAGGTGGGTGTTGTTGGTATTGCCGGTAGCGCCGATAAAACCGAGCCGTGTTTGTTCCGTGACGCGGTCTCCCACGCGGACGTTGAGCTGACTTGCGTGCAGGTAACCCGCCCACCATCGATCAGAGGAGGTGCCGTGTTCGATCAGCAGCGCATAGCCGTTTCTGCTAGAGGGAGATACCGTTCCGTGGTACTTCACCACCGTGCCCGCGCCCGCCGCGAAGAACGGCATGCCGGAGTCCATGTCGCGGCCGGCGTTGCGCACATTGAGGTTGATATCGACCGCATGAGTATCGTCGGCGCCGCCAATGCCTCGGCCGGGCGCGTGGTAACCGGAGCGGTGTTCCCAAAAACCCCAGGGCCCGCTGGTTTGGTTGGAGCTTCCGGTTAACAGGTTATACCGGCCCATAATCGGGGTTTTGGGAGAAGGTGTGGCGCGTTTCGCGGCCTCTTCCTGAACCAGGACCAAACCATCGGCATCCAGAGTTTGGTGACCAAGGAGGATCCGCGCCCGGTTGTGGTCAACCGCATACAGGGAAAGCTGCATGGGTTGATCGGTGTCGAGGTCATGGTGGTTAAGTTGGAGAAAGTTTTGATCGAGCTCCCAAAATGCACCCGTGTTGCTCTCGGCTTCGTAATGGGACACACAGGAATCATCGATTTGGTCGCAGGCGACCCGGTCGAAAATCAAGAGGACAGCATCGTTTTCGGCATCGTAAGCGGCCTTAAAAGGACCGGTTGCGAATAGATCGTCGGCGGGAACGATGCGCGCGTCAGCGAAAAGTTCAGGCTGGGCTTGGGTAGGAAGCGGTGCGATAAAAACGGACAGGGCAAGCGTAAGTGTCAGCATTAAATGCTCCTTAGGGTTGGTGTGTTTGGCGAGGACACCAGATCAAGGGACCGAGGACTGACCGGTCATGCCGTCATGGCCACCACTTTACGGGAAGGGCGCGAGTCGACCTATAGCCCAAAGGGGCTAAACTCCGCCGACGCCAAAAAAGAAAAGGGACCCCACGGCGAGGTCCCTCTGTTGATTTCGATTCATTGTGTTGTTCGGCGGGGCGATGGTTCGGTGACCGCCCCGCCGCGTCTCCGACCTAAGCTGGGCGCGTTATCGCGCTTTTTAGCTTTTATTCGCGCACGTAGGTGAACATGTACCCGCGATTCTTTTGGGATTGGTTCGATTCGCTCGTTTCGTCGGGTGTTTTGATCGAGGACACCGAGGAATCGTCGCGATGTTCCCAGGAACCGCTGTTGGGATTCACCGTTAAGGCCGTGTAGTGACCTGAGTTGAGCGAGGCGCCCTCGTGATTGACGACCGCTTTTAGGCTATACCAAACATTGTTGATTTGCATGCGTTGCGGCGCCTCCACCTCGTGGTCGTCCTTCTCCAGACCGTCACCGCGTCGCAAGGTAAAGGTGACCGCCGGCGGCGTACCTTGGACAGTGAGGGTTCGGTTCGCCCGTGATTCAATGACGCCCTGGTTATGATTTGCACGTACCCCGTCAATGGTTTCCTGATCTTGGAAGGCGTCGAAGGCGTCCTCTAAATCATCGATTTCGCCGTGTCGATTGCGGATCGGCAACTCAATGATCGGGTCCATTTGGTTCTGTACCATGCGGCCGTTTACCAGGTCGGTGTGGTCCACGGTATTGAGGTTTGGTTTTTGAACCGCCTGGTCGAGGTGGGGGGTGAAGTCGGTGACAATGCGTTGGTTCAACGACATGCTGTTGTTGGGATCGAACAGCGGAATCAACTTGCGGAAAATCACCTCGTTGGGATCCTGTTGTGCGGTGCGCGCGGTTTGGCCCATGCGCATCGCGGCCAAGGACGGCGCCGGCAACAGGTGGTAGCGGTCCATGGTGGCCAGTAAGTCGTTGATCGTATCGCGGTCAACGGAACGGCCCGCGCGGACGTCTTCCATGATCGCCCAGACCTTGGGACCGATATTTTGTACCGCGGCCCACTGGGTTGGTTTACCCACATAGTTGACTTGATTGAAGTTCTGGGGATTGAACAACTGACGGTAGGGTTCCACCGAGGACAACATGTTCAGCCCCGCCGCCAAATAACAGCTGTTGCCGGTGTTGTGGATACCGGTTTGGGTGACCTTGCTTGTTTTCTCCAGGGATTGGGTTTTTCCTCGGAAATGAACCCCAGATTGGTAGAACTTGGAACTCTGCGATTTCGAGCTGGATTTGGCCTGCACAATTTGCAGCTTGGCGTAGTCCTGCTCGCGCCGCGGCAGGCTGTCCAGCCGTTTTTGTGTTTCCTTGCTGATCTTGCCATTGGTGCGGAATTCCTTTTGGCCTTTGGTGATCAAGCTGTTCAGATCCTGGGAAAAGAGCCGGATCATGCCGTCAAAGGCCTGGCGGGCGGCCTTGCCGTCGAGCTTGGCGGCGGCGGTACCAAAGGTTTTGCTCAAGGCGTTCCATTTGGACAGGTTACTTGAATCAGCCATAAAGCCCTGACGCGATTTGATGCTTTTGCCGATGTCCTGCAAGGCCAAGCTGAGTTGGTCCTTCAATTCGGTTTTAGAACCCTGGATGGCGCGGTCCAAGGTGGCGATGATATCGACCAAAGCCTTGGGTGGGTTGGTTTTGGGCAGCAGCGCGGCCAAGCCGTCGCGGTAGTCCATCAGTTCCATCTGGTAACCGGGCATCGCCGTTTTGAGGTGGCTGGTTTTCCCGATTTTGAAGTTGTAATCGTTGAGGATGGTGCCGATGCGGTTCTTCATGGGGCCGAGAATGCGGCGCGCCTCTTTTTGGACGCCTTTTTTGTCTTTGAATGCCGTATCGATGTTGGCTTGCAGGTCGCGCAAGCCTTTTCGTAATTGGTAACGCTGTTCCAAAAGTTCCTGGGTCTGAAGCGATAACTTGGTTTCCTTCGGCCAGGCCCGACCGACGATGGGGAGATCCTCGTCGCGAGAAAATTCGATGAGCGGGGCTTCCCTGGGTAAACTGTCGATTTGTTCCTCGCGAAGTTCGTCGAAGTTTTCACTAATCTCCTGCGAAATCCGCGCTTGCGTGGCCCATGGACCCACGTAGTCGTTGATGAAGTCGTCCCGTGAAACCTTTTTGGGTTGGTGTTTGTTACAGAAGTTGTCGACCAGCAGTTTTCGCGATTGTTTGTTTCCCCAATCCACACCGTCCGGCAAGTACTCTTCGTTACCCGTATGGTACGCGTAGATGGTCAACAGCTCGTCGGCACGGTCTTTGTAACTGGACTTTTCAATGAAGCCGACATCTTGCAACTTGGCTTCCAACTCTTTGATGGTTTTGTCGGGTACGCCTTGGTTGCGCAAGTGTTGGGCGTCCGGCTTGTTCTTCCCACCTGAGGTGGCCCAGGGTTTGAGGAAGGCTTGCAGGTCCTTCTGTTTGATGCCCTTGAGTAGGAACTTCTCGAGCAAATCAGTCCGTTTTTTGTCGAGTTTTTTGCCTTTGGGCAGACGCTCCTTTTTGAACAATACACTTTCATCGTTGGCCAGAATCGCGTAGAGCTTGCGGGCGTCGGAAGAGGGGACCACCTCGGTGAAGATGTCGATGCCGGGGATGTTGGCGTCGGGCACACCCAGTTTCATGCGCAGGTCGGAGACCGGCACCACGTCGCCCCAGTTCTTGGGTTGCTTGTCGAGCGGGCCGTCGGTGTAGGTTTTCAGGGAGCCGGGCAGCGCGTGCTGACGCAGCTTTTCCAGCGAGCGTGGGTTGACGATGCCGTATTGGTTGGCTTCGTAGTGCTTGTCGACGCTCATGTCCTTGCCGGAACCTTTGGAGTTATGCTCGGTGATACAGTCGGCCGAAATTTCGTTGGCGATGTGGAGCGGCACCAAAAAAGAACGAATCAGCGGTTGGTTCTGGTGCCCTTTGATATTGCCCTGGCGGCTGTAGTTCTCCAGCCATTTGACCTGGCGATGCGGTCGACCCATACTGACCCAAAGCGTTCCTTCATCGTCTTTTTTGTTACCGGTATGAATCAAAATGCGGCCGTCTTCGTCTTGGCCGACGTCTTTAAAGCTTGGTTTTGATGAGGTTAAGGCGTCGCCATACACGGACATGTAGATTGGGGTGTAGGGTTCCTTGCCGATCATAACCACCTCGGCGATGCCGCGGTTCATCACGTGTTCGTCGTCATCGCCTGCCTTACTGGGCCCCAAATAACCCCAGCCGGGTGCGCCTACTTGGCGATCTTGGGTGTCGATAATGTCGTGGGCCTTTTCCCTGACGAATTTGGGGAAGTAACCCGGTAATCCATTCACCTGCTCGCGCAATTCGTTGAGGATCGCCTGGCGTTGTTTGCCCTCGTAGGGACCCAGCATTTTGTTGAGATGGTGTTCCAGTTTGCGCGGAAAGGTCTTGTCTTTGATGAGCGCAATGCGATCACGCGGGGCATTGGCGATAATTTGGCGGAATTCCTGTTTCATGGGTTTCAGAAATTCTTTGTCGGTTGCCTTGATGACCTGCTTGATGGTGGTGCTGGAAAGTGGCTGCGACTTGTTTTGGTTGAGGTGGTAGCGTTTGATGATGCGGTTGGCTAATTTATCGCCGTAGTCCTGCTTGAGGGCTTTGATGAAATCGTTGCGCACCGCGCGGTTCTGCGATTTGATGTCGCTCTGAACACCGCGGTTGTCATAAAAGCTGACGAAATACTGGCCCCAGGTACCCTTGGGTCGTGATGCTAAATTGCCGTTTTCATTGACGATACGGCTCGATGAAGTATTCATTACTTTGCGAAATGCACTCATATTGACAGTCATAGTGTGGCTCCTTCCTGTGAAATGGGTCGCGGCGATCAGGCCATGAATTTGGGATTGAACATGCCGTGGGTTTGGCTGGGAGCCGGGTTAAACGGGATGATGTCGGGGCCGGCTTCTTGGGGTGGTGACGGTTCGGAAACGGGGCTGTCTTCGCTTGCCGGGCTGTCGACCGGCTCGGCAGGTGTTCCTTCCAAGCGACCCGTCCAGTAGGTGTTGATTTCCATAAATCGCTCGAGGAAGGTGCTGAACGCCGGCGCATCCAGGTCGTGAAGGGAGACTTTGGCGGTCAACACCACCATTTGCCGGTGTTTGTCCCAGGCGAAGGCCAAATCGAGGGTTTCGGGATACAGGTTTTCGGCGAGGAGGTCGGCAAAAACCTCGGCGCGGACCTCGGGATCGACCGATCCGAGTTGGGTGGTCACCACCACTTCGCCCGCGGGGCCGCTATCGCGGTAACCGAGGTGGAGGAAATAGGTTTCGTTGAGGGCGATGGTGCAAACACCCTCCTCGTCCGCGGCCAATTGAGGGATTCCGATGACGGCGCCAAATTCGGCGATCAGACGATGGAAGTTGGTTTGAGATTCCATGAAAAACTCCTAAAAACGATGGTTCCTGTCACGCCAAAACACGGAGCCCGGCCTGGTGAGACGACCCAATGGGTTCGCTCGACCAACTGCCGGATGTTTGGGTGACAGCTTGGGTAGATGCATTCATTCCGGCCGATGGATGGTTGACGACGACGCGTTGGTTTGAACCGAACGTCAAAGAGAGCTTGCTTGCGCAAAAGGGTTTGCGCGAGACCGGGCTCATCGAAAAAGGACGAAGGTCAACCGTGAGGAAGAATCGGCTTTGATGATTGCGTTATGAGAAGGGACGAATGAAACGGGGGTTGGTCCCCCGATCATGTTTTGCCAATTTAAGGCGCGATTGTGGAGAAAGCATGTAGAACGCTGCGTAGGAGTGAAAAAGTGTGGCGCTGTATCGCTGCAAAATGAAAATGTGAGGAGCTTCACGAAAAATTGAAGACGCAAGTTGTTGGGCGTAAATAACCGACTACTTGATCACGCTTGAGGGGCGCCGGCGCTCAAATTGTTTGTATGATTCCCCTTAGGAACTGGTAATTGGGGCGTATTGTTCATCGTTGTTTGTGACTTGGTCTAAGGGGGGTGGGATTTTGTGATTAAAATCACTGCTTGGTTTTCCTTTGCTTTGCGCATTTCTGTAATATGAGTGGTCTGCTGATTTCGCAGGTTTGTTTGGATTCCTGCGGTGCGGCGGATTAACTTCAGAATTTTTCAAGAGGGTAGCCCATGACTCTTAAAGCATTTCTCCTAACTCTTTGTGTTTCTTTATGTTCATTCCAAGTTTCTGCTTCTTACAGTCCTGTGATCAACCCCGGCCTTCTTCCCATTGCCGCCTTCGGCAATTCAATTAAACCGGATAAAGACCCGGGCCCACCGGCTGACACGGGACAGCATGGCGACCATAAAGGAAACGAAGAGCTTAATCTGGTCATCGTCCAACCAAAAAAAGAATTATTTCTTTAGGTCAAACAACGAGACGCCGCGGTGTTCAAAAAACGGGTGGCCGGAACCACCCGCTTTTCTCTGCTTTGCCATAGGGTTAAGGATCGCTGCAGGTGTCGTACACGCCGATGCCGAACACCATGCCCTGCATCATTTGTGCTGCGCCTTTCCACCAGCCCGAATCATTGCCGATGTAGCCGTCCCAGAATGAAGGCAGGAAATTGGGATCATCGTAGATGGCGCGCACCGCCTCGCACATACTGATGCTGGGGTCCAGCTCGTGGGCCGTCAACAGCATCGCCGCGGTGTGGGGTCTGTTTTGTTGGTACATCCAGGCGTCGTCGACTTGGAACGGGGTGCAGTTCACCACCGCGGTACCTTCCGCGTTGAGGGTGCAGTCCATCATCGGCGCCCAATCGCCGTTGATGTTGATCGGTTGCCCCTCCTGGCCGCGCATGGTGTAGCGGAACAGGTTTCGGCCGATGTCCACCATCGCATCACCCAAGATACCTTCGATGTCGCCGTAGTTGCGGAATGAACGCATGAAGAAGCTGTACATCATGCTTGCCATCATGAAACCTTGCGGGTTCAGGCAGTTGGTGCTTGGGATGTCGTCGGCGCACATGATGCCCGCGCGCAGGTTGTCCAGCGTCAGTTCCGACAAGAGTTCCATCAAGCGGTCGTGGCAGGCGTTGCCGCCTTCGCCGGGTACGTACTCCGCGCAGTTGGCCAACATTTCGAAGTGCTGAATGACCTGACGCGAAATTTCGACGCGGTTAACGTATTGTGTCCGTTGTGCTTCCTGCGCGCGCGGGATGTCGTAGCGGTCCACGATGGTGCGGCCCGCCTGGCGGAAACGGTCGCGCATGATTGGGTTGGGCCGCAAGGCGTAAGCCAGCTTCATGCCGTCGTTGTACGAATAGTCGTCGGAGCCGCCCGCGCCGCGGTGCCAATGACCCTCGCCCGTGCCGCCGCTGGTCACCGCAAAGCCGTTGCGGTTGCCGTGGAATTGGTCGCCCGTGTTGAGGTAGGCCGTGTGCATTTGCAGCCAGGCCGCCGGCAAGGCGAAATCCCAAACCCATTTGGGATCGCCGGAACGCAGGAACTCCAACATTTCCGCGCCCTGTGGGTTCCAATAAGCGTGGGTGCCGTTCATGTCGGCCGGTGTGTCGTTGTCCACATCCCAGCGGTCGAAGGATACTTCCGGCCAGAGTTGCGAACCGTAAATCTTGCCGCGATCATACTGACCGCCCGGCAACACGTGATCGTTGTGCATCAGGTTCAAGGTGTCGAGGTAGGCGGTTTTGGGGGCAGAGGGTGCATGGGTCCCCAGGCTGGGATACACGCCGCTTGCATTGATCATGTCGAGGGTCGCGCGCGGTAACAAACCCCGTTCCAGCATGAAACGGCCGCGGTTGCGTTCGTTTTCGAGGAATGCCGCCACGGATTGGCCGGCCGCCGCCGTCGCCGTTGCGGCCAGTCCGACGCGGGCGAAGTTCCACAAGCCTTTGCCCTCACCCACGGTTAGGGATTCGCTGACGAAGTGGAGAGACAGGGTTTGGTTGGTCACCGCCAAACCTTGGGGTTCGCGGTAGCGCAGCCAAGGCATTTGACCCGTGGCGATGAAATTGGTATCGCTCAAGGCGACCATGGGGTTGCTAAAAAATTCGGCATTCTCTTGGGTTTGCCCGTTGATTTGGACTTCCGCGCGGCGTCGCCAGGGCGTGCCGCCGCCTTTGAACTGGGTGACCGTGGTGGCGCCGTTGAAACCCGCGGCCGAGGTCATCAGGTCACCGTCGCCGCCCGCGTGGACCACCGGCGTGTCGAACGTGGCGAAGGGGAAATGCCAGCTCGCATCGGTAACGGTGGCGAATTCGTCGGTCCAAGGTCCGCCGTTGGCGTCGCTGCATTCATTGCGCAGGTGGTACTGCATCAAAATGTCGCTGGAACCGCGCACGAAGGTGGCGGCAAGGGTGAAGGCAAAGCGCTCGTAACCCGCGCCCGCCGCGCAGATGCTGGTCCCGCCGGGATCGCTGAAGCGCCCGCGTAGGAGGACCACTGCTTTGAGGGGTCCGGTTTCCACAATGCTGAAGCCGTCGGGTTCGACGCGAACCTCGTTGGTGCCGGCGGTGCTCAAGCTGATTTCGGCGGCGCCGTTGCGGTAGCTCAGGCGGGGGCCCGCGCCGGCGCCGTGGGTGTAGATGGTTTCGAAGGTGCCTTGGCCGGTGCTGTCCAGGGCGATTTGTGCAAAAAGCGCCGGGTTGGCGGGGTCCAGGGTGAAGCGGGCCGTGCCGGTATCCACCACGACGGACGTGCCGTTGTCGGTAACGGTTAAGGCGTTGGGATCGGTTTGGGCCGTGCCGGCGCGGCGCACCTCATAAGCAACGATGCTCTCGGCGGCGATGCTGGTGATGGTGCTGATTTGCAACCAGCGGATCGGCAGGCTGGTGTCTTGAACCGAACCGCCCCAGCGAGAAACAATGTCGAACTGGGCGGCGACGCGGTTGCCGTTGCTGTCGATCAGCATCAAACCGGTGGTGTCGGTCAGGTTGGCGGACCGTGCGATGGGGATGCCGGACCAAGCGGGTTCACAGGTGCGGGGGCTGGCTCGGTCGTTGCGGATTTCGAGGGTGCTCACCAGGGTGGTGCCGGCGGTTGGGGCCGGTTCAATCACGGCCTCGGCGCAGGGGGCTTGTTCTCCGCCTTGGGGGCGTACGGTGACCGCGACCGTGTCGGTGCTTGTGGCTTGGGTGTTGTCGGTGACTTGTAGTTGGAAGGTGAACAGGGTGTCGGCCGTGACCGAAGGCGCGGTCCATGAAGGCGTTGCCGTGGTGGCGTTTTGCAGGGCGACCGTCGGGCCGCTCGTTTGTTGCCAGGCGTAGGTCAGGGCTGTATCGCCGGTTGAGGCGCTCCCGTCCAGTTGGACCGTGGCACCCTCGGTGACGGCTTGATCGCGACCCGCGTTTGCAATCGGCCCGGCGGCGACGGCTTGGAAGTTGGCGGTAAGGTTTTGGTTCCCGCCGCTGCTGTCAAGCGTTAGGGGATTGGTGGTGCCCGTTGCGTCACCGCTCCAGCCGGAAAAGGTGAAGCCGGTGTCGGGCGTGGCGGTGATGGTCAGGGTTTGGTCACAGGCGACGGTTTGGCTGCCGGTGGGCGTCACGGTGCCGCCTTGGCCGGCTTGAACCGTCACCGTGTAGCTGTCGCAGGTGGTGCAATTTTGCGCGTCGACCAAATCCAATACCGTGACCACGCTGTCGCGGCCCGGCATCGCGGTGGTGAACCACATCGGCAACATCGTGGTGAAGGGATTGGTGCAGGGAGTGGGGGCGTCGTTATCGATGATGGTGAGGGTGTGGGTGGTTGTGGTGCCCAGACGAAGATCCACGGGATTGCTCAGGGTGAGGATCACCGTTTCGTCGCTTTCCTGGAGGTTGTCGTCGATCAGGGTCAAGGAGAGGGTGCCCGCGCGGTCGTCTTCATTAAAGGTTAAGGTTCTGGCTGAACTGTTTTGGTAATCGCCGCCCTGGGTCGCGGTTCCGCTTATTTGGACGGTCACCGAGGCGCCGGCCGGTGCCGGCGCATCCAAGGTTAGTGAAACGGACACCGCGCCCGCGTCTTCGGCGAGGGTCGCTGACGCGGTCGTAAACGAAACCGTCGGCGGCAACACGCCTTCCGGGCCCAGCACCTGAAACTGGTCGAAATCCACCGCGCCTTCACCCGCCGCATACAAGGCCGTGTAAGCGCCGCCCGGATCATTGGCCGCGTCAACCGCGTTCGCGGCGATGATTTCGGTCTGTTGGTTCATCAGGGAAACGCTGAGGTTGCCCCCGTCGCGGGTCACCCGAAGCTGGTACCAGGTCCCAACCGTCAAGGGCTGGGGCAAGTCACCCGACGCCAAAACCGTGGTGTCCCAGGCGTTGCGGCGGCTGAGCTCGTAGGACCAAGTTCCCCATTCGTGGCCGACGCGGAAAAACCAGGCGTCGTTCGAACCTTGGAAGGGCTCGTTGGTGTCGGTTTGTGAAAGCAGCAGAACCGCGTCGGGACCACCGGAAACCGCTTCATTAAAGCGGAGGTCCACCGAATAGGTCAGCGTCTCATTCGCCGGCAACATACTTTGCTGGACGGCGGAACCCCCCGGCAAGGTGATGTTGAGGGACCCGTTTGGCGCGGCGGCCGTGCCGCGCGAAACCCAATTGGCGAGGGTCGTGTCGTCGAAAGAATCTTGAATATAAATTTGGGCGGTTAAGGGCATTACGGTCAAAACGGTCATGACCAAAACCGTGGCAAGGCGTTGCATGGTGGGTTTAAATCCAGAGCGGGCGGATTGGCAAGTTGTGTGTTCGTGAAACGGGGTGTTCCCCGAACGGTTGGTTAAGACTGCATCACCAAAAAGCAACAAGGACATACAATAACTCCTGAAGGTAGAGGGTTCACGCTTATCCCGGTTCATTAATACCCGCCGGAATTCACTAACCCGCATTTCTCACAAGGCTTTCTGCTTCTCGCGACGAATCCTTGTGAGAAATGCGGGCTAAAAACTTTCGGAAGACCGAAAAGACAGGTTCGGCGGAAAAGTGTGACGCGCGCATCATGCATCTTAATCACGAGGAAGAAGCCGCAACCGTTGTTGGGTTGAAAGCGTTCTCCCCCGAGTTGGTGGGAGGCGTCACCGCTGCGTTGCAATGTGAAACAAAAAAAGAGGCCCTGCTGTGATGCATGACCTCTTTTGGGAAAAGAATGTTTTTTAAGAAAGTGTTTTTGGTGAAAATGTGATAGGGCTAAAGGTATTTTTGAACGGTTGGTATTTTGTGTAAGATGTGCCCGGTTTTACCTAAGAGGCGCGATAAGAGCCAGGGATTTTGGCTAAAGATCTGGAGCGAAATGGTTTGGAAAAAACGGACCGGGGTCGCGCACGACGCGCACCCATGGGTGCGGTGAGTATTTTTACAGGCCGTCGCAGCCCAGAGGTTTAGCTAAAATCCCCGCGTCAGCGCTTCTTAGGTTTGAGTTAGGAAAACCGCAGTTGCGTCTCCGGCAGGAAGGGCATGAACCATTGTCTGCGTTCCGTTGCTTCCTCCGAACGCTCCGGTTTTCGCACCGGCTCCGGCGCCATATTGCCCTTGCGGTCCTGTGCGGCGGTGCGTTCAAAAAATCGGGAAACGCCGCGACTCATGGGTAAATCCTCGGGTTCGTCGCTGTTCATCTCACGCCACAAGGCGAGCACTTCTTTTTGGAGGCCCTCGTCTGAGCCACAGGCTTTTTCGATTGCCTTAATCGCCTGTTCCGGCGGCAAGTCCATAACCGCTTCAAGAATGCTGTTAACCTGGGACCATCGCGACTGTGCTTGCTTCATATTTTTTCTCCCCTGGAAAACGTCGCGGCGGTGACGTCTCCCTTGTTTGCTGGTTGGATGTGGACGGTTTTGGATGAGGGGAATCCGGGTGGTGTTGGAATCGTTGCGTCACGACGGGGTCGCGGGGGTTACGCGGGGGATTTACCATCACCGGGGACTGACGTGAGATGAAGGTCCTTTGTGAACCTTGGGTGCCCCGGCGAAGATGGGTGGGAAAAGGGTCATTCGCGGCTGAAATTATTTAACACGGATGTCACAAATCACGTTTACGATCTGGTTTCGCAAGAAAAATCTTTGTCGTGGAAATCGAAACTTCACCGCTCGGACGCGTTGACCCATCGCTCCCAACGGCGAATGCCGTTGTACCGAACGGCGAATGCCGTTGTACCGAACGGCGAATGCCGTTGTACCGAACGGCGAATGCCGTTGTATCCGAATACGCTTTGTTTTAACCTAACGCACACGGGATTTTTGGGATCTGCCAAGGGAGTTCATGGTGGCGAAAAAAGAATGTGAGCCCTGTATCTTTTTTGCCTTCCGGCGCGTCGACCGCCTCATGGGTCAAATCTACGACCCCTTTCTGGCCAAGGTCGGCCTCAAAGCGACCCAGTTCACCCTGCTACGCGCCCTCGACACCCTCGGCGAGGCCACGCTGCCGATGTTGTCGGAGGCCTTAACCATCGACCGCACCACGCTGACCCGCAACCTCCAACTCATGGAAAAACGGGGTTGGGTGGCGATTCGCGCCGGGCTCGACCGGCGCACGCGGTTCATCACGCTCACGGCGGGCGGTGAAACCAAACTGGCCGAAGCCTTGCCTTACTGGCAACAAGCACAAGACGGCATTTACGAACTGTACGGTCGGGAAAACTGGCTGGCCCTGCGCGAGAACCTCAACCAAATGGTCGCCCAAATCGCCGCTCTTCCGGCAACGATGCAAGAACGCATGCAGCGCCCGGATGACGCGGCGCGGCCTGATGAAAACCCTTAAATCGTTGGCTCGGCGCCGGTCTATCGGCGTGTGCCGCCTACGCCGACCGGGTTAGAAGTGGTCCAAAATGGTGCGCGAACGGCGGTGATCCTGCAAGTTGGGTTTGGAGCGGTAGTGGGGCACGTTGTTGTCGAAATGGGCGCGTACCGGGCCATGGTTCTGTTGCTTCATCTTCTTCAGCAAATCCTCTTGTTCGGCGTGAAGCTCCAGAGGCAGTTTGGTGGTTTCATCGATCATTGCTTGTTCCAACTGCGCGTAACTGAGGTTGCTGCAGCCACTGAGGTCGGTTTGCCGGAAATCGGCGCCTTGCAGGTCGGCGTCCTTAAAATTGCAGTCAACGAGGTGCGCGTGGTAGAACATGCAGTCCTTGAGCACCGCACCCTCAAAGGTGGCCTTTTCCAGATTGGCGCCTTCGAAACTACAGTCCTCAAGACGGGCGCCGTTAAAGATGCTCATTTCCAGATTGGTGCACATAAATTGCGCTTTTTTGCCGCAGGCCTCCCGCAAGTCGGCCATCACCATATAAACCTTGTCGAAGTTGGTGCCGTCCATGGTGACGTTTTCGAGGTAAACCCGTTCCATGATGCCGCGCTCAAAACTTGTTCTGGACACATCGCTCTGCCAGAGGAACGCATTGGTGAAATTTGCGTGGTTTAAACGCAAGTCGGTCAAGTCCCAGGATTCCATCATCGCGTTTTCCATTTCGATGCCCGACAAATCGGGGAGCTGCGCCTCGAGATTGCGCAACCGGCGCAGGATACCGACCTTGCGCCAGACGCCTTCTTCACTGCGCCAGAAGCGGAAATCTTCCAATTGTTCCAGGTAACCGCGGTTGATGTGGCGGCGGCGGCGTTTCTTTTCCAGCCAGGTCAGCAGAATGCCGAAAATGAGAATGTTCATGAAGGTGTTGTTGAGCACCAGGGCGAAATCCTGCCAAACGGTTCCTGCTTGCTTGTTAATAAAGTAGACGAGCAGGCCGGAAATCGCGAAAATCCCGATCACAATGGACAGTTGCGGATCCAATTTCAACGAGTTTTTCTTCAAAGTTCCAGCCTCCGGTGGGATACCCTTATGTTACTCGCATCTTATAACGTTCGGCCTTGTTCAGAAAGAGGCGAGCGTCGTGCGAACCCTGTTTGGTGTGATTGTTCCGCCTTTTGCTTTGGGACCTTGACAATTTTTCGGTAGATGGGGACATTTTCGAAAGAAACACGTACCGCGCTTTCAACCGCCCGATGTTCCCTTTTCGCAACGGGGCGATGCCGAACCCGCTTATTCGATCCAACTGTTTTCATTCACGAATCCCCAAGGAGCCATGATGTCCGGTCATCAACGACCCACCCTTCCCAGCGACGAAGCCATTCAACAACTGCCGGCCGACGGTGGACCCGACTACAATCGATTGATCTTTGAATCCAGCCCCTACCTGTTGCAACACGCCGCCAATCCCGTCGATTGGTTCCCCTGGGGTGAGGAAGCTTTTGCCGTCGCACGGGAACGCGATGTCCCGATTTTTTTGTCAATTGGTTACGCCACCTGCCATTGGTGCCACGTGATGGAACACGAATCTTTTGAAAACGAAGCCGCCGCCAAGCTGCTGAACGAACATTTTGTGGCCGTCAAAGTCGACAAAGAAGAACGCCCCGACATCGACGACATTTATATGACCGCCTGTTTGGCCATGAACGGGCAAGGCGGCTGGCCTTTGACCGCCTTGCTCAACCACGATCGCCAACCCTTTTTTACCGGCACCTACTTTCCGCTGACCGGCGCCGGCCGCCGTCCCGGCATGCTGGAACTGATTCCCCGGGTGGGCGAATTCTGGCAATCAAACCGGGAAGAGGTGCTCAAAAACGCACAACAACTGACCAACTACATCGCGGGACAAAGCAGTGTCGAACCGGCCGAACTCCACGAGACGCGGCTGCTGCAAAAGGCCTACGAGCAACTAAAAAACCTCTACGATCCGCGCAACGGTGGTTTCTCCGGTGCGCCCAAGTTCCCTACGCCGCACCAGTTCATGCTGTTGGTGCGTGCCGCCAAACGCTTTGAGCGGGAAGACGCCCTTACCATGTGCCGCCACACCTTGCACCACATGGCGCGCGGCGGCATTTTCGACCAAGTTGGTTTCGGGTTCCACCGATATTCCACCGATCCCTACTGGCTGTTACCGCACTTCGAAAAGATGTTGTACGACCAGGCCATGATGGCGATTGCCTTGTTGGAAACCGGCGCCCTTGCCGAGGATCCCGAACTCCACGCGGTGGCGCGCCGCGTCTTTACCTACGTCCAGCGCGACATGACCGACCCCGGCGGTGGTTTTTACTGCGCGGAAGACGCCGATTCAGAAGGTGTCGAGGGCAAGTTCTACGTGTGGAAACCGGCCGAGGTGATCGACATCCTGGGCGAAAGCGACGGCGCCTTGTACAACGCCGTCTACAACCTCACCGAGGAAGGCAATTTCCACGAGGAAGCGACCGGCCATAAAACCGGTGACAACATTCCTCACCTGATTCGACCGCTTGCCGAACTGGCCGAGGAACAGGGGCTCGGCCTCAACCTCCTGGAAATTAGGCTGCAACGTTGTCGCGAAAAACTGTTTGAAGCCCGCGAAAAGCGGATTCATCCCTTGAAAGACGACAAAATCCTGACCGATTGGAACGGCCTCATGATCGCGGCCTTCGCCCTCGGCGCCCGCATTCTCGGCGAACCCGATTACCTGGCCCAGGCGACCCGCGCGGCCGATTATATCCACGAACACCTGCGCGATGAAAACGGTCGCTTGCTCAAGCGCGCGCGACGCGGCCAAGCCGGGCTTACCGGGTTAATCGACGATTACGCCTTTATGATTTGGGGTTTGCTCGAAATCTACCGCGCCGGTTTCGATGCCGAATACCTGGCCCGCGCCGTTGCCTTGTGCGACACCGCGGTGGAACATTTCCACGATGAGGAAAGCGGCGCCTTTTACCTGACGCCCGACGACGGCGAGCCGCTGATCGTGCGCGGCCAAAAAATCTATGACGGCGCCATTCCCTCCGGCAACGCCGTGCTGGCCTGGTGCCTGATTCGTTTGGCCAGACTCACCGGCGAAACCCGCTACGAGGGTTTGGGCATCGGCGTGTGCGAAGCGTTCGGCGCGTCCCTGCGCACCCGTCCTGCCGGCCACAACATGTCGATCATCGCCTACGATTTGCACCAGCTCGGCTCGCGGGAAATCGTGGTCCACGGGGATCGCGACAGCGACGACACCCAAGCGCTGCTGGCCGAAATCAACCGCCACTACCAACCCTTCGACGAGGTGTTGCTGGTGGAAAGCGAAACGGCGCCGATCACCAAGCTGGCGTCCTACACGCGCGATCAAAAACGCATCGACGACCAGGCCACGGTTTACGTCTGCCACAACTTCACCTGCGAAAACCCGGTCACCAGCCCGGAGGCTTTGGCCGAAATCCTGAGCAAGGATTAACCAAGCGCTCGGGCGCTCCTTGCTACATGACCCATGATCACAAAAAAACGGGCCGGCATAAAAACCGGCCCGTTTTTATTGCTCTCTGTGTTTTTGTTCAGGCTGAGGTCTGTAAGCAAAGGTATCTCATCCAGATTCCAGAGTGCTGTCTCTGTTTTTGTGACGGAGACAGATTTTGTGTCTTGATTTAGGTGAAAAGAGTTAATGGGGTTGCGGTAAGATTTTTTTCGTCTTGTTGTATTAATGCAACTGTCTGGGAAACCATCTTTTAGAATCTTGGTGTGGAATTGGCGCGAACATTGCTTGAGTTGTGGTTGATCAGAAAGCCTCCGCAACCTGTTGTGGTGGAGGGGGTCTGGAATCTTAATTTCAAACTAGAAGAGGTTTATAGTTCATGGCAAAAAATACAAACAAAGGCTACAGAAAAGGTTCAGTAGACAACCGGACTCAGTTCCAAAATAAAAATGGAAACTGGGTCAAACGTGATACTGAAACAGGGCGCATTATGGATGTTAAAACTACCAACAAATCACCTTTCAAGGGGGTTGCAAAAGAGGATGATGGACGACGATCCTGATTTTGTTTAAGGAGTTAGGCGCCCGTTAGGGTGATTCCGATTATTCGCACTTGAACAATGGCCGGTCAGTGTCGCGGGCTAGCGTTCCTTTTGAATCACCAAGCGGCGGTGGCCGCGGTTTTCCGTGAGCCACCATTGGAAGCCGTTCATGAGGGCCAGGCAATCGAGGACCTCGTTCCAGGGCTGTTCTTCGTTGTGGATGTCGACCTCGACGTCCGCGAACTCCTCATCCAAAACCAACTCCATGCCAAAATTCTCCGCGATGGTTTGGAACAGGGCGCCCAGGTTTTTGTTTTTGCCATAAATGCCGATCAGCGGTTGGCTCGATGGTTCGTGCTGTTGATCTTTAGGTTGAAACACCAGGTTGTCCAAATGGCGCGTCCACTGGATCTGGTTGTGTTGGCTGACCTCATCCAGCAAGGTCCACCAATCGGTGATCACATAAACCCCGTTAACCGGTGTGTTGATCCCGGAAGGAATGTAGGAGTTGAGGCGCTCTCGGTCGCAGATGAAGGCCAGCACGTCGCCCAAATCGGCGCCGTGGAATGAGGCGTATCGCTGGAAGTTAGCCGGTTCCAAGCGCCCCTTGGGCACCAAGTTGAAACGGCGTTCGTAACCGCTGTCGTGCTCGGCCAAAATGTGTTCCGGTTCAATGGCCGCGATCAGGTAGGGGCCGACCCAGTCGCCCAGCCGGCGCCAGCGCCCGCCGACCAGCGCATATTTTACCCCGCGAAAAGCCACCGTGGCCGTGGTTCCGCGCAGCATGGTTTCGGCCGCGTTTGCTTCCAGCTTGCGATCCCCGTCGATGTCTTGTCCCGCGTTGACCACGCCGATGGCGCGAATAATGGTGCGGTGCGCGGTGCGGCGCTCGTCCTGGAGCATGCCGCGCAAGGTGGATAGCACCGCTTGTTTCTGGCCAAACACCTCGGCTCGGTAGATCAAGCGTTCCAAGTCCAAGTTGGGTTGATAGAGGCTGCCCGGCTCCTCTGAGTGGAGCGGCGACCAAGCCACGAACACGAGTGGAAGAAAAAATCGGAGCGAAGGCATGCCGGGGTTCCTTAACCGTTACAGCGCGAGTTTGTAGCCAATCCCGCGCTGACTGAGAATGATCGTGGGTCGGTCGGGGTTGCGTTCAATTTTTTTGCGGAGTTGGGCGATGTGGGTGTCCACCGTGCGTGGTCCGGCCTCGGAATCCAAACCCCAAACCTCGTCCAAAATATCGTTGCGGTGAACCGGCCGCCCCTGGTGCTGGTGCAACATACTGAGCAGCTCAAACTCACGGGTGGTGAGGTGGAGGGGATCGCCGTTGCGGGTCGCCTCGTAACGCTCGAAATCAACGCGCAGGTGTTGCAATGCCAAACAACGGCTTTCTTCCTCCGCCGGTTCTTCCGGGGTAATGCGTTGAAGCAGCGCCTCCGTGCGGGCCAGCAGCACCGTGGGTGAAAAAGGTTTGGTCACGTAATCATAGGCGCCCAGCTTGAAACCCAGTACGATATCGGCGTCGTTGGCGCGGGCGCTCAGAATCAGGACCGGGATATTTTTGGCTTCCGATTGGATTTGGCTCAATACGCGGGTGCCGTCCATGTCGGGCAGGCCCAGATCGAGAATGATCAGGTTCGGTTGAAAAGAGCGCAGGTGGCCCAATACCTGTTTGCCGCGATCACAGACCTTCGTTTGGTAACCGGCATCTTCGAATAAGTCGCTTAATCCCAGTTGCAGGCCGGGTTCGTCTTCAACTATTAGAATGTTCACTGGGTACTCCATTCGGGGGATCCTGTTTACTTTAACCCAAAACCACCAGGCCGGACAGGTGCCTCAGAGCGGGACCGGAAAAAGAAAAGGACGACCCGAGGGCCGTCCTTTTTTGAAACCAAAGGGATTTGCTTAGTTCACGCTGCCGCGAATGGGGATCACCAATTCAGGCATGGTTTCCAGGTCGGTTTTCAGCGTGATTTTGCCTTGGAACTTGCCTTCCTTGGCGGATTCGGTCAAGCGAACTTTGAGTTTCTTAACACCGTCGATGTCGTCTTGAACCTCGGTGGAAACAAAACCCACATCGGATTTGCTTTCCAACACTTTGAACTCTTGGTTCTGTTTGGGGGTCAAGGTGATGGTGGTTTCGCGCGCTTCACCTTTTTTGGAGTTAAAGAAAAAGACCGAGCGCGGGGTGGCGTGAACCGGCTGGGCGATGCGGGCGTGAACGCGGAAGAAACCTTCTTTCACTTTTTCACCGTTGGTTTTGAAGGCGATCTGCGCTTGGGCGGACTGACGGTCGGCGGGAATGTCGCTGCCTTTAACGGAAGCGATGATTTTCCACTCTTTGTCGTTCACGCGCACGCCTTCCAGCTTAACGAAGTCGTCGGTGGACTTGATCTCAGAGATTTCGAGGTTGTCCAATTGGCGCGAGCTGATTTTAACCTCGCGGGTGACCACATCGCCGTTGCGGGGTACGTCGGGGATGGACACGAAGTTGGGGCTGATGTCCAATTCGGTCGCGATGAAGGTTTTGATGCGCAACACTTTTTTGGGTTCGCTGCTGTCGTTGGAGGTGACGGTGACGGTTTTGGTGATGTTGCCGCTAAAGCGCGAGGAGTTAAAGGTCACCGGAATCACGCCGGACTCGCCTGGCTGATAAGACGCTTTATCGGGTTTCACGGTGGTACAACCGCAAGAGGCTTTCACGTCGGAAATTTCCAAAACGGCGTCGCCGCTGTTGGTGAATTTAAAGTCGTGGGTGACTTTATCGCCTTTGTCGATGGTACCGAAGTCGTGTTCCATTTTTTCAAAGGTGATGGCGGGGCCCGCGAACAGGGGCAGCAAGCAACAGAGCGTAATCAAGCAGTGTTTCAACATGGGGTGGACCTCGGAGAGTAATTAATGGTGGAAAGCTGATGCTTCGAAACCGGTATCGAAACCAACGACGTTCGTTTCGATACCGGGAGGGAAGGACCCTTTCGCGTTTGTAAGCCTAGCAAGGGCGCCTTCCCCACACGTGCCTCTACGGTTTGAACAATGTGTGAGTTTTGTCAAAGTTAATAGAAACAGATGGTTAGCGTTTGAAAAGACCGCGACTCAGCGGGTTATTTCGGCAAATCCGAGACCTGAACCACCAGTTTCCCGATATTGCGGCCGGTGAACAGGTAGTTCACCGCGGTGGGTGCTTCTTTGAGCCCTTTGACCACGTCCACCTTGTACTTCAGCTTGCCTTCCGCCAGCCAGGTCGCCATTTCGGCGATGGCGTGGGGGAATTGCGGGATGTAGTCGAGGATGATGAAACCCTCGAGGCGGGCGCGTTGCATCAGGATTTGCGCGAAGTGGTAGGGACCGGGCACCGGTTCATCGCTGTTGTAGTTGGCGATCAGGCCGCACAGGACGATGCGGGCCCGCATGTTGATTTGCGTGAGAATGGTGTCGAGAATTTTGCCGCCGACGTTTTCGAAGTTAATGTCGATGCCGTCGGGGCAGGCCTCGGCGATGGCCTTGTCGAGTTCGGTCGTTTTGTAGTTCACGGCCGCATCGAAGCCGAGGTCGTTGGTGAGCCAGTTGCATTTTTCGTCGGTGCCGGCGAGGCCGACCGCGCGACAGCCTTTAATTTTGGCGATTTGACCGACGAGGGAGCCGACCGCGCCGGCCGCGGCGGAGACAATCACGGTTTCGCCTTGCTTGGGTTGGCCGATATCGAGCAGACCGAAGTAGGCCGTCATACCGGTTGGTCCGAGCACGCTGGTCCAGGCGTCGAGCGGGACGGGCAGGTCGCTGGGGATTTTGGTCAGTTGTTGCGCGGGCAGGGTGGCGTATTCTTGCCAGCCCCACATGCCGGAGACGATGTCGCCGGGGGCAAAGTTGGCGTGTTCGGAGGTTTCCACAACGCCGATGGCGATGCCGCGCATGACGTCGCCGACCTGGACCGGTTCCATGTACTGGGGCATGTCGGTGATCCAGATACGGTTGGTGGGGTCGAGGGAGAGGTAAACCGAGCGAACCAGTACTTCGTCTTTCTCGGGTTGGCGGACCGCTTCCTCATGCCAGGAAAAGTCGTTTTCGTCGATCATACCAACCGGCCGGTTTTTCAGGCGCCATTGGCGATTGATGGGTTGAGACATACAAAAAGCTCCTCATGTTTTCGGTAGATCGGCCCTACTCTACCGCGAAATCTCCGCGTGTGGGTATGCTTTGTCACGCGGCTCGTGACCGTCAACCAATGATGCCCTATTGAAAAAGAAGGCCTTGTGCTTCTTCGACCGGGTTGGTCTTGGTGGTTGGTTTAAGCGTGACGCCTTCGTGGTTGAGGAGCCAGGATTTGCGGTCGAGGCCGCCCGCGTAACCCGTGAGCGTGCCGTTGGCGCCGATGACACGGTGGCAGGGGACGATGACGGCAATTGGGTTGCGGCCGTTGGCGGCGCCGACGGCGCGCACCGCTTTTGGATTGGCGAGGCGGTTGGCGATGTCGCCGTAGGAACAGGTTTGGCCGAAAGGGATTTGGTTGAGTTGCGACCACACCGCTTGTTGGAAGGTCGTGCCCGCGGGGGCGAGGGGTAGCGTGAATTCGCGGCGGGTGCCGTCGAAATATTCCGCGAGTTGGGTGACACCGGCTTGGGTGAGTGCGTTGGGGTTGTGGCCGGTTGGTTCAGCGAAGGTGACCGCGGTGATGCCTGCATCGTCGGCGCGGACCCTGAGTGGGCCGAGTGGGGTGTCGAAGCTTTGTTCATACATTAGTACATGCTCCAGAGTTGCATGGTGAGGTAGCTGCGCCAGGGTGCGGCGCGGTTGGGGTCGAGGTCGGGGGTGTGTTGTTGAACCACTTTTTTGACGCCGAGGTCGCCGCCGAGGAAGACATCGGGATCGCCGCGGCCGCGCAGTTTGGCGTAATTGACCGTCCAGGGGCCGATACCTTTGAGGGCGAGCCAAGCCTCGGGTTGGTCGGGTTCCGGGTGGGTCAGGTAGTGGTGGGCCAGGGTTGCCAGGGTGTTTTTACGGGATTGCGGCATTTTTAGGAAACTGAGGTCGGCCGCGGCGACGGCCCGGGGAGTTGGGAAAAAACGTTGGCTGCCTTGGGTTTCACCGAGGGTCTCGATCAGGGTACGCACCAGTTTTTTGGCCGCCACAACGGTCACCTGTTGGCCGAGCACCGCGCGCACGCCCGCCTCGAACATCGTCCACTGGCCGGGAATGCGCAGACCTTGTTTGAGCGGGAAGGGTTCGGGGAGGCATTCGCGCAGGGTGGCGAACACGGCTTCGCTGTCGACATCCAAATCGAGCAGGCGGCGGATGCGTTGGATGGTCGGGCGCAACGCCTGTAAATCGTCCAGTTCGATGCTGACCTGGAATCGGTTTTTGGTGGGCTGGTGGATCGCGTGGAAGGAACCGGTGACGCCGTCGTGTTGGAAGGTGCGGCGGTAGCTGTTTGCGTCGCAGGCATCGAGGCCTTCGATGGTGCGCGCGGCCAAAAAGGGTTGAACTTGGTCCCAGTTGTAGGGGGGCCGGTAGCTGAGATCGAGTTGGATGGTTTCGGATGCCGGGTTGGTTTGGCGGCGCACCTGGGTGGGGGTGAGTTTGAGGTTTTTTTGGAAACAGTCGTTGAAGCGGCGCACGCTGTTAAACCCGCTCGCGACCGCGACTTGGTGGATCGGGAGTTGGGTTTGGTGTAGCAGTTGTTTGGCGAACAGACACTGTTGGTAGAGCGCGTAGGTTTTGGGGGAGAGGCCGAGGTGTTTTTGAAACAGTTGGCGCAGGTAGCGGTCGCCGACACCGAGGCGCTCGGCGAATTCGGGCAAATTTTGATCCTGTAAATCGCCACGGTGGATCAGGGCGATGGCGCGGCTGAGGGTGGTGTCGACGCCGTTCCAAACGGCCGAGTTGGGCGCGCAATCGGGACGGCAACGCAGGCAGGGGCGGAAGCCGGCTTGGGCGGCCTGGGCGGCACTGGGGTAATAACGGACATTTTCTTCCTTGGGGCTGGGGGCGGGACAGATCGAGCGGCAATAAATGCCGGTGGTGAGCACGGCGGTAAAAAATTGGCCGTCGAAGCGCGCGTCGCGTGAGCGCCGGGCGCGTTGGCAGGTGTGCGGCTGAAGCATGGCTGTGTTCCTCGTTGGTGTACAGTGTCGGGGCCCGCCGACCCTTTGAACTATAAACCCGTCTTCGTCACGAGGCCGGCCATATTCGGAACTGAACCTTCCGCGCGGGTGCCCGCTCGGGCCGATTGCGGGTACAAAAGGCCGAAGAGGGCGCAAACCAAACGCAAAAGCCGGCGCGAACCAGTAGGTACCCCGCCATGGAGGGTACAACCCAACCGAAAAACTAGCGCGAATCGGAAGGGACGCCGGCGTGGACCGCGCAACCCAACCGCAAAAACCGGCGAGAACCGGAAGGGACGCCGGCGTGGACCGCGCAACCCAACCGCAAAAACCGGCGAGAACCAGAAGGTACGCCGGCGCGAAGGATACAACCCAACCGCAATAGCTGGCCCAACCAGGATGGTACGCCGGCGTGCAAACCGGTGGCACGGCAACGCCGTGCAGGATTTCAGCCCATGGTAGGGACCCGGCGCGAAGCAGGCGGGGCCCTACCATGGGTTAGCTAGAACAATTTAAGGTGCGCTGTAAGTGCACCGGAGCAGTGGACGGGGAAGATGTTCAGACAAAGCCTTGCGGATGACAGTCACCTGAAAAGCGTTGCCTGATTAGAGCCTTGCAAGTGACCGTCTTCTACAAAATATTGAGAATAAAGCGATTCCATCAATTTTTTTTGCGCCCGAAGTCTTGTGTTAGGATGTTTTCTGTCGGTGCTTTGCCGCGGTTTGTCGTTTTTCGGCTGATTTCGCCCTCAGGAGGCATGCTGTCATGCGAGACTTTGGACCCTTCCAGTTGGTCGCCTCATTCGTTTTTGCCCTCTCTTTTTTACCCCTTGCCGCCCAAGACACCGAGGTCTCGGAAGAGTTCGACGTGCTCGAAGAAATCACCGTCACCGCCCGCAAACAGGAGGTACGCCTTCAGGAAGCCGCCGTTGCCATCAGCGCCGTCGACGGCATTCAGCTCGACCAAGCCGCGGTCACCAAACTCGACGACTTCAACAGCTTCGTCCCCGGCCTGCACATCAGCAAAAACGACGGCGCCGGCCGTGTGGTCGCCATCCGCGGCGTCGGCTGGGAAACCGCCCAAAACCTCAGCACCCAACCCGGCGTCCTCATTTACATCAACGGGGTTTACCTGGCCAACCCGCTCGCGCTCGGCCTACACCTCGGTGACATCGAACGCATCGACGTCCTGCGCGGCCCGCAAGGCACCGAATACGGCCAAAGCGCCACCGGCGGCGCGATCAACATCATCACCAAAAAACCGGAGCTAGGCCAAACCAACGGCACCCTTGAACTCCAAATCGGCGATTACGCCTTAATCAATGGTCGCGGTCGGGTCAATGTCGCACTCGGTGACAAAGCCGCGCTCGCCTTCTCGCTGCAAAGCACCCAACGCGACGGTTTTGCCGAAATTAGCGGCACCGAGCTGGACGGCTACCAACTCGACGACGCCGACAGTGTCACCGGCAACCTCGCCCTTTCTTTCCAGCCCAACAGCGCGGTTTCCTTCGACCTGGTCGCCTCCTGGCAAGACTCGGATCAAAACGGCGCGGCCCAAAAACACATCGACGATCCCAACCGCGACCCACGCCGCCTCACCCAGGATTCGCCCAGCACCTTCGCCCTCGAGAACATGCACCTCTCGGCGGTGCTCGAATGGCGCACCCCCTGGCGCTTCTCCTTTAAATCGCTCACCGGTTACCAAGACCTCGAAAAGAACCAAACCCTCGACGGCGACCGCCTTACCAGCGAACTGACCTCGGTCAACCTCACCGGCTTTTTCCCCGCCAACTTCGATTACCTGCCCTACTGGGACAACAAAAGCAAAGCGGTCAGCCAAGAGTTCAACCTAACCGGCAGCGGTGAAACCCTCGATTGGGTGGTCGGCCTGTATTACCTCGACCACGAAAATGACAATGATTTCCTCGAAGCGGTCGGCCCCGGTCGCGTCGAAGACTTTAGCGAGGTGCTCGACAACCCCTCGCCCGAAAACCTGCCGCCCTTTCAAGCACCCCTCGAATTCGTCGAAACCCGTGTGCTAACTCGCGAAGACAGCGCGGCCTACGGCCAAATCACGAAACGGTACGGCGAAAAAACCGCGCTCACCCTTGGCGCGCGCTACCAACGCGATGAATCCGAGGACGTCGCCACCCAGTTCTGGTTCAACGACAGCCGGCAAGTCCTGGTCGACAAAGAATGGACCTGGAAAGTGGGCCTCGACTACCGCGTCAACGCCGATCACTTCCTCTACGGCTTGGTCTCCACCGGCTGGAAAAACGGCGGCAACAATCCCGGCGCCCTCAACGGTGCCCTCCAGGTGCCGGTCCAGTTCGCGCCCGAAACCCTGACCGCTTTTGAAATCGGCAGCAAAAATCAGTTCCTTGGCCGGCGCGCCCGGCTGAATCTGACAGCCTTCTACTACGACTACGAAGATTACCAATTCATCCAAGAAGATCCGGTACCCTTTGCCGGTGGGACCGGAAATATCCCGGCGGTGACCATCTACGGGTTCGAAAGCGAATTCAGTTGGTTGCTCAACGACCGTTGGCGGCTGGACGGCCATGTCGCCTTCCTCGACGGTGAAATCGACAGCGATTTGGTGACCCTCGATACGGTGGATTTCCTCAACTCCGGCTTCGGCCGTTTTACCGAAACCGGCGTAGCCGACCGGGCAAGCCTGAGCGTGAATCTGCGCGGCAATACCCCACCCAAGTTGGTGGAACAATCCGGCCGCCTGCGGCTGGCCTATCAGGTGCCTTACGACAACGGACGGTTCCTGCGGTTCGGCGCGGAAGGCCTTTATCGCGGCGAGTACCAGTACCGCGTGTTCAACAACCCGCTGACGGATCGGGTGCCTTCCTACAGCATCTTCAACACCTTCGCCATCGTGGAGACCGGCAAAATCGCCGCGACCCTGGCCGTAACCAATCTCGGCGACAAAGACGGCGTTAACGCGCGTTATTCCAACCCCTTCGGGTTACACACCACCAGCGATGAGTTCATCCCGCCCCGCCAAATCACCCTAAAAGTTCGCTACAACTTTTAGGGCGCTCGGCAAAGGCGGGAAGGCGTTTAGGTCGTCGGATTGGGCGTCGGCATGGGCATTGGTGTCTCGGGTGCCGGCGCGGGTTCGTTGCGGTAGACGATGGTGAACAGCGTGGGCACCACTACCAGCACCAGTACCGTCGACGCCGCCATCCCAAAGATCAAGCTGATCGCGAGTGGGATCATGATTTGCGCCTGCATGCTGGTTTCGGTCAGCAGCGGCATCAAACCGGCGATGGTGGTCAGTGAGGTTAGCAGCACGGCGCGGAAGCGATCCCGCGCCGCCCCGCGCGCGGCCTCGATGATGTCCTGTCCCTCGGCGCGTCGGTTTTTGATGAAGGTCACCAGCAGGATCGAGTCGTTGACGACGACCCCCATCAGCGAGACAAACCCCAGGGCGCTGGGCATGGTGAAGGGGTAACCCATCAAGAGGTGCCCCCAAATCGCGCCCACCAAACTCAGCGGAATCGCGCTCATCACGATCAAGGGTTCGCGGTAGCTTTCGAACTGGAAACTCAGCAGCACAAACACCGCGGTCAAACCCAAGATCATGCCGCGCATCAGCGAGCTGCCGGTATCGCCGGATTCTTCCGACTCACCTTTAATCTTCATGGTCAGGTCGGGGTAGTCCGCTTTGAATTGCGGCAGGAACGCGCTTTTAAGGGTGCGCATCAGCTCGGCCACGTTGGCTTTGTCCGTATCCACATCGCCGGTAATGGTCAAGCTACGGCGGCCGTTCATGCGGTTGATGCGGCCGTAACCGCGCCCTTCCATCGAGACCTCGGCGATGGCGGTGAGTTGGGTTTGGCGTCCGTTGGGGAGGGTGACGTAGAAGGACTCGAGATCGGTGATGCTGTTGCGGTCCTCTTGGTCGAGGCGCACGTCGATTTCATAAGTCTCTTGGTTGACCTGAATCTCGCGCGCGGTGCGGCCGAAGTAGGCGGTCCGCAGTTGTTCCGCCACCGACGCCGCGGTGATCCCCAACCCGTAAGTTCCTTCCTTTAAACGCACTTGCAGCTCGGGTTTGCCAGGCTTGAGGTCGTCTTTGAGATCGGCGACACCGACGAAAGTGTCGAGGAAGGATTGCAGTTGATGGGAGGCCGCTTTCATGCGGTCCAGGTCCTCGCCCGCGATCTGAATCTCAATCGGATTGCCCGCCGGACCCAGGTTGGGTTCCGTGTAGTTGATTTGCAGGACGTCCGCCGGTTCACCCGTTTTGGCGCGCCAGCGGTCCTTGAGTTCGTTGAGCGTGCCGACGCGGGTTTCCGCGTGGAGTAAGTCCAGGCTGACCGTGGCCACGTGGGTCCCGGAGACCCCGGCGTCCGCGTTTTGGTTGTACTGCACGTTGATGTGTTTGACCAGGTTTTGGCCGTCGGGTTGCACCGCTTTGTCTTCCTCGTTGATTGCTTTGATCGCATCAACGAGTTTGGCGACGACCGCCTCGGTTTTCTTGAGCGGCGTGCCTTGGGGCAGCAGGACGCGGGCCTCCAAAACCTCACCGTCGATGCTGGGAAAGGCTTGGAATTTGAGAATGCCGCCCGCGAACATCGCGAGGGACCCGACAAAGACCGCGATCACCAAACCCAGCGTCAGGTAACGGTAGTGAATCGCGCGGTCGACCAGGCGACCGACCACTTTTTCGCGTAGGCGCTCAAAACCCGCGTCAAAGCGTTGCCGCCAGGGTGGGACCTTGAGCGCGTTGGGATGGCTCATCGAGTGGGCCAGGTGGTTGGGCAGGATCAGGAAGGCTTCGATCAGGCTGACGAAAATGACCACGATCAACACAATCGGCATCACGCGCAGGACCTTGCCGAGGTTGCCGGAGAGCATCGTGATCGGCCCGAAAACCGCGATCGTGGTGATAAACGAGGAGATGACGCCGGCTTTGACCTCGGACACGCCGTTGATCACCGATTCCATCGCATTTTCGCCTTTGCGCAGGTGGGTCGCCACGTTTTCCGCGATCACAATCGCGTCGTCCATCAACAGGCCCAGGGCCAGCAACAGGCCGACCATGGTGATCATGTTAATCGTCATGCCGATTTGGGGGAGGATGAAGAAGGCGCCCAGGAAGGAAACCGGCAAACCCATGGTCACCCAGAAGCTGAGGCGCCAGTTGAAAAACAGCCACAGCGTGAAAAACACGAGGAGCAGGCCTTGCCACGCATTTTTGATCAGCATTTGCAGGCGGTCGCGGGAAATCGAGGTCAAATCGCGGGTGATGGTGAGCGTCACGCCGTGGGGTGCCTGGGCTTGTTCGGTCTCCACGAATTGCGTGACGCGGTCGTAAATGGTTAAGGCGTCCTGGTTGGTGGTTTTCTCGATTTTGAGCATCGCCGCGCGACGGCCGTTAAACAACACCTTGGCTTCATCCAAATCGAAGCGGTCGCTAATGGTGGCAATGTCGCCGAGGCGTACCTCGCCCCCGTCGCGGTTGCCCGCGATGACCAGGTTCCGCAATGCCTCGGGTCGGCGGCGTTCCTCCATCAGGCGCACCACCAGGTTGCGTTCGTCCGTTTCCATCGTGCCCGCGGCCATGTCGAGGCTTTGACCCGCGACGCGGTCGGCCAATTGGCTGGGGCTCAAACCCAACGACAGCAGGCGCGCCGTCGGCACCTCAATACGCAATTGGTGGTCGGAAAAACCGCTGATCGAGACCAGCGAAATGTCCGGCAGTTGTTGCAGGCGATCCTTGACCATCTCGCTGTAGGCCTTGAGGTCGGTTTCGTTGAGGTCGCCGGTCACCGCGATGGACACCACCTGTTGTTTGTCGCCCGAGGTTTCGATGATGGGTTCCTCGACCTGGTCGGGAAAATCGTTGATGGCTTCGATCTGGGTTTTGACCTCGCCCAAAAAGGCTTGGAAATCGGCGTCTTCCTCGGCTTCCACCGTGATCACACCCACCCCTTCTTGGGCTTTGGCCGTGACTTCTTTGACGTAGGCCACCCCGTCGACCGCGTCTTCAACCCGCTGGATCACCGCTTCTTCCACCTCGCCGGCCGTGGCGCCGGGGTAGGCGATGGAGATGTTCACCAGCGGGACGATGAAGTTGGGAAAGGTTTCCCGTTGCAGGGTGGGAATGGCCACCAGACCCATGATCAGGAGCATCGCCATCAAAAGGTTGGCCGCCGTGGGGTGTTTGGTAAAAAACGAAATCATGGCTGAACCCCCTGGGCCGCAACGTATTGTTGGATGCGGTCGCGGTTGTCGGTGTCCTCGCTGGGATCCAGCAGCATGCCCACCGCGGGGACCTCGATGTCGCTGAGCACGACGCGGTCGCCCTCGCTCAGGCCCGCCGCGATTTCGGTGTAGCCGTCTTGGGTTACCCCGCGTTTTACCCTGATGCGTTTGAGTTGATTGTTCGCGTCGGCCAAAAACAGTTCATTGCCGTGCAGCGCGCTTTCGGGTACCAAAAAGCCTTGGCGCGGGCGGCCTTTCACCACCACCTTGCACAACATGCCCTTGACCAAGGGCGGGCGCACGCCGGGTTTGGCGTCGCGGTAGGGTTCGTTGACCGTGACGATCACGCCGAGCATGCGGGTTTCGGGGTCCAGCGATGCGTCGAAGCGGCTGAACCGCGCGGGCCAGGTATTTTTGATGCGCCCTTCCAAGCTGACTTCCGCGCTGAGACCCAGTTGATTGAAGATTTGCGGGGACGGCGTGAAGTCGATGGGTCGGTTGCTCGCGCCGTGGGGCATCAGCCCGTGCAGTTTTTCCATCACCAACCCCGTTTTGATTTCCGCCGCCGCCAAGTTACTGACCTCGGCCAGCACGTTCCCGGCAAAAACCGCCTGACCTTCTTCGATCTTTTTGCTGTTAATGCGACCGTCAAACGGCATGCGAATTTCGGTTTGGGTGAGGCGGCGTTCGCTGTCGGCGACCTGGGCCGCGTATTGTTTTTGCTGGGCTTCCAGTTGGCGGCGCTGGGTGGGGATCGTGCTCAGTTGGTTTTCCAAATTCTGCACCGAAATGCGACCGCGCACCAATTCGCTTTCGGCTTGGTCCATCAGGGTTTCGGAGATCGAACCCTCTCCGGCGAGGGACAGGTTGCGGCGGAAGTTGCGTTCCTGCAGCGCCAAACTCTTTTTTTCCAGCTTGAGGTTGGCCTGTAAGTTCTGTTCTTCCAGGTTGAGCTGCTGCAAGTTGGCCACAATCGATTCGTATTGGGCTTGGTTGCGGGTCAGCGCGATTTCGTATTCGCTTGGGTCGATACGGAACAGAACCGTACCCTCCGCCAGGAGTGAGCCCGCTTTGACGTCGGGGTTGAGGTACACCAAACGCCCGCCGACCTCCGCCACCGCTTGCCATGATTTGTCGGGTTCCACCGTGCCGTAACCCGCCGCGGTGGGGGTGAAGGTGACCGGCGCGGCCGTGAGCACGCGAATCGCTTTGCCGACCACGTGGGTTTCTTCTTTTTGCGGCGCTTTTCTGCCGCCGACCATCCACACCAAAAGGCCGAGGGCCAGCACCACCGGCGGGAGTACCGCCCATTTAGATTGAAGACGTCTTGTTGTTTGGCTCATGGTGTGGCTCCTTGTAAGTGATTGACCGGTCCGGTCTTTTGCGAATCGGGGCCGGCGGGATCCAGCCACGCCGGTGCGCTTGGGTTGTTTTGCAGAATGGGGAAGTCGTTGACCGCCGCTTGAAGTTGGAAGAGCGCGCGCAGGTAGGCGTAATGGGCGAGCGCCGATTGGCGGCTGCCGGCCAATGCCTGTTCCTGGGCCTCGAGGAGGTCGAGCAGCGAGGCCGTGCCTTGCTCGTATTTGCCGCGTACGATGGCCAGGCTTTGGGTCGCCCGTTGCGCCGCGCGTTCGGCCGGCGCGATTTTGCGCCAGTTCGCCTGTACCTGGGCCAGGTTGTTGGCCACGCTCGTGGCCACTTGATCGCGTCGGGCCGCCAGTAACAAGTCGCCCTCGCGGACCCGCGCCCGGTTTTGCGCGAGCTGGTGGAAACGGCGCCCCCCGTTAAAGACTTGGTAACTTGCGGCCAGCGAAACCGTCCAAGTGCCCTCCGTGTTGGCGCCGAACAGGCCGCCGTTTTCACCCGCGAATTGCTGATCCAACACGTCCTGGTAGGCCGCCGAAAGGGAAATGCTCGGCATGAACAACGACTTGAGCGAGGTATCGTAGGCGACCCCGGCCAGTTTGCGTTGCAACGCCTGCTGTTCCAGGTCGGGCGATTGTTCCGCCGCGATCTGGGTCAACCGTGTCTGAAGCGCGGCGGAGACGCCCTGCTTGAGCTGCTCCGTCCAGCGGGTTTGGTAGAACAGCGTGTTTTTCCAGGGGTTGGTTTCGCCCACGATCCATTGGGTGTCGTCGGCGCCCAGCAAACGGGTTAACTCGTTGCGGGCCGTTTCGTAGGCTGAACGGGAATCGTGCATCGACGAGAGGTTTTGCGCTTCCTGCACTTCCCAGCGGAACACTTCCTCGCGGCCCGCCGCGCCCAAGCTCAACCGCGATTGGGCGGTTTGCAAATGGGAGCGGGTCAACTTGAGGTTCTCGATGTTGATTTCGTGCAGCGCTTTTTGCGAGAGCACGTTCAAATAGGCCGCGGCCACCTCGTTGATGACATTGCGCGTGGTGGCGTCGTAGCCGGCTTTGCTGAGATCCTGTTCCAGCGCCGCGCTCCGGCTTTGGTTAAAGGTCGTGACGTCCCACAGTACCTGGCGCGCCTGCACGGAGAAGTTGGTTTGTTCTTCCGCTTGGAAACCCGCCGCGACTTGGGCGTTGTCCGCGTCATTTTGCTGCCAGGAGGCGCTTGCCTCGATTTGGGGGAGCAGCGCGCTTTGGCCGATACGGCGGCCGGCCTTGGCTTGGATCACCTGTTGTTCCGCCGCGGCGACATCGTAGTTGTGGTTCAAGGCCGCGGAAACCGCCTCGTTCAGGGTCAGCGGCGTACCCGTTTCCAGGGTGTCCGGGTGCAGCACGTCGGCTTGGAGAAACCAGCGTTCGTCGCGTTTCAAGCCGAGCTTGGCCGCGGTTTGGCCGTTGAGGCGCGGTTGTTCGCGGGCTGCCACATAAGCGGGCAGGTCCTCGGGCAGGCTGCCGCTGCGCCAGTCCTCCAGGTGATCGGCCAAGCGGCGTACCGTGCGTTCTTGCGGGGAAACCAGCGCCGCGGCAAAGGCACCGGCCGTCACGTCTTCGCTACCGTAACCGGAGAACACCGCGTAACCCTCCGCGGCAAGCTTGAGGTGGAGGTTCTGCCGTTGCGCCCGGCTCAAATGGGGGAGCAGCGCGCTGTATACCGCGCGTTGGGTTGGGTCAAGTTGGGGCGGATCGGTCCCGTCGACCGGGACCACTTGGGTTTCGATGCCCAGCTTTTGGCCCGTGCGCTGAATCGCTTCGCGGAGCTTGGGTTCCTGTTGTGTCCAGGACGCGTCCACCAAAATCTGGACCTTGTCGAAACCGACCATCGTGGAGAAGGTGCGCAGGTCGCGTTCCAGCCGCGGCGCGCCGACAGCCAGGGCCAACCGCGCCTTACCGCTGCGACCCAGGTCGTTGTAGCCCACGCCGAGGAGGGCGGCATTGCCGCCCATCGCCGAGAAAACCGGTTTGGTGAGCTGCTGTTCCGGTTGGGTCACCAGGTGGGCAAAGCGGCTGCCGAGCAATACCAAGGCATCCACATCGGCGCGTTTTTCCCATTGGCGCCATTGCTTTTCCAGTGCCGCGGGGGAAACCGTCGCTGGGACCGGTTCGACCACGATTTCAAACAGCGCCGTTTGATTCGGCTGGTCGGTGGTTGGTCCGAGGAGGCCGCGTACGTCCATTTCACGACGAATCTGCGCCGCCAACGCGGCACCGTCCGCATCGACCGCGGCAATCAGCACGCGGTGCCGCGTTTCACGGGGCGGCTCGCCGGGCGGTTCACCAAAAAGGGTCCCGCTCAGGAGCACCGCGAGCAGGGCAAGGGGGGTTTTGATCATGGGTTCTCCTCCCGCGCGGGTAAGGCGAACCCGCTGAGAATCTGGTCTTCAACAAAACCAACAAACTTTTCAAAGTCGACACTGTCCTCGGGAATGGGGAAACCCGGCAATTCGCTGCCGACGTGCCGCTGCCGCGTGGGCAGGGTGAGCTGGAAAAAGGCGAAGCTGGAAACGATGTGCATGTAGGCCCAGCCCGCGAATAACTTTTTGAACAACCCCTGTTCGTGGCCTTCCTGAAGGATGCGGTTCATTTCCATCAGTGCCATGAGGGCGTGGGCGGGGGGCTTGAGATCTTCAATAAAAGCTTTGCGGCCGTCGATCAGCAGCAGTTTCGGCAGTTGTGGGAACTCGGCAATCAGCGAACCCATCGCCCGAATAAACTGCCGTAGCTGCTGATCCGGTGGATCACCGCGCACCACGGCCTGGCTAATTCGCGCGATAAAGGATTCGGAAAAGGCGTCGAGAATCGCGCGAAACAGGCGGGCTTTGCTGCCGAAGTGGTAATTGATCAGGGCTTTGTTGACCCCCGCCCGTTGGGCGATTTCGTCAACACGGGCACCCGCAAAACCGTGCTCGGCAAACACCATGCGGGCGTGGAAAAGGAGATTGGCGCGTGTCTCGGCGCTGTTGCGCGTGTCTTTGGGGGGATTCACCGGCGCCTCCGTCAAGAATTAAATCATTGTTTTAAACATATGTTTAAAACGTTTGGTTAAATTTAGGCACGCAAACCCCATCCGTCAAGCTGATGCGTGTAACGATTTGTAACTTTTCCGCTACAATGGGCTTGTTTCCCAATTCCCACACAGGAGTGCGCCATGGTCCGCGATGAACTGAAGAACCGGGGTTACGACAAAGAGGCCGAATACTTCAAACGTCAGGAGCAAGAAGCCCTGGAGAAACTGCGGCAGAAACAGGCCGAGAAAAAAGAAGAGAAGCCGGACGAGCAGCAAGCTGAATAAGGTTTGCGCGGAAGGAAATCGGTCGGCGAATGATGGTGTCGCTTTCAAAACCCAACACATTTAGACTGGGTCGCTTGCTGATCCTGATCCTGATGCTGGCATGCCCGTTTTTTGTGTGGCAGAGCTGGCGCAATCAGCAGGAGAGTTTGGCCAAAGACGCCAAGCTCCGTGCCGCCTTCCGTCAGGAATGGCAAAACCTACTGGCCGAGGTACTGTGGCGGCGTTTCGTTACCGACCGCGGCCAACGGCCCGCCAAGTTGTACCGCGCCCTGCCGGATCAGCCGTTGCAGGGTTTGCCGCCGTTTATGAGCCGCGAAGCTTTTGTTGAGAAGTTGGGCGTGGCGCCGGGCGCAACCGGTTTGCTGCCCGAGGACATGCGCCGTCTGCTGTGGTCGGATCAGCGCTTTCCCTCCGGCATGCCCCAAGCCTATGCCGGCATGGTGGAGTTGTTGCGCGGTCCGCTGCAGGGTGTTGGTGAACGCGATATCAACCGCTTGTACGCGGTGGCGCGGCGTTTTGCGACCGGGGAAGGGGTTTCGCGACCGTTTTTCACCCTGCTTTTGGAGCGCTTGCCCAAGCCGTGGCGCGAGGTGTTTGTTTTGCAGCGGCGGTTTTGTGCCTTGGAGAGCGCGGCCGAGCCGGACGTGTTCCTGGTTTCCTTTCAGCACAACGGCGGCGACTATTTGGATGCCTATTCCGCCGCGGAGGTGGATCAAATCAATCGGGCACTCAGCGCGCTCAACCTGGATCTTGCCCTATCCCTAGCACCGCGTTGGGCCCGCTACGACGACCTCTGGCTAACCCTGGCCCCGCGCCGGTTACCGGCCCACGAGCAACTGCGCCGCGCGCAAACCGTGCATCTGTTGATGGTGCTGTTTGTGGAGATCATTCTGCTCGTGATTTACCTGTTGATTGATCAATACGACAAAATCCACCGCTTCCAGCAGCAGTTGTTGGCCGCCACCAGCCACGAATTGCGCACGCCGCTGGCCGTCATCCGCCAGTTCGCCGAACTGCTGCAAAAGAAACGCGATCAGTTCCCGGCACGGGTGCAGACGTACCATCAATTTGTGCTGCGCGAGAGCATGAAGATGCAATTCATGGTGGAGAATTTGTTGCGTACCGCGCGGTTTGAGCACCTGCACCTGCGCCCAAAACCCTCGTCCTTTGCATTAGGGCCCTGGTTAACGGAATGTATCGATGTGGCGCAACAGCTCGACGCCGCCTGGACCGTTGCGGTGGGCGATTTGCCGGAATGCACCGTGTTTTGGGACGCGGGCATGATGGAACAGGTGGTGATGAACCTGCTGGACAACGCGCGGGTCCACGCCAAAACCGATGTGACCGTGCAGGTGTCGCTGACCGACAACGGGCGGGTACGGTTGGCCGTCCGTGATCGGGGCGCCGAGGTGGATGTGGTCGCCATGCGCCGCATCCAAGCGTTCAAACGTTCGGATCATCCCGACACCGGTTTGGGTTTGGGCCTCTATTTATGTGCAACCATCGTCAAAGGCCACCAGGGCACCCTGCAATTCGAGGAAGCCGACCCGGGCTTGCGCGTCACCATCGACCTACCGCAACGAATTAAGGAACGCTAACCCGCGTCGGCCGTGGTTTGGCCCGATTCGCCGGCCGCCGTCTCATCCAAAACCGTTTTGAGCTCTTCGATAAAGGTGTCGTCAACCGGGCCGAGCCAGTGTTTCAGGATGCGGCCCTCATTACAAACCGCGTAGGTGGCGATAACCTCGGGATCGCTGAGGTTTAAGCGGTTCATGTAGTCGGGGACATCGACATATTGGGTCACGATACGTTGGCGTTGGTGGGGATCCTTGATGCCGGAACGCATGCCGCGGTAAATCATGTACTTTACGAATCGGCTCACTTTTTTGACCGTCGGCAGCTCCACGTAGTCCAAGCTAGGATGCTGTTCCTTCAGCGGTTCGAGCGCCGTAACCCACTGATCCACCTGTGGCTGTTGCTCCTGTTTAAAAGCAACGAAAATAAGGGTGACCGGGCGATCCCATTCGGCGAACTGGACCTGCTCACCGTTCAAATTCTTGCCTTCGAAGTGAGGAAAAGCTTCGGGCGCGGTCGGTACCGTCATCTCACCGAGGCTCAAACAAAGTAAAAGCGAAACCAACATAAACGGCCCTCCAAGGGTGATGCGGCCTCTTCCGCGATGGGGTTGTGTGCGAAGGCCACGCTCCATGTGTACCGCGGAAAGGGATAGCTGACAAACATCGTGCTTTGCTTGGTTATTCGCGCGGCCGGCATTTTTGGATGCGCCTGGCTGAAACGGTGGTGAAGGTCACGCATTTGCAGGAGGTTATCCAGAAGGTGAAGGGTTACCAAAAGGTGAGCCGCCGGTGAAAGCGCGGGCCGGTCTGGCCGGCAATGTCGTGGATGACGCCCCTAAAAAGAGGCACTAAAACCCTATGTATTAACCCCTCTTTTTACTTTTTGAGCGCTCCTAAATAAGGGGTGTTGTTCACGCTGTTTTGTTGTTCGGCGTGCGTGGCTGTTACCTAAGAAGCGCGATAAGAGCGAGGGATTTTGGCTAAAGATCTGGAGCGAAATGGTTTGGGAAATGCGGAAGCGCACCCATTGGGTGCGGTGAGCATTTTCACAGACCGTTGCAGCCCAGAGGTTTAGCTAAAATCACCGCGAGTTATCGCGCTTCTTAGGTGTTACCGAAAGCGATGGTTCCCTTCTTTCTGCCGCGGCGTTCGCGGTGTTTGGGAGCCGTTTAAAAATGGCACGATTGAAGGTGAGCCGGCGCCGGTGGGTGTATAACCTCTTCTCGAGTTACCAAATGTTCCGTTAGGTTAATTCGAAGTAACGCGATAGGGAGATATTATGAAACGGATGATCTGCTTCGTTTTGGTGGGTTTCTTTTTAAACGGCTGTGGCGAGACGGCGACGGATCTGGCTAGAAATGGCTATCGCGCCCTTGATCAACATCAATTCCAAGAGGCGGCAAGCTACTATGAGGAAGCCTTAACCCTTGAACCCGACGACCAAGATGCGCGGCTTTGGCTCGCGTGCGCCTACATCGGCTTGGGTCGCCATGAACGCGCCTCGGCCGAAATCGCCGCCTTCAAAAAACATCGCTTCTATGACGCGATCATCCTGGCCGGATTTCTCAAGCACCAAGAATTGGCGGATCTCGAAGGTGTCTATTCTAATTCACTGATGGCGGCCGCCTACTTGCGCAGAGGGGTCGATTACACTTGTGACGCGCATTTTGATGAAGCCATGACGAACTTTGAAACAGCGCGCCGCTTCGACCCCAAGGACGGCATGATCGATTTTCAAATCGCCCGGCTCATCGTCGAAACCCAGCCGGAGGTCGCGGTTTTTTACTTAGAACGGGGATTTTCTAAGCGGCATCAAGGAAACAGTTACCTGGAGGATCATCCCCAATTCGAACAGCTTGAAGGCTATGAACCTTTTGACCAACTGCGTGTTCGTGTTTTGGGGAAACAAGCGCGACCGTAGTTTTTATTAGATGTTCGCTTTGGGGCGGCGAGGACGATAAGCATGTGAATCGTCTCTTTTCACTGCTGCATGACGCCCGATTTTTTAATGGTTTTTCAAGGGGGAGGCTATGCGCAAGCCGATAACGGACCTGGGATTGGTCCCGCGCGCACCGCGTGTGTTCAAGACCAAGGGATTGTGGCGAAGCTTTCCGGTCTCCTGGGTTGGGGGTTGGGTGTGTTTGGCGATGGGAGGCGTTTTCTTGACGGTCCTGATCACCATCCAACTGAAGAGCCGACCGGGCCACCTGTTTCCCGACGTTACCATCGACGCCGACGTCCGTTCAGCGCCGGGTCGCGTGCTTGAGATCACCAGAAAAGCGAGCGCGAAAGGGCGCCAATCCGATACCTTTCGCATTGATTTCATCTTTCGCGATGAACAACAGGTGGAACACGAGGGGTACAGTTATGCCAAACGGTTCCGGATCCCCGCGGAAGAACACGTAACGATTGAATATTCAGCCTCTGAGCCCTGGCTATCGCGCGTCAGCGGCTCGCACGCGGCTGGTATTCATGCTGCTGTTTTTATTGTTCCGGTCCTCAAACTTTGGATCGGTTTGGGGCTGCTTTGGTATGCGTTCGCAAGCATTGCCATTCGGAAAAAACTTTTGCGAGAAGGGACGCTCGCGACGGGCAACATCACCGAGGTCGACCACAACACATCGGTTAAGGTTAACGGGATGAGTCCGTGGCGAATCCGTTATGTGTTTGAGGACAAGGAAGGCGTCGCCGGCAGCGGAACCATCATGACCTTTCCCAAAACGCGGTTGTCAACCGAGCCTCCGGCCGAGATCGGCACCCCTTGCGTGGTTCTCTACGACCGAAACCAACCCGAACGGAACACCCTTGTCATGGAAGGCGATTTTCCATAATTGCAATGCCCACGTCGGAACAGGACGTTGCCTTGGTGCGGCGTTTGGCCGAGGAGAAGCCAAGCTGGGGTTACCGGCGGCTTGTCGGGGCGCTGCATCATCTCGGTGCCTCGTTGTCAAAAAACACCGTGGCGCGGATTTTGGAAGACGGCGGCTTGAGGCCGGCCCCGAAACGAACGCGATCATGGCGACGATTCTTGGAACAGCAAGGGGCGAGCATGGTGGCTGCCGACTTTTTTACCGTGGAACTGACGCGGGGTTGGGGAATACAGCGCGTGCATGTCTTGGTGATGATGCACCTGGCCTCGTAACGCATTCACATCGCCGGAATTGTGGATGAACCGACGCAGGCGTGGTTGGTTCAGGTCGCCCGCAACGAAACGGATGAAGTAGAGGGCTTCTCGAAAGAGGGCGCCTATGTGATTCATGATCGGGCGACGGTTTTCGGTGACCGATTTAAGCAAAACTTGGCGGGGGCTGAAGTGACCACGGTGAAGCTTCCGCCTCGATCACCAAACCTGAACGCACATGTGGAACGCGTGATTCGGAGCATTCGCGAAGAACGCCTGGATCGGTTTGTGATTTTCTCCAAAGGTCAGCTTGATTACCTGTTGCGTGAGTACGTCGCCTTTTACAACGAGGAGCGTCCACACCAAGGCCTAAAGAATCGGCTGGTGTCCGGCAAGCAGGGCAAATCAGAGGGAAGGATCAGGCGACGAACCCGCCTGGGCGGTCTGCTCCGTTTTTATGATCGCGTTTCAGGTTAGGATCCTCGTGGATTTGAATCGAAATCCAAGTCCGAAGTGCGTCCAAATAAAACCTTCTGAACGAAAAATAGGCCTCTCACCGACAAGATAATCGGCAATTCCCCATGAAACGAACCGTTGAATTTTTTTGCGAGAAGCGGAGTTTGGTGAAGATTGGCGGCGTGTTTATTTTTGGGACACTACGGGATTTTTGTTCGAGTAGGTGGCGTGGTAATTTTTTGTACACTACGGCTGCCGCATTGACACTACACAGTTAAAGGCTGTAAGTATTAGCGTTTAGTATATCCTTAAGTATTAAACCGAGGCTGTCAATATCGCCGTCTTCAGACTGTAATATGGAGAGATAGTCATTTTTTAGATTGACAATTAGTTCATTTCCATCTGTTGTAACTGCAAATTTGAGATATCCAAGTTTTGGGTTGTAGTTTTCTTTGCAAGTTACGTCTAGAAAGTATTGTATTTCCAGTATGAATTCAACGTTGTTAAATTTTAGTCCGATAGGAGGTGGTGCTATTGAAAATGTACCTTCTAGAAAAGTTTTTAAATCTTCTGGAATGGGTGCTCCTGTGAGAAGCTTGAGTTTATTGAAATGAATTTCCATAAAAACTCCTTTAATTATGGTTCTGGGTAGGCCGTGAAGAATTTTCCTGTGGCTGGGTCAAACCTAACTACTGCACTGTCAACATATCTCGCAGAGATAAGGTCCCCTGTTGCTGTGAGTTCTTAGGTTTTCAACGCTAATTCCAATATTCCGATTAAATTGAACTGAAATCCTCGTTGCACTGGTTCTCCGATTTTCCAAGATAGCACGTCTCAGAGTGAGGTAATGATCTTTGTGAGTCAAAAACTTGCTTGCCTTTTTTGTTGGGTTGCCTGGCAATCCTGTGCCAGGGTTAGGGTAATGGATATTTTGAACTCTTCTGTATTGGCTAAGCGCGGTGGTTTGCGCTCCATGTTTTTGCAAGGAGTGGACGTTGGAAGTTCCAAAATGTCGTTCTAGGAACGTCAGTCTTTTCAGAAAATCATTCTCTGTAAGTGTGGGAATGAGTTTTTTGTTCTACATTAGGGGCTAGTTTTTCACTAGTTATCGGTAAGGAAAGATTTGGACTCATGTTTGAATTCGGTGGTCCTGGATCAATTCGTAATGGTGCTGCTGCATCTCCAATTCCCGAACTCAAAGAGAAAGAAGAGGAGGTCGGGAATTCGTAACGACCCGTCTGAGGGTTAAACACAAGGTCTATTACTTTGTTTGAATGCTCAATTGCATCGTCTCCATGCTTCACAAAGTCATCAGCTAGCACTAATCCTTTTCCTGCTCTTCCGAAGGGGGAAACTTCAAGTCCAGCGAAAATGTAATCCAAATCGTTTACTTTTGTATCGCCTGTACGATGTGCATCGATTACTTATCTGTTGACCCAGCCAGAAATTCAGATATTACAGCAAAAACAAACAGCTTATGAGCGACAACCTTCTCGAAAAAGTTGCCACTAGCCTGCATATCGGACGCAACTTTAGATATTTTTGTTACTAATGTTTCAAGACCATTCGGATCCCAGAGCATCATTGGGTTGCCGCCGGCGAATGCGTATGGTTCGGTGAAGGTGCTGGGGTCGTAGATGTTGGGGGCGCGGAAGTCGGGGTTTAGGAAGTGCCCTAGCTCTGGGCTGTAGTAGCGGTGGTGCATATAGACGAGGCCGGTGTCTTGGTCGCGCATGTGGCCGCTTAGGCCCAGGAAGGGTTGGTCGAAGCCGTTGAAGGGAGGTTGCTCGAAACCTTGGTCGAGGTGGTAGTTTGTTGTGCGTTTGCTTGCCGGGCCGGTGTTGTCGCCGCCCGCCACTTCGAAGCGGTCCGACCAGGTTTCGCCGTAGGGGCTGGTTGGGGTGTAGAAGACCTTGCCGTCGCCGACCCGCTTGTACGCGAACGGGGTGCCCAGGTGGTCGTTGAACAGGTAGTAGCTGTTGTTTTGGTTTTCCAGGTCGACGATGAAGGCTGGGCCGAAGGGCCCGTGGGCCACCGCGTGGGTCCAGCGTTCTCCGTCACCTTCTTTGCGGCCGACCGCGATCAGTTTTGAACCTTGGTACGAGAAGATCAGCGGGGTTTGGTTGCCCTCGGTGGCGGCGCGGATGCGGCGGTGCCCGCTGTCGTAGGCGTACTCGATGCGGCTGCCGTCGGCCCGCTCGATGGCGCGCAAGCGGCGGAATCCGTCCCATTCGTAACGGCCGTGCTGCTTGTTGGTTGAGACGGCGTCGACCTGGGTCAGGTTTCCGTTCTCCGGTTGGTAGGTCCAATCGACTTGGTGCGTGGTTTCCGGGTCCGCCGGTTGAACCACCGCGCGCGGTGCCTCGCTGGTTTGTTGTGCGATACGCCCGCCCTCACCCTGGACCGTGCTTCGGCCGCGCAGTTGGATGTCCACCAGACCGCCGCTTCCCGAGGGGCTGGGTTGGTCGTGGAGGACCAGCGTCAGTTGGGTGAGCAACTGTTTGTCGCCGTTGCCGTAGCTTTCGGTGAAGGACAAGGTCTCCGGCGCTTTTTGGGGGCCGTTGCTCGTGTCCGCGATCTCGCGCGTGACGCGCACCTCGCCCAAGGTGTGGTTGGGGTTGTAGCTTGGTACCAGCGTTTCGCGCAGGTCCGGGCCGGCGCGGGTGACCCGCGTGAGTTTGGCGCCGGAATAATTCACCGCTTGGTCGCAATCCTCGCTCAAGCCGTTGCCGCCGGTTTCGTATTCGAGGCTGAGCTCGAAATTGTCGGTGCTGCTGATGCTTTTGAGCAGGCCGTTTTCCTTGGTGACGGTGAAGGCGGTGCCGTCGCCCCAGGTCATTTGCGCGGGGAACCCTTCTTGCCAGCCCTCGTAACGCGTGTGCATGTTCGCGACCGAGACCTCGGTCAGGTTGCCGGCGGGATCGTATTGGTAGTTGAGGCTCGCCCGCATTACTCACAAGGAATTCTGCTACGAAGCCGAAAACCATGCGATTACTTCGCTTACTCGGTCGAGCCGCCTTCGCCGTAGCTCTGCTACGCCTGTGCCGTCTCTCGGTCGTAACCTTCGTACTCACAAGGTTTTCAGCTTCTCGCGACGAATCCTTGTGAGTAATGCGGGCTGGGACCGCCCTCGATCTGAACGCCGGTTAAACGGTTGAGGTTGGTGCGGTAGCTTTGGGTCACGCCGTTGGCGTCGGTGAAGCTTTCTAGTCGGGTGAGCTCCTCGGATCCGGCCGGGTACACGAACTGTTCGCCGCTGCCGTCGGCGTGGGTCAGTTGCACGACCCGGCCCGTCGCATCGTAGGCCGGGGTGATGGTTTCCGAGATGGGTGTGCCGCCGGCGGGATGGACGGGCGCCTCGGCGATCAGAAAGTCGACGCGGCCGTCGCGCCAAGCGATGCGCCGCGCGGGGTGGTTGCCCTCGCTGATGACCACGGGCCGGCTTTCGGCGTCGTAGTCGGTGGTTTTGGGTGCGAGGCCGGGGTAACCCAGGGTGGTAACCCGGCCTTGGGTGTCGACCTCGGCAAATACCTGGTTGGGGAATTGCAGGACGCGGTTATCGCCCTCGGCGAAGAGGAGGTGGGTTTCGGGACCGTTGCCGGCGTCGTAGGTCAGCGATTGCGGCGCGCCCCAGGCGTTGAACTGCACCTCGGATGCGGCGCGGTGGGGCCGTTCGTGACGGATCAGGTCACCCAAGGCGTTGAAATGGAAGCGCTCCGGGTGACCGGCGCTGGGCCGCAGGGTGATGCAACGCGGCTGCCCGTTGTTGTGGTACGCAACCGCCAGGTCGGCTTGTTTTTGGGTGTCGCGTTCCACGGTTAAACGCAGCGGGCGACCGGCTTCATTGTACTCGGCGTAGTGGATGCGGCGGCCCTCGGTATCAATGATGTTGCTCAGGTTGAGGCCGTCGTACTGGAACAAGGTGGTGCGGGTCGGCGTGTAGACGGCTTGCACGCGGTTGTGGGCGTCGCGCAGGACGGCGTTTTGCACGGCGTAGCTTCCGTCGGGTTTTTGGACGGTCAGGGCCTCGAACTGACCGTCGGCGTCGTAGTAGAGGCGGCTGTTGCTGTTGTCCGGGCCGGTGATGTCGACGCGGCGGTCGGCCTCGTGCCACGCGAATTGGGTGGTTTCACCCTCGAAGTTGGTCAGCTGCTTGAGGCGTTCGGTGGCGGGATCGAGGCTAAACCGCGTTATTCTGCCATTGCGAATCAGATCGGTTTGGAAGGGGTTCTCGGTGCCGCGATGGATCGCCACCTCATCGCCCAGCCAGGATCGTTGGGTGCGGCGTGCGCTGCTGACGCCCGAGCCGCTGTTCTCGGTTTGCAACAGCAGGTTGTCCGCGTTGTTGGGGTTGCCGGCGGTGACGGTGTTGATTACCCCGCTCTCGCCTTGGTAGGCGCGGGTGAGCTTCAGACCGCGCGGGTCGGTGCTGGTTTGTAAGCGGCCTTGCGCATCGTAGCCGAGGTACAGGGTAAGGTTGTCGCCGTCCTCGGTCGCGGTGGTCGGCGCCTGGGCGGCGGGCTGTTGGGTTCCGTGGCTGAGCGCCTCGATCTGCCCCTTCGCGTTGCGGCGCAAAAACAGGTCGGCGTCCCCCGGCAGGTCCCAGCTTTGCGGGAAGCCGTCGTTTTGGGCGGGGTTGCCGGCGGTGGTCACCCGGTCACCGGTGGATTTAGCGGTGTATTGCGACGCACTAACGCCACGCCAGGTTTCGGGTGACCTCCACCTTGAGTTGTGGATAAATGACCGATCATGCAACCTAATTTAGCTGAAAGGGGCAAGCATGGCCTGGCTGAATGTTTTGTAGTTGGTATTGTTAGTGGGGAGGGTGGAGGCGCGTCAGAAGGTGGCGGTCGATTTTCTTTTGGGATTGATTCAGGTGTAACGTGAAACCATTTATTCATTAATTAATGATTGGGACAAGCGTTTGACCGACAATCAGCGGCGGTGACTTGCGATCCTTGCCCGACGACTTTTTGCAAGGCATCGCGGCGCTGAGCTACAGTCCAGACGCGTTTTTGCGCCGGCACAAGAAGCTGGTGTACCAAGAATATTATTCGGAATCGGGGCAGCGAAAAGAAGGCCGCCGACCTCGTGTGATGAGTTTGGAAGACGGCCCCTTGAGTCCGGCCCCGAAACGGACTCGATCATGGCGACGATCTTGCAACAGCAATGGTCGAGCATGGTGGCTGCCGACTTATTTACGGTGAAACTGACACAGGGTTGGGGAGTACAGCCCGTGCATGTCTTGGTGATGATGCACCTGGCCTCGCGGCACATTCATATCGCCGGGATCGTGGTTGAACCGACGCAGACGTGGCTGGTTCAGGTCTCCCTCAACGAAACGGATGAAGCAGAGGGCTTCTTGAAAGAGGGCGCCTATGTGATTCATGATCGTGCGACGGTTTTCGGTGACCGATTTACGCAAACCTTGGCGGCGGCTGAAGTGACCACGGTGAAACTTCCTCCCCGATCACCGAACCTGAACGCACGTGTGGAACGCGTGATTCGGAGCAGCCGCGAAGAATGCCTGGATCGGTTTGTGATTTTCTCCAAAGGTCAGCTTGAATACCTTTTGCGTGAGTACACCGAATTTTACAACGAGGAGCGGCCACACCAGGGTCTAAAGAAACAGCTGGTGTCCGGCAAGCAGGGTAAATCAGAGGGAAGGATCAGGCGACGAACCCGCCTGGGCGGCCTGCTCAGTTTTTATGATCGCATTTCAGGTTAGGGATGTTGTGAACTCGGTTGGCATTTGGGGGCCGAAGTGCGTCCAAATAAAACGTTTCCACAAAAAACAGCCTTCTCTCAGACAAAATAATCGGCAGTTTTCCCTGAAACCAACCGTTGGATCTCGTTGTGCGGCGCGAATTTTTGAGTGGAGTGGGGGCGTGGTTTATTTTGGGACACTACGGGACATTATGCCTTTTCGGCTAAGGTCTAGCTTACATTGACATTTCGCGGCACTCATTGATTATTCGTGTAGCTTCGCTTTTTAGAGCCGGTGAAATCATGTCAACAGCATAACTTGTTGAGGTGAAGGCTAAATCTAAAACATAATCAAAATCTTGACCAATAGAAATAGCGAGAGGCGAAGAGCTAGTGAATTCAATCAAACACATTAATTCTAAACATGTTATAACTGTTCCTTGATCTTTGTCAGATCTTACCATTAACGTGAGCTCTTCGATGAAGGATAAGACGTTTAATTCGTTTACTTTTCTAGAAAATTGACCCTGAATAGATTTGAACTCAGTATATGATACTGATTTAAGTTTTTCTGATAGATTTATTAGTTCCTGTGAAAATATTAGCCATGAGGCTAGCTCGGGTTTGCTGTTTCTCATTTGGAGATGTGAAAGATATTCACTATGAGACATCTTTGCAAACTTTTGCTTCTCAAATGGGGAGAAACAAAAATTCACACATTGTGTGTCCAGTATTTTGTTGGCCTCGATGAGTTTTTTTAAATTATTCATTTGAACACCCCCCTCGGTGATACTTTTAATTTTTAGGGACCATCCATCCTGTGAGTGACGAGCTTCCTGGTTTTCTAGGTAAGTATAATGCATAGCCAAGCTTTTCAAGCAATGCGAGTTCACGCTGGTACACACTTGGGAAAGGTGAAACTTGTCTTCTGTTGAACGATAATCGGAAGTTAATGTTTGATAAATCGCTTATCAATCTAAATGGTTTTCCTTTTTGTACGAATCCTATCATCCAGGCGTCGTTAACAGGAAGGTCCCAATATTTAGGTACATTTAACCTGTGAAATTTTTCAGGATGTAAATTTACAAAAAGTTTCACTTCACGAATGTCGCCAATAACTGGAATCTTGTTTTCATTTTTAGCTATCTGGTACCACTCGAATGCTGTCCATCTTTTCTTCCTCTGAGACATGTTCCAGATTAAATTACTTGGATCGAACCATGTCCTTGTCTCAGTTTTGAACTCTTCAAAATCATTTGTGTTTCGAATCATACCAGGTAAGGGGTTAGCAAACTCAGGAATTTGAGATGCGTCTAAGCCTTCAATTTCATTCACGCCAGCTTCATTTAGCTGATAATCCGTTAAGTCTACCATAGAATTTAGCAAAATATGAGGCAGCGAGTTTGCCCAGCCGATCTGACTTCCCAATCCCCCTGTCGCTATTCCCATACCTGCTCTTGAGCCTTGGCCAACAACAACGGCGCTTGCGCCAAAACCTGTTCCTGAACTAACTGCATCATTCAGAATGGTGGAGAAAGCAAATCCTGGTCTCCCTGCTGCCGCAAGTGTTGGTAGCTTCTGTATTGAAACAGAGTTTCTCAGGTTCACCATGGCTCCTAGACCCATGTTTGAAATGTCTCCAGCGGCTTTGAGCAACAACATTGTTTCGCCATATGTTCTACCGACTACTCGGCCTGCTTTATGACTTTTTCCTTGTTCATATAAAATTAATGCTTGTTCGGGCCGAGTGGAAAAGTCACTCCACATATCCTCTAACATCCCATAAATACCTTTGTCGTAAGCAACTAAAACCAATTGATCTGCTGATTGACGAAAGGCGGTGGCGTCTTTTTTATAGGAAGAACTTCCTGTTATGGTGTAAATAACATTTGTGGTTCCTCCGTAGAAAAATTTACCAGGGTTGATTATGAAGACTTCCGCAAAACCATGTACTACACCAACCGATACACGACCATCGAAATACTCTGCAAAAAGACCATTCGGATCCCAGAATATGATTGGGTTGCCGCCAGCGAATGCGTACGATTCGGTGAAGGTGCTCGGGTCGTAAATGTCGGGGGCGCGGAAGTCGGGGTTTAGGAAGTGGCCGAGTTGGGGGCTGTAGTAGCGGTGGTGCATATAAACGAGGCCGGTGTCTTGGTCGCGCATGTGGCCGCTTAGGCCGAGGAAGGGTTGGTCGAAGCCGTTGAGCGGGGGTTGCTCGAAACCTTGGTCGAGGTGGTAGGTTGTTGTGCGTTTGCTTGCTGGGCCGGTGTTGTCGCCGCCCGCCACTTCGAAGCGGTCCGACCAGGTTTCGCCGTAGGGGCTGGTTGGGGTGTAGAACACTTTGCCGTCGCCGACCCGCTTGTACGCGAACGGGGTGCCCAGGTGGTCGTTGAACAGGTAGTAGCTGTTGTTTGGGTCTTCCAGGTCGACGATGAAGGCTGGGCCGAAGGGGCCGTGGGCCACCGCGTGGGTCCAGCGCGCCCCGTCACCTTCTTTGCGGCCGACCGCGATCAGTTTTGAACCTTGGTACGAGAAGATCAGCGGGGTTTGGTTGCCCTCGGTGGCGGCGCGGATGCGGCGGTGCCCGCTGTCGTAGGCGTATTCGATGCGGCTGCCGTCGGCCCGCTCGATGGCACGCAAGCGGCGGAATCCGTCCCATTCGTAACGGCCGCGCTGCTTGTTGGTTGAGACGGCGTCGACCTGGGTCAGGTTGCCGTTCTCCGGTTGGTAGGTCCAATCGACTTGGTGCGTGGTTTCCGGGTCGGCCGGTTGAACTAAGGCGCGCGGTGCCTCGCTGGTTTGTTGTGCGATGCGGCCGCCCTCACCCTGGACCGTGCTTCGGCCGCGCAGTTGGATGTCCATCAAACCGTCGCTTCCCGAGGGGCTGGGTTGGTCGTGGAGGACCAGCGTCAGTTGGGTGAGCAATTGTTTGTCGCCGTTGCCGTAGCTTTCGGTGAAGGACAAGGTCTCCGGCGCTTTTTGGGGGCCGTTGCTCGTGTCCGCGATCTCGCGCTCCACCCGCACCTCGCCCAAGGTGTGGTTGGGGTTGTAGCTTGGTACCAGCGTTTCGCGCAGGTCCGGGCCGGCGCGGGTGACCCGCGTGAGGTTGGCGCCGGAATAATTCACCGCTTGGTCGCAATCCTCGCTCAAGCCGTTGCCGCCGGTTTCGTATTCGAGGCTGAGCTCGAAATTGTCGGTGCTGCTGATGCTTTTGAGCAGGCCGTTTTCCTTGGTGACGGTGAAGGCGGTGCCGTCGCCCCAGGTCATTTGCGCGGGGAACCCTTCTTGCCAGCCTTCGTAGCGTGTGTGCATGTTCGCGACCGACACCTCGGTTAGGTTGCCGGCGGGGTCGTATTGATAGTTGAGGCTGGGACCGCCCTCGATCTGAACGCCGGTTAAACGGTTGAGGTTATAGCGGTAGCTTTGGGTCACCCCGTTGGCGTCTGTGAAGCTTTCAAGTCGGGTGAGGTCCTCGGATCCAGCCGGGTACACGAACTGTTCGCCGCTGCCGTCGGCGTGGGTTAGTTGCACGACCCGGCCCGTCGCATCGTAGGCCGGGGTGATGGTTTCCGAGATGGGGGTGCCGCCAGCGGGATGGACGGGCGCCTCGGCGATCAGAAAGTCGACGCGGCCGTCGCGCCAAGCGATGCGCCGCGCGGGGTGGTTGCCCTCGCTGATGACCACGGGCCGGCTTTCGGCGTCGTAGTCGGTGGTTTTGGGTGCGAGGCCGGGGTAACCCAGGGTGGTAACCCGGCCTTGGGTGTCGACCTCGGCAAATACCTGGTTGGGGAACTGCAGGGCGCGGTTATCGCCCTCGGCGAAGAGGACGTGGGTTTCGGGGCCGTTGCCGGCGTCGTAGGTCAGCGATTGCGGCGCGCCCCAGGCATTGAACTGCACCTCGGATGCGGCGCGGTGGGGTCGTTCGTGGCGGATCAGGTCACCCAAGGCGTTGAAATGGAAGCGCTCCGGGTGACCGGCGCTGGGCCGCAGGGTGATGCAACGCGGCTGCCCGTTGTTGTGGTACGCAACCGCCAGGTCGGCTTGTTTTTGGGTGCCGCGTTCCACCGTCAAACGCAGCGGGCGACCGGCTTCGTCGTACTCGGCGTAGTGGATGCGGCGGCCCTCGGTATCGATGATGTTGCTCAGGTTGAGGCCGTCGTAGTGGAACCGGGTGGTGCGGGTCGGCGTGTGGACGGCTTGCACGCGGTTGTGGGCGTCGCGCAGGACGGCGTTTTGCACGGCGTAGCTTCCGTCGGGTTTTTGGACGGTTAGGGCCTCGAACTGACCGTCGGCGTCGTAGTAGAGGCGGCTGTTGCTGTTGTCCGGGCCGGTGATGTCGACGCGGCGGTCGGCCTCGTGCCACGCGAATTGGGTGGTTTCACCCTCGAAGTTGGTCA
>NZ_JAFREP010000027.1 GCF_017377855.1 Acanthopleuribacter pedis
ACTATCGATGCTAACCCTGGGTGCGCACCCGTCTGCTTCGCGCCGGGTCCGCGCCCAGGGCTGAAATCCTGCACGGCGTTGCCGTGCCACCGGTTCCCACGCCGGCGTCCCACCCGGATTGTGCCCATTATTGCGGCGCGGTGGATTCGCCGATGCCCCCCCGGATTGTGCGCATTATTGCGGCGCGGTGGATTCGCCGATGCCCCCCCGGATTGTGCCCATTATTGCGGCGCGGTGGATTCGCCGCCGTTCCTACCGGTCTGCGCCGATTTTTGGAAAACGCCTTGCACCCTGCACGCCCCCGTCGATCTCAAAGCCGGTCGTGGGACGCTAGCCCGGTTACCGGTGGCAGGGTGAAGCCCTGCCGGATTTCAGCCCAGCGTTGGCCAAAGGCGCGCAGCAGACCTTTGGCCAACGCTGGGTTTAAACCCACCCCGGCCCGCGCGCTGAAGCCGCGCCGGAGCATCCCTCGCGGAATCAACATTTTACAGTTACCTGTCCCCCCGTTTCCCCACCGTTTCCCCTGTTTGCCTGGCTCCTGTACGCCTTCAGCGTACCTCGAACTATCGATGCTAACCCTGGGTGCGCACCCGTCTGCTTCGCGCCGGGTCCGCGCCCAGGGCTGAAATCCTGCACGGCGTTGCCGTGCCACCGGTTCCCACGCCGGCGTCCCACCCGGATTGTGCCCACTATTGCGGCGCGGTGGATTCGCCGCCGTTCCTACCGGTCTGCGCCGATTTTTGGAAAACGCCTTGCACCCTGCACGCCCTCGTCGATCTCAAAGCCGGTCGTGGGACGCTAGCCCGGTTACCGGTGGCAGGGTGAAGCCCTGCCGGATTTCAGCCCAGCGTAGGCCAAAGGCGCGCAGCGTGCCTTTGGCCTACGCTGGGTTTTAACCCGCCCCGACCTGCGCGCTGAAGGCGCGCCGGAGCATCCCTTTCGGAATCAACGTTTTACAGATACCTGTCCCCACATATGCCCCTTAAACCCATCGACAAACATCCCCAACTAGCCCGGTTACCCCTGTCGCAGCAAAGCGTGATGATGGCTCTTGCAGTTTATCCCGACAATTTCGTTTTTTTACTGTTCGGCGTTTGCTTTTTTCCGACAATGTCACCATATTGATTAAAACGACATTGTCATATTTAAAGAGGAGACATGATGGACTCGACTCTCGGCAGTTTTGAAGAAGCTGTCTTAATGGCGGTCTACGCCAACGGCGACAACGCTTACGGGGCCACCATCTATACCAAGCTGGAAGAGTGGAAGCAGTCCAGCCTGTCCATGGGGGCGATCTACAAAACCCTGGGCCGTCTGGAAGCCAAAGGCTACCTCGATCCCAAAGAAGGCCCACCCGAGCCCAAACGTCGCGGTCGCCGCAAAAAATTCTACCGCCTCACCGGCACCGGCATCACCGCGCTGAACGGCGTCCGCGCCATGCGCCGGCGCATGGACACCTCCCTCGGTCTGTCCGGCGGCGGGCTTGCACTGAATGCCTGGCAATGGGGTCGACTCGCGGGGGTGTGGTGTGAGTGAGTTTGAGGATAAAGTCACCGATCATGATTCAGAGGACCAGGCAGCACCTTCCGAACTGCTCAGGAAATTGGTGTTGGCGGAGAAATTGTGGAAACTTGCCTTTGATGGGAATGTGGCTCCTCCCGAAATGGTCAAAAGCAACCTGGCGCCAATGGACGAACTACCCGTAAAATCCTCCAGGGCTCCTATTGAAATGCCTTTATGTGGCCAGGCTGGTTGGGGGCTCCTGGACAACCGGATGAAAGACCTTCTCGATTCCTTGGATGTGGACTCGCCCGAGAATTGGATCAAAAGGAACGATCTCAGTAAAGCATTTTCGCCGGAGGATTCTGCCCCACAGGAGGAAGCCGACTCGATAGAAACCAGCCAACCAGAAAAAGCTCAAGCTAAGTGGGTCCAAACCGAAGTCACCCCAATCACATATGGTGCTTCGTGGTACATGCGCCTACTGGGGGATGACGCCTATTACGATTTACTTGACGTCCGTGATGTATGGGAAGTGTCGCTGGGCGCACGCCGTGCCCGCTGGAAATTTGCCGGAGCGGTCATCTGCAGCATTCCGCATATCGTGCAAACCCACATGCAGCGCTGGTGGCGTCGCCATTGGCAAGCCCTTCGCCTTATGGTGTTGCAAGGGGCCCAGCATAAGCTGCCAGGTCAAAAAATCGTAGTCTCGTTGCTAGACAGGCTTATGGAGGATGAAGACATGCGCAGGAGACAGTCATGAAAGACGAGCACGACGCCATCGAAATCTCCATCAAGGGTCGCACGACCATCCTGCTACTTGGGGCGCTGCTCGTGCTCTACCTCGGCGGGTCGCTCACCGATCTCGCAGCGTTGCTTGCAGGCGCACCCTAGGAGGCAAAATGGACCAGACTTTTATTGACCAGGAAGACTCGCCCGGTGACACGAAAGCCTTGTTGGTTCTCCATGATCTCGGGAAATTCCGGCCCGACTTTCAACGCTTCTTGAGGGGAGAGATAGGGGAAGAACCAATGGAGACCTTGCCAAATAAAATTTTCCTAGTTACGGATGCGAAAACCCTGAATGCCGATGCAAAAATCACGATTAACGACCTCTCTGATTCCACGAAACACTATTTGATACAGGCCGCCGGGCGTTCTTACCGCCCTCAGCGCGCCTCCTCGCACAGGTTCCTGACCCATCATTGGAACTCCTGCTGTCTCCTGGCTTTGGGAGAGTATGCCTACGACGATTTGTGTGAACTGCATGAACACTGGGTGATCGCACTCGGCGCACGCCGTGCCCTCTGGAAATTCATCTGCGCGGTGATACGCTCTTTACCGCACATGGCCATAGATCGACTCACCCAGCGATGGTTCCGCCACAAACGGCTCTAGGGAGGTTCCATAAAACGTGGTGAGATCATCCGTGAAGCTATGGGGTGGGTCTACCCCAAAGGACCGGGCCCGCCTTTTTTGGCGGACACCGGCCCTTGGTTGGTTTTGGCCCATTGGGCTACTTTTTCTTTTTCGGGATGTAGAGGTCGGTGATGGTGCCCTCGAAGACCTCGGCCGCGAATGCCATGGTTTCGCTGAGGGTTGGGTGCGCGTGAACGGTCAGGCCGATGTCCTCGGCGTCGCAGCCCATTTCGATGGCCAGGCCCGCTTCCGCGATGAGTTCACCCGCGTTGGTGCCGACCGCGGCGGCGCCGATGATGCGGCCCGACTTTTTGTCGAACAGCATTTTGGTCATGCCCTCGCTGCGACCCATGGCCAAGGATCGGCCGCTGGCGGCCCAAGGGAAGCTGCCTTTGCCGTAGTCGATGCCTTGTTCCTTGGCTTGCTCCTCGGTGACGCCGACCCAAGCAACCTCGGGGTCGGTGTAGGCCACGCTGGGGATGACGCGCGCATCGAAGAAACTTTTGTGACCCGCGCAGACCTCCGCGGCAACCTTGCCCTCGTGGGTGGCCTTGTGGGCCAGCATGGGTTGGCCGACGATGTCGCCGATAGCGAAGATGTGCGGAACGTTGGTGCGTTGTTGGTTGTCGACGGCGATAAAACCACGCTCGTCCACGGCCACGCCGGCCTGTTCGGCGCCGATCAGTTTGCCGTTGGGCGAACGGCCGACGGAGAGCAAGACGCGGTCGAAGACGGCCTCGTCCGGGGCTTCTTTGCCCTCGAAGGTGACGTGCAAGCCGTCGTCTTTGGCGGTCATGCCGGTGACCTTGCTGTTGAGGTAGATGTTTTCGAACTTTTTGCGCATGCGCTTTTCGAAAGGCCGCACCATGTCGCGGTCGGCCCCCACCATCAAGCGGTCCATCAGCTCAACCACGGTGACCTTGCTGCCCAAGGCCTCGTAGACGGTGCCCAGCTCCAAACCGATGATGCCGCCGCCGATAACCAGCAAACGCTCGGGAATATCGGCCATTTCCAAGGCGCCGGTGGAATCCATCAAGCGCGAATCTTCGTAGGGAAAGCCGGGAATGCGCACGGGGCGAGAGCCGGCGGCGATGACGGCGTAACGGAAGCTGTATTCCTTGGTACCTTCTTCGCCTTCAACGCGGATGCGGTGCGGGTCGATGAAGGTACCGGTCCCCTGGGCGACCTCGACCTTACGCGCTTTGGCAAGCTGGCGGATGCCGCCGGTTAGTTTGCCAACGACGGAATCTTTCCAGTCGCGCAGTTTGTCGATTTGGATTTCCGGGGTGCCAAAGACAATGCCGTGCTCGCTCATGTGGGCGGCTTCGTCGATGACACGTGCGCTGTGCAGCAAAGCTTTGGACGGGATACAGCCCACGTTGAGGCACACGCCGCCCAGGCTTTTGTCTTTTTCGACGAGCAGGGTTTTGAGACCGAGGTCGGCGGCGCGGAAGGCGGCGGTGTACCCACCGGGCCCGGAGCCGAGCACCATCACCTCGTAATCGAAGTCACCCTCGGGTGCAGCGACAGGCGCGGCATCGGGTTTGGCGCCACGCGCGGGTGCGCTCGGTGCCGCGGGTTTCGATTCAGCGCTCGGCGCCGCGGATTTCGATTCGGCGGCAGGCGCGGCATCGGCGGCACCTCCCGAGGTGGTGGCCAAAACGGCAACCACATCACCTTGGTTCACGGTGCCGCCGGCTTCGACCTTGAGCGAGGTGACGGTACCGCTCGCGGTGGCGGCGATTTCCATGGAAGCTTTGTCGGTTTCCAGCGAAATCAATGAATCGCCCTCGTTGACCTGATCGCCCTCGGCCACCAGGATCTCAACGACGTCCACATCCTTAAAATCACCCAAATCGGGCACAACCACCTCGACCTCGGCGGAAGCCGCGGCAGGGATTGCCTCGGGACTTGCCGCGGGGGCCGTTTGGGCGCTTGACGCGGGGGCCGGTTCGGTTTTTGCCGCGGCGCTCGCTTCAATGACGGCGATCACCTCGCCCTCGTTCACGACGCCGCCTGCTTCGACTTTGATTTCGGCGATCACCCCGTCGGCGGTGGCGGCCACTTCCATCGACGCTTTATCGGTTTCTAGACCCAACAGTGAATCACCCTCGGCAACGGTGTCACCCACGGCGACCAGCACCTCGACAACATCCACGTCTTTGAAATCGCCCAGATCGGGCACGGTTACTTCAACACGGTTACTCATGCGGCGCCCCCTACAACAAGAGGCGACGCAAGTCGCCGAGCACGTGGGCCAAGTACGCGGTGAAACGGGCCGCGGCGGCACCGTCAATGACGCGGTGGTCGTAGGACAACGACAGCGGCAACATCAAACGCGGCACAAACGCGTCGTCTTGCCAAACGGGTTTCAGGCTGGAACGCGACAGGCCGAGGATGGCGACCTCGGGCGCGTTGACAATCGGCGTAAACGCGGTGCCGCCGATGCCGCCCAGGCTGGAGATGGTGAAACAGGCGCCCTGCAAATCGGCGGGTTTGATTTTGCCCTCGCGCATGCGGCCACTCACCTCACCCAACTCTTTGGCCAGTTGGAACAGGCTTTTTTGGTCGCAATCGCGAATGACGGGCACGACCAGACCGTTGGGCGTGTCCACGGCAATACCGATGTGGAAGTACTTTTTGCGAATCAGCGCCTCGCCGTCGGGACTGAGCGAGCTGTTGAAATCGGGGTACTTTTGCAAGGCGGCGACGACGGCTTTCATGATGAACACAATCGGCGTCAGTTTGAAGCCCTGCTTTTTGGCCTCGTCACCGTGGGCCTTGCGGAAGGCCTCCATGTCGGTAATGTCGGCGTCCTCGTGTTGGGTCACGTGGGGCACGTTCAACCAACTGCGGTGCAGGTTGGCGGCACTGACCTTGCGGATGCGGCTGAGTTTCACCTCTTCGATTTCACCGAACTTGCTGAAGTCGACGGCGGGAACAGGGGGAATGCCGGAACCGGAAGGCGCCGCGGCGGGCGCGGGCGTGCCGGCCATGGCCTGCTTCACGAAACTTTTGACGTCGTCCTGCACGATGCGCCCTTTGCGGCCGCTGCCTTTGACGTGGGTCAGGTCGACACCCAACTCACGGGCGAACTTGCGCACGGACGGCGAGGCGTAGGGCATGGATCCGGGATCGGCTTGGAACGCGTCCCGTTCACTTACGGCGTCGGGTTTCGCCGCGGTGGCGGGTGCGGGGCTCGCCGCGGGCTTGGGCTCAGGTGCCGGTTCGGGTTTCGGGTTGGGCGCTTGCGCGGCTTCTTTTTTGGATGCTGCCGGGGCCTCGGCCTCGGCAGCTTCGGTGGTCTCCTCCGCCGGTTCAGCCGCTTCAATCACGGCCACAACGGCGCCCTCGGAAACGGTGCCGCCGGCTTCAACGTTAAAGGCGGTGATTTTGCCGGCAACGTCGGCTACCACTTCCATCGAGGCTTTGTCGGTTTCGAGCGTAATCAACGGATCATCGACGGCAACCAGGTCACCGACCGCGGCCAAGACCTCGACCACATCTACTTCACTAAAATCACCAATATCGGGAACACGAACCTCATGCTGGTTTGCCACGGAAACCTCCTCCCTCGGGCTATCCATTCAGAACCGGACGCAAAGACGCCGCCACAGGCCCATGCACAGGGCACGGACACGGGGCGGTCGCGGTTTAGGCGTATTGGGGGTCCGGCGTGTCGGGGTCGATGCCAAACTGTTGAATCGCGTCGCTGACGCGGCTCGGCTCGATTTTATCGTTGTCAGCCAATGCTTTCAGCGTGGCGACGACGATGTGGCGGTGGTCGACCTCGAAGTGATCGCGCAGGGCGCGGCGCGTGTCGGAACGACCGAAACCGTCGGTGCCCAGCGCCACGAAGGGTTGCTGAACAAAAGGCCGGATTTGGTCGGAGTAGGACTTCATGTAATCGGTCGCCGAAATAACGGGCCCCTCGAAGCCAGCCAAAACCTGAGCCAGGTAAGGAACCTTGGCCTCGGCCTCGGGGTGCAGACGGTTCCAGCGCTCACAAGCCAAGCCGTCACGACGCAGTTCGTTGTAGCTGGTCACGCTGTAGATGTCGGTGGCCACACTGTAGTGGGTGGCCAGGATCTCGGCGGCCTGCTCGGCCTCGCGCAGGATGGTGCCGGAACCGAGCAGCGCGGCCCGCAAGGACCCCTCGCCACCTTGCTTCAGGCGGTAAATCCCTTTGCGAATGCCTTCCTCGGCACCTTCCGGCATGGCGGGATGGTGGTAGTTTTCGTTCATGGTGGTGACGTAGTAAAACACGTTCTCCTGCTCGGCGTACATGCGGCGCAAGCCGTCTTGCAGAATCACCGCCAGTTCGAAGGAATAGGTGGGATCGTAGGACACGCAGTTGGGCACGGTGGCGGCCTGCAGATGGCTGTGGCCGTCCTGGTGTTGCAGGCCCTCGCCGTTGAGCGTGGTGCGCCCGGAGGTGCCGCCGATCAAGAAGCCGCGTGCCTGCATGTCGCCGGCGGCCCAGATCAGGTCGCCGACGCGCTGGAAGCCAAACATCGAGTAGAAGATGTAGAAGGGAATCATGGGTACGCCGTGGTTGGCGTAGGCGGTGCCGGCGGCGATCCAAGAACTGGTGGCGCCGGCCTCGTTGATCCCTTCCTCCAAAATCTGGCCGTCGGTTTTTTCGATGTAGGGCGCGATTTGCCCTTCATCCACCGGCGTGTAGAGCTGGCCGAACGGCGAGTAAATACCGAGTTGGCGGAACATGCCTTCCATACCGAAGGTGCGCGCCTCGTCGGGAATGATCGGCACCAGATGCTGCTTGAGGTTTTTATCGCGGGTCAACACGGTCAAAAAGCGCACAAAGGCCATGGTAGTCGAGATGTCGCGTTTGCCGCTGCCCTGCAGCAGGGTTTTAAAGGCGCCGAGTTCGGGAATGGGGAGCTTGGGCGCCTCGGTGTTGCGCTTGGGCAGGTACCCGCCCAAAGCCTCGCGGCGCGCCTTGAGGTACTTGATCTCCTCGCTGTCTTCCTCGGGTTTGTAAAAAGGCGTTTTCTCCAGATCCGCGTCGCTGACGGGGATGTGGTTGTTGTCGCGGTACTGACGCAACGCGTGTTCGCCCATTTTTTTCTGCTGGTGGCTGATGTTCTGGCCTTCGCCGGCTTCACCCATGCCGTAACCTTTGACGGTTTTGGCGAGGATCACGGTGGGTCGGCCGTCGCTCTGCATGGCGGCGGCATAGGCGGCGTAAACCTTGTGGGGGTCGTGCCCGCCGCGGGTCAGGTCCCAAATTTGTTCGTCACTCATTTTGGCGACCATCTCTTCCAGCTCGGGGTATTTGCCGAAAAAGTGTTTGCGCACGTAGGCGCCGCTGCCGGAGGCTTTGTACGCTTGGTATTCGCCGTCGACGGCTTCTTCCATACGCCGCGCCAGCAAGCCGGTCTGGTCCTTGGCGAGCAGCGGATCCCAGTTGGAACCCCAGATCACCTTAAGGACATTCCAGCCTGCGCCGCGGAACACGCCTTCCAGCTCTTGGATGATGGAACCGTTGCCGCGTACCGGGCCGTCCAACCGCTGAAGGTTGCAGTTCACGACAAAAATCAGGTTGTCGAGCTTCTCGCGACCGGCCAACGAAATGGCGCCGAGGCTTTCCGGTTCGTCCATTTCACCGTCGCCCATAAAGGCCCAGACCTTGCGGCCCTCGGATTGGATCAAACCGCGGTTGCGCATGTACTGCATGAAACGCGCTTGGTAGATGGCCATGATCGGACCGAGCCCCATGGAAACGGTGGGGAACTGCCAGAAGCCGGGCATCAGCCAAGGGTGTGGGTAGGAGGAAAGACCGCCGGGTTTCACTTCTTGGCGGAAGCGGCGCAGGTCGTCCTCGCTGAGACGGCCCTCGAGGTAGGCGCGCGCGTAAATGCCGGGCGAGGAGTGGCCTTGGATAAACACCATGTCGCCGCCGTGTTCTTCGGTGGGCGCGTGCCAAAAGTAGTTGAAACCCACATCGTAGAGGGTGGCGGAAGAGGCGAAACTGGCAATGTGGCCGCCGAGCCCGTCTTCCGCGCGGTTGGCGCCGACGACGATGGCCATGGCGTTCCAGCGAATAATATCGCGGATGCGTTTTTCCATGGCGGCGTCGCCCGGGAGCTTGGCTTCCATGTGGGGGGGAATGGTGTTGACGTAGGCCGTGGTTGCTTTGTAGGGCAAGTGGGCGCCGCGTCGCCGTGCCCGATCAATCAGGGTTTCCAGTAGGAAATGGGCCCGTTCCGGGCCGTCCTGGTCGAGTACCGCTTGCAGTGACTCCTCCCATTCCCGCGTTTCTTCCGGATCGATATCGTTCGGGTTCGCTGTAAAGGGCATAAGTCCGCTCCTCCTTCCATTTCTGTCACAAAAGTAGCGCTGAATGGACGGAGGCTAACCATTCTTGACGTGACAGTCAATGGGATTGTGGGGTTTTCAGAAAATTTGGATAAGTGCATAGTATATCAAAAAGTTGCCCATAAAATGCGAATATTCGCTATTTGTGAAGACTCGATAATCAAAGACACGGAGAAAGCTGTCGCGGCGGGCAATGGGCAAAAAGATAACCGGTGTCGGCGGGGTGCGAAACGCGGGGAAGTTCGGCAGGACCGGCAGGCCCGACGCGCCGGGAAGTAAACGCGGTTCGACCAGGACAAACGCGGGTGCTTTTGTGCGCTTTGGTGGGCTCCCCCGCCACGGTCATTCCTGCAGACGCGGCAACCACTGCTCGATCGCTTGGAGCAGGTTTTTCTGGCGCACGGGTTTGGTGAGATAGTCGTCCATCCCCACGGACAAACACCGCTCGCGGTCCCCTTTGATGGCGTTGGCGGTAAGCGCGACAATGGGAATGCGCGGGCGGTCACCGTCGCGCTCCTGCTCGCGCACGGCTTGGGTCGCTTGAAAACCGTCCATCTCCGGCATTTGGCAATCCATTAAGATGAGGTCGTATTGCTGTTCGCCCAAGGCCTCCAGCACTTCCAATCCGTTTTCGGCGACATCGCAGGCCATGCCGGCCTTGCGCAACATGTGAACCACCACTTTCTGGTTAACGCGATTGTCCTCGGCCAACAAAATGCGCACGTTGTCCTTGTCCTCGCGCAAACTGTGTTTGGTAATCAGCTTTTCAGGTTTCCACGCCGCCTCGGCGCCGCGGCGGCGGCGGTTGCGCAACATCCCCACCAAACACTGACGCAAGGTTTCTTCATCGACGGGTAAACTGAGGAAAGCGTCAAAGCCGGAACGGGCCACGGATTGGGCAAACCCGGGCTCGGCATCGGTCGCCAGCGCAAGCCGCATCAACCGAGCGGCGGAGGGATGTTTTTCGACCAAACCGGTGATCAGGTCGTGGTCGGCCTTGGTGAAGCTGTAATCCACGACCAAAATTTCAATCGGCCGCCCCGCCTTGTGGTGGTGTTCCAATTGGTCGGGAATCATTTTGGTACCCAGCACGGTGATGGGCACAACGCCGAGTTTCATGAGGAGGCCGCGGAAATCGGCCAAATTGCCCTCGCGGTGCTCACACAACAAGGCGGGGAATCCGTCAAAATTCGCGCTGTCGTCCTTTGGCGCAATGGGCGGCGCCTTCACCTCGCGCAAGCTCGCGGAAAACCAAAAGATAGAACCCCGGGAGATTTCGCTCTCTACGCCGACATCACCCCCCATCAACAGGGCCAGCTTGCGCGAAATGGCCAGCCCCAAACCGGTGCCACCGTACTTGCGCGTGGTGGACGCATCAACCTGGCTAAAGGTGCGGAACAGTTTGTCCATGCCCTGCTTGGAAATGCCGATCCCGGTATCGGTCACGGCGAATTTCACCAGCAGCCGACCATCCGCGGCGGCCGCGTCCTCAGCGGGCGCCACGGTTAACTTAACGCCGCCTTCCGAGGTAAATTTCAGCGCATTGGACAAGTAGTTCAGCAGAATTTGGCGAATTCGCGTGGGGTCGCCTTCCACCCAACGGGGTACACCGGGCGCGAGCGAATAAGATAAAGACAGCTTGGCTTCGTCGAATTTGAACTTAAACAACCGGCAAATGTCCTCAATGGTGGTGCGCAGGTCAAAGGTCACCTTTTCCAAAACCACCTTGCCGGCTTCAATTTTGGAAAAATCGAGGATGTCGTTAATCAGTTCCAACAGGACGTCGGCACTGTAGGCAATGGCTTTGACGTAATCCCTTTGCTCGGCGGTCATGGAGGTTTGTGACAAGAGGTTGGCCATCCCGATCACACCATTGAGCGGGGTGCGGATCTCGTGGCTCATGTTGGAGAGAAATTCACTTTTTTCACGGGAGGCGGCCTCGGCCATCAGGCGTGACGATTCCAGCTCGGCGGTGCGAATCCGGCTTTCGGCCCGCAACACCCACTTGCGCGTCAATGCCAGCGCCATTTGTTTGACCTCAACCGGGTCAAACGGTTTGCGCAGGAACAAAACGCGGTCATCGTTGCCGAGGATTTTGGTGATTTCATCCCAGGAGTAATCGGAGAAAGCCGAACACAACACGATCTCTAAATTATCGATTTCTTGGAGCATGCGACTGGCGGTTTGGATCCCGTCCCATCCGGGCGGCATGCGCACATCGACAAACGCCAACGCGAAGGGTTCATCCGTGCCCGCGGCGGCCAGGGCCTTTTCGTAACCCTCTTTACCCTGCATCGCCGAAGAAATGGTGTAACTCGGGCCCTTGGCGCGCGGTTCGATACCGAACAACTCCGCCTCAAAGGCATCCAGTTCCTCAATCGCACTGCTGACCGCATGGCCGCCCAGTGCCTTCTTAAAGTCGGCATGAATGGATTCGTTATCGTCCACGATGAGGATGCGCTGGTTGGTTTCCAAGAGAAAAAAGGCTCCGGTCAAAGTCGAAAAGCAGGTTAACGGGAAACGGGGGATTAGAGAACTTCTCGGCAGAAAAGCCGCCTGGGGTTAATCCTTAGGTGGTCGAGCAGGCCAAAAAACAACCGAAAGAAGCAGCCCTGCCACAGGGATTCCGATTCTTTGAATTCCCCGAAAATGGGTTTGTCGCAAAAAGATGCTCCCATTTTACGGCAAACCGTTGATAAGACAAACGGTTTCCCAAAAACAAACCGCAAGTTCAAGATTCCCCCTTGTCACAAAAATGTGACGCGTATCACTTTTCAAGCCAACCCCTGAGCTAAGCGACTCGGTGTTTTTCGCAATAAGGGATGAAAAGTAAACAGCCACACCTAGGTAAACCAACGACCTTGCTCGAAATTTTATCCGCGTGATTCAGGGCTTCCCCTATGCGCCCCGGCGATCCCGACCTCTTGGGACACTGGAGATCCCACGACCGAATGACGCTGCCACACACAAAACCGATGATCAAACACACGGACGATGATTCATTTTCATTCCAGAAGCTTCTTTTTCAAATAGAGCAACTTATCCCACACCGTGACTTATGGACTAGAGGAGACATTTATGCACCAAGTATTCGAATGCGATGAAACACAACTTATGCAAGTAGACCCAGCTTGGAGTGCCGCGGATTTATTGAATCAAAACGCGGTTTTCTACCTTAAAGATTTAACGGAGCATCTCGATTTCGAGACCAACCGCGTCAAAAAGAAGTTCAATGCTTTGTTGGCGTCAGGCAGCGATCCCTGGCAGGAAATCGGTATCCGCAAGATTTGGTCTCACTGGATGGTGCGCATGAAGATTTTCCGTGATTACTACACGCACGAATTGCGTAACACCGTGACCCCGGTTAACCCGGACTGGACCGCCAACGAGTTGCTCCAACAGCCGGGTGTCTTCAGCTTGGCCGAGGTCTGTAAAAAAATCCCTTTTTCCGCCCACCAACTTCGCTATCAAAGCAAACGCATGGTCCATCCCCGTGAGGAAATCGGCGTTTACAAGGACGAACAGGAAAAAGCCTATCTGGTTGATATGCCGGTGTTCGCCGCCTGGATGAACACGATTTGGGCGGATGCACTTTAGAGCAGCGAGGACCGACTAAAAACCGGGGAAAGGGTGTTGCACCCCCTTTCCCCACGGACCGGTTTAATCGGGGTTGGGGGTGAACTTGCCCGTGATCAGGCGTGCCCCGCGTTTTCGGGTGAAGTAGTTCCAGCCCCACTGCATCGACACCACCATTTTGTTGCCGAACTCAATCAGAAAATGGATGTGAATAAAGGCCCAAATCATCCAAGCGGGAAAACCGCTCAGCTTTAAGTTGGCGATTTGGGCAATGGCCGCGTTGCGTCCGATCACCGCCATCGACCCTTTGTCGAAATAGCGGAACGGCGCCGGTTCCTTGCCCGCCAGTCGGGCGGCCACGGCTTTGGCCGCATATTTGCCCATCTGCATCGCGGCGGGCGCAACACCCGGTACCAGGTTGCCGTTTTTTTGTTCGATATGGGCCAGATCACCCAATACATATATATAAGGATGGCCGGGGATGGTGAGTTCGGGGGTGACCTTGATGCGGCCGGCCCGATCCGTTTCGGCACCGGTCTGTTCGGCCACGCGCCGTCCGAACGCGGTCGCTTTCACACCGGCCGCCCACAACACCGTACCTGCAGCCAGGGATTCCGGCTCACCGTCACCCCGTTGCAAGGTAATGGTGTTGCTGCTGATATCGGTCACGCGCGTGCCACTCATCACGGTCACGCCCAGCTTCTCCAAGGCGCGCTGGGCCTTGGCGCTGAGCACCGGTGCATAAGGCGGCAACACACGATCGCTCCCTTCAACCAGGATCACCTCGGCGTCGGCGGGATCGATGGTTCGGAAATTCCGGCGCATGGTGTAGTGTGCCAGTTCGCCGAGGGCGCCGGCCAGCTCGACACCGGTCGGCCCGGCGCCGACAATCACAAAACGCAGCAGGTACTTGCGGCGTTCCGGGTCCTCGGTGCGCTCCGCTTCTTCAAAAGCGGACAAAATGCGACGGCGCACTTCCAGCGCGTCTTCGATGGTTTTCAGCCCGGGCGCCGCGTCACTCCAGTGTTCGTTACCGAAATATTGGTGGCGCACCCCGGTGGCGAGGAGTAGGTAATCGAAGGAAAGCTCACCGCCCTCCCGCAGAACCACCCGTTTTTGGTCGGGCAACACATCCACGACTTTGTCTTGGATGACATGGGCGCGCGGATTGCCTTTGAGCACGGCCCGCAACGGGTAAGCGATATCGCCGGGTGAAAGGCCGCCGGTGGCGACTTGGTACAGCAGGGGTTGGAAAAGGTGAAAATTGCGTCGATCAATCAGGGTTATGCGAAGATTCGTGTTTTTCAGATGTTTCGCGGCATAAAGTCCCGCAAAACCGCCACCAACAATGACCAAGTGTTTCTGCGCAGGGTCAACCAAGGGCGCCTCCAGCCGGCAAAGTGAGAACCCCCCTATTCTAGCGAAATTGTCACATTACGGTGAAAAAGGCAGGAAAACCCCAGGTAACCGATTTCGTCTATACTTTTGGATGGAACCTAAGAAGCGCGATAACTCGCGGTGATTTTCGCGCTTCTTAAGTGAAAACCCACGAGGAGGTCGCCATGGACGATCAGGCGATTTTGGATTTTTGGTTCGGACCCTGTGATGAAGCGGGATGGCCCGCGCCGGAACAGGCCAAATTATGGTGGAGCAGCGGCGCGGAGACGGACGAAACGATTCGCGCCCAATTCGGAACAGCGGTGGAAGAAGCGATGGCGGGCACCCGTCCGGTGGCGGACACGGCGGAATCTCACCTGGCCACGATCATTTTGCTGGACCAGTTCACCCGCAACATCTACCGCGGCACAGCGCAGGCCTTCGCGGCGGACAACCGCGCCCTGGCTCTGGCCCGTCAGGCGGTGGAACGGGGTTACGATCAGCAGATGAGCCCCGTACACCGAACTTTTTTCTACATGCCGCTGGAACACGCCGAGTCACAGGAAGCCCAACGGGACTCGCTGGCATTGTTCAACAAATTGCGCCGCGAACAAACGGACCACCCACGGGCGGCGGAGTTCAAAAATTTCTATGACTTCGCGGTACAACACGCGGAGATCATCGCGCGCTTCGGCCGGTATCCCCACCGCAACAAGGTACTGGGCCGCACCCCCAGCGAAGAAGAAGAAAGCTATTTGACGGGAGGGGGCGCTTCTTTCGGCCAGGGCTAACTCCCTTATTTTAAAGAGACAAAACACTGCTTCCTGCAAAGCCGGAGCGCTTCACAACACGATGTGAAGCGCTCCGGTTTTTCTTTGTTTAGGATTTTTTTTTGCGCCAAACTTGACACAGTGTCAACAGAGGTTTATATTAGCTTTACACCTCTTGACACGGTGTAAACTTAAAAGCTTGGAGGCTGTCATGAATGTTGTTGTTTTTGGTGCTACGGGTACGGTTGGTCGTGAAATTGTGAATCAGGTTTTGGCGCGCGGGCATCGCGTTACGGCTTTTTCACGCAACCCACAAAACATGGCCATGGATCACGAAGCGCTGTCCTTCGCCCAGGGCGATGTGCTCGATCCCAAAGCAGTCGCGGCCGCGGTCGCCGGTCACGATGCCGTTATCTGCGCCCTCGGCGCGGGCTTAAAAGGCGGGTTACGCGCACCGGGGACCAACAACATCATTGCGGCCATGCAGCGTCACAACATCCGTCGCCTGGTTTGTCTCTCCACCCTCGGCGTCGGTGACAGCAAGGTGCACCTCAATTTTTACTGGAAATACATTATGTTCGGTATGTTGCTGCGCAACGCTTTCGCCGACCACGTCGCCCAGGAAACCGCGGTGCAAAGCAGCGACCTTGATTGGACCCTGATTCGCCCAAGCGCCTACACCGACGGCCCCATGACCGGCCGCTACCAACATGGCTTCGACAGCACCAAACGCCGCCTCAACCTGCAAATCTCCCGCGCCGACGTGGCCCACTTCACCCTGGAAACCTTGGAACAACAAACCTACATCGGCCAAACGCCGGCGGTGTCTTTTTGAGGCGACTTTTCATCCAAGAAGCGAGATCATTCGCGCCTTTTCGGGTTAATAAAGCAGCAGCCCTTCCAGATCGAGCAGGGTCGTCAAACCCTGCTCGGGAAATTGATCTAAAATTTGGCCCACCAACGGGGTGTCGTGATCAAAAGCGCGCATAAATCCCTGGACCATGTCCACAAAGGCCAAGTCACAGGCTGCTTGCGCCTCGGCCTCGTCGGCGACGGTCGCGGCGGCCTCGAAACGCGGGTGGTTAAAACTCAAAAAGCGCAGGCATGCATAATAGAGCGCGTACTTAAGCCAAAGGCGCAACAACCCGGCCTCGTCGGAATACAACTTTTGCGTCCAAAAATTAAGCGTAAAACGGCCCAACATCTCGGTTAACCTCTCGCCAAAACGAGCCTGAACCTTTTCTCGCCGTTCCAACAGCAAATCGGTCAAATGGCCCAACTGGAGCGGTACAAACGGGACGCGCGCGGCATAAAACACTTCTAAATTCGGCAAACGATCCATGGTTTCTTGGGCAATGACGCGAAACCGCGGGCTGCGTTGCTGCTTAACGCCCTTCAGCAACATCCCGCCCACAAAGGCCATGGCGGCTCCGCTGATTTCGTTGCGCGCCCGAAACGCGCTCACCCGCGGCACAATGCGGTTGGGATCGGCATGACGACCCACGCAGGCATCCAGTTGTTCGGCCGGGTTCTCGGTGATACCGGCGTGGTAAAACGGCTGAATCTCCGCGGCCAGGTCCAGCGCCAACAATGCAAAGTCGGCCGCCCGTAACTCCTTTTGCGCCAACAGCCATTTAAGATAACCATTCACGGCGGGAAAAAAGTACTGGTACCAATTCTCTTTGCCCGGTTCTTGGGTACTGGTCTCCAACCCAGGCGGAAGCTGGTCGCGTTCGATCCCCACCGGAACCATGCCGTCCTCACTCAGCAGACACAAACGCGCCATTTCCGGGCACGAAAGCGAACCACTCAGAAAATCGCCGGCGCCGCCCTCCACCATGTACCGGGGATAAGTGGCACAAACGCCAGGCAGAAAAGCCTCGCCCAAATCGCGGTGAATCGCACACCAGCCATCCTCCAAAAAAGGGCAAAACCCGTCCCCTTTCATTTTGAGAAAAGCAAAACCCTCGTCCTTGACAACCTGGGGAGTGCCCTCGGGGTAATTCATCACCTCGAAGCAGGGGTTCCCACGATGGGTGTCGCCATAATGACCGTGCAAGGTCGCGTACTCGCCTTGGGGTACATTGATACGCCAACCAAAACAACAGGTTTCGGGACAGTCCGCCCCACTGCATTTGAACTGTTGTGCATACCGAAATCCGGTCGTGGGTTTAGTCATGCCGTTGCTCCCATCATCCTGATATTAAGAAGTATCGACGCCGCGCCGGATCGCGTAACCGGTTTTTAAGCTAAGAAACGCGATAACTCGCGGTGATTTTCGCGCCTCTTAGGTTGGAGCCAAAGCTCCAATCAAAAAAAGCGGCCCGAGGGCCGCTTCGTGGAATCGTTTCTAATAGGATGACACGTTACTAGGGCTGCATCCAGTTTACCTGGAGGGTGAAGGTTTTGCTGCTGGAGCGGTAGTTGTAAACCCGAATGGTGTAAGTCCCGGTAACACCGTTGGTGTTGTAGCTCAGGTTTTCAGGATTGGCGCTGGTTTCGGCCGAGGCCACCTGGTTGCCGTTGGGGTCGAGCAAGAAGATGTCGATGTCGCCGGAACCGCTCCAGGAGGCCGACAGGTCGATGGTGCCGCCCGCGACGTCGATGGTGTAGTTGTTGGAAGCGCGACCGGCGAGGGTCGGGCTCACGGAACCGCTGGTGGCGCTGCCGGAACCGGAGTCGCCGCCGCCTGAGTCGCCGCCGCCGCTGGGTGCGTCGTAGGATACGGTCAGGGTCATGCCGGCGTAGGCGCGGTAGGCGTTGATCAAGACATAATAGCGACCGGTTTGCGGGCTCGCCACGCTCAGGCTCTCGCCGTTACCCGATGCCCAAGAGCGACCGCCGTAGTTGCCGGTAGTCGGTTCGCTACCGTAGCGGTAGTAGAGGTCGGCATCGCCGCTGCCACCATGGGTCACGAAGCTCAGGTTGCTCGCGCCGGCGGGAACATCAATGAAGAAGACGCTTTGTTCACCCTCAGCACCGCTCAGATTGTTAACAGGGGTGCCGTTGGTCAGTTCGCCGTTGGAAGCACCGCCGCCGGAACCTCCGCCACTGGGTTCGGTCACGGTCACGGATGCCGAGGCGCTGTCGCTCGCACCATCGTTGTCGGTTACGGTTAAGGTAACGGTGTAGGTACCGGCACTTGCGTAGGTGTGGGAAGGGTTGGCCGAGGTCGCGCTGTTGCCATCACCAAAGGTCCAGGCGTAACTCGCGATGGAACCGTCGCTGTCGCTTGCGTTGTTGGTGAAGCTCACGCTCAAATCACTCACTTGGCTGCTAAAAGCGGCGGTGGGCGCTTGGTTAGAGGGCGTGGTGGAAGCGGTCATGGTGGTGCCCGCGGCGGAGAAGTCGTACAAGGCGAAACCGGTAGAGCTGCCGTCGTAGTAACGCGCGCTGGGATCCGTGCTGTCGGTCCAGGCCGAGGCGGTGGCGGCGGAAAACAGGTGCGTCGCGTGGCCGCCGGAACCGCCGTTCGTCAACAAGGAACCGGCAATTTGGGAGGCTTCAACCACGGTCACACCTTGGCGGGTGTTGGCGGAACTGTTGATGTCGTTGCGACCTTCGGTTCCCATGGTGGTGTCGACGTGTTGGATCAGAACACCGCCGTCCCAGGTGCCGCCGTTGATGGTCAGGGTCAAGGTTTTGCCGTTCAGGGTCTGGCCGTCGGCACGGGAGACACCGGTGGCTGGTACGAAGTCGGTGTCGCTCGCGGCGCCCAGGGTGCCGCCGACAATGCCTTCCGCGGTAGCGCTTTGGTACACAATGGCGCCGATTGCACCGGCCGCTTTGGCGTTTTTCACTTTGTCGGAGAAAGAGATCTCACCGCGTTCGATCAGCGCGATGTAGTTGGAAGCAGCGGGGAAGTCACCAACGCGGCCCAAGCCGGAATCGCGAACCACGGCGGTAACGGTGCCGGTGGGCGAATAGGTCATGGCCTGCGATTCGATGGTGGTGGAACCCTCGGTCAAGGTGCTCAGGGTGGCGGAGAGACGTGGAATCATGCCGCGGTCCCAACCAACAGGGGCGCGGTTCTCGGCCAAAAAGTATTCGTAGGAGCGGTTGGTTTCGAAAAGAACAGGCGTGTTGCGGTCAGTCAAAGCGGCTTCAAAAGTGTTGGTACCGGAAACGGGTTGGCGAGGAAGCGACCAGCCCAAGATGTAACGGCTCCACGCATCCATATTGGTCGGCGTGGTACCCCCGGCTTCTCCTGGCTCGGAACCCCAAGAACCGGAGGCCATTAGGGAAAAGATGCCCATGGCGGCGTTTTGGCTGTTGATGTCGTAGAGGTCGGGCAAGCCGCACATCAAGTGACCCAGCTCGTGGGTGATCACACCCATGGTGTGTTGGCTGCCGTCATCGGCCAATTCGCCGTTCAGAGCCCAACTGGGCAGTTGTACGGAACCCGCCATGACGTCACCGGCACGCCAAGCGCTCCATTTGTGGCCCCAAACGTTGGGTTCGTTGGCGGAGGAAGCCGCATCGTAACCGGCAACGATGAAGTAAATAACGGCTTCGTCGAGGGTCAAACTTCCGTCGCCGCTGGTGTCGAGCGCGGCGAAATCAACGTGGCCGGAAGCCTCGGCAAGGGCTGCGTTGATCCAGGCGGTTTCTTTGGCGTACTTTTCGGAAGTGCTCAGGTTTGCACGGCCGGTGTTGGGGTGTTCGACATTAATCGATACGGTCAAGATGCCGTTGGCCTCGCCGTTGTTGGTGTGGGGCACGCCCTGCATTTGGATCAAACCAAAAGAGTTGTCTTTGTAATAGTTGGCCACGGTTTTGGCGCCGGCGGTTTCGTCAAAGATCATGGAATCCCAAGCATCGGCGGTGGTGGTCAAGGCGCGGTCGGAGAAATTAACACGAATAAAAAGCAAATTGCGCGGCCCGGAAACCTGTTGCGGTTCGTATTTGTTGACCGCGTTTTTGTCACGGGCATAACCGTGATCGAGGCCGCGCGAGTATGCGGTGGGAAAATGCTGGGCGCGCAGGTCCTCGTAACTCTGGACGGGACGCACGTTCTTGGCAAGACCCTCGGGCGCTTGGCTGTCAAGCGATGCTTCAAAACCGGAGGGAACCAGTTGGCCGGCGCGGTTCCGCACCGCGTATTCCCAGCGATGGTCATTGGCCGGGTTGCGTACCAGGGTGTAACCGTCTTTTTCTACGTAGTTGGCCCATTCGTCACCGACGATACGGACTTCAAATTCTTGGCCAGGTTCGCCGACGAGGACGGTGGTGCGGGGATTGGCAAGGCCGGCGAAAGCAGGCAGGGACAAAAGGAAAATAGCAGCGAAAAAAACAGTGTTCCACAGTGGAAAACGCATGAGCATAAGCGTCGTACTCCTCAAAAAGTTGAAAAAAGCGAGGTCCAGGCGTCGTCAAGACAAGGATGGACCAAAGATCAGCGGCACCAAAGGGCCGTGATACGTGATGAGAACCGGTCATGGGAAAACCCATGCCGTGATTCCCGCAACGGATTTGGGCGAGCAACCGAAAAACGTGTTGGGATGGGATGGCGACGCGATTGGCGAGCAACCAAAAGCGCGGTGGTAAAGCGGAAGGGGCGATGGTTGGTGGCGCGGGTTTAAAAGGCAAAACGTCTGAGACGAAAGATAATGAGAGACCCTGCGCGACCGGATGCGGTCTTCCGAATTTGTGTTGTTCGCCCTGGATGGGGCGAGAGCATTCACAGAATACGAATTTGCAAAAGGTTTGTAAAGCGCAAAATTTCAAGAAACATTCAACAAAAAAAATTTCACTCCGCAACATGGCAACACAAATCGTTCAAAACCAATCAATTAGAAAAACCAGACAAATCCCCGATAAAGTTGAGTTTTGTTTTTCTGTAAATTCGATGTATCTGACCGCGGGTTAACCCCCGAGGATTCAGCCACCGGCCCCCACCAAAGTTTTACTTGGAAAAAAAGTTGGACGCCCGCTATGATAATCGATTAATTCAGCGGAGCTAACCCCTCCCCCACAGCAACCAACCTCTTTCCAGCACTTTAAATGGAACTCCCGGTCTCACCGGCCCCCAAAGGATCGCCGCCCCCTTGATGAAACCCGAAGACAAAGCGCTGTTAAAAACCACGATTGAACGCGCGTTGGCCCACCTCCGCGACGAGGTTCAGGCCCTTGAGGAACAAACCGAACCGGTTGCACCGGATCGGGCCATCGGTCGTTTAACGCGCATGGACGCGATCCAAAGTAAAAACATAGCCGCGGCCCAACTGCGCAAGGCGCAATCGCGGGCGGCCCAACTGGAAAAAGCCCTCCATGCCCTAGCGAGCGACAGCTTCGGGATCTGTACCCGCTGCGGTCGCGCAATCCCGGTCAAACGTTTGTTGCTAGTTCCCGAAAGCACCACCCACGTTCGCTGCCCGCGACGTCGGGAATAAGGGAGCCGTCAAGCCCTCGCCGATTCATCGGTTTCTCATAGGGCGCTCACGTTACCTTTCCACAATGGGCGCGTCGTCATTCGCTCAAGACCCGCGTGCAGGAGCCCCTCCCCGCGACGGGCATGGGTCTACCCCCAACCCACTGTTATTGATCACGAGGTGAAACCGTGTCTCTTTCTTCAACGCACAACCGTCGCCTGACGGCGCACATCGCGGAAATCATCAGCCAGACGAACGGCATCGCCTTGGAAGATACGCTGGAACTGATGCTAAGCAGCGATTTGGCGGAAACCGATCCCGCCGCCCACGCCTGTCTGACCGACTTCCAAACCAAGTTACGCGGCTTCCATCACGGTGGCGGCGTCGAGTTGGCGGACCTGCTCAACCACGAATTCGCCCACTCGCTTTATGCCTTCTTCCGCGCCTTCCCCCTTCCCTACCGCGAGGAGCACATCCACCTAACGGGCAGCCTGGCCCCGGAATTCATTTTCCCGCGCATTCGCGCCATGCTCGACGGTCCCGCAGGCGACATCGTCGCGGCCAAGATCGAGGCGGTTTACGGACCGGGCACGGCCGACATTCAATCGGTGGAAGACGTGCGCAACCTGATTGTGCTCAAAGACGACGAACGCTTTGACCGCTACCTGCAAATTCTGATGCTGCCCAAGCTCATCCTGACCGACCGCCAGGCCCATAGCGACGCGGCCTACCACATGGCCTCGGAGCTGTTCCACAAATACAACGTGGGCAACATCCGACTCAAGTTCACCCTTTCGCGCGCCACCGCGGACAAAAGCGAGACGATCCCCGGTATTGAAGCGCTGACCCCGGAAGACGTGGCGCTCGGCCTTTACGACGGCTTTGCCCGCTTCCAAAAAGAACATCCGGTTTTCGAGTTCATCCTTTCCCCCTGCTTCCGCAAAGAGGCCGACTTCTACGACCATACGCGGTTCGACAGCAAGGAAGCATCGGTCCTCGACCAAATCAACACGATCCTAGAACTCAACGAGAAATACCCGTTTCTGGCCAAACACTTGCGCGAGGTGGACACGGTCGGCAACGAACGCGACTTTTTCCGCAAAGCCCATTTCAAAGCCATGCATCAGGGCTTCCGCAAATTGCAGTACTACGGCTTCCAAATTCGCAGCCACCACGGCGAGACCTGGAAAAATCTGCGCTGCGGTATTCAGGCCGTCGACAACGCGATGAACATTTGGCACATCAACACGCTCGAACACGGGCTCAGCCTGGGCATTAACCCCAACTTCTACTTCCACTCCATGTACCAGCGCGTACTCAAGTGGAACCGCGCCGGGGAAGCCATTCGCAAAGGCAGCATTGAGCACAACGAAATTATGGACATGCAGTGGCATGAAAACGACGCGGTTCGCGACAAACTCATCGCGGGCACGCCCCTCACGGAAGCGGAAGTGCGTCTGTTCACCAAAGCCAAGTTTCACACGGCCCGCGAAATCGAGCACTACCAGCACGACGTGCTCAACCGCATGATCCACAAAAAGGTCTCGTTGATGTCGCTGCCCAGCTCCAACTACAAACTCACGATCTGCATTGACGACTACAAAGACCACCCCTTCTCGTGGTGGGAGAAAAAAGGCGTCAAACTGGGCGTGGGTACCGACAACTACATCACCCTCAACACGGATTATTTGCAGGAGATGCTGATCCTGCTGTTTACCGACCCCAACGGCCTGAAAATCACCAAGTTGTTAATGATCACCTCGGGTGAGACGCGCCGTCCCTACATCAGCTCATTGTTTTGGAAAATGAACAACAAGGAACTGTGGCTCTCCGAGTAAGGTTGATTTCGGCGTAGCCCTTCATGCTGTTCCGCCCCGTGTTTGTGCCTGTGCCTCGCGAGCACGGGCGCATGGCTTCAGCTGCTTGATGAAACCGGGTAAATCACCCCAACGCGGGCGCCACCCGCGTTTGTTTTTGTTGCTCTCGGGGTTTGAGTTGCAGTTGCGCCCCAACGGCTCGCGTACCGGAATGTGAGGCTTTCTCGCTGATTTTGTAGCTGTTAACGATTTTTTTCGAAGGATTTGCAAACGCAGCCGACACCAAACCAAGGTAAGCCGACCGTGCCGGCCCCATAGCGGTGGCGTCTGCCCTCTGGAATTTTTTATAGCTACAGCCAATCAGTCGTGACACCCACCCCATGAAAACCCTCGGGATCCATTACCTCGCCGAGGTTTACCCGGAATCACCTCTTCAACGAGATGATTCGTGGGCATGGGTCTGCTTGTCCAAAATCCATGGCGATATTCCGATCGACCCACCCTCGGCCCGACACGCGCACACCGTCGATCACTGGTACAACACAATCCATTCCCGTCCTAAGGAGTTCGTTATGACATCCACATTCCAATTCGTGGGTCTTGGAAAACCAGTTTCCGCAAAAAACCCTCTGCTCGTCCTCCTGATTCTTTGCATGTCTTGCCCGTGGGCCTTAGCGTCTGAAACGCGCGCCGCCTTCCCCCATTTCACCCAACGTGACCAACTCTGGAACACCAAACTGGTCTTGAGCAACCTCTCGTTATCCGTAGCCCAATTTCAGTTGACCTTTTATTCCGAGGAGGGTGAATCGGTCCTGGTCACCACCCGCGAGCTGGGCGGCTCCGCCACCAAAATCCTCGACATCGGCGCGGATTTTCCCCAGTTAAGCATCGACCGCGGCTGGGTCGCCGTTGAGAGTACGACCGTCCATTTTAACGGAATGATGACCTTTACCTACCTTCCCACCGGGGCAACCACCAGCTTGCCGTTGGACAAAAGCGAAGACCGCAACCTTCACCTGCCGCTGGTCCGTCACGGCCACCAAATTGAATCCGGCTTCGCCCTCGTCAACCGATCCGACCGCTACGCGATGGTGCAATTTAGCCTGGTCGACATCCAAACCAACACCCGTGAGATTCGTGTTCAGGTGCTGCCGCCCCACGGTAAACGTGTCAGCATGATCGAAACCCTGTTCGACAAGGCACCACCCGCGAGCGCCCGCATGGAAGTCAAATGCTCCCAAGGTGTCACCGGCTTCGGCCTGAGTTTTTTACAAGACGTCCAACAGATTGTGGCGATTCCCGCTTTGGCCTTTGAACCCGTTGATCCGAAAGCCGAACTGCAACGCGATTTAGAAACCCTGCTGCAACAGCAGCCAGGCGGCATTTCGATTACCCTTCAACACGGCGAGCAGCTTCCGGTACGTTTCGCGGCGGGCCTGGCCGACATGGACACCCAAGAGGCTTATACGCCGGACCATGTGGGTTCCATCGGAAGTACCACCAAAACGATGGTCGCCACGGCGTTTCTCCAATTGGTCGAACAAAACAAGGCACTACTGGACCAACCGCTGAGTAGCGTTTTCCCTGATTACCCCAAAGCCGACCAGGTGACCATGCGCATGCTGCTCAACCACACCTCGGGTATACCGGCCTACGACGGAGACACGCTCATCCAGGATCTTTTGGCCAACCCCGCCCGCGTTTGGAACCCCGAGGAACTTTTGGCCTATTCGCTAAATCTCCCCTACGCCTTTGAGCCGGGGCAGGATTTCGCCTACACCAATACCAACTACTTGCTGCTCGGTATGATTCTGGAGCGGCTTACCGGTGACAGCTTGGCACAAGTACTGCGCAACCAAATTTTTACACCGCTTGCAATGAATCAAACTTATCTGCGCGGATTCGAGTCACCCACGACACCCCACGCACAAGGCTACCTTTTTGATCCCGACAATGCGCTGGGCGCGACGCCCTTCATCAACGCACACCAAATGTTCCATGGTTCCTGCACCTTCGGCGATGCCGGTGTGGTCACGACCACGGGTGATATGGTTCGGTTCATGACCGCGCTGGTAGGCGGTGATCTTCTCTCCGAGAACATGATGGACGAAATGGTCACGCCCTCACCACACAGCGCCCGTTATGGGTTGGGCATCGCCTACGGCCTCTCTAGCTTGCCCGACGAGATCAGCTTGGGTCACAACGGGAGTTTTCTCTGGGGCAACGCCGATCTGAACTATTACCCTGACGAGGATCTAACCCTCGCCCTTCAGTACAATCTGTTTGGCATTGGCGCGGCGGGCCAGGCCCAAATCAGCGAAACGCAGGAAAGCGCCCTGGCATTGGCGCGGATCGCCTCGGCCAATTTAAAAGAGTAACCTTTTGCTCTGAAAACCCGAATCATCCGGCCTGCTTTTCCCACTCATTGAATTGCGGGCCGGATCAATCGAGGGCGACCTTGATCAGTTCCCAGCTTTCCTCACCGTCGTGGGGCACCAGTGCGCTTTTGCCGTCCGGGGTGACCGCCAGGGTTGATGCACCGTCAAAAGCGGTGGGGAACACTTTTTCCACGCCGCCTTGTGGATTCAACACAACCAGGTTTACCAGGCTCGATTCTTCGACACCGTCGCCACCGGTTTCGGCACGTAACAACAAAATCCGATCCTTGCCCCAGGCGACGGCACCCCTGGCCACAATGTCGGCATCAACGGTCATTTGGAAGTTCGTTTTGCCGTCCGGGGTTTTGGTGGTGATGGTTTTGGCATCCGGGGATTTGGGAAGAAACGGCACCTGGTAGCGGAAGGTTTTGGTTTCGCCCTGTTGGTAAACGGTCGCCTCGTTTTCGATACGGCTGAAATAAATCAAGGTCTCGCCAAGCCAGACGGGATAACCTTGGTTGAGGTTGATGCCCAAAAAAAATTCCTCGTGGGTTTTGGGTTCGCCGAATTGGGACAGCATCTTGCCCCGGCGATCCAGCAAAGTAAATCGTTTCGGAAGCGTATCGGTCATTTTCATATAGAGAAAGGTGGCCGAGGTACTGGTCAGCAGCAATTGATTGTTCGGCGCAGGGACAAGGTCACCAATGGCAAAGCCGGTCACCTTGGCGGTGCGCAGGTGCTTACCCTCGGTATCAAAAAAAATGATTTGCCTGCCGACGGGATCCGCGAGGGCAATTTCATCGTTGGCCAACACACACAAGCTGGTCGGGTTCTGGAACTCGCCGGGCCCCTGCCCCTTGGTACCGAACTGGCGCTTAAGCGACCTGTCGGCGTCAAAGACATAGATCCGCAAGTCGCGCGCGTCCAAGAGAACCAGCTCTTTTTGGGAAGTAAACGCGAGTGAATTAATACCCGCCACATCTTCCACGGGATAAGCAGACGGGCCGAAAAGGCATAGCGACAATAAGGTTAGAGACAACATAGGAAGGCTCCAATTACCGAAATAGGAGATAGGGTGCTCGTAGCCTAACGCATCAATCGGCCTTCTCGCAATGCGCTTAGCCCGCATTTCTCACGAGGATTCGTCGCGAGAAGCTGAAAGCCTTGTGAGTACGAAGATTACGACCAAGCCACGGCATAGGGGTCCGACCTTTCGGGGTCCGACCTTTCGGGGTCCGACCTCTCGGGGTCCGACCTTTCGGGGTCCGACCTTTCGGCGTAGCAGCTGAGGCGAAGGCGGCTCGACCGAGTAAGGCGGTAGGCCGCCCCGCGGATGGCAACCCCTCGTAATCGCATGGGTTGCCCCGTAGCAGAATTCCTTGTGAGAAATGCGGGTTAGCTGGAGAATTGCACGCGGCGCTCGATGCCGAGTTTCTTCATGCGGCTTTGCAGGGTGGAGGGTTTCATCGCCAGCAATTCGGCCGCGCCGCCCCCGCCATAAATTTTGCCGTCGACCTGCTCCAAAATCGCGATGATGTGGCGCCGCTGCACCTCGTCCAAGGTCATGGCGCCACCAATGTAGTCTGGCGCCGGCGCGACTGCCACGGCCGGGCTTGGGCTTTTCGTCAGCCCGGCCGTCCGGGCCGACAGGTCGAGGTCTTTGCAGGTGATCACCTGGCCCTGGGCCAAAATGACGGCGCGCTCCAAAACGTTACCCAACTCGCGAATATTACCCGGCCACGGGTAACGCACCAACTGGGCCAACACGTCGTCGGCCAGGTAGAGCCGACCTTTTCCCAGTCGTTTGGAAAGCCGTCGAAGCAGGGTTTCGCACAGGCTGGGCAAATCATCGAGGCGTTCGCGCAGTGGTGGCAGTTCGATGGGGAACACATTGAGGCGGTAATACAAATCTTCGCGGAAGGTTTTGGCCTCAATTGCCTTGAGCAGATCGACGTTGGTGGCGGCCACCACGCGCACATCGACCTTGATGGTGCGATCACCGCCGACGGGCTCGAAGGTCCCTTCCTGCAAGACACGCAACAGCTTGGCTTGCAGCGAAAGCGGCATTTCACCAATTTCGTCGAGAAACAAGGTGCCGCCGTTGGCCATGCGAAAGCGGCCGGGTCGGTCCTTGACGGCGCCGGTAAAGGCGCCGCGCACTACGCCGAACATCTCACTCTCGAGCAAGTTCTCGGGAATGGCGGCACAATTTATTTTGATCAACGGTTGACGGCGCCGCTCACCGGCGGCGTGGATTAAGGCGGCGACGCCTTCTTTACCGGTCCCGGTTTCACCGCGGATCAGTACGGGCGTGGGCGTGGCGGCAACCTGCTCAATGCGATGGGCGAGCATGCGCATGGCGGCGCTTTTGGAGGCCTTGGGCGTGAGCCAGTCGTCGCCGCCGGCATCCTCAACCAAGAGGCGTTCGCGTTCGCGGGCTTGCTGGACCAAGGTACGCAAGAGTTGACTCTGCTCAGCTTGGTACAGCGCCATGGCCAAAATTTGCGCAAAAATTTCCAAAAGTTGAACGGTGTGTTTGTCGTAGGTGCCGCACTGAGCGCGGTCAAAGGCGAGGATGCCCTGCGGTTGGACCCCGTGACACAAGGGAATCACCATACAGGCATGGCCGTGAGGCAGATCCAACACGCCGTCGAACAGGTCACCCTCCCCGTCGGCATGGTCGTGTTCTTCAAAGACACGCGGCCCGCAGGCGTTCAGAGCTTCCTGGATAGAGGGAAACTTGCTGAGGGCGACGGCGTGGCGGCGCACGCGATCATCGGCGAGCGAACCTTTGGCGGCACGCACCACCAGATGCTCGGATTCGAGCAACAACACCGTCACCAAATCCACCGGGGCCAGCCGCAAAATCCACTCGAGCCCAAAATTAAGAAAGGGCTCCAGGTCGTGGTCCTCGTCGGCGGCGAGGTGCATCATGCGTTGGAGATCTTTGGTGAGATCCTCGGTGTGGGTCATGCTGTTTCCTTTGCGGTCGATGATGGTGGGGGATGCCGGTGGGGCTTGGCTTGGGATCCTTTAATTCTCAGGATACCAGGATTTTTTCAGGATGACGGCGCGCGGCTTTTCCCTTTGCCCGCCCAGCAAATGTTGGGCTGGAGGGATCGCGCATGCGGATGAGGCCGTTACTTCGTTAAACGGGCTCTTCAGAACGGTAGGCTGTTCGCATGGGCCGCTCAGGTTCAATGGGAATGATTTCATCGCGATCTTTTTCATCCAGCCATCTAAAAGACAAACGAAGGGACGGCATCATCCGCGGCGTTACCCAACCAAAAAGGGCCGCCACGCAAAATCGCCCATCCTCATTCCATCCTAAAATCCTAGCTAAAAAACGGATACCAAACCACTGCTCGCAATCCCATCCAGACATAATCCGAAACAAAAAGAGGGGGAAACGCATGAATCGTTTCCCCCAAAAGAACGTCTAGCCCGCATTTCTCACAAGGATTCGTCGCGAGAAGCTGAAAGCCTTGTGAGTACGAAGATTACGACCGAGAGACGGCACAGGCGTAGCAGCGCTACGGCGAAGACGGCTCGACCGAGTAAGCGAAGTAATCGCATGGGTTTCGGCTTCGTAGCAGAATTCCTTGTGAGAAATGCGGGCTAAGGTGGTTTACGGGTTTTCCTCAATCGCGCGGATCCCTCGCGCTGATGAGGCGTGGATTAGCTTGGAATGCCCAGTGAAACCGAGGTGGCGCGGGTGATCGCGGCGATACGAACGGCCTCGTGAATCGCCTCTTCGCTCACACCGTGTTTTACCAACACGGCCTCATGGCTTTCCATGCACATGCCGCAGCCATTGACGGCGCTTACCGCCAGGCTGAACAGCTCGAAGGTGGTTTTTTCGGTCGCCGGCTTGCCGATCCGCTGCATGCGCAGACGGGCCGGCATGGTGCTGTAGGCTTCTTTGCCAACCAAGTGACGGAACCGATAATAGACATTGTTCATGCTCATCAAGGCGGCGGCGGCTTTGGCATCCTCAATGGTTGCCTCGTCCAGGACGTCACGGGCACGTCCCTCTTCCACCAACGCCTCAATCAGCTCGTTGTTGCTCTCGTTGTAGGCAATCGACAGGGCGACACCAAAAGTCACCTTGGCGTCCAAAATCTTGCCGTTAAAGATGTTCTTGAAGTTGACCTTAATGTCGCGCGCCGCCTCAGGCAAACGCGCGGCCAGCTCTTGAATGGCGGATGCGGTGGCGGTCGTCATTAAGCAACTCCCAAGGTGGCTTCACCTTTCTCCCAGTTACAGGGGCAGAGTTCGTCGGTTTGCAGGCCGTCCAACACACGCAACACCTCGTCAACGTTGCGACCGACGCTGAGGTCGTTCACGGACACCCAGCGGATGATCCCCTCGGGGTCGACGATGAAGGTTGCACGCAAGGCCACGCCTTCTTCCTTGTGCAGAATACCCAACGCCTGGCTCAGTTCCCGTTTGGTGTCGGCCACCATCGGGAAGTTCAAGTCGCGCAGATCGTCGTGGTCTTTGCGCCACGCCAAGTGGACGAAGTGGGTGTCGGTGGAAAGGCCCAGCACTTGGGTGTCGCGATCTTCGAAATCTTCGTTGCGACGGCTGAACTCGGCAATTTCGGTGGGGCAGATGAAGGTGAAATCCATCGGCCAGAAAAAGAGGACCTGCCATTTGCCGGCGTAGCTGTTTTGGGTAATATCAGAAAACTCTTGGCCTGGCTCCAGGCTGGTTACGGCTTTCAGGTTGAATTCGGGTAATGAGTCGCCAACAGTCAACATATCAATCCTCCAAGGATTCCAAAAAAATTTCTTGCCGCTGGGTGCGGCTTGCTTGGTGAACCCTTAGAGCAACGGCGATGCCAAAATCACAAACAACTCTTTTCAATAGACTTAACTAAAAAACCTCAATTTTTCCCATCACAACACCGAAATACCGGTGAACCAACCACCGATATCTCGGTATCTACCCAGTTTTACTTATCGTCCTCGTGTCTCAGCAACCATTGGTCGGGATCGACAACCATTTCACCCGCCGGCACCCGCTGCAACACCCCAACCCCACGGTTCACGGGAACCAATACACGGGTTCCCGCCTCATCCGGCAACTGGACCGGAACGGGTAAATTGAAGTCGGGATGATGCCAACGCAAGGTCACGGTTGAACCCTCGCGGGTCACGTCCAACCGGGGCAAGGCGGCATGGCGCAGGTAGTGGTCAAAAAACCAGCCGAGTTCGAGTCCGGTTTCCTCGGCGACCAAGGCCCGGAACGCCGCGGTCGAAGCGGCACCCGGCTGTTGAAGGGTGGGTTCGTTGACCCAGCGATAGAGAATCGCATCCAGTTTGGGTTCGCCGATGATACGCGCCAAGGTGCGCAGCACCAGCGCGGCCTTGGTGTAGATGTCGTTGTGGAAGGCCTCGTTGATGGTCGGCATGGTCGCGGGGAACAACGGCACCTCGCCGCTCACCTGGGCCCGTTGCATTTCATAAAAAGACGCGGCGCGCGCCGGCCCGAACTGCTCCGCGAGGTAGAGGCCGGTGATGTAGGTGGTAATGCCTTCTTGTAGCCAAAGGTCGCGCGGGGTCGCCGCGGTGACGCGGTTGCCAAACCACTCGTGTCCCAATTCATGGAACAAGATCTCGTCAAAGCCGTTGTCAAATTGAAACCCGTTACCGTAGGCGTTGATGGTTTGGTGCTCCATGCCTAAAAACGGGGTGTGCACCACCGCCAGCTTTTCGCCTTGCCAGGGGTAAGGCCCGTAACGCGCACTTAAGAAACCGACATACTTTTCCAGTTCCGCGAAGAGCAGGTTGCGTTGGCGGGTATACACCGCCTCGTCCGGCATTGCCGCGGGCCTTTGCATCAAAGTGTACAAAATGACGGGTACATCCGGCAAAGCGGCAAAACCGCGTTGTTCCACGCGGTAGTCGGCCAGGTTGATGCTGATGTTGTGAGGGATGATCGGGTATTGGTGGCGCCAAATGTAGGTTTTGCGGCCGTCGTCCTCATCCTTGACGGCGACCAGGCGTCCGTTGGCGGCACAGAACAATGGCTTAGGCACATTGACGCGCAACTCAAGGGTATCGATTTTGTCGGAAAAATCGCCACTCACGGGCAGCCACATGGAAGCACCCTTGATCTGACACGCGAGCGATACCCAAGGCCGTCCCTTGCGATCCTTGGCCCAAACAAAACCACCCTGCCAGGGCGGGCGTTGTGCCACGGGTGGTGAGCCGCGATAGGTCACCGCAACCCGCACCAATCCGCGCCGCGGTTTGGGCCACAGCAAATGGAGCAGGCCGTCGCGGTGTTCAAACGGCACCTTCTCACCGTCGGCCACCACGGATTTGACCTTCAACGCCTGGGTCAAATGAAGCACGGTGCGCGCTAAGTGGTGCTCGCCCAAATTGAGGTGCAGCAACGCGGTGGCGACAATGGCACGACGCTTGGGATACACGGCGACATCCAACTCGAGACGTCGCATATCGGGCGCGGGCGGCGCCCCGGGGTCCCGGCTCCAAACGACCGGGCAAGCCAGAAAGAGAAGGCTAAGAAAAACTCGCAATCGCCACGCTCTCATCATTGAAATACTCAAAGATCGAGAGGATCTGTGCGATGAACAGCAGGTTTTTGATTTTTTTGCTGATGTTGAGCAGCTTGAACTGCCCGCCGTGCTCTTGAACGTACTGCAAACCGGCGATCAACTCGCCAACCCCGGAACTGTCCATGTAGGTCACGCGCGCCATATTGAGCAGAATTTTCTTTTGGCCGCCGGCGATAAGGGCATGCAATGCCTCACGCAGCATGACGTCGCCGTCGCCGATGGTAATTTGACCTTCGATGTCGAGCAGGGTGACATCTTCGCTGGTGCGATGAAAAATCTTCATAAATGCAACTTCTTGGATGGATTTCGCGATGCAGGGATCAAGGGCGCTCGGGCAATCCTAGGACTCGTCTTGGTGACGTTTGACGAGGGTAACCTTGGTGCCTTTATCGGTATTGTATTCAACTCGGTCCATGAAACTTCGCATATAAAAAATACCGCGCCCACTGGTCTTGAGCAAGTTTTCCTTGCGGGTGGGGTCGGGAACCTCGTCAACAACAAACCCCTCTCCTTCATCTTGAATGATGATGCGGAACTCGCCGCCGTCGACTTGCAGGCCGAACAGCACCTTTTTGTTGGGGTCAAACTTGTTGCCGTGTTTAATGGCATTGTTGAGGGCTTCCTGGGTCGCCAACCAAATCCAGTACTGGCTGTCTTCGTCAAATCCCAACTGGTCACAGACCTTGTTGGTGATCGGTTGAATCATATCGAGGATCGCCAGCGAACTATTGAAGCGAATTTCTACCAGGGTAATCTCGCGGGGCAATTGCGTGGGTATCTCAGGCATGGATAATGTTCTCGATGGAGGAATTCGTGGTCAAACACCCGCGGCCGGTGCCGTAAAGAGCGCGGGAACGGCCGAATCCCCTAAGCAACCAACAGCCGGCGGCGGTGAGAACGCGGTTTATTCTGGGAAACCAAGGTCCGTCGGCCGCCAATAAGCGCTCAGTGTAGGATTTAGGCCAGTATAACAAGTTCCCGTTTGGATGGGCTAGCCTGCATTTTGTGAGGACTCGGCGAGACGCGGTAAATCGACCCGAAATAATGCACCTTTACCAGGCCCCTCGGAAACCGCGCTAATTTTGCCGCCCATGTCCATCAAGGCATTGGCACTGTGGTGCAAACTTAAACCAAAGGCACCTTCTTTGGTGGTAAAACCGTCAAAAAACACCTTGTCAACATGATCGGCATCGATACCGGACCCGTTGTCACGCAGGCTGAAATACACGGAGCCGCCGTCGTTGCCCAATTCCAATTCAAGCCATTTATCGGCGCGCGGCATGCCCTCCATCGCCTCGCAGGCGTTGCGGCACAGTGAAATAACGACTTGTACCAGCTTGGCGCGTTGTACCCGAACCAAACCCTCGGCACTCCCCTTGCGAATCACGCGCACCTGTTCCCCATCAAAATAAGAGCGCTGTAGCTCCAGGGCGTCGGCGATAAAGGCGTCCAAGGACAAAGGCTCCCACAACACCTGACCCTGCACGTACTGGCGTTGCGCGGCCAAAACCTGCTGCAGGCGTTCCACCTGAACGCGCATCGATTCGTTCTCCCGGCACAAGGTCTGGAACTGCTGATCCATACGGTCGCAAATCGCGTCGAGGTATTCCGGCAACCGCCGCACCCGCTCATCTTCAACGGCGAAGGTTTCCCAGTCGTCGTCGTGTTCCGCGCATATTTGGTTTAACTTGCGCAACATCTCCAGGGGTCGCTGATCGTCCAAGGCCCGTGCGCTTAACTCCCCGGCTGTTTTGAGCGTGTTCAGGTTGTTGCCGACATGGTGCAAGACGTTGGCGGCAATTTCGGCCATGCCCGCCTGGTGCGCCATTTCCAGCAGGTCCCGCGAACGGCGGTGAACCCGCGATTCAAGGTCCTGGTTGGTTTCGTCCAGCTTGCGGGTTACGGCCAACAGGTGCAGGTGCAGACGGATGCGGGGCACCAATTCACTACGCGACACGGGTTTGACCAAGTAATCGTTGGCACCGGCGGCAAACCCCTCGACCAGGTCGCCGACTTGGTTTTTGGCGGTTAACAAAACGACGGGCAAGGTCTCGGGTGCGAAATCCTTGCGAATGCGGCGACACACCTCGAACCCGTTCATCTCGGGCATCATTACGTCGAGCAACACCATGTCAAAGGGACCGTCGCGGGTTAACTTGGCCAAGGCGGCCTCACCCGATTCGGCCTCGTCCAAGGCGTAGTTGTCGAGCGACAGGTAGTTCAACAACACTTGCCGATTCACGGCTTCATCGTCCACCACCAGAATCCGGTAGCCCCGACGGTCCCGCCGCGACACGACCTGCGGCCAGCTACCGGTATCCTCGCTGGGTCCGGGACATACGGAATCCTCGCCGGTTTTGTCGGACAAATTGGAAATGCGCTGCACCATGGGTTCGAACAAGGAACTCTCGCCGACCTCGCCTTCGCCACGCGGTAGCGAAAACGAAAACCGCGAACCCAAACCAAGGTCGGAATCCACCTGAATCACGCCGCCGTGCAATTCCACCAAGCGCCGGGTAATCGACAAACCCAACCCGGTGCCACTCTCCCGGCGCGTATCACTGAGGTCAACGCGTTGAAAGGACTCGAAAATATTGTCCAAATGTTCCGGGGCAATCCCCAAACCGGTATCGGCGACGGTCACCCAAATCATTTGATCGCGCTGCTCGGCGTCGAGGGTCACCCGACCGGATTCGGTAAATTTCACGGCATTGCCGACCAGGTTAAACAAAATCTGCTGCAAGCGAGCCTCGTCTGCCTCCACGGGCGGCAAATTGCGCCCGATGCGGTTCTCCAACTGCAACGCCTTCTCGGCAACCAGGGGTTTGACGATCCCCAACACCATTTCCACCTGGGTAAATACATCCAAACTTTTGGTGCGCAATTCGATCTCGCGCGACTTGAGCTGAGACAAGTCAAGAATGTCGTTCACCAAATTCGAAAGCCGTACGCCGCTGGTGACAATCATCTTGAGGTTGTGCACGGCGGGATCGGGCAAGCGACCGGCGGCCCCTTCGATCAAGGACTGGGCGATGCCGACCATGCCGTTGATCGGGGTGCGCAGTTCGTGGGAGGTCCCGGCCAAAAATCCGTCTTTCAGGCGGTCCACCTCGCGCAACTGCTGATTTAACTTGCGTTCCCAACGCAGCTTCTCGGCCTGAATGCGCCAGATTGCCATAAAAAAGGCGGCAATTAACAGCGCGTAACCAAACAGGGCGGGCGGTGAAAACCAAGGAACGGGTTGCATGCGGACCCCGAGAGTCACGCCCTCCTCGTTCCACACCATGTCGTTGTTCGAACCCTGCACATGCAACTTATAACGCCCGGGATCCAGGTTGGTGAGGGTAATTTCGCGTTTTTCGCCCAACTCAATCCAGGTGCGGTCAAACCCCTCCAACATATAGCGATACCGGTTTTTTTCGGGCCGGGTCAGGTCCAGCGCGGCCACTTCCAGGGTGACGACCCGGTCATCGTAGCTAAGTTCGATGTGATCGGTATAAGCAATGTCGGTTTCGCTTTTGACATCGCGGTAATACTTTTTAAAAGCGGTAAATACCAGCGGAGGGATGTGGGCGTTGGGCAACACATCCTGGGGATCGAAGGAAACCATGCCGTTGAGCCCGCCGAAAAAGAGGCGTCCCCCAAAGTCGGAAAAAGAGGCGCCCTGGTTGAAGCGGGTCACCTGCAAACCGGAGGCGGTGTCGTAGAACCGCAGTTCGCGCGAGACGGTTACCAATTGCACCAAACCCCGGCCGGTGCTAATCCACAAAATCCCGTCGCTGTCTTCTCTGACGGCGTAGACAGGGGTGCGGCCGAATTCCCTGGAAATGTCGGGCGTTGGGATCACCCGCGAGGTTGCGGGATCCCAGCGATCTAGACCCACCGCGGTGCCAACCCACAGGTCGCCGTCGCGGGTTTGGGCCAGGGCCGTCACTCGGTTGTGGCTCAGGGAATGGGCGTCGTTTTTATCGGCGCGGAAATTAAGAAAACGGCCGCCAACTTGGGCGAGCACCAGACCGGCCCCGTCGGTGCCAATCCACAAACGCCGGTCACGATCCTGAAAAAAGACGGTCGCCTCGGCGGGAGGAAAACTGTTGGGCACGGCGGGATCATGGGCAAATTGTCGGAAGCGAAGGGTTTGGGTATTGAGGCGGTTGATGCCGCGCTCGGGGCCGCCACGCAGGGCGATCCAAATGTAACCTTTGTCATCTTGGAACAAGGAACTGATATCGTGGAAGCTGGTGCCTCGATCCGGCGCCACGGGAAAGCGGCGAAAGGTCTCGGTTTTCGGTTGAAACAGGTTCAAACCGCCGCCCTCGGTACCCACCCAAATCCGCCCGTTGCGGTCTTCCAAGAGTGCCCGCACCAAGTTATTGGCGAGGGAGCGATCATCGTTGGGATCGTAGGTGTAGAAGGTTTCCATCATGGCGTCAGAAGCGCCGACGGCAAGTCCCCGCACGGTGCCGACCCACATGCGCCGGTTGGCGTCGACAAGGATCGAAAGCACATTGCTGTCGGGCAAGGAACTGCGGTCGCTGGGATCGTGTACGTAGTGTTCGAAGTACTGCAGACGTCGGTTGAACTTGCTGACACCGGCGGCGGCGTCACCGATCCACATGACGCCGGCCCGATCTTCAAAAATGGCGCGAACCTGGTTGCCGGCCATGCTGGTAATTTGGTCGTCACGATGGCGGTAGTTAAAAAAGGTCTGGGTCTCGGGCACAAACCGAAACAACCCGGATTCGCCGACGCCGAACCATAGGGTTTCAGAACGGTCCTCAAACAAGGTCCCGACCGGCGCCGCGGTGACGCGGCCGGTTTGAGCGGGCTCGGAAAGGGCATCCCCAGGGTCGCCCAACACCACAAAGCGGGAAAAGCGGCCGTCGAGGGGGTCGAGGCGGTCCACGCCGCCGTGGACGTTGGCACACCAAATCAGGCCGCGGCTGTCGAGCAATAAATCACTGAGATCGTTGTCAGCCAGACTAAACGGATTGTTGGGCTCGTGACGGTAGCGCGTCAGTTCGTCGGTAAAAGAATCATAGGCGATCAAACCCTGTCCCGCGGCCAACCACAACACGCCCTGCAAATCCTCGACCATATCGCGAATTTGCGCGCCGCCGAGTGGGAGGGCCAAAGGTGTCACCGTTCCGAGCCCGCCCTTGGCGGGGCGCCGATGCCATAAGCCGTGTTTTTGGGAGGCGATGAGCAAGGTACCGTCGCCGGAAAACAGCAGGGCGGTGACTTCTGAACCCAGTGAAAATCCCGATTCGCCACCCTCAATCGGTACTTTTTCAAAGCGGCGCCGCGCCGGATCAAAACGCAGCAAGTAGCCGGATCGGGTACCGACCCAAAAAAAGCCGTCGCCGTCCTCAACCACGGTAGAAACCCGGCGCAAGGCTCGCGGTGTGGCGGGATCGTGGGGCACGGTGAGGTTTAGGAAGGTATAACCGTCGTAACGGCTCAGACCCGCCTCATGGGCAAACCACAAAAAGCCTTTGCGATCTTGAAAGATGACCTGAATGTCGGTGCCGGCCAAACCTTGTTCGGCCCCGAGCCGGGTGAATTCCAAGTTTTTATTTTGGGCATGGAGCGGCGCGGGCGGCAGGAGTAACCCAACCAGAGCAACGAACCACGGACCCGCGCGACGCAGGGGCTCAAGCCACGGAGGCACAAAAAACCTCAAACACCCGCGGCGACGCAGAAAGGGCGCGCCGGCAACCAAGAATTCGGGAAGCGGTGGAAACAGCGAAGCGGTCAAAAAAACAGAAAAGGGGCAGGCGGATCATGCAAACGACCTGGGGAGAAACCATCCCACGGTGATGTCGGAACCGGCGCCGCGGCTCCCGAGGGAACAAACCAGAAAGGGCCCTACAGGAAGATGATTTCTGTGATCAATCTGAAGCGAAGAGGTTTCGGCAAAGCGGAACCACCGCGAGGGTGGGTGCTGTCGTTTCACAAACCACGGCGGTCCGAAGGTTTGACAAAAGCACCGGGGGTCGCGCTTTTTGGGTTAATGCTTGTTAAGGCGTTCTTGAATGCGGTGCCACAGGGCTTCGGCTGCGTCCTCAAATTGATCCCACGCTTCCTCGGCAACATCGGCCAACTTGGCAAAATCCAACCGCGCCGCGGATAAATGCTGTTCGAGATGGTCAATGGAATCATGTTGTAAGGTCTCGCGGGCGAGCGCCGCCTGGGCCTTGTTTTGCGTCAGCTTCTGCTCCATTTCTTGGATCTTGGCTTCGAGCTTTTCAAGCTGGACTTCTTTTGCGTGGCGGGTTTTCCCGTCCAAATGTGGATGAATGCGTTCGGGGTCCTGATCGGTCACGGTTTCATCTCCCAAATGAGCGAGGTTTGGCGAGCCCGTCTCGCCGGGACACGGGGACAGTCTCGTATCCCGGAATAAACGGATGGAAGTTGCCGATTAGAATAACATTGAAATGCCGACGCAAATCAGCGGGATCACGAAAAAAACAAAGACAATGTAGCCAATTGCCAACGCCTTGCGTTCAGCGGCAAGATCAGCCAGTTTTTGGGCGCCGACCAGCGGGATGTTGCGCAAAAACGGGACCGAGTAGATCAAGAAAACCGCGAAGGTGTTGTACAACATGTGAACCAGGGCGATCTCCATGGCGAAAACCGCGTTACCACCCGAAATGGCCGTGGCCGCGAGCAACGCGGTAATGGTGGTGCCGATATTGGCGCCCAGGGTAAAGGGGTAAATTTCTTTCAAGCCAAAGACACCGCTACCGGCAAGGGGAACGGCCAAACTGGTGGTGGTTGAGGAACTTTGTACCAGCACGGTGACCACGGTCCCCGAAAAAACCCCGGCAACCGGACCGCGACCAATGGCGGCGTGAAGCATGGCTTTGGCACGTCCAACCATGACCTGCTTCAGTAACTTGCCCATGTAGTAAATCGAGAAAAAGATCAGCAAAATCCCGATCAGGATCATCAAGATCCCGCCGAAAGGCTCGGGAATCCCGGACAAAATATCTCTGATGCTACTGGATACCGGCTTGGTGGCGGCCTTCAAGAGGTTAAACGAACCGGTATCAAGGTTGGCGGAGCCAGTCATGATTTCGGAAAGCCACAGGGCGATTTTCTCCAATAACCCGGTCGCCATCTCCAAGGGAAGGAAAATCACCACGGCCATTAAGTTAAAAAAATCGTGGACGGTAGCGGCAGAAAAGGCGCGGCGAAACTCGGATTTCTCACCAATGTGACCCAAGCTCACCAAGGTGTTGGTGACGGTGGTGCCGATGTTGGCGCCCATGATCATGGGGATGGCGGTGGAAACGGGCAAACCTCCCGCAACCAGGCCAACGATCACGGAGGTCACGGTGCTGGACGACTGCACCAACGCGGTTCCCAAGGAACCCATTAACAGACCCATAAAAGGATTGGTTGCAAAGGCAAACAAACGTTCGGCGCCCTCCGCACCGCCGGAAGCCCATTTAAAACCGGAACCGATGGTTCCGACGGCCACGAGTAAAAGATAAATAAGTGCGACGATGGCCAACCATTTAGCGGGCCCGGCCGCGCCGGCCTGGGCGCCCTCGGTGTCGCGAGGGCCTTGAGAGGAAGTGGAGGCATGTGATTGATTCACGGGGATGCTCCCGAACAAAGATTCCAGCCGTGTGAAGCGGCAAGTAAAAGGGTAAACCGAATGAAGCCAAGAAAGAAGGTGTGTTTTGATGGCTTTTTTGTGAGTTTTTTGCGAGAAATTCACATAATCACAACACAAGTTCAGCAAACCCAAACACCCCGTCTGGATGGAACGCCCAACGTCGCCAAATAAACCTCATGATCGCGGCGAAACGCGGGAAACAAAAAGCGTGGTTGTTCCATCGTGTTGCCCGTCGCATCAAGCGCGCGGCGACAGGCCCACGCAACTTGCCGAAGAAAGCGCCAAATTGGGCGACGAGACGCACGAAACCAACAACCTACAACAGCTTGCAAAAAGTCACCACACACCGGGGGGGGGGTGGAGCCGCTTTTCTCAAGTGAGGTCACAGCGAATCGCCTAGCAAAATCAGCCGCACACGCCGCGCTCCGCGAGCGAGGAAACAAAAACGAAAACAAGCACACTTAACAAGACGGCCCCGACGCCGAACAACCTATCATGAGGCGGGGGTAGCACAATTGCGGCAAAACGGAAGACGGGCTCACCGCAAATCAAAGGAACCAAATCTTACCAAATTCTCTAAAAAAGTTTCCCAAATAATTCTAGGGAAACGCCATCCACGACGATTTCGATGCGGTTTCCCCGCGTTACCACCCAGGGTCCCCCCGGTTTCCGCGAGAGTTGAGCCTAACGCAAGCCGCGCTTGCGTTAGGCGGTCTTAATTGGCAGACGCGCCAACACCGGCATCTTGGACCCACTGCAGGGCTTCGAGATAAAGCGACGGAAGGGGCGCGGGATCCAACCCGGCTTTTTCGGACCAGCTTTCCACGGCCGGCCAATCACCCGCCTCGTACGCGGTGACCACTTCTAAAACGTTGCGATGATTACCTTTGCCACGGTGAAGCAGGGCTTTTTTGATGTCCTTTACCAAAGGGATCTCCAAAAGAACTTCCATTAAAGGGCGGTCCAATAGGGCATCGATCACGGTGAATAGGCCCATCAGAAAAAATTCCGAACGCCGCTGTTCCAACCCTAATTTGACGGAGATGAGTTCACATAAGCGCGCACGCAAGGCGGCGGTTTGCATCAACTCGAAGGGTTTGTCCTCGGCCATGGTGGAAAGCGAAAGCAAGGTCGCCCATTTCTTGACTTCCACCGCGCCGATCAAAACCAAAGCGTGGCGGATCGACTGAATTTGATTGCGCAGAGCAAAAAAGGCGGAGTTGATGTAGCGCAGCAGTTTGTAGCTCAGGGCAAGATCTTGTGAGATCAGCTTTTCGAGGGTAGCGAAATCGATTTCCGGTTTGTGGATTTCTTTGAGCAACTGCAAGTAGATCAGGCGGTTGCCAACGAGATTGCGGCGACTGAGAATGGTCGGTCGACAGAAAAAGTAACCTTGAAAATAGTGAAACCCCATATCGAGGGCTTCGCGAAAATCGGCCTCGGTTTCAAGCTTCTCGGCCAAAAGCAACTTTTTGCGGGGCAGCAGTTGTTCCACCAAGCGCCGGCAGGCATCGCGGCTCATGGCGCGCCAATCGATTTTAATGATCGTGGCCAGGTCAACCAAAGGCGAAAGGGCCTCACGGTAGACAAAATCATCGAGGGCCAGGGTGAAACCTTTGTCCTTGAGGCGGGCACAAGCGGCGATGACCGCGTCATCGGGTTCGACATGTTCGAGAATTTCAAGCACCACATCGTGGCGCGGCAGCAGGCCCGCGTGGCGGCGGACCAACATGTCACGGGTGACGTTGACGAAGGCTTTTTTGCCACCGGCGATTTTATCGATGCCGAACAGGAAGGTACTGTCGGCGATCACGCGCGCGGCGGCCTCGTTCACATCGTGATGACCAAAAAAATTAGCAAGCCCGTCGCGGAACAACAATTCATAACCGAAGACATCGCGGTCACGCTTAAAAATCGGTTGGCGAGCGATAAAGACGTCCATAAAAAACGGCTCCGGGAGGCCCGACGCGGCGGGCGGAATTTGCCGAACAGACGGGGAACCCAAAAAACGCGGCGCGCCTCAGGCAAGGGCAGCTCGCGTGTTGCGCTTTTCTCGCGGCAACCGCGAGGAATGTGCGCCAGGCCCCGCGAGGGTTTTTTGGGGTCGGGAGCGCCGACACGAAAAGTACAAGGTATTTTGGTTAAATCCCTGACGTAAAACGGCTTGCCAAAAGCAAATCGTGGTTACACAGGGTCGGTAACTCCAATTCAAAGGCCGTTATAGCACAGAGATTTAGCGACCATCACCGTGACTTTTCGCGTTTCTTAGGTCAATTCGCTTAGGTTAGTATGCTTTTCCTGTTTCCGAAAGGGGCCGGCTCACGACCATGCGATTTTCATTGGATCGGGCTTGACGAATGCGAGACCCAAAAACACTTCACGCTTCGGCACGGGCCGACTATAGTGGTAAGGATCGCGGGAGGAAGGGTTTATGAGTCAAACGACGCAGTTGTTACAGGCATTGAAACAAACGATTCGCGCCCGAGGTTTAACCTACCGCGACGTTGCCGGTCGGGTCGGCATTAGCGAATCCAGCTTGAAGCGCTGGTTCTCGGATCAATCGGTGACCCTTAAGCGCTTAGAAGACATTTGTAATGTCCTAGAAATCAACATCCTCGAGTTGGCCAAACTCACCGACATGTACAAGGCCGAAAAAGTGGGCAAGCTCAGCCTGGAACAAGAGGAACAATTGGCGGCCGACCCGCAGTTGCTTTCCTATTTTTATTTGCTCATTAATTCCTACGACCCGGTTTCGATCCGACGCGAATTCGAGGTCGATGATTTGTCGGAACTGCGGTTCCTGACCCAGCTTGACCGCATGGGCCTGATTGAACTCCATCCCGGCAACCGCGTGCGTTTGCGCTGTTCCCGCATTATTGAATGGCGCGAGGGCGGTCCGGTGCGCCGCGCCTATGAAACCATGGTCAAACAAGAATTTTTGCAGGATGATTTCAGCCGCGCCAACGCGACCCTGCACTTCCGCACCGGCGAGCTGTCGGATACTTCGCTCCAATTGTTGGACCGCCATGTGGCGAAGCTGGTGCAGGCTTTTAATGATTTGACGGAAGGCGACCTGAAGGAACCAAGCGACAACAAACGCGGCGTCGGTCTAATGATCGGGTTTCGACCCTGGGTCTTCTCGCTGTTCACAAAGCGCAAGCAGGATGGTTAGGGGAACGAACGCATCCCCCTCGCATCACGGAACCCTGTCGCTGCCGAGCCGACGCCCGTTTCAGCGCCCTCGTTGCTCGAAACGCAACATCGGGGCGGCACCACACCGCCCCAAACCTTTAACCAAAAACGGCCATCTCGAAACGGCGCTGGTACGCCTTAACCACATCATGGTCGCGGCCCAGCCATTCAAAAAGGCCGATAAACGCCAAACGCGCCCCGTCCTCGTCGTAGCTCTTGTCGCGGTACAGCACCTCGAGAAAGGCATCCAAGGCCTGCTCAAATTCGCCGGCGCGCGTGGCCTGCAAAGCCTCCCGGTAGTAACCGGCTAACTTGGAATTGGCGTGTTCCGGCAGTTTGTCGTCCTCATTCATCAACACCCGCGCCAAACCGATAAACTTCTGCGCCACATCGTATTGCTCGGCATCCTCTGAGATCCGCGCCAAATAAGCTTTGACCTTTTCGGGATCAACAAACACGGCACAACGGGCATAAAAAACGCGGTTTTCGTCGCTGTCGTCTTCAAGGACCACTTGCTCCGCCGCCGCGGCGGCTTCGGCAAATTTACCCGCAACCAAAAAGCCGGTGGCCTGTTGGCGCGGATCACCCGGATCGACCGGCGGTTCTTCCGCCGCCGCATCTTCAAGCGGTAGGGCGGCATCGCCTAAGCGTTCGGCAAACCACTGACGCAACTCGGTTTCGCTTTTGACACCTTGGAACATATCAACCAATTGCCCGCCAAACACCAAAACGCAGAAAGGAATGCCCTGGACCTGGAATTGACCGGCAATGTGGGGATGCTCGTCGACATTAATTTTCACGAGCTTCCAAGCACCCTTGGCCTCGTCGGCCATCTTCTCAAGCGTGGGTGAAAGCTGGGTGCAGGGACCGCACCAAGGGGCCCAAAAATCAATGAGGACCGGGGTCTGGATACTCGCTTCCACAACATCTGTTTGGAAATCTTGTAATTCGTACGTCATGACGTTCACTCCGCGTGTGGCATCGCTGCCGGTTGGTGGCATCCCAAGACGGTGGGCCGCCTGCCGACCCCCTATCATCTCGGAGTGCAAGCGAACCTGGCAAGAAAAAACTCACCCGTCCGGTGTTTCGAAAAGCATCGCGATCATACGCGATAATTCTTCTTTTCCGAAGGGTTTTTGAATAAAGCCGTCGGCGGCGCCGACACCGTCCCCCTCGGCGGACTGGTCCACGCTGAAACCCGAGGTCATCACCACCGGCACCCTGGGATTAAGGGCACGCAGGCGCACCAAGGTTTCGCTCCCGTTCAAACGCGGCATCACCATGTCCAAAAGCACCCAGTCCAATTGCGCGTGGTGCGCCTCAAACACGGTGACCGCCTCCAAGCCGTCGACGGCGGTAAACACCTCGTAACCCATGCGCTGCAACAAATTAGCCGCCATGGAACGCAATACTTCCTCGTCCTCGACCACCAACACGCGCCCACTGAATCGGCCGGCGCAGGTGTCGGCGGTTTCCTCTTCCACCGCGGCGCCCCCGTCCTGAAGCGGCAACCACAAATGGAACGTCGTTCCCCGCCCCAGCTCCGAATGGACTCGCGTCAACCCGTTGTGGGATTTGATGGTTCCGAATACCGCCGCCAATCCCAAACCGGTCCCGTGGCCTGGTTCCTTGGTGGTGAAAAAAGGTTCGAAGATGTGGTCCAAGGTCTCCGGCGACATACCCGAACCATCGTCACATACCGAAATCTTAAGGTAACGGCCGGGCGGAAGGCCGTGCTTGGTACAAAAGGTCACATCCGGCTCATCTTCTTGGGTCTCGAAAATCAACTTTCCGCCGCCGGGCATAGCATCGCGGGCGTTGACGCCCAGGTTGATCAAGGCGCTCTCCAACTGGCTGGGATCCCCCAAAACCCCGTGGTGAACCGCGGCCAGGTTCAGCTTGATTTCGATGCGCCGGTCAATGGTGCGGCGTAAAATGGAGACGACTTCACCCAAAAGCGCGTGCAGGTCGACCGAAACCGATTTGCGTTTGCCCTTGCGTGAAAAAGAGAGTAGCTGGTAAACCAAGTCGGCGGCGCGCCGGCAGGTTTGCCCGATTACCCGCGCATAATTTTGCAATTCGGGCCGGTCTTCCAAATCTTCGACCAGCATTTCGCTGTAGCCGAGGATGCCGTTAAGCAAGTTATTGAAATCGTGGGCGATGCCACCCGCCAGCAACCCAATCGACTCTAGCTTGCGCACCTGATTGAGTTCGTTCTCCAGTTCGCGTTCGGCCCCCACATCGCGAAACACAATCACCGTTCCCCACAGGTTACCTCGATTGCCGCGAATCAAACTGCCCGTTTCCTGAATCAAGTGTTTTTCGCCGTCCTGCGCGCTGAGCACCACATCGCGATGGGGGAGCACCGCGTGTTCGTCGCGCAGCAACAAGCCGGCCGGGTCGGGCAGAGCCGTTTGTTCCTCTGGTTCATAGGTTTGGTAAACCACACCGACCGGTTGTCCGACCGCGTCGTCCACCGCCCAACCGGTGAGCGCGGCGGCTACCGGATTAATGCGAACGATGCGACCTTGGATATCGGAGGCAATGACCCCGTCGCCGATGGAAAGCAAGGTGGAGGACAGCCGCTCCTCACTTTCTTCCAAGGCACTGAAACTGCGTTTCACCATGTCAATATCAAGCGCGACCCCTTCAACAAAACCGTCTTCGGCAAAATACCGCGCCGAGACCTTGATCCAAAAAGCCGGTTTGTTGTTGGGTTTAATGAGGATTTCGTGGTCGGCCACCGAACCCTGTTCCTTCAAACGGCGTTTGACGGCGCCCAGATCTTGTTTGGATTCGAAATGGTGCTTGAGATGGATGGGTCCCTGAAATTCGCCGTGATAACCAAGCATGGTGCGGCAGTAGGCGTTGGCCAAAAGGATGGTGTCGTCCGAGGTGCGGATGCGAAAAATACCCACCATGGCTTGTTCGTACAAATTTTTGTACTTGGCGCGGCTCTCGCGCAGGCGTTCCAGCAACAACAGGTGGCCGAGCGCGTCAGTCACTCGCAAACCGATGTCGCGCAGAAGCCGTTTATCGGATTCGCTCCAGGCGCGAGCATGGCTGCACTGGTGAATGCCGAGCACCCAGGGATCGCCGTCAATCGGGCGCAGGGCGTACATCAGTTCCGAGCGCACTTGAAACCGTTCTTGGATTTCACTGGGATAACCGCCCTCAAACACGCTTTGCAACGGCCAGTCCTGGGCCAGCAACTCACGAAAACGCTGCCGCGTTTGTTGCGAGGCTTCAAAGGACAAACCCGCGGCGAAGGCACCGGGAAAGCGAGGTCGTGTTTGTTCCGCACGCACGGTGTAGCGTTCCGCCTCGGGATTACAGGGGTACAGCAACCAAACGCGGTCGCAGTCGAACACATCCAACATGGCCGATTTGACGGCGTCGAGCATGTCCCCCACGACTTGTTTGCCGCGCAACAATTGGTTAATGCGTTCCAACTTTTCGAAGTACGCGAGTTGTTCGCCGTACTCCCGATCCATGGGGAGGTTGAGATCAGCCTCAAGCGGGCGCCCGTAAACCAATACATAATTGCAACCGTCCGTGGGGCCTAACGGTCGCAGGGTCATGTTCATGCGGCGGAAGAGGGTCACCTCGGCAAGGTCGACGATCTCACCATCCAGCGCGGCGGCACAGGCAGGTTCCAGTTGGTGTTCCCGGCGTTCGGCCCGCCCGCCCCAGGACGGATCCCAAAGCGGTTTACCGAGCACGTGGGCCAAATCCGACTCGGTCAGGGCCAGCGCGGCTTGATTGGCAAAAACCACCTTGGCGGCGGCGTCGAGCACCCAGAGCGCGGCGGTTTGCCGTGCAAAGATTTCAAACCACAGGTTCTTTTTGCGGACCATCATGTCAAAGAACCGTTCGAGCCCGTGCTGATGAGGCACTTTGCCGGCCCAGTCGGCCATTTTGAGTACGAGTGGTTCCAGGCGATGGAGGCGGCCGCGCGTCCAGCCCTCGGGCATAAAGCCGCCCAGCTCAGTCCCCGCGGTTTCCGAGAGAAATGTGCGGAAGGCGGCCTTTGGTTGCGTTTGGAGGGCAAAGGCGGGGTCGCCAAGCATCAGGCAGGCCCGCGTGCCGTCGTTGTGAAACACGGAAAAACCCATTACGGCTTGCTTGGGTTGAAGCGCGGGCTCTAGAAAAGAGAGATCGGGAAGATGGGGGGCGGCATCGCCGAAGACCACCATCCGGCCGCGTTGGGCGCCGTGACGGGGCCACCAGTTTTCCAAAGCGTTGCCCTCGGAAAAGGGTTGTCCGTGTAAGTGGCCTTGATCCAGCGCCCAAATACGCCAGCCGTACCATAAGCCGCCCTCACAAGAAGGTGCACAGGTCAACAAAACCGCGGTTTGGGCGCCAAAGGCGCCCGCAAAGGCATGCAGCATCGCGGCGAGGGCGTGTTCATCATCCGCCTCGTGCCGGTTGGCCGCCTCAGCCGTCATCCATTGTTCGAGTAGCCAGGTATAACTCTGGATTTGCAAGGGTTTCGCCTCAAGATCGGGGAGATTGACGACCGTGCCCCAACCTGCACCGTCCGGCCCAGGCCGCCGTTTCCGACGTTCGGACCGCCGTTTCCGACGTTCGGACCGCCGTTTCCGACGTTCGGACCGCCGTTTCCGCGAGGAGCCAGGTGAATCGGAAGGCAGCCAAAGGCATCAGGCTTGAACCTATAGAAGGGTCGACAGGTTGAAAAAATGATGGGTGGAAAACAGTTTCCTCCATTATCAATGATCTCCAGCAGAAAAGAAAGCACGGAGGGACGGCACCGGTCCGGCCGCGGTTGCGACGCAGCAAACCCATCGACGCATGTTCAATCGGCCCTGAGACTGCTAACATAGTTTTTTTTCAAAACCACCTTTATCCCCTTGGAGCAACCATGCGCAGTCGCTGGTTTCACAAGCCCACCATCCACACCGCCCACAGTGAACACGAGAAACGTGCCGGTTGGCTGGAGCTTTTTTACGATCTGATTTTTGTCGCATCCTTCATTCAACTGGGCAACGCCCTCAGCGATTACGTTTCCATCGAACGCTTTGTCGGCTTCGTCGCGCTGTTCACGCCGTTGTGGGTGATCTGGACGGGTTTCACCCATTTCGCCAACCGCTTTGATGTCGACGATTTTATGCACCGCTTGATGGTGTTTCTGCAAATGTTCAGCGTCGGCGCCATGGTTGTCACCGTCCCCCAGGCGTTGGCGGGTAACCACCAACCCTTCGCCTTCGCGTGCAGTGCCGCGCTGTTGTTGGTTGCGCTTTTTTACCTGCGCACCCACACCCACCAGACCGACGCGCGCGATTCCACGCGCCACTGGTTCCGCATCTACTTGGTGGCAGCCTCAATTTGGTTCGTGTCGGGTTTTGTCCCCAAGCCGGCCGCTTATTTCGGATGGTTCCTCGGGGTCGCGGCCGTAATCACGGCGCCCCTGGGCAGCCGTTCTCGCGCCTTGGCCGAACGCTATCCGATTGACTTCGAACACCTCTCCGAACGTTACGGCCTGCTCACCCTGATCGTTTTGGGCGAATCCTTCGTCAAAGTTCTGGCCGCGCTGACCCAGCACGCCGAACTGGGTTACATCATCCCCTCCTGTTTCGGGTTGCTGCTGATTTGTTCCATGTGGTGGATCTACTTCGACGATGTGGCCGGCAGCCATTTGCGCAAAAGCCCGTTGGCCTACCCCCTTTGGCTTTACGGCCACTTGCCGCTTCAGTTCGGCATGATTGCCGTGGGCGTCGCCCTCAAGAAAGTAACCTATTTCGACATGTGGGAGATCGGCGAGGCCAAATACCGCTGGTTGCTCTGCGGTTCGCTCGCGATCACCTTCTTCGCCGCGGCACTCATCGATTCGGTCTCGGAACGCAAACACGCCGAGCTCAGCGACCATCTGCGCGTTAACGTGCGCCTGTTTTCCGGCTTTGTGATTTTGCTGTTGGCGGCGGCAGGCGGCGCGATGCCGGCGATATGGTTCCTCACCATGGTGGCGGCGGTCGGCATCATCCAAGTCGCCTTCGACATGATGATGGCCCCGATGGAAGAGCACCAACTCGCCACCCCGGCCACGACCCTTGCCGAATTGGCCAAACAAGACAAACCCCAAAACACCCATTCGCGCATTCCCGACGTGGCCCAAGCGGTACGGCGCGGCACCCCTTCCAATTACCGTTCCGATCTGTACGTTTATTTTATGCAGGGCTCTTGGACCAGTTTGCTGCTCACCGCGGTCACGGTGTTCCTGCTGCTCAATGTGATTTTCGCGTCCTTGTACCTGCTGGTCCCCGGCTCCATTGAAAACGCGGCCGGCAAATCCTTTGCCGACGCCTTCTTCTTCAGTGTGCAGACAATGTCCACCGTCGGCTACGGCACGCTTAATCCCGGCAACCTGTACGGCAACATCGTTGCCACGGTTGAGGCAGGCGTCAGTTTACTGTGCATCGCCCTAATCACGGGCCTCATGTTCGCCAAAGCCTCGCGGCCACGCGCCTCGGTCATCTTCAGCAAACCCATCCTACTCACCCGCTACGACGGGAAACCGGTGCTTATGCTCCGTGCCGGCAACGCGCGCGGCAACGAGTTGATGGACGCCACCATCACGCTCTCCATGCTGCGCGACGAATTCACGGAAGAGGATATCCACGTGCGCCGCGTGCATGATCTCAAACTCGTGCGCAACCATACGCCTTTTTTCTCGCTCACCTGGCAGGTGATTCATATGATTGATGAGGAAAGCCCGCTGTACGGCATGGAATGGGAAGAAATTCCCAATCAGGTGGTGGTGTTTATGGCGACGATCATGGGTCACGACGGCACCTACGGCCAAACCAACTACGCCCGCCATACTTACCAACCGGAAGATCTCCGTTGCAACCAGCGCTTTGTGGACGTGCTCTCCAATTTGGAAGACGGCCGCATCATGGTGGATTACGAGAAGTTCCACCAAACCGTGCCGCTAGAGACGGAGAAATCAAAAGAAGAGGCGTGATGCATTTTTCTGGCACGATTAGTGCACCTAATTCAGGCAATTGAATCCGTGCGTCATTGATCGACGTCGCTTTTTTTTGAAGAACACAAGGCCCAGGGGCGGGCATCCCCGCCCGGTACATTGACAATTCATGGTTTTTTAAGTCAGAAATAAAAAAAACCCCGAGCTTTTCGCTCGGGGTATCCCCCTGATAAACAAAGAGATGAACACAAGGAACTGTTTTAAGAGAATTAACCGGTCCGAATCTGCCGGTTTTCACTCCCCATCACTCACCCGAATTTAAGTGGTGGGGATTTTTTTATTCCGCCCAGCAGTGATTTATAGTATCGACGATTTGTTCGTAAAACTGAACCAAAAAATTCATTTTTTTGGGTCGGCGATTCAATTTTTTGAATCCACCGCACAAAAGCCCTGGTTTTCTTGGATTTCTCGCCAAGCGTGTGGCCGGTCACTGCACCCTACCCGCAACATTTTTAGGACAAAATCGCTTTTGCCGGCCAGGACCTGATAAAATTAGGCCACTTCATTCCCTCAACCCAACCCTCGGCCCGATTCAACCGGCAACCCCTGCTATGCCCCCGCGCCTCGGGATGGGACATCCTTATCTGTCACGGAGAACCCATGGCCGGCAATAAGATGATTGCGCTGGTGCAACAGCACCAGCAGGACTGGCGGCAATACATGCAGGCCAACCCTGGTGTTTTGGTAATGGGCAGCGATTTGTTGGTGCGCTCACTGGACCGGCTGGCCATGCTGATCGGCAGCGCGGCCCAACCGGCCGTCGCCAAAACCATCACCCAAAAAGCCGAATGCACCGAGATGGTCCGCCAGCTCAAGGGCTCCCTGGTCCTGGTAAAAAAAGCCGCGTTTCGGCCAGGCGAACACGCCGACGGTCACCTAAACCAAGAAAAGATCATGTTTTTGCTCAACGGCTTAGGTAATTTACTGAACGAGATTGAGAAACACCTTAGCGGCGCGGGCCCGGCCGTCGGCGAGTCAGGTATAAGCTTGGGCGACCAGGTGGCGACCCGCCAACAGCTCGAACGAGATCTGGCCGCGCGCGAGGGCCAAGAAACCTCGATGGTCCGTTTTGAATTCGACGGCTTGGAGAAAATCAACAACCGCGAGGGGCGCGAAAAAGGCGATGAGGTGCTGAAGCAAATCGCCGAAATCATCCAAAATATTACCCAGGGTCAGGCACAAATCTACAAGGACGGCCCCGGTTTTTCCGTCGTCGGCGATTGGCAACGGGAAAACCAGGTGCGCGATTTCAGTTCAAAGGTTCGTACCCACATTGAACAAACGCCCAAGGGCAACATGCTCAAGGTGGTGATCGGGGTGGTGCTGAATGAAACTGAAAACGTGATGGACCACGCCCAGCAGGCCGCCGCGGGCAGTGAAAAAGGCGAGACGGTCATTTTCACCCCCGAACTGGAAGCGGCAACCCTTGCCGCCAACAACGAACACCAGCTCGCGATTCAAATTCTTGAACAGGGCGAATTCTATGCGGCGTACCAGGAAATCTTTTCCAAGGCAAAGGTCGGGTTGTTCAGCAAACCAAAGCGCAAGTTCGAGGCGCTGTGGCGCTCCCCCCAGATGTCCCCGTTCAAGTTCTTCAAGTCAATCAAAGAAGAAGGTCGCCTGCGCGAGGTAACCGCCAAGCTTTGGCCGAAAATTTTTGCGGAAATCGCCCCGACCCCTTACGAACTCGCCCTCAACATCACCGCGGAAGAGCTCGAGCAGCACATCGACGGCAAACCCTTTCTCGAATGGTTTGAGCAGACCGCCCAAACCCACAAGGTTCGTTGCTCCAACATTATTATTGAACTGGTTGAATGGAGCGACGACGACGAACTCACGGAAAGCGGCCTGGACACCCTGCAAGGTTTGATAAGCCTAGGCTGCTGCCTCGCGCTCGACGATTACGGCGTGCGCAGCTCCAACCTGGTGCGGGTCATGCAATTATGCGAATACGGGATCATCCCCGATTACTTCAAGGTCGACGCCGCCCTGGTTAAAGGCCTCAACCGCTACATCCAAAACAAAGCGGACGGGGAACGGTTCCGCCACAGCGTGATCGGCATTCGTTCCATTGTGGATCTGGTCAGGGAATTGCGAAAGGAAACCAAAAAAGAAATCGGCATCGTGGCGGAATTCGTCGACAACCAACTTTTGCAGCGGAGCCTGGAAAACCTTGGTGTGACCCACTTCCAGGGTTTTTTCTTGGCAAAACCCAAGCCGGCGGCGCAAGCCTTTTCTTAAGCGATGATTTGAGGATGGTGCTGTTTTCTCCATTTCCGCAGGGGATGGCTTGGGGATCGGGCTGATGGCCCTTTTTTGCTTGGCTTGGGGTCCTTTTTACTTGGGCGGCTATTCGGATTTGGGGTAGACCCACTTCACCAAAACAACAACTTCAATCGCCCATCCTCTATCTATCAAAACATCCTGAGAAATGAGCGCAATCCAAGCCACGCCCGCCAAAACCGAACCCATCCCCACCACCTAAATCTGTGAGGATCTTCATCCTTTGCCGTTCCTCACCTGAAATCAGCCGCTACGTGGCGCGCGCCGCATTATCGCCGGTTTGTTTTGTCAGGATGCGCCGTTCCCGATATAACAAAGTTGCAACGCTTTGCATGCTTCTTGTTCAAGTACTCACATTCATTTTTGTTCCGGCCCGTGCCGTGAACTTGCCGCTCGCCACGCATCTTTTTTGCCGCAACTCAGCGGACCTCCTTCTGGCTGAACCCGTTTTTCCCGCCAGGCCTTTTATGTGCGGCCTTGGGTTCCCTTGGTCCTGCTTTCGCTTGATGAAACCGTGCGCCCTCGTGCGCCGCGTCGCGGGCTCTTTGAGGAGCGAATTATGTTTCCAAAACGTCCCGTTTTTGTGTCTCTTGTCCTGCTGCTGATCGCCTCGTTTTCGTTCGCAAGCGACCCGACCCTCGTGTTTTACGAAAAGTCGGCCAAAGAACATTTGGGCGACCTGATCCTCAACCACCCACTCAGTCCCAAGCAGAAACCCTACGTCGCCGGCTGGCGCGCCGAAGATCCGGCCTGGTGGCGCGACCCCCGACGCAACAGCGAATCCCTGGTGCGCTTTAACCGCATTCTCAACCTGGCCACCCATCCCGAAAGCACGGCCGCAAGCCTGCGCGAACATCCTGAACTGTTCGGCATTGATGTGATTCCCGGTGATCCGGCCGCGGGTTACGGCACCTGGCTGCGCATTAATCACCAGCTTCGTCCCGATCTGCTCGTTTTTGAAAAGCGGTTGATTCAATACCTGGCCGAGGTGTATCAGGATCTCGGCGGCAAACAAGCCGGCAGCGGAACCACCACGGTGGATCCGAGCGCACTCGCTAAGTTGCCCTGGTTCGTCGACGAACAAGGAAAGATGCCCGACGCCCGCGTGACCAAAACCCTGACCTCGGCCCTCAAGCGGCTGTTCCCACGCTCCCAGAGCCACCACCTGGACGGTGCCGAGAAGTTCGTCAAACTCCACAAAAAGATGGAACAATGCGGCGGCGACCGCACCACGTGTTTTTCCGATGTGATGTGGCGCCAACTCAAAACCCACTTCACCCAGCAACAAAACCGTGTCAACCGCTTTCTGGCCGCGGTCGACGGACCCTTGGCCGACCGCCTGGTCCGGCACCTCATTCAAGAAGCAACCCAAGGCCGCATGCAAACGCTGATCCCGGTGGTCCCTGCCGAATTGCCGGCGGCCTATCTAGAACAGTACGCGACCCAAGCAGCGAGCGGCCGGGTTGACAGGGATCCGGCCCAACGCATCGGTGCCCTCTACCGCCTCTCGGTACAATCCACCCTGGTCAACACGCAACCGGCCTTTGCCCTGAAAAAGCAACAAGCGACCGGGCCGCGCCGTCTCCAACGCGGTGAATTCCTCAAACACCACACCTGGAAAACGGTTGTCGATTACGGTCTCCCCCATCGCGGCATGGCCTATTTGGTCGCCCTGCGCGCACAAGGCCTCGACCTGCAAATGCAGTTCACCCTGGCGCAAACCGAGGCGAACCGCACCGCGGTCACCCGCCGCACCGAGGGTAAACGCAACTACCATCCCGATTTCACCCTGCCCGATACCCTGGTGGAAGGCAGTGCGATTCACCACGAAGGCGCCCTCACCGCCCTGTTCGGCGAGCAAACGGAAGCGGACACGGCCAATCTCACGCTCGCGGTGGCGCCGCTCCTGAGGCTTTACCCCAAAACACCGCACCAGCGCAAACAACCGCTGATCACCATGGGCAACGTGTGGCACGAACGGGTGCAACTGGAGGAAATCGCCCCCAACCTGTTCCGGGGTCGCCTAAACGCCCAAAATGGACCGCGCACCTTCTTCCTGCCACTGACTACCTTTGAGGCGACCGCGTTTCCACCGGTCGATCCGATTTGGGAAGCACGATTGGCGAGCAACGATCCCACGCTGTAACCTCGCCATTTTCAAAAAAAGCCGAAATAAGGATCTTCCCGACCCCTTATTTCGGCTTTTTTGTCATTAAAAAGACCTCTTCTGCCAAGTGTTCCCGCCACAACAGATAAAGTCCCTTATGATACCGGTAATGGGATCTTTATTCGTTGAGGTCAGGAACTGCCATGTCCAATGAAGCCAAGCAACTAACCACCAGCGCGGCATCGGCCGTCGGCCGCTGGAGCACCCGCGAACTCGAACTCGTCATTTCCGGGGCGGTCATCGTCGCCCTTCTGCAGCTACCCGCGATTCTCAGTGGCTGGGCGGCGGAAATCGCGCCCCACCTAAGCCGAAGCTGGTTTATGGTGCCCTACATGTTTTATTACTGCGGGTTGGTCGTGCTTTATCCCGTGATTCTTTGCTTTTCGCTTCACTTCATCCTGCGCGGTTTTTGGGTGGGTCTGCTGGGCTTAAACGCGGTGTTTCCCAACGGCATCCGCTGGGATCATTGGAAAGGCGCGGCAATTGAAAAAGCCCTTTATCAGACGCGCGGTGATTCGGTTCAAAACCTTACGAAAAAGGTCGATGCCGCCTGTAGCCTCATGTTTTCCATGATGTTCAGTCTCATTTTTGTGCTGATCGCCCAATACACCGCATGCGCCGTCATCACCCTGATTTTTATTCTGATCGCCTACCAAATCACCCCTCATTTCAACCCGCTGTGGTTGATGCTGGCGGCCTTTATTATTGTTATGAGCATTGGCTTCGGAACCCGGATTCTGGCCGCGATGCTCTCCAGACCCTTGGCCGACGATCCAGACTGGGCCGACCGCCACCCGAAGCGCTACCAGTTTGCGCTGAAGTTATGTGAGGTCGGGTACCTGTTTTCCCTGGCGTTTGTCGCCTCACCGATTCAATGGACCCAATCCACCAATGTACCGCGGCGATGGGTGGTCGTCGCCAACCTGGTGCTGATGTACACGGCGATCTTGTGCGCGGTCGGTAGCATTCTCATCGGGTCGGGTATGGTGACCATGACCAGTGACATATGGACCCCGGCCCACGGCCTGGAAACCAGCGCCTACCCGGAACACTACGAAAATCGCCGCTTGCCAGGCGTCCTGTCGCAGGAACCCAGCATTCAGAGCGATATGATATCGGACGACTATTTGCGGCTCACGATTCCACTCAGCCTCAAGCGAGACAACGAACGCATGGCGGCTTTTTGTCCCGATTTGAAACCCATGCGGCAAGAAGGTTTTCGTTTCGGGAGCGCGGCCAACAACGGCGATCTCGAAGAACGCGCGGCGCTGCTGGCGTGTTTCAGTCAATGGATCACCGTGGAACGCAACGGGCAGGTCCTCAACCCCGAGTTCCTGTTCTCACGGGATCCCGTCAGCGGACTACCATGCCTGCTGGCCTATATTCCCTGTGACGACCTCCCCACCGGCCGCCATCTTTTAACCATCACCAAAAAACCGTTGGAGGGTGATGAAGACCGCGTCCGAGACGACCGGCCCCCAACCCGCTACATTCCTTTCTGGAAAAACGCGCATTAATCTCCTTGTCCAACGATTTTTTCCGCCTAAGCAAAGTTCTTGCCTATCGAAACGGCACCCAAACGCACCCTATGCCGCACAGGGGCATGAGGGCCGCAGAACCTTTACGTTGGCAGCATTCGCCAACCGAGCGGTATGGCAACTAAGAATCCCCAACCACACAAACCTATTTATTACAGCTCATTACAAACAAACCGCAACTTTTTTAAAACTTTTCGAAAAATTTACCTAACTTTTATCGCTATCCCTTGTGAAGACGGTTCAAGCACACGCGGCAACCGGATTCGGCAGGTTCTTCCCATCCGTTCGGCTCTTGCTCGGAGCCAACGCACGGTGATCGCTGACCACCGCGCAACGGGAAAATCGGCCGCCAACCGCCGCTTGTTTCGCGTGACCTTTCCCGAAGCGCTCACTTCGCGGATTCTCGATTCACCAGAAACCGTCTCATCCAGATCGGACTGTCTACCCGCTTTCATTCCAGGCATCTGATCGCTTTGAAAACACCAGAGGAGTTCCACATGAGATTCTATGCATCGCTCGTGCTGTGCTTTTTATTTTCGTTGACTTTGATCGCCCAAACCCCGGCCTTACACAAACAAGAGTTTTCTCGTGGCAAGACCATGTACGTCCAAGGCAACCTTGGCGAATTGGGCATTGGCAAAAAGGCCGGCTCTGAAGCAGCATTTGTTCAACAACAGGTAGCCCCCAGCCGCAACAAACGCGCCATTGAAACGCTGGACGTTACCCGCACCGAATGGGACGACCTCGGCATGAAACACACCAAAGTCGGTCAGTTCATCAACGGCATGCCCGTTGAAGGCGCCGAAGTCGTGGTACACAGCGACAGCGCGGGCAGCATTTTTTACATGAACGGTCTTCTGGCCAACACCGACCGTACCGCGCTCAGCCCCACCATCACCGCCGACGAAGCGGTCGCCAACGTTTTGGAAAAGCACAACATCAAAGCCTACGAGATGGTCGCGAAACCCGAACTGACCTATGTCGCCGACGAAAACGGCGAAGCCTTCTTGGCTTACAAAATGACCCTGTTCTACAACGACGGCGAGAAGATGAACGAAGACGCGATCTTCGCCGACGCTACCGGCCAAAACCGCTTCGTACGCTGGCCACAACTCTGCGGCGCCCTTAGCCGTGCCATTTACCTGCCCGACCCCAACAGCAACAACTACGCGCTTGCCCGCTCGGAAGGCGACCCCACCATCTCCGGTGATGCTTACGCCAACACGGTTTACAACCAGCTCGGCACCACCTACAACTACTTCCTCAGCACCTTTGGTCGCGATTCTTACGACAACCAAGGCGGCATCATGCGCGCCATCGTTCACGAAGGCAGCGCGAGCTGGAGTTCTTCTCAGGACGTGATGATCTGCGGTGACGGCGACGGCACGAGCTGGGGCAACTTTTGTGAATCCCTCGACGTGATCGCCCACGAAATTGGCCACGGTGTGACCGATTATGAATCAAAATTGGTTTACGCCAACGAATCAGGTGCGCTGAACGAAGCTTACTCCGACATCTTCGGCGTCGGTGCGACCATCTACACCAGTGGCGTGAACAGCGACACCTGGCTGATCGGCGAGGAAGTTTACACCCCAAATACACCCGGCGACGCGTTGCGTTACATGAACAACCCCACCCGCGACAACCAGTCTTATGACTACTACCCCGAGCGTTACACCGGAAGCCAAGACAACGGCGGCGTCCACCTCAACTCCGGTATCATGAACCTCGCGTTCTACCTGATGTCACAGGGTGGCAGCCACCCGCGCGGTAAAACGTCCACGGTTGTTTCCGCCATCGGCAACGCCCGTGCCCAACAAATCTTCTACCGCGCTCAGGTTCAAGGTTACTTGACCGCCAACGCCACCTTTGCCGACATGCGCGCCGCCAGCATTCGCGCTGCTGAAGACCTCTACGGTTCCTCCATCTCCGCTTCCGTGGCCGACGCCTGGACCGCGGTTGGCGTCGGAACAAGCGACAACGGCGGCGGCGATGACTGCGCCACCGGCACCTTGTCTTCTTCCAACACGGAAGACTTCTACACCATCTCCGGCTCCGGCAGCACTACCGTCAACCTCTCCGGTCCGTCCGGCACCGATTTCGACCTGTACCTGCAACGTTCCACCAACGGTGGCCGCTCATGGCGCAACATCGCTTCCAGCACCAGTTACACTTCTGACGAAAGCGTTACCGCCACGCTGTCTTCTTCTTTCAGCTACCGTATCCGCGTCGCTCGCTACAGCGGCTCCGGCGAGTACACCGTCTGCCTCCAGTAAGCGAGGATTAACAGTTCCTATCCAACATTCCCTCAACGGAAAATAGGAAAACCAAGGTTCGGCAGTCGCCCTCGGGTGGCTGCCGTTTTTTGTGTTTGGGTGGGTGCCCGGATGGCTCACCATGAGCTACCTTGGACCTAACCCGCATTTCTCACAAGGAATTCTGCTACGAAGCCGAAAGCCATGCGATTACGAGGGGGCGGCCTTCCGCGTTACTCGGTCGAGCCGCCTTCGCCGTAGCGCTGCTACGCCGAAAGGTCGGACCCCTGCGCCGTCTCTCGGTCGTATTCTTCGTACTCACAAGGCTTTCTGCTTCTCGCGACGAATCCTTGTGAGAAATGCGGGCTAATTTTCCCCGGCGAATCGCACCATGCTCCGGCTGGAATTGGCACCGTGAACCCCGAAGGTTGTGGGGCCGACGCCTTCAGCGTCTACACGACGTGAACTCCCGGGGACCCAGAACAAACGGTTGTTTCACAACTCTTTGATCAGACCGGAACGCCCTCTTTGGACCATTGCCGACCCGGCGCGCCCCGGAGCGGGCCGCACCACCTCATCCACGGACCATGCTCCGGCTGGAATTGGCACCGTGAACCCCGAAGGTTGTGGGGCCGACGCCTTCAGCGTCTACACAACGCACCCCCCTGGTACCCAGAACAAACGGTTGTTTCACAACTCTTTGATCAGACCGGAACGCCCTCTTTGGACCATTGCCGACCCGGCGCGCCCCGGAGCGGGCCGCACCACCTCATCCACGGACCATGCTTTGAATGAATGCGAGGCTCCGCCTCGCCACCCTGGACGCCCTCTGAAGGAGGGCAATAGGTCAGCCCCGGGTACGACCATTGAAAATGGTCGTACCCTGGGTCTCGGGGGTTCACGAAGCGGAAAACGCTGAAGGCGTTGACACCAGAGGCGCCTGGGGTTCAAGCCCGCGGCGTTTCATGGCGTCAGGGTCGGTTTTGGGGTGGTGTTGGTTTGTTGGGTTTGGTTGGGTGTGGATGGTGTTGATTTGTTGGGTTTGGTTGGGTGTGGATGGTGTTGATTTGTTGGGTTTGGTTGGGTGTGGATGGTGTTGATTTGTTGGGTTTGGTTGGGTGTTGTTTGGCCGGCGCCTTCAGCGGCCTGCACGACGGGAACCCCCGGGGACCCAGAGCAAAGGGTTGTTTTACAACCCTTTGATCTGGGCTGAAATCACCGGCGCCCTCGGCGCCTATGCGCCTTCAGCGCAACCAGTCGAGGTTCACCTCCGGTTCACGATTTAAATTAGTTATGGTCCATGGTTCACGGTGTGCGACCCCGGTGGGGTTCGCCGGATTAAAGCCCCTACAAACATTCCGCCACATCCGCATATCAACCCGGTGGGGTTCGCCGGATCAAAGCCCCGGCAAACATTCCGCCACATTCGCATTTCAACCCGTTGGGGTTCGCCGGATCAAAGCCCCTACAATTATTCCGCCACATCCGCATATCAACCCAGTGGGGTTTGCCGGATCAAAGCCCGGACGAACATACCACCACATCCGTTTATCACCCCAATGGGGGCTCACGAACGGAAAGGCTCCGAAGGAGCCGACACCCTATCCAGGTAATTCCCAGGCGAGGATCGTCAAAAGACGATGGATCAACGCATAAATGTGCGAATAGAACGACCCACGGCCGATCACCGACCTTGACACTATGTCAACCCTTCGGTAACCTTAGCCTCATGCCGAAAACTGACCGCAACACCGCCCACAACATCCTCCAGGCGACCGCCGAACTCCTGATCCAAAGTAATGGCAAAGGCGTGCGCATGGGTGACATCGCCAAGGCCGCCGGGATTTCTCGCCAAGCGGTTTACCTGCATTACAGCTCGCGCACCGAACTACTCGAGGCGACCACCAAGTTCATCGACGAACAACTCGGCCTGCCGGAACGGCTCGCTCCGTCACGCAATGCACCCGACGGCGTTACCCGCCTCGCACGCTACATCGCCATGTGGGGCGAGTACATCCCCGAAATTTATCCCACCGCCAAGGCCTTGCTGCTTGCAATGGACACCGACGAAGCCGCCGCCGACGCCTGGCGCGACCGGATGCAGGACATGCGCGAGGGTTGCGAGGCCGCCATTCGCCACGTCGAAGCCGACGGACGCCTCGCCGCGCCCTGGACCGTCGACACCGCCACCGACATGCTGTGGACCTTACTCTCCGTGCGCAATTGGGAACTGCTTGTGCAGGAGCGCGGCTGGGAGCACGCGGCCTACACCCAACACCTGCAAGATGTCGCCAAAAAAACTTTTGTCGAAACCCTTGGGTAAAACCGCGCGTTCATCCGTTTTCATCACCAACCCAACGACCGACAGAAGCATCTTTCGCTAAGTACGACCACCCCATTTTAAAAAGGCACGTTTTCGGGAAAATCTTTTGATTCGGCAAAGGATTTTGGTCTCCCCGAAACACCCACCCTTGCCCGCACTTCTCCCGCGTTTTGCGCGCCTTTTCAGGTTGTCCGCCCGGCGAGAAGACGGAACACAGCACCCGTTTTTTGGCGGTGGGGCGCCACCCAACCGGCGATGCTTGGTTGGGCTTGCCGCAACGCTACCGCCACGGTTTTTGGTCGGCGCCCATGCAGCGCAGCAACGGATGCACGGTCCAATCAACCTTCATGTCCGGCTACGGCGGCAACATGGTGGTGATGGCGGCCAACGGCATCGAAGGCATGTAACGCGTGCTGGATGAACTGGCCCCGGTCCCCTGTAACTAACCCGCATGTCTCGCAAGGCGTTCTACTACGGGGCAACCCATGCGATGACGAGGGAGCGGCCTTGCGACTTACTCGGTCGAGCCGCCTTCATCACCGTGAACCTCGAGTAGCCGAATCCCGCCCCAGCCGATGAAACCGATTCCAGCTACAAACATCATGACACCGTACCGTGAATTCAAAAACGCGGGAAACGCCAAAATGCCGATCACGAGCACCGCGCCAAACAGGATCATTCCCAGCGCGTGTCGGCGGTATTCCACCGCACCATCCACGCGCAATTCCATCTCGCCGGTACCTTCCGGCATAATCACCTCGGTTTGCTTGCGGCGCCGCCTTTCTTCAACCGGTTTGCGTTCCTCTTCCATCAGAAGCCGCCCTCGGCCGGTGCCGCCTCGTCGGTAAGACCCCAGATTTTCCTCAGGTAAAACCGTTCGTGTTGCGCCGGGAAATTCGGCAGCACCCCAAACACGGTGTAATCCAACTTCTCGTAAAAACCGCGCGCCTGAAAACTAAAGGTATCCACAAAAGCGCCGCGGCAGCCGCGTCTCGCCGCTTCTTTCTCGCCGAGCAACACCAGCTCACGGGCGTAGCCCCGACCGCGCAATTCCGGTTGAACCCATAGCGCCACAATTTCCAACCACTGCCAATAGGTGGCGCCGTAGAAACCACCCACCACCGTGCCCTCGGCGTTCTCGAGCAACAGCGTCAACGCCTGCTGCGCCACCGGCGGTAACCCCTTACGGCCCCAATCCTCGGAAATCCCCGCGTACAGGGGTTGCAACTTCTCGGGTGGAACCACTTCACCCTGAAACAACGTCAAATCATCAAACACATCGCCCTCGATCCCCAATAAAGCAAAACCAACACAAATGTCGCCTAAGCTTATCGCATATTGGGACCAAGCATAAGACCTAAGAAGCGCGATCACGCGCGGTGATTTTAGCCAAGTCTCTAGGCTACAACGACGTTACGCAAAGTCGCCGATGTGTTCTTGGTAAACGGTATCGAAGGCCGCCTCAAGATGGGCATTGGTACCACGCATGCGGTCCACCACGGCTTTGCACCAGTTGAAATACTCGGCGCAACGCGCGTCGCTCCAACCCTTGGGTGCGGCCCGCACAATATCCCGGACATTGCTAATTTTATCGCCGAGTTTGATCAAACGCGCGCCCTGGCTAATATGCGCCGCGTGTTCCAATTGCGCCGCCTTGCGCTCTTTGCGCGACAAACTGGTGTCGTCACTCACCTCATCGACGTAACCACACACCGTTTCGCCGAAAACCCGGGCGACCTCCTCCAGCGAGGTATCGGTATCTTCCACCGTATCGTGCAGCACGGCGCCAACCAAGACGGCCTCGTCACGCACACCGCCCTCAAACCACAAAATGTAGGCCACCTCGACCGGGTGGTTGATGTAGGGCGATGCGGCAGGATCCTTGCGCCGCTGATCGCGGTGTTTTTGCGAAGCAAAATAAACGGCGCGCAACAACGCACCAGACATAACGAAATCAGGCGTATTCCCCATGGTCGTCCCCAGATCAATGCCGTCACTTCAACCCCGTGCGACAGGGCATTTTTTCCCTTACCTTAACTATCGACGCCCCGTGGCGTTTTCATGAAGATTTCAGCGGAAAGGCAGGCGCGACCGACACCCGCGTGGGGTAACAGTCCCAACGTCGGGTCGGCCGCCACGGACCGGCCTAGCAAAAGAATTGGCGTCCTTCGTGCGATCTTTGTTAACGCGAGGCACCGCCGATATCGCGGCGATAATGCTTGCCGGCAAAGTCGATTTTGTCCACAAGCTGATAGGCCCGGGTACGCGCCGATTGCAGGCTTTGGTCCCATGCGGTCAGGCCCAGAACCCGGCCCCCGTTGGTAACCAAGCCGCCGTGACCGTCCCGTTTGGTACCCGCTTGAAAGACGACGCCTTGTTCGTAGGCACCGACGCCGGTAATTTTGTCGCCTTTGCGTGGTGAGCGCGGGTAACCGTCCGCGGCCAACACCACACACACCGCGTGGCCGCCGCGCCATTTTAGGGCCGGTTCCGTGCGCAAGTTGCCGGTCGCGGCTTGGTGCAGGATCGGCAGTAAATCGCTTTCCAAGAGGGGCAGTAACACCTGGGTTTCGGGATCACCGAAACGCACGTTGAATTCCAACACCTTGGGGCCGTTCCAGGTCAACATCAATCCGGCGAACAACACACCGCGAAAGGGTTGACCCTGATCGTTCATGTGCTTCATAACCGGGGCCGCGATTTCTTCCTCGATGCGGGTCATCAGCTCGGGTGTCACCATCGGGCTAGGCGCAAAGGTCCCCATCCCGCCGGTATTGGGACCTTTCCCATCCTCGTAAAGCGTTTTGTGGTCCTGGGCCGTAATCAAGGGCACAATGCGCTCGCCGTCACAAATCAGGTGAACCGAGGCCTCGGTCCCGGTCAAAAACTCCTCAACCACAACCGTGCGACCCGCGTCGCCGAAACGACCGCCTTCCAATGCCTCGCGCAAGGCTTCGCCCGCCTCTTGCTCGGTTTGGCAGATGGTCACACCTTTACCGCCGGCCAAGCCGTCGGCTTTGACCACAATCGGCAGGTTTTGCTCGGCCACATACGCCAGCGCCGGATCGAGTTCGGTAAAGGTCTGATAGGCCGCGGTGGGAATACTGGTCGCATCCATCACCTCTTTGGCAAAGGCCTTACTGCCTTCCAAACGCGCCGCCGCCGCGGAAGGTCCGAAACAGGGCACGCCCACCTCGGCAAGACGGTCGGCAATCCCGTTGACCAAGGGCAACTCGGGGCCCACCACCACCAAATCCAAGCGATGCTCACGCGCGAAATCCACCAGGGCGTCGTCGCCGTCAAGCGCCACGTTTTGGCCCAGTTCGGCGGTACCGGGGTTGCCCGGAACGAAAAATAGGTCGGTCAGCAGCGGGGACTGTTTGATTTTCCAGCCCAACGCGTGTTCACGGCCGCCTGATCCCATAATCAGCACTTTCATAAATCACCCTCAACCCTATCCAAAACACGGAGCGGGACAAAACCCGCGTTGCCAACAAGAACCAAAAAAGGCCTTCCGCCCGCGCCCATCGCGTACCAGGGGCGGTGCCTTGGCAAAGCGATGGGGACCAAGAGGAAGGCCCGCGGTTGTTAAACCAACTCGACACCGATGGCCAAACCGTTGCCGCCGCCCATACACAAGGACGCGACACCGCGTTTGAGGTCGCGCTGTTTGAGCGCGTAAATCAGCGTGGTCAGGATACGCGCGCCCGAGGCACCGATGGGGTGACCCAGGGCAACCGCGCCGCCGTTAACGTTTACCTTCTCGGGATCAACCGAGAGTTCGTCAACCACGGCACAGGCTTGAACCGCGAAAGCTTCATTGAATTCAAAGAGGTCTACGTCGCCGGGCGCCCAGCCCGTTTTCTTGAACAATTTCTGGGTGGCGGGAACCGGGGTCATCATGACCCACTCGGGCGCGAGACCGGAAGTGGTGTAGTCGACAATTTTGGCCAGCGGTTTCAAGCCCAGAGCCTCCGCTTTTTCTGCCGCCATGACGACCAACGCGGCGGCACCGTCGTTGATGCTGGAAGCGTTGCCCGCGGTGACCGTCCCGTCTTTTTTGAAGGCGGGACGCATTTTGGCGAGTTTTTCGTAGGTGGAACTTGCACGGGGTGATTCATCTGTGTCGACCACCACGGGGTCACCCTTGCGCTGGGGCACGGATACCGGCGTGATCTCTTCCTTGAAACGACCGGCTTCCACGGCGGCGACCGCTTTTTGCTGAGAAGCCAAGGCGTATTCGTCCATGCGCTCGCGACTCACGTTGTACTTTTCGCTGACCATTTCGCCGGTAATGCCCATGTGGAAATCGTTGTAAATGTCCCACAAACCGTCGTTAATCATGGAATCGACCACTTGCTGATGGCCCATGCGCATGCCTTGGCGGGCCTTGGGCAAGAGGTACGGCGCGTTGGTCATGCTTTCCATGCCGCCGGCCACGGCGCAATCGTAGTCACCGGCGCGAATCGCCTGCGCGGCCAACATCACGCTTTTCAAACCGGAGCCACAAACCTTGTTAACCGTGAACGCACCGACGGATTCGGGGAGCCCGGCGTGGATGGCAACCTGACGGGCTGGGTTCTGGCCCAAACCGGCGGGCAACACATTGCCCATGATTACCTCGTCAATTTCGGCAACGTCGACACCGGCCCGTTCAACGGCCGCTTTCACGGCGGCGGTTCCCAACTGGACCGCGCTCAAGCTGCTGTAGGCACCTTGGAAATTGGCAATCGGGGTGCGCACGGCACTGACAATGACTACTTCTCGCGTCATGATAACTCCTTGAAATGGTCTCGAGCCAGGCGCGGCACATCGCCGTGCTGCGTCCCCGCGATCCCCTGGCTCCCATGTTTGATGGGAACACCCCCCTCGGGTTGGATGCGGTTCTTCGGACGTTTCCAGCTCTGGTTGCGGTTAAAAGCGGGCACCACGGAGCGATGCCTAAATCGATTGTTTTTGGATCAGGGTTTGGTTCCCCATGTAGGGCTGCAACGCGTCGGGAATCCGAATGGTTCCGTCCGCGTTTTGGTAATTTTCGAGGACCGCCACCAGGGTGCGGCCGATGGCAAGACCACTGCCGTTAATGGTGTGGACCAGGCCTTTGCCGGACGCACCTTTGTAGCGGATCTTGGCGCGACGTGCTTGGAAATCGCCAAAATTACTGCAGCTGGAAATCTCGCGGTAGGCCTGCTGGCCGGGCAACCATACTTCCAGGTCGTAACATTTGGCGGCGGCGAAACTGACGTCCGCCGAGCAAAGCAGCATGACGCGGTAGGGCAATTCGAGACGGCGCAGAATCTCTTCCGCATCGTCGCGTAACTTCTCGTGTTCGGCCTCGCTGTTTTCCGGCAGGACGAACTTCACCATTTCTACTTTGTTGAATTGGTGCTGGCGGATCAAACCGCGCGTATCACGGCCGTAGGAACCGGCCTCGGAACGAAAACAAGGCGTAAACGCCTGGTAGTTCAAAGGTAATTGATTTTCTTTGAGGATTTCGTCGCGGTGAATGTTGGTGACCGGAACCTCGGCGGTCGGGATGAGATGGTAATCGCTGCCTGCGAGGTGGAAGCTGTCCTCTTTCATTTTGGGGAACTGGCCCGTGCCGAACATGCTGTCACCGTTGACAATGAACGGTGGCATCACCTCGAAATAACCCTGCTCTCGGTGGACGTCGCACATAAAGTTAATCAGCGCGCGTTCCAAGCGCGCGGCGTCGCCACGCAGGACACAAAAACGCGCGCCCGCGACCTTGGCGGCCCGTTCAAAATCCATCAAGCCGAGTGCGGTCCCCAGGTCGACGTGGTCCTTGGGTTTAAAATCGAATGTCGTGGGTTCGCCGTGGATCGCTACTTGGACGTTGTCGTCCTCACTGTTGCCGGCGGGCGTGCTCGCGTCGAGCATGTTGGGAATACCGGCCAGCAGTTCGTCCAGATCGCTGTTGCATTGGGACAATTCGCCGTCCCGTTCTTTGATGCGGTCGCCGATTTTGGCAACCTCGGCTTTTATGGGTTCCACGTCTTCACCGGCCTTCATCATTTGGCCGATCTTTTTGGATTGCGTCTTGCGTTCCGACTTCAGGTTGTCGGTCTCTTTAATCAGATCGCGGCGTCGTTGGTCCAGCGCGGCAAACGCGGACAGATCGATTTTTGCGTGGCGCGCCCGCAACATGGCTTCGACGGATTCGAGATCATCGCGCAACAATTTGACATCGAACATGAGGGTTTCCTTTATGAAGGTGCGGCGGTTTCCAAACCGGTTCACCCGAATACCGGGGTGGAAGCGCACCGGATTTCGCATTCGGCACCTAGCATAACGTATCTGTTCATGCGACGGTATCCCCTGTTCGCGGTTTCCCACCGCGCAAACCGGAAGGCAACACCCTGCAAGCGGTTCCTTCCGCGTCGGGACCTGGGTATAATGCGCTCTTTACCGCATTGCAGCACAAGGGGGCCGGCATGGGCGAACACGAACCGAATCACACGGGACCTTATCCGCTGCCGCCCTGGAAACGGGCCGTCATTAAAGTAGGCAGCGCCTTGTTGGCGCCCGAGGGGCAAGGCACGAGCACCCGTTACCTGTTGCCGCTGGCCCGTTTGATCGCGGAAAAGAAACGCGAGGGCAAAGAAATTGTGCTGGTCAGTTCCGGCGCCGTCGCCGCGGGCCGGTCTTTTTATCCCAAAAGTCGACCGGGGGCGCGTTCGCTCGTTGAGAAGCAGGCCTTGGCCGCCATGGGGCAAACGCGGTTGATGCAACTGTGGTCACGCTTTTTCGATTTTCCCTGTGCCCAAATTCTTTTAACCCACGACGATATTCACCACCGCAAGCGTTTTGTGAACGCCAAAAACACCCTGCTTTCGTTGCTGGGCATGGGCGCGCTGCCGATTGTGAACGAAAACGATACGGTCGCGGTCGAGGAACTGAAGGTCGGCGATAACGACAACCTCGCCGCCCATGTCGCGGTGTTAATTGAGGCCGATTTGCTGCTTATTTTCAGCGACATCGACGGCCTGTACGACGCCGATCCCCGCAAAAACCCCGAGGCCGACCTGATTCGCGAAGTTCATCAAGTGGACGGATCGATTCTGTGCCTTGCCGGCGGGAGCGGTAGCAGCGTCGGCACCGGCGGCATGATTACCAAACTCCAAGCCGCGGGCAAAGCCGCCGACCGCGGCATCAACACCGTCATTCTCAACGGCAAACGCGGCCAGGCCATCGATCATTTATTAAATGAAAAGGCCGACGGCACCTTTTTCCACCGCACCGCTCAAGCGCAAGCCGCCAAAAAACATTGGATCAGCCACGCGTTGCAGGTGCAGGGCACGGTTGAAGTCGATGCCGGCGCACGCCGCGCCTTGCTCACCGAGGGCGCCTCGCTGCTGCCTTCCGGGGTGACCGCTTGCAGCGGTTCTTTCCAGCGCGGCGACGCCGTGACAGTCGTCTATGCAGGTGAATCTGGTGAAGAGGTATTGGGCAAAGGCATTGTGCAGTACAATCATGCCGACCTTAACCAAATAAAAGGCGGCCAGAGCAGCGACATTCGCGCGCGCCTCGGTTACGCCTACACGCCGGTGATTATTCACCGCAACGATCTGGTCACCGGAATGCCGGTCGAACCGGTCGCCGAGGAGGAGTCCGAATGAGCACGCAGCAAGCTTTTCAAACCGAGGCATTGACCACCATGGCGCGCGCCTGTCGCAAAGCCGCGCGCGGCCCGGCCCGCGCCACCACCGCGCAAAAGAACCGGATGTTGCGCGACCTCGCCGACCGACTCGAGGCCGAAACCGAAGCGATCTTGGCCGCCAACCAAAGGGACCTCGACGCCGCGCCGGGTTACGGTCTCAGCGCCGCCATGGTCGACCGCCTGCGGCTGGATGCAAAACGTATCAAAAGCATCGCCGACGCCGTTCGCCAGGTGGCGACCTTGCCCGATCCCGTGGGAGCGATCAGCGATTTAAGGCCGCAAGCCAACGGGATCCAAGTGGGTAAAATGCGCATCCCGCTGGGTGTGATTTGTATGATTTACGAATCGCGACCCAACGTCACCATCGACGCCGCGGTTTTGGCGCTCAAGGCCGGCAACGGCATCATCCAGCGGGGCGGCAAGGAAGCCTTTCACTCGAACCACGCGCTGGCGGCGCAAATCGGCCATGCGCTGGAAGCCCACGGATTTGAAGCCGCGGCTGTTTCGCTGGTGCCCACCACCGACCGCGCCGCCATGAACCATCTGCTGACGCTTGAAGAAGAAATCGACCTGGTCATTCCGCGCGGCGGCGAAGGATTGATTCGTTTTGTCAGTCGCACGAGCCGCATCCCCGTCATCAAACACTACAAGGGCGTGTGCCACCTGTACGTCGACGCCGACGCCGACCTGGATCAAGCCGTCGCCTTGCTAATCAATGGCAAAACCCAACGGCCCGGCGTGTGTAACGCGCTCGAGTCCCTGTTGGTCCACGCCGACATCGCCGACGCCTTTTTGCCACGTGCGCTGGAAGCCTTGGCCGAAAAAGGCGTTGAAGTACGCGGCTGCCCGCGCACCCAGGCCTTCAGCGATCAGGTCCTCGCCGCCACAGACGACGATTACCACGCCGAATACCTCGACCTGATCATCGCCGTCAAAGTGGTGGACAGCTACGATGCCGCGCTGGACCACATCGAAACCTACGGTTCCAACCACAGTGAGGTGATTTGTAGCCAGAATCGCAGGACCACGGAACGGTTTTTACGAGACGTGGACGCCTCCGCCGTGCTGGTCAACGCCAGCTCGCGCTTCAACGACGGCGGCCAGTTGGGGCTTGGTTGCGAAATCGGCATATCCACGACAAAGCTCCACGCTTACGGCCCGATGGGGCTGGTTTCGCTGACGACGGAGAAGTTTGTGGTGCTCGGCGACGGCCACACCCGCGACTAACCCACGGCGCCGGGCAAAAAGGCAAGAGCGCCACAAAAGTTTTCATTTTCCGCTACAATAATGGCCGACTCTGCCTTTTTGCCGTACCTTTTTCCGATTCGCCGCGCGGGTGACGGGGTCACAAGATCACCCGCGATTTATCTTTGGCATCGGTGCCCTTCTTCATGGGCTCGGCAACAACGCGGGGCCGCTTACATTTTGTTTCACCACCGTCGAACCGGATCGACCACCGCGACGGCCCCCTCTTGCCTGCTCGTGCATCGCGCGACCGTGACGGTATTTTTGGTGTGACACCCCAAGGACGGACTTTATGGACTACGGCCTGGTGGGCAACTGCCAATACAACGCCTTGATCGACCCTAATGGAAACGTCGCCTGGCTCTGTTGGCCGCGTTTCGATTCCAGCTTCCTCTTCGGTGGTTTGCTGGACAGCAACCACGGCGGACGCTTCCGCATCTCGCCCGGGGACGACAGCCGCGGCGAACAAAGCTACCTGGTGAACACCAACGTGCTGCGCACCGAGTTCACCACGGATCGCGGCCGCTTCGAAATCATCGATTTCGCGCCGCGTTTTGTGCTTTTCGAGCGCTACCACAAACCCACCAAACTCTTTCGGATCGTGCGGCCGCTCAGCGGCGAACCCGTGATTCGCGTGGAAATCGAACCCAAGGGCGACTACGGCCGGGTCACGCCCACGCCCGTTTTCGGCAGCAACCACATTCGCTACAACGGACTCGACCAGGAACTTCGCCTAACCACCAACGCTTCGCTTTCCATGATCGCCGAACAACGGGACATGGTGCTGCGCGAACCGCTTTACTTCGTGCTCAGCTACGGCGAACCCCTGGAAGCCAACCTGGAACACACCTGCAAAGAGTTCCTGGAACGCACCATCCAGTACTGGCAAACCTGGGTCAAACACTGCTACCTGCCGCTGGAGTACCAAGACGCCGTGATCCGCTCCGCGCTCGTGCTCAAAATTCACCAGTTCGAGGATACCGGCGCCATCATCGCCGCCACCACCACCAGCATTCCCGAGGCCCACGGCACGGTGCGTAACTGGGATTACCGCTATTGCTGGATGCGCGACGCCATGTTCTCGCTGCTGGCACTACAACGGCTGACCCAGTTCGAGGAACTGGAAGGTTTTGTCAGCTACCTACGCAACCTCACCGAGGTGAGCCAGGACGGTGAAACACGCCTGCAACCGGTTTACGGGATTAGCGGCGAACACGCTTTGATCGAACACATCCTCGACCATCTCGAAGGTTATCGCGGGCACCAACCGGTGCGCATCGGCAACCAAGCCTACGAACACCTTCAGCACGATGTCTACGGCGAGTTGATCCTCGCTATCAGCCAGTTGTTCCTGGATCGGCGCTTTATCAATCCCGAACAGGGCATGCCGATCACCCTGATCACCCGCCTGCTCAACCACATCGAAACCTACCTGGAAGCCAAGGACGCCGGTCTGTGGGAGTTCCGCGGCATCGCCCAACTGCACACCTTTACCTTATTAATGCACTGGGCGGGCGCCTCGATGGTCCACCAAATCGGCGAAACCCACGATCTACCCGAGCTGAAAACCAAAGCCGAGGCACTTCACCGGCGCGCTTCAGCCTTAATTGAAGACCGCTGTTGGGACGAACAACTCGGCGCCTACACCATCGCCGCCGAGGTCGACGCCCTCGACGCATCCTTATTAATGATGATTAATTTGGGTTACCTCGACCGCGACAACCCGCGCGCCCATCGCCATGTGGACGCCATCGCTCGCCGCCTCGACGCCGGTAACGGCTTGATCCACCGCTACACCATGCAGGACGATTTCGGCGCTACCGAAAACGCGTTTTTGATTTGTTCCTTCTGGCTGGCCGAGGCCTACGCCCGTCTCGGACGTCGCGCGGAAGCCGAAGCCCTGTTCAACACCTTGCTCGCCAACGCGAACCCACTCGGCCTGTACAGCGAGGATCTGGACCCCAAAACGGGCGAACTCTGGGGCAACTTCCCGCAAACCTACTCTCATGTCGGCTTGATCAACGCGGCCTTCGCCCTTGCCCGTCACGACGAAGGCCACGGCTTTTTTAACCCCCGGTACTACCGCACATCAACACAAGCATCTGATCAATAATCGGTAACCCGTGTTTGTTCCGAACATTTCCTCGGCGGCCCCCTCGTCGTGCGGAGCAAACACGGCCCCCCATCAACCCCATGAAATCGTTCGTCCCTCAGGAGTGAACCAGCCATGACTAAGAAAAGACGGATATTAATTATTTCCAATCGCTTGCCCATCACCGTCAAAGAAGAAAACGGCACCTTCGACGTACGTCCCAGCGCGGGCGGTTTGGTCGCGGGCCTGCGCGGTATCCACCAAAACGACAACGACGATACCTGGTGGATCGGCCACGGCGGGGTGTTTGGCGACGACCCCTTCACCCGCCTTCGCCGCGAACTGGAACCGCGCAAATTGGTCCCCGTCCCCATCGACCAAACCACCTACGACGGCTACTACAACGGCATGGCCAACAACGTGATCTGGCCCCAGTTTCACTACTTCCCCTCGATGATGCACTACCAGCCGCGCAACTGGGAGGCCTTCGAACAGGCCAACCGCGCCTTTGCCGATACCGCGCTTGAGGTCGCCAAACCCGGCGACTGGATCTGGGTCCACGATTACCAACTCATGCTGGTTCCGCAAATGTTACGCGAACGCGCGCCCAACCTCCGTATCTCCTACTTCCACCACATCCCCTTCCCCTCCTCGGAAATTTTCCGCACCTTGCCCAACCGCGTCGCCCTCTTACGCGGCCTGCTCGGCGCCGACTTGATCGGCTTTCACACCTACGATTATGTGCGCCACTTTATTTCCAGCGCGGTCCGTTTGCTCGGCAAAGATGTGTACCTCGACGAAATTACCCACGGGGACCGCATGGTCAAAGTCGGTGCCTTCCCGCTCGGCGTCGACTGTGAATCTATCAACGCCGTTTGTGAGGAACTCGACCACTTGGCACCGCCCCAACAACCCTTCCAAGAACTCAACGCTCCCCTGGTCATGCTCGGCATCGACCGGCTCGACTACACCAAGGGCATCCCCGAACGCTTGGAAGCGTTTGGCCGTTTTCTGCGCAAGAACCCCGACTACATCGGCAAAGCCGTACTCGTCCAACTCTGTGTCCCCTCACGCCAGAAAATCCCCAGTTACGGCGAACTCCGTGCCCGCGTAGAACGGCTTGTCGGCCAACTTAACGGTGAGTTCGGCAAGCCTGGCTACACGCCTATCCATTATTTATATCAGTCTTTTAGCCAAAAAGATGTGGTGGCACTTTATCGCAAAGCGCAGATCGCGTTGGTCACCCCCCTCCGCGACGGCTTAAACCTCGTCTGCAAGGAATTTGTCGCCGCGCATACCGACGAGGACGGCGTCGTCATCCTCAGTGAACTGGCCGGCGCCGCCACCGAAATGGGCGAAGCCCTTTCCGTGAACCCCTTCGACGTCGAGGATATGGCCGCCGCCATGCTACGTGCCGCCACCATGGAACCCGCCGAACGCCAAAGTCGCATGCGCGGCCTGCGCAAGCGCATCCTCGAATTTGACAACTACGTTTGGTGCCAAACCTTTTTGGACAGTTGGGCCAACATCACCGAAACCCGCGCGGATAAGTCGGTCAAATTGGAACCTCACGCCTTCGCCGACTTCACCGAACAACTGCGCAAGGCGCGACGCGTCTTTTTGTTTCTCGACAACGACGGCACGCTCACCCCGATCGCGGCCAGGCCGGAACTCGCGATTCCGCCGCGTGAGGTCGTTGAGCTTCTCCGCCAATTCGGGCTGTTCGGAAAAATGCACGTCAATATCGTCACCGGGCGCCCACGGGAATACTGCGAAACCTACTTTGGCGATCTACCCCTCAACCTGATCACCGAACACGGCATTTTCATGCGCTCGCGCGGTGAATTCGAATGGGAATCCCTCATTGATCTTGAGGACTACACCAGCACCCGCACCGAGGTGAAACGCTTGTTCGACATGTTCGTGCGTTTTGTGCCCGGCAGCCACATTGAAGAGAAAATCGCCTGTTTGGTGCTGCACTACCGTCAGGCCGAACCGCTGTTTGCCGAATCCCAGGCCAAGCTGCTTATCGAAACCCTGCATGCCCTGCTCGGCAAAACCACCCTGTCCGTGTTCCCCGGCAAGAAAACGGTTGAAGTGCGCCCCTTGGTTGCTGACAAAGGCCAAGCCGTGGAAATGGTGTTGACCCGCCACGATTTCGACCCTGATCAAGATGTGTTCTTCACCATCGGCGACGACACCACCGACGAGTTCATGTACAAAATCCACCCGAATAACAATTTCTCGATCCACGTCGGAAAACCCAACGTCCACGCCCATTACTACGTGGAGGGCCCGGTCGAAGTCGCCCTGCTCCTGAAACACATTCACGAAACGCTGGCCTCGGATCTAGCCGGCCAATCTGCACCCGAGATCGAAGATCCTGAACCCGCCGACCCGGTCGGGGCGGCCGACTCCGTCGGGGCTACCGACGCTTAAATACCCCACGCAAAAAAGGTCGCAACGCGGTTGCGACCTTTTTTGTTGGGAGCGTCAGGTTTTAATTGGCGCGAACGTCGAAGGCGGCAAGCACTTTGCCGTGGCGTACGTACAAGGTGCCCTTGTTCACAACCGGGTGGGACCAGTGGTGACCGGAACCTTCTTTCATTTCGAAGCGACTCACCACCTCGATTTTGCCCTTGTTGGGTTTGGCCATCACGACCTCGCCTTTTTCCGTGTAACCGATGAGGCGGCCGTCGGCGTAAATCAACGCGCCTTTACCTTGGCGGCGCACCGTCTCCAAAACCTTACCGGTTTTAAGGTCCAGGCTGATCCAGTGTTTGCTGTTGGAAGCACCGTAAATAACGCCGTCGACCAGGACCGTGCCACCGTGGTGGATATCCAGCGTTTTCTCGCGCCAGGCCAGGGAAACGGATTTCCCATCGTCCGCCAGTTTGAAGCAGGAACCGCCTTGACCGTAGCCGTCGGAAACATAAATGTACCCGTCTTGCCAAACCGGGCTCACCGCGTGGATGTTGTAGGTGGCGGGGTAACTTTGCCGGAAGATTAGCGCGCCGTCCTTGGGGTTAACCGCAATCATGGACGCGGCCGTCATCGTGAGGATAAAGCGGTGACCGCCGTCCTCGTAAAGGCGCGGTGAGCAATAGGCGCTGATTTCATCGTTGCCGGGGGTGGTCCACAGCGTTTGGCCGTCCTTGAGGGACAGCGCGGCCATGACCGCTTTTTTCGTGCCCGGCGTACAAATGAGTTGGTCGTCGACCACCAGCAGGGACTCCGCGATGCCGAACTTGGGCAACAGCGATTCGGCTTTTTGGCCTTCACCGAAGCGGGCCAGCACATCCACTTTCCACTTAATTTTGCCGGTTTCGGCATCGGCGGCAACCACCGTGCCGAGGCTGGTCATGAGGTACAGGGAACCTTTGTAATAGGTGGGCGTGGTGCGCGAGCCGGGGTAGCCGGAACCGTGGAATTCATCCCCGTAATCGGTGCGCCAGAGTTGCTTGCCTTTGTTGTCAAAAGCGAATAGGGCGCCGGAATCCCCGAACTTACCGGTGGTGTAAACCTTGCCGCCAACCACGGTCACGCTGGCGTAACCTTGGCCAAGCCCCTCGGCCGTCCACATCCGTTTGGGGCCGGCCTCCGGCCATTGTTTCAACAAGCCGGTTTCGGCCGTAAAAATTCCGTTGCGGTCGGGGCCTCGGAAATCCGTACTGTCGGCGGCGATCACCGCAAAACCTAGGCAGCATACAAGAGCGATCATCGTGGCAAACATTCCTCTCACAGATTCCTCCACTGAGCTGAGGTTGGGAGCCGGCGCCGGTGGTCTGACGGGAGCAGGCGCGAAACAACAGGGTGGTCTAGGGTGACGTTACCCATCCCCGTTGATGGTTAAGGGAAGCAGCGAGCCGGCCCAACCTAAAAAGCGTGTATTCGATAACAATGGGTGCATTATACCGCGGCACGGCCGCATCCCCAAAAAAGCGCGAACCTTAGCAACTCATTCGCTTAACCCACGGCTTTTGTTTCAGCCGAAGGGGAGAAAGCGTCCACCACCGGTGCAACCGCCAGGGTTTCGCCAAGCCATGCCGCCGCCAAAGCCAGAACCTCGTTTTGCTCTGGTTCGTTGTGAAGTTCATGACGCAAGCCAGGCCATAACTTGAGGTGGCAGTTGGGCGCAACCGCCGCGAAAGATTTACTTGCGCTGACCGAGGTAATCGGATCTTGATCACCATGCATCAGTAACACCGGACAAGTCACGCGCGCGGCTTCATGGTTCGCCCACAAACCACCGGCAAGCACCTCGACAAACTTGGCCGTGATCAAGCCGTGCACCCATTCGTCTTTGAGGTAGTCGGCCACCACCTGTTCATCGCGCGACAAACCGGCAGGATCCAATTCGTTGGCGAGGGAGAGGGTCGGCCAAATGCGGTACACCGCTTTGCCTAGGAGCACCTTCCAAGTCGGGGGTTCAAAAGCCGGTTCGAAAAGCGGCCCCGACAACACCAAAGCCTCCGGTTCTTTTTGCAAGAGGCCGCGCAGGAGCACGTTGAGCACCATGTTGCCACCCATGCTGTGTCCGTAAAGCACCACGGGGAGATCGCCGACTGACTTTGCCGCCTCGGCCACCACCGCATTGATTTGGGTGGCGACGGCGGGATAGCCGTAAAAATGGCCGCGTCGTCCCACGGAGGCACCGTGACCGAGCAGGTCCAGCGCGGCCACCGCATAACCGGCGCGGTTAAAAAAGCCGGCCACATGCTGGTAACGCCCGCAGTGTTCCCCTAACCCGTGTACCAAACACACCAGCCCGCGGGGGGGCGTTTGACTGGGCCAAAACCGCATCAGCGTGCGGCTGTTTTCCCCATTGGGTTTGAGCATTTTTTCGAAATAAAGCACGGCTTACCTCCGAAAGGAAGGGACGGCGAAAATTGTATGAATCGGGAACAGCCTCCATCATAGCCCACCCTGTATCTTGCACCAACGGTCAGTTGCCGCGAAAAAACATACATCGATCATCAGGCGCGGAAGTCGATCAGCGCCATATCAACCCACCTGGGCGCGGTATACAGCCTCTTGGTTGGGGTGAAGCGGGTCGGTGAGAAATGCGAAAAGGCGGTGTTTTTGGACAACCACAAGCTAGAGAAAATAGTGTATGGTTCATAGTCAGGTGGTTCTGATCGCGTTGTGCCGCGTCACGTTGCCGACTCTGCCCGTCGGTTGGCATTACAGGCGCCGTGCCCCGAGGGTTTCGGCCCCAACACCTTTCCCGTGGCGAAACGAGGCAGCGAGGGCGCGCCGAATGGGCCGCAGAGAAGCGCCGAAACACCAAGGGTTTCCCGGAATGGGCCCCATCTTCAGCGAAGAGAAAAGGATCTCACGCACTTATGCAATTAACAGCATTCGGAAGAACGGACCAGGGCCGTGAACGGCAGTACAACCAGGACCGCATCTTGTGCCTTGATGAAATTCAGGCCTACGTGGTGGCGGACGGCATGGGCGGTGCCAAGGGCGGCGAAATCGCCAGTACCACCGCCTGTCAGGTCATTGATTTTTGTTTGCACCAGGCCCATAAGGATACCGGTTGGTTTTGGCCGCCGTTCTGGTCGCGCGTGACCTACGACGAGGCACTGAGTCTCGAAGCCAACATCATTAATTACAGCATCGATCAGGCACATTATCAGATTCAGCACTATGCCCAAAACAATGAGGGCTACGAAAACATGGGTACCACCGTCGTGATGGCGCTGTTCCACGGCGATTGTTGTTACATGGCCCATGTGGGCGATTCCCGTGCTTATGTGTTGCGTGACGGCGCCTTGAATTGTTTGACCTGGGACCACACCTGGGTACACGCCAAAATTTGGTCGGGCGAAATTACCGAGCAGGAAGCGCGCGAGCACCCCATGCGCAATTTGTTGTGGCAATCCTTAGGCGGCCAATCGATCCAGGTGGAGCACGGCCACCAACAATTGTTGCCGGGCGACATCTTTTTGTTGTGCTCGGACGGCGTTACGGAAATGCTGACCGACCAGGAAGTACGCAACCTAATCCTGGGCTCTAGCCGCAACCCGGAGAAGGCGAGCCGCATGTTGGTCGACGCCGCCAACGCCAAGGGCGGACGCGACAACATCGCCGCGCTCATCATCCGCGTGGACGGGCTCTAGGGTTAAGGTCGGGTCGGTTGGTAAGCAAGCACTTGTTCGACAACGGCTTGAGCGGCGAGCAGCGGATCGGCATAAAAAATGAGTTCGGACACCTCAGGATGCAACACTTTGGCTTCCAGTTGTTGTATCCAGCCATCTAGCTTCGCTTCGGTCCCGGCTGCATGCATCATGTTTTGCACCATAACAACACGCTGTTCTCTATCCATGGAGCCTCATCCGCTTCATCGCAATCGCCAATAGATGTCGTTGTTTTCATAAAACGCGGGAAGAAAAATCCCGATTTTCCGACCAGTCGCATCAACGATGCACCAATTCTCGTGATTAAGCCGTTCATCGGACACTGAAATATCTTCATGAGCGTCATCTTCATCGGTAAACCGGAGTAAAAACAACTGTAATTCAGTTGTATCCGGTTCAAAGGTTACTTCCCCAAAAAACCAAGGAGGATCGTCAACGCCTGGCTTTATCACACCGACAGCGTCCCCCCGATATAAAAGCTTGAGCAAATCCTCTTTTTCGTAAACCATCCAGCCCCCAACCTACGCCCGTAAGTGCAAAAGGGTCCCCCTCCCGGGAACACGCCTCCCCCTGGGGACAGGCATCCCTAAACAACTGATATCATTAGCTTTCACTTTCACCACTTTTTTCTGAAACCATCATACCTAAGAGGTTATACGCCTCCGCCTCCCTATCGGAACACGCCCAATACTCTCCCCCTGGGGACAGGCATCCCTAAACAACTGATATCATTAGTTTTCACTTTCACCACTTTTTTCTGAAACCATCATACCTAAGAGGCTATACGCCTCCGCCTCCCCCTGGGGACAGGAACCCCTAAACAGCTTATATTATTTACTTTAACTATCATACCTTTTACCTGACACCATCATACCCAAAAGGCTATACGCCGCCGCCTCCCCCTGGGGACAGGCATCCCTAAACAAACAACTGATACCTAAGAGGCTATACGCCTCCGCCTCCCTATCGGAACACGCCCAATACTCTCCCAGATAACAGCCCGCTAAACACCGATTTTCCCCGCCTTCTTACCAAAGCCTAGCGATTAAAAAACCGCCATAAACAAAAAAATACTCACACTCCCCTACGTGCTGCTAGAATCACACTTGCCAAACCTCGCATGGAGAAAAATGAAAAAAAACTCTACGCGAAGAAGACGAAATACGCACCCAAGACACGGGTTCATCTGGGGAAATTCGATAAAGGGATTTGTTCAGAGCACCCGACCCAAGTTAGTTCAAGAACCTAGTAACCGGTTTCTGGGCAATTCCAACCTGCGCACATGTGATCTGACAGTCCCCACCTGTCAGATCGAAGAGGTCTCAATCGTTGGTAGGGATTTTTTTAGCCCAAAAACGGGTAGCAACTCAAGGTTTGGTAAACAAAACGGCATTTCGGTTGGTTTTCCAATCGGGGGAGGCACGGCATGAGTCGACGCCCCCGAATCAAACTGGAAAAACCCATCGCTTATTACCATGTGATGAACCGAACCGCGCAACAAGAATTCTATTTCGAAGGTGATCATGTTCCAGGTTTCAAGCAAGTTATGCTGGACATCTTCCAGAAGACGGCCTCCGTTTTTTACGTAAACATTCTCGCTTGGGTGATCATGGATAACCATTACCATCTTTGCCTTGAGGTGAAGAAGCCGCCAATGGATCCCGAAGACCTCAGAATTCGATTTGAACGTCTCCAGGAAATCAACGTGGACAAAAGGCGATGGCAACCGGAGCTGGCACACGCCTACTATAAGCGCTTTACCGATCTATCCGAATTCATGAAATCCATTAATCTTCGAACCGCAATTGCGTTTAACCATGCCAGAAATACAAAAGGTCATCTATGGGGGGCCAGATACAACAGCAAAATCATTGAGGATGAAACCGGCCTGTTGAAGGTCATGTGCTACATCGAGCACAACCCGGTAAAAGCAGGCTTAAGCAGAAATTCGTCGTCTTACCCATGGTGCTCTGCCGGCCACCTCAAACTGCAGCTTGCTCGGAAAAAGACGATTGATTTCCCGGCAATAGATTTCCTCAAAACCGTCCCCCGAAAACGCCGCGCCCGAACCTACGTTCAGTTGGTGGACGAACTCGCGGTGCGTCTTTACGGCACCTCATCAAATGCTAAACCAGAAGATGACTCAGAGGAATTCCCCCTCACCGAGGCCGAGCTCGAAAAATGGAGGGAGGAGTTCGCGTCCAGAGCACCTGAGGATTGGTCGAACCAGGCATTTGGGTCAGAAGCCTTTCAGCAGCAAATTGCCCTGAAAGAACAAGCCAAGAAACAGAAGGCAACCAAGGTCCGCCAAGAAGCGGTTAAACGAAGGCGTGGCGATCCTCAAGACCGCCCAACAGAAGCCTACAAAAGAAATCTTAAATAATTTAATATCAACTGCTTAAAAAATAAGAGCTTCTTATTTTAGAGCCCAAAGTGCGTCTACTCCAAGCTTTTTAGCCAAGTTGGCCTTTGTAAATAGCCGAAACCCATACGCTTCCACGATAATGAGCGATGTCTAAGGCCAACCGTGTCACACCATCGCTACCCACACATTACTGCATCAACATTTTTAGGGCATACAGCTTTTAATTACAGTTGCTTAAGCTTGCCTGTCCCCTTCCAGATTTACTTCCAGGGAGTTCCGTCACTTGCCTGCTGAAGCGGGAGCGCCACGTAAAAGGTGGTGCCTTCGCCGGGGTTGGATTCGAACCATATACGGCCTCGGTGGAGGCGCACTAACTGGTCGGCAATGGTGAGGCCGGCACCGCTGCCGTCCGCCACCCGGGACTTCTTTTTGTAGCCGCGAAATAGCTCGAAGATTTGGTCGCTGATTTCGTCGGCGACGCCGTCGCCGTTGTCGCGCACGAAAATGACACAATGCGCCCCTTCCTGTCGCGCGCCGACCTCGACATAGGGATCAGGGTTGGGGTTATGGTCGATGGCGTTGCTAACCAGCCGATGAATGACCTCGGCCAACTTTTCCTCATCGGCGCAGACCTGCGGCAACGGCATCACCACCCGAATTTCGGTACCACTCGATTTGATTTGCGGCGCCAACTCTTGCATCACCCCAATTACCAACGGCATCAAATCCAACTCGCGGCACGCCAATGGCGCGGAGGCTAAGCGGGTTAACCGATGCAGATCGGCCAGCATGCGGTCCATACGCGAACTAAGCCGCCGAATGGAACTCAGGTAATCGCGGTTTTCTTTGCTGATCCAGGAGCCCAAATCCTCTTCTAGGAAGGTGGTGTAGTTGTGGAGGGCGCGCAGAGGCTCGCGCAAATCGTGGGCGGTAATGCGCGCAAAGGTTTCCCAGTAATGCTTCAAACGCTTGCGCCAATGGAGCCCGCGTTGTTTGGTTTGGCGCCGCTGCCAGGCCAGTTCGAGGGTGGTGCGAAAACGGGTCGGCGACAGGTCGTCCATCACCAAATAATCCAACACCGAGCCACCTACCAAGGCGGCCATGTCGTTTTCCTGTGCACGCCGACCGAGCAACAACACGGGAAGATCGGCCTCGTCAGCTAATTCGATGGACATCGGTTGGCCTGGGCCCGTGTCCCGAAAGACGCAAAGCAGCAAGCCGTCGTCATGATCACCCGGCACAAAACCCTTGCCCTCACCGGGATCCGGGAAGAGGACGGGCGGAACGAGGCCTTCCTCGTGCCAACCCTCCAGCCGTGCCCACCAGTCAGCGGCCTCGTCGCGCTCGCCCAGCAAGATAAATGAGGGCGTGGTCAACGGGGAAAAACTGCTACTTGCCGTCATGCGACAACTTCCTACCAGACCGGAACGTGAGGGTGAAGGCGGTACCACGACCGACCCCCTCGCTGGTCGCGCGAATATCGCCGCCCATCTCTTTCATGGCCAGGGCACAGTAGGGCAAGCCGAAACCGTGTCCCTCTTTTTTGGTGGAGTACCCATAGGCAAACAGATTGGTGAGTTGCTCCGGTTCAATACCGCAGCCGGTGTCGCGAATTTCCAAACAAATACGGTCGTGGTTCTCATCGGAGGTACGCAGAATAAGGTGGCGGTGGCGGTCCGGCGGGTTGGCGGCCATGGCTTCAATCGCGTTTTTGACAAGGTTGATGAGAATTTGCAGGATCTTGGCGCGGTTGGCAAAGACGGGACGCGTGGCAAAATGTTGGGTAAACACTTGTATTTGGTAGGTTTCAATCAGTTCTTCGTTCAAGCTGACGACTTTATCCACGGTACTGCCCAAATCCAGTGGATTCGACTTCAACGCATCTTTGGCACGGGTCTGCTGCTGTTCGATAATGTCGCGCATCATCAGCAGCCGCTCGTTGAGGAGGTCCAATTCGCCGTTGAGTCGCTCCTGCTCTTTCTGCAGGTGTTCCCCCGAACTAAGCAAGTACTTGGGAAGCAACTTGCCCTTGGGATGGTCGACAATAAAACGGTCGAAGTCTTCGAGATGATCGCGGATTAAACCATGTGCCAACAGCATGTTGCGTAGTTGAGAGCCCTCCAACACGGAGCGCATCTGGAAGATGGAGGTGCCCATGTTGGTGAGCACGTTGCCGAGGTTGTGAATGACGGAGGCGGAGAATTCTGCCATTTTGCGGAAGTGTTTTTCACTTTCGAGCAAGGTTTGCTGCACCTGCCGGCGTTCACCAACCTCTCGCTCAAGCTCCAACTTGGAAGCTCGCAAATCAGCGTTTCGGGCCTCCAGTTCGGCATGGGACCGCTCCAAAGCACCACGGCTGTTTTCCAGCTCGGCTACTAAGTTGTGTTTCTCCATGGCATTTAAGACGGTGCGTTTCAAGGCGTTAGCAGTGATGTGATCCTTGACCAAATAATCCATAGCCCCGAGCTTAAGCGCCTGCACGGCAATGGATTCACTCCCCATCCCGGTTAGCATCACCACGGGTAACGGCAACCGGGCCCGTTCGCCAAGCAAACTTTGCAATACGGCCAAACCATCTTGATCGGGGAGGCTGTAGTCGAGCAGCACACAATCGGGCGACCACTGTTCAATTTCGGCCAACCCCTCGGCGGCGGTTTCCGCCTCACGCCATGCGATCCCCTCACCAAAATGCCGCTTGAGGTAACGGCGGTAAATTTGGCGATCCTCGGCGAGATCCTCAATCATGAGGATGCGCCGCATTTGCGTGTCGGGGGCTACGTCATTCATGCAGGGAGTTCCGCCTCGGGAGGGAGTCACATTTGCGGAAGAGCAACACAGTCAAACCAAAAACGGCCTAAGGTGCGCAAAGTCGAAACGAATTCGTTAAAGTCCATGTTCTTTTTGATGAAGGAGTTGGCCCCTCTAGCATAGCAGGCCTGAACGTCTCGTTCATCAATCGATGTGGTGAGGATAATTACGGGTAAAACCCGCGTAGCAGGATCGGCCTTAAGCCAAGCCAAAAGATCGTGCCCCTTCTCTCCCGGCAAATTAAGGTCGAGCAACAGGAGCAAAGGTGGTTGATCGTAGGCCTCATCGTCAAAAGGCGGGCGACGCTGTAAAAAAGCACGCAACTCGGTACCATCGACACAATGGTAAAGAGGACTGTTCACGCCGGCACGCCGCAAGGCACGACGGGTGATCATAAAATCGTCGGGACTGTCTTCAACGATTAGAATGGGTGCGGTATCACGGGGTTCAGCGGCTCCCATGCCACCTCCTTAGGAAGGTTACGGTGCGGGCTTCCCGAAAAAGCAAGCCATACGAAGGAAGCAACCCACAACCAAACTAACGGAACAACGGTGTAAACGCAATCAAAGCAATCAAAGTAAACCAACAGATTTCAGGGGACTTAACTTGGTGAATTGCTCGCAGCGATGCGACTTTCCCGCGGAGTAGGGCCGGTACCGGCGCGAAAGCGCAAATGACAAAACAACCGCAACCCCCCGAAAAATTACAACCAACGAATCTTTCGCGCTACACCAACAACAGCTTACCGCAGTTATTTATAAACCGTGAGACAAAACACAAAAAATTCGACGGGTTTGGCATTCATTACACGGCAAGCTCCCCCACCGATTTGATGGAGGCAATTTTGGGCCACAAGCGGAAAACAAGGCGCGAAAAGGCACAATCCGATAACCCCGGCACAGCACCGGCTAGGAGCAGATGCTGTGCCAGTGTCTCCCTGCCCACGGCAGGCCAAAGTTTTTTTACCAGAAGAATATCTTTTATTAACCAACTTAGTTTAGCTAATTAACGTCAGATACACATTTTCTATTATTTTTGGTGAAAATCACAACCGCAGGACAGCCTCCCGAATCCAGAGCGCACCTTATATCCACTGTTTCAAATGAATTATGACATCCTTCAGACTACCTGGAGCCGGTTTAAGAGGAATCCCTATTGGCAAGATTTGGTTCAGATGGTAGAGTTTGCCCGCTTCGAGACGTTTTTTAGCTCTACACGAGGTTCTACTTTCATGCCCTTAGCTTATTTTGCTAGCTTGCACCTATTCTTTTCATCAATCAAAACCCCTTATCAATACACTTTCTCGACCTGATCAGCTTTTATTAACCTGATTTCCACCGAATCTTTGCCCCTACAGGGTCATTACCACCACCCAGCCCAGCTTCTTACGATGGATGCCACCCGGCAGAAACCCATACAGGTAGAGCGGGCCTTCCGAGGCATGGTTCTCCACACCCCACAACAAACATCGAATCCATCGGCCCACGCCGGGGAATCGGCGTTCGGGGACAACCCCGTTCGGCCTCGCCGCGACGATCCACGCTTGGTGAGATACCGGCGAGGCACCGCTTCGACCCGCATCGCCGCCATCGCGGTTGCTTGCCCGCGTTGGCAACGGCGCGTCCAGTAATCCTGGCCGCCAACCACCCACCACGGACCTTAAAACCCAACTAAAGGAAGGTTTTTGTTCATGAACGCTCTTCTTCGTATCTATCTCATAGCTTTAATGTTATCCGCTCTACCGATCACAGCGCAGCCCGGAGACGCCAACGGCGACGGCCGGCGTGATTTGCAGGATGTGGCGCTGCTGAATGATGTCATTCAGGGCCGCACAACCGCTTCCGGCGAGGCCGACTGCAACGGTGACGGCAGCGTGACGGTCGCGGACATTGTCTGCGTGATCAACGCGATCAAACAGGCGGGCGGCACGCACCCCATTGACCCGGCGACCCTGGCCACCCCCAACGACCCTACGGTTGTGACGCCTTTTGCCGCATCGGTGAGCTTCCTATTCGCGGGTCCTAATGCGGTTCAGACGGGTGTCGCCGAGGGGGCCTTGGATGCCCAATACATGTCGGTGATGCGCGGCGTGGTTCGCGATGCCGCGGGTTCGCCGTTACCCGGGGTGACAGTTCGGGTGCAAGGCGCCGACGAATTCGGCACGACCCGGACCCGCGCGGACGGGATCTTCGATTTGGTGGTGAACGCGGGCGACCTTCAGTCGCTGCGCTTTGAAAAGCCGGGCTACATTCCGGTATTCCGCAAGATAGATCCGCGAGCCAACGATTTCGCGTGGTTGGAAGACGTGTTGATGACACCGTTTGACAGCGCGGTCACACGGGTAGACCTGACAAGCGACCAAGCGCAGATCGCACGGGGCAGCGTGGTGGAAGACAGCGACGGTCGCCGACAAGCCACCCTGTTCTTCGCGCCCGGCACCAAAGCCGAAATGGTGTTGCCTGATGGAAGCACCCGTGCGCTGAGCAGTTTGTCGGTGCGGGCCACGGAATACACGGTGGGGCCGGACGGGCCCAAAGCGATGCCGGCCAACTTGCCTCCGGCGAGTGCCTACACCTACTGCGTTGAGTTGAGTGTCGATGAAGCGGTGCAACAGGATGCGCAAACGGTGCGTTTCGACCGCGAGGTCGCTTTTTATGTGGACAACTTCCTCAATTTACCAACGGGGATTTTGGTGCCGGTTGGCTATTTCGACCGCGAGCGCCAAGCCTGGATCGCGATGGACAACGGCCGCATTATCGAGGTGCTGGCGCCGGATGCCGCAACCGGGCTCGCCCGTTTGGATGTGGACGGTAGCGGTCAAGCCGCCGACAGCGCCGCCTTGGAAGCGCTGAACATCACCGAAACTGAGTTACGTGAACTGGCCACGCTATATCCAATGGGCGCCACCTTGTGGCGGGCGATGACGGACCACTTCACCCCGATGGACCTGAACTACGGTCAGTTGTTGCCGCCGGAAGCGGAGGCACCGGAAGAACCGGAAGAGGAAGAGGAGGAAGAAGAGGATCCGTGTGAAAAAAGCGGCTCCATTATCGACGTCCACAACCAAAGCCTGGGTGAGGTTCTGGGGATTTCGGGCACGCCTTATTCGCTGTACTACAAAAGCACGCGGGTACCGGGACACCGCCTTTCGCGTCAACTGGACCTGCGCCTGACGGGCGCCACACTACCGGCGGCGGTAAAACGGGTGCTGCTCGAAGTTCATGTAGCCGGTCAGAAATACGAACGCAGCTTCACGGCGCAAACCAACCTGCGCCACCGTTTCATTTGGGACGGGTCAGACGGCTACGGCCGAGCGGTTCAAGGTAAAGCAACGGCCACGGTAAAAATTGGTTACGTCTACGACAGCCTGCTGCAGTTGCCGGCGGAAACCCCGCGTTCCTTCGGCTTGTTCGGCAACGGCAACCCTGTTTCGGCCAACGCGGGCCGCAACGAAATCACGCTCTGGCAGGAGCAAATCCGCTACGTGGGCACCTGGGACGCACGCGCCTTGGGTTTGGGCGGCTGGTCGGTCAACGAGCACCACGTCTACGATCCCACCTCACGCACGCTGTACATGGGCGACGGCACGATTCGCACGGCGGCAAGTGTCGGCCGGGTGATTGAAACGGTGGCGGGTAACGGCGTCAGTGGGTTCAGCGGCGACGGCGGTCGCGCGACGGACGCCCAACTGGCGAACCCACAAGACGTGGAAGCGGACAACCGCGGCAACCTGTACGTCACGGACATGGAAAACAACCGCGTCCGCAAAATCAGCCCGGACGGGCGCATTTCCACACTGGCGGGTTTCGGCGAAGCACCGGGCAACTCGGGCACGAAGGATCTGCCAGGGGCACAGGTGCAGTTGAACCTGCCTTGGACCACAAAGTGGGATGAGCGCGGCGGTTTGTTCATTGCAGACACCCACAACAACCTGGTTCGCAAATATAAAGACGGCATGGTCGGCTGGGTTGCCGGCCTGAACAGCGAAAAGGGTTCGGGCATGCGCGCGCTCAGCGCCGAAAGCCTGACCTTCTCAACCCAAGCCAAACTGAACCGCCCGGCGGGTTTCGCGGTCGACAGCGAAGGCAACCTGTTCTTTGCGGACAAGTTCAACCACCAGGTCTACCGTGTAGACCGCGAGGGTGTGATCACGGTGGCGGCGGGAAATCCCGACCCGGACGGTGACGGTGTCAACGAGGGAGGTTACGGCGGCGACAACGGTCCGGCCTTACAAGCTCGTCTGAACCTACCGACCTGTGTCGAGGTCGACCGTCAGGGTAATTTGTACATCGCGGACCTGGCCAACAACCGCATCCGTAAGGTGGATCGCACGGGTCGGATTACCACCATCGCGGGTACCGGTGTGCGCGGTTTTGCAGGTGACAACGGTCCCGCGGTAGACGCCCAACTGGCAGGCCCCGTTGTGGTGCGCGTTGGGCGTAGTGGTGCCGTCTACTTCGCGGACGCCTGGAACGAAAAGATCCGCAAAATCACGCCGGACGGCATCATCACCACCATCGGCGGTTACACGGGTGGATCGGTCGACGGTTCGGAAGGTTCAGCGGCCACGAGTTCACGCCTCGGCACCATCAACGGCTTCGGTTTGGACGAACACGAAAACGTTTACGTGGCCTGCTCCGCGCAAAACCGCATCCGTAAAATTGCGGCGCCGGAACCCAGATTCCAAGCAGACGAAATCATCGTGCCCGATCTGGACGGCGAAAGCTACTTCGTCTTTGATCTCTCCGGTCGCCACCTGCGCACCCACGACGCGATGACGGACGCGGCGATGTTTCGCTTCAGCTACGGCCCCGGCGGCACCTTGAGCGCGATCACCGACATCGACAACCAAGTGACCCGATTCGATTACGAAAGCCACGCGGACGGTATTGTCATCACCGGTCCCTACGGCCAGCAAACCACGCTGCTGTTGAACAGCGACGGCTTTTTGGGCGATTTCCAAAATCCCGCCGGCAACAGGGCGAGGATGACCTACTACGCGGACAGCCGCTTCGGCCTGCTCAACACCTTCACGGATTACAACCGCAACACCTGGACCTTCACCTATGACGACCAAGGCCGGCTCACCCGCGACACGGATCCCGAGGGCGGCTTTCAAGCGCTGGCCCGCGTGGAACGCGCCAACGGTTACACGGTGACGGTCACCACCGCGGAAGGTTTGGTGACCGATTACCACATGGCGATCCAAAAGGACGGCACGACCCGACGCTGGGTCGACGGCATGGACTGCGATTGTCCCCAGGTAGAGGTGACCAGCACGCCGGACGGCACGACCACGATTCGCCAACGGGAAGGCACGGTCATCACCAAAACCTCGCGTTCCAGCGCGCGCTGGGGTCGCTTGGTCACGGTGCCCTACCAAACCCGCGTCACCACCCCGGCCGGGCGCCAACTGACGGCGCGCATCGAGGAAACGGTGACCTTCGACGATCCGGTTCAGCGCAACGCGCTAAAAACCCACGTCTACAACGTGGACGTCAACGGCAAGAAAAACACGGTCACCTATGACCACGACGCCCGCACACTCACCAGCGTGAACGCCAAGAACTTGGCGACGCAAACCTTCTTCAACAACGCCAACGCCATTTCCCGCGTAGAACGACCCGGTCAGGCCTCGATTGACTACGAATACCGTCCCGACGGGCAGATCGCCAAGATCACGCGAGGCACACGCGTCATTGAATTCGACTATGACGACCATGGTTATGTGGACCAAATCACGGATCCCTTGAACCGGGTCACCCTTTACCGCAACGACATTTTGGGTCGTGTCCAGGAAACTACCCTGGCCGACAGCAAGCTGGTTTCCTTCGGTTACGACGACAACGGCAACGTCACCCGTATCGACCCCCCCGGCAGCGACGCCTTCGTCTATGGTTACGACAAACGCAACCTGCGCGATTCGGTATCCTCACCGGACCAAGAAGGGGCGGTCACCCACCAATTCGACAAAGACCTCAACCCCACCCATCTGGTTTACCCGGACCACCGCATCCTCAACACGGTTTACGACGACTACGGTCGCCTCGACCGGATCGAGGCGGACGGCTTCGTGACCACGGCCCACTACCACGGTACCACGGGTCAATTGGAACGCATCAGCAACAGCCACGGCCCGGAAGTGGCACTGGGTTACGACGGACACCTGCCCAAGAGTGTGAGCTGGACGGGTGAAATCGCCGGTTCGGTCGCGGTTACCTACACCAACGATTTCGAAATCGAAGGCATTCAGGTCAACGATACGCCCGAGGTTCGCGGCGTGTACAACAACGTGGGCGAACTCACCCAAATCGGTGCGATGACCCTGACCTACGCGGACGACACCGGCTTCATCGACGGCACCACCTTGGGTCAGGTAAGCACCGAGTTCGGCTTTAACAGCTACGGTGAACCCAACGTTTACGGGGTCCAGGTCGGCGCGCAAACACCGCTCCATTTCGACGTGACCTACGATGCTCTGGGCCGCATTGACAGGGTCACGGAAACCCGGGACGGGATCGCCCATGTCGACCGTTACGTCTACGATCCCCGTGGACAGTTAACCCAAGTCCTGCGCGACGAGGTCCTGATTGAAAGCTATGGCTACGACGATTTCGGCAACCGCACGGATGAACTAAACGCGGCGGACATCGCGGCCTACGACACGCGCGGCCGCCTGACCGCGCACGGCGACTGGGACTACAGCTTCGGTCCCAACGGCGATCTGAAAAGCAAGAAAAACCGCGTGACCAACGACGAGGTCAGCTACAGCTACGACCTGCTTGGTAACCTGCGCGACGCAACCCTCGCCGACGGCACCCGCATCGACTACGTCATCGACGCCACCAACCGTCGCGTCGGTAAAAAGGTCGACGGCACCCTGGTTCAGGGCTTCCTCTATCAGGACAACCTCAACCCGGTCGCTGAACTCAACGGCGCGGGTGAGATCGTCAGCCGGTTTGTCTACAGCATCAAAGGCAACGTGCCCGATTTCATGATCCGCGACGGTAAAACCTACCGCATCATCTCGGACTTCCGCGGCAGCCCCCGCCTGGTCCTCGACACGGCGGACGGTACGGTCGTCCAGGAACTCCGCTACGACGCCTGGGGCCGCATCCTAGCCGACTCCAATCCTGGCTTTCAACCCTTTGGGTTTGCAGGGGGTATCGTCGATCACCACACGGGGCTGGTTCGCTTCGGGGCACGTGATTACGATCCCGCGGTCGGCCGTTGGACGGACGTGGATCCGCTCGGCAGCGACGGCGGCCTCAATCGCTACCGCTACGCCAACAACGATCCGGTAAACTTCGTCGACCCCGACGGCAACCTCCCGTTCCTGGTCATTCTGGCGATCAAAGCCGCCGGCGAAGCCATCATGGACGTGCTCAACCAAATGATGGAGAACGGCGGAAGCTGGGAGTGCATCGACTGGAACCAGGTCGCGATCTCCGCGGGCTTGGGCGCCCTGGGTCCCGGCCTCTCCAAACTCGCTAAGATGAAGTGGTTCAAGGACCTCTTCAAAAAAGCGCAAAAAGGCTGTTTCGTCGCCGGCACCTTGGTGGCAACGGCAAACGGGCTGGTTCCCATCGAGGACGTTCAGGTCGACGACCAGGTTTGGAGCTACGTGGAGCGCTCCGGCGCGGTGGAGCTGCGCCCGGTGTTGTCACTGAGCCGACGCGCGGCGGACCGCCTGGTTGATCTCACCATCGACGGCGAGCTCATTCAGGCGACGGAAGAGCACCCGTTTTATGTGGTCGGGCACGGCTGGAAAGGCGCGATTCATCTGCACATCGGCGACCGCATCCTGACCCAAACGGGCGCGATCGCGGCGGTCGAAGCCAAATGGGTACGCCTCACCAAAACCACGGTTTACAACTTCTCGGTGGACGAGAACCACAACTACTTCGTTTCCCCCGACCGCGTTTTGGTCCACAACAACAACGGCGACTGCAATCGGAAATTCAAAAAGTCCAAAAAAGGGAGCGGCAAAGAGAAAGCCAGCGACGCGCCCTCTTTTGTGAAAAACCACCCGGAAGGCCGCCCCTACGAGGGCGAATCGGGCGACCAGTTCGCGAAACGCATGATGGACGCTCAATTCGGCGAGGGCGGCTGGTCCCGTAAAGGGGCACAGGGCAAACAGTTTAGTCAAATCAAGAAATACGGCAGCCGTGGATTCGAATAGGAGGAAGCCATGACCCAAAAGAACCAAGCAGACCTGCAAATCTGGCGATTGGCCTACTTGGCGCCGGCCCCGGACGGGGACCTGCCCAAGTGGTACCTGCTCGTCAACGAGGGACCCAAGGAACAGATCCTCACGGTTGAAGGACGCATTCTGGTGTTTGCCGAACCCGGCGATGCGGCCGCTCTCATTGATCGCTACGGCGCCGACCTGCCGGCGGACGAGCGCGATCTGGAAGAACCCTTCTTCCGCTGCCACGTGGCTCAAAGCCTCTACCTGCTCACCGCCGGCGAGGAAGACGAGGAACGGCTGATCATCGACACCGCAAACCTGCTGCTCGATTTGATCGCGGTCACGGGCCGTCCCGTTCCGGACCACCACCGCAACCGTTTGAAGGCCTTGGCCGACTACTTCACCTTCGCGTCCGATCCGGCCGGTTTCTTTGCCGAATCCGGCGTGACCCGCGACGAGATGGTGGAGAGCCTGCTGTGGGCGACCGGACGGGTCGTGCTGCACCTGACCGAGGTGAAGCCGTGAAGCCAACGCCAAACGTAAACGACAACCCCGACAGCTACGATTTCAGGAGAATTTTGGTGAAATCCCATTTCCGAATGTGGGGCATGTCCCTCATCTTTTTGCTCTTATCAGCGGCCGTTACGGCCGGTACGCCGCACGAAGCAGTGGGCGAGAAAACCCGCTTGGTGCGCATGGGCGACATGTGGGTGCGCGTTCGCACCACCCCGCCCAGGACCGGCAAACGCGCCGGCAAAGGTGCCGACGACATCATCATCACGCCCTGGGCCAACGGCATTCTGTACTATCGCTTTGCCGACGACGTCACCGGCGTTCAGGCCGAAATCTTTGACGAGGCGGTCCAAGCCTGGGATGCACTCGACAACCTGCAAGTGGTACGCAATGGTGCGAACGATCCGCGCCCAACCAACTACGTCGAGGTCCGCAACAGCCTGAACGGCAACAACTCGGTGCTGGGCATGGCCGGTGGGAAGCAGATTCTCAACTTGCAGCATTGGGACCCCTCGGTCATCCTCCACGAGGTGGGCCACGCGCTCGGCCTGCTCCACGAGCAGCAGCGCGGCGACCGAGACACCTTCGTCACGGTCACCATGAGCAACGTCAAACCGGACAAACGCGACAACTTCACCCGCATCGACGGCGTGACCCAATACGGCGCTTACGACTTCGCCTCGATCATGCACTACCATGCCCACGCCTTCTCTAAGAACGGCCTGCCGGTCATGGCGCCAACCCCCGACTACGCCGACCAGGCCGATGTCATGGGTCGCCTGAACAACCTGTCGGCCCAGGACATCGCCGAAATCGAGCAGCGTTACCAAGGCTTGGCCGCGCCGATCACCATCGCCGACGCCAACCTACGCGCGGTGCTGACGGCGTTGGTCGACTATGACGAAAACGACGTGATTACGGTCTCCGAGGCCGGTTCATTAACCGGCATTCTCAACCTCAAGGACCGAAACATTGCCGATGTTACCGGCATTGAGGCGTTTACCTCGGTCGCGGGTTTGGATCTGCAAGGCAACCAACTGAGCAGTTTACCCGACCTGTCCGCGATGACCCGACTCGGCTACCTCAACCTCAACGGCAACCAGTTCACCGAGATTCCCACCCCGGCCCCCACGCTGCCGTTGGACGTGCTCTTTATTCAGAGCAACCCCCTCGGCGCCGACGCCTGCGCACAGGTCGACGCCTTGCGACAACGCGGTCTCAAGGTACTGGACACCAACCCGCTTGCCGACGGCGGCAGCTTGGATTGCGGCAACGCGGCACCCGCGTTGCGGGACATCCTGGTCCCCGACAACCTGGTAGCGGGCGTGGCCGGCTCCTACCGCCTCGACCTCAGCGACACGGACAACGACCGTTTGTTCGTTCACTGGGATTTCGGCGACAACGGAAAACCCGTGAGTGGGCATCAGGTCCACCACGCTTACGCCGCGGCCGGGACCTACACGATTCGCGTGCGCGTCGCCGACCGCTTCGGCGGCCTGAGCGAATTGACACGCGACGTGGTGGTTGCCACCGAACTCAACCAACCCTACGTGGTAGTCGGCAAGGCACTTGGCCGTCCCAACGACTTGGTTTCGCTACCCTTGTTTTTTGGCCACATGGAAAGCGCGGTCGCGCTGCAATGCGATTTGGTTTACGACGCGGGCCGGCTTTCCGGCGAACAGGTTTTGGCCGAAACCGGCCTTGCCCCGCACGAATTCCATTTGGGTTTCCCCCAGCCAGGCCGGGCACGTTTGACGATCTTTGACGTGGCGGACAACGACGCACTGCAACAGGGCCGTTTGGTACATGTCCCGTTGCGGGTCAGCGCGGACGCCGCAATCGGTTTTGTCGCGGTTCGCCTGGAAAACGTGTTCGTCGTTTCGGCGCAGGCCGCCCACGTCGCCGTCGGCGATTTGGTGCAGGGCGTGGTTCAGGTGATTCGCCCCGAGAACCAGGCACCACGCATTTTTGACTACAACCTCAACCTGCCCACCTCGTATCGGGCTTACGAATCCGATATCGCTGCTTACGACCTGGACGGCGATAATTTTCTTTTTGAAATCGTCGACGGGCCCATCCTCGGCACGGCGGAGATCGATCCATTGACCGGCGCCATGCGGTACACACCCAACCCCGGTTCCTCCGGCAACGATCAGTTCACTTTTCGCGTGTTTGACGGGCTCGTTTATTCTCGGACGGCAACCTATGACATCGCGCTAGAGCGCGGCAGCGCGCCGCCGGTGATCGAGCGCCTCAACATCCCGGACCAAGGTTATGTCGGGGTGCCGCTCCCCTTCTCCGCCGATTTTCACGATCCCGACGGGGACGACCTGCACATTCTCTGGAATTTCGGTGAAGGCGCGGGCGGCGGCAACGACGCGGCACCGACGGCAACCTACACGGAAGCAGGGATCTACACGGTTTCACTGGAACTCTCGGACGGCACCACCCAGGTTCGCCGGGAAACGCAGATCGAAATTCTCCCCAACAGCGCGCCGGACTTTGTTTCGGTGGGTATTCCGGTACAAGGCCTGCTCTTTAACGAGGTAACCTTTTCCTCCTCGGTAGCCGACGCCGACGGCGATCCGGTCACGGTCACCTGGACCTTGGACGACGGCGTGGTCCTAGAGGGCGAGGTGGTTTCCCACGCCTATCAAACGGCGGGCACACGCGGCATCCAGGTAACCGTGCGCGACGACAAAGGCGCGGAGAACACCCGCACCGGCACAATCAGCATTACCAGCGTGTTGCCGCCCGAGATCTACAGCATCCACGTACCGCCCACCGGCAGCGTCGATGTTCCGGTAACCTTCTGGGTCGGCGCGGGCGACTACAACCACAACATCAACCAAATGCGCTGGACCTTCGGCGACGGCACCGGTGCCTCCGGCTACCGCGTTACCCATAGCTACACGAGCGCCGGAACCTATCCCATCACCTTGCGCGTGATTGATTCGGGCAACTTGGAAACCCGCTACGACGGCGAAATCGTTATTGGCGACAACGCGGCCCCGGTGATCCACTTCGTCAACGGCCCCGACAGCTTGGCCCTGAACAGCACGGGCACATTCGCGGTCGTGGCCGAGGATCCCGACGGCGAACCACTCACCCTGAGTTGGGACATGGGCGACGGCACCAACCGGGTTGGCGAACGCATCAGCCACGCCTACACCGGCGCGGGTGAACGCACCATCACGGTGACCGCGGCCGATCCTCGCGGCGTCACCACCCAAGCAAGCAAAACGGTGATCGTCGGCGACAACAACGCCCCGGAGATTCAGGATGTGCAACTTGCCGCCCTGCGTTCCCAGCATCACCTTTTCGATTTCGCGGTGACGGCAAGCGACGCCGATGGCGACACGCTCAGCTACCACTGGGATTTCGGCAACGGCGAATCCGCGTCAACCCCATCCGGCAGCATCCTGGCCCGCGACCTGGGAATCTTCCACGTCGTGGTCACGGTCACCGACAGCCGCGGCGCCGCGAGTACCCATGCGCAATGGTTGGAAATCGTCGACAACGACAGCCCGACCTACGCGTGGACGGCGGTTCCCAACAAAGCGATTGCCGGTTTGGAAACCCACTTCCTAGCTCAGGCGAAGGACAACGAAGGTGACGCGATCACCTACCTGTGGACCATGGCGGGACAAACCCGCGAAGGTCGCGCGGTCTCCTTCACCTTCCCCGAGGACGGTTCGCAAACGGTCACCCTGCGCTTGCAAGACGACCGCGGCGCGGCCGTTGCGCGCAACTTTTCGGTGACGGTCGGTGCCGAGGCGGCCCCGGCCCTGCGCGACCTGACCCTGCCCGCCACGGCCATCCTCAACCGTCCGGTCGACTTCGCGGTTGACGCCGTCGATCCCGACGGCGGCGCGCTCAGCTACGGCTGGACCCTGGGTTCCACCGAGGCCGGCGATCAAGCCGCGTTCCAACACACTTTCACGGCGTTCGGCGCGGTCAATGTCACCCTGGTGGTTAGCGACAACGCCGGCAACGAAACACGCGTCAACGCCTACGGCGCCTTCGACGCACACTACGAACCGGTCATCGACCGTTTCGTGGTCCCCGAACAGGTGAAAGTCGGCGAAGCCTTCTCGGTTTCGAGTAACGCCGACGATCCCGAAAACGACACCCTGACCTACACCTGGGACTTCGGCGACGGTTCACCAGAGGTTCGTCAACAATCCCCATCCCATACCTTTACGGAAACAGGTCAATACCTGGTGACCCTGACCGTCACCGACAACCGCGGCGCACGGGTGCTGCGCGTGCAGCAGGTAACGGTCTACGACAACCTACCCCCGCAAATCACGACCCTCACGGTTCCCGGCGAAGGTCGGGTCGATGTGGCGCTGACGATGGCGGCAACGATCCAAGACATCGAAGACGACGCCTTCACCACGTCCTGGGATTTCGGTGACGGCACCGCCGCGGTCGGCGGTAACCCGGTCGAGCACGCCTATGCCGCACCCGGAGTCTACACGGTCACCCTGACCGTGACCGACGCCCGCGGCGCGGTCAACCAACAAAGCGCGGACGTGGAAATCTTCGCGTATCCCGTCATCGAGAACGTGGACGTGCCCCTCATCGTGACCCGCGATCAGCTCGTCCCTATGTCCGTTGACGCCTACAATCCCAGCGGCGGCGCGCTGACCTACGTCTGGAACTTCGGCGACGGCGCCGAACCCGTCAACGGCGGCAACAGCGTCAGCCACACCTTTACCGAACTCGGTCTGCGCCTGCCGGTGCGGGTGACGGTTTCCAACGGGGTTCGCGAAAGCTCCGCCACGGTGTACGTGGCCGTGCTGGGGCCGGACGCCGAGGCGATTGCCTTCGCGGACGCCGGTTTCAAAGCCGCCATGGTCGCCCAATTCGACGGCAACAACGACGGCGAAATCAGCTACGCGGAAGCCGCGGCGGTCCACGGCGACGTGATTGTGAGTTCTATCTCCGGCAGCGACATCAGCCTCGGCGGCCTGGAAGCCTTTATTCACATCACCGGGTTCAGGGCCCGTTACAGCAGGGTTCGCACGGTGCCCCATTTGAGTCACTTGGTTCATTTGACGGACATCGACCTGCGCAGCAACAACGTGCGCACCATGGGCACCCTGCCGGTCAACCTCACCCACCTGAACGTGGAACGCAACGACCTTTACAGCCTCCCGCTTCTCCCCACCACGCTGACCTGGTTGGATTGCAGCAACAACAACATCCGCGCCGGCTTTGGTCGTGGCCGCATTCCCGCGAGCCTCAACTACTTGGACTGTTCCAACAACTCCGACAGTCGCAGCAGTACCCGATTCAACCTCATGTTGAGAGAGGCGACGGGGTTGCGCACCTTGATCGCGAAAACCAACCACATCGACAACCGTTACTTCGAGCTGCCCGACGGCTTGGAGAACTTGACCATCACCCACACGGCCACCATCGAAACCGTCTCAGGCCTGCCGGACAGCATCATCAACCTGGACTTGGGTTACAACCCCGAGATCACGTCGATTGATCGCCTGCCCGCCAACCTGGAAGTATTCGATTTCGGCGGTCACAACATTCACTTTTCCGGTTACAAATTGGCCTCCATCGGCGACCTGAGCCACGTCACCAAGTTGCGCGAGCTGGTGCTTCCCAACATGGACCTGACCACCTTGAACGGGATCAGCGGTATGGCCTCGTTGGTCCGGCTGGATGTCGGCGGCAACGACATCGCCGGCACGATTGAGGACTTGGACGGGCTTAGCGCCTTGACCCAGATCGATCTCGGCGGCAACGCGATCACGGCGCTGGGCAGGCTCCCCGACGGCCTCGAAAGCCTCGATGTGAATCACAACCAGTTGGCGGATCTCCCCGACCTCGCCGGCTTAACCGCGCTGCGGACGCTGCGGGTCGGCGGTAACCAACTCAGCCACATCGCGGATCTGGCGAACCTAGTCCAACTCACCTACCTCGACCTTTCCGCCAACCAATTCGCCACCCTGCCAGAGCTGCCTCGGGCCGGAACCTTGGTCACGCTGAACGTTCAGGGCAACCAATTGACGGAGCTCCCCGAACTGACCGGCTTGGAGCGCTTGACCAGCGTGAACGCCGCGGAAAACCAGTTGGCGATCCTGCCTGACTTGGCGCTGTTGACCGGGTTAACTACCTTGGACGTACACGACAACCAACTCAGCGCGGTTCCCGATTTCAGTGGGTTTGCCAACCTGCGCACCCTCAATTTCAGCGGTAACCTCTTGGGTCTGGACGACTGTCCGGCAATCGCCGCCGCACGCGGGGTAGTGCAAAACAACATGACCGTCAATCCGCTGAAGGACGGTAGCGATCTCGACTGTCCCAACACGGCACCACGGATCCTTAGCCTGAATGTACCGGCCACCGGCAGCTACGACACACGGGTGACGATGTCGGCAACGGTTGAGGACGACGAGTTCGACCGGGTCACCCTGTACTGGGACTTCGGCAACGCGCAAAGCGGTCAGGCTTACAGCTACGAAACGGTCGACGTCACCTACGCGACAACGGGGACCTACCAGGTCTCGGTCCGCGCGGTTGACGCGCGCGGCTTGGAAACCCTGGCCCACACCCAAATTGTGATTGGCAGCCAGGCGCCGCGGGTGACCCGCTACGGCATTCCATCGCAGGTCTTTGCCGATACCAACACACCCTTCTCGATTGAAGGCGAAGATCCCGAGGGCGATCCGATTACCTTCTCCTGGGATTTCGGCGACGGATCGGCGCCCGTAATCGGCGCCAACGTCAACCATCGCTACACGGAGACGGGAACCTTCACGGTTACGGTTACCCTGGACGACGGCAACGGCGGCATCGCCACCTTCACCCGCGAGGTAGAAGTGCTGGCGCAAAACCGCTACCCGGACATCCAAAATGTGTCGTTCCCGTCCAGCGCGGTGGTCAATACCTCGGTCACCTTCACCGCTGAAGCAACCGATCCCGATGGGGACGCGATCACCTTCACCTGGGCGTTTGGCGACGGTGCGACGGCAACGGGCGCCGAGGTCAACCACACCTATGACGCAATCGGCGACTACAGCGTGCGTTTGGTCGTACGCGATCGTTGGGGTTATGGACGCAGCACGGGCGGTACCATCCGTATCTCGGCCGCCAATGCCAACCCCGCGTTCGGCGCGGTGAGCGTTCCCACCACGGCTTTGGTCGGTGAAAGCCTGGCCATGAGCGCGGTGGTCAGTGATCCCGACGGCGACCCGCTCACGGTGACCTGGACGCTGGGCGACGGCAACCAGCGTCAGGGAACGGCTGTCCAGCACAGTTACAGTGCCGCGGGTGCCTACATCGTAACCATCCAAGTCAGCGACGGTCGCGGTGGTAGCGCCACAACGGTTCGCAACGTCAACGTGACCGAACCCGACAACCGCCAACCCGAAATCACCGCGCTCACCGTGCCCGCGACCGGCAACCCGGGTGAAGCGGTATCCTTCTCGGTGTCCGCCTCGGATCCCGACGGCGATCCCCTCACCTATAGCTGGAACTTCGGCGACGGTAGCGCGACCGCGGCCTCGGCCTCGGTCAGCCACACCTTCGCGGCGGCGGGCGACTACACCGTAAATGTCACGGTTGCGGACGACCGCGGCGCCCAGGTCGTTTCCGGCGGCGTCATTCGCATTCAATCCGACATTCAAATCACCGACCTGACCGTTCCCATCTCGGTCAACGGCTTAACCGCCGCGGCGGACGGGGCGCTGTACTTCCGCCTCCAAGCCGAGGAAAACCTGAGCCGCTTGGTGTTGCAACTCGCGGGCGGCAACGGCAACGCCGACCTCTACCTTCTAGAAGGAGAAACACCGACACCGGCTAACTTCGATTTCGTTTCGGACGACGTCGCCAACAGCGAATCCATCGAGGTCCCCTCACCGGCGGGCAAGACGTGGTACCTGTTGGTCCATGCCGCCGAGGCCTTCAGCGACGCGGTATTAACGGTAAGCGGCGATCTCGAAAACCGCGCCCCACACATCACCGAGCTGGCGTTGCCCAACGGCGGAAGCGTCGGCCAATCTCTTAGCTTCAGCGTCACGGCCGCCGATCCCGATGGGGACGACTTGCAGGTGACCTGGAGCTTCGGCGACGGTTCTCAAGCAAACGGCGCTCAGGTTACCCACACCTATGCGACGGCCGGCACCTACGACGTTCAGGTGAATGTGCTTGACGGTCGCGGCGGCCAGGTCGGTGGAAATGGGCAAGTTATCGTTCAGGCCGCACAAGGGAACCAGCCACCGCAAATCAGCGGGGTTGATTATCCGGGCAGCGCGGAGAACGGCGATCCGGTCACCTTCACCGTGACCGCGACCGACCCGAACGGCGATCCGCTGACCTACGCCTGGAACTTCGGCGACGGTTCAAGCGCCGAGGGCCGTTCCGTGACCCACACCTATGCGACGGGGGGCGTTTACAGCGTCGAAGTCCGCGTGAGTGACGGTCGCGGCGGTACCGGCATCGCAACCCTGCAAATCCAAATCACCGAGGTGCCGCTGCTCGGCATTGGCGACAGCATCGCCGATCTTTCCGGCGGCGCGGGTGCCTACTTGCTCCACAAAATCGTGGCCGGGCCGCGTGTCACCGAACTGGCGGTCGCCACTTCCGGCGGCAGCGGCGACATGGCGTTGTTTGTTCGCGCCGGCGCGCGACCGGAGGGAAGTAACTACGACTTTGTTTCGTGGCAAACCGGCAACAATGAGCAGGTGGACATCACCGACCCAGCTGGAAAAACCTGGTATGTAGTGGTTTACGGGGTGGCTTCCTTCAGCAACGTGACCCTGCAGGTGAGCGGTCGTGAGGAAACGGGCGGCAACCGAGCACCCAACCTCGGCAGCTTGAGTCTGCCCGAGCGCGCAAGCGTCGGCGAGACCCTGACCTTCTCCGTTCAGGCGAGCGATCCCGACGGTGATCCGCTCAGTGTCGTCTGGACCACCGGCGATGGAACCACCCTGGAAGGCGTGCAGGTAAATCACGCGTTCGCCCAGCCCGGCACCTACACGGTGACGGCAACGGTCAGTGACGGCCGCGGCGGGAGCGACAGTGCCACGGGCTCCGTGACCGTTACCGGCGGCGGTAGTGAAAACGGCGCGCCGTCGATCACCAACGGCAGCGTTCCCACCCAAGCCATTGTCGGCGTGGCCGCGGATTTCCAACTTGAGGTTTCCGATCCCGACGGCGATCCCTTAACGGTCACCTGGGCCTTCGGCGACGGCGGCGGCGCGACCGGTGCATCCGTCTCACATAGCTTCAGCAGCGCGGGCACCTTCAACTGGACGGTGACCGTCAGCGACGGTCGCGGTGGTGAAGTCGGCGCGAATGGAAGCGTGACGGTTGTGAATGGAAGCGCGGGCAACCGCGCCCCTCAAGTAACCGGCATGACCTTTAGCGCCCAAACCGAAACCGATGTGGCAACCCAATTTAGCGCAACGGCGACGGACCCCGACGGCGACGCTATGACCTACACCTGGATCTTCGGCGACGGCGGCACGGCGCAGGGCCAAACGGTCGACCATACGTTCAGCGAAGGCGGCACGGTATCGGTTGAAGTGCGGGTTAGCGACGGCCGCGGCGGCACGGGAACAGGCCGCTCGACCATCCAAGTCGAGGCGCTGCCGCAAATCGCGGTGGGCCAAACACAACCGGGCCTCAACGCGGCTCAAAATGCGATGCTGTTCTACAAGTTGGTCGTGCCGGAAGGAAATGATTCGGTAACGGTCACCTTGGGTGAAGGGAGCGGCGACGCTGATCTTTACATCCGCGAAGGTGCCAAACCAACGGGTTCCGCGTTCGATTTCCGAAGCTGGAACACGGGTAACAATGAATCGATTCGCATCGATTCAGCGGGCGGCAAGACGTGGTACCTCATGATTCACGCCTACGAAGCCGTCACCGGATTAACCCTATCGGCTCAACCAAACTAACCATTCAGCTCGTTAGGCGCATGCCACCCCCGCGATGCTTCTCGTTAAGCGTCGCGGGTAAAACCTAAGAAGCGCGATAACTCGCGGCGACTTTAGCGAAACCTCTGGGCAGCAACGGTCTATAAAATGCTCACCGTACCTAACCGGTGCGCCTCCGCTTTCCCCAAACCATTTCGCTCCAGATCTTTAGCCAAAATCACGCACTCTTATCGCGCTTCTATTAGGTAAAACACGGTAAACGCCGACGGCCGGCGCGGGCCTTTTCACAAAGGTGCGCGCCGGTCTTTTTTTACGTGCCCGGACCGGTCGTCAAACCCGCGGGCATCGTCGCGATGATGCTTCCGACGCCGATTTGCCGCGACGAACCGGTTTCGCTCCGAAAAATTAGTGTACAATTTTTCCGAAATATCCGGTTTTCGTGTTTTATGGGAACCTTTTTTTGGGAAAAGCTAAGCGAAGGCAGGCTCTTGACCGATACGCTTTAAGAGCCGCCCCCGAACCGTCACCGCTACCCCTATGCCAATGCCGAGCCCCCTTGTTCTGTCGCTTGTTTGATAGAACAAAACCCTTGAACAATAGAACGAAACCCACGAACCTAAGAAGCGCGATAAATCGCGGTGGTTTTAGCTAAACCTCTGGGCTGCAACGGGCAGTGAACATGCTCACTGCAGCCGGCGGGTGCAGTCGTTCGCGACCCCGGTCCGCTTTTCCCAAGCCCTTTCGCTCCAGTTTTTAGCCAAACCCCCTCGCTTCAGCGCCTCTCTAGGTTGAATCCTATCCAGGTAGGTTGCTTTTGAAACCCTTAACGCTTGACATTTTGTTACTGGAAAGCGAAAAACCTTTCGCCAACCTGCTGACCGCGATGTTGGAAGCCAATCCCAGGCTCCAATGCCGACTGACCACGGCACCCGACCACCAAACTTTTTATGCGGCCTTCATGAAAGAACCCTTTTCATTGGGTTTCGTAACCGTAAGCCAAGGCGATACAACGGATTGCTTGGCCTTGATCAAGGCGGCCACGCAAGCAGAAAACGCCCCGCCGATGGTGGTAATTGCGGATGAAGAAAACGATAAATTCGATCAGGACGTGATGGCCGCGGGTGCAGCGGACGCATTGTTGCGCAGGGACCTCACGGCGGTACTGTTGGACCGTACCATCCGCCACGCCCTGGAACGCCGCCATCAAAACGAGGCGATACTGGCGGCAAAAACCATCGCGGAAAACGCCACCCGGGTGAAAAGCGATTTTCTGGCAACGATGAGCCACGAGGTACGCACCCCCCTGAACGGCATTTTGGGCATTTTGGGCTTGCTAAAAGATACCGATTTGGATGACAACCAAAACGAACTGCTCGCTGCCGCGCTCCAGTGTTCGGAAGCCCTGCTTGCCCTAATGGAAGATATTCTCGACTTTTCCGATCTCAACAGCGGCAACCTCTCCCTGCAAAAGGAACCCTTCACCATCGAAAAAGTGCTGGCGGATCTTACCCAATGGATACAACCCCTAGCCCATAAAAAAGGGTTACGGCTAGGGATTCACAACCGGCTTCCCGAGGGTCAGTCGTTGATGGGCGACAGCCGCCGCCTCACCCAGGTATTGCTTCATCTGTTAAACAATGCGGTCAAATTCACGGAACAAGGCGCCATTGACCTAACCATCCGCGGCTCGGGTCCCGAGGGCATTCCCGGCGAAGTATTTTTTGAAGTGCGGGACACCGGCATCGGCATCAGCCAGGCGCAAATGAAGTCCTTGTTCAAGCCCTTCTCCCAACTAGACGCGTCCACCTCACGGCACCATACCGGCACGGGGCTCGGACTAAAAATCGCGCAACTGTTGGTGCGGGTTATGGGCGGGGTGCTTCAAGTGGACAGTACACCGGGCCAAGGAACCCGATTCTTCTTCACGGCCGGCTTCGATACCAGGGTACCGGAACCCCAACCGACGCCTCAGCCCCAAGCCCCACCGGCCGCCTCCGACAGCATTCGCGTGTTATTGGTTGAAGACAATCCGGTCAATCAAAAAGTCACCGTCAAACTGCTAAAAAATATCCAGGTCCAATGTGATGTGGCCGCCAACGGTGCCGAGGGCGTAACAGCGTACCAACAAAATCATTACGATTTGGTCCTTATGGACTGTCAAATGCCGGTGATGGACGGTTACGAGGCCGCCCGCAAAATTCGCGATCTCGAAAAAGAATCCAACCGCCGTATTCCGATCATCGCGGTAACCGCCAACGCGGTCGACGGGAACCGCGAACGCTGTCTGGACGCCGGCATGGATGACTATTTATCGAAACCGGTCCGCAAAGATACCTTTTATGCGAAGCTCCAACAGTACCTGCCACTTCGCGTTGGTTAGCCGCTCCCTTCCACCATCTTTCGTGCTTTAATAGAGCATTCACATGTTGCGAACCCACTTTTTCCATAACCAGCGACCCCGCGCCGGCGTGCCCCACGGCACCGCCTATGGTTCTTTCCATAACCGTGCCTTGAGGTCCAGGAACGCGTTCGCACGATTTCTGTGCTTGTAAAGAGGAACCGATGAAGAAACATCCGCACCCCAAGGTTCGCTCCCATCATGAGTTGTCCCATGTTATGCAAACCATGATCGCCGGCACCCAAAAAGCCAACCTATTTATCGAAGGCAAAAAAATCAGAGGGTCCCTGCTGGAGTTTAACGAAACCTGTCTCTTTTTCCAGTTCCCGAAACTGTTCCAATTGAAATTTCGCAACATCGCGGCGACCCACATCAAAGTGAGCTTCTTTGTTGAGGGGAAAATTTACTACAGCCTTTCGAAAGTGCTCGGTTTCGGGAAATTCGCCGGTGAGGAGGCGATTCGCCTGAAATTTCCCGGCTACCTCTCGATTGACGACGAATACGGCTTGGCCGACGTCTATACCGAATCCAAGATTCCGCTGGTGTTTACCAGCTTCGACGACGGGCAAAAACGCAAAGGATCGATGGTGAATTTCGGCAAAAAGGGCATCGATTTCGTGGCCGCGGACGGGGGCGAGGCCGTTCACAAAAGCCTTTCGGTGGGTACCGAGGTCGCGTTCCATTTTGAGCTAAGGCCCAACCAAGAAACGGTTTGTAAAGCGAAGGTGCTTTACATTCACGAGGATGAAGGCATTGCCGGGGCGGGATTCCTGGATTTCCCCAAGGATGAGGCTGAGGAAAAATCGGTATCGGAGTGGATTCTGCAATGCCGCCGCCTGCAAAAGTTAAACGCCAACCATTTCGTTCTGCCCGGCAGTCGTGAAGCCAAAAAGATCGAGAAGCTGGCGGCTCGGGCCGCGGGCAACACCGAGGAAGAGGACGAAAAAATGCCGAAAGAGGACAACCGACCGGTGTTGTTCCCGGGCGATCCCAAGGTATTGATCGTTTCCGATAATTTTGATCGCGTGGTGAAGCTGGGGCGCGCGCTCAAAAAAGATTTCGGTATCTTGAAAAACAACGGCGAACTCAACGACGTGGTTAATGTCTGCAAATTTCTCAAGCCGAGCATGCTGTTAATTGACGAGCAGTACCGCGTCGGCCACGGCTTTGAGCTGTGTAGCCGCTTTAGCAAAAGCCCCCGCGCTGATTTGCCGGTTATCATGGTGGGAACAGAGAAAGACCGCGAAGAAAAAGAGAACCGCGCCATGCGCGAGGGCGCCGCGGGTTTTTTGGTGATCGACCCGCTTAACAATGAACAATTCCTCCAGCGGGTACGCGAAAACTTTGAACTGTTTGTCGGCCCACTTAATGCGGCCAAGGCCAAGGCCAAACCCAAGGAAAAGCCCAAGAAAAAAACCATCGAGGTTCACGACTTCGAACCGGTTCGCAATCAAGGCCCCAAACCGATTCTGATTTGCACGCCGGATGAAGATTTGCTTGAACGCTGTGCCATCACGCTGGAAGCCAAACACGGCATTTTGCGAACGCGCGGCATTCCCAAAAAAATCCAGGCCATTGTTTCGGAACACAAACCGGCCCTGATTCTTTTGCACGAGCAACTCGACCACCGCGACGGGTTCGAAACCTGCGACCAGCTCATGAAGGCGGGTATCACCGAAACACCGATGCTCATTATCGGCAGCGGCAAAGACCTGCGCGTCAAACAAAACAAGGCGCTGCAATGCGGCGCGGTCGATTACCTGGTCACCGATCCCTACGACGGGATCCTGGTTCAGCAAAAAGTTACCGAAACCCTGGCCCTTTTCTGCGCCGAGGAAAACCCGCCGGTTGAGAGCCACCAACCCGACCTAACCCAAGATTACCCGGACACCAAGTGGCGCGAGGGCCAAAGTTACGTGCTCTTCGGCAGCGAGAACCGGCCCTTGCTGGAAAAAATCGGTCATGCGCTCGGTGACCACACCGGAATCTTGTTTAGCAAAGGCCCGCTGGGCAACATTGAGATGCTGGCGCAACTGTACGACACCACCCTAATCGTGTTGGACGAAAAGATGGGATCGGTCACCGGCTTTGATATCGCCAAACGCCTGACCAGCGGCCCACTGGAGGAAATACCCGTGGTGATCATGGGGAAAAGCAACGATTTGAAGAAAATGAAAAACTTGGCGGTCCGTGAAGGCGCGCTTGAGTACCTGCCCTACGAACCTTTTGTAAAAGATCTGTTCCTTGGCCAGATTCGTGATGTGTTGTCGATGTTTCGGTAGCCCGCATTTCTCGCAAGGATTCGCCGCGAGAAGCTGAAAGCCTTGTGAGAATTGTGGGCTAGGCCCGCGGAGGATTCCATTCATGGCTCACCCGGTGTTTCGCTCCTTTTTGTTGCACTGTCTGTTCGTTCCTTTTTTCCCACTCCTTGCCCAATCACCCACCTACACGCTCGATATCGAAGCTTGGCGTGGCGAAAGCGCGCTGGAATACAGCGCGGAGGCGATCACTGCCGCGGCCTCCGCCGCGAGCGATACGCTGCACCAGCCGGGCGTGCCGGAATACCGCGAAAACTTGGTCGCGCTTCGTGCCGGACTGGGTATGCAAAACAAGCTGTGGTTCGCGCGTTTCGATATCGGCCAAACCCCGACCTACGGGGAACGCGTTCAAACGGTTACCGAAACCTTAGCCACCGAACGCGATTATGAAATGCAGCGCCAGGATTTGGGTCTCACGCTCGGCTTTCGCTGGAAAACCTTTGGCTTTTTTGCCGGTTACCAGCACACCGAATTCGAGGAAAAGATCCGAGAATTGCAGTACCAGCTCACCGTCGGAACCGAGGTGTTTGACCTGGCCTTGCCAGGCGATTCAAGCTCGGATTGGCACTACCGGGGTGGTCTGATCGGCTTGAACCACCACGAGAAATTGGAGAACGCCCCGCTTATCGTGTATGCCGCTCTTTCGGGTGTATGGCTCCAAGGCGACGCCCGTTACGACACGGCCCTCACCAACACGGACGACCCCACCGCGCCGCGGCGGACACAGGGTCCCACCGCCCGCCGCGATACCGAGCTAAGCGGCATCAGCGCCGAGGTCGCCTTGCACTGGCAGCTCAACCGGCGCTGGACCTTTAAAATCGGTTACCGCCACCAGGATTGGGATGAGCGCAACAATTTGGTGCTGCCCCAAGTCCGCAACGGTGACGGAACCCTGGGTTTCGCCATCCATTTTTAGCGCATTCCTCGCGGTTTCCCTGAGAAAAAAGCGAAACGCAAGCAGCGCTAGCGTTGAGAAACACGGATCTCCAACTTGGGGGCCCTGGTAAAGATGAACCGCAAGATTTACCCCAAAAGTGGTTTTTGCTTGGTATGCCGCGCGCTTGGATGGATAATGACGGGTTTAACGAAGTTCCGTGAGGTGAAGGCTTGCTGCTCGCCATTGATGTAGGAAATACCAATACCGTGATCGGCCTGTTTAAAGGTGCCGAATTGGTCCATTCTTGGCGCTTGACCACCGCGCCCCAACAAACAGTCGATGAGTACGGTATTTTGTTCCGCAACTTATTCGAACCCGCCGGCTTTCAGGCCAATCAGGTTTCTTGGGCAATCATTTCCTGTGTGGTGCCCCCGTTGCAGGAAACCCTACGCGCGATGTGCGATTCTTACTTCAACATTAAGGCACTCGTGGTGGGACCGGGTATCAAAACCGGGATAGCCCTTCAAGTCGATCATCCTCAAGAAGTGGGGGCGGACCGGATTGTCAATGCTATCGCCGCGTTCAACACCTACGGCGGTCCCGCGATTGTGGTCGATTTTGGAACCGCAACAACCTTTGATCCCATTAACAAAAGCGGCGCTTTTTTGGGCGGCGCCATCGCACCCGGCGTCAACATTTCCGCCGAAGCCCTTTACAAAGCCGCCGCCAAGTTGCCCCGGGTGGAAATTCAGCGTCCGCGCCGTGTCATCGGCAAAAACACGGTTGAAAACATTCAGTCGGGCCTGTTTTTCGGGTACACCGGTTTGGTCGACGGCATTCTCTCCGCGATGAAATCGGAAATGGACGGCGATCCCGTGGTTATTGCCACCGGTGGCTTGGGCGAAACCTTTCAGCGGATCAGCCCCCTAATCCAACATTACGATCCCAACCTGACCCTCAAGGGTCTGCAGCTCATCCACAACAAAAACAGCTAGAAGGGATCTTTTTTGTCCGAAGTTGCATCCAACCAACCTATCCCCGATACCTTGAAAACCAGAGCGCTGGGCGTGGCCATCGCTTGGGTGATGCGGTTCATCACCGGCACCTCGCGCTTCCATTTCCACGATGCGGAGCACCTCACCCAATTTTTCGGTCAGGATCGTTCGCTGATCCTCGCCTCGTGGCATAACCGCAACCTGCTGGCGGCACAGGCTTATTTGGCCCTCCGGCCCAAAGGCCGCGTCATCCGGCCCTTGGTCAGCAACTCGCGCGACGGCGGCATGGCGGCCCGCGCCATGCGCAGTTTCGGGATTGAATGTGTGCGCGGCTCTTCAAGCCGGGGCGGCTTCGCGGCGTTAAAGAACATGATGCGTCTGCTGAAGCAGGGCCAGGACGTGGCCATCACCCCCGACGGTCCGCGCGGCCCGGTTTATACCGTCCAAGGCGGCGTGGCAACCACTGCTAAAATGACCGGCGCACCGATCATCCCCATGGTCTGGCAGGCCAAGCGCCGCAAGGAACTCAACAATTGGGATCGGTTCATCGTGCCTTTTCCGTTTAACAGCATCCACGTGGCTTTTGGCGAACCCATGATCGTGCCACGCGATTGCCCGGCGGTGGAAATCGAAGCCCTCTCGGAGAAACTTCGGGTCCAAATGGTCGCCCTCACTGAGAAAGTGGACCAACTCGCTCAGAGCTAACCCGCATTTCTCACAAGGATTCGTCGCGAGAAGCTGGAAACCTTGTGAGTACGAAGGTTGCGACCGAGAGACGGCACAAGCGTAGCAGCGCTACGGTGAAGGCGGCTCGACCGAGTAAGGCGGAAGGCCGCCCCCTCGTAATCGCATGGGTTGCCCCGTAGCAGAATTCCTTGTGAGTCATGCGGGCTAACCCGGCAATTGGCCGGACGCCTCTTTGTGAGGGCTGTGGTTGGTGATGGTCATTTGCCGATGAGAAGGGTTAACGCCCTTCGCAGTCGTCCTTGTAAGCAGGCGGGAGCTCGTTGTCGGCCGGTTGCTCCTCGTCGAGGAATCCTCGATGCAAGGCGTCAACGACCTTAAGGCAAATCTCCAAATCGGCCGCGTCGATGCCCGCGGCAACCGCAGCCAGGTTTGCCGCCTCGCGAGCACGAATCGCCTCAAAGGCGGTGCGACCCGATTCGGTAAGCGCCAACAAGACAGAGCGGCGATGGGCCGGATTGGCGCGTTTTTCCAGCGTACCCGCGGCCAGATTGTCGTTGACCATGCGTTGCACGTACTGACGACCGGTTCCCATGATGTCGGCGATTTTGGGGACCGAAACGGGACCGGCCTCATAAACGATTTCCAAAATGGCGCGCATGCCGACGGAAATGGGGGTATCGGCCAGGTTCTTTTCAACGGCGCGGCCTAAATTACGGTAAAGCGGTCGGATAAAACGGATTAAGTCATAGAGACGGGCGGGATCGGCGGACATGGTCTTCATCCTCGTTGGGGTCTATCCGCCCATTGTAGCGTACAAGCCGAACCACGCGAATGGGAGGCTCCAGCGCGCGCGGAAGGAGCCTCGTTTCAAGTCGCGGATTAGGCTGCCGGGGTAAAGGCTTGGTTGAGTTTTTGGAGTAGGTCAAGCGCCTTATCAATGTCTGGGCGCGTCACCTGGCGGATAACGGGTTCGAGATTGGCGTTTTCTTCCTCGCGAATTTTCGCGAACAGGGCGCGGCCCTGGTCGGTCAATTCATAGCTCTCAGAATCATCTGAGCTAACGCAAATCAAGCCGCGTTCGACCATCGGCGGCAAGGCTTTGCCGCGACAGCCGTCGCCAATACCGAAGGTTTGCTGAAGGCTTTGGGCGTTAACGCGGCCAAACAGGGTCATGCCTTCCAGCACAGCCCGTTGCGTCACGGTTAAGTCGTGTGAAACCAAATTCTCGGCCACAGCCTGACCGAGCCGACGGTAAAGCGGATTGATCATTTGAATGACCTGGTACAGAGCTTCTGCGTGCGAAGGACGAATCGTGGATTGGTTCATGGGGACCTCCTTAATTTCGACACCCAAGGTGTCAATGCGCCAATAATAACACCTAAGGTGTCATTCTCAACCCTTAAATCGCGTTGGCAAAGCCGGGGCTCGAAAATGCAGGGAAGCTCGATCAAGTAAATATGCAACTACTAGTTAATTAACCCTGTTCACGCATTTATGACCCACTTGTAATTTACGCATAAGAAGTATCTTCATTTTTGATGTTTGGATTGTTTCGAAAGGGTTTAAGTTGGGGCCAACCCGTCACAGGCAACAAAAATCGAGCGGACATCGCGGTCCGCTTACCGGGTACCGATTGCAGATGATCAACCTTAATCACGGAGGTCAAAGTGGGCGAATACGATGGTCCTTGGAAACACATATGCGATACATTTTTTCCCGAATTACTCGAACTCTTTCAACCCAAACTCTATCGGGACATTGATTGGGAGAAACCCTACCAGTCTCTCGATAAAGAACTTCCGAAATTACGGGCAGGCCACCTTACAGGTGGCCGCACCGCGGATAAACTCATGAAGGTTCACCTAAAAGACGGCGAGGAGAACCTCCTGTTCATGCACCTTGAGTTTCAGCACCAAAAAGACGAACGGCTTCCCTACCGCATGTACGTCTACAACTACCGAATTTTCGACAAATACCAAAAGCCGGTGATTAGCATGGCAATCCTGGGAGATCTGGAAAAAGGATGGGCACCCGATACTTACTTGTTTAAAAAAGGCGCCTTCTGCTTGAAGATGACTTATCCGGTCATTAAATTATTGGACTATCGAGCGCAGTCGGGCAAACTCGAGAATTCCAACAGTCCTTTGGCCATTGTGGCGGACGCTCATCTCACGAGCATGGAAACCCGCAACCAAACGGGACGGCGTTTCGAGCAAAAAATGGCGATTACCCGGCGTATGTACCGCAAAGGATTTAGCCGCCGCGATATCATCCACCTGTTCACCTTTATTGACTGGGTTTTGCAGCTTCCCGACGAATTGGAGCAACAATTTCAGGAAAATCTCGAAGCATTGGAAGGAGAAACCAACATGCGCTATATCACCAGCATTGAACGCAGAGCCCTCGAAAAAGGTGAATCCATCGGCTTTCAGCGCGGCATTGAGCAAGGCATTGAGCAAGGTATTGAGCAAGGTATTGAGCAAGGTATTGAGCAAGGTATTGAGCAAGGTATTGAGCAAGGCATTGAGCAAGGCATTGAACTGAGCCGCCTCGTCCTCGCTCAATCGCTTACGACCATCTTGCTGCAACGGTTTGACACCCTTTCCGATACCATCCGCCAACGCATCCACACTGCCGAACTCCAAACTTTGCAGGATTGGATTCAACGCGCCCCGCTTTGTGCAAACATCGATACCTTGTTAGGCGAGCCGACCTAGGCCGACCCGGAAAGAACCAGGGCCGATTGGAAGGAGAAACCAACATGCGCTATATCACCAGCATTGAACGCAGAGCTCTCGAAAAAGGCGAATCCATCGGCTTTCAACGTGGCATTGAGCAAGGCATTGAGCAAGGCATTGAGCAAGGCATTGAGCAAGGCATTGAACTGAGTCGCCTCGTCCTCGCTCAATCGCTTACGACCATCTTGCTGCAACGGTTTGACACCCTTTCCGATACCATCCGCCAACGCATCCACACCGCCGAACTCCAAACTTTGCAGGATTGGATTCAACGCGCCCCGCTTTGTGCAAGCATCGATACCTTGTTAGGCGAGCCGACCTAAGAAAAACCGCGCCCGGTGGTTGACCACCGGGCAGCGCCTGGGTTTCTATTCGATTTCAGCAACCAAATCGCCGGGATCAACTTGCTCACCCGCGCCCAGCGGTAAGTTCACAATCACACCCGACTTCGGCGCCACGATCAGGTTCAGCATCTTCATGGCCTCGGTTACCATCAACTTTTGGCCTTCTTTCACCTTCTCGCCTTTTTTCACCTTCAGCTCGGTGATCTTGCCGCTCATCGGGGCCGCCACATGGTTCGGCTGGTCGGGATCGGCTTTTAGCTTGGTTTTCCGCGTCACACCCGTGGACTTGTCGAAGACCATCACGTTGCGTGCGCGACCGTTGAGCTCGAAGAAGAGTTCGCGCCGGCCGTTTTCATGGGGCTCCCCAAAGGCTAACAGCTTCACAATCAGTGTTTTACCTGGCTCAATCTCAATGGCTTTTTCTTCGTCAAGTCCAAGACCGTAGAAGAAGGTCGGCGTATCCAACACCGACAAATCCCCGTACTCGTTCACAAAGGTGACAAAGTCCACGAAGACCTGGGGGTACAACGCATAGGTCACCAACTCTTCATCACTGAAGGTGCGCCCAAATCGCTTTTCCAACTTGGCGGCCGCCGCTTCAAAATCAAAATCTTCCAGTAACTGGCCAGGCCGCACCGTGATCGCCGATTCGTCTTTAATCACGGCTTTCTGCAAATCGGCGGGGAAACCACCGTCCGGCTGCCCCATCATGCCTTTCATCAAATTGACAAATGACTGAGGAAACGCCAAATCCTTGCCGCGTTGGATCACCAGTTCCGGGGTCAAATCGTTTTGAACCATAAACAACGCCATGTCGCCCACGGCCTTCGAGGAAGGGGTCACCTTAATCACCTGACCCAACATATCGTTGACCACGCGGTACATGTCTTTGATTTCATTCCAGCGATGCCCCAATCCCAGCGAAATCGCCTGAGGCCGCAAGTTGGAATACTGGCCGCCGGGGATTTCGTGGCGATACACCTCCGCGGTGCCCGCTTTGAGGCCACACTCAAAGGGCGCGTAAGCGACACGCGCCGTTTCCCAATAATCCGCCAATTGCTGCAAGTCACGGTTAGCCAGGCCGGTGTCGCGCGGGCCACCGTCCATCGCCGTGACCAGGGCGTTTAATGAAGGTTGCGAGGTCATCCCCGACATGGACGACAAAGCGGCGTCGACAATGTCCACCCCGGCCTCGGCCGCGCGCAGCAAGGTAGCCACCCCGTTACCGCTGGTATCGTGGGTGTGCAAATGCACCGGAATTTGCAACGCGTTTTTCAGTGCATCCACCAAAATGGTTGCCGCCCTGGGCTTCAACAAACCGGCCATGTCTTTAATCGCCAAAATGTGGCAACCACATGCCTCAAGCTCTTTGGCCCGTTTGATGTAATAGTCCAAGTTGAATTTCACGCGTCGGTTATCGGAAATGTCGCCGGTATAACAAACCGCCGCCTCGGCGATTTTCCCCGTCGCGGCCACGGCTTCAATCGAGGGTTTCATACTCTCGACCCAATTCAAACAATCGAAGATGCGGAACACATCCACGCCCTGCGCGGCCGAGTGTTGAATGAACTTATGCACCACGTTATCGGGATAGTTGGTGTAACCCACCGCATTACCGGAACGAATCAACATCTGCAACAGGTGACCGGGCATCAAACGACGCAAACGGCGCAGGCGTTCCCAGGGCGATTCGTGCAAAAAGCGCATGCTCACATCAAAAGTGGCGCCGCCCCACATTTCGAAGGAAAAGGCCTTATTCATCAAGTGAGTGGTCGCATGGGCGATGTTAAACATATCGTTGCCCCGTACCCGAGTGGCGAGCAGTGACTGGTGGGCATCCCGCATGGTGGTGTCGGTAATAAACAATTGTTTTTGTTCAAGTAACCATTTCGATAAGCCTTCGGCACCCTTTTCAGCGAACACCGCATAGGCTGGACTCACCGCCGCGGTCTCCTTCGGCACGGTGGGAATGATCGGGGTCTCGATGCGCGCGGGGATATCACTGACCTGAATGCCCTCGGCCCCGTTCACGCGCAGATCACCCAGGTAACGCAAGAGTTTGTTGGCGCGGTTTCGTTTTGGTTTGAACTGCATCAATTCGGGATGGTCGTCAATGAAACCCGTGTCCAGATCGCCCTTGCGGAAGCGCTCGTGATCGACCATATTCTCGAGAAAGGGCAAGTTGGTTTTGACGCCGCGGATGCGGAACTCGCGAATCGCGCGCAAGGCTTTGGTCACGGCCAAATCGTAATCCAAGGACCAGGTACAGAGTTTGGTCAGCAGCGAATCGTAGTGCGGTGTGATGACGGCACCCTCAAAACCATTTCCAGAATCAAGACGAATCCCAAAACCTTCGCCGGCGCGGAACGCGGTTAGTTTCCCGGTATCGGGCGCGAACTGATTGGCCGGGTCCTCGGACGTTATGCGAAGTTGGATCGCATAACCACTTTTCTTGACCTTGCTTTGGCTGGGGATGCGGATGGTGTCGTGCTCGAGCGGGTAACCCTCGGCGATGCGAATTTGGGTCTGGACAATGTCGCGACCGGTGATGATCTCGGTGATGGTGTGCTCCACCTGCACGCGGGGGTTCACTTCAATAAAGTAATGGTTGCCGTCTTGATCCACCAAAAACTCAACGGTTCCGGCATTCACATAATTAACCTCTGCACAAATCGACAGTGCATCCCGATACAATTTATCTTTAACACCTGGCTTTATACTCCGGGAGGGCGCGATTTCAATGACCTTTTGGTGGCGGCGTTGAATGGAACAATCGCGTTCGAACAGGTGAACCATGTTGCCGTAACGGTCGGCGATCACCTGAATCTCGATGTGTTTGGGTCGTTCCAGGTATTTTTCGATAAAAACTTTGGGTGAACCAAACGCCTTTTGGGCCTCGGAGCGGGAACGGGCGACGGCATCCAACAACTGTTCGCGATTATGCACGATGGTCATGCCGCGACCACCACCGCCGTGAGCCGCTTTAATGATGAGCGGGAAGCCGTGTTTTTTGGCGAACAGCAGCGCGTCTTGATCGTTTTTAACCGCTTTCTTGGTACCGGGAATCACGGGTACCTTGGCGCGTTCGGCAATGGCCCGCGCCGAAACTTTATCGCCCAAGGCGTCCAACACTTCCGGGGGCGGTCCAATGAAGGTAATACCCGCCTCGGCACAGGCACGCGCCATGTCGGCGTTTTCGGACAAAAACCCGTAGCCGGGGTGAATGGCGTCGACACCTTTTTCCTTGGCCAAGGCCACAATGCCGGGAATGTCCAGGTAGGCGCCAACCGGCGACAATCCTTTGCCGATCAAGTAGGCTTCATCGGCCTTGTAACGGTGCAAACTGAGGCGATCTTCTTCGCTGTAAATGGCGACGGTCTGAATACCCAGCTCGGTACAAGCACGGAAAATACGAATGGCGATCTCAGAACGATTGGCGACAAGAATCTTTTTAAACTGGCTGATTTGGTGTTCAGACATGGCATACCCCGCAATTGAGATGAACGATCAGAAATGAGCAACCAGGCCCATCGTGGAAAAGGCAGCAACAAAAAAACGATGTGAATCAAGAACACACGATTCTAGCACGCATGGAAAAAAGCGGGGTTGCAATGGTGCCAACATGCGGCATGGATGTTTTGAATGGGGGTGATTTGGCTTTGGCGTCGGGCGTTGCTTGGGTTTTCAGCCGTTTTACGGGGTTGCCGCCCTGTGCCAACCCTGCCCGGAACGCTCGGTGAAACGCCAACCTCGCCGACGCGCCTGCATTGCTTACCAAGGATTCTGCTACTAAGCCTTGTGGGAAATACGGGCCTGGCCCCCATCGATTCAGCGACCTTGAGCGAGGGTAATGACAGCGTGCAGCATCCGCGTTTTTTGGTAAATTGCATGCACAGCACGGCGCGGGTGGGCCATAATGGGCGCCGCCTTTCTTTTTGGCGTTCCTCGTTTGAACCGACGGGGGCACACCTCGTAAACAGGGAGACACATGCAATGAGTGGACAAAACCGGGACGAAATTCGAATAGGTTTGCGGGTGGCGATTGTGCTGAAAAAAGACCAGCGAAGCGGTCGGCTAACCCATGGCGTCGTAAAGGACATCCTCACCAAATCCCCGTTCCATCCCCACGGGATCAAGGTTCGTCTTAGCGACGGACAGGTAGGCCGCGTGAAAAGCGTGGAAGGCGATCCCGACTTCCAATTCGCGACCTAAGTCCTCACCACCCATTGGGTAACCTTTGTTTGATCTCGCCACAGGGAGCGTGCCATGAACCGAACCATTCGCCTGCGCGGTGTCGCCGAACACAACCTCCGCGACATCGACGTGGATATCCCCTTCCACGCCCTGACCGTGATTACCGGCGTCTCCGGTTCGGGAAAATCTTCGCTGGCCTTCGACACGCTTCTGCGCGAGGGTCAACGACGCTTTCTCATGCATCAATCGACCCATTTCCACAAGTTCATGGGCCGCATGAGTACCCCTGATGTGGGGTCGGTCGAAGGATTGCCCCCGGCCATCGCGGTCGCGCAATTCACGGCCCGCGGTGGTGCAGGCTCCACGGTGGGTACCTTAACCGAAATCTACGACAACCTGCGCCTGCTCTTCGCACGTTTGGGCGAGGCGCCGCCAAATAGCGACCAACCCCTAACCCGATCCTTGTTTTCTTTTAACACGCCCGTCGGCGCCTGTCCCGACTGCCGCGGCACCGGTCACCAAGACCGGGTTGACCCGCAACTGCTGATTGCCGATCCCGCCAAAACCCTGCGCCAAGGCGCTTTGGTTCCCACCCTGAAACGTGGCTATATCGTTTATTCTCAAGTTACCATGGCCGTCCTCGACCAGGTCTGCCGCGTCCATGATTTCGACGTGGACACCCCGTGGCAAGCACTCACCAAAGCACAGCAGGACGTGGTCTTTTACGGCTCGGAACGCATCAAGATCCCCTTTGGAAAGCATTCACTTGAGTCACGACTCAAATGGTCGGGCATTACCGCGAAACCGCGCGAGGAAGGGTACTACAAAGGCATCGTTCGGGTGATCAATGAGATTTTGACCCGAGATCGCAACCCCAATGCACTGCGTTTCGCCCGCTCCAAACCCTGTAACGCCTGCGGCGGAAGCCGCTTGTGTGAAGCAGCGCGCGGGGTGCGGGTCGCGGGTCGCACCATCGCCGATCTCAGCCGCCTTTCCATCAGCGCCTTGGGCGACTTTTTCAGAACCATCCGCGAGGAAGGCGGCGTCGCGGCACGAACCGCCGAGGACGCGCTGCGCCGCATCGATTGTTTGGAAGAATTAGGTCTTGGCTACTTACCCTTGGAACGGAACGCCGCCGGTTTGTCGGGTGGCGAATCCCAGCGCATCAAAACAGCCATTCAAGCCGCTCAGCCCCGCGAGGGCCTGCTCTATGTTCTGGACGAACCCGGCATGGGCCTGCACCAACAGGATCAAGCGAAACTCCTCAAGGTTCTGCTGCGGTTGCGTGACCAAGGCAACGCGGTGGTCGCGGTAAGTCACGAAGCACTGCTCATGCGCCATGCGGATTACCTGATCGATATGGGACCGGGGCCGGGTCAAGCAGGCGGTCGCTTGCTCTACCAAGGCCCGCCCGACCCGGATCTTCTGCCCGCCGAAAGCCCGACGGGCGTCTACCTGCGCGGCGAGTGCACGGTCCCCACCCCCAAGCGGCGTCAAGGCCGCGGTTTGCTTACCGTCAAAGGCGCCTCGGCACGCAATCTCAAGAACATCGACGTCTGGTTTCGAAAAGGCGCGCTCAACGCGGTCACCGGGGTTTCCGGCGCGGGCAAGTCCTCCCTGGTCCACGAAATACTGGCTAAAGCTCTGTGTGACAAATCCGACACAACCCTCGTTAAGTCAGAATCTTATCAAGCCATTGAAGGGGCGGATTTCGACAAGGTCATTGTGGTGGACCAATCCCCGATCGGCCGGAGCCCACGCAGTAACCCGGCAACCTATGTCAAATTCTTCGATCCCATTCGCATCTTGATGGCGGAGCAGGACGAGGCCAAGCGCCGGGGTTGGACCAAAAGTCGCTTCTCATTCAATCTCAAGGGCGGTGCCTGCGCGGAATGCAGCGGGTCGGGCGTCTATGAGATCGGCATGCATTTCTTGGAAAACGTCTCGGTGCCCTGCCCTAGCTGTGAGGGCCGCCGATTTAACGCCGAAACCCTGGAAGTCGCCTACAAGGGAAAAAACATCCGCCAAATCCTCGATCTCTCCGTCGACGAGGCACGCACCTTTTTCACGGACCAGAAAAAGATCGCCCCTCCCCTGCGCGCCATGGCCCAAATCGGCCTCGGTTACCTGACCCTCGGTCAAGCGGCGACCACGCTCTCCGGGGGCGAGGCCCAGCGTATCAAGCTGGCTTCCGAACTCGCGCGCCCTGCTGGAACACACACACTTTACCTCTTGGATGAACCAACCTCGGGTCTTCATCCCCACGACATTACGCGCCTGCTCGAGGCGCTGAACGGCCTGATTGAAAAGGGCCATACGATCATTCTGGTGGAACACCATCCCGACCTACTTCGCCGCGTGGATCATATCGTCGACCTCGGGCCGGGTAGCGGCGCCGAAGGGGGCCGGCTAACCGCCCAGGGAACCCCGGAAGAAATCGCCGACGAACAGGGCTCCCCCACCGCGCGGCTCCTCGCGCGGATGTTGCAGGGCAACCCGCTACCAGACATCAAAAAACAGCCCCCCCGTCCACCGGACACCAGCCTTCGGATTCGCGGTGCACGAACCCATAACTTAAAAAATGTGTCCCTGGACATCCCCCATGGGCAACTCACGGTGGTGACGGGGGTTTCCGGCAGTGGCAAATCATCACTTCTGTTCGATACCATCGCGGCGGAAGGTCGGCGGCGCTTCATCCAATCGCTCTCAAGCCAAACACGAGCGGTGTTAGCCCAAGGCGCCGACATCGAGGTCGACACCCTTACCGGACTGCCGCCAACCCTCGCGGTGGCCGGTCGCTCAAAATTCCAAACCCCGCGCACAACGGTTGCCACCATCACCGGCATCGATCCCTTGCTCAGGCTGCTTTGGAGCAGGGCCGGCGCCTACCCCGAGCCATCCGGCAGCGGCGAAAAAAAACCGATTCTCACCGCCTCCCTCTTCTCCGCCAACCGTCAGGAGGGCATGTGTCCCGACTGTAAGGGATTGGGTTTTCGCCGCGTGGCCGATCCTGAGAAGTTAATCACCGACCCGGCGCGGGCGCTCACCGACGGCGCCATGGCCGGCGAAAAAATCGGCCGGTTTTACGGTGATCCATCGGGGCGGCATGTCGCGATTCTCAAGGCGGTCGGTCAAGGTCACGGAATTGACTTTGAACAACCCTGGCAGCAATTGGACGATGCGGCACGTCGCATCGCCATGTGGGGAACAGGCCCGGAAATCCACCAGGTCACCTGGGCCTTCAAGCGAGGCACACGCACCGGCACCCACGATCTCGAAACCCCCTGGCAGGGCTTCGCGGCCTTGATTACAGAAGAATACGACCGCACCCACGGTGATCCCAAAGGCAAAGCCATGGCGCATTTGCTCCGCGATCAAACCTGCGTCCCGTGCAACGGCCGACGGCTGAACCCGACCGCCTGTCGCGTCCAAGTCGCGGGTGCCGCTTTACCGGAAATCGCCGCACAATCGGTTGACGCCTGTCGCCGCCGGTTTGAAGCAATGCGCGCCACGCTGGAGGGTGCCGCCGGTGAAGTCGCCGCGGCCACCATCCCCAAAATCATCGCCCGCCTGGACGCGCTTGCCGCGTTGGGTTTGGGTTACCTTTCTCTTGATCGCCGCGGCACCACCTTATCCGCGGGCGAAAGCCGTCGCGTCCGGCTGGCCGCGCTTCTTTACGGGGGTTTGAGCGGAATTACCACCATTTTGGACGAACCCACCTTGGGGCTTCATGCCTGTGACATCGCGAGTCTCTGCGAAAAATTAAAATTGCTGCGCGACAACGGAAACACCATTCTGGTGGCGGAACACCACCCCGACCTGATCAAGGCAGCCGATTATTTGATAGAACTCGGGCCGGGGCCGGGCGAAGCAGGCGGTGAACTGACCGCGTGCGGTCCTCGCGAGAAGGTACTGGCCGACAACAACTTCCTCACCGGCGCTTATTTGCGAAACCCATCCCAGATCGCCCTTCCCCGCCAGAGACGCCGCGGCGGCCCAGCGATCACCATTCGCGGCGCGCGCGCCAACAACCTGCGCGATGTTTCCCTTGATCTCCCAACCGGCAACCTCATCGCGCTCACCGGCGTCTCCGGCAGCGGGAAAAGCAGCTTGTTGTTGGACGTTTTGGCCGCCTCCGTCACCTCGGGACAGCCGCGTCACTGCGACGCCGTCAGCGGACACGATTCCTTCCGCCAAACCTTTTACTTCACGAGTGAACTCGGAACCATCGCCCGCACAAACTCAGTTATTGAAACCCTCGGCCTGTTCGAACTTTTACGGACCTTGCTTGCAAAAAGTGATGGAGCGCGCCGTTTGGGCCTAAAAAAGGCCCATTTCTCGCCACATGGCAAACAGGGCCGTTGCCCGCAATGCAAAGGCGAAGGCAGACAACGCATCGCCATGGATTTTTTGGAAGATGTCACCTACGACTGCGAGCCCTGTGGGGGTTCGGGATACCAACCCGAGGTCGCCGCTTTCCGCTACCGGGGAAAAAGCATCCCCGAAATGCTCGACTTAACGCTCGCGGCAGCCGCCGTTTGGTTCGCGGAAACCCCCTTGGGCGACGCGTTCAACGAACTGGCGCAAACCGGAATTGAATACCTGCGTTTAGGCCAAAAAACCGCGGCCCTTTCGGGCGGCGAACGCAACCGACTCCACCTCGCCGGCGCATTACGGCAAACGGAAGCACCCAGCTTGTTCCTGCTCGACGAACCGGGCGCGGGCCTTCATTTCCGCGATCTGCAACGGTTGCGCACCCTCTTCGACCAACTGCTGGACGCGGGTCATACGCTTGTGATCAGCGAACATCGTCCCCACCTGATCAAATTGGCGGACCACATCATCGAGCTCGGACCGGGCGCGGGCGAGGCGGGCGGACAGGTTATTTTTAGCGGGACACCGGAACAGATCGCGGCAAAACCCGATTCTAAAACAGGCGCCGCGCTCAAACCCTATCTATAAAAATCAAGGGGCTGGGAGCGGCCCAAGCGCTTAATGGGTCAGCACGCGAGGTTTTATCTTAGCCGCCGGCTCGGCGTTTCCCACCGCTTCTTTTTTGAGGCCCAGGCGTTGCTCCACCCGTTTAATCAGGGTGGGCACATCCAAACCGGCCATGGCAAGGGCTTCGACCCGTTGGCCGTGGTCGATAAACACATCGCCGATGCCGAACATTTCGATTTTACCCGCGTCCAATTGGTTTTGGTTGGCATGTTCCAAAACGGCCGCGCCAAACCCACCCGCGAGATTGTGGTCCTCAAGAGTGAACACCACGGGCTGACGGGCACATTCACGCGCGATCATCTTGGCATCCAAGGGTTTGGCAAAACGCGCGTTGATCACCGCCAGTTCAATACCGTAACGGCTGTAAATTTCACCGGCCACATCCAGCGCCATGTAAACCATGGTGCCGTAAGCCAGCAAGCAGCCGTGGTTGCCGTCGCGGAGTTGTTCGGATTCGCCGACTTTAAAAGGAAGGCGCGGCAACTCGGCGGATTCCATCGGGGTGCGCGTCCGTGGGAACCGAATCGCGGTAGGGCCGGGGTGATTGACGGCAAGACGCATCATCTGGCGTAACTCGCCGCCGTCGCGCGGCGCCATCACGGTCATGTTGGGGAACATGCGACAGTAGGTGATGTCGAAGACCCCGTTGTGGGTGGCTCCGTCGGGCCCTACCAAACCGGCACGGTCCAAACACATCACCACCGGGGTGTTGATCAAGGCCAGTTCTTGAAAAATTTGATCGACGGAACGCTGCATGAAGGTGGAATACACGGCACAAATCGGTTTTTGGCCCGCGAGCGCCAAACCCTGGGCCATGCCCACCGCGTGCTGTTCTGCCATGCCCACGTCGTACACGCGGTCGGGAAATTTGTCCCGGAACTTCACCAATCCGGTCCCTTCCAGCATGGCGGCGGTAATGGCCACCACGTCCTTGTCTTCCTCGGCCAAACGCATCATTTCATCGACAAAAACGTCGGTGTAGGCGGGACCGCCTTGCGCGCTGAACTCGGCAGGCAAGTGCGCGGTGATGGATTTACAGGGTTTGCCGGCATGGTAGGCCAAGCGATCTTGTTTGTAGGAATAACCCTTGCCCTTGGTGGTAATGCAGTGCAACACGACCGGACGGCGGAAGGATTTACAATCCTCAAGCGCTTCCAAAAGCGTGGGAAAATCGTGCCCGTCGATGGGGCCGTAATAAAAGTAACCCAGCGCTTCGAACAAAAAGCCGGGCGCAATCACCGGAACCAAACCGTGAATGCTCGACTTCAAACGGTCGGCCACGTCGTAGGTGAACTTGCCGAAAAACGGCGAGGCGCTTTCCATCATTTTGGTCAAACGTTTGAAGTTGCCCTTGGCGGCGCGGTAAATGGTGCCGGAACGGACTTTAGAAAAATACTTCATGAAGGCGCCCACCGAGGGGCCGATGCCGTGTTCATTATCATTTAGCACAATAATCAAAGGTAGGTCGTCAAAGACACCGGCGTAGTTGAGTGCTTCCAGCGCCGAACCCTCTTGCAAACCGGCGTCGCCCAACATGGCTACCACCTTGCGGTCCGCCTGCTCGCCGCGATTGCGCAAGGCCATCGCCATCCCCACCGCGGTGTTGAGGCTGGTACCGCCGTGACCTGTTTTAACGCGGTCATAGGGCGATTCATGGGGATCGGGAAACCCGCTCAAGCCACCTTTCTGACGAATGGTACCCATCTGGTCGCGGCGACCGGTCAGAATTTTGTGAGGGTAACACTGGTGGCCCACATCGAAGATGAGGTGGTCTTGTTGCTTAAATTCAAAGAGGTAATGCAAAGCAATGGTCAGTTCAACCACGCCCATTCCCGAGCCAATATGGCCGCCGGTGGTGTTGGTGAAGTCCTTGATAAAAGCCCGAAGCTCTTCGGCAAGTTGCGGTAACTGCTCGCGAGGCAGTAATTTAAGGTCTTCTGGGCTGTTGATCCGGTCAAGGAGATCACTCATGTTTTCCTACACCTACAAGCGAAATTTCGCCAAATCTGAATATTATTACCACTTGTTCGCCCATGCCGCAACTTTCCAAACACGCTACCAAGTATCAACCTTGATGCGGTCCGTTGCAACGATCCAGCGCGGCCCACGTAAAAACGCGAAGACACGGGGGTGAACCAAACCCTCTCACAAGATTAAACAGCGTCGAAAAACTTTCAAGTAGAAGGAGCACCATGAACGACTGGGAACGCATTCCCATGGGTTACACCGCCAAGCAGCAGCCCGCGACAGCGGATCTGTTAAACACGGGCGAATGGCGCTTTCCAAACGTGCCGGCAACCTTGAGCAGCTGCGTGGTCGACAGCTTCTGCGATTACGTTTCAGCCTGGAACCACAACGGTTTCTGGCTGTTTGACCATCCCCAAATTCTTTTGAAAACGGCGGCCCATTTCGGGGTGGACACCACCGACATGCGGCTGTTCTACGCCGAGGCCTACCCCCGCCAATACAGCGCGGCCGGGGAGGATCTCGGCGCGGTACGCCCGGATCCCGGTTTGCCCACGGCCGTCCAGGAACCGACCCACAAAACCCTGCTTGGCTTCGAGCCTGTGACCTTCTACGCCGGAACCCTGCCGGAATGCGCTTATTTAAGTTGTAACGGCCTTTACAAAGATTTTCCCAACCTCAACCAACACCTGCTGTTTCCTGACCTGGATACACCGCGCGTCCACCTCCAAAACGGTGACTTTAGCCATTGCGAACCCGGCCCGGTGCGCCTTATCGCCCTATACGAGGTGCCTTGGCCGGATCAATCGGCCGAATCAGATTGAATCGCGGGCAAAGGCCCCCGCCGACTGTCGTTGAGCGACCAGTCATAAGGCAGGTAGGTGATGGGGGCCTCGACGACGGTACCACGCGGCCCCCGCGCTTGCAGCAGGTTGCGCAAGCCTTGTTCGCCGCCGAAATCGGCCAGGTACCATTTAAAAATCGAGGACAGGCGCCATACCTTCTCCTCGGGGTCGTAGTGGTTGTAGCGCTCGTTGTTAATGAAGGCGGTTTCGGCCTCGCTCAATTGCGCTTCCAATCGGTCGGGTACGTAGGCCTCGGCGCGCAACGGCGGGCAGGAACGCGCGGCGCAATTTAAGGCGAAATGGACGCGGGCGTCCAGCGGCTGGATGAGGGTGGTTTCGAGCCCGTGCAAGGAAACCTTCCGGCCCGCAAGGAGATAAGCCCGCTCGCGGAAAAATTGCCGCAAGGGACCGGCATCCTCAACCGACTGAATCGGCCGGTGCTGCAGCACACCTTGGATCACAAATGCATTGTAGGCGTTGATCAAAAAGGCCAGCCGCGCGGCCTCGTCGGGAAATTGGGCAGGCGTGGCCCGCGCCACTTCCGCCAAATATGCATTGAGATGTTGTCGGGCCGGACCCGCCGCCCGCTGATAATCCACCAAGCCCCCGTCGGTCACCACTTCTTTGAGGAAAACGTCCCACAAACGCGGGTCCGGTTTCAAAAAGGGTCGCTCATCGACATGCATCACCGCGGCGACACCGTTTAAACCGGCAAACCATCGCCAAGCGCCGATTGCAGCGACGATCAACACCATTCCCAAAACCAAAGCCGTTCCGATTTTTGCCGCCACCAAAGCCTCAATGTACCTTTTTCTTGTGCCCGAACCGGGCTCTTACGCCCAAATCACCGCGATTCATCGCGCTTCTTAGGTTAAACACCGACTGTGCCGATTTTCTTCTCGTGAAACAACAGTGGCCGCGGGATCGCTTAACCAGACAACACCCGACCGGGATAACAGCGCTGCTCCAAGGCTTGGAGTGAGGGAAATCGCGCCAGATCGGGTCCCTTCAACGAGGCTTCGCCCAGGATCAAATGGGCGTTGGAGGCCTCGTGTAGGGTACGGGCCAGCATCACCAGGGCGGTGCGGGCGTCGCGGACATCGGGAAACAAACGTTTGGCCGCTGCATCATCGGGTTCGAGCCGGATCACGCGCGCCACGGCCGAGGTGTCCTCAAGGTCGCCGAAAACCAAGTCGAGAACCAGGCCGTGACCCGCGACCAAAGCAAGGGTTAACCCGTTGATTCGCTGAAAGGGAAAGGTCCGCACCTGTTGACCGGGGATCAGCAGCAAAATGCCTTCTTTGTTTAATCCCTGCACCGCGGCCCGGAACAAGGTGGGTTGGGGTCTCGCCGGGGCGCCCGCGGGCACGGCTTGCGGGGACGGCGCGACTTTGGGGACGGGACCGGTGGGCTGGGTCGGGACAGCCGGGTGATCACCCGAAGCCGACGGGGGCCGGCCGGGGTCGACCTCGGGCACCAGGGCTACCGCGTGCGCCTTGTTTTGCCAATGATCTTGGGCCGGATCCAATTCCTCAGCCCAGGTATCGCGGTCAAAAACCATCGGTTGTTGGTACTCCGATAGATCAAGCGGCTTGCGCACATTGGGATCGGGCGCATAAACGGTATCCGGCGCATCGCGCCAAAACGCGAGCGAGGTGGCCAAAGTTTCCCGGCTCTCCCCATCCAAATCCCCGTTGTTTTCCAACGGTTCGGCGATTGCCAAGGCGCGCGCATGACTCCAATCCGCGGCAAGTAAGGCCAACTGCAGACGTTGTTGCGGGCTGTACTCGAAGAGAATCGCTTTTTGCTGATCCAGCACCTCGGCCGCGGCATCATAATCGCCGATTTCCATCAGCGTTCCGGCGAGGTAACAACACAGGTCAAAAGGAAAACGCAGATGGGGGACCAGGTCGCGGCAGGTACGGTACACAATCAACGCCGTGCCGATATCCTCGTGTTGCAGGGAATGCTCGAACATCCAAGGCGCGGCGGCGGCGAGGTGAACAGGATCCTTGGTCTCGCGGGCGCGGGTCCAATAACGGCGACGCAGATCCTCCATTTCGGGATAATCCTTTATACCGCGCGCCAAAATGTCGAGGGCGTCGCCTTTTCCGTCGGCGTCGGCCTGTCGCACCGCGTTGACGGGGTTGTTTTCGGGAAGATCCAAATCGAGGCCCTTGGGATCGATGCGCACATCCCAACCGGTGATTTTTAAAAGGGCGGCGATGGCAAACCCAAAGGCAAAACCCCAAACATACAGCCAGACCGCGCCGCTCCCGTAACCGCGGTCAAAGTAAGCCATCCATCCGAAAAAGAAAGCCAGCACGGTGATGAAGAGATAGGCAGGGACCTTGAAGGTCCCCGAGCCAAAGCGGGTCGCGTAAAAAAAGGTAAAGCGAACGTCGTAGAATTTAAACAAAAACGCGCCGGTCACCGCGGCAACAACGCCACCGGCACCTACCACCGTGTGGTACGGGTTGCGGTGGAGACCCAAAAGCATCACGCCGGTAAACACGGCGGCGGTCGCCAGGAAGGCACCGTAAAAGGGACGCCCGAAACGATCCTCTACTAAGGGGCCGGTGAAGTAAAACATGACGAGGTGTCCGATTAACACCAGAATGTTGGTGTGGATAAAAACATAGGTGAGCAAACCAAAAGCGGAGAAACCGCGTTGGCCGATGCCGTAGCGAAACGCGGGATAATGGCGCAAAAATTGATCGACCCGAACCGCAAACTTTCGCGAGGCGGTTTCAACTTGTTGACGACTCACCTCGGGTATGGCTATTTCGGGCAGGGTCGCCCCACCGTAATACGAAACCTTGGCCTCGACTTTTTTCCGTGCCTCGGGCGAAAGGGAATCCAGATAATCCTGAACATCGTAATAATGCACCGTTTCAAAAAAGAGGCGGTCCTCCAAGACGGCCTCATGGTAGGGGCTGATCTGGATGTAACGATGCTCGCGGTACGTGTCCACCAAATCGAGGTAATCAGCGTGTAACGCCTCTTGCGAGCCGCCGAGATTGGACAAAAACTGCAAAACGACCCAAACGACCATCAGGCTAAACGAGACAATCGGAACCCGGCGCAAAATGGATTGGTCAATACCAACAGGAATCAAGGTTTTGGCTCCAAGAGAAGGGTTGTTCCAAGCGTACACGAAAACAGCCTGGGGCGGCGACCCCATCGCGCGGGCGGCCACCTTCCAATCAGGCGAAATCCGAAGGAAGAAGCGCCTGAAAATCACCGTTAGGTGCAGCACACAAGCAAAGGATCCGGCACAGCCAAGGAGACGAACGAACATTGATTATTTCTATATGTGACGCGGCCATCTCGAAGCCGTGTTTCGAAGTGACGGGAATATCCGCGGCGGATATTCCCAAGCCCAACCGACGGTTGGGCGGGAGAAGCAACCTCAGCGCATCCTCAAAATCAAAATATCCTGAGAAAAAACGAATACAACACTACCCCCCAACCGGCACACCAACGCACCCAACCATCCTAGCCCAGGATTTGCTCGGTCGTTTTCACGATGCAGAACTCCTCATGGAGCGAGGCAAGGTGAACGTTGTGAAGGGTTTCCGCGGGTATGTAAACGCCGCGATGGTCGGTTTTGTCAAAGGTTGCGGTGGCGTCCGAAACAAGCTCGACGGAGAAACCGAGGTTGGCCGCCATGCGGGTGGTGGTTGAAACACAATGGTCCGTGGTCAAACCAACGATCACCAACCGGGTGATGCCCGCCTCCTTCAAGCGCGCTTCCAAATCAGTGCCGATAAAGCCGCTGTTCACGGTTTTTTCAAACACCGGCTCGCCCGGCAGGGGAGCAACAGCGGGCAGGAAGGCATTGCCGGGTTTGTCCGGGTGCAGGGGTGATTTAGGTGATAACGAATTGTGTTTGACGTGGAATACGGGCCAACCTTGTTCGCGCCAATGGGCCAAAATACGCTGCATGTTGGCCTCCGCATCGGGATTGTTGCGCGGCCCCCAAAAAGGTTCCTCAAATCCCTGCTGCACATCAATCAAAACCAAAGCACGACGATCCATGTTTGCGCTCCTTTCAAAGATCACCCCGCGCGGCGGCGGGTATTATTGCACCAACGGGCTATCGTTGGGTTCGGGTTCAGCCACGCCGGTTTCGTCGAATTCCCGCAACGCCTGTTCCAAGTTGCGCGCCAAACGGTGTTGCGCGCCGTAGGTTTCCCGGCTCAAATCGAAGGCACACTGAAGGAAGTAGTCGGCGCGCGCGTGTTCGCCCTCGCGGCGTAGTTTCTCGGCCACGCGCGCAAAGGTATGAACCAAGTATTCGTCCGAACCGGCCTGAATTTGCTCCTCCAACGCCCATTTCAACAAAACCTCTTCGTGGGACCATTTCTCCAATTCTTGGTAATGGCTGATCAAGGCGTACAAGATGCGGGAAACCCGTTCGGGGTCTCGCTGATCCTGGTTGTGAAACACGGCCAAAGCCCGCCACAGCATGGGTTCGGCCAAGTCGTGGCGCCCCTGTCCGTCATAAACTTCGGCTAAATCTTGCAAGACCTGCCCGTCCATGAGGGCGGCGATTTGGTCGTCCTCGGCCTCGGTCAATGATCGGGCTTCCAGCAGCAAACACTCCGCCTTGTCAAAGTGACGGCGCCGGGCATGAATACCCGCCAGAACCCGCAAACTCTCGGCGACATCGCGCGCTTCCCCCTGTTCGCGCCGTAAGGCCAGGGCTTCTGTGATGATGGATTCCGCCTGATTTTCAGCACCCAGGTTGAGGCACACCGAACCAACCGTATGCATCACCGCCGCTTGAACCGCCGGATTATCGGGATAAAACTCCTGAATCCGACGCATGGCGCGGTCGGTAATCAGATTGGCGGGGATTTCGCCGGCCGGCCCGCCCACTTGGGGTACCGCAAACAGATCGGAAAAAAACTCACCGACAAAATGCGCCTTGGCGCGTTGCATTTCGGCCGCGCGCCGTTGCGCCAAGGTTTCGCGATGCTGCACCAAGGCGGTCACCACAAACAGCAGCACCATCACCACCATAATAAAGGTGGTCATCATCGCGAATTGGTGTCGCTCCCAAAATCGCTGCATCAGGTACAGCGGGCTGTGCCCGCGTGCCAGCACGGGGTGCCCGCTTAGGTAATTGACAATATCCAGCGAAAACTGTTCGGCCGAGGCGTAACGCAAATCGGGATCTTTGGTAATCGCCTTCATAATCATATTGTCGAGATCGCCGCGCAACTGGCGTTCCATGCGACGCGGATCGGTCCGGCGCTTCTCGCTGATGGATTCCGGCGTCAGCACCACCGTCCCGCGAGCGCGTTCAATTTGGAAACGCTCCCAAAAAACGACGCTGGGCCGCGGCGGGTAATCATCGCAAACCACACGCTGAACGTCTTCCTCCGTGCGGTTGCCGAAGCGGTGGGCGCGGTGCCCGCTCAAGAGTTCGTAGAGCAACAAGCCAAGGGCGTAAATATCGCTTTCCGTGGTCACGATTTCGCCGCGCACCTGTTCCGGGCTGGCGTATTCCGGCGTCATCGGGCGCACGCCGCTTTCGGTGAGGGTCACCGGCTCGTGACTGCCCGGCCGCAGAATTTTGGCTATGCCGAAATCGAGTAACTTGGGTTCACCCGCCGCGGTCACCAAAATGTTTCCCGGCTTTAAGTCGCGGTGGACCACCAGGTTTTGGTGCGCGAAATGGACCGCCGAACACACCTTGCGGAACAAACGCAAACGCGCGGCAATGGTCAGTTTTTGAAAATCGCAATAATCGTGGATGGGCACCCCGTCGACGTATTCCATCACGAAATAAGGCAAGCCGTCGTCGGTGGCACCGCCGTCCAACAAGGTGGCGATGTTGGGATGGCTCAGATTGGCCATGATTTGGCGTTCGTTGTTAAAGCGGGAAATCAAATCTTGGGTCGCCATGGCGTAGGGCAAAATTTTGAGGGCGACCTCTTGCTCAAACTCTTCGTCTTTGCGGGTCGCCATATAAACCGCGCCCATCCCACCGCGACCGATCTCGTGAATCACGCGATAAGGGCCGACCACGTCGTTGGCTTTTAAGCCGGTCGAGGGAACTTGTTCGGGATCCGCCATGGGCGATGCTTCGATAAATTCCGCGTCGGCCGCCTCGCCGTGGGAAGTAAGCAATTTGTCGACCTTCTCGCGAACCTCGGCGCAGCGCTCCGCCACCTTGGCCAGGTACATCGCGCGGGCTTCGCGGTCTAGATCCAGGCAAAACCCGAAAATATCCAGCGCGCGCTTCTCCTTGGACCCGGTCAGTTCGGTAGGGTCCAAGGTCGCCAGGATTTCCTCAATCTCTTCACGTAAATCGGGCTGCTTGCGGCAAACCTTATCGAGAAATGCGTCGCGTGCCTCTCCCGATAAATCGAGGGCGGCAATAAAAATGTGCTGAAACTGATCTTCACCGGAGGCGGTGTCCATAAACCCTCAACGCACAATCCCCGCGGGTCCTCTTCCCCGTTGCCGAAATTTCACGGAAAGCCCTGGTGAACCAACGGATGAAACCCAGTCAAAAGCTTTTTTGTAATGCTGCATTGTAGCGCACATCGGCCGTCGCCCAAAAAAATGCTTGGCCCGCATTGCTCAATCGGGTTGTCCCGTGGCAGAAACCTGGGTTAGCCCGCATTTCTCACAAGGAATTCTGCTACGGGGCTAGCCATGCGATTACGAGGGGGCGGCCTTCCGCCTTACTTGGTCGAGCCGCCTTCGCCTCAGCTGCTACACCTGTGCCGGCTCTCGGTCGTAAGCTTCGTACTCACAATGCTTTCTGCTTTTCGCGACGAATCCTTGTGAGAACCGCGGGCTAGCAATGCGGGTGCGCGCCACGCGAAGGGGCTGGTTGGCAAAGCCGCGTTAGTCCTGGTTTTCGGGTTGGTGCTCGGCCATGAAGCGATCATATCGGGCCAACAAAGCGGGAAACAAATTCTTGTGGTAACACACATTATCACCAACGGTGTTTTGCACCATCAGACCTTCGATGTTGCCTTGATCCATACACCAACGCATGACGCGGTCCCCGGGGAGCGCGATGTGATCAGGACGCAAACGCTCGTCCTGTTCGTCGGCGTAAAACACCACATAACTGCCCTCTTCCCCGTTAAACACGGGCAGGCGCACGGCGTCGGGATCTTGGGGTTCTTCCCCTTCAATCTGAACCGGGTTGGTGTACAAGGGCAAGGCAACCAAAACGCGGAACAGCCGCGCCACTTCTTCCTCGCGCTGATGGCGGCTGACCTCGCGGATCAGGTCGTTAATCTGGGCCGGGGTGATGGCTTGGGTCTCCCCTTGCGGCGCGGCATCGGCCTCGGTCAAAGCGTTTAGTTCGGACAGGTAGCGGCGCGCCATACGGCCCATGGGTGAATCCGCGCCTTTCAACTCAAGCACGGCCCGGAAACATTCAATCGCCTCGTCGTGATCGTCAATTTTCACCAGAGAAACGCCCATGCCCAGCAGCGCTTCGGGCCACGGGCCGTCAGCCACCTCCAAGGCCTCGCGATAATCATCGACCGCCGCCACAAAATCTTGGGCCTCGGCCATCATTACCGCGCGGTTGAAATACACCGAGGCGGCGCGCGGTTGCAATTCAAGCGCCTGCTCGTAGGCGGTTTGTGCGCGATCAAACTCACCGAGTCGGCCGTAAATCACACCGAGCCGGTTCCAACTTTCGACGTTCTCGCCCGCAAGGGGCCAGGCCTGCTCGGCGTCGGCCTCTGCCTGACCCACGTCTTTGATTTCCAGAAAAGCCAAGGCACGTAAAATCAAAATCGCGGCCCGATCCGGCGCGGTTTCCATGGAGCGGGTAAAGTTGTAAATCGCCTGGTGGTGTTTCTCGTTCGCAAGTTGCAATTGCCCCAACTGCGCAAAAACGCGCCAGTCGCGGGGATACTTGGAGGCCGCTTCTTGGAAAAAGGCAACAGCCTCATCCAAACGTCCTTCTTCCATTAGCTTAAAGCCCGGGAGAAGCGGATCGGTTTGGGTCGTTTCGGCATGGCCCTCTTGGGATTCAGTCATAATACGGCCTCCAACTTTTATATAAGGAATAGGGTTCAGCACATCGCGGGCGCCGGTACAGCAACGCGCCCGGGGCAAAAGCAACATCCCGTGCACAAACCATAGGCACCATATCAGGTCGTACCGACGCTGACAAGCATGGGCAGCGCGGCAATCCCCAACCAACGCGCAAGATTCCCCACCCGACTCAGTGCGGCATTGGCAAACCCGCAAGAATCGCGGAACGCGTGACGCAACGCAGCAATAACGTGGCGATTCGCCCGTGATCCATCCGCAACCCATTCCGTCGCTGTTTGGGTGATCCGAGTGCGATAAACGGCCTTAATTCGTCACCTTACAACGCTTCATCGCTATCGTGCCCATCAAAAGCAGTTGTTTGGTGCGCCTGCTTTTTCGTGAAGAAACGGTGAGATCAAAAAAACCCATCGCGCTTGGTATCCCCCTTGCTCCATGATAGGTGCGGGTTGTCCGCAAACCCGCAATTCTCACAAGGCGTTCTGCTGCGAAGCCTGAAACCCATGCGATTACGAGGGGGCGGCCATCCGCATTACTCAGTCGAGCAATACTCGACGTAGCGGTGCTACGCCGAAGGGTCGGCCCCGCTCCGTTTGCTCTCAGTCGTAATCCTCGTACTCACAAGGCTTTCATGCTTCTCGCGACGAATCCTCGTGAGAACCGCGGGCAAACCCGCGTACCCGCGCAACCCGCACCCTCGCTTCACAGCGGTTACGCACCTCGAATCAATCCTGCCGCGGTCCCCCACCGTGGTTTCCTTATCAATGAGGACGTTATGCAAAAAGCTTACGAACCCCCCACCCAAGAAAAGAAACCCGCCAAATTTGACCGCGCCACCATTCAATGGCTCGGCTTCTTCCTCGCACCGGTTTTGGCCGGCCTCGCTTTTTACGCCTTGCCCGAAAGCTACCTCAACCAAGACGGCGCCGCCGTCGCGATCAGCCACGAGGCCCGCGTGACCGCCGCCGTCGGTGTCTGGATGGCAGTTTGGTGGCTCAGCGAAGCCATCCCCATCTCCGCCACCGCCCTGGTCCCCCTCGTTTTGTTACCCCTGATGGGTGCCGCCCCAATCAAAAATGTGGCCACCAGCTACGGCCACGAGTTGATCTTCCTGTTCATGGGCGGTTTTTTTCTGTCCAAGGCCATGGAACGCTGGGGCCTACACCGTCGCATCGCCTTGTTAACCCTGCGCTTTTTCGGCCGCGGCCAACGCATGATGATCGCCGGTTTCATGATCGTCACCGCCGTTCTCAGCATGTGGGTTTCCAATACCGCGACCGCCATTATGATGTTGCCCATCGCCCTCAGCGTCGTCGCCTTGATCGAAGAAAAAGAAGGTGCCTCCAGCCAATTCGCCCCGGCACTGATGCTCGGCATTGCCTATTCCGCTTCGATTGGCGGCGTCGCCACCCTCATCGGTTCACCACCCAACCTCTTCCTCGCCGGCTACATCCGCGAACGGTTCGGCACTGAAATCAGCTTTGCCCAGTGGTTTATGGTCGGCTTCCCGCTGACCTGCGTGTTCCTGCCGCTGTCTTGGTGGCTGCTCACCCGGCTGTTCTACAAGGTCAGCCCCAACCCACCCGCGGGCGGTCGCGCCCTCATCGACAAAGCCTACCGCGAGCTCGGCACGATCAACCGCGGCTCGGTGATTACCCTGGTCGTTTTTTTGATGACCGCCGCCATGTGGCTGATGCGCCCCATGCTCACCAAACTCACCATCGGCGACCTGCAACCCCTCGCCGGCCTGACCGACGCCGGTATCGCCATTCTCGCCGGCTTGTGCCTGTTCTCCCTGCCGGTTAATCCCAAAGAACGGGTGTTTGTGCTCGATTGGGAAACCGCGGTCAAAATGCCTTGGGGCATTCTCATTCTATTCGGCGGCGGCTTGGCCCTCGCCGGCGCCATCCAAAGCACCGGACTCGGCGCCTATCTGGGTTCGCTGGTCACCCACTGGCAAACCCTTCCCACCGTTCTGCTCATCGCCCTGGTTGCCACCATGGTCATTTTCCTGACCGAATTAACCAGCAACACGGCGACCTCCGCCACCCTGGTTCCCATCCTGACCGCGATTGCCATCGGCATGGCGCTCGATCCCTACCTTTTGGTATTCCCCGCGACCCTTGCCGCCAGTATGGCGTTCATGATGCCCGTGGCCACACCGCCCAACGCCATTGTGTTCGGCAGCGGCAAAATCTCCATTCCAGAAATGGCCAGGGTCGGTATTTGGCTCAACTTCATCGGGGTGGGTCTGATCACGCTGGTCACCTGGCTATGGATCCCGGTGATTATGGGTTAACCCTCAACCGAAGCCCAAAACCAAAACCAAAAACAGCCCCCGAGGTGGGGGCTGTTTCCGTTTTGGCGCTGATTTTATGCAGTTGGGGGTTAGTAGACGAAGATGCGACGGCCGCACCAGCTTGAGTTGTTCTGCCACACGCTGTCGCCGGAGGTGCCGACGAAGGCGCCGATGTAGTACCAACCGGTCGGCGTGCTCTCGGGAATCGTCAAGGTGCGTGCGGTCAGCCAGTAGTGATCACGCGCCAGGGAAGAGTGGGTCGTGGTGCCGATGTAGCGGTTTGAACCCCAGCTGTTGATGTTGGGGACCAGGTACCAGCGGATGGTCGGGGTGTTGATGGTGGTGGTACCGGTGTTTTCGACCATGAAATTGCTGATGCGGATGGTGTCGCCTTTGCGAACGTAGATTTTGTTGAGCGTGCTGTCGCTGTAGCTTTGGAAGCCGGTGTTGTAGTAAAGCGCGACGCCCAGATCGGTGCGGTTCACGGTGCGGCCGGAGAAGGCGGCGCGGACAGCCATGGTGTCGTCACCCGAGAGAACGGTGTAGGCGCGGTACTTATGCGGCGCGTAGTTCATCACAGAGAGGAAGTTGAACTGGTGATCGAGGCCCCAGGAATGACCGACTTCGTGTAACAAGGTGCGGTCGGCGTTGAACAGGTTGGCGTTGCTGTAGGTGTCGTAATCGTTGGTGGTCCAAGAGAAAGCGGGGTTCATGGCGATGTCGGATTCAACACTGAAGCCGGTCCAGTCCCAACGCTTCCAGCAGACGGCCAAGGTGGTCGCGCCCCAACCGGAACCGAATTGACTCACCATGGTGGCGTTGCTTTGGAAACCGGCGATGTCGTAGCGACCGTTGCCCCAAGCCCAGGAACCGGTGGAAGTACGAACGCGGAAGATGTCGCTGTACTTGTTCCAGTAAGCCATGGCGTATTGGTCGTGCAAGCCGATCAAGCCACCGGAAGGCAGGGGGTTAAAGACGATGGGAACGTTTTTGGCACGGTTGGAGTAAGACCATTTGCTATGGGCGTGGTGGTTGTGCTTGTCTTTGCCGTCGCTGTCGTAATGACCGGGTTCGCCTTCTTCACCTTCTTCTTTGATGTATTCGTCGCGAATGTCCCGGTCCAATTCCAGGTCGAACTTCCGCGTGGGCGGCTCCCAGCCGTCTTCGAAAATCAGATCGTCGTTGCGGTCGTATTTAAGGGCGGGCAGTTTTTCCGTAGGAATCGCCAAGTGCCGCAAATGGTCGGGCAACTCGAGGCTGGGCACCGGCTTGGCCTTGGCCTCGGGGATTTCATCGATCAAAACATCGACAAAGGCCTCGAAAGGAATGGTTTCACCTTTGAACAAAATCGGTTCGCCTTCCCCGTTGAGGACCATCGAGCGGCCGTCTCGTTCATCGAAGCTCTCGATGAAACTGCCTTGGTACATACCGGTTACGGGACTGAACAAGGGACGTTCCAGGTCTTCAACCATCAGGATCACCCGTTCTTCCAAGCCGTACTCGGGCACACCGTGGATTTGGTGTTTTTCACCATCCAACTCACCGCCGGCAAAGGTCAGGAAAATGAGTTCGTCCATTTTGCCCCAAAGGCCTTTTTCTACTTGAAAGTGGTAGTCGGTAACGATCATGTTGCCCTGTTCGTTCCAGCGCACTTTTTTGCCAACCACGGTGGCGACAAAAATCGCGTTAGAACGTTGAATAACCTGTTCGCGTTCCATGGGAATAACCGAACCAAAGGCCGTGGGTAAAAACATGAGGCAGGACAAGATGCAAAGAATTAACTTGTGAACGAAACTGCTACGACGAGACATAATAAGCTCCTCTAAATACTCAATCTTTTGAGATGATGTTCTTTTAAGTTAGTATGTTTCACCAGCAAGGCGCACTTAAATACAAGACGTACTTAATCCCTGAAGGCCCGCCGGTGAACCCATTTTGATAGTCGATATTCAAACAGACCCTTGTGCTTTTACCGATGACCACCGCAAGCGAGCGCGCCATCCAAAATCTGTTTATCCCGATCGGTTGTGGTCGTACACGTTTTTGTGTCGGCAAGGCCTCCAAAAACCAAAGGTTCGCCACAAACCGCTTTATACAAGACTTTTAACAAACGACCGCTCCGTGATGGTCGCCGTTGTTTCCTTTCTTCCGCACAGCCCTGGGCACAGTTGATCCGCTCGCCGACCGCCAAATCCATCCAGGCAATTGGTCGCCTCTTGCGATGGTGGGGCGGCTGATTGAATCGTTTCCGCTCAATTGCCGTATCTGGCTAGTTAGTGCCGATCACCAAGCCAAGGTTTCGAAAAAAAACACACAAAGATAAACTTTTTATTTTCGCCGAAAAACGAAAAAAGCCCCCGAATTTCACGACCAAAGCCGGAAAAGCGGGGGCTCTTTTGTATAGAATTGTAATAAGGCGTAGACGATAAACTGGGTTTTTATTTGATAAGGTTTTATCGGAATTGATCAGCGGTTGTTTCGGCGAAAAAAGTCACAAGCCGGTGGACCATGATGTTGGCATGTGAACCAACCGGCTTGTGATGAATACCGTTCCACGAAAATCGGTGCGGATCACTCACAACAACGGGGCCGCAAGGGGAGAAACGCGATCCTGGCTTCATAGGATTTCGTCTCTGCTGAAAAAAGCCTTGCAGTGATTGAAGGTGTCGTTGTTCTAAGTGGTTTCCATCCCGTTTCAGCATCAAGGGCGACAGGACGGAGGAAAAGGTGTCATCCATTTTCGTTTTTTTTGCGCCGTCCAGGCCGCCAAACAGACAAAACCTTCCATTCAAATAACTTAATCCGAGAAAATTTATTGATATCCCTTGGCTTGCAACTTAAAAAGCCGTGCGTAATCGCCGTCAAGCTGGATCAGCGTCGCGTGATCACCTTGTTCCATCACGCGACCGCGCCGCAGCACCACAATCAAATCGGCTTGGCGCACGGTTGAGAAACGGTGCGAAATCAGAATTGCCATGCGGTCTTGGGTCATCTCACGGAACTGCTCGAAAATCCGCGCCTCGGCCTCGGCGTCCAAGGCCGCGGTGGGTTCGTCCAGTACCAAAATATCCGCCTCGCGCCGCATCAGTGCCCGCGCCACGGCGATCTTCTGCCATTGCCCACCGGACAACTCCTGTCCTTTGTGGAACCAACGCCCCAACTGGGTGTCGTAGCCGTCGGGTAAACGGTCGATCAATTCCGCCGCCAGACCGCGCTCGGCGGCGGTTTGCCAACGGTCCCGATCCGCAAAAGCGGTCACATCGCCCGCGCCAATATTTTCGCCAACCGACATTTGGTACCGCACAAAGTCTTGGAAAATCACGCCAATCCGCTCGCGCAAACGGCCGCGGTCCCAATCGCATAAAGCCAACCCATCGAGAAGAATCCGGCCGCGCTCCACCTCGTACAAACGGGTCAACAACTTAATAAGCGTGGTTTTGCCGGAACCGTTCTCCCCAACCAAAGCCAGCTTTTGGCCAGGCTTGAGGTGGAGATTGATCCCGCACAAGGCCGGCTCACCGGCGCCGGGATAGGTAAACCAGACATCCTCAAACCGCACACCGTCGCCGGGCTTGGGGCCGACCTTCGCCGATCCGGCGGGCAAGGCGTCGGGCTCCTCTAAAAACTCGTAGAGATTGGAAAGGTAAAGGTTGTCCTCGAACATGCCGCCGACGGCGCTTAACCCGGCTGAAAAAGCGGATTGCCCCTGCTTAAACACCAGAAAATACATGGTCATGGAACCGATGGTTAAGGCGCCTTGCACGGCGCTCCAGCCAATCCAGGCATAAGCACCGTAGAGGGAAAGGGTTCCCAACAAACCCAGCACGTACCCCCAAAAGCCGCGTCGCAAAGTCAGGTTGCGGTCTTCCTGGTAGAGATCGTTAAAGATCTGGCGGTAGCGCTGTAAAAAAAGAGGCCCCAAATCGAAGATTTTCACCTCCTTGGCAAAATCCTCACGGGCAAGCGCCATTTCCAAATAAGCGCGCTTGCGGGTTTCCGGCGCGCGCCAGCGAAACAAACGAAAGGCTTCGCCGGAGAAACGGGTTTCGGCGACAAACGCGGGCAAGCCGGCCAAAACCAGGACCAACACGGCAAGCGGGGAAAAAGCCAGCAACAACCCCCCGTAACTCAGCAAGGCAATGAGGTTCTGAATCAAACCAAAGGTGCGCATGACCAAGCTGAGCGGCCGACTGGAAGCCTCGCGACGGGCCCGTGTGAGACGATCATAAAATTCGCTGTCCTCAAACTGCGCGAGCTCCATCCTCAGTGCTTTTTCTAGGATGATCACATTCACCCGCTGCCCAAGCTGAGCGCGCAGGAGCGACTGGCACACATCCAAGGCACGCTGGGCCCCGGCCAACGCGGCCACCAGGGTGCACTCCAGCGCGATCCAGCCAATCAATGAGGCAGCCTCCGCACGCCCTTCCATCGCCGCCAGCGCCCCGTCGACGATCCACTTGCCGACATAGGCCACGCCGGCGGGCAACAAACCGGCCACCAAGGTGAGCGCGCCAATGGTCAGGGTCAAGCCACGCGAGGTCTGCCAAACCAACCCCAGGGCGCGACCACTGAACCGAAATACGGAAAAGAAACGGGTGCGCTCTGGGTCAGGCGGCGCGCCCGCGGCCGGGGTGCGCCGCCCCTGATGACGCGATTGATGAAAAACCATGAAACCATCCCAAGGAAAAAGAACCGGAGACGCACCATTCTAACCGGGCTTAAATCGGTCCACCCCCGGCAAAACCGCCCCGCGTTGCATTTAATACGGGGGTTCACGGTGTTTTTTAGGTAAAATCGGGGCTGGTTCCTATGCCTTCCCAACAATCCCTCTCGGCCGTACCGGTGGTTGTGAACCCCGGTTACCCCCACTTGGAGCAACCGTGCCCGTTGAAAGAAGACGAATCCTGGTTGTCGACGACGACGACGATATGCGCGAACTGCTTGAACGCAGACTCAAGCGCTGGCAACACGAGGTTGTTGTTGCCGACAACGGCTTAAAAGCGTTGGAAATCCTCAAAGAGGAAGACATCCAATTTGTCATCACCGATTGGATGATGCCCGAAATGAACGGCCTAGAGCTTTGCAAGGCAGTGCGCGCCGGGTCCGGCAATCGCTACATTTATATCATGCTGCTGACCGGAAAAGCCGAACGCAACGACCTGGTCGAAGGCATAGAAGCGGGCGCCGATGATTTCATCGTGAAACCCTTTAAGAAAGAAGAGCTTCAGGTACGCATTCGCGCGGGGTTACGCGTGCTCGAATTCGAGCGCCAGAAAGAACAAGCGCTGCAGGAAGTACGCGCCAAACACCAAGCCCTCGAGGAAGCCAACAAAACCATTCACGCCCACCTGGAAGCCGCCGGTCGCCTGCAACAAGCCATGTTGCCCCAGCACCACCGCACCTTTAACGATTTCCGCTTTGAATCCTTGTTTGTCCCCTGTGAATACGTCGCCGGCGATATGTTTAATTATTTCCAACTGGACGAAGCGCGTACCGCGTTTTACTTGCTCGACGTGGCGGGTCACGGCGTACCTGCCGCGATGCAGTCGGTCACGCTCTCCAAGGTGATCAACCCCTCGACCCTCGCAGATCAAATGGCGGTCAAGGATCAGATTGATCCGCGCGTGCCCATCCTGGATTTTTTCGATCCCGTCGCCATGGTGACCAAGCTGAACCAAATCTTTTTGGGACCCAGTTCGGGTACCCAGTACTTCACCATGTTTTACGGGGTGATCGACACACGCACCCGCCGCATCAGCCTAACCCAGGCGGGCCACCCGCCCGTGGTCTGGCTCAAAAGCAACGGCGGGGCGGAACTGGTCGGCGACGGCGGTTACCCGGTCGGTTTGTTGCGCAAAGCAAGCTACGACCTAATCGAATTTTCCTACCAGCCGGGAGATCGCTTGTACCTGTATTCGGATGCTTTGACCGACGGCCGCAACGACGAACGGGAAAGTTTTGGGCAAAAACGCATGCTGGCGACCTTCCAACAATACGGCGATTTACCGCTGCGCGAGGCACTGGAATCGGTTCACAAAACACTGAAAGATTGGGTCGGCGACGAAGTATTGGATGACGACCTCTCGATTTTGGGTCTGCAATTCCTTAACCCCGAATAAGCGAGCGCCATAAAAAAACGCCCCACGATCCCAAAGGTCGCGGGGCGTTTTTCACGTCAACCCATCAGCGGATTAGTTACAGGTTCCGCTGTTTGCTTCGTCGATTAAGTCGAGCACGTTCAACACATTGTCGACAACGCGGTCGTCCTGGGCTTGCCATTCGGCGTCGCCGACACGGGACATCCAGCGCGAGGTCATCGGCATCAAACGATCCGTGGCATGCGCCACGCTGATGTTCACAACAAACTCGGCCGTGAGCCCGCCGTCGTTGACATCGCAGATCAAGCTGTAGTCGCCCACGGCGTTGGCCGTGAAGTTGGGCGCGTTGACGTCGGTGGCGGAGAATTGCGCGAGGTCCGTGTCCGGCCCGGAGCTGATGCGCCAGTTATAGGTTACTTGCCCGCTCGCGCCGTTCACGGTAAACGGCAGCGCGGTGTCGTAACCGCGACACAGGCTGTACTGGCTTTGGCCTTCAACCGAGATCTGACGCGCCGTCAGGGCGATTTGCCAAGCGCCGCGGCCGTAGCTACCCAGGGTCAGCCAATAGGGATTGTCGTCAATTTCCAGATCGGTCACCATCACGCCCATCGGTAAACCAGGCATGAAGGGTTCGAAGTTTTGACCGGAATCAACACTGACAAACACGCCGATGTCGTTGCCGACAAACACCCGACCGGCCTGTAACGGATCCACCGCCACGGTATTGGCCGGCACATTGGGCAAACCGGTCCCCATCGGGGTCCAGTTGGTGCCGCCGTTGTCGGAACGGTAGAATTGCGCTTCGTTAAAGCCACCGCGCGTCAGGTAAATACGCTGGTCGTCGTTGGGGTCCAGCGCCATGTCGGTCACGGAACCACCGGGATAGTCCGAGGTGATTTCAGTCCAAACCGGCGCGGCCTCATCGGCGTTGCGGCTGATGAAAATACGGTTGCTGGATTGGGTGGCCGCCATGGCGACGATGTTGTCGCCGGTACGGGTCGAAACCACGAACGCGATCGGGCGCGTCTCATCAAAAGCCGAACCAAGGCCCGTCCACGTATCACCTTGATCCACGGAACGATAGATGCGGTTGGTACCAATGAAGATCCCAGTTTGCTGATTGCCCGGCATCACCGCGTTGTCCATCGGCAAAACCCAACCCGTGGGTTCGTTCGGGGTCACGCCCGTCATGGGCAACCACTGAAAGGCCCGCGGCGCGCCACCGGTGGTGGAACGCACAATCGACGGGGTACCGCCAAAGGGATAACTGGTTTGAAATACCACGTTGGGATCCAGCGGATCAAACAGGTTGGTAAAACCGTCACCAGTCACCACGGTCACTTCCCAAACCAGGTTGTTGACGGTGCGCGCGCTGGAGTTGTCCTGGGCGCCCCCGAGAATGTGATCGGCTTGATCCGGGTGAACGGCAATATCGTAGAACTGGGTGATGTTGAGTTGATCGTTGAGGTTGGCGTAGTTGGCGCCGGCGTCGTCGGTACGCCACAAACCACCGTCGCTGCCGACCCAGTAGCGATCCCCGTTTTGGCCTGCACGCAGGTCATAGCGCACCACGTGGGTGTCCTGGTGAACCGTCTGGCTCGAACCCCAACCGTCGACAATTTCGGCCAGGTTGGGACCGCCGTCCGTCGAACGGGCGACCCGCAGCGTCCCCACCAGAATCTCGTCGGGATTCGTCGGGTGCACCGCGATGCACAGGTTATAGCTGCACTGACCGGTACAGGCGTCGGCATTCACCAGCGCCCAGGTATCGCCGCCGTCGTTGGTCCGGTAAAGCGGCGTCTCGCTGCCGACATTCGCCAGAAGGTACAGAATGCTGCTGTCGGAAGGCGCCATCGCCAAACGCGCGCGGCCGATGGTTTCACCAAAAGGAATCGTGCTTTCCAAGCGATCCCAGTTAATACCGCCGTCGGTTGATTTGTACACCCCGTCGGATGCATTGCCCCAGCGGCCGAGAACCGTGTAAAAGGTGCCGGGATTTTCCGGGTCGGCGATAATGTCGTTCACCGCGGTGTTGAGCACGCGGGTCCAGGTCGCGCCGGCATCGGCGGATCGGTACAGACCACCGTAAAAGGCGCTGCCGTCTTCCTGGCAGAAACGCTCGCCGCCCGCCAGAATCACATCGGGCTGGGTCGGGTGCAGTTCTATCGCGGTCACGTTGGTGACGTTCAGCGTCGCCTCACCCGAACCGTTGGCGTCCTGCCAGGTTTGGCCGCCGTCCATGGATTTAAGCAAGCCAATCCCCGAATAACCGGAACAACGGGAACCTTGCTCGCCGGTACCCGCCCAAATGATGTTGGGTTGACCGGGTGCACCTTCCTGAATTTTCAGAGAACCAATGGATTGGGTACCTTGGCCGTCAAAAACGGAGGTCCAGTTGATGCCGTCGTCATCCGAGATCCACAGGCCGCCTGAGGCCGTCCCCAAATAGAGCTTCTGCGCATCGGTGGGATCGTAAGCAAAAGCGGAAACACGGCCGGCCACCCGACCCATCGCCCAATTCAACATCGTCATCGAATTCGGGCCGCGGTTCACCCACACTTGGCCGGGCTGATAAAATCGCGCTCGTAACTCGGCCGCTTTGGTTTCGGCGACTGCCTCACGCCACAAGGTGTTGGCATCGGGCATTTGCTTCAAACCGCGCCGCTCGGCGAACCATTCTTTGCGCGCTTTAATTTGTTCTTCCTCACCGTACAATTTCGCACCCGGTTCGGTGCGAATGGTGGGCACCTGGCCCGAAACCAATCCAGAAAGCGACAAGCCGGCAAGGACCGTCGCCAGAATCTTTTTCATACATTCTCCTCAAAATAAACACACGAAGACAACTTCATGTCGGGACGTGTCAAACCACGCCGACGACATCATGGGAGAGACCCAAGCGCGACCGAACCCCGCGCCGAAGCTTGTGACACGGGGAAAAAGATGAATTGAAAACGGCGTTGTTAACACCAACGTACGTGTTTTGCCTGGAAAAATCCACGGTTCACGCGGGCGCACCAAGGGAAAACGCACCGGGCTCGAGAACCAAAACCAAGCAAAAGGGTTCACGCAAAACGTCGCCCCATGAGCAAAGCACCACATCGCAGCAAGTTAATACCCAAGGAAATGCATTGCCTGTTCAAAGAACGAATTACGTGAGGTGAAGCAATTTCAAAAGAAAAAAGAGACTAAGTGATGAAAGGGATCGATACGCCGCGAAAAAAGTGACCCAAACCTTCACGGGGCGTCGCCGCTGCCGAGGTGCCCGTCAAGGGAGAACCTGCCTCGAAATTTGACCTCGCATGTTAACCATATACGGATAATAATCAACCAGATACTAAAAAGACGATCCCCGTGCGAGGCATCACACCGCATCACACAACGCCGCCCGGCATCCGTAAACCGATGCATGCACCCGCGCGAGCAGACACCGGTTTACATTCAACATGTCACGCCAAAACCGGCGAATGCCTTATCGACGCGCCCTTCAACGTCCCGCCGACAGGCGCGCTATCCGCGATTCACCTTCACACCCAAGGCTTTTTCCAAAACTTGGCTGATGTTGTCGGCGAGCACGAAGGTCACCGCTTCGCGTACCGATTCGGGGATGTCTTCCATATCTTTTTCGTTGCGCTTGGGCAGGATCACCACCTTCAGCCCGGCGCGGTGCGCGGCAAGCACCTTGTCCTTAATGCCGCCGACCGGCAGCACCTGACCCCGCAAGGTCATTTCGCCGGTCATGCCCACTTCTTTGCTAACCGGACGCCCGGTTAACAGCGAGGTCAGCGCCGTCACCAGGGTCACACCGGCGGAGGGACCGTCCTTCGGCGTCGCACCCGCGGGGATATGAACGTGGATGTCGGTTTTCTCGAAAAAGTCCTTTTCGATGCCCAACTCCTCGGCTTTGCCGCGCACGTAACTGACCGCGGCCTCCACCGATTCCTTCATCACGTCCCCAAGCTGACCCGTAACCGAAAGCCCTTTTTTCCCCGGCATTTGGGTTGCTTCGACAAATAAAATATCGCCGCCGACCGCGGTAACGGCCAGACCCGTGGCCACCCCGGGGGTTTCCGTCCGTTCCGCCACGTCGTAACTAAAACGCGGCTTGCCCAACAAACCATGGAGGTCTTTGGCGTCGATTTGGGAGGACAGTTCCTCTTTTTTGGCGACCTTCACCGCCGCTTTGCGGCAAATCGTGCCCATCTGCCGTTCCAGCGAGCGCACGCCCGCCTCGCGGGTGTAATCGCGAATCACCTGGAGCACGGCCGCATCGGTTAATTCAATTTCATCGGGACGCAATCCATTTTCCCGCGATTGACGCGGCAGCAAATACTTTTGCGCGATATTGCGTTTTTCATCGTCGGTGTAACCGGACAACTCTAACACTTCCAGACGGTCCCGCAAGGGACCCGGAATGGTGTCCAGCAGGTTGGCGGTGGCAATAAACATCACCTGGCTCAAATCAAAAGGGACGTCTAAGTAGTGGTCGCGGAACTCGCGGTTCTGCTCGGGATCCAACACTTCCAACAGCGCGGAAGAAGGGTCGCCACGCCAGTCGGAACCAACTTTGTCCACCTCGTCCAACATGATCACCGGATTTTTGGTTTGAACGCGACGCAAGGCTTGAATGAAACGGCCGGGCAGCGCACCGATGTAGGTCCGGCGATGGCCGCGGATTTCCGCCTCATCGCGAATGCCGCCCAAACTAATGCGGTAGAACTTGCGCCCCAAGGCACGGGCAATCGACTGGCCCAACGAGGTTTTGCCTAAGCCGGGCGGTCCCACGAAACACAGGATCACACCCTCGCGTTGCTTGCGCAGGTAATCCTCGCCGTCGTTTTCTTCCTCTTCCTTGTCGAGGCCCCGCTGCTGCTTGAGCTGGCGCACCGCCAAATATTCGAGGATCCGTTCTTTAATTTTTTCGAGGCTGTAGTGGTCCTCGTCGAGTATTTCTCGGGCATGTTCTATATCGAGCCGGTCCGTGGTGGTTTCCTGCCACGGCAGCGAGGTGATCCAGTCCAAATAGGTGAGGATCACGCCGTACTCGGCGGAGGCCTCGGGGATCCGTTCCATGCGGCTCAGCTCACGCAAGGCTTCCTGACGCGCTTCTTCCGGCATACCGGAAGCGTTGATTTTGTCGCGAAACTCTTCGGTTTTGGGTTGGCTCTCGTTTTCCTCGCCCAGCTCCTTTTGGATCGCCTTGAGCTGTTGCCGCAGGAAATACTCGCGCTGCGCCTTGTCCATCTCCGTTTTGGCGTCCGACTGGATTTTGCGACCCAGCTCGACCACTTCCAATTCGTGGTTAATGATTTCGGTGAGCCGTTGCAGCTTCTCGGCAACCGCATCCATCTCCAGAACTTCTTGGGCGACGGGCAGGTCCATCCGAATGCTGGAAGCAACCAGGTAGGCCAACGTGCGAAAATCTTTGGTTTTCCCCACCGAGCCGGCCAACTCGTCCGGCATGTAACTCATCAGCGACACAAGCCGCTGGAATTGGGTCACCATGTTGTCGCGCAAAGCTTCAAGCTGAATGTCACCGGGATGCGGCAAAACCTCGGGGTTCATCGAGACCCGGGCGCGCATGTAAGGCTCTTCCGCAACCCAATCGGAAAAAACGACGCGGTCCAAACCCTGAATCAAAATGTGGATGTTGCCGTCGGGTGCGCGCATCAGGCGCAAAATCTGCGCGACCACGCCGACTTGGTAGACCGAGTGGGGGCGAGGATCCTGGTCGTCTGATTTCAAAAGCGTTACCACGCCGATAACGCGATCCCCGCTGGACGCGTCTTCAATGAGTTTGAGCGAGCGCGGCCGACTGACCGTCACCGGAATCACCATCGAGGGGTAAACCACCACGTTGCGCAGGGGCAGAACCGAAACGACCTCTGGAATCTCGGGTTTCGGCGTTTCTTCCTGGCTGCCGTCGCCCTCCTCGGGCTGAGGTGGATCGTCAAAATTCATGGATGTCATGTATTGCCTCCAAAGGTGTCGGACCAAGCGGATGGGTACAGCATGAAAAAACCCAGTGCCGCCGGGCTTTTTGCCGGGCGAACGCTGCCAAAAAACGGGGTCCCGCACAAAATTCCGGGTCAAAGAGTAATCAAAGCAACTATCCGATAAGAGTTCAACCAGAACCATGCGCGCCGTCGCCAAAAAGTCTGCCGGGGTCGTGGCTCGCTCAGGCGGACGCGCGCATTTTCAGGGGGTTGTCGGCGACGAGCCAAGTTCCCCCTCGGTGTTCGTCCGCGCCGGCTATATAATGATCGCAAGTGAAACCTTATCGGCACGTTTCAAAGGGGTTCGTTAGGAACGGTTCGTTCGGAACCAGACAAGCATCCGCCGGCCGGAATCGCAACAGGCGAATTCACCCAGCCCACCGCATCTTGGCGGCGGTGCCGCACGGCCCAACCCCTCTGTTGACGCCCACCCGTCCCTTTCGATTCTCGCCCATGATTGGAAGTGTTTGATGACCGCAAAACTCGCCGCGCCCTCGGCCGGAAAAACCTTTGAGCTGGATCTTCTGCCGGAAAACCTTTTGTTCCGCGATTTCCAACTGTTTGACCAGGCCGTTTTCCCGCCCATGCTTTTTTTCGAGCTACTGATCAAAGTCGCCCGCGAGGAACTGGCCGTCAAACACCCCGTCTTCCGCAACACCCACTTCCACAACTTCCTGCTCCCCCGCGCGCAGCCGCAAATCATGCGCCTCGATTTTGCGGGCGGCGATTCTTTTTATAAAGTGGTGGTGTCTTCGCGACCCGCGGGATGTGCGCGCGGCCAAGGCGAAACCCTGCACCTGATGAGCGAGTGTCATTCCGGCGAACCCACCGGCGAAACCTTTGACGCAAAGCTGTTTAAACGCGCGGGTGACGGACCCCACGAGCTCCAGTTGCCACCGGGCCGCGACAGCCGCCGCCACCTGCGCCTCGGCCCGCTCTGTCTCACCGAGGGCGGCCTCACCTACGGCGCCGGCGAAACCCTCGCCGAACTCTACCTTTCCGCGGACCAACAACCGCTTTGGTCCCACTTTCAAGTGCCACCCGCCTTCTTGCAGACCGCCTTCCATATCGCCGCCGACAACGGCCGCATCAACCCGACCAAGGTCCTTTTGCCCAAATCCATTGCCTCGTTTGAGGCGCACCAAGCCCTGGGCGATAGTTGCGCCCTGGTGTTCCCCAACGCGCTGCAATACGAACCCGACAGCGATCCGCCGCGTCGGCTGCTTGATTTCTCTTTGTTCAACCCCTACGGCAACCTCGCGGTACGGGTGTCCGGCATTTGCCTCGAGGAAGTCACCGGACCCCTGCGCCGCATGGGCAACGGCGAACACCGCCCAACCCCGGCGGCACCGGTTGAAAAGGTTTTGGCCTACCAATCTACCTGGGTTGACGCACCCCTCGCGGACGCCTCTCCCCCACCCAACAACCTCGTCGTTTTCGCCAACGAACAAACCATGGGCAACGCACTCGCCGAACAATTTCCCGATCTCAAAATTCGCTTCATCCGCACCGGTGAGGAGTACGGCGTTTATACCGAGCAAAACATCGGCATCCGCCCGGATCAGACCGATCACTACGAACGCGCCCTGGATTTTTGCCTCGGCGAGGAGCAGGCCGATCTCAATCTGGTTTACCTCTGGGGCTGGGAAGATCTCGGCTGGGAAGAAAAGGAACGCGTCGGCCGCGGCAGTTTACAAATTCACACCCTTAAAACCGCCACCCAACTCTACTACCTCACCCGAGCCGCCAAACGCGAGGCCCAACGGCGCAAACGCAGCTTTCGGATCCTCTGTTTGGTCCCCAGTCCTCTCTTTGAAGGCATCGCCGCGTTCGCCGCATCCGTTCATCACGAGGAGGCGCGATTAAAGTTCCGCATTATTAAAGTAGACAGCCACCATACCGGCGAAGTAGTCGATATCATCGCCCGCGAGTTGGACCCGCGTCTGCCGGACCAAGAACCCGTGAGTTATCTCAAAGGCCTGCGCCGCATCCGTCGCCTGAAACCACTGCCGCTTGAACACGGGCAAGAATCCCCGCTCCTGCAAGCGAGGGATACCTACTTGATTACCGGTGGGAGTGGTTTTGTCGGCAGCATTTTGGCCGAATACCTCGGCGCCCGTTATCGCGCCAACCTCGTGCTAGTCGCCAAAAACCCCATCACCGACGACGTAACCCAGCTGATGGAACGCATCAGCGAACACGGCGGTCGCGCCGTTTACCACCAAGCCGATGTTTCCGACCCCGAGGACATGTACACCGCGCTCGCGGACGGCAAGCGCCTGTTCGGAACCATCGACGGCGTGTTCCATTGCGCCGGTTGCCGTCAGGGCGAACACGCCAACCAGGATCGGTTGGAAACCTTTGAAAGTGTTATTTGGCCCAAGGTCAACGGAACCCTGGTTTTGGATCAAGTCCTCAGCGGTGAACCGCTTAAGTTTTTCATCACCTTTTCCAGCTTCCCCGGCGCGCTCGGCGGCCCACGCTCGCCGTTCTCCAGCCTCGCCGACGGCTTTCAAGCAGGCTTTGCCGGATACCGCCGGGACTGGGAACAGAAACAGGGCCGCAAAAGTAAAAACCTCGCTTTGTGTTGGGCCAATTGGTTTAGCAGCACGCGCAGCCCCGATCCCGAGGCCGGTTTGATGCCGCCGATGCACGTGGAAACCGCCTTGGGTTGTCTCGAACAAGCCCTTGGCGCCAAACCCAACCACCTCTTTTTGGTGACCGCCCCACCCGCGCCGGAAGGTGTCGCGCGGAACACCGCGGCGGGCATTGCCGGCGCGGTCACGCCCGAAACCGCGGACACAGCCACCGCCCACGAAACCGAAATGGCGGGCGGCGCCACTGAACCCATAGGTGTCGGCGATGCATCGGTCCCCACGGAACCCGGCCCACCCCTTCTCGATTACCAACACCCCGGCACGGTCGCACCGCCCCGCCGCGAGAAAAAACGCTTTTTGCTCGTGGCCGCGAGTTGCCGCTTTCCCGGCGGCAAGGACCGCTTCGCCCTGTCTACCCAATTATTCCCCGAGGATTTACCGAGTCCCACCCAGGATCCCCTCCTCGCCCAAGATCCCGATTACGAGGAGCAGGCGCGGCTGTTCCTACCGGGACGCAACACCCTGGACGAGGTGTACCTGCGCCTCGGTAGCTTCCGCACTACCGCGCTGGATCCGCGCCTGGCGATTTGGCTGGCCTCGGCACGCCAAGCACTGGACAACGCCGGCCTCAACGACCGCATGTTGCGCGAGCAACGCGTGGGCATTTTTCTCGCCGTTTCTTGGTCGCTCTGGGACCAGGTCCCCAACGGCCACGCCCACAAGCTCGCCGCCTATGCCGCCCATTTTCTCGGCGCAACCGGGCCGGTGCTGACCCTGATCGGAGAAGGCCCCGCCGGCAGCCAAGTCGTCCAACTCGGCCTACAAGCCCTGGCCGCGGATCAATGTGAATTCGCCCTCGTCGGCGCCGTTCACCTCTTGCCCCACGCCGAAAACCACAAACCCGATGCCGAACGCGCCCGCATCCCCGCGGAAGCCTGCGTCGCCATGGTTTTGGCCGAAAACGATCAGGTCGAACCCCGCTGGTTACCCAACCTTGCCGAATTCCTCCACTTTGACATGCAATTCGAAGCCCGCAACCAGGCGCTCAGCATCCGTGATCAAGTCGACGGCTTCCACCGCCAAACCCAATTACGGCCCAACCAAATCACCCACGTGGAATGGGCGGGCGACTCCTCGGCGCTCACCCCCTGGCGCAACCACCTGGCCCCCGCTTATACCGCCGCCAACGCCCTCGGCGGCCCCAGTGTCCGCGAACTGATCGGCAACAGCGGTCCCTGCGAAAGCCTGTTGGCCATGTTGCGCGCCGTCAATTGGCTGGATGAACCCGCCAAACGCACCGCCCGCGCCGCGGCCGGGAGCAAGGATCCGGCCCATCTCGCCGTGCCCGACAGCTATGCAGCCGTCTACGGCGTCTATAGCGACGGGAGCCGCGCCCAATTTTGTCTGACCCCGGGCACCCCGGCCGGCAACGCGGCGCCCCCCGATCAACCCATGGTTTTTCTGACATCCGCCACCAACCACGCCTGCCTTTCCGCTTGGGTTAAACGCCTCGACGAACACTGCCGCAACGTGCCCGAGAGCCGTTTGGCACGCATCGCCGCCGCCTTGCGCGCGCGTCAGCCCCACCCCTGCCGCTTGGCCGTCATCGCCGCCTCCGTCGAGGAACTGCACCAGCGCTGGCACGACTTTCTGCGCGGTCGCACCAAACAGGGCGGCCTCTTCTTCAGCGGCGCCCGCGAAGAAGAAGAACCCCACCACACCGCCTATACCGGTCTCTCCGGTGCCGCCGATCTCTGGGTCAACGGCGGTGATCCGATATGGCCCGACGCCGAAAACCTGATCCAGGTGCGCATGCTGGAATTACCGCCACAGCCTACCGCCAAACACGCCTACAGCCTGGATCCTTGGCTCCACCGCAATCCCAAGGCCGACGCGGCCTTTTATGCCAAAACCATGTCACTCGAAGACATCGCCCCCCTTGCGGAGCCCCTACCCTCCGAGGAAGAAACGGACAGCACCACCCAACCCGAGGAAACCGTCGAGCCGGCCCCTAGCGAATCAACAACCGACGGCGACACGGACTTGTCCGCCCGCGAACGCATCAAACGCATGCAAAAGGCCCACGCGGACACCAATGCCGAGGAACGCAACGAACCCGTCATTACCATCAAAGACCTCACCGGCGAAGAACCCCCGGCAACCCAACCCAAAAAAGACGAAACCCTTCAGGACGAGGAACAGTACCTGGCCACCCATCTTCCCGAGGACATGGGTAACTTCGTGGGCTTCGGGGATGCCGAGGCGGAGGATCCCGCCTGGTACCAATCAGGCCCCGAGGGCCTTTTGCAATTTTCTCCCGACGACACCATTCCACCTGACGAGTTCCCCGACTTTCACGCGGCCATCTCCCTCGCTTCCGAGAACCCGGAGCCGGCACCACCCCGAGACGCGGAGAAACCCGCTTCGGCAACACCGGATTCCGACGCGAACAAATCCCAGCAAGCACGGACAAGCAGCGCGGATGAAAGCACCGAACGCGACCCCAACTTCGCCAAGACCGTGGTCCTGGACGAAGCCGCGCTAGATGCGGATATGTTGGATGCTCAAAGCGAGCCTTCTTCGCCGGAAGATAAGGAAGACATCGAAGAGAAACCTTTGAGCGAGGATCCTGGACACGCCTTTTTGCCGGCGACATCAGCGGAACCCGCTACGCCGCCACCGGTGGAACCGGTCGAACCGGTCGAATCAACGGCATCGGAAACGGAAAGGGCCTCGGAAGCAACGCCCCAAACAAATCCCGAAACCGATTCACAAGAACGCGGGGAAGGTATCGCACCGGACCAGGCAAGCGCCACGCGGCATTCCGAATCCGCCGGTCTAGAAAACGAAACAGCAGCGGAACTGAAGCCGGAGCAGGTGGACCCACCGGAAAAACCCGACACTGAGCCACCCGAAGAGACCAACCAAACGAAGGCGAACCAAAAACCGGGCGAAACCGAGGCAGACAAGCAACCTGCTGAGGCACGGATTCCAGAAAGCGTTGCTAGCCATAACTCGGCCGCGGACACGACAATCGACCCGGCGCTTCGCGATCCCGAGGATTCGGCCGAAAAACCAAGCGAAGCCATCCCCCCACCCGCACTACCCTCGGTTTCAGACGAAGCCGTCATATTTGATGAGGACGAAGAAAGCACCGATACCGATACAACACACACCACCGACAACGAGCCGGGGGCGCACACCGAGCCGGCAAGCGAACAACAGGAAACCATCGAAAACCCCGATCCACTTCCTCGCAACGAAGAACAGGAACCCGCCGACGCATCTCCTCCCAAAGAAGAACAGGAACCCGCCGATTCGCCCACGTCGACCGAGTCAAGCGAACAACCCCGGCATGAAGAGGATGCAGAGGTTTCAGATCACCCGGAAACCGACCCTCCTTCCGACGCCCAAAACGGATCCGAACCCAAGGAAGAAACCCACGAAACATCCCCGGAAAGCGAGGTTGTTGAAACTGCCTCAGGCGATGCGGACCATAGGGATGAAACCACGCCGGCCGACCAAGTGGACCTCATCGCCACCGCCGAGCATGCAACCAATGAAGCCGACACCGATGGGGACGAATCCCCCTCGGTCGAAGATGCAACCAAAGCCCAAACAACCGATGAAGCCGACCCCCCAGCTCGCGGCGATGAGGAGACCGGCACGAGCGTGGACGAAGCGGCGACCGCCGCCGATGACGAACCGGATCACGGAGACGAAGCCCCCCCAACCGATGAGGAACAGCCGGTCGAACCCGAACGCGAATGGTGGCTTTGGCAGGAGCTACCCGCCTACACCCAAAGGTTTCATCTCTTGCATTGGGGTCAGCAAAAACGGCCGCTTTTCTTTTTGCCCAGCTTAGACGGTTCCTGCAACTGGGCCGAACACCTGGCCAAAGGCCCTTTACTCAGCCATCCCTTTCACTTCATGGCGGCCCCGGGCGCGGTCGACGAAACCGAACCCCAATCGCTGCTACGCCCCATCGCCGCCGAGTTCGCTGACTATGCAAGCCGTCACAGCGGCGAGCACGACCCCATTCTGATCGCGTGGTCGAGCGGCAGCACCTTGTTGTTCGAAACCTGTCGCCATTTGCGCCGTTCCCAGCAGAACTGCGTCCTCATCCTGCTCGACGGCTTGATTCCCGGCGGGCATGCCGTCGAATCCTTACTCAACCTAAACGACGGTGCCATCCTGCGCGAACAAGTCATGATCCTTAGCGCCGCGCTTGCCGTCCGTTCCCAGGGCCGGTTCAAAGGGCTGGAAGACATGGGCCGCAAGGCACAGCTCAAGCAAGTGACCAACTTCTTAGTCAACCAAACCCACTTCGCCGTCAAGAAAAAGGACCTGCGCGGCCTGCTGGAAAAACGCCTGGACATGTGCCATTTCAACCGCAAAAACATCCTCAAGCATCGCCTTGAGCCCACCTTCGCCCCGGTCCCCCTCTTCCTCTACAACAGCAACGATCAAACCCACCCGACCGGGGTCGCCTCCATCTGGCGCAGCCTAATGAACGGCGTCACCATCCACGAGTGGCGCGGCAACTGCCACGCCGAACATCTGTTCTACGAACCCAACATCAGCTTCCTCTGCCGCTACCTGGAGCAACAGCTGACACAGCTGACCCCGTAAGTTCGCCGCCATGAGCAGGGTCAGCCGTAAAAGGCTTGGGTCAGGGCGACCAGGCCGGCGGCGACGAATCCAACCAAGAAAGAGACATAGGCCCAGCGGAGGAAACGGTATTTCTTGCGGGCCAGGAAAACCCCGAGTTGGTAGATTTCGCGAACCTGGACCTCATAGGCGTGTTCGATGTCGCTGAGCACGTGGTTCATTTCGTCCATGTACTCATCGTAGCTGAGCGCGGTGAAACTCCCGAAAAACAGAATGTTAAAGCGGCGGTCGTTGACATCTTGGTGCGGTCCGGGTTTGGTGGAGAAACTAATGTGGGGCATCACCACAAAGGCTGCTAGGAAGATCGTAATCACGCAGAAAAATTGCAACACCAGGACCGCTCGCCCCAACAAGGGATCCGACAACAGATCCAGGGAGAAGGTGAACACGACCGAGGACATGGTCAACAAAATGTTGGCCTTCATGTCGGCCATGGTGCTGAGATGCATGTGATGAACCCGTGTCTGCTTGAGCAAGTGGTCCAAATGGGAGCCTGGCTGGATCGACGCCACGTCGCCTCCTCCAATCGAAATCCGTCAGCTGGGGTTTCACAGCCGTACCGTGCAACGCACGGAACGGCAAAGCCGGCAGGACAGGCCGAGAAAACGGGTTTCTTGTTTCAGTTGGGTCGTCATTGCGGAATGCCTCTATTTTAGCCGACCCACCCCCGGCTTCATAGTTCCGTGCGAAGTCGCAGGTCCCGATGGCGACTTTTCCGTAAAACTGTTAGGATAATTGCCAGTTCCAAACCTTGAAAAGCCAAATTGATGCCTGTTCAGACGCGCTTTCCCCAGCCGTTCGTCCCCGTCTCGTCCTTTCCACTTATTTTCAGCACGCCTCAGCGTGGGAACCGCCATGGATCAAGCTCCCGCTCAAAAACTCACCCAGCAATACAACCGCATTACCATCGGCGGCACCGTCATCATGTTGCTGTTGGTTTCGGTTTTGTTTTACGGACAGTTCCAGGAGCAGCAAAAACACCACACGGAAATGCTGCAGGATCAACTCAACGACCGCCTCGCCGCGATGGACACCTTCCTCGCCGGCACCCCGCTTTACATCGAACAAATGCATCTGTTAATGACCTATTATCTCGACATGGCGGGCGCAGAAAACAACGACACCCCCCTGCCCCATCCCGGTATGGTCGATCACATTACCCAAAAGGACGACATCGGTTTTACCTTTGACAACCCGCCCCGCCGTTACGACATCACCCGTTACGGCAACCTCATGGGCGCCGGCTCGTTCGCCGAACGTTACGCGGATCCCCTTAAGCAACGGGAGATTTTGGCGGCGATCAGCCTGTTCCCGCTCCTCAAGGCCTCCCACGAGGCCATGCCCCATTTTTCCTGGAGCTATTACCAATCGGCCGATGAATTTGTGGCCATTTACCCCTGGCGGTCGACCCGAGACATGATCGCCGATCAACCCGACCGCACCGTGGGAGACTTGGTGCGCAGTGCGATTGCGCTCGACCTATTCCAGTTGGGCACCCCCGAAAAAAACCGCGACGGTGCCTCCTACTGGACCTCCGCCTACGACGACCCCGCCGGCAAAGGTTTGATGATTAGCCACGGGAAACCCGTTTTTTGGCAGGATCGGTTTTTAGGCGTGGTTGCCACCGATATCAAGCTCAATTCCTTGCAGCATTACACCGAAGAACTCGAAGCGCCCAGCAGCATCCTGACGATAGTCGACGGGCAGGGCCATGCCTTGTCCTCCAATAAAGGGCCACGGGTTTATACCGGTAACCCGCTCCCATTGCGGGATCTGCTGCCGGACGCACTTAAACCCCATGAGGCCGAAATCATGGCACTCGACGGGCAAGCGCTTTTTTTGGGACATTTGGTGCTGCGCCGCGAATCAACCGCCGCCCCTTGGTCGATGATTGTGATCATCCCTCGTCAGGCCCTTTACCGCGACATGCTGTTCGGTTTCGCCGGTTACCTTTCGATTCTGTTGGGCTTGTGTTTTTTCCTGATCATCCTCTATGTGTTGCTGCAACGGCGGTTCCTGCGACCGGCGCTGGCGCTCACCGACCTGATCCGCGCCGAGGCCCAGGACGGTCACTCCCGCGCATCAGACGTCCCCGATATCTGGCGACCCTGGTTCGATAAAGTCTCGGATACCTTCGCCCTCAAAACCGTGACCGCCAACCTGCCCGGCGCCGTCTTTCAGGTTTACCGTCAAGCGCCACGGCGGTTCAGTTTCCGTTTCGCTACCCAGGGCATTGAACAGTTTTCCGGGGTAAGTGACAGCAACATCACCGGCGATGCGGATATCTGGTCGCAATTCCTCCCCGATGAAGAGCGGCGCCGTTTGTTCCAGGAACTTGAAAACAGCCAGGCCCAGAATCGCCCCATCCATTTTGAAACCCCGTTCGGTCGAAACGGGTTCCGACGTGGCTGGATCCGTCTTTCCGCCAACCCGCGCCATGACGAACGCGGCAATACTGTTTGGGAAGGCCTGTTGCTGGATATCACGGATCAAAAAAACGCGGAATGGGCCTTGCGCCAGAGTGAGGAGCGGCTGCGTTCGATCCTCGACGCCTCCCTGTTCCCCATTGTCATCACCCGGGAGAGCGACAAACGCATCGTGTTCATCAACGACCGCGGCTCGATTCTGTTAGAAACCCGCAAGGACGAGGGCACGGACAGTTACGGCAGTGATTACTGGGTCAATCTGGAAGATCGCGAAAACATGATCGCGGAGATCACCGAAAAGGGCCTGGTCGAAGATTACGAGGCCAAGTTGGTTAAGAAAAACGGCGAAGCGTTTTGGGCACTGATGTCGGCCATGCGCATGAACTACCGCGACCAACCCTGTGTCTTAATTACCTTTAACGACATCACCCGGCGCAAATCGCTGGAAGAAGAACTAAAAGAACTGGCCACCACCGATTCCCTCACCGGCGTCTACAACCGCCGTCATTTCTACCAAACCGCCCTCGCTGAGTGGCAACGGGCATTGCGCTTTGAACAACCCATCTCGGCACTGATGATCGACATCGATCATTTCAAGAGAGTCAACGACCAATACGGCCACAGCACCGGTGATGCCGTGATCAAAACCATGGCGATGATTTGCAACGAAAGCCTGCGCACCATTGATGTGTTCGGCCGCATCGGCGGCGAGGAGTTTTGCGCCATTCTGCCCAACACCAACAAGGACACCGCCGTGCAGGTCGCGGAACGGCTGCGCAAAAAGATCGCCTCCGCCGAGGTCACCCGCCAGGGCGACGCCGTGCGCTTCACCATTAGTGTCGGCGTGGCCGGCAAACGCGATACCGACGGCGCGCTCGAGGCCATGATCGAACGCGCCGACCACAACCTTTACCAAGCCAAGGAACAAGGGCGCAACCAGGTGGTTTCGGGTTAGCCCGCATTTCGCCTCGTGCGGGATTACTCTTTGATCGTGACGGTCGCGACCAGCCGGCCTTCATCAGCGCGGTCCAAACGAATGACGTGTTGACGGCGCTGTTCGTCGCCCCGTCCAAAGTTCGTAATGATCGTGGCGATACAGGTTGTTGGACCGGCAACCGCCAGACGATCACTGCCGAAGTAATGCACGCGAACCTCGTAATCGCCGGGCATTGCCCGGTGTAGGAAATAGGCCTCGGGACCCATGCCGGCGGTGAGGTCTTCGCTCAAAAGCCCACCGAGATCCGTTTCCGTGTTTTTGAAAAAGCAGGGTTCGCCGGTTGGTTCAACCACCCACAAATCCATATCCGCGTGAGGATCGTCCCAGTCGATGGTCACCATCAAGTCACCTTCAAGCCGTTTCACCAAGCCGTTTTTCAGGTGAGGATAGGCCACCTCGCGAGCCCGCGTTTCCCCGAAACGTCGCACAACTTCTTGGTACACATTTTGGTAATCGACACCGGCAACTTGGTGGAATGCCCCAAACTGTTCGTCCTCAATATAATCCTCTGCTAGGTACACCGGCAGGCTCCCCCAGGGTTGCCACAAAACCGCACCGAGTAAGTTCAGGGCACGCTGATACAGGGTCAAGGCTTCATCCCGATTCGCTTCACCGAAGGCGCGACGCGCCGCTTCAGCGAGGAGCAACCCATGTTCTCGGCGAACTTGCGGCCATTCCGGCCGTTGATCCGCCAGCGCTGTATAAAGTCGTTCCGCGGCGTCCCATTGGTGAAATTCATTGAGCACAAATGCGGCACACCGGGTTGTGGCCGCATCCTCAATCCCCATCTCGAGAAGGTTGGTAAGAATCCGGCGACCCATTTCGGATTGCCCGTTCTTGAAAAAAAGACGGGCCACGTCGAGAAAAAAGGCCGGCGATTGGCCGTGCTTTTCCTTTAACGCCAAGTAACCCGCGTACCGCGCCTTTTGATCCAAAGCCGAGAGTTCTTGAATGTAGGAAACCGAAGCATCCCAGGGCTGGACGCTCACGGGATCGCCGCCCCCCTCCGCTTCAGCTCCACCAACGGCACTTGTTACCGTGACCCTTTCCTCGTAGAAGACGTGCTCGATTAACGGACTGGTCACGGTAAATACCTTCAAATAAGGTTTACCCGCTTCATCTTTCGCCCATTGGACATCATAAACATCCCAAGAAACCTCTTTGGTAAAAACGCGGTAGTGATCCGGGACCAAGGCATCGAAGCTGAACCAGCCGGAGGCGTCGGCGGCCATCTTGGGCCAATCTTCCTCTGGTTGGCCTTCTTTTTTTACGCTCATGAGAAAACCTGGCAATACTTCGCCCCGGGCATCAACCACGCGACCCCGAACCGGGCCGACCGCATCCTCGGGAATCTGAACCCAAGCAGACTGGCGGCGCGGCAAACGTTGGTTTAACCTAACGTGACGCTTGCCGAGGATCGCAAAACGTTGGGACCTAAAGTCGTCGTGCCCATCGGAGATCGTTTTTACCGAATAGATCCCTTCTGGAAAAGCTTCAAACCGGAAGTGTCCGTCGCGATCCGTTTGGGTCGAGAACCGCTTTTCGCGTCCCGCCATATCCTCACCTTCAAGGAACACGCGAATACCGGCAAGGGGTTGTTCCTGCTCAGAACGTAAAACCCCTTGCACCAATGCATGCTCACCGCGCTTCATGGTGATCGGAGGCGTAACCTCACGACTTGGTTGCGGAACCGGTTGGTTGTCGCGATCATGCACGACGGGTGTCGCCTCATGGGAAACAAAAATTTCCGAAATTTCATCCGCCCAGTCCTCTTGATTTTCGGCCCGAAGTTCGTCGCGTGATTCGGCCGAGAAGTTTTCGTCGTCCCAGGCGCCGTCGATCAAAGATGCGGCAAGATCCACCACTTCCTCGGCAAAGGAGGCACGGTACTCGGCTAAAGTTTCCACCGCCGCCTCGGTTCCCGCAACTTCTTCAAAATATCGTGCTCGCCATGCCGCGAGTCCTTCCGGGGGTGGCACACGGTATTGGCGATACTGTTCATAAGTCTCCAACACCATGAGGGTCGTATAGGGTGTCACCAGCTTGAACCTTTGGGCTAAAGCCATCAGCGCCTCACGGTTTTTGTTGGGCTGCACCAACAAGTCACGCATATGGCGCTGTGCCCAAAAACGGCCGGCGAGGGGCGAGGTCGCCGCCGCGGGGTTCAATTCAAGGTTCACGTTTCGCGTCTGCTTTCCATCCACACCAAGCCCCAGGGACAACGTCAAAGGTGCAGCGCCGTTAAAGCGACCACAGACCCACAACCGGTCGGCGAGGGTCTGTTGGTCCCATTCGGCAACCTCGGAAACCCGGGATCCGGCGGGATAAATCGGCGTCAAAGCCGGAATTTGACGACCGACCTGAGCAACGGCCGCGGCTGTTTTGGTATTGCTCAAAGCCACATAATCACCACCGCTAAAACGTGCCCAAGCCGCAAGCACCTGATCTGTCCCATAAACTTCAGGTTGTACCGCAAAAAGCGGCACATCAAAAAGCGGTTCGGCAGGACTGTTGATCACATCGCGACCATCGCTAACCAGCATCGCAATATCGACACCGGAGATGGGTTGGAGGTCGTAGAGATTGGTACCACCGTCGGCGACCACTTCCCCTAGAAAAGCAAAAAGTTCGTCAAAAGCGCCACGACGCCGTTTGAAGGATCGCGGTTGTTCCTGGGTGTCGCGAAACACCACGACATCGACCTGCTTAACACGCCGGTACGTCGCCAAAAATTCTTTGAGGAACGCCGTCGCACGGGCACGTCCCGCGGCCGTCAAACTCGCCGAGCCATCCCAATACAGCGCCAGCCGTCGCCACTGCCCTGTCTTTCTTTTGACCGCGGTTTGCTCCGCGCGCACCGCCGCAACAAAGGCATAATCCGCCTCACCCAAGCGGGTGATATCCACCAAATCACGATCAGGAAACGGGCAAGCCACCACGAGTTCGCCCTTGGGCCGATGGTCCTTAAAACCGCCTTCAACAATAAACCCCTCGCCATTTGGTTTCACTTGCAGGGAGCCAAGGGGATCGCGTACCAATGATGGCCGGCCCGGCAGGTCCGTGAGCGAAACCTTCACATCCAAACGGCGTAATTCTCCGTAACCGGAAAGCGGTAAGCGATAATGCAGGCGGTTTTCAAAAGCAAACAGGGGATGGACGTAGGCGATGCGAATGGTACGTGTTTGAAAAGGGGGCAGCGGAAAAACCCGTGTGCGAAACACCTTGCCGTCCACCCATTCCGCGGTGCCGGGATCGACCTGGCGGCGCTGCTCCCGCTCGAACACAAAACGCGCTTTATCCTTGGGAACAACCACCCCTTCAACCATGGCACCGTCGATGTCCAAGGCGTAGCCTGAAATGGTGGCGCCGGCGGGCAGCGGCAATAGAAACTCACCTTCCATCTCTTCCGCCGTTTCGTTGAGGAAGGTACAGGTCAAGCTGGTTTCGGCCAACAGACCGGAAACCTTGGCTTCAATGGCAACATCAACCAGGGTGACCGGCGCGGGTTCGCCCTGGTGTTGCCCCACCAATCGCGGTCCACCACCGGTAAAAACCCCTTGCATCTGAGCCGTCAGGGGAAAAGAACACACCGTCAAAAACGTAAAAAATCGCATCCACATAAATGTACCTCATCAATTCACGCTGGAAGAAATCACATAATGATCCAAACGCACAACCGCCAATATTCGCCCACCTCAAACCGATGAAGCGCGATAACTCGCGGTGATGTTCGCTAAACCTCTAAGCGACAACGGCCCGTAAAAACACGCACCGCACCCAATGGGTGCGCGTCGTACGCGACCCCAGCCTGTTTTTCCCAAGTCATTTTGTTCCAAATTCTTAGCCAGAACGCCTCGCTTCACCGCCGCTTAGGTAAAAAACCGATAGGTTTTACACCTGAGTCGTTTTCGTTTTCTCAGCGGCAATGGCGCCCAATACCGGCTTCTGAGTCATGCAAAACCCAGGACAAGCAACGAGCGCAATCAACAGCAGGGTATTTTAGGTGTAGCCATCATGTCTCCCATTGTTTTTTTCAAGAAAACCCAAAAATCGTACAGAGGTCAGGCCAAGGAATAAATTCAGAAATCTTTTTCATTCCACGTCGCCAAGCGGGGCTTTGATCGAAAGTAAGCCACAACCCCGGCAAAAAGTCGGTCTCATTTTCGCCCTGTCATCAACCTACCCACCAACCCCTTTAAAACAAACTTTTTCCACCTGCCTACTACCAGTGTTTTACCTTCCGCGTGGCGGTGCGCCCGTTAAAGCCGTCGGTCGCGGTGGTTTCGCCCTCGGCATAGGTCGTGGTTTGTTTGGTTTCGCCGGCCCCGGTTTCGGTCGGCCGCCCAAAGCCGTCCAATTGGGTGACGGCGGTGCCCACCCCGCCCAGCTCGTGCTGCACGGTCAAACCGTCGGCGCTGATATTGATCGGCACGGTGTCGGTTTGGCCCGCGATGGTGGCGTCCGCGCGGGTGATCTCGATGCCGGCGTCCCCGATCACCACATTTTGGCTCTGGCTGATGCCGGCGGGACCGGTCACCCGCGTCACGATGTCAGTGTCCTCGAAGTAGCTGTAACGGGTGGTGCCCACGGCCGGCCCCTCGCTGCGCACCACGCTCAACAAACGATCCAAGGGATCGTAGCTAAACCGCGTGGTCGCCGCGATGGGTTTGGCGACGGTGACCTCGCGGAGCAAACCGCGCTCGTCGTAGGCTTCGCGCCAGGCGGTATCGCTTGCCTTATTCTCGCTCGCGACCACCACGCGGTTACCGAGGGTGAGGTGCTGGAAGGTGGCCGATTGGTTGCCCAGCGTGGTTGCGGTGACCCGGCCCAAACCGTCGCGTTCCACGGTTTGTTTGCTGCCCAAACGGGTGCCGCCGACGACCTCGCCGAAACGGTTGAAGTAGGCGGTGCCCAGCGTATCCTTGCCGTTGGGTTTGAAGGCCGCCCCGTCCCGTTCAACGGCGGGATAATGCAATGGCGCAACACCCCACTTGGGTTTCGGGAGATCGCCTGTTTCTGTCTTTCGTTGTGAATCAACGAGGGTTCATGCAACCTGGATGGTTATGGAGGAGAAACGATGTCGTGGCTGAACGTTTTGTGGTTGGTTTTGTTTTTGGGGAAGGTGGAAACGCGTCAGCAGGCCGTGCTCGATTTTCTTCTGGGTCTGATTCGGGTTCAGCGTGAAACGATTCGTTCATTAAATAAGGGCAGGGACAAACGTTTAAACGACCAACAGCGGCGCCGGCTTGCGATCCTGGCGCGGGCCGTGCCCCATGATTTTTTGCAAGACATCGCGGCCCTGAGTTACAGCCCGGACACGTTTTTGCGTTGGTATAAAAAGCGGGTGCATCAGAAATATAATGCTGATTCCATGCGACGAGGTCGGCCGGCCACTGCGCCAGAGACCGTCGCTTTAGTCCGGCGTTTGGCCGAGGAGAATCCAAGCTGGGGCTACCGCAGGATCGTTGGGGTTCTGAAGCAGGTCGGCGTTTCGCTTTCGAAAAATACCGTGGCGCGGATTTTGGAGGACGGTGGCTTGAACCCCGCCCCCAAACGCGCCCGATCATGGCGTGATTTCCTAGAGCAGCACTGGTCGAGTATGATTGCCGCGGACTTCTTTACGGTGGAACTGACCCGTGGCTGGGGCATTCAGCGCGTGCATGTCCTGGTGATGATGCACCTGGCGACGCGGCGCATTCACATCGCCGGCATCGTGGATGAGCCGACGCAAGCGTGGCTGGTTCAGATCGCCCGCAATGAAACCGATGAAAACCACGGGTTTCTGAAAGAGGGATCGTACCTAATCCACGACCGGGCGGCGGTTTTTAGCCAAAAGCTGAAACAAACCTTGGCGGCTTCGGGCGTGACCACGGTAAAACTGCCGGCCCGTTCACCCAACCTGAACGCCCACGTGGAACGCGTGATTCGCAGTATCCGCGAAGAATGCTTGGATCGATTCGTGATTTTCTCCAGGGAACAACTTGAGTACCTTTTGCGTGAATACGTGACCCACTACCGTGAGGAACGCCCCCATCAAGGACTTGGCAACCGGCTGATCTCCGGCCACAGGGCAAAATCCGGCGACGAACCCGGCTGGGCGGCCTGCTCAGCTTTTATCATCGCGTTTCTAGTTAGGAACTACGTGGATTTAAATCAAAATCCAAGGCTAAAGTGCGTCCAAATAAGTCCGTTGCACCAAAAACAACCCACTCTCCGACAAAATTTATGTCATTTTTAACCAAAGTGAAAGGTAGATCTCCCTTCAGCGGCGCGGATTTCATCTTGAATTGCCAGCCTCGTTATTTCTGGGACACTGCGGAAATCTAAAGAATCACAAATTTCGATTTCCAAACTAATTTATTTGAACTTATACCTAGTTCTCCAATGAAATCTTTTAAGTGGGTGAGATTGGGCTCAGGTATAGATAAAGAAATTTCACACGGAGACTTTGTCAAGCTTCGAGTTAAATTGACTCGATGCTCACCTAGCTTGATCTGGCAAAATTCACCTAATTCGGAAAAATCATCTACCCATCTAACAAGCTGTACCCCCAACTGCGAAAGAAGACTATCTTCCTTCATGAAGCCAAGACAATATGCATCTCTAAACCAAATTATTTCATCCCATCGAACGGCGATCAGGCCATTTTTCTGGCTTCGGCTTGTTTTTTTTAATCCACCTAGGTACTCATTGAGGTCAATATCTCTTAAAAAAAACTCACTTCTATCAAGGGGATTTTTGTGACACACAAACCCTAGATTTACAAAAACATCAAAACCTTGTTCTTTGGTCAACGGAGGATATGTGCCATAACTGCCCTTGATAGTAAACTTCGAGTCCTCGTTTCTATACCAGGCTAATAGCTCGCTTCGTGAAATATCACCAGATAGAACTTTTTCTATCTGGTCGATCATATCCTGTGCCAGACGTTCTCCTTGGGATTTCATTTTTGGCCTCCATTCATGAACTCAAGAAACTTTTTTCTGTTTTGTTCGATAAGCTCTAGATGATCTTTTGACAAGTAGCTTTTAAGGGATTCCGAAACTTCTATTACGATAGTGTCAAAACCATAAAAATCAACCTCGATATCTTGATCATTTTTCTTGGTTCCTTTATAAGTTATACCCTTTGTTCCTTTATGCCAGACAGCATAGCCTCTTGTGGAAAACGGGTATAGCTCAACCTCAGTAACAAACCTGTACCATGTATCGGTATGCAATTCCCCTGCGGCATGAGCTTGGATTTTAGCAGCTCCTCCTGCCTGTCCTGCGGTAACCCCGCCCCAATGCTCACTCGAAACGACATATCTCGCGAAATCCTCCATAGATTATTTTGGTTTGATCGTACGAACGAAAACATATAACCCAAACTGATCAGATTGGTAATTTATTCTTCTAGGAGGTAAAAGATCTTTCCTTACCGGAATTACAGGGTACTCTAACTCCTTAATGATCTTGTTTAACCCAGAAGAATCTCCGATGTATGCCTGGTTGAGAATGTGGTTCAAGTCACTCAAATAATAACCAACAGAACCTACTCCACCGCCTAATACAGCGCCGCTAAGGTAAACTTTCCAATCCGAAAGACCTGATCTTTCTCCATAAAGGTTTGCAAAACCATCGTTTCCTAAGACATCACCCATACCTGTGATTGAACCGGCTAATGTCGTTCCACCGATCCCAGTCAAGCCAACTTTTGCCAAACCATTGACGATTAATCCGCCACCAAGAAAATTAAAAGTCAGGGCTGCACCCATGGTTGATAAATTGCCGACGGTTTGTAGAGCATATTCCCCAGCGCCAACTTTGCCAACCAAATAATCATCGGTGGATTTACTCAAACGTTCCGTCGATCCCCAAGTCAACAAGTTAAGGACTTGGTAACCACCCTGAACAGCTCCAAGCGCAACTGCCGTGGATCCAACAGCGAACTTCATTCCAATTGTTTTAGCTTCGCTGTACTCCACCGCAAGGTTTGTCATCTCCGTTTCGAGAAAATCACCAGTGGAAATTAATCCATTCGGATCCCAGAACATTATCGGGTTGCCGGCAGCGAACGCGTACGGTTCGGTGAAGGTACTGGGGTCGTAGATGTCGGGGGCGCGGAAGTCCGGGTTTAGGAAGTGGCCTAGCCGCGGGTCGTAGTAGCGGTGGTGCATGTAGGTTAGGCCGGTGTCCCTGTCTTCGAGGTGGCCGCTTAGGCCGAGGGGGATTGTTGGGAAGATGGGGTCCGGGGGGAGGCTGAAGTTTTGGGTGGTGTAGGGGGAACCTCGCGCTGGGGTGTTGGCCAGGGATTCGCCCCAGGGTGAACGCGGGTTGATGTAAATCGTTCCCGTGTTGGTGTTTTTGTACGCCAGTGGCGTGCCGAGGTGGTCGGTGAAGATGTGGTAGTCCATGCCCGCGCCGGTCAGGTCTTTGATGAAGGCCGGGCCGAGTGGGCCTTGGCCGATGGCGTGGGTCCATTGGACTTGACCCGGTCCCTCGTACAGGCCGATGGCGATGACTTTGCTGCCCTCGTAGGCGAAAGCCAGGGGTTGTGGGTGGTGTTGGGTGGCGGCGCGGATGCGCCGGTACTGGTGATCGTAGTGGTATTGGGCGGTTAGGTTGCCTTCGTCGCAGATCTCGCGCAGGCGGCGGAAGCCGTCCCATACGAAGGTGCGCACCGTCCCGTCGCGGCGGTTGATTTGTTGCAAGTTGCCCAGCACCGGATCGTAGCTGTATTGGTCGGTGCCGCTTGGCTCCGTGGCGCCCGTTGCGCCGATGCGTTGGTGGATGCGGCGGTTGTCCGCGCCCGCTTCGGCCGCCAATTGCTCATCTACCAGCACTTGGTTGTTGAGCAGGCGGGTTAGGCCGCCCAGCAGTTGATTTTGCACTGTGCCGTAGCTTTCTTGGATTTGGTCGGTGACGCCGTTGCTGTTGCGGTTGATGGTGACGCCGGTCAGGTGTTCGTCGCTGTTGTAGCTGGGTTCGATGATTTCGCTGAAGGTCCCTGCTTTTCGTTCTACTCGCGTGAGTTGTTTGTCTTCTGATCCGCCTGATTCGCAGGGGTCGCCGCTTGCCGTTTCCGATCGCCAGGTGAGGTCGAGGACGAAGACCTCGGCGTCGTCGGCGATGCGCTGCAGGTTGTTGTTGCTGTCGCGGTCGATGCTGAAACGCGTGCCGTCGCCCCACGTCATGGTCGCCGGTAAGCCTTCTTGCCAATCCGTGTAGGTTACGGCCATCCCGCTTGATTGCAGTTCCAGCAGGTTACCCGCGTCGTCGCGGCGGTAGTGGAAGGTGGGGCCGCCTTCGATGTCGATCCGGTTGGTGTACCCGTATGCATCGTAGCCGTAGCGGTGCAACACCCCGTTTCCATCCGTGTAACTCAGCACCCGTTCCCCGTCCACGAAGCGTTGATCCGGGTCCTGGCCGGCGCTGTTGTCCGGGTCGGGATAGGTCCAGGCTGCCAACACCGCGCCATTTTCGAGGATGGTGCTCAGGCGGCCGTGTTCGTCGTATTGGTATGCGTACAGGTCCTCGGGGCCGTTTGCGTTGACGACGCGAATCTCGCTGAGATCACCGTTACGGTAATCGTAGTCGCGAAGCAATTGCCCACCAAAAAAGAGCTGGTCCAGTTGATCGTCGTCGCTGTAGGTCAATTCTTTGAGGGCCAGGCCGGGACGTTGTACTTCGATTAAACGGCCCTTGGAATCGATGTCGGCGGTGACGTCGCCGGGGAAGTTGAGCTTGCCCGATGCGCCGTTGCCAAATACCTCGTAGTCCTGACCTTTGTAGCGCATGCTCGCCACGCCGCCCCAGCGGTTGTAGCTGTAGGACACGGCGGGTTGATTGCCCCGTTGGATGCTGCTCAGGTCACCGAAACTGCTGTAGGTGCGCGTTGTGCTCAGTCCGCCTTTTCTGGTTTCGGTCACACAGCTGAGGCGACCGCCGCCGTGGTATTCCATCTCCATCACCAAACGGCCGTTGCCGATATCGGCCCGACCCGGCTGGCTGAGATGGTTGAAGTTGGAGAAAGCGATGGGTTCTTTTAGGCCGTCGATGCGCGCCAAGGCGTCGGCGGCCTTGTCGTAGGTGAGGTTGATCTCGCGGTTGGGCGTGCGCATGCCGACAACCCGACCGCGTTCGTCGCGACGCACCTGGGTTTGCGTTAACCCGTTGCGGGTGTTGCGCAGCGCGGTGCCGAATCCATCGTTTTCACGACCCACGGTGGCACCGTTGGGCAGGGTGACCTAGCTTTTGTTGCCGAATGCTTCATGGCTGAAGCGGGTCGTGCCGCTTGGGCCCTCGGCTTGGGTCGGCAAGCCGGTTCCTTCTTCCAAACGCAGGCTACGCGTCACGCCGCGTTTGGCGCTGCCGGCCGTGGTGGTGGTTTCGGTGAGGGTGACGCCCTTGTTGTTGTCGCCCACATCGATGCCGATCTGTTGCTGATGACCCAGCCAATTGCCGAAGGTACCGCTCAGCAAACCGCTGTCACCCTCGCCACGCGCGAACAGAACCAGCTCGCTGTCGGTCCGGTTGGGCTCGTTGGTACTGACCCGGTTGAGGATGCCGAGCTCGGGATGGTACGCGTAATCGAACACCATCCCCCGTGGATGGGTATAAGTCGCCACCTGGCCGTTGTCGTTGTAGGTGAGGGACCAAGCGTGGCCGTGGGGATCGGTGCCGGAAGTCGGCCGGCCGTGGCTGTCGTACTCGGTGGAAGCGGTCGTGTTGCCAGTAACCCCGTCGCGCCCGATGCTGATCGAACCCGGTGCGCCGCTCGCGTGGTAATCGGTCAAGGTAACCACCCGGTCGCCGACCCGGATCTCCTCGATCTCGCCCTCACCGTTCACACGGACACTTCGTTCCTGCCCGCCTTGGGTGGTTTTGGCGATCATGCCCGTGCTGTCAAAAGTGACTTCCGAGCTTGCCGCGCGGGTGTCGCCGGTTTTTTGATCTTTGACGCTGATGCTTTGTTTGATGCCGTAGGGATCTTCGACCTTTAGCGTGGCGGTGCGCCCGTTAAAGCCGTCGGTCGTGGTGGTTTCGCCCTCGGCATAGGTCGTGGTTTGTTTGGTTTCGCCGGCCCCGGTTTCCGTCGGCCGCCCGAAGCCGTCCAACTGGGTGACGGCGGTGCCAACCCCGCCCAGCTCGTGCTGCACGGTCAAACCGTCGGCGCTGATGGTGATCGGCACGGTGTCGGTTTGGCCCGCGATGGTGGCATCCGCGCGGGTGATCTCGATACCGGCGTCCCCAATTACCACATTTTGGCTCTGGCTGATGCCGGCGGGGCCGGTCACCCGCGTCACGATGTCGGTATCCTCGAAGTAGCTGTAACGGGTGGTGCCCACGGCCGGCCCCTCGCTGCGCACCACGCTCACCAAACGAGCCAAGGGATCGTAGGTAAACCGCGTGGTCGCCGCGATGGGTTTGGCGACGGTGACCTCACGGAGCAAGCCGCGCTCGTCGTAGGCTTCGCGCCAGGCGGTATCGCTTGCCTCATCCTCGCTCGCGACCACCACGCGGTTACCGACGGTGAGGTGCTGGAACGTGGCCGATTGGTTGCCCAGCGTGGTTGCGGTGACCCGGCCCAAACCGTCGCGTTCCACGGTTTGCTCGGTACCCAAACGGGTGCCGCCGACGACCTCGCCGAAACGGTTGAAGTGGGCGGTGCCCAGCGTATCCTTGCCGTTTGGCTTGAAGATCGCCCCGTCCCACTCATCGGCGGGATACTGCAATGGTGCAACACCCCGCTTGGGTTTCGGGAGATCGCCTGTTTCTGTCTTTCGTTGTGAATCAACGAAGGTTCATGTTACCTGGATGTTTATGGAGGAGAAACGATGACGTGGCTGAACGTTTTGTGGTTGGTTTTGTTTTTGGGGAAGGTGGAAACGCGTCAGCAGGCCGTGCTCGATTTTCTTCTGGGTCTGATTCGGGTTCAGCGTGAAACGATTCGTTCATTAAATAATGG
>NZ_JAFREP010000028.1 GCF_017377855.1 Acanthopleuribacter pedis
TCAAGGATGCGCGGTGGTATTCCAACCTGGTAGCGATGGCACCAAACATTTGCCTCTGGGATTGACACCGCTCCCGCTGATCCTTATGCTCGCCTTCTGAAATTCCTGTTCACGCTTGGGCCACGCACCGTTTGCTTTCGGTCGTAACCTGTGTACTCAAAGCGATTTCAAAACCTCGCGACGAATTCTGGTAAGAAATGTGGGCTAACTCCCGCCCATGAGCCACACTGGCGGCCTGTCCTGAAGCGGCGAGGATCACCGGCGATGCTGAACACAATCGCCGCGGCCAAAAAACCGACACCGGGGTGATACCTCGGCCGTCTCCCCTGCCGCCTTCAGCACATTCCTCGTGGTTCCCGCGAGAAACAGCGAAACCCAAGGTTCGCTTGGTGCGTCAGGAGAAGGAGAATAGGCCGCACCCCGCCCTGGACGGGTTGTCCCAAAGGTGCCACCGCGCCGGGCCTTCACGACACGTTGAACAACGAGAAGGTGTTGCCTTTATTTGATTTCATCGGGTGGTGTGGCCGAAGCGCTCTCGACAATCTCGGTCTCCTGAGTCTCCGAGGGCATTGCCCGTGAAAAAGACAGCGTGACGGTGACCCCGTCCCCTTCGTTGTTGGCAATCGAAATTTTGCCACCACCGTCTTTCATGGCCGCCGCCGCATAATGCAACCCAAAACCCTCCCGGCCGGGTTTGGTGGAGTATCCTTGCTGGTAGACACGCTCGAGGGAATCTTGGTCGAGACCGACGCCGTTATCTTTTAGTTGGAAAACAACCCAATTCTCATCGGCCTGGGTAACCAAGGTGATGCGGCCACCGCTCTCGCCATGTTTAGAAACCACCGATTCGCGCGCATTCTCAAACAAGCACAACAGCGTGCGCAACGTCCGTGAGCGTTCGATGGCCACCTTGGGGACAGGATGAAGTTCACGTGCCACCGTGATCTGGTTTTTCTGGTAAAGATACCAATCCAAACCCAATGCTTCCTGCACCAAGACATTAAGGTCGGTCGATTCTTTTAACACGCGGGACCCCATTCGCTGCCACTGCTGGCGAATGGCGGCGTTAGTCTGGTCCACTTTCTCATTAATGGCGCGCGATTCTCGACCAATCACATCAAGCTGTTCTTCGGCGGCTTTCACCACGGCCTCCAGGCCGCCGATCAAACGCGCGGTACCGCCTTCCTCGGCCAAAAAGGCGGGTAGCCGTTCTTTTTCGCGACTAAGATTCTCCACCAGCCGCTGTAATCCCACCAGCCAACGCCGGTTACCGAGCCGTTCTTCAATCAGGTGACAAGAGACACTCAGCCCGTTGAGGTTGTTCCCCATGTTGTGCAGAACATAACGCGCCAATTCGGCCATCCCGGCTTGGTGTGCGTTGCGAATGACCGCGGTTTGGGCGTTCATGAGGTCGGTGAGGGTGCGCAGGCGGATCAGCGCGGTTAGAGTATGGTCACGGAACAAATTCAGGCGCTCCAAGTCCTTTTTGCTAAACGCCTTTTCGTTGGCCAGTGATTCCAGGAGCAAACCTCCGGCCAGGCGACCTTCCAGCCAGAGTGGCATGACCATAACGGCGCGTGGCGGCTGGAACGGCCACCAATCGAGCTCGCTTCGGTCAGGATCACCCAAAAAGACGGGCTCTTTGAGTTGTGCCGGATCTCGACTCAACAGGAGGGCAAAGCGCGTTTCATCCAAGGATTGACTGAAAATGGAAGCCGGGTAATGCAAGGCGGCGCTAACCGAAAACTCGTGAATGGCCCGGTCAAACAAAATAATCAGCGCGCGATCGACCCCGGAGAACATATTAAATACCTGATTTAACAATGTTTCCAAGACACGTTCGCTAGCGACCTCGCGGTTGATCGCCTGCACGATTTGGTTGAGGGATTCGAGTTCGCGGTACTTCTGATTAAGATCCAGGTTGCGCTGTTGCAGCGCGGCGGTGCGTTCACGAACCAAATTCTCGAGATTGCGGTTAATGTACATGAGATCGAGATGGGTGCGAATCCGCGCCAGCAACTCCGGTTTGGAGACGGGTTTCGAGAGGAAATCGTTGCCGCCAATCTTAAAAGCGCGAACAAGATCGTCGGGCTGGTTCTTGGCGGTCAAGAAAATGATGGGCAACTCTTGCATCGAAAACCGCTCGCGAATCTTGGCGCAGACATCGTACCCCGACAAATCCGGCATCATGATGTCCAGCAAGACAATATGAAAGTCTTGATTTTCTTCCAAGATTTTAAGCGCTTCTTTGCCGTCTTTTGCCTCGGTGAGGTTGAAGTTCCGCATCGACAGATGGTTAACCAGCACGGCCCGATTCACGTCATTGTCGTCTACCAATAAGATATTGGGCGAACCGGGCTGCATGGGCGATTGCAGCCCAATGGTGCGGGTCCCAAAGCTGAGGGTTTGCCCATCAGGTGTATGCGGGGGCAAATAGGTGTGCTGGGCCACGCGTTCGGTGGGCGCCTCACTGCTGGTTTCACCACCCTCGGCAAGGGCTAAGGTGAAGGAGAAGGTAGCCCCTCGCCCTAACTCGGAATCAACACTAATCACCCCACCGTGGAGTTCAACCAACTGCTTGGTGACGGCAAGCCCGATCCCGGTTCCGGTGTGGATACGGGCGGTATGGCCGTCGGCCTGCTGAAATGATTGAAAAATAACCTCTTGCTGGGAGGGATCAATCCCGCAACCAGTATCACTGACATGGACGATCACCCGCTCCCCATTCACCTGGGCATGAAGACGAATCACGCCTTGTTCCGTAAACTTCACCGAGTTCCCCAAAAGGTTGTAGAGAATTTGTTGAAGCCGGTTGGCATCGGCCAAAACGGGCGGGAAGTTATCGGGAATCTCGTTTTGCAACTCAAGCGGCTTCCCGCCGACAAGCCCTTTTACAATCGAGAAAACGGATTCAGCGGTGCGGTGTAGGTCGGTGGGGAACAACCGCAGTTCCAGGCCGTGCCGCTGTAAACGCGAATAATCGAGAATGTCATCCACGAGACGCGCCAAGCGTCGGCCACTGGAAATAATCATTTTAAGGTTCTTGCGCATAACGGTGTTGGGCTCGCCGGCCACGCCGTCGAGCAAAGATTCGGTCAAGCCGATAATGCCGTTCAACGGGGTGCGCAGCTCGTGGGACGTGTTGGCCAAAAATTGGTCCTTGAGCCGATCCATTTCGAGCAGGCGCGCCCGTAGTTGCTTTTCATTAATATAAGCACGGGAAGCATAAAGCGTGACGGAACCTACGAGACCAAGCAACAGCAACATGGCCAACAATCGGGTCACAACCGACTCGTACCAAAAGGGTAAAACCTGAATGGGTTTGCGGGTGACTTCACCCCAATCACCATTCCAGTTGGTGGCTTTGACTTCCATTTCGTACTCGCCGGGGGGAAGCTCGGCGTAAACGGCCTCACGGCGACTGGGATCGGCATAGATCCAGTCGGGATCGTATCCTTTTAAACGGTAGGCATAACGAATGTTGTCGGAACGAGAATAATAAAGCGCGGCGAAGGAAACGGCCAGATAGCGATCCTCGGGGTTCAACTGCCAAACGTCCTGATACTGGGCGATGGGGCGAAAGGCGCCGTTGCGTTCCGCTGAAGATAAGACGGGTCCGTTGCGCCACCAAGAGAAAACGGTGGGTTGGTGGGAGACGTCCTCCCGAACCTTGCTCGCGGCAAACTGGTTAAAACCGCCGGCACCGCCAAAGAAAATACTGCCGCCGGCATTGCGGTACCCACTCCCCACGGAAAACTCGTTGGCCTGCAAGCCGTCATACACATCGAAGGTACGGATGGTTTCCTGCTCCGGCTCAAACAAGACAATGCCCATATTGGTACTGATCCATAAATCGCCGCGTTGATCTTCCACCACGGCGTAAATGGTTTCGTTGGGAAAACCGTCGCGGCGGCCGTAATAACGAAACACGCCCTCGCGGGGATCCATCAGTTTGTTGAGCCCGGCGAGGGTGCCGACCCAGAGCGAACCGTCGCGGCCTTTATGGAACGCGGTAACGGTATTGTGGCTCAAACTGTTGGGGTTATGGATATCGTGAAAGAAGCGACGGACGCGACCGGTATGGGTATCCATCCGATTGAGGCCACGCACCGTTCCGACCCAAATACGACCCGGGCGATCATCCACCAGCGCGGTAATCATGCTATCGGAAAGGGTGAGATCGTCCTCCGCGTCATGGTGATAAACCTTGAAGTCATTGGTTTCCCGCTGATAGCGACTCAGCCCATGGCGGGTGCCGGCCCATACAACCCCCCCCTGATCAGCCAATAAAGCGAGGACGAAATCATGGCTCAAACTCGTGTCTTGCTCTGGGTCGTGGCGAAAGGTTTCAAAGCCTTGCTGTTGTGCACGGCGTAAACTAAGACCATTTCGCGTCCCCACCCAGAGGTTTTCCTCGGCGTCTCGCGCCAAACACCGCACCATTCCCTCCGCGATGGTGGTGGGATCATTGGGATCATGACTAAAATGTTCGACTCGGTAGGTAAATAAGTCAAAGTAGTCCAACCCGTCGCCGGTACCAACCCAAAGGTATCCGGGACGATCTTCCAAAAAACTCCACACAAAGGGATGAGAAAGGGACGCCGGGTCATTGGGATCGTGACTAAAGGTCGTAAACCGTTTTGATTGCTCCGAATACAGATAAAGCGCATTGAGGGTTCCCACCCAGAGGTTGCCGACACGATCCACCCAGAGACCGGTTAAACCGTCCTCGGAGAATTCGCGGCTACGATCTTCTTGCGAGCGAATACGCAACACCTGTTCCGAATTGGGATTGTATTGAAAAAGTGCGTTGGCGGAGCCCAGCCACAAAAAGTCGTCGTGATCCCAAGCCAGAAAACGGACCTCGGCAAGCCCCTCCAAATTGCGTTTTCGCTGTAGGCCGACCCCGAGGGAACCGGTGAGCGGCATTTCGTAGAGCCCACGGTCCGTGCCAATCCACAAAACCTCGTCGTTCTCTCGCTCTAAAGCCAGGACGGCGGCCGAAACGCCGTCATCGGTCGAGAGAGGGATCACGGTACTGTCGGTCAATTGTTCCCCGCTAAAGGAAAGTACCAACAACCCGTTTGGTCCCCCCAAGAACAGGCGCGATCCATCACCATGGATGGCGTTAAAACCGGCTGCAGTGCTTTCGAAAAGCGCCTGCTTTTGCGACTCGTTAAGTCCCCCGGTGAGGGTTGATAATTCGTGCCATGTCTGCCGACGCGTATCAAAATAGATCACACCATTCACGGATGCAATCCACAAGCGACCGGCATCGTCCATTTGAACCGAAGTTTGCTTCAGGCTGAGCGGAATGAGGGGCAGATCAGCGGGAAGCGCATGGTGGGTCACGGTTCCTTGCCGGGGATCCAAGCGATCCAAACCCGATTCGGGAACAACAACCCAGAGCATGCCGTCCTGATCTTGGGTCACCGCAATGACATAACTGCTGGTAAGTGAACCTTCGAGCCGCGGCTGATGGCGAAAAACCTGGAATTGGTAACCATCGAAAAGATTGAGGCCGTCCTCGGTGGCGATCCACAACAGCCCTTCAGAATCTTGATAAAGATCGAAAATGGTAAGTTGCGAAAGACCTTCGTTTTTCCCGAATCTTTGGAAGCGAATCAATTGCTGTTCTTTCGCGGCGACGGGCGCAAAACCGAAGAGAAGGGCGAGACACAGCGTTGCCCTGCAAGCCGCAATTAAGAACTGGGGCAAACGCTTGACGAATCTCGTGACGTTGTTGGTCATAGGTGCATCACGTAAAGGCAAGTTGAAACTGTCTCGAAACGGAAGGTTTACATCATTATAGAGGAAGCCCGTGAAAAGGTCCAAAGCAAAACAGCGCCATCGGCAGGGGCGGCGTGTTTGCGGGGGATTTCGAAGGCAATCCCGAATGGGAAGCCGCGGTATGACTGACGGTTGTTTACATGTTCGCCAATGAGACGGCCAGCTCAAACCGACGTGGCTCATGAGGGCCGTCACCGTTCCCATAGCTCCGTTCTTCTAGCGTGAGCCGACCGTTTTTCTCCCAAGTAAGCAGCGAACCGACACGACTGCCGTAGACGGGGCTTTCAATATAGAGAGAAGAAAGCAAGCGCTCCCACGCCATGGGGACACCGGTTCGCGGCAGGAGCGCATCGGGAAAGGTTTCTGAATCGGCAAGAAGATCAAATAAAACTTGACCTTGCTGCCCGGGTTGCCAACGACGCAAGCCGTCCATCCCCTTTCGAAGCTTGGGCCAGGGCGCATTGAGCAAGTGATTGCTGAGCCCGTGGTAGCCGGGCGTCAGCGGTTCAACGCCGCCTGCCTGTTGATTGGAAAAGTAAAACAAGGCGTCGAGGCGACCAAATATGAGGTTAAAGCCGGAGTACCGCGCACCTTCCGCGCAAAGTCGCTGGACAAAGGCGTCGTGGGACTGGTGGTGGGCGAGATAATCGCGAACAAGGAGCCCGCGCGAGGGCGCCTGCTCGAGGACGGCGGCTGGATCGCGGAAATTGGTCAAGGCGGCAAAACGGCCGTGCCTGGAAACACCCAACCAGGTGCCGCCCTGTTCCAAATCACGACCCGCGAGCAGGTCGGGGTGGTCATCCCAAAAGGCCAAACGCTGGGTGGGCCGTTTGTAAAATTCATCGCGATTGGCGGCGATGACGAGGGGTACCGCATCATGGACTTGATACGCGATGAGAAGGGTACACATGGGGCCTCCGTTCAGGGTGGCGTCATTATAGCTCGCATTTCTCACAAAGAATTCTGCTACGGGCAAGCCATGCGATGACGAGGGTTTGCCTTCCGCGGGGCGGCCGGCCGCCTTACTCGGTCGCGGCGCCTTCGCCACAGCTGCTAGGCCGAAAGGTCGGGCCCGCGAAAGGTCGGACCCCTGTTCCGTGGCTTGGTCGTCATCTTCGACCTCACAAGGCTTTCAGCTTCTCGCGAGGGATCCTTGCGAGAAATGCGGGCTAACACCAGGATAGCGAGAGAACGGCCTTGGTTGGTCGGCATTTCCGAAAAAGCCATCGATTGTTGCCTGCAGGTCGCCCAAAGATCGGCCGCCGGGGGCGCTTGTATAACCACGCGATCATTGGGTCGCGGCTTTTAGGGTTGATATGCTCTTTGGATAGACCCCTGATCGGTTGCGCACTATTGCATCAGAGAACGGGTCCGGCGTGTGTTCCAGGGGGATCCAGGGCAAGGCTGGGTTTAAACCTAGAAAGCACCATCGTTACTCGGTGGTGAGCACGCGTTAAGCGGGAAAAGGCCGGCAACCTCAGGTGAATAAGGCCATTTGGTCGCCCGCGCGTGGGGGCGGCTGAAAAAGATCGACGCGGAGTTCTCGTCGAACTTGGTTCAGCTTGAATCGCCGGCAAGCGAGTTTAAAGCGCTGCGACAGCAACTGGGCGTAGTTTCCCGTCCCACGCATCCGCTTGCCGAAGGTAGGGTCGTTGTTTTTACCACCACGCACGGATTGAACCAGGCTAAACACATGGTTGGCGCGATCTGGATAGTGGGTGTCCAGCCATTCACGGAATAAGTCTTGTAGCTCAAGCGGCAAACGCAACATGACGTAACCGGCAAATTCAGCGCCGTGACCAACAGCGGCTTCCAAAAGCGCCTCTAATTCATGGTCGTTGAGCGCGGGAATCATCGGCGCGGCCATAACCCCGGTCGGCACGCCGGCGGCGGCCAAGGCGGCGACAGCCTCTAAGCGCCGTTGCGGCGTGGCGGCCCGGGGTTCCATACGGCGCGCAAGCCGCGGGTCAAGCGTGGTCACGGAAACAAATACTTGGGCTAAACCGTCCGCGGCCATTTCGGCAAGTAAATCCAAGTCGCGCATCACCAACGCCGACTTGGTAATAAGGGCAACCGGATGCCGGTAAGCGTGAAAAACCGAAAGCAGGGATCGGGTTATTTGGTAACGGCGCTCAATGGGTTGATACGGGTCGGTGTTGGCGCCGATGGTGACAGCTTTACATTGGTAACCTGGCTTGCGAAGTTCCGCTTCCAATAATTCGGCGGCGTTTTCTTTCTTAAAGAGATGCACCTCAAAATCCAAGCCGGGTGAGTACCCCCAATAAGCATGGGTAGGTCGCGCATAACAATATATACAACCGTGCTCACAACCCCGATAGGGGTTTATCGACTGGTCGAACGGAATATCCGGGCTCTGATTTCGGTTGATGATTGTTTTAGTGGCATCGCGGTGAACCCGCGTCTGAATCGGCGGGGGTGAGAAAAGCGCATCCTCCAAGGTTCCCCAGCCATCGTCAAAAAGATGGTTTTGCTGTTTTTCGAACCGACCGTCGCGATTCGACAAAGCACCCCGGCCGTGGTGCTGTTGCAATACCTCTAAATCACCCATCGCCTCCCCTCCTCTTGTGCCGGTATCTATTCTAGAGGACTGGTGAGCGCAACACCACCTATTTTCCAATTGGTTCACAACTTATTTTTCACTTAACAACTTTTTAACACCACAACCTCCGCTCCGAGGAAAAACCCCACTAGCGGGCAGTGTTTACACAAGGCCGCCAACCGGAAAACGTGTCCTTTATCACAAAATCAACCGGCGTAAAATGAAATCACCTTACTTCTCAGGTGAAAAAACACCCCCAACGAGAAAATCCAGCCAAAGACAAGCTTCTGGCTTCTAAAGCCTTACTTAAGGTCTAGTTAGCAGCTGGTTAGACCAGAGAAACTATCGCTGAAATATCAATAACAGTTCGCTGAAACCACGTTGAAGTCTCGTTTTTCAGGCTGAAAGATCCCGATGGGTGACACCTTTTATTCTTTACTTCGTTTTACACAAGAATTACAATGAGCGCCAATTCATTTTTTACGCCTTGGACCGTTCACTGATCCGAGTTTGATGCAAACCCGATGTGTTTGCCCATCACTTCACTTCGATGCCCCTGTCTCTATGTTCAGGGCTCCTGTTTCCAAAGCACGGGACCCACGGTCCCCCAAGACGAGGAGTTATCTTACATGTTTTCAAATTGCTACCGCATTCTGGCAGCAGCCATGCTGCTCACGGCTTCCCTTTTTGCACACAGCCTGGTTCCGAAACAATTGGCCGGCGCGCCTGATTCGTTCCGCAACAAGCAACCCGAGCAAGCGACACTCGGCGAGCGCTCTTTCTCAGCCATTCTTCCCGTTGAATTGACCGAACACGTCCTTAATGGAAAACGGGCGTTCAGTTGGCACGGCCAATTACCGATCGACAGCCACCAAAACCTGAAAGTCCTCGTCCTCAACCAAGGTAACCCTTGGCAGATTAAAGCGTGGCAACCCGGTCAAAAACGGCCCATGCTGTTAGAAGATGTATCCGAGACGATGGAAACCGGCGACGTGGAAGTGCTCAACAACGGCATCCCCGGTGCCTTCTACCAAGTACCCGAGGCACCCGCGGGCGATTGGTTCTTCTCGATTGAAGCCGACAGCGCCATGGAAAAAGCGCCCAGCGATCCCCATGGTTACCTTTTGGTTACCACCGACAACAACTTCGGCATCCACACCTTCTGGAACAACCGCAACTTCTTGGTTGGCGAAACCCTCGAACTCAATGTTCGCAGCATCTTGCGTGATCAAGAGGTGGCGCTTTCGGCCAAACCGGCGGGCAGCTTAAGCGCGATTCAAGCGGAGATCGTTTCCCCCTCGGGTGAAAAGGTCGTCCTCGACATGACCCACCAAGATGCGGGTGCTGTCATCGGTGCATGGCAACCGGTTGAACCTGGCAAACACCGGGTCACCATCATCGCCCGCGGCCTGAACCATTTCGGTCAGCCGTTCATCCGCACCAGCTTAAGCGGCATTGAAGTGCTGAATCCTAGCCTGGACTGGCGCCCCGAGGCGGTGCAACTCACCAACAACCACGGCACGCGCCTGTCTGTTTGGCTGCCCGCCCAAGACTACTCCGGCGAAAACCGCCATTTCCGCGCTTATGCCGAGGTATGGGGCACGGGCAAAGACGGCGAATTGAAACCGGTGAACTGGATTGGCGGCATGGTCGCCATTCAAGACGGCATGATCGAGCTGGGTATGGACAGCCGTTGGTTGGCACGTGCCGGGGTCGTTTCCCCTCTGGTTCTGAAAAACATTCGCTTGGAAGATCCCAGCACCTACGTAACCTTGCTGGAACAAGACCAGGTCAACGTGGTCGAGAACGACATCGAATTTCCCGAGGCGGCGCGCTTCAAAGGGATCGACCGCGACATGTTGATGGGCCCCAAACCCGCGAGCCTGAACGAGAACAGCAACAAGGCGGGTGGGTTATTCCTGGTCCACGGATTCTGCGGCAGCAATAGCTGGCCGGGCAGTGACTTCACCAACTTCCAGCGCTTCAACGATCCCAAGCAAAACCGCTCTCACGATGCGTTCGCCCGCTTGATTGCAAGCCAGGGCTCCGGCATGTCTTCTTACGGCATTGTCGCCCACAGCCAAGGCGGCGCGGCGGCCTTGCACCTGTACACTTATTACTGGAGTGGTTTGGACAACGCAACCGGCAACCGTTTAATCCAAAGCGTCGGCACCCCGTACCAAGGCACGAGTTTGGCGGGTCTGATCGCGGCCATCGGCGACATTTTCGGCATCTCTTGCGGCACGAACCAAGACCTGACTTACGACGGCGCCCGCGCTTGGTTGTCCGGCATCCCCTCTTGGGCACGGCAAAAGGTCACCTACTTCACCACCTCCGAAACGGATAAATGGTGGCGCTGGGATTACTGCCACATCGCGGCTGAGTTCGTCCTGGACGATCCAGAGGACGGCACCACGGAACGCTGGGCGGGTCAATTGTCCGGCGCCAACAACGGCGGCCACAAAGAGGGCTGGTGCCACACGAGCGGCATGCGCGACGGTGCCCAAGTCAACGACAGCAGCCGAAACCGCGGCATGAACAGCAACGCGGCACGCTAAGCAACGTTTTATCCTGTCAGTCTCCCAAACGGGCCCGGCAAGCATGGTTCTCGAACCGGCTTGCCGGGTTTTTTCTTTCGAATCGCCGGCGATTGGATTTCGTCTGGATTTTTGCCCAAGCGCATAACGCGTGGCAAACGGGTTCGACAGGTGCCGACCCACCATTACTTGGTGATGTCGGAATCAAAAAGTGCGGAGATTGGATGGGCGCAAAAAATCAGAAAAAACACTTCCAAATGAGGGTGCTTTCAATGGTGGTGATGAACGGGGCGCCTCGACTTGCCCGGCCTTTCCTTGCGCCCCCCCCTCCCCTCTGGAAAAAGAGACGGCACAGGGCGCGGGGAAATGTGGCCGGCCGGATAGATCATCATTAATGTGTCGGCACGCCGACATTGACCGCCCCGAACAGCAGCCCGCGCGGACGCCCCCAACAACAGGTCAAGAAGCAGGCGCCTTGGGTTCATGGAGGTTAGGCCACGGCCCGCTCGCCGCCCAAACCTTCCAATAATTCACGGATGCGGGCGACAGCGGGTAGAAAACGAGGCTCGCCCGCCACCAGCTTGGCGGCCATGGACACCACGCAGCGCAACTGCAACACGACCAGTTGACATTCGCTCTGCGTTGTCGTTTCCTCAACCAAAGCGGCAATGCGTTCGGCCTCGGCAGTAAAGCGATGCATTTTGTCGGCAGCGGTCAAATCACTTTGACCGTTAAGGGCGTAACACCGATAAAAATGGCAATCCAATTTATCGGCGAAGGTTTCAGCTTGGCGCAAACGCAAACCAAGTGCGGCAAACATGCCGGAAAAAACCCGGTCTTTCAAAGCCTGACCCACGGCGTTTTTAACCAACTGAATTTGGAATTCGAGCAAATGGTTTAGCGCGAAGGCACGCTCTTCCGGCAGCGCATCAACCCGTACGGCAACCTTTTCCAGAAGCCGGGTGACCCGCAAACAACAAGCAACGACATAGGTTCGTTCGAGATGGTTCAGTTCAATTTGTTGCAGGACTTCAGCGGCCAATTTGAACCGATCACCATGGTTGCGCGATCGTGGTGACAAAGCGGCCGCCGCCAACTCGATCAGCATCGCATTGCGGTCCATCGGGGTCTCAGCCCATTGGGTCATGCGCAGGTAACCTTGAATGGATAGGGGCTGAGAAATGCCGCTGGTCGTAACCGGGGAGGGCAAAAGGGCCTTGGTTTTTTTGGGACGTCCTGAAACGGAGGCCGCGGGGGAAGCCTGGGTGTTAGCGGGTGTGATATCCGATACGATGGGGGAACGGGTCTGGAACATAAGCGATCTCCTGAATAAGGTCAATTGATACGAAATACGCGCGCCGACCAAAACCACATCCAAAACTATTAAATGGCTTACAGAAGGCAAGGTCGGCTGCCAACGTCCCGGCGAGGGGCGTTTCTACTCCCTAACACGCGACAGATCACACTTCGAGCGTGAGCAACGTCACACTCTCAAAAAGTCGCCCGCATCATTTTCAGACCGCCGCTTTTTTTCAGGAATCTTAGCCCGCTTTTCTCACAAGGAATCCTGCTACGGGGCAACCCATGCGATTACGAGGATTTGCCTTCCGCGGGGCGGCCATCCCCATGACTCGGTCGCGCCGCCTTCGCCTCAGCTGCTACGCCGAATGGTCGGCCCCGCAAACGCTCGGCCCCCTGTGCCGTGGCTTGGTCGTCATCTTCGTACGCACAAGGTTTTCAGCTTCTCGCGACGAATCCTATTGAGAAATGCGGGCTAAAAACGGACGGTTCTTGCATTCCGTCGCCCTGCCGCGGGGCGGCCTTGGCCACGGGTTTGGTTTCCTCGGTGCGCGATCAGAGTCACGCAATCAAAAAGGCCCAAAACCCTTCCTTGGACATGCCGCGGCTTATGCCGTGAGCTTGTGGCGAAGGAAGCCGAGCGCGGCTTTTAGTTCCAGAAAAACCTTGGAACGCCCCATGCCGGTTGCTTTGATGATGTTGTCGATGGTCGCGTCTTCAAAAAACCTGAGCTGAACAATCCGTGCTTGGACGGGATCAATTTCACCCAATAAATCCAGGGCACGCTGCAAACCCATGAGCTGCTCGGGGCCGAGGGGCGGACCGCCGTGGGGCAAACTGTCCTGGGGCACATCGACACCGTCAAAACGGGCGCCGTGACGGTGAGCGTATTTTTCGTGGTTCAACAAAACCCATAAAAGGATCTTTTTGGCCATCGCGTAGAACTCGCGACGGTTGCGCCAGGGCCGGTCCGGGTCGCCGCGGTATTCGCTCAGCTTGGGGAAGGCTTGGTGCAGGAGGTCGGTGGTGCAAAGGTCCACATGGCGATGGTTGTCAGAAACAAACTCGCGCAGCACCTTGCGAGACAACTTGCGCAACTCCTGAGCCACGGCGGGCCACAATTCATCCATGGTTCCGGTTTCGCCGTCTTGCCACTTTAATAGAAGTTGCGTAATTTCCTGTTGCCCCATAAAAACCTCACATGCCGAACCCGCCTTTTTTAACACAGATAAGTGTCGGCCGGCGACCCTTGTTCACGCTGATGCGCCGGCCGGCGAGGAAAATCACCGCGTAAAAAGCAAGGGTCAAAAACGTGAGCCACGCCACGTTTCTCCGGCATGGTCACCCGCGCGGCGCGGGCTTCCAAGCATTCCCTCCCCAAGCATCCCCCCCTAACGCGACACAAATCATCAAAAAGCCGGGCATGGCGTCGCCCCCTCTCCCCCGGCGCCTTACGGAGAATCTCCTGATGGATTGGGTGTGGAAGCTAGCCCGCATGTCTCACAAGGAATTCTGCCACGGGGCAATCCATGGGATTACGACGGGCGGCCTTTCGACATACTCGGTCGCGCCGCCTGCGCCTCAGCTGCTAGGCAGGAAGGTCGCCCCCGCAAACGGTCGGACCCCTGTGCCGTGGTTTGGTCGTCATCTTCGTACCCACAAGGCTTTCAGCTTCTCGCGACGAATCCTATTGAGAAATGCGGACTAGCAAGCGCGCCCCCCGCGAGAACAGTTGCGGTGAACGTGATCCGCGATACATCTATACGGAGTTGTTTTGCCGACCGATAAGCAGAAAGGCAAGATCAAACCCGTTCCCTTCTGAGCGCGCCCGCCACCTGGCGCGCGCATCACCGCGGCCGCAAACCAAATCAGGACCTTCACGCACATGGATATCCAACGCGAACGCCACATTCAAAACTTGGTCAAAGCCGTCATTGCCTTGCCACACGCGGAACGCGAGGCCTATTTAGTGCCACTCGCCGAACAGGACCCCGACCTGAGTCACGAGGTGAAGGCACGGGTCGAGGCCTCGGATGCGGTGATTGAAAATTTAACATTGCTAAGCGACGCGGGTACGCTCTCGGGTGTGCGCATCGGGCCGTACCAACTCCACCGCATGCTGGGCGAGGGCGGCATGGGCGACGTCTACCTGGCCAACCGCGAACACGAATTTTCGATGTGGGTGGCAATCAAATTCCTCAAAAAGGGGCTGGATCGCGGCGACGTGGTCGAGCGTTTCCAACGGGAACGCCAAATACTGGCCGACCTGAACCATCCCAACATCGCCGCCATTTTGGACGGCGGCACCAGCGACGGGGGTCGCCCCTATTTCGTGATGGAATACGTGGAGGGCATCCCGGTCGACGCCTATTGCCGTGAAAACCAGCTCGAACTGGAACAACGCCTGCGCCTGTTCCGCAAAATATGCAGCGCGGTTTCTTTCGCCCACGAAAACAATGTGTTACACCGCGACCTCAAACCGGCCAATATCCTGGTCAACGCCCACGGCGAACCCAAATTACTCGATTTCGGTATCGCCGGCTGGTTGGCGCGCGATCCAAACCGGGACCGCGGCGATTTCACCAGCCGCGGCATGACCCTGGACTACGCCTCACCCGAGCAGGTCGAAGGCAAACCGCTCACCCCAGCGTCAGACGTTTTTTCGCTCGGCGTCATTTTGTTCCAGCTTCTAACCGACAGCAAACCCTTTGACTTGCGTGATGTGCCGCTCATTGAAGCGATCCGACGTGTTTGCGACCTAGACCCTCCCAGGCCCAGCATCCAAGTCGCCCGCCTCAAAGAAGACCCCACCTTGTCCATCGACAGCACCGAAGACAAAGAGCCGGCGAATGAACCGCTGCCGACCCGCTGGCAAAAACGCCTGCAGGGCGATCTCGACACCATTGTGCTCAAAGCGCTCAACAAACAACCCCAGGATCGTTTCGCGACGGTCCAAGCGCTTCACGACGAGATCGGCCGGTTTTTGGTGGATCTCCCGCTCCAGTCTCGACCGCGCTCCCTCCTTTACGACGCAAAAAAATTCACGCGGCGCCATCGCGCGGCGGTGATGGTTTCGGGGGCGCTGCTTTCCCTGGTATTTGCGCTGATGTTCACCCTGGTGCAACAGCAACACCAACTTCGCCTAGAACGGGACCGCGCCCGCCTCGAACGGGACCACGCGCAGCACGAACAAGAACGGGCGCTGGCCGCCACCGACTTTCTCAAAGACCTCTTCAAGGGCGCCGACCCTCGGGTAACCGGGGGACACAAATTAACGGCGGCGGATCTGCTCAAAAAAGGGGTCGGTGACATCCAAAACCGTTTTCAAGACCAGCCGGTCTTGCGCGCGGAACTGCTGGAAACCTTGGCGGAAGTCCACCTCAGTTTGGGCTTGTACGAAACGGTGGAAAACCTGTTGCAAGAAGCAAGGGCGATCCAAGCGGTGCAAGGATCGCCCTTGGATTTAGCGCGGCTGGAATACCAAATGGCGAAATGCGCCCTGGCCCAAGCAAAATTTCACGGCGCGAAGACGCTGATAGCGCAAAGCAACGCGGCGCGTGCCGAGCACCTGGCGGCACCCCACCCGGATCGCGCGGCCGGGGTGCTGCTGCACGCCCGCATTCTCCGCGAACTCGGTATGTTCCAAGAGGCGGAGCCGCTTTACCAGGCGGCGCTAGACGAAATTGAAGCCTTCCGTCGCCTCCCCGCGGACGAGGCGGAGACCCGGGCGGCGGCTCTGCAGCACGCGTCAATGATTAACCACACCACGGACTTTTTACTGGCGCGCGGGCATTACCAACGCGCCGGGGCCCTGCAAACCCAAGCCCTAACCACCTTCGAAACCTACCTCAAGCCTCGTGAACCGGAGCGGGCCCAGGCAATGATCCAACTCGCCCTGATCCAAAGCGCGGAGGGCCGCTTCGAAGAAGCCGAGGCCCAATTCCGCACGGTGGAACAGCAACGCCGCGAATGGTTTGGGATCGATCATCCGCTGACCCTGGAAGCACGTGAACTCTTGGCGGTGCTTTACCAGGAATGGGGCCGCTTTCAGGTTGCCGGCGACATTCACAAGGCGGTCCTGATGCACCGCAAACAACGCTTTCAAGCCGATCATCCCGCCATCTGGAACAGCCGCAAACATTTGGCCCTGTTGGCGCAACGCAATGGCGATTACAAAACGGCGGCGGCCGAAATGGCCTTGGTTCTGGCCGCGGAGCGACGTAATTTCGGACTCATCCATCCCACGGTGGCCGAAACGTTGAACCTGATCGGCATCCTTGAATTCGAGCGCGGTCGCTACGAGGCGGCCGAACAGCACTACCGCAAATCCATCGAAATGAAACTGCATTTTTTCGGGGAAAACCATCCCACCACGGCCAGCTCGCTGGACAACCTCGGCGTGCTGTACCAAGAGCTGGATCAATGGGAACAGGCGGAGTCTCTCCATGTACGCGCCCTGGAGATGCGCCGTCGCCTGCTGGGCGACAACGATATCGACGTGGCCTACAGCCACGACAACCTGGGTTTGGTGAACAAAAACCGCGGCCGCTACGCGGTCGCCGAGGACCACTTCCGCGATGCCATGACGCTGTTCGCCACCATTGTCGGCGAGGATCACCCTGATTACCTCAGCACGGTCCACAACCTGGCTGTCACCTTGATCGATCAGCTTAAATACGAGGAAGCGGTACCCTTGCTGCGCACGGTGGTCGCCCTGGAACGCAAAATCTACCAAAGTCACCCAACCGTGGCGATCAGCATGAACAACTTGGCCTCGGCCCTAATCGATACCCGCCGTTATCACGAGGCGGGCATCCTGCTGGAAGAAGCCTCGGCGATTAACGCCCGCCACCTAGATCCAAACCATCCGGGTGTCGGCCAAACCCGCCTGATCCAAGCGCGTTACTTCCTGAAGATGCAAAAAACAGTCGAGGCGGAAGACCATGCGCGCCGTGCCCTGGCCATTTGCCGCCAACACTACCAAGCGGGCCACCAGATGACGGCACGCGCCCAAAAAGTGTTGGGCCAGGCCTTGTTGGACCAAGGCCGATACGCGGAGGCGGAACCGCTGCTGGTACAGGCCGAGGACATCCTCAACCGCGTGGCTGATTACCACCACCACGAAAAACGCGAACTCTGGTTGTTGTTGGTTCGGCTCTACCAGAAAACCGGTGACCAAACTCGGTTGGAAAAATACCAAGCCAAGCTCAATTAAGCATTAATCTGCTGGGTAATGCGATCCAGTTTACTCGGCCAGTTTTGATGGGCAATTTCAGCGAGTTTGTAAGAAGTGGTGAGTTTGCGGCCTGTTTGCGACTGGTGTCCCCGCAGTTCCCGGCGCACACCCACCAGGGTCTTTTTCAATTTACCCAAATCATTGATCGTTGTTTGGAATTCATCGCGTTTCCGCTCAAGTTGTTCCAATTGGATCTTGGCCTGGTTAACCGTCTCACGCAACTCCTGAAGTTGCGGCGTCTCCTTGGCCCGATTGAGTTTGATCAGATTCTCGTGGTTCTTGATCAAATTTTCGTTCAAGCGAATCTGCGCCTTAAGCCCGCGAATGGACGTGTTGGTTTTGGCCTTTGCCCGAGTCAGTCGGGTGACCTGGTGGTTCACGCCACTAATAACGCGCCTCAAATTCCCGCGCGTTCTTTGGAGATCGGACCTCATGACCCCCAACTCCTTTTGGAGCACGGTTTGAACATCACCCTGACGGTACTTTCGCGTCTCTTTGCGTAGCGTCTTGGATGCCTGAATTTCGTCTTTTGACTGGCGAATGAGAGAACGCTGTTCCTTTACCAAACTTTTGGTACGCTCGCGCAGCTCACTTTGGGTGCGCAGCACAATCGGCGGCGAATCATCATTTTTGGCCAAGTTCAACACATCGTCAAAGGGGGAAACCTTGGGCGGCATGGGTTCCCGCTTCAGGGACTCCAATTGTTGGCTGATCTGAGGCGGCATCAAATGATCCATGAAGGTCGTCTCTTTTTGGCTCTGGTGATGGGTGGTCGGGTTCGATTCCACCATCGTTTCGTGATCTTTGCGAATCTCTTTAAGCACATCAATACGCGGCCGGTCGACCTTGGTGGGATGGGTAACCACCACCTGGTGTTCGTCTTTCTGGGTTTCAATCGGCGAAGGGGTAACCCCTAAATTCTGGGGCGTTTGCCGTTTGGTGGGGTTTTGCGTCGGCGTCAGCGTGGGATAACTGATCTCATCATCCAACGTTTGCTTCGGCGTCACGGTCGTGCTGCGATCATCGCGCTGCCGCTGCCCGTAGCGCGTGCGCGGGTTTTCATCCTTTGACAAGGTTGGGTAACTTATATCGTCTTGCTCAAGCGGGACACTCGGGGTCTTCATGTCATAAATGGACTGATCCAGGGTTACCAGACTGGTTTCGGTAAATTGGGTGGGTGGTGGACCGTTACCCCGGTGCGGTGTCAGGCCGAACGCCTGTTCCAAAAACTGTTTGGGCGATTGTTTTACCTCGTTTTTGCCGTCAAAACGAACCCACTGGTTCTGTTGGTCACGGGTAAACACAAAACTTTTGTTGGTTTTGGTCGCCGGATCAAAACCGGTCATCAACACCTTAGCCGCGTTTTCGGTTTTGGAAGCAAACTGCGCCACGTCGGCGCGCAAGTTGCCGAGCCCGCCGATTTGGCTGGGAATACGATCAAACTTGGGGGCAATTTTGCCTTGCTGCTGCGCGCGTTTTTGCACCATGCGCTCAACCACCCCGGGATCGGAAACCACTTTTTCGGAGCGAGGATCGGGGCCGCGCGTCGAAAACAAACTGTTTTCGGGCACCTTCTGTTGGCCTTGGGGCATTTGCGAATAGTGGTTGACGGCGGTTTCGGCCAATTGATTTTTACTGATCTTTGGATCGCCCAGGAAGCGATTGAGCACATCCAGCGTCGGTGAGCCGCCAAAATGTTGCGGACTGGTTTGGGGCGTTTGAATTTTGTTCCCAAACACCAGGCGACCGCCGCGACCCATCAGGTCTTCGAGGGGCAAGGCGCGGGTATCCATCTCGGTGGGCACCCCGTTATCCATCATAAACAGACGAAGATCGGGATTGTTGAGATCGTCGGAGACGTTTTTGATCAAAAAGACGCCTTGCCCGTCGCCGTCAAAGCCATGGGCGATGGCGGCGAACTCACGACCGCGCATCATTTCCTTCATGCTATCGCCGTTAATGTCTTGGCGAATGTCGATTCCGTTTTTGCCGGCGGTTTGCGGGGTCAAGGTATTGCGCGTTTCGCTGCCCTGGAATTGGGTGTCAAAACCACCCAGGGCGCGCGCGAGTGTGAAATCGCCGACCTTTTGCTGTTGGGGGCCTTGTTTGGTGTTGATGTTGGCCAAACCCGCCATCAGCATCAGGTCGCGATCACCGAACTGCTGCAGCGATTGAGAACGCCGCTGCTGTTGCGGTTGCTGGGTGCGGACCTGAGGTACAAGACCTTGATTACGACCGACCCGCGACTGATAAGAATGCGGAAATGATGGCATAAATCCTCCCAAACGCGACCCAAATTCCGACGGGCCACAACCCGATGAAGCTAAACTAACGTCCCAATATGGAGAAAATAAGGTGAAGCGCCGCAAATCCAAAACAGCGCACAATGCCCACAATCACCCTAACAACCTTGGTCCAGTGAAGTTCTGAACCAAAACACGCTAATAGGGCCAAAATTACAAATGAGTTATGCTTCTTCTTTTTGAATTTTAGGTTGGTTATCGAGCCAGCGCCACAGATAAATACAGGCATAGCTGCGGTAAGGTCGCCAGCTTTCCGCAAGCGCGATACAAAGCTGACGGCGGTCTTTGCCGCGCTCTTCAATCTGATAAAGGCGCGTCATGGCATTGACCACCCCTTGATCGCCGGCGGGAAAGATATCGGCGCGGGCCAGGGAAAACATCAGGATCATCTGAGCCGTCCACTCGCCTACCCCTTTGATTTGGGTCATAAAAGCCAGCGCCTCGTCATCGCCCATGTTTTTGACCGTGGCCAAATCATGTTCGAGCGCAAAGGCGGCCACATTTTTGACGTACTTCGCTTTTTGCCCGGACAAACCGGCACCGCGCAGGGCCTCGGTTTCGATGGCTACCAGCGCCTTGGGGTCGGGGTACTCGCGGTCAAACAAGGCCAAAAAGCGGCCGCAGATGGTGTCGGCGGCTTTGACAGAAAGCTGCTGACCCACAATCGCGCGTACCAAATGGAAGTAAATATCGGCCCGCGGTTGTTGTTGGGGTAAAGGCGCATCGGGCAGGATCCGGGCAAGCACGGGATCGCGCTTGAGGAAATCATAAGCACTCTGGGCAATCAAACCCGCCTCCTTGAACGACAACCATCATTATTTGAGGAATGAAGCAACCATAACACAGCCATCCAAAGGGCGCGTCAAAGAAAAAAGCCAAAACCTTAGTGTAAGGGACTAAGGTTTTTAAAATCCACGAAAACGGTATCAAGCCCTAACCCAAAAAAAGAAGCAAAACCCTCGAGCCTGGGTTTATCTCACAAACCGCTGACTTCATTGAGCATAAGCAAACAAAGCACGATAAACACACACCAAAAAGAAGAAAAAAAGAACCATCCATCACTTGCGCCCGTATGTGTTTAGTGATTAAGTTGAACAAAATTTGAGCGAGGTGATATCACATGAACGAACAACATGAAGATCACATCCAAACAGCGGATTACCCGCTCCTTGCCATTCGCAATGTGGTTGTGTTTCCCGAAACACCCAAACGACTGTTTTTTAACCGACCCCAATCCTTAGAAGCCATTAAATTCGCCGCGCGCATGAAACGCCCTGTCGTGGTCGTCACGCTTCGCGGCCCCGAACGCGAGATTCGCGACCTTCACGACATCTACACCATGGGTGTCATGGGTACGATTTCCCAATTACAACGCCTTCCCAACGGCACCATCCAAGCTTTCTTCTCCCCTACGCAACGGGCTTCCATTCAAGGTCTCAACAAAGACGGCCCTTTCTATACGGTTAAAGCGGCGCCGGTCGCCTCGCGGGAATCGGCCGATCAGGAATTGCCGCGCCTGGTTCAGGCCCTAAAACAGGAATTCTTTAACCACGTTGATTTCGAAAAACGATCCGGCAATTTTCAATGGAGCGAGGAACTGGACCGCAACGATGTACCCGCGGGCCGCTTCGCCGACGCGGTCGCGCCGATGCTTAACGCCTCCCTCGATGAAATGCAGGAAGTCCTCGAGACCTTGGACACCCGTGAACGCGTGGAGAAGGTCTACACCTTGCTCTACAAAGAAATGAAGCAAAAAGAATTCGAGCGCGACCTCAAGGCCAAAGTCGAGGAAGCGGTCGGCAAACGCCAAAAAGAATACTTCCTCAACGAACAAATGCGCGCCATCCAAGAAGAAATGGGCGAATCGCCTGAGAACGACGAATTCGGCAGCATTCAGGAAGCCATTGATGCGGCCGAAATGCCCGAGCACGCCAAAGACACGGCCGAAAAGGAATTGGCCAAACTGCGGCGCATCGGCATGCAATCCCACGAGGCGACCCCGGTGCGCAACTACTTAGATTGGCTGGTAAGCCTGCCTTGGTCCAAAGCCACGGAGGACAATTTTGACGTGGCCCACGCTGAGGCAGTCCTCGACGAGGACCATTTCGGCCTGGAAAAACCGAAGGAACGCATTATCGAATTCATGGCGGTCTCCAAGGCGGTCGGCGAACTCAAAGGACCGATCATCTGCTTGTCGGGACCCCCGGGCGTCGGCAAAACCTCCCTGGCCAAGGGCATCGCCCGCGCGCTGGGTCGCGAATTCGCCCGCATCAGCATGGGGGGCGTCCGCGATGAAGCGGAAATTCGCGGTCACCGCCGCACCTACATCGGCGCCTTGCCCGGAAAAATCATTCAAACCATGAAAAAGGTCGCCCGCAACAACCCCGTGATTCTGTTGGATGAAATCGACAAAATCAGCAACTACTACGGCGGCGGTCCCACGGCGGCCTTGCTCGAGGTGCTCGACCCGGAACAAAACAACAGCTTTATGGACCATTACCTCGAGGTAGAGTACGACCTCTCGAAGGTGTTGTTCATTACCACGGCCAACGATTTGGCATCGATCCCCCTGCCCTTGCGCGACCGCATGGAAGTCATTGAGGTCAGCGGTTATACCGAATTGGAAAAAGTCCAAATCGCCAACCGCTACCTGCTCCCGAAACAGAAAAAAGAGAACGGCTTAACGGAAAACCAACTGCGCTTGCCACAAAAACAACTGCTCAAGGTGATCCGCGGCTATACCCGCGAGGCGGGCGTGCGCGGCCTGGAACGTACCTTGGCCAAACTGTGCCGCAAGGCGGTCACGGAACGTATCAAAGACGGCAAAAACACCGCGGTGCGCATGACAGACGCCAAGGTCACCAAATACTTGGGTCCACCTCGGTTCGTACGCGGCGAGCTGGAAGCCCAAAACCACGCGGGCATGGTTACGGGCCTGGCCTGGACCAGTGTCGGCGGCGAAACGCTTTCGATTGAAGTGGCAACGATGAAAGGCACGGGCAAGTTGTCGCTCACGGGAACCCTCGGCGACGTCATGAAAGAATCGGCGCAAGCGGCACTTTCTTACGTTCGCTCCCACGCCAATGATTTAGGGATTTATGCCAAAACCTTCAAGGACTTGGACCTCCACATCCACGTTCCCGCGGGTGGCACGCCCAAGGACGGCCCCTCGGCCGGCATCGCCTTAACCGGCGGCATTGTTTCAGCATTGACGGGGATTCCCATCAATTGGAACGTGGGCCTGACCGGCGAGGTCACCCTGCGCGGGAACGTCTTGCCGATCGGGGGCTTGAAAGAAAAACTGATGGCAGCGTTGCGCGCCCAGATTGAAACGGTGATCATTCCCGATCAAAACGCCAAAGATCTGGCCGAGGTGCCCGCCGAAATTCGTGATCGCTTGCGCATCGTGAAGGTCAAACACGTCAGTGAAATCTTCCCGATTCTGCTGGAACAACTCCCCTTGCCGGTGGTGGAACAAGACGAGCCGGTGACGGCCGACGACCTGCCGGCTCCCCAAAACAACGATTCGAATCCCATGCCCAGCATGGATTAAGTGAAAGGCCGGGCGGCAAGCCCGGCCTTTTGTTTTCTTAAGCTCGGTTAAATGGAGGCCGGCGGCTCGGTCACAACCCACTCGCGATAAAGCGTCTTGGCAATGTGATCGAGTTTTTCCAAGCACTGTTGAATCTCCGCATCCAAGGTGCGGGGATTGATGGTACACATACGGATCACGGTTTCCTCGTTGAGTTTGGTGTAGATCACCATGCCGTAACCGGTTTTGTTAAAGGTGTCGACAATCTCACGGTTAAGGGCGTCAAGCGTTTCTTGGTCCAGTCCCGGCGGCCGGAAGCGGAAGGTCACCACGGCCAATTGCGGCGGACTCACCAATTCCCACCAGCGTTGCTGAACCACGGTTTTGGCAACCGTTTCGGCCAGTTCAATACCGCGACACTGGGCCGCTTCGAAGGCGTCGGCGCCAAAAATTTTGAGGGAAAACCACAGCTTGAGCGCGCGGAAATCACGGGTGAGTTGAATGCCGTAATCGCAAAAATTGGGTTCGTCGGATTCTTCAATGAGTTTGAGGTATTCGGCCGAATAACTGAAGGTCCGTCGCAGGTCGTAGCCATTGCGAACCATGACACAACCGGCGGAATAGGGCTGGAACATCCACTTGTGGGGATCCAACCCGAGCGAATCGACCTTTTCAATCCCGGACAAAACCTTGCGGCCAGGTTCGCAAAAAATCGCCCCGGCACCGTAGGCACCGTCGGCATGTAGCCAAAGGTCTTCCCGCCGGCAAATTTCGGCAACCTCGTTGAGGGGATCCACGCTCCCGGTATTGGTGGTCCCGGCATTGACCACGACGCAAAACGGACGCAACCCCTTGGCGCGATCCCCCGCGATGCGGGCGGCCAACAATTCGGGCCGAAGCCGCCAGGTCTCGTCGCACGGCAGGCGAACAACCTGTTGCGGTTGAAAACCCAACAACCAGAGGTTGCGGTCGAGGGATTTATGGGTTTGATCGGAGCAGTAAACCACGGCGTTGGTGGGATCGTTGCCGAGTTTGACATTGCGCGCGGTGGCCATGGCGACCAGACCGGCCTCACTGCCACCGCTGAGAAACACGCCGCGCGCACCGGCGGGAAAACCAACCAAACGGCGCAACCACTCCAGTGTGATCAGTTCAATTTCTGAGGCCCCGGCCCCACCGATCCAGGTCCCGCAAAAGACGTTAAATCCATTGGTGAGCAATTCGGCAAGGGCACCCGCGTAGTTGCCCGGCCCGGGAACAAAAGCAAAAAATCGGGGGTGGTCGTGGTGGGTGATGTTTTGGAACACGTGCTGCTCCAGGTCACCGATAAGGGTGTCAAAAGCCTCGGGTTCGCGCGGCAGGGGTTGGCCGAGGACGCGTTGCAAATCGCGACCCGATTTGACATTTAGCACATGGTGTTGCCGAATCTGGGTGAGATGGTCGACGACGGCGTCAATCGCACGGTAACCCATGCGGCGCATGGTTTCGGCGTCAAGGGTGAGGGGTGCTTGAGAAGAAGAAGAGAACCTGGATCGTTTGGCTCGTGTCACGTCTAAAGCCATGGGGTGATGCCTCCAAGAAATAGGAAAGAGGGGCGGGAAAATCCCGTTGCGGTTGTCGCTAAGCACAAGCACACCCACCACGACGGTTTGGGAAGACCGCCGCAAAACCCCGGAAAACAGGCGTCGCCCAACGCATCCAAACACGACAGGCACGATCCTGTACTGAAAGCCGGATTTAAGCGGATGCGTGTTTGGGCAATATACTGCCCGCGCTTATCGGGGCAACATGCAACACACGACAAAAATACGGCCGTCACTACCGGCGTGGGTTCTACCCGAAGGGCTAATTGCCGGTGGGTATCCCTTCGTTTTCCGAACCATTACGCGTCCGATTCCCCCGCCGGTCAGGCGGCAGTTTTTTCGAAAAAGATAGGGGTTCACCGAGCAAGATATGCGTTCAGGACAGAATCGGTCTCCTCGCGAAGGGGGTTAGAGGAAACATAGGGACCACGGGCCGTAAAACCTAAGAGGCACTGAAGCGAGGAATTATCGCTAAAAATCTGAAGCGAAATGGTTTGTGAAAAGCGGACCGGGGTCGCGCACGACGCGCACCCGTTGGCCCTGAGCATTTTCACAGGCCGTTGCAACCCAGAGGTTTAGTAAAAATCCCCGCGAGTTCTCGCGCGTCTTTAGGTTGAGGAATAGGGCCGAAAAATCGCGACGCGCACGGTGAGGGGTGGCCAAGGCGCCGACCCAAGGCGATGGAGAAGAGCGGCTGTGCCGACCCCGGCACCTTGCGCTTATCCGTGTTCCATTGCAATGGGTTGGTGCGATGGGTGTCACCACGCATCGTACTTTAAGGTTGTATGTTGGGTACACGAGATGGGGAAACGCAAACATAATTTAATTCCAGAGGACAGGACATGTATTAGGTAACAAAGGGGTATCGGGGGCCGTGAATTACCCTTCATCTTGGTGCTTAAAATCAACCAAGTCAAAGAAATCGGTGAAAAATTTAAAAAAAATCACGAATATTTACTAGGAAACTAAATGTAGCCCGTCAGGGCAAATATGAAAAAGTCCGTTTTTCGCCCTTTCAAGGCCATTCCAGATTTCAATCATAGGCGGCTATCCATTTGGTTTGAATAGACCTAAAAAAATACTCACCGCACCCGGTGGATGCGGCGAGTATTTTCACAGGCCGTTGCAGCCCAGAGGTTTACCAAAAATTACCGCGCGTTATCGTGCTTCTTAGGTTTTAGCCTGTCGCCGTTATTCGTCGCAGTAATCGGTCACGCGGTCGATGCTGTCGACGAGGTTGTCCATGCGCGCCACGGCCGCCTCTAAAGAATCAGCCTCGGCAAGCGCCGCCATGCGCTTGCGCATCGTGGTGCCGAGGTTGGTTTCCCGTTGATTACCCAGGTCGATCAATGCATCCGCCAGAATATAAGTGTCTTCGGCTAGGTCGGTTACATATTGCTCGAACCGACGCAGGTCCCGATCACTGAAGTCGTCGTTTTCTTCCAACTCGCCGAGGAAGTTGGCAACCTCGTTCCAATCGTTGGAGAGATCATTAATATCCTCACAGATGTCCCCGGCAAACGCCATCGACATACTTAAAAACAAAAAAACGGTCATGAGACGAATCAACATCCCTTTCCTCCTGTGGATTACCGTAACTGCAAGGACGAGACCTTCAGTTCGCCGTGCTGACCGCAATATCTACCGTTCCGCGGACAGGGGTCAACACAAAAATGCGGGAACGGCCGTCGGCAAGCGCGCGAACGGCGCCGACGGCCGTCGGCGGGCTTGTCGGCGGGGACGCCGGTTTGCCCGGCATCGCCCGGCAAGCCGGCAGTCTGATTCAAGGGACGGCCGGTAAAAGCTGTGTTTGGTTGGGATATAAAGCCGACCCGGGAACCGCCACAACCCGTATCCGGCGAAAAGGAACATTCCCTTCCTAAGCTACCCACGTTAGAATTGGGACTCAGTCTTTTTGATGATTCAGCTTTCGTCGCCACCGGGCCGCTCGGTGGATCGATGCAAGGTTTGACGCCGGCCGCGTCCGGCGCTTCCAAAGATTAAGACCTCGACGCGCGGCGGGCACCATCCGACAAACGCGCGGGCCGGTCTTTCATGGAGCAAGGCGCGGGAATTCACCGCTTGGGGTGGTTATGCCCGCTTCGCAGTTTTCCACGTATTCGTTTCGCCTTGGTATCGCCGGATTCCTGCTTGGTTTGGTTTATTCGATGACCTTTGTGATCTTGGTCATCAAGGCGCCGGACCACGCCCGCGATTTTCAGCAGTTTCAAGCCCAGTTGTGGGTTCATCCCGATTGGCTGTTAAACCTGGCGGTTCCCATCATGCTGGCTGGGCTGGCGGTGTTGGTCGGACGCCATTTGGACTGGCGCGAAAACGTGCTCAAACAAATCCTCGAAAACGAGGCGCGCCTGCGGGAAAACTACACGGTCTGCAAAGCCAATCTCGACGAGGTGGCCGCCAAACACACCTTGCTCGAGCGCGATCTGGAAAAGAGCAAACGCCTTCAAAACGAACAGACCCGCACCATCGACGAACTGAACGAGGAGCTCACCAAGGAAATTCGCCGCGGCAACACGCAGCGAACCCAACTCACGCAACTCAATGACCGCTACCGCGATTCAGACCGCGAGCTGCACGGCCGCACCCAGCAATTCGACCGCATCAAAAAAGAGATGGAACACCAAATCCGCGAACGGGTTGAAATGGAAGAGCGCTTGCTGGAAAGCCAAACGCGACTCCAACTGATTAACAGCCTCTCGATTGGTTTGACCTCTGGAACCCCGGTCGACCAGGTCACCAAAACCGCGGTGAACCAAATCAAAAAGTTTTTTTCCGATTTGCGGGTGTATTACGCGGAAATCCAGGAACAATCGATTATGCGGGTCAAACACAGCCCGCACGCGGGCAACGACAGCGAGTTCAACACCAATCCCATCGACCTGCAGCGCGCGCCGGAATACCACGAAACCCTGACCAGCGGCGAGCCGATGATGGTTGAGGACATGACGGTGGACCCTCGCCTGCGCCCCTTGATGAGCAGCATTGGCTCGCGCGGGGTGTGCGGCATGCTTGAGGTCCCGATTATTTACAGCAACAAACTGACGGGTCTGGTGGGTTTTGCCTCGCGGGAGCCGCGCATCTGGTCGGCCCACGAAATCGAGACACTGAAGGAGATCGCGCAGTTCATGACGCTGGCGTTCCGCGAAATTGAGCTGGAACAGCACCGCATTGAAGCGGCCGAAGAACTGCTCCGCGCCAAGGAAGCGGCCGAGACGGCAACCCAATCCAAGTCCGACTTCTTGGCCACCATGAGCCACGAAATTCGCACCCCGCTTAACGGGATTATCGGCATGACCTCGCTGCTCATGGACGCCGAACTCACCGAGGAACAAAGCGAATACCTGCGCGTGGTGCACTCCTCCGGCGAAGTCTTGCTTGCCATCATCAACGACATCCTCGACTTCTCCAAAATCGAAGCGGGCAAGTTGGACCTGGAACACATTGAATTCGACCTGCGCGAGGTGGTCGAGCTGATTGGTGAAATGCTGGTGGGCAAAGCGGCCGAAAAAGGGCTTGAACTGTGGCAATCCATCCCACCCGCGAGCCCGACCATTCTGCAGGGCGACCCCGGTCGCCTGCGGCAAATTCTCATCAACCTTATGAACAACGCGATCAAGTTCACCGGCGAAGGCGAGGTGGTTACCTCGGTGGTGGTCATCGAACAGGAAGAAAACCTGGTGCTCCTGGAATTCCGCGTGACCGATACCGGCATCGGCATTCCCGCCAACCGCCTGCCCAACCTGTTCGAATCCTTTACCCAAGTCGACGCATCAACCACCCGCAAATACGGCGGCACCGGCCTCGGCCTTACCATTTCCAAACGCCTGGTCGAACTCATGGGTGGGGAAATCGGCGTCGAAAGCATCGAAGGCGAGGGCTCCACCTTCTGGTTCCGCATCCCCTTCCCCTACCGCATTGAAGATCAACCGGATTGGCGTTGCGACGATCTTAGCGGCACCACGGTTTTGGTGATCGAACGCAACCTGGGCTGGTCCCGCGTGCTGGAAACCTGTTTACGCGCGCTGGGTTCCCAGCCCTGGGTCTGCGGCGGCCTCGGTGACGCCATGAGTTTGTTAACCAGCGACGATCCCTCGGTTCCCGAACAGTTCGATCTCCTGCTGGTCGATGATCGCGCGCTCGGTGACAAAAAAGAGCGCGGCATCAAAGGTGCCCGCAGCTTGGCCCCCGACGTGCCTTTGGTGATCATGGCACCCCTGACCCGTAAAATGAGTTACCGAGAATTGCCCATCAACGAACTGATCACCAAACCCGTGCGGCTGGACAACCTGCGCAACGGGCTACGCCAAGCCCTCGGTTTGGTAAAAACCACCACCAAGGATTTGACGGAATCGTTCGAGGCCTCGGGCGTTCACCATCCCGGACGCATCCTGCTGGTTGACGACCACGCGGTCAACCGCAAGCTGGGCGAGGTCCTCCTCGAAAAAATGGGCTACCACTTTGACATGGCCGAAAACGGCCTGGAAGCGTTGCACGCCATGGATCAACGGCGCTACGATTTGGTTCTGATGGATTGTCGCATGCCCAAAATGGACGGCTTCGAGGCAACCCGCGAGGTGCGTCGCCGCGAGGGGGATACCCGTCACACACGGATTGTCGCCTTGACGGCCGGCGCCATGGAAGACGACCGCCGCGCCTGCGTTGAGGCGGGCATGGACGACTACCTCACCAAACCAATTTACATCAACAAACTCCAGGAAATTCTCGAAAAATACATGCCGAAAAACGAAGAAGACGCGGTCGGCATCGCCAACGAAGATGACCTCGAGGTCATCGAAAATCGCGCGCTTGACCGCGCGGTGCCCGCGGGTGAGATGACCTTCGACAGCATGCTCGAGGATTTGGCCAAAGAAGGTTTGGTCGAACCCGAGGCCGAGACACCAAGCGAACCACAGGCCGCGCCGGCGAGCGAACCGGAAGCGAACGCACCTTCCGAACCCGCAACCCCCTCGGCGGACACCGACGCGGAAGAAACGCCGGCACAACCAGCGCCCCGCGAAGCGGACGCCGCGGAGGAATCCGTCGACGACAGCCTAACCCGCGCCGAATTTGCCGCCATGGAGGCCTTGGCCCTGGCCCAGGCCCAAACCGAAACCAGTGAACCCGCGCAAGAACCACAGCCCGATGATGAACCCCGGGTCGAACTGTGGCGCCTGCGCGAGGCGACCGGCGGCGACCCCGACTTAATTCGCGAGATGACGGAGCTTTACCTTTCGGAAGCGGACCGCTTCCTCGGCCTGCTGCAACAGAGCCTTGAAGACGATGATGTCAAAAAAGTGAGGGAACACGCCCACGCGATTAAAGGCAGCGCGGCCAACATGGGCGCGGTCCGGGTGCTGGACCTCTCCGGCCAACTAGAGAATTTGGCCGAAAAAGGCAGCTTGGACGGTTCGGCCGGTTTATTCGACCAACTCAAAACCGAATCAGACGCGGACAAGGCCTACCTACACGATGAATTGGCCAAACTGTAGGCCCCGAAAGGCACGACCGGAAACACCCTAGGCCGGATGAAACAAAACCTCGTCTCCTTGCTGGGACGCTTTTCATTTCAAGCTAATCATAAGTAAACGGAACAAAACTTCGCTCAACAATAATCATCCCTTTTACATATGAAATACCAACATATTTGCCTTTGTCTTTGTCTATTAAAATCCGCCTCTTTTCTCCTGAAACCTCCAACAACAAAGACACGACCGCGGGCTTTTTAAGTTTACAGACATGTTCAATCGGTTTTTCACCGCCCAAGGGGTTAAAGAGAACCGAACCATTAAATACCTCAATTACTGCAGCGAGATCTAGTTCTTGATTCGAGTAGAGGGAAAAGGATTCCAGTATTAAACACTCTTCCAATTTTACGGTTACCGAATGATTTTGAAATCCCGCCTGAAAGTGGATTTCAAGTAATGGCTGTGGTGTTTTAAATGACATTAGGAAAACACTCAAAAAAAACATCATCGCTGCTGAGGCCCATTCAATTGATTTGCTTTGTAAGCACTTTCAATAGAGAGAATTTGATGCTCTGTCACCTTCAGCCCGGCATTTGATCGCCTCGTTTGGTGCATTAGGTTACCCGCATTGGTGTTGGTTACAGGGTGTCGAAGCTGCATCGAGTGGCCGATCTCATGGGTACCTGTTCGAGCCATGGTTCCACCGCCTTGAGCTGTACGGCCCGTTCCTGCATGAGGACCGGATTTAGCGGGGGTTCTACCAACAATCCCTCGATTTAGGTAAATAATTTTCTGGCCAAAAGGAGCACGTCCAAGGATCCCACGTCGCCTTCCGGTACCAGGAATAGCACCATTATCAACCACACGAAAGACATGATCATGTGGGGAAATTTTCTTTTCATCTGATGCAATCGATAGATGTAATTTGCCTTTGAAAATTATCTGGCTCCCTTTCCCCGAAAAGGTTTTCTTAAACTGCCTCACAATTTGCCGCTTGACTTTTCTCATTTCACGCTTGGTGAGCCCCCGACCGTTTGAACCCGGTGTGGTATCATCTTTTAATTTCCCATAAACGTTAATGGTGACAATATCTTTCTTTCCTTTTCGAACTTGCCGGTGAACCGACACCTGCTTACCGTCAGGGTCTATGAGGTTTAACGGATTATTCCCTGTATAACTATAAGAGTTCACGAACTCACGTTCTGGGTCAACCGCGGTAAAACGGGCCCACAAAAAACTCGCACACAAAAATGCACATGCAAACAGAAGCTGTTTCATTCGAATCTCTCTTGTTTTCACATAAATAGGTAACACATTTCCTCGGAAAACGGCATACATGCTTCCCGTAAATGGGGGCGATCATAACACGGATCCCTCGGTCGGCCAACGCCCGAACCTCGGCCTCACGGGTTTCGAACGCGTCCTTTTCATCAACAACAGCTTCTTCTCGGGGCGGACTTCAGGAGGCGCGGGCTCCTTTGCGCTGATCGCCCAGAGGATCACCCTCCGACCGCGGCCTAGCCCGAATCATTCATAATAATAGGGCTCTTTTCTTTGATCAGCCTCCATTCGTTTGGTTTCATAATCGAGGAGGAAATAGCTTCCTTTCTCAAGGTCAATCGGTACATTTCAAAAATAATAGGCGAAAAAAAAACAAAAACCAGAGAGGTTAAACCCTCTTACAGAGGCCCCATTCTAACATCTATTTTGGCCGGCCTCCAGAACGAGGCCCACACCCTCCACAACGGCCGTGCGGCGCATTTAATTCGGGGGGAGCCGGACCGGGAGTTCGATGATCATCTTGGTGGACCAGGTTCCGTCGCGTTCCGCCGGCGTGATGCGGCCACCCATGGCCCGGATCGTGTTACCACAGTAGTGCAACCCCTCGCCGCGATGCCCCGCCTTGGTGGTAAAACCGTCGCCGAACACTTTTAGCCGCAATTCCTCGGGGATTCCCGGCCCGGTATCGGCGAGTTCAATGCGCACCATCTCCCCTTCCCGCGCGGTGGCAATGTTGATCCGCCGCGCTTCGTCTTCCGCGACACCGGCCACGGCTTCGAAGGCGTTGTTCAGCAGGTGATCCAATACGCGAATTAACTTGTTCTGATTGGTTTGCAGCAGCGGCAACGCACCCGGCGCCAAGTTCAGATCAATGCCCAACTGTTCCGCTTGAATGCGGCGATGCGCCACCAGGTAATCGATCTCGGCATTGAGATCAACGGCGGTTAATCCCTGGCCTTGCTCCACCAACAGGCGGAAATTGGCCAAACTCTCTTCAACCCGCGCCACCTGACCCAAAAGTTCTTCAAATTCGCCATAACCCTCGTCCAAATACCGTGACACCTCGTTGACCAAGTGGGGCACGCTGCCAATTACCCGCGCGCCAACGGGATCCTCGGTCACAAAAGCGACTAAATCGTCCACATGCTTTTCAATGGTACCGGCAACTCTTTTTAAAAGCTGCATGGCACGGGAATCCCCGCCTCGGTTTGAATAAACCAGGTCGGCGGTGGTTTTGATGGAATTAATGCGGTTGCCGATTTGGTGCAACACCTCGCCCGCCAACTCGGCCATACCGGCACGGTGCGCCGCGACGGCCAATTCACGCTGGGTGTTCACCAAGGTTTCGTGGCGCTCGGTGAGTTCGGCGGTCCGCTGCGCCACCCGATGTTCCAATTGTTGGTTGAGATCGCTTAAGGAACGGCCGGCCATCAGCAGGTCGAGATGGGTTTTGATGCGTACCAACAACTCCTCTTTGTGGAAGGGTTTCACCATAAAATCGTTGCTGCCGGCGCGAAACCCGGCCACCAAATCTTCAGGCTGGTGTTTGGCGGTCAAAAAAATGATCGGCAATTCGCGGGCGGAGAATTGCTCACGAATACGCCGGCAAACCTCGTATCCCGACAGGCCCGGCATCATCACATCAAGCAAAATCAAATCATAGGGGTCCCGACCCAGTGCTTCCAAGGCGATAAAACCATCAGCGGCCTCGTGGGAAATAAAACCGGCAACTTTTAATTGGTTCTGAAGAACTTGGCGGTTGACGGGCTCATCATCAACGACCAGGATGCGAAACCGCCCCGCGTCATCAGCAAAGCCGGGGGGTGGTCCATCGTCCACGTCGGGCACGTCCTCCTCGGCAATGAGCAGCGGGTCGCGGCCGGATGCCGACGCGGTGCGCAGCGTGTTTTGCGCCTGCGTCCCCTCCCCTGCAAGCGGCACGGTAAAAGTAAAATGCGATCCCTTTCCGAGATCAGAGGTAACACTGATTTCGCCACCGTGGCGTTCCACCAATTTACGGGTAATTGCCAAGCCCAATCCTGTCCCCGCGTGTTGGCGCGTGATGGAACCGTCGATCTGCTGAAACGACGCGAAAAGGTCACCCAGGTGCTCACCGTCGATGCCAATCCCGGTATCGTGAACGTTCACCTGCAACATATTCTGGTCTGCAAGAACGATGGCCGAAACCCGGATCGAGCCTTTTTCGGTGAACTTTATCGCGTTGCCGATTAAGTTGTGAAAAATCTGCGAAAGGCGGTTTTCGTCGGCAAACACCAAAGGCAGGTTTTCGGCGAGATGGTTTTCCAGGGTCAACGTTTTGCGGCCGACGAGGGGGCGACACAAATGCAAAACCACATCACACAACGCGTTGATGTTCAGCGGCTTGCAGTCAAGAGGCAAGTCGGCATGCTGCATTTTGGAAAAGTCGAGAATGTCGTTCACCAACGCGGAGAGCCGGCGCCCGGAAGCCACGATCATTTCCAAATTGTTGTGCGCTTCGAAGGGTAGGTCGCCGGCAACACCGTCGACCAAGGATTCAGCGAGCCCGACCATGCCGTTCAGCGGGGTGCGTAACTCGTGGGAGGTATTGGCCAAAAACGCATCCTTGAGTTTGTCGAGCCGTTTCAACTTCCCGGCGATCTCGCGTTGCCGCACGAGTTTGCGGTAATTCAGCCAAAATGCACCGCCGATGAGTCCGACAAACAACAAGCCGTAGGCGGTGAACGCCGGCCCGGTACGCCACCAAGGCGGCACCACGCGGAAGGAAAAAGCGCGCTCCGCCGCGGCGGGTCGCCCGTAGGCATCCCAGCCCCGCACTTTCAACTGATAACGGCCGGCCGGTAAGTTGGTGAAGTTCACCTGGTTTTGGGTACCCAGGTCAATCCAATCGCTACCGGTCGGTTCTAACCGGTAGGCAAAGCGGTTGCGCCGAGGCCTTCTAAAATCCATCACCGCAAAAGAGAAGGACAAAAGCAGGTCTTTATGCGAGAAGTCGTGGTGTTCCAAAAAAACACTGTCCGGGGCGTCCCGAGGCGGGCCGTCCACGGTGGCAACACGGTTCATCACGAGGGCGGCGCCTTCGTGAGCAGGTTCTTCAAAGCTTGTATCTAAGGCATTTAACCCGTTATTACCGCCGATCCACAAACGCTGTTCAGAATCCATCAAAAAACCACTGGGAAACTGCTGGGCAACGAGATTTAGGTCGGAGTGGATGGGTTCGGCACGGCCTTTAACCCGATCAAAAACGGCCAAACCGAATCCGGTTAACACCCAAAAATGCTGGGAATCCTTGGGCGCAACGGCCAGAATGGAGTCGTCGTGAAACCCCTCCGCCCCCTTATAATTGCGCGCGGAATGGGTCAAAGTCTCGAAACGGCAAAAACCGCCGTCGGTGCCGATCCATAAAAGCGTGGAATCGGGTTCGGCATAAATCGCGTACACCGTATTGTCGGCCAGGGAATTCGATTTGCCTCGCTCCTGGGTAAATAGTTGGAAGGACCCTTTTGACGCGTCAAACTTCATCAAACCATTGCCCCCCGTACCCAACCACATGATCGAGCCGCGCCCCTGGTGGAAAACGTTGATGTGTTCACCTGGTTGTTTGCCGCCGGGAAGACTGTTCGGCGGCCACAGCGCAAGGGTTTCGGTGTCAGGTTCATAAACGGCAAAACCACGATCAAGGGTCCCGATCCAAAGTCGGCCGTCACGGTCGAAATGCAAGGCGGTCACATTGAGTTGGCTTTCCCTCAGCGCCCGTAAGGGAGACAGCGGCACACATCGCCCCTCCCCTGTTTGCGGATCAAAAACAGACAACCCGCGCGGGCTCCCCAGCCAAATGCGGCCGTCCGGCGCCTCGCACAAAACCTTGACCGAGGCACCGCAAAAGGCGCGCCCCTCACCCGGATTACGCGGAAACCGCGTGAAGGAAGCCGCTGCCCGTTTTTGGTTCAGTCCGGCGTCCGTACCAACCCACAGCGCGCCCTCACGGGACAGTAATAAACCGTGGACACGGTTATGGCTCAAACTGTCGGCGCGGTTACGGTTATGGCGAAACCTTTGCAACGGGCGTTCTTTTAGGTCGAGCCGGCTGAGTCCGCCGTTGGTCACCCCCAACCAAAGGATGCCGGTGCGATCTTCAAACAAATAACGAATGTCGTTGCCGGGCAATCCGACCCGATCATAATCGCTGAGAAAATAATGAAAGGCGTCGCGTTCCGGCAGGTAAAGGTGCAATCCACCCCAGGTCGCGATCCAGACGCGGCCCAAATGGTCCTCGTACAAATCGTTAATCAAGGGATGCAACAAGTGGCTGTCTTTATCTTGTCCCGCGTTGTAGCGACGCGCTTCACCGGTCAACACATTGAGCCGCCACAGCCCCTCGCGCGTACCCACCCACAAGTGATTGTTTCGGTCCAGCAACATCGTGCGCGTCTGAGGCACACCTTGCTCAAACATCTCGCGCGGGATATAGGCGGGCCGCACAAAACGGGCGTCAGCAAGGGTTTCGCCCTCTTCGAGCCTAAAAACCCCTTGGTTGCAGGCTACGAGAATGCGGCCCCCCGGGTCCTCCACAATATCCCAAATCCGCCACGGGACGAATTCACCCTCTGGCCCGTCGCGAGGAACAAAATTGTGAAACGCGTTTTTTTCGGGAAGCCAAAGGTGCAGCCCACCCGCCACGGTACCCACCCATAACCGACCGCGTCGATCTTTGTACAAGCTGTGAATGTAGTCGTTGGAAAGCGAGCCCGGCTTATTGGGATCGTGCTGAAAATAATCAAATCGCAGCGTTTTCAAATGAAGTCGATTGAGCCCACCCCCCCAGGTTCCGATCCAAAGGGTGTCGTTTTTCCCGCCGACGATCCTACCGGTATTTGGGATGGAGGGGCCGCGACCGTCGGGGGAAACGGGAAAAACCCGCATTTGGTAGCCGTCGTAACGAACCAGGCCGGCCTGGGTACCAATCCACAGAAAACCACGATCATCTTGATGCATCCCATACACATCGGGATGAGGCAGGGCGTTGTCACTGTTGGGCGGCAAAAAAACTTCGTTGGGGATTGGGGTTTCAGCGAGAAGGCAGGCCCCAACCAACAAGACCCAGCCTAGGACCCTTCGCCCAATCCACCGATTACGGTACGACACGCCCATTGTCATTCGCAGAACCACATTGTTTATTTTCTTAAAAAACCAACTTTATATCCCTTATTTATTCTCAAATAAGGAGCATTCCTCTCACCTTCAAACAGAGAACATAAGGTTGCGTTTTTTAGCGGGCGCGGCGACGGCCCATTCATTACGTCACCGCTTAGGATCGTTCTTTTTTGTTCTATCGGTTCAAGGCCGAAAAAACACAAATTACAACCCTTTTTCGCCGTCCCGAGATCCAGGTTTCCTCCCTTTTTTTGGAGAGCCACGGCGCTCCAGCCGTCCATTCACCAAAAAAAACCATCACGCAATTCTCACAAACCACTTTGACACAAACACTTAGCAAACCCAGTAAAAAATAATCGCGGTTCAGACAAAAAAAACTAGGTGACGGCCCACGTGGGTTCGTTTTAGGCTACTAGTGACGATTGTGGACACGACAAGCAGAACTAAATCGCTTCGAGCGCGTACACAGTCACGAGGGTGTCTCGTCAAAAAGACGGCTTGCCGTCAGGACCCGATCACACCGGCAAACACTGGGTCGTTTGCGGGTGTGCAAGGAATGGGATTGGACGAGACAAAGCACAAAGGTCGTTTTTGGGATTTCGCTGTATTCACCTACTGGTGTTGCTTCTCCGTCGTGGGCTAAGACGGGAGAACATTTGGACCCTTTAGGCGAATCCAAAGCGCTTCATGTTGTTCGGGCATGTTCTAGGTTTGCGGCCATTCGCGGTCCAAACCCCGTGCGTCGGTTTCGGCCGGCAAAAGGGTCACGGGGTGTACCGCAATAACCGCGCGCCACACTCGATACGAATGTCGCCACGGCCCCGGCTCCTGTTGGCTGTTAACGAACCCCCTGACCGGGTGGCGTACGACCTTCGTTTCTTTCTCGGCTATCCAGGCACCACGCACTTTTCCGAAAGCGCGCGGAAGGACTTCTCCTGCCTATGAATCGCTGCCGAGAAGCGCTTCTTATGGTCTCGTGCCGCATCGGCACGGTCCTATAGGTTCGACTTATCAGATTCGATATCCAACATGGAGGATCTCTAAGATCATGAACACAAGGATGTTAGCTGCATTGCGTGGCCTGTTAATCGCCTCGCTTTTCGTATTACCGGTATTTGCGCAACAAACCGGTTCCATCAATGGTTCGGTTTCAGATACCAATGGCGACCCCTTGCCGGGTGTTGTCATCAACATGGAATCTGAATCCTTACAAGGTAGCCGCTCCGCGGTCACCACCGACCAGGGTCAATTCCTGATGCGTCTGTTGCCCCCGGGCATCTACACGCTGACGGCAACCATGCCCGGCATGCGTACCCTCAAACAAGAAGTTCGTGTCTCCATCGGCACCGCCACCCGCCCCCGTATGGTCATGGAACCCGAGGGCACCACCGAGGTGGTTGTGGTTGTGGCCGACCGTGTCTTCGAATTGGACACCACCCAGGTAGCCAGCAACTTCGAAGGCGATTTTGTCGAAAAGCTGCCCCGTGCCCGCGATCTCGAGTCTGTTGCCACCCTGGCCCCCGGCGTGACGGTCGGTCAGTTCAACAGCGGCATCTCGGTTAACGGCGCGTCCTCCACGGAAAACGTGTTTATGCTGAACGGCGCCTTCATCAACGTCGACGGCATCCGCGGTTCGGCCGACAACCTCTTCATCGAGGATGACATCCAAGAGACGCAGGTCATCACCGGCAACGCCTCGGCTGAATTCGGTTTCTTCGCGGGCGGCATGGTTAACTCCATCACCAAGTCCGGGGGTAACGAGTTCCACGGCACCTTCCGTACCAGCCTGAGCAATGAAGATTGGACCGCACGCGATCCCATCGAGTTGCGTTCCGGTGTCGAAAAAATCGACAAAATCAACAAAGAATTCACCTTCACCTTCAACGGTCCCATCGTCAAAGATCGCTTGTGGTTCGCGGTTGCCGGTCGTAAATTCGACACCGAAACCAACGACCAACTGCGCCAGGGCACCCCGTTGAGCGACAGCCAAGCAGCCGCCCTCGGCCTGCCCGGCGGTCAAACCGCACCCGGCGCTGAAAGCTTCGTCGCCACGACCGAACGCCAACGGGTCCAGTTGAAATTGACCGGTACCATCGCTGAAGGCCACACGGTCGTTGCTTCTTACTTGGAAGAAGAAGTTGATGCGGTCAACAACCAAAGCTTCTCCGCGATTTCCTTCGCGGGTGTGGATCCCGCATCCAGCTTCCCTACCGACCTGCTCAGCTTGAACTACCGCGGCATCATCACCCCGGCGTTCACGGTTGACGCCAACTACGCTCAGCGCAACGGCGACCTGTCCTTCGGTCAAGCGACCTCGGACCGTATCGCCGGCACCACGATTCGCCACCGCGACCAAGCCAGCGCGTACACCAACGCCCCGTTCGGCGGCGGCGCGGTTAACTCCCGTAACAGTGAAAACTGGAACATCAAATTCTCTTACTTCCTCAACTCCAACAACCTCGGCTCACACGACATCACCTTTGGTGGTCAGTCCATCACCGAGGAGCGCAACGAAAACAACTTCCAGTCGGCTTCCGGTTGGCAGATGCGCCCCCGTTGGACCCGTTGGGAAAACGGTCAACCCATCCCCATCTTTGAAGGCAACGGTAACGCGGGTACTTCCGCTTGGATTATCTACTACCCCGTCACCAACTTGTCTCAAGGTAGTGATTTCACCACCACCGCGGCGTACATCAACGACGTGTGGACCTTGAACGAGCACTGGTACTTCAACTTGGGCTTGCGTTACGACAAAAACGACACCTCGGCGGAAGACGGTCAGGAACTGTCCTCTACCGACAACATGAGCCCGCGGATCACGGTGAACTACGACCTTCACGGCGACGGCGTTCACCAGTTCAGCGCCGGTTACAACGTGTACAGCTCCAAGCTGAACGATGCGGCCCAAGACGGTTCAACCGCCGGTTCCCCCGCGGTTTTCGCGTGGTCCTACGACGGTCCTCAGACGGAAAACCTGGCCGATATCTTCACATGGATCGACCAAACCTTCCCCGGCGGCATCGCCGGTGTTGAAAACATCGACCTGAACACCATTCAAAACCCTTACCTGTTCTTCCAAGACTACTCACCCGACACCTCTTTTGAATCTTTGTCCACCGTTCCCGCCGAGGGCGGCATCGACGGCCAAAGCGTTGAAGAGTTCACCGTTGGTTACAAGCACAAACTCGGCAACCGCGGTTTCGTGAAAGCCGATGTGATTGTTCGTGAGTACAGCGATTTCTTGACCGATTTCGTCAACCAGGAAACGGGCCAAACCTCAGCCGGCATCGACCGTACCGTGTTGAACAACAGCGACGACTACGAGCGCGATTACTTCGGTGTCAACCTCTCCGGTAACTACCGCTTCGAGGGTAACTGGAGCCTTGGTGGTAACTACGCCTACGCGAAAGCGGAAGGTAACATCGCCGGGGAAAACAGCGGCAGTGGCGCCATCTCTACCGCGACGACCACCACCTACCCCGAATTCAACCACCCTCGCATCAACCCCACCGGTTTGCTGAGCAACTACAGCGAGCACACCGTTCGCCTGTGGACGGGTTACGAACTGAACACCTCCTTGGGTGACTTCAGCTTCAACGCCTTGGGTAGCTACTTCTCCGGCACGCCTTACGGCATGGCCTACAGCGTCAACATCGCGGGTCAAGAAACCGCTTACGGTTTGCCCGATCCCGCGACGCTGCCTTACAGCAACCCCCCCACCACCCTCACCTACAACATCACCGATCCCGATGCCTTCAAATGGGACGGCTTCACCAGCATCGATCTGGGTGTGAACTACTCCCTGATGCTCAAGAGCCGTTACGAGCTGTTCGTTCAGTTCGACATCACCAACATCCTCAACAGCGACGCCCAAACCGCGGGTAACACCACGGTTAACGCGATTGACGGCGCACCTGCTTTCGATCTGTTCAACGAAACCCCGGTTGAAGGCGTTCACTACGAGCGCGGTCCCAACTTTGGCAACGCCACGGTTGGCAGCAGCTTCCAAGCGCCTCGCTCCGTAACCATCGACGTTGGTCTCAAATTCTAATTGCAGAGTTTTGGGAATTACGAGAAAGGCGGACCCTCGGGTCCGCCTTTTTTGATTAGAAAAAGCGTTTTCTTTGCTTCCAACCGAAACAGGTCACCTGCCGGCCAACAACCGGTTGAACCACGTGGGTTTCTCCGCGATCAATGTTTTTAACCTCGCGGACACCAGGTGGTCCATGACCTCCGCCACCTCGGGACTTTTTAAGTGATCACGCGTCGGGCCACCAAAACGCGGTTCGGCCATAAAGGCATGGATGACGGCATGAACATTTTGAGTCGGGTCAAACGCCGCGGGATCGCAACCCGCGGTTTCGGCCGCTTCGCCCAATTCGCGCCGCAGGCAATCTAGAAAACCCGAGACGTGCGTGCCGTGCGCCACGGTGACCGCATGATTGAGAAACGATAAAACCGATCCATCCCGCGGCCGCTCGCCTGGATACCATTGCCAAACACAAAACACGCGAATCCCCCGCGCTTCTCCCGCTACCGACAAAGGTTCCCCCAAGGGCGTCAGACCTTCGGTACCCTCATCAAGGAGTTCCAACAAGCCGCGCGGGCGCCGGATCGCTTCTCCCTGAAACCTAACCTGGTAGTCGGGATAAAAGGCGGCGAGGTGGCCTAATCGCTCCTTAACATGGTCAAGTGGATAGCTAATACATCCAAAAATAGCAGGATCGGGCGAAAAGGAAACGGTGGTGCCCCTGCCGGTGTCGGGGCCTTCGTCGATGAGATCGCCCTGGAGGTGGCCGTCCCGGCAATGAACCCGGTAGCGCGTCCCACCCCATACCGTTTGCAATTCGAATTCTTTGGACAAAAAAGAGACCGGTGCAAGCCCAAGACCGCTCGAACCGAACACCAAATGAACATGGGGGAAATGACCGTCGGCCGTGGCGGTATCTCTTATTTCGGTGATAAAAGGAATCAGTCGCGGACGGCCGTCTTCATAAAAAGGGGCGATGCCGGCGCCGTCGTCGCGAACCATGACTCGATTATCCTCAATACGTACCTGGACGGACGTTGCCAGTCCTTGCAAGTATTGATCAAAGGCATTGCCGACCACTTCCCACAAAATCTGCAACACACCGTCGCCGTTGTCGGTATTGCCGACGTACATCCCAGGTCGCTTGCGAACAGCCTCACGATCATGTTCCATCCCAAAACCCCTCCCCATGGTCTTTTCGAAAGGCCGCATCATCTCGGTTTCCCATGCCAACATTGGCCGCGGCGCCAAACCATACCGAATCTTAAACCCAAGCGTGCGCCCAATCGGGACTTTTCTCGCTTTTCTTATTTGGGTTTGGCGCCCCCGCCCGCAACCGATAAAATGAGGCCGTGAAATAGAATGCTGCTTGCAACGCGAGGTCGGGTGATGAAACAGAAAAGCTTGGTTTTAGGGATCTTGTTTTTGGTCGGCGCACCTCTTTTTGCCGCCGGTCGGGTCATGCCCAACTTGGAAATACAGGTGGAACCGGGCATCAAGGTCCCCGTGGAGGTCCGCTTGGCCCAGCGGCGCGGTTTTACCCTGAATTACAAAACCATCGCCGTCGGCCAAAGCGACCAACGCGGCAGGGTGTTTTTTCCATCGCAAAAATTGAAAAACGCCCGTTGGTTGGTGCTGACTTTTATCTGGCACCCGCCCGGCTTGGCCGAACGCGTCCTGGTTTACGAGATCGGCACCCGCAAAGGTGAAAAATCACCCCGCGGCCGTTTGCTGCGCACCGACAAACAGAAATCGGGTTACGTACTGGGTACCGGCCTCCCCCAGGGCGACTGCAACAACTTGTTCAGCATCGAAGAACAGGGCAACAGCGCGGACAAAACCTGGCGCATTCGCCTCAAACCGGCGCGCAGCTACAGCGATTGCCAAGAACTCGGCGACCCCATCGACCGCTACGCGGATATCGGCAAGCGCAACATCAATAAAGGCAACCTCAACCTCTACAAATTTGACGACGACGTGCGCATGGGCAAACAGTTTTTTCAACAGCTTGAAGCCACCCCGGAAAATCCGCCGCTCCGCGACCCATATATTAATGAATACATCGAGACCATGGTGCAACGCATCGGCAAGAACTCGGACATGCCCGATTTGGATTACACGGTAACCGTTATTGACGCCGACGTGCTCAACGCCTTCGCCGTGCCCGGCGGTTACGTGTTTGTCTACCGGGGTTTGTTGGAGGATGTGGAAACCGAGGCCGAGCTGGCCGGCGTGTTGGCCCACGAAATCGCCCATGTCACCGGACGACACGGCACCGAGGGCGTCACCTCGGCCATCGGCAAAGTCACGCTCGGCATGATCGCCGGCCAAGTCGTCGCCGAGCAAGCCAAGGACCAGGAAGCGCTGGTACAACAAGTGGTTGCCGGTTTAATCGGTGCCGGCACCCAGTTTTGGATCGTGGGCGGCACCCGCACCCGCGAAGCCGAGGCCGATAAACTGGGCGCCCAATACGCGGCGCGGGCCGGTTACGATCCACGCGGCATCGCCACCCTGTTCGACCGCTGGTCCAAGAAAAAAGGCAAACCGCAAACCCGCATCGATACCCTGTTCAGCGATCACCCCAGCGATGGGGAACGGGTGGCGGCGGTAACCCGCGATGTCGCTTACTTTATTCCGGTAACCGACGACATGGTGACCAGCAGCAAAGCCTTCCATGCCATGAAAAGGCGGCTCAAACAATTGCCCCCTAGCCAAGCACAGGGCCAAGCGGCGGGCAACGCCCTGTTCTCCACCTTCCAACGGGTTAACCAAGAAATTATTGGCCGAGAAATCGGCCTGCATTTTGAGCAACAGCAATAAACCCAAGAAGCGCGATAACGCACGGTGGTTTTGGCTAAACCTCTGGGCTACAACGGCCTGTAAAAATACTCCGTGCCGGCGGGTGCGGCTCCGCTTTTCCCAAACCATTTCACTCCAGATCTTTAGTGAAAATCCCTCACTCTTATCGCGCCTCTTAGGTTGGAGATTGACCGGAATCCAGATAAAATAGTCGGTATTCACCCTAGGAGTATCTATGTCAGCGAAGATTCTGGTTGTCGATGACGAAACCGATCTCGAGATTCTTATCTCGCAAAAATTTCGCCGCGAAATCAGAAAAAACGAGATTGCGTTCGTTTTTGCCCATAACGGGAAAGATGCGCTTGGCAAACTCAATGAACATCCCGACATTGACGTGGTGCTGACCGACATCAACATGCCGGAAATGGACGGCCTCTCCTTCTTGCAAAACCTGAAGGAATGGAACCGCATGGTGCAGGCAATCGTGGTTTCGGCCTACGGCGATATGGAAAACATTCGCGCCGCCATGAACCGCGGCGCCTACGACTTCCTGACCAAACCCATCGATTTCGACGATCTCAAAATCACCATTAAAAAAACGCTGGAACGGGTGGAAGAACTCAAATCGATGGAGCGAGTTCAGGAAGAGAAACGGCTGGCCCAAGAGAAAGCGCTGGATCAAGAACTCAAGGCCCAAGAAGCGCAACGCCGCCTGATTGAACAATTACGCAAACAAGACAAATTAAAAGACGAATTCCTGGCCAATACCTCCCACGAATTACGCACACCGCTCAACGGGATTATCGGGATCGTCGAATCGCTCTTCGACGGCGCCGCGGGTGAACTTAACGCCACCCTCAAGCACAACCTCAATATGGTGATTGGCAGCGGTCGCCGCCTCGCCGCCTTGGTCGACGACATTCTCGATTTCTCCAAAACCAAATCCGGCGGCGTCCAACTCCAGCGCTCGGCGGTCGGCCTGCATTTTGCCGTCGAGGATGTGCTCAAAATTTCCAAACCGCTGTTGGCCGGCAAAAAAATTGACTTGGTAAACGGCATCGATCCCGCCCTCCCCATGGTTAGCGCGGATCCTAACCGCCTGGATCAGATCCTCTACAATCTGGTGGGCAACGCGATTAAGTTCACGGAGAGCGGCACCATTACGGTCGAAGCCGCCGTCGAGAACGAACACATGAAAATCAGCGTGCGCGATACCGGCATCGGTATCCCCGAGGAGAAATTCGAGGACATCTTTAAAATGTTCGAACAGGTCGAGGTTTCCTCAACGCGCTCCGCGGGCGGGACCGGCCTGGGCCTCTCGATCACCAAAAACCTGGTTGAACTCCACGGCGGCACCATCAAGGTACAGGCCGAGGTCGGCCAAGGTTCCACCTTCACCTTCACACTCCCACTCAGCACGAGCGGCGAACCCGTCAGTAACCCGGAACGCGTGGTACGCATTAAACCGGTTTCCATTGCCGACGAATCCCTCGATTTCGCCAACATGGCCCTACAAGCCTTCACCGAGCGGGAATCGCGCATTCTCTGCGTGGACGATGAACCGGTCAACCAACAGGTTTTGGCCAACCACCTCACCCTACGCAACTACGAAGTGGTGCAAGCCATGAACGGGATCGACGCCTTGCGGCGCATTGAGGACGGCGAACATTTCGATTTGGTGATCCTCGACGTCATGATGCCGGGCATGTCCGGTTACGAGGTGGCCACCCGCATCCGCGACCAATACAATTTGGTCGAACTGCCGATCCTGATGCTCACCGCCAAAAACCAATCGGTCGACATGGTGAAGGGTTTTGAATGCGGCGTGAACGATTACCTCAGCAAACCCTTTGATCGCCGTGAGTTACTCGCTCGCGTCGATACCTTCCTGGCCCTCAAGCAGGCGATGGAACAGTATCGCGTCAAGCAAAATGAACTGGCCGATTTGGAAGAACGTCACGAGGAAGTAACCAAGTCGGAAGAAGCGGCCCAGCGTGCCGTTCGCAACAAAACCGATTTCTTGGCGATCATGAGCCACGAGTTGCGCACGCCGCTCAACGCCATCATCGGCTACAGTGAGATCTTGCACGAGGACTTGGAAAGCGATGATTTGAGTGGGTTCATACCCGACGTGGTCAAAATCCAATCCTCGGCCAAGCAGTTGTTGGGTTTGATCAACAACCTGCTCGACCTCACCAAAATCGAACGCGGCAAAATGGAGCTCTACGTCGAGCAATACAAACTGGCCTCGCTTATCGAGGAAGTGCGCACCACGGTGCGGCCGTTGGTCAGCAAAAACGGCAACAAACTCGATGTAGAACTGGGCCCCAACCTGTGCATGGTCATCGGCGACCTCACCAAAACCCGCCAAATCCTGCTCAACCTGCTCGGCAACGCCTGCAAGTTCACCCGTCGCGGTGCCATCACGCTGATCGCACAATGCGACAATGTCGATTGGATCACCTTGGCGGTGCGCGATACCGGCATCGGCATGACCGGCCAACAGATGGACCGCCTGTTCCAACCTTTTTCCCAGGGCGACGCCTCTACTTCCAAACACTACGGCGGCACGGGCCTCGGTTTGGTGATCACCAAAAAAATCACCGAAATGATGGGCGGCGAAATCTCGGTCACCAGCAAACTCGGCGAAGGCAGCACCTTCAAAGTCCGTCTCCCCAAAAGAGTAGAGCCCCCCCCACCCGACGACGAGGGGTAAAAAGGGTTCCAGGTTTCGTTCCCGCGTTCTTGGGTGAACGGGCCGGTGGTTTTACCGTGGTCACCCCCCAAGTCGCCAAGGATTGTTTCAGCGTTTCGCCAAAAACCTCAGCCCGGTCGTGAATGAGGTACGATCCCTCTTTCAGAAACCCGGGTCTTCATCAGTTTCATTGCGGGCGATCTGAACCAGCCACGCTTGCGTCGGCTCATCCACGATGCCGGCGACACGTATCCGTCTGGAGGCCAAATGCATCATCACCAGGTCCTGCTAAAGGGACCCGACGACACCAGCGCCCAAAGTTTTTACACCCATTACCATCCGCGCATGAATCGTTTTGGGTACCTACACGGCGCAAGCTGATTTTGTAAAAGTGACCATCTCGATCACCGGATTATCTTTAAAATTACGCGGGTAGTTGTAATCGTCCGTGTAGGTTGGCAGGAACCAGCATGCCGTTGATTTGATCAATCATGCATTTTTGGTTACCGGGCTTCGTTGGAAAACCGCCGATGCTCTAGACGATGCATTCCTTTATATGTGGGTGTGTTGTTATGGTTCGGTTTTGCTTTGCCTGGGTTTCGCTGTGCCTTGTTTTGTTATTCGCGCAGGCGGCGCCCACCGTGGTGCTTGAGCCTTCTCCCGCTTACACGCGCGATTCCGATGTCACCATCGCCGGGTCCGTCACACCCGCCGACAGCACCCTCACCCTCGGCGCCGTTACCGTGACCGTGCATCCCGACGGCTCTTTTTCGCAAAACCTCCCACTCCGCGACGGCGTCAACAACTTCTTTCTCACCGCGCGCCAACCAAATCCACCGCCCTTTCAGCGTACCGTCGCCGTCGTCCGCGATACCGAACCGCCCCGCTTGACCCTGACCCAACCCGCCCGCCCGCTTTTTGTCAACCGCACCCCCGTCGTGCTCGCCGGTCGCGTCGCCGACAACCTCGATGCCCAACTCACCTTGACCCGCGCCGGCAACCCCGTTCCCCTCGTCGACGGGCGCTTCGAAGAAACCGGGATCAGCCTGGAGCCGGGCGACAATACCTTTACCTATGTGGTTTCCGACCGTGCCGGCAACGTCGCCGAGGAAACCCTGACCCTCTCCTTTAACCAACAACCCCCGCAACCCACCATTACCGCGGCCAACCACCTCGCCCACGGCGACAGCTTCAACTTCCAGGTTACCTTTCCCGAACCCGAACACATCAAGCATTACCAGGTCCACCTCAACCAAACCCCCTTGCACGGTGCTGAAAACGGGGCGCCGTTCCAGCATCAACAGGTTGCCGACGGCGATACGGCGTCCTGGCGGATCGCCGTTCAGGCCGAGGACCTTTGGGGCAACCACGCCCGTGCCGAGCACCTTGTGCAGGTCGCTTTTCCCGCTTTTGGGTACGGCACCCTTTTGGATGATCGCGACAGCCGTCCCCTCGCCGGCGTCGCCCTGCGCGTCAGCAGCCCCTTGCAAAGCCAAGACCTCGTCAGCGGTCCCGACGGCGACTACCCATTCAACCTGACCGGTTCGCCCGTTCTGCTGGAGATTACCGACCCCCGTTACGTCACCGCCCGCCGCCGCATGGACACCCCCGCGGGCGGGGGTCGCCGCTTCAGCGATTGGCGCCTCACCCCGCGCGGTCCGCCCCAATCGCTGTCCGTGCCCTTTGAAACCGACATGTTGGACCTGCGCCTCAGTGGTTTTGCCGGTACGCCGCGCGTCTCGCCCTTCTCCCAACAGGCGCTCCCCGCCCCACTCGCGCTCGGCTGGACCCCGCTCGCCGGCTTTGAACTCGCCGAGGTCACCGGACCTGGCCGCATCGAGGCCGCCTTCCGCCGCCTACCCTATGCCGTTCCCGCCGGCGCCACCCTTTACCTGTTCCGTGCCGAGGCCGTCGGCTGGCGCCTCGCCGCCGTTTTGAGCGGCAGCTAAAGCGTCGCGCTCGACACCGAGGCCGGCGCTTTCTTGCTCGCCGCCGCCCAGCCCGGCACCCGCGCGCCCAACACCGGCGACCTTCTCCAACGGTCCGACGCCTACTACCTCAGCCACGCCCAACTCAGCACTTTGTCCATCGATCCCCCCGCCGTCTCCCTCCTCAAAACACCCCAAACCGAGGTCACCGTGACCGCCGCGCCCACCGCGCCCTCCGGTGCCTGGGCCCGCGTTCATGCACGCGAACGCCATCAGCACGTCGGCGGCACCGTCACCCTGCCCGAACACAGCCTCGACCTGTTGCTCTACCGCGATCCCTTCGACCCCGCCGCGCCCATGCGCGGCACCTTACCCGTCCACACCCGCCGCGATATTCAATCCGGGCAAACCCGAAGCGCCGTCGTGTTGTTCACCGGCGTCGCCTACCCGCCGCCCACCGGCAACTTCCGCTTCCAAAACCAAATCACCCTCGAAAACCTGACCCTGCAGCTCCCCGGCGACATCGCCCAACCCGTCAACGCCTTCGCCGACGCCCCCACCGACCTGCCCCTCATGAACGGCGCCGACCTGGCTTTTGGCTTCCAGTGGCACCTCGGCGCCGGCGCCCCGGCGCCCCGCCTGCGTTTCGAGCATCCCGCCCGAACCACGATGATCCTGCTGCGTCGCGACAGCGCGGATCGCTGGCTGTTCGTCGGCGCCCTGCAAAACGACGGCGGCGTCTGGCACAACAACGACGGCAGCTGCGAACTGGATCAAAACGGCTTTTACGCCTTGGTTTCACTGGATTTCGCCATCGGTCGTTTCAGTGGGCAAACCCTGTACGACAACCAAGCCCATCCCGAGGTTCTGCTTGCCACGCCTTCCCATCCATGGCGCGCATGGAGCGGCAGCGACGGTGGCTACCACTTTTTCCTGCCCGTTTGGGACCAAGCCCAAACCGTGACCGCCCACCAAAGCATCACCGGTTTCCACGCCACCCGCGCTTTTCCCAGCGTGGATCCCACCACCCAAACCGGCGTCGCTTTTAACCTCGGCCGCACCAACCTTCTGCTCGTGGCCCACACGCCCGAAGCGGGCGCGGTCGCGGTCCCGCCCTGGCGTTTCATCGACCTCGATTTCAGCCAACCCCTGCGCTGGGAGTCCGCCGATCTTGCCCAACACATCCGCCTCACCGGGCCGGAGGGCGCGATCCCGCTCGACTTCACCCGCCGCTTCAGCACCAGCAGCGTGCGTCTGCGCGCGCGCCAAGCCTTGAACCAAGCAACCACCTACACCGTCGACCTTGACCCCGCGTTACAGGCCGAGTCCGGCGATCTGCTCGGCAACCCCGTCCAATTCCAGTTCACCACCCACGCCCGCGCCGAGGAAACCCAACTGGACCTCGACGCCTGGTACCTCGCCCAAGAAAATGACAACCTCGTGCTGCACGCACCCGCCGACCGTTTCCCCAGCCGAAGCAAACTCACCGTGCTCAACCTCGACACCGCCTGGAGCAGCAGCGAAACCCTCGCCGCCGGCCCCCTCGCACGGATCATTGCCGGCAATCCCGGCCACCGCATCAGCGTTTCCGTCACCACGCCCGGCGGGCAAACCGGCACCCGCGTGTTGGACAACGTGCGGCTTGGCGACGACCGCGTCTTGCTCGGCAGCTTGCCGTTCCAGGTTCCTGTTGGTGACGGCTTAACCCTTGCCGTCGACCAAGTGGTGACCGGGGTCGGCCGCGAGCTGCGGTGGCGTGACCTTGACCCCGCCGAGGACACGCGTCTGCAAGGTCAATTGCCCGCGAGCCAGGCCAATCTCGGCACCGCCGTCACCGGTTTCATTTTGGAAAGCAGCGACGGCGGACCCGTTCCTCAAATCAAAGGCCGTTTGCTCGCCGACCTGAGCGCCCACGCCGCTTTGCTTGAAAGCAACCCGCAACAGTTCCTCGCCTTGCAAGGGATTACCGAAGGCGTGCAGGCACCCGCCGATCCCCGTCAACCCGATGTGCTTGCCGAGCACACCGTCGCCGTCTTCCAGGATGCCGTGCCTGTCAGCACCGCCGCTTCCGGCAAAACGGCCGCGACCTCCGGCAAACGGGGCGCCTTGCTTTATGCCTCGTTCCAGATGGGGACCCTCACCACCCATACCGCCTTCGCCCTCGCGCTGCGTTTGGCCGAACCCGAAACCTACGCCGCCGTGCTGACCAGCCTGCGCGACATCGTCACCCCGCCCGACGCCGCCGGGATCGATGAAGACGAACTCTTGTGGGCCGAGCCCCAAACCCTGCGACAGCGTGGTGGCGTAACCTATGCCACCATCAGTGGCGCACCCGTCTACGAGGTCGTCGGCAGCGGCGATGCCACCGCGCTGCGTTACGTCGGCAGTACCGGACGTGCTGGGGAAACACGGATTCTTTCGGGCGCCTTCACCGGGCGACCCAGCTACTTCGTGATGGACCCCGTCACCCAAGCCTTGACGAGCATGACCCCCGAAAGCCAGGGGCCCGTGATCGCCGGGATGCAGAGCATGCGCGCTTACGGTTACCTTAACTGGCCCGATCCGGGTAGCGTCGGCACCGTCAACCAAGACGTCGCCTTTGAATACGCTGTTGTCGACCTCAAAACCATCGAAGGCCGCACGCAACCCGAGGTGACCGTCAACACGAATGAAACCAGGCGCCTGGAGAAACTCGGCAAAGTCAAACTCGCCGAGAACCGCGCCGTACGGGTCACCCTCCGCGCCGCCAACAACCCTTTTACCGAGGTTCGTTTTGAGGCCGATTACCAGGACGGTGTGTCGGTGCCGCCCAACCAGTCCGGCACCGAGGTGGTGTACCGCTACGAAAACCTGCCGCGCGACCGCCCCTTCATCGACCTGACCATCCGCTTTGCAACCGATGTCAGCCAGGCCCGCGAACTGGAACGGCGCATTTGGTTGATTGGCGAAACCGGCACCATTGCCGACGATCCCGCCAACCCGCCCACTGTCACCGGCTCACTTCCTGCCGACGGGGATCGCGCCGTGCCCCTCTTTGATCCCATCCAAATCAACTTCAGTGAACCCGTCACCGGCGTTTCCGAGGCAAACATCGAACTCCGCGAAGAAGGGGGCGCCGCGGTCACCCTGGTGTTCGAAGACTTGGCCGGCGATCCCATCGACGACACCGACCTCGTCCACGAGGTGTACGTTCGCCCCGAGAAGGTCCTCAAGCTCGGCCACCGCTACACCCTGATCGTCAGCGGCGTGCGTGACCAAGCGCGCAACGCCTTGGTGGTTCACCGTGATGACGGGGTTTCGGATCGCTACACCGCCGTCTTTGCCACCCAGCCCATCGAACCCAAGCGCATCGATCAAGACGAAAGCAGCCAACGTGGCTACACCCAGTACCGCAACCTGTTGGTACAGGTCAGCCGGCGCGGTGGGTCGCGTGATCAGCGCGAGGGCCTGACCATCGAGGTGATTGAGCCTGGCAACGACCAAAAAACTTGGCAGGTGGTCGCCCGCCACGAACTCATCGCGCCCAGCCCGTTTTTCCCAAAACCCGCGCTGGTGACCCAGCAGGCCCTGGCGACCCCGGCAGGCGACGAACTCGCCGCGGTTGAGGGACCTTCCCGCAAGGCCGTCAAACAGTTACCCGCCGGCAGCGTTTTGGCCGTGACCTACTGGGACGGTAACCAAGCCCTCAACCGCATCTTCCTGCTGCGTTGGAGCGGGGCCTCCTTCGAAGCCATTGGCCACCACGCGCTGCCCTCGCCCGGCATCATCAACGACGTCATCGGGCACGGCCCCTTTTTGGTGTTCGGCCACAACGCCTTTGAATCCATCGGTACCCAAATCGGGCGCATTGAGGTGCGCGACCTGCGCGCCTACTTCGACAAGCTGGACCAACTCAAGGAACAGCAGGTCCACACCAACCTCAGCCCGCACCAACGGGCCCGTGCTTTTGCCGAGGCCGGCCTCGCCGCCCAATTCTTTTACCCGCGCGGCGTTTTCGACCTCGCGCCCTTCGTTCACACCGACACCCAACGCCAGGTGCTCGCCTTTAGCGCCGCCGCCGCCACCTTTCCCGCCGTCGGCCGGCTCGTGCCCGGTGACAACCGCTTCATCGCACCCAGAGACACCTGGTACGACCAACGGCTGTTGTTCCGGTGCCATTACCCCGTAATCGACGGCGTCACCCGGCCCGCGGAAGCCGGTAAACCCGGCCGTCCCGGCGGGTTCCGCCTGCGCACCGCCGTCCTGCCCCAAATCGGCCTGGTCGACCAGGGCAACGCCAAGGTCGTTGACCTGACCCTGTTCGCCGAGAACTTCGGCAGCGCGGATCGCGGGGATGCCAAGGCCTTGTTGCATTTTCTCGAAGTTCCCAAGGACCAGGACGGAAAGGACCGCGCAGAACCCACCCTGCCGCGGGTCAGCCTCGTGTTTGACGGGCGCATCGGCAACCTCGCCGCCGACCCGGATAGCGGCCTGATCGCCGTCACCTTCCAGGAGAACCAAAACACACCCGAACCCCTCAACGTGATGTTGCTCGACCCCCGCGCCGTCTACGCCGCCCTCCAGGACGATCCTCAAGAACCCATCGCCGTCACCGCCGACGCGCCTTTCGTGACCGCCGTGTTCGGGGCCGAGCTGGACAACGCCGTGGGCGACGCCTTGTTCTTCCATGAAGGCCACCTCTACTGGACCAACGGCAAAACCGATTTGGTGCGCCAACCCGTCAGCGCCACCCTGCGCCGTGAATTGGGTTGGTTGAGCTACGACATGACCGTTTGGAACAGCGACCCCCAGCAGCGCAACGCCGTGGCCGACACCTGGCAGCGCCAGGCCACCGTGGTGCTGCACGCCGCCGACATCGCCGCCGCCGAGGACGATCCCAGCCAAGGCCAAAGCGAGGCCGTCACCCGCGCCTTCACCACCGAGGTCGGCACCTTCCAGGTACAACTCTTTCCCGGCGAAGCCCTGGAACTGACCATGAAGTGTTTGGATCCCGATTGGGAACAAAGCTTTGAGGTCAAGCCGCTGAACCAGCCGCGTTTGATCAGCCTCAACACCCGCGAGCTCAGCACCTGGCTACAGGGACAACAGGAGATCCTGAAAACGCGCGGCATCTTGGCCTTTGAAATCGACCTCAGGATCACCTTGAACGGCCGAAGCAACCTCGCCAAGCAATTCCCCTTCGTGGTGCGTTACATCAACCCACCGGGCAACGATCCCTACCGCACCCACGGCGCCCTCGACCTGCTCAGCCGCACCCCGAGCGAGTTCGCCGTGGACGACGCCGTTTCCTCCGTTGACAGCCGCATCGACCTCAGCACCATGCGCTACCACCACGGGGATTTGCTCGGTTCCGTGGGCACCTTCGGCGTCGGCATGCGCGACAGCGGCGCCTTGCATTTGGGTTCCGCCGTTTGGTTCCGCGCGAAGGATTTGCCCACCCACATCACCGAGGACCGCCTCAAAGCCGATCAACGTATCCTCCTGGGGCAGCCAGGCTTGTGGCGGATTGAGGGAGATCTGAAGGAAGGTGGGGAACGGGTCGCCGTGCGTGACGACGCCCTCAGTAAACTCACCTACCAACAGAAAAAATGGACGCTCACCCATCGGGAAACCATGACGTCCACCTGGTACAGCAGCCAACCCTTGCCCGCCTACGAACCCATCTTCCGAAGCCTGAACAAAGCCGAGGACGAGGCCGATCCAAGCGCCGGCGGCATCGACAAAAAAGACCGCATCATTTATCCCTTGATGCGTTACCAAGCCGCGAGCGGCACACCCGGCGCCTTGTTCGGTCGGGTCATCGAGCGCGAGCGCAAAGATGTTCCTTGGTACAACCAATTCAAACGCGGTGATTTAGACCAAGGCGTCACCGATTTACCCACGACGCTGAGCGACCGGCCCAACGACGGCGGCGCGCAACGGCGCGTCGACCGCACCTACCGACCGCACCGCTTCGGCAACCTGCTGGAAGTCGTAGATCGGGCCGGTGGTTTGGTTGAATACGAATACGACAGCGACGCCTACCTGGTGTTGGTCCGGCAGAGCGCGCCGGACGGTCAAAACCGTGTCACGCGTTACCGTTGGGAAGACTCCGGCATCAAGGCCGGCGACCTCCCCATCAAACGCCTGATCGCCGTCGAACAAGATACCAATGACGGTCCCTTTGTGGTCGGTGCTTGGCAATATGCACACGCCAAAGGGATGACCGTGTCGGCCTTTCGCGATCCTTTCTGCAGCACCGACACCCCGTACACCTTTGAATTGGCCGGCGGCGAAACCGCGCGCGTGACCGTGCCTTCCTGCGACGGTGTCACCCCGGATTGGGTCGTCACCTTCGATGCGAGCACCCAACAGCGCCTCAGCAAGACGTGGTCACGGGGCGCCGCCGCGGGGACCTTGACCTGGGCGCGCTTGGCTTTTGACGGGCTGATCGAGGGGCGAACGGTGTACGAGCAGCGTTTGGTCGCCGACAGCTTCCGCGCGCAAAGTTTTGTCTACAACAACCGTGGTTTTGTCGCTGAATCCACCGGCGACGGCCTGCGCCAACGCACCACCTACCACACCACCGCCGGTTATCAGCATGTTCCGGCCACCTTTGACGTGGAACCGGGACAGGATCAAGCCGCCGTGAGCCTAAGCTATGCCATTGGGCCGGATAACCGGGTCACCATCACCGATAACGTCTCGCCAGGCCGACCCACGGTGGTGCAGCATTTTTCTTCAAGCGGCGTTCCGACGCGCGCCGAGGATGTCACCGGCATCGCAACCGGGCCCACCGATAGTTTGGGTTATTATCCGCGCGGCGGGCTGATTGCCGGGTCGGATGCAACCCATCTCGCGCTGAAGCTGACCCCGAACAAGGGGATGGTTTCGGAAACCCGCTTCAACATCTGGGGCGAACCGGTCGGCGGCAAAAGCTTGGGCGCGGAGACCACCCTGACCTACGACCGACTGGGCCGCTTGACACAGGAACGCCGGGGTTTGGGCGAGGTTGCCCGCCGGCGCGATTACGCGTACCGCTACGAGGACGGGCGGCGGATCGTCACCTTGGTGGACAGCGCCGACGGCAGCACCACCACGCTGAACACCGATCAACGCGGGCTCTTGCGTGCCGTGGTTGTGGTGGGCGGGCCCGCGCCGGGTTCGCGTACCTTCGTTTACGACGACCACGGCCGCTTAACCGAAAGCAGCGACGGCGACGACGCGAGCGACAAAACCACCTACCGCTACCACGGCGATACCGATGTGCTCACCAACGTCACCACGCCCGCCGGCTCCCTGGCCTACACCGTCCGCGCCGGTGCCGGTGTCTTTGTCGACGGCTTAACCGCCACGCCGGTCGTGGGCCAACCCGACAACGTGCCGCTCAAAGTCGACGCCCTCGGGCGCGTGGTTAAAACGCGGATGGACGGGGTCGGCACCGTGCGTTTGGTCTCTGATGCGTTTGGCAACCCGCTGAGTTTGCAAGGCGAGGCCGGCGGCACGGGTAGCGGCGGCGGTGTTGGCAAAGCCACCGGCCCGCGCAAAAACCAACGGATCTTGGTTGCTTGGACGTACCGCCCGGGCGCCGTCCAGGTCGCCGACAACCTCAACCAACGGGAAACCCTGACCAGGGCCGTCGACGGCTCTTGGCTGGATGTGGACATCACCGAAACGCTGAAACCCTTTGCGTTCGCGTTCAATACCCAATCCAAAAAAGGCAGCCTGCCCGTTCCCCATTTGGGCAACCTCGTGACCCAGATTCACCACCAGGTGCGCACCGAACTGGACGGCAACATCCTCGCACGGCGGTCACTGAATACCACCAGCGGCATCCAGCGGTGGACCGGTTTCGACGGCTTGGGCCGGGTGACCGGCTTTGAAAGTGGGAACCGCGGCCTGACCGCGAGCAATCCCGATACCGCAACCGACGGTGCGTTTCGGACCTGGACCGGCAGCGACGGGCGCGTCCTCGAGTTCACCCGCAACGCCGCCACCCAAACCACCAAAACCACGTTTGGCGGTCTCGAATCGGCCTACGGCTACGACGCGCGGGGCCGCCTCAACCAGAGCACCTCGCCACGCAAACTTATTCTGAACTACAGCTACCAAGGCGCAGGCGGGGTCATCGACAAAGTCGAAACCCAACATGCCAACCGCGCCGACGGACCTTTGATCGAAACCGATCCGGTCGCCGGCGTGAGCAGCGCCAACCGAACCCACCGCACCTGGCTGGGCGACGCGGTGAAGGTCGCACGGGACACGGAAACGCTCGGGGTGACCACCCTGACCCGCGGCGAGGCCACCGCGCGGATCGTCACCGACACCGATACCGGCTTGCCCGCCTCCTTCGCCACCTTCTCCGGCGAAACCAACCACATCTCCTGGCAAGCAGACAACCACCAGATGCTGCTGCAAGCACCCGACGGCACCACCGCCCAAAGTTTTTACAACCACTATGGCCTGCTGATCGGCCGCGGGGTCAACGACACCGCCGGCAACTTCACCCCGACGCTGGAGATCGTGCGCGACAGCGAGCAGCGCATCACCGAACTGTTCACCGCCACCGAGCAGCTCAGCTTCAGCTACGACGGTTGGAACCTGATCGGAGTTGAAAGCAGCGACGGCACGCGGGTGACCTACGCCTACGCGACCGGTCAAACACGACCCCACACCATCACCACGGAAAACGAGGGCAAGCAGTTGCAGGAAGTGGTGCTGACCTACCACGACAACGGCCAAGCCAAATGTGTCACCGTCAAACCCGCGGGCCGGGCCCCGGAAAGTTTCCATTACAACGCCCAGGGTGACCTGATCCGCCATCAACGACCGCATCAGGGATCAACCACCGTGTCTTTTAACGCCTGGGGTGCGCCGCAATCGCTGACCAACGCCGGTGAAACCTTCCAACTATTTGAGGAAGGCAACAGCAATCAATTGGCGTTCCCCAACAACGTTTCGGTGATGATCAACGAACGCGGTCTCACCGAATCGGTGGCGTATCCGGGCTTGGCGGCCAAGCGGTTCATCTATGACGCCGACGGCCGTTTGACCGGGTTATTCGAGGGCGCCGAACACCAGGCGCGTGCGCTCGAATGGGCGGACGGCCGCGTCGCGCGCATCACCACGACCCCGCCGGTATCGGACGTGACCGCGGCGGAATTGCCGGGGATCGGTAGCGAAACCATGGTTCCCGAGTACGACGGCAACGGCCGTGTCGTCGCTTTGGCCCGAACTCAGGATTCGGGTGTTGGGGCGTCGTCGCGGGAGGTGTTTACCTACGATCCTAGCTCCGGGGACCTGGGCCGCCTACAAAGTTACCAGGACGGCAACGGGGTGGTTCAGACTTATAGCTACGACCGGAACCATCGCTTAAACGGGATTTGGTTGGACGAGGGGCCCAGCTTCTATTTCGGTTACGACGACGCGGGTAACATGACCGATGTCGCCGCGGCGGGCATGCAGGTGGCATTTGGCGACTGGCAAAACGGGTACCCCACGGCCATGACCTGGGGCGACGGCACCAGCTTCTCGATGCGCTTGGAGGGGAGCAACCGCTTGGCGACGGTCCAATCGGCGGACGGCGGTTTTGCGCTTGAGCTGGGTTATGACGGGAGCGCCCAAATCGACGGATGCGACAGCGCGGCCGATTACATCGGCGGCAAAATCAGCCGGGTGACGCGGGCGGGCCCAGACCTGCGCGAGATTCTGACCCCGACCTACAACAGCAACCACACTTTGGCAAGCGTGGCCGTGGAACGGCACATCGGCGAGCGGGGTCCGCCGGGGCAAGAAGGCGAACCGGCGCCGGAGTCCGGCTACGAAACGCTGCGCTTCGATGAAACCTACGGCAACGGCGACAAGCAACTGCTGCAAAACCTGACCTTGGTCTTGCGGGACCAGGCCTTGGGCGATGGGACGCAACGGGGCGACATCCAACTGCGCCGACGGGTGACCACGGATCAAGCGGGCCCACGTATCGCGGCCCAAAGCGAAGCGCAAGCGCGGGTGCTCGGCCAGGCTGAGACGCCGGAGGTAACGCGCGGTCGGACCATGACCTACGCCGCCGCCAACGGCAACCTGGAACGCATCGAAGAAACGGACGGCACGGACACTTATTTCGTGTGGGACGGCGAACGCCGCCTGCGCGCGATGAGGAAGGACGGCCGACTGTTCACCTACGAATACGACAGCCGTCACCGCCGCATCCGCGCGACGAGCGCGGCACAAGCGTACCCGTTGGTATTTTCCTACCACGGCTCGAAGCTGATCGCGGTGGGTTTGGACCTGGGCCCAAAAATCGAGTGGACCCACGCCGTCGGGCACGGCCCCTTGGGACCGGCCTTCATCGTGGACTTGCGAGACGCGGCCAACAGCTACTACCTGTTCAACGACCACCTGGGCACCCCCTTCGCGTACAAGCGGGTGGGCGACGGAAAAGTTTTTTACACGCCATACAGCCCCCACGGCGAAAGCTGGTGGGACAGCATTCAAGCCAGGGACGCTACCGGAAGCGAAACCATGGCCGGCAACCAAGCCGCGACGGCCACCAGCTACGATCTCGGCAAGGGCTACGAGCGCCCAGCCCTCGGCATCTTCACAGAACCCTTCCTCGGCCTAAGCGGCCACAAGCGCGACGCCGACACCGGCCTAACCTACATGCACCACCGGTTTTACGACCCACAACTAGGCCACTTCCTAAACCCCGACTTCCGCGCCCCCAACATCTACGACCCCAGCACCTTCACCGAACCGTATGCGTTTGCCACCGGTAATCCGATGATGTTCTGGGATCCGAATGGGTTGATATCTGTTTCCCAAAGAGCCCAGATAACTGCCGGGGTTCTATGGGGTCTTACATATGACAATGCCGTTGGCACATTAAACATGATTAACTTTATGTTTAGATATGCATATATGTCACGCCAAGTTCGGTTGTACAAAAACTGGGGAAAAAGAAGAGCAGTTTTGAACAAACCACCCTTGCTGAATATAACCAGATTAACAAAGCGATTGATGATCTGATAGAAAAAGGAATCCTTAACGAAATAATTTCTGGTTTAGAAAGAAATATTAAAGAAGGTGCAATTAATGTTGACCAAGGGAAGTATTTTGAGGGAGGGCGAAAAGTGGCCCCGATTGTTGAAATATTAACAGGAGGTCTAGCTGTAGCTAAATCGGGAGCGAAACTCACAAAAGGGTTAGTTAAGAATGTTGATGATACTAGATTGATTTTTTCTGGGACAGCGCGAGAGTTCACATACCGAAGCATGTGGAAAACCAATCCAGGAGGAAGAGTGCGCAGCCTGGAAGAAGTTGAAGATTTAATTTCAAATGCAGGTGTAGTCAAACCAGACTATATTAGGTTCGAGATTGCTGACAATTTGCCATCCGATATATATGCAAAATACACACATCTTGAAATATCCACACGCGGCAGTTCTACAAAGGCAATTGTAGATGGCACTCCATATAACTCAAAAACACCTTTTGATTTAGAGCAACTAATGGATGAAAATGGCCAAATTTTAGTCCGGTTAAATAGAGAAATTCTGGATAGTGATGACAAAATACTTTCAGTTGTAATTCATGAGTTGCATGAAATTGTTTTTCTTGATAATAATTACTTCGACTCTCTCGAAAACCTCCGGTTTCAGTTCGTATGGAGGCAAAAGAGGTCGTCTGCCCATACAAAAGCAAATCAGATGGCAAGTGCATATTTTGAGATGCTAAAGGGTTTGAAACCAAGAATCGTGCTTGGCGATGAATTCTATTTTAACCCAGATATTTTCCCTCTTTTTCACAAAAGAGCAGGTCAAGCAACATGGAAGCCTTATGAGTGATTTTTCAGGAATATTGCAAACCAAAGGTAAATCTTATGATGTGGCAATTGAATTCAAACCATCTGTTGTGTCTGTTTCCTCGAGGAGGTTTATTTTAGAAGGTCGCGGTATAGAACGCCTAAGATTAGTTTTTAAGGATAGCGACTTTCATGGCTTGGATATTCACAAAGGCTGGTTGCAAAATTTTAACATCTTTTTTGTTTCTTTACTGACCTTTGTTTTTAATGGTGAAGCTGAAGAATTAGATCTGAAAGTGATGTATGAATTTGGCCGATATATTGGTGGCGGAATTATGAACAAGGAAGCTTTAAAACTTGGGATAATACTGAATGGAAATGAATATTCATCTTCAGGATCAACGCCATCGTTTTTGGCCGAGTTGCGCGAGCTTGAGAATGCGTTAAAACTACAAGGAAATGTTAATGCTTGTTTCAATTGCAGGCTGTCTGGTGTGAACCCTTTTACAGAGGATTACTCAGGTTCGATTCTATGTTTTAGAGCAATAAAGTCCACGTACTATTGCATTCAAGACGAAGGGAGTTATATCGAAGCTACTGATTTTTCAAAAAGAGTGTATGAAAACTTCCTTTGCAATGAATACGAGAGGCTTACATCTGAAGACAAGCGTTTTTTTGACGAATGAATCCTTAAAAACACTCGTAGTGCCTCAAAAATAGCGAGACCGACATTTCACGCTGAAATCCGCGCCATGGAAGGGGCGTCAGTCGTTCGCTTCGGTGAAACATGGCGAAAATTTTTTCGGGGAATGGGCTGTTTTTAATGCAAGGGATTCATTTGGACGCACTTCGGCCCTGGGCATCGGAACGAATAGACCTTGTTCCTAACCTGAAACGCGATGATAAAAGCTGAGCAGGCCGCCCAGCCGGGTTCGTCGCCGGATTTTGCCTTGTGATTGGCCCTGCTCGCCGGCGATCAGCCGGTTACCGAGGCCTTGATGGAGGCGTTCCTCATAGTAGTGGATCACGTATTCACGCAAAAGGTACTCAAGTTGTCCCTTGGAGAAAATCACGAAACGGTCCAGGCATTCTTCGCGGATGCTGCGAATCACGCGTTCCATGAGGGCGTTCAGGTTGGGTGAACGGGCCGGCAGTTTTACCGTGGTCACACCCGACGCCGCCAAGGTTTGTTTCAGCTTTTCGCCGATCACCGCCGCCCGGTCGTGGATTAGGTACGATCCCTCTTTTAGAAACCCGTGGTCTTCATCGGTTTCATTACGGGAGATCTGAACCAGCCACGCTTGCGTCGGCTCATCCACGATTCCGGCGATGTGGATTCGTCGTGTCGCCAGATGCATCATTACCAAGACATGCACGCGCTGGATGCCCCAGCCACGGGTCAGTTCCACCGTAAAGAAGTCCGCGGCAACCATACTCGACCAATGCTGCTCCAGGAAATGACGCCATGATCCAGCGCGTTTTGGGGCGGGGTTCAAACCGCCGTCCTCCAAAATCCGCGCCACGGTGTTTTTCGAAAGCGAAACGCCGACCTGCTTCAATGCCCCAAGGATCCTGCGATATCCCCAGCTTGGATTTTCCTCGGCCAAACGCCGCACTAAGGCGACGGTCTCTGGTGCAGTGCCCGGCTGACCTTGTCGTCGCTTGGAATCGGTTTTCTATTTTTGATGCACCAGCTTTTTATACCAACGCAAAAAGGTGTTCGGGCTGTAACTTAAGGTCGCGATGTCTTGCAAAAAATCATTCGGCACCGCCCGCGCGAGGATCGCAAGTCGCCGCCGCTGTTGGTCGGTCAAACGTTTGTTCATACCTTTATTTAATGAACGAATCGTTTCACGCTGAACCTGAATCAGACCCAGAAGAAAATCGAGGACGGCCTTCTGACGCGTTTCGACCTTCCCCAAAAACAATACCAACCACAAAATGTTCAGCCAGGACATGGGTACTCCTTGTGTTCACATCAAGGTGCATTTTTCTAAGTTGATTGACAACTAAAGGCAGTAAAAACAAGCCCGAAACCAACGCGGGGTGTTGCGGCGGGGTGTTGCGGCGGGGTGTTGCGGCGGGGTGTTGCGGCGGGGTGTTGCGGCGGGGTGTTGCGGCGGGGTGTTGCGGCGGGGTGTTGCGGCGGCGCGCAGCGGCGGGGTGTTGCGGCGGCGCGCAGCGGCGGCGCGCAGCGGCGCGTCGACCGCACCTACCGACATGGTTATGTAGCCGCTGAAATCCGCCTCACGATGCTTCTGACGGCTTTACAATTACAAATTGGCCGGCCCCAGAAAGCCAACCCGGTTTTCACCGCAATCAAAACCTACCGCGACGCAAATCAAACCTAAGGTTCCCTCAAAGGCACCGCATTTAGCCCGGCCAAGAACCGACGCGTCTCACCGTTGTGGTCACCCCACAGCAGGAAACCGGCGAGTTGGTTTTGGTCGCCCTCGATGATCAGTGAACCCGCTTCGGCCGTATGATCCGGGAACAAGGTTCCCAACAAAACCGTGGTTTTAGAGGCCGGCGCCAGGATCGCTAGGTTTTGCGTTGCCAGCAACGCGCCCGCATCGTCGTACAACCTCGCGGTCGCTGCTACCGGCGTCTCCCCGGTGTTTACCACAACCAAACCGGTCCACGCGTTTTCATTGGCGCGCAGGCGCGGGTACAACAAGCGGACCGCGCTTTGGTCGTCGCTTTGAATGCCGGCGAACAGCTCGTTGCCACTGGTCGTCGGTGCGCCGAACAGCTCATAACCGATCAAGGGTTGGGATGAACGGACCCGCACCCAAGCGGTGCCTGGTGGATATCGGTCGGGATTACCAAGCATGTTGGTACGGTCGAACAGCAAGGTTTCTTTTTGACGCGCGCCCAGGGACAACAGTTGCGTTTTCAGCAGGTTCCCCGCCGCATCGTAGTGTTCCTCGGTGATGTTCGCCGTCCCCTCCCCCACGTTGATGTACACCAGCCCGGTCCAAAACAAATCGGTATCGGCGGCGACGTGAAGGAAATGGAGGGTTTCAGAAGTTGTTCCGCGCAAAGCCATCGCCGCGCTTTCTTTTTCTGCCGGCACCCGGCTAAAACGTTCAACGGCGGTCAGGGGCACCTCGCTGACCAGCAAACCCCAATCGGTATTGCTCAAGTCGGCACCGAAAAGATCGGCCATTTCAAGCGCCTTGCCGTGGAGCCCTTGACCCAAGCCGTCGGCCTGGACAGCGACCCCGGCGGGAAAACCAGTCAGCCGGGTTTCGCCCGCGGCGGTCGCGGGGTTCAGCGCAAAAAGTGCGGTACGGAACTGGGCGGTATCTTTGGCGATATGGGGCATGTAGGTGGTGGTTGCGGGCGGTTGCGCCAACCAGGCCGAACGTGTTTCAGCATCGGACCGTTCGGCGAAAGCGACCAAGGGCAGATCGCTTTCGATGCGCACCCAACGCACGGCGGAGGGGGCCTGATCGAACCATTGGTCCATGGCTAATTCAACGCGTGCACCGGATGCCAACCGCGTCACCCGGGTACTGCTCTCAACCAAGGCCCCGGACGCGGTGAAGCCGTGCAGGCGCAGCTCCGTCTCAGTTTCGCCGGGATTGTGCACACCCAAGCGGGTGACGACACCGGCGCCGTGCCGCAAATCGCCCAGCAAGGCAACCTGTTCAGCGGTCGCATCCCCGCCGGCGGGCAACGGTTCGAGCAAGGGACGCAGGAACACGCCGTTCCCATGGGTGGCCAGCAACAGCATGCGGGTTTCGGGGTCGATGTTGAGATCGCCGACCAAAACCGCCTCGGGCAAACCGGCGGTGAGCGAAAACCAGGAAAAACCGTCGTCAAGGCTGACAAAAACACCCAGGTCGTTCCCTATATAAATGTGTTCGGGAAATGCAGGATCCAACACCACGGCGGTGGTGGGCAGATCCGGCAACAAGCCGCCGTCCAGGGCGACCCAGGTCGCGCCACCGTCGCGGCTTCGGTAGACATGGTCGGCGCCAAACCCTGACAAAACAAGGGTAAAGACGCGGTCATCGCGTGGGTCTACCGCGATATCCATCACATAGCGGTCAGGGAGGTTCGCGGTGATTTCGGCCCAGGTCTCGCCCCCGTCGCGGCTGGTAAACAGACGCATGCGCTCGCGGTCGGGCGCGGTCGCCGTGACCACAACATCGGCATTCCCCGGCGCAACCGCCAAGGCCAACAAGGGATCACGTCCTAAGGGCGAACCACCGTTACCCGCGCGCCAATTTTGGCCCCAATTGTCACTGACCCATACCGTGTTGCGCCCGGCGTACAAACGGCCCGGCTGAAGCGACGGCATCACCACCGGCGCGTTAAAGCTGGTGGTGGCGGCCGGCGCTTCCGGGTCACAGTCGGTGTCGTTGGGTGCACAAATCGGAGGCGCTTGAGCGATACCGCCGTCGAGAAAGGTCATAAAAGGCCCGCCGACCAGGACGCGTTCGGGGTTGCTGGGATCCAAAACCACATAGCCGGCCTCGTGGCCGACAAAACGCTGTTCCATCCGGCCGCCGTTTTCATCCTCAACCACCCAAAAAGAACCGTAGTGGTCTTGAACGGTGCCCACCAACTGGTTGGCACCCACGGCCGCAACCGAGGTGCCGTTGTAGAACTGTAGGGTTTGGTAACCGGCGTAGGCGGAAACCCAGTGGTTCCCGCCGTCACGGGTCATGACAATGCCTTGATCCGCGGCCACCACCATGAAGTTGGGGTCATGGGGCGAGGTAGCCATGGCGTGGAAATCGGCAAAGGAGCTTAGGCCGTTGTCAGGCGGTAAAAAATCAATGTTGGCGCCGTTGTCGCGGCTGATTTGCATGAACAAACCGCCCACCCACACATGATCGGGCCGGCTTGCGTCAACATGGGCGAAATGCGAATACCAACCCTGGTGACCCGAGTAGTCTTCCTCATTCACGACGGTCCAGGTGGCGCCCGCATCGGTCGAACGGCAAAGCCAAGTGGCGTTTTGGGCCGAGCCGTGAACACCGGCGACCCGGTAATCGTTGCCGATGGATGCAAAAACCAAATCGGGCTGTTGCGGGGCGGCGTGGAGGATGGCCTTGCCACCAAAAGATTCGGGCACGCCGTCGCGAATTTTTTGCCAGGAGCGACCGCCGTCCGTGCCGAGGTAAAGGCCGTGGTCGGCGCTGGCGAAACCGCCGCAAGCCGCGACAATGCGGCCCGCGTGATTGGGGAACACGACCAGGCTGGTGGCCATGGGCACGTCCAAACTGAGCGACCATTGACGCCCGCCGTCGTCAGACCGAAACACGCCCTCGGTGGTCGCGGCCCAAACGCGATCAGCAACCACGGGGTCATAGGCGATGTCTTGCACGCCGCGACCCTGCGCCTCGCGCCAGTCCAAAACCGGCCGCCAGGTTTCCCCGCCGTCACGTGATTGGAGAATGCCGATGCCGTAGCTGCCGCGGGTTTCCCGATGGGCCACACCGGGAAAGGTTTCTTTGTAGCCGTAAACTTCGCCGGTTCCGATCAGGATGTGGTCGGGTTGGTTGGGGTTGACGGCAATTGCGGCAACACCGAGCACGGGATAGCCGGTAGTCACCCGGCGCCACACGGGTTGGGTATCGGCGGTTTCGGTAACCCACAAACCGCCGGAGGCGGAGCCGGCATACAGAATATTGGGTTTCGTGGGATGAAATTCCAGGGCCAGGGTACGGCCGGCACGGAGGGCGGGCACGGATTGCCAAAGGGTCTCTCTTTTGTGTAACACCTCGGCGGCGGAAAGGTTTCGCCGCGCCGCTTGATACGCGCGATGGAAGCCTTGCTTGGGAAAAACCGGGTGAGGCCAGGCGCGTTGCCGGCTCCACGCGGAGAGGCCGTTGTAAGAGCCGGGCGTGCGCGGCCGCAAGGGCTCGGCTTGTTGGGCGGTTTCCGTTGCCGTTGGCGGAGACAGCAGCGCGGAACCGGAGAAAATCAACACGGCGGCGAAAATCAATGCAAAAAACAGCAGCATGGGACGAGATAGAGAAACCATAAAGAGAACCTTTCCAAGCGATCAAATAGCTTACAAAAAACTTCTTTAGCAAGTTCGAAGCCAACCGATGCGAGGATCGGTGTTCACCGGCTGCTCGGCGGAGGCCCCAAAAACAGGGACAACCGGGGGCGCGGCCTGGACAGGTGCTCGGTTACCAAAAACCAACTTATTCGGAAAAAAAATTAGGGAAATCCAACCCGCCGGCCGTTTGTATAGTCTAGGTGTTCCCGTTTGGCGGCGACGCAAAGAATACACGTCCTCATTCTTGCCAAAGTGTTCTACAATGGGGTAACGCATTCACAAAAATCGAATGATTGATCGATCTCGAGATCGCGGCATTCGAACCATCCCTCGCCAGATAAACCACCGGCTTCACCTGAACCACATCATCCTTTCTCGACACGGGCAGAGATTCTGATTGTGTTTTTTATCGATTGCGGAACGGTTGCTGACCGTTCATCGGTTGTTTTCCTTACCCCGTGTGCGCGCTTGAGCCCTGGGTCACTCAAACGCGGACGTCCTCGATCTCGGAGATTTCATGATCCATACGTTGTCAAGACGCCCCGTCTTTCTGCTGTTGCTGCTTGCCCCGCTTGCTTTTCTTTCGGCGCAATCCGACGCGCCGCCGCGCAGCCTCTACTTTATTTCCTTGGAGACCAAAACAACCAAAAAAGAGTTGGTGGTCTCCCCCAAACTCACCCCCTATTTTGGTCACGATCTGCTGAACAAGGAGCCCTACGGCTTCTCGCCCAGCCTGCGTGACAGCCTGCTGGACGGTTCCATGCGGCGCGTTTGGTCGGTGCTGCGCCACATCGACAACCACCGCGCTTCCGTTTTTGAAGGGAAAAAGATCGACAAACCGGTGGTGTTTTACCGGATGGTGGTGGGAACCACCTTGCGCAATACCAAAGGGAAAGCGCTACAACGGCGTGCCCACCGCCTGCGTATCGGTATCGCGGCCGAGGTGGGCAAGATGTTCGTACAAACCCCGGAAGACCAACACCTGGTTGCCTTTGACGGGGGCGAGGCGGCCTACCGCGAGCTGCTGGAATTTCTGTTTTACCCCAAGAAGGAACTGCGCTTTCGCATTCCCAAGGATCCCGAGTTTCTGATCGACCTGCACTTCCTGCATCCAACCACGCCGCTCGGCGAGAAATACGACCTATTGGTCGCGGTTGGCGGTCACAAGGCGGTTTGGCGCCGCGACGATCACGACCGCTTTCCGGTTCACATGGGCACGGTGGCCTTTGAAAAAACAGACGCGGGACTGCTGCAGGTCAACAACCACCATCTCAACTATTACCTGAACAGCCAGAATTTGTACAAGGCGGCGCTGCAAGCCCAAGAATCCGGCGATTACCCAACGGCGGAAAAACGATTTACCGAGTATTTAGAACTCTGTCCTTCCGATCCCCAGGCGCTGGCGGCGCTGGGCCGCAACCTGCTGGCGCAAAACCGCCTCCTCGACGCGCAAGATTTGCTCGAAAAGAACCGCGTCTTTCTCAACCATCACCCCGAGGCGCGCGCCTTCATGGCCAAAACGGAGCGATTGATGGCGGGCGAAAGCGAGAAACTGCTGGGCGAACGGGACAGCTTCGCCAAAATCGACGACGCCGATTTTAAATTCGTGGCCCCGATCAGCAACGACACGGTGGGTGGCGAAATCGACATCGAACTGGCGGCGTTTCAAACGACCAGCCCGATCCTGCGCCTCGACATGCACCTCAACGGCAAGAAACTTACCTCGCTGTACGGTCCCCCCTACACGGTCAAACACGAGTTCTCCGACCGCGGTCGCCAACAACTTGAAGCAACGGCGTGGTTTTACGACCGCACCTATCGCCAAACGACGGCCCGTTTCAAAACGGTTGATTTGGGCGCGGAGGAAGCGGTCAACTTGGTAACGGTGCGCGCGGTGGTCACCCAGAACAACCGTAAATTTTTGCGCAATTTGGAGAAAAACGATTTTCAGGTGATCGAGCGGGGCGTGGCGCGGCCGATTGTGCGGTTTACCCAAAACCAAGCACCGCTGAATGTCGCCATTCTGGTGGATACCTCGGGGTCGATGGGCGGCGAAAAAATTTACAGCACCCAATACGCGGTAAGCGGGTTCCTCGACCAATTGGAACCCCGCGACAGTGCGGCGATCTACACCTTTGACCAAAAGGTCCTGCGCCATTCGCATTTCACCAACCAATACGACCAACTCAGCCGCAACCTCAACACCTTGAGCGCCCAATCGGTGACCTCGCTGTACGATGCGATCATGACGGCCCACAAGGATTTGATGACCCAAAAGGGGACCAAGGCGATTATCGTGGTCTCGGACGGGCGCGACACCAATTCATCGGTGCGTTTCTCCCAACTCAAATACATGCTGGGCGATTCACCGGTGTTGCTGTACCCGATTTACTTCACCGACAGCAAAGATCCCGAATGGGCCAAGGCCCACTTTGAGACCTTGGTCGAGCTGGCGGACGCCACCGGTTGCTTCGCGAGCGCGGTGGATACCACGCTGCACCTGGACCAACGCTTCCAAAACATTTACCAGGAACTCAAATCCTATTACCTGCTCAACTTCTACACCCGCGCGCAGAACTTACACGCGGGTTCGCTGGACCTGTTGGTCAAAAAGTTCAACGCGCGTGCCCGTTTCCGCCCGTTCCACGGCAAGCTGGACGAGCTGTTTGACGCGAGCGAAACCTCGGGCGACGCGGACTAACGCGCGCGCGGCTGACGCATCGGTGGACCGGTGCGTTAGCGCGCGGGTTTTTTGGCTTCGACGTACAGACTTTCGTGGGAACGCTCGTGAAGGTTGAGCGGTCCGGGGTTGGGGATGGCGGTCTCGCCCGCGGCAAGCGCTTTGGCTTCAACAAAACCCTGGGCTTCAATCAGTGCACACAGGGATTGGGCGTCGTACTGCCATTGGTGGCGCCGTTCACCAACGATGAGGTAAAACAAGCGCTTGCGAAAACTGTTGGGCTTGTCGTTAACCATGTTGAGTTTTTCAACAAACTGATCGGCATTGCCGGAAGCCAGGTATTCATCGACCAGAATGCGCAGGTCGGGCACGGCAATGCGCAAAATGCCGCCGGGTTTCAGCACCCGAAAGGCTTCCTGTAAAAAACGCTCCGCTTTGGTCGGCACCAGGTGTTCCAGCATGTGACAAGAATAAAGTACCTGAACACAATCGGCGCCGAGCGGGAGGCGGTTGGTTGCATCAGCAAAGTTGATTTCATTTTCCCGCACGAAGGCGATAAATTTCTTCTGGCTCGCGCCAACCAAACCCACGCCGCTCAAGAGCCGAAACAGAAGCGGATGTTTTGCCAGACGCACACTGGGTGAATTATCAAAATTGCGCCAGCCTGGCGTGGGTGTCATGCCACACCCAACATTAATGCACAATTGATCCATGGATGCTCCCGTGTCTTCACACTATTTCAAGCATGGGTAGTTTCAATGATTTCTTAAAATCTTAGGCGAAGTATAAGCCGTTTGGCATGGTGCGACAAGACCCAACCATCGCGGGCCCGCGGCCGTTATTTTTGGGTTGGAACGAGCAGCACGGGCACATGCGCCTCGCGGATCACACCTTCGCTCACGTTGCCCATCAGCAACTTGTACAGCTTGCCGTGACCGTGCGTGCCCATGACGACATATTCGATGTCGTGTTTCTTGATGGTTTCGAGCAAGGTACTTACGGTCGGCCCCTGCACCAACAGAGCGGTGGCCTCAAGGCCCTGAGCCCGCAAACCTTCGGCCCAGGCTTGCAAGCGGCGGTGCTCCTCACGCAATTCGTGGGCGCGGTTGTCGCGCACGTGTTGCGGCCCGGCCTCGTAGCCGACAAAATCGGGATCGGGCGCGGCAACGTGAATCAGCCATAATTTGTCCCCAAAAGCTTTGCCTAACTTGCCGGCCTCGGCGACAACGCGATCACTGACATCGGAGAAATCAAGGGCGACCAGGATTTGGCTCATAACGACTCCTTATGCTTGTCTGATGGTTTGATACCAGGTAGCATGCTGGAAAAAACGCTTTGATGCAACCGTTCACCGGTGAATCCGCTAAAGTAAGGCGATCATGCCTTTTGCACGCGAGGTTGAAACCATGAAATCGTTGCAAACCCTCTTGGAACGCCCCAAAAACATTCGTGTCCTCGGCCTGGATGACGCGCCTTTTGATCACGAACGCGGCACCCCGGTCCACTTCGCCGGCATTGTCTGCGAGACCACCCGCATGGAAGGCATGCTTTGGGGCGAAATCACCAAGGACGGCAGCGACGCCACAGAGGTACTGATCCAGACGGTGAAGCAAAGCAAGTTCTACGATCAGATCCACGTGGTGCTGACGGACGGCATCGCCATGGGCGGTTTTAACGTAGTCGATCTACCGCGCTTGAACCGCGAATTGGGCCGCCCCTGTATCGCGGTGATGCGCAAGCAGCCCGATTTCGACCGCATTTTTCAAGCGCTGGCGCACTTTGAAGACGGTGACACGCGCCGCGAAACCATATTGGCCGCCGGCAGGGTGCACCATCAGGATCCGTTTTTCTTTCAGGTCCAAGGTTGCGACAGCGCGGTGGCGGGCAAGGTGCTCCAACGCCTAACCGACACGGGCAAGGTCCCGGAAGCCTTGCGCTTGGCGCACTTGATCGGCGGCGCGGTCAAAACCGGTGAAAGCGGAAAGCGGGCTTAATCAACATAGCGTGTCGGGAGATGATGTTCGGGAATTGAAGCTGCCGCGCGTTTTTTGATCGGTCGTTAACGAAATAGGTCACGCTGTTTCAGCGGCAAATTTCGGTGAGCCTTTCTTTATTCAGAATCCGTTTGCGGTGCCGACCAGGCCGGCGGCACCTCCGCCGGGGCGTAGACATAATATTGATAGGGTCCGTCGCGCAAGATCCATTCCCGCGGCCGGCGCTGTTCCAAATCAGCCACACCCTGATCCGGGGGCGGATCGCCCAGGCTTAGCCGCCACGCGGCGTGGCGCAACTGATTGCGGGCCTCCCCTGTTTGGTAGAGCCGCTGTTCCAACTGATGGTTGAAGCGAAAAATCACGGTTAAGGCCAACAGCAGCAACACCAAGGCACCCAGCACATCCAACAAGGCAAATGCCTTTCTCATCGCAACCCCCAACGTGCCTTAACGCGACCCGGATCCTCGCGGCCCAACCACGGCGACCACAGGCCACCCACCTCAAGAATCTCGAGGTTTTCCAGCCTGCCGACAAATTGGCTCCCGCTTTTGGCGTATACCCAGCGGCGTCCCAACAGCCTGCCGCGGTGTTTGCCCTGAACCTGGAGATCACCGCCGGACCAAACCAAACCTTGGGTGTCTAATGCGGCGCCGATCTGAACGACGACCCGTCCCCCACCCTGTTCGGCCAAGGCCAGCAAGGCGCCCTCGAAGGAACCGCGGGCGTTCAGGGTTAACACGGCGGGTTGACGCGCGTTCGCTTGAAACGGCAACGCAATCATGCTGGCGCGCGTCAGAGCGACGGCACCGTCCACGGCCACCGAGCCGGCGGCGACATGCACTTCTTGCCCGGAGAGGCCGCCGCGCAGGCGAACGATCCCCCGCGAAACCAGCCACACCCGTTTGAGTTGGGCCGGCGCGCGTAACACCACATCGCCCTCGGCCAAAATGAGCAACGGGCGATCTCCCGCCCAGTCCCCAACGATTTGCGCCGATTGGGTGCAGCGCACGATGACCAAACCGGCGCCGGGCGCGGCCGCCGCGATTTCATCCAGCGCCACGCGATCCCCGCTTTGGTGCTGGTAGGCGTCGGGTACCACCTCGGTTAAGGCAGCACGCCATTCGCTGGAGAACTGGCGCTGTAAATGGCGCTGGATATGGGCGACGGACACCCCGGGAAAAGGCGCGGGCACGGCACGGTTAAAAAGAGGATGGTCCCGATCCTCGCCGCGGCGTTGTACGGCCAAACGGCCGTCGAGCGTCACCGCTTCACCGGCATGGAGGTTGTCCAAGGGTTGATCGAGGTGGAGCGCGGGTCCGTCCGGCCAGGCGCTCCCGACCAATTGCCAAGCAGCGGCCTGGGTGCCGTCGGCGAAACCGTCCGTGCGCAATAACCAGAAGGCGCCGAACGGCACGGCACGATAGGTAAAACCGACATCGCTCACAAAGGTAAACGCGCCCCGCGTTTGGGGCCGCGCCCCGGCGAAATCAGTCATAAACGCATTGACGGCGCCTTGGCAATTCAATACGGCTTGTTCATGACGCCACCACGCGTGCTCCACCGCACTTTGGTGGTGCAGGCGCCCCAGCAGCAAGGTGGTCAGCAAGGTGAGGGTCAGCAGCACACCCAAGCTCAAGGCATAGGAAAACCCGCGCCTCACGGCGACCACCAGGGCGGCAAACGGTAAACCAGAATCAGGTCGCGATCCCGGCCGCCGTATTGCGCGCGCAAGCGACAGCGCAGGTCACTACCGCTCACGGTAAAATCCGAAAACACGGGCTGAACGGCCGCGGCAAACAAGGCCGACGTGCCGTGATGAATGCCCTCAGCGTCGAAGATCCAGGTTTCCCCGTCACGCACACAGACCAAACGGTTTTCGGTGATTTCACCTGATTCGGCGGCGGTTAACAACCATTGCAAAGTCGCGTCGGCGCGCTGCACGGCGGCCTGCAAGCGTTCTTCCGCCGCAACCCGCACCTGGCGCTCCCATTCGTAAAACAACAACAAACCGGCAAGGGAGGCCACCACGACGCCGAGAAACAACGCGGCCTGGAGTTCGAGCAGTGTAAAGGCGGGCCGCCTCATCGCCGCAATCCGCTGCCGCCGAGGATGTCAAACAACGGCACATACAAAGCAGTCAAAATAAAACCGATGAACAAGGCGAGGAACACAATCAAAATGGGCTCGAATAAGGCGGTAAAGCGGGTGATGAGCCGCTCCAGGCGGTTTTCGTGCTGCTTGGCCAAAAAGGCAAATTGGCTTGCCAGATCGCCGGACGCCTCACCAATGCGGATCAGGGCGCATTCCCGTGCGCCAAACAATCCGCCGTCGGCGAGCACCACCGAAAGCGCCTCGCCCTTGGTCACCCGCCGCGCGGCTTGACGCAACCAAGCATCCACGCGTGGGTCGCGCACCAAACCGGCGAGCAAAGCAACGGCATCGTGGATGCGCACCTCGGCACGCAGCAAATTGGCCAAACTCTGGGTAATGGTCAGCAAACGCAGCAGTTTCAGGAACGGGCCGATCACGGGCAAGAGGTCGAGGAAGCGATACCAGGCGGCGCCGCGAAACCAACCGACGCGAACACCCACCCAGCCGAGCAGCACGGTGACCACGGCCACCAGCCAACCCCAATCGACGACGAAGTCACTGACGGCGATCAGAACCAGGGTCATCCACGGCAAGCTGAGTTGGTAGCGGGCAAACATGGATAAAAACATGGGGATGACATAAGTGGTGAGCACCACCACGGCAACGCAGGTAACGACCATGACCAAGGCGGGGTACATCAACGCCGAGGTCACCCGCGTGCGGATGCGGTTCAAGACGCCGTAATAACGGGCAATCTGGCGAACCCCGGCGGCCAAGGCTCCGGCGGCTTCCCCAACCTCAAGCATCTTGACAATAATCGGGTCGTTGGTGGCGCGTAGCTCGGCGGCACAGCGGGACAGCGGCAAACCCGACTCAATGCCCGTGAGCCAATGCTGGAGGACGGCCCGTTCGGCGGGTTTTTCGGTGGAAACCAAACGCAGCGCTTCAACCAAGGGCAAATCGGCCTCGAGCAAGGCGGCGATTTCGTCGAACAAGCGCTCCTTTTCCAAGGTGCCGAGTCCACCGCCGGGCCCCACGCTTTCAGCGGTCACCAGCATCCGCCCCCGGCGCCGCAGCGTGGCGCGCAGTGCATCCTCACCGCGAAACAGGCTGTATCCCGAAACGGTGCGACCCTGTTGGTCCAGGGCCCGATAACGCAAGAAGGGCATTTCGACTCACTTTCACGGGGGGATTGGTTGGCAACGACCCCTCGATTGTAACGGGAATTTCAGGCGATACAAACGGGGCGCGAACAAAAGCACGGCGCAAACCACGGATAATACCCAAGCAAGCTATAAAAAAATTCCGAATCAATTTTTAAGCCGCCTCCAAAATCCCCTAAACGCTAAACCATTTACGCCAAACTACGATAGGTAAAACATGGTTGCCGGGGCGCCCCTAGGGGTCGCGGAAAACCGAAGCTTACCGAAACACCACCATGCAGTACGGACGAATCGCCGAAAACGCCCCGGGCAGGAACACGAGCAATCATGGAAGCAGGTTCCCTCTCTCACAAACTCATGGAGCTGATCAAACAGGGTGAAGATCAAACCCTGCAACTGCTGCTGAAAAAAATCCTCAGTGATTTTCGCGATACGGCGTTGCTCGAAATCGCCGACCTGCTCAGCAAAGTAGAAGGCAAGGTGCGCCTGAAAATTCTGTCCTACCTGATCGAAGACGGCGGTGTCGATCTAATTCCGCTTTTTGCCCAACGCATTCGCGAAGAACGCAACACCCTGTACGCCAAGTCGATGATCACCCTATTCGGGAATTTCAAGCAGAAGGAAGCGTTGCGCGCGCTGGAAGAGTTAGAACCCAACCTACACCCCGATTTAAAAAGTACCTACCAGCGCATTATCGGCCGTTTTCGCGGTATCTTTCGCGAAGCCTTTTACATGGATGAATTTGTCTCGGGCAACAACAAACGCATGAAGTTCGCGGCCAACACCATGATCCGCGAGCCCAATCCCGAGTACATCCCCTTCCTCAACGAAAAACTCTTGGACGGCTTGGATACCAACCTCCAGCTGGAAGCGGTGCGGGTCCTTGCCGAAATCGGCGATCAAAGCACCCTTGAGGCTTGCTTTACGGTTCTTGAACAACTGCGCGACCAATTCAACCACCGCACCCGTTACGTTTCCTTTCTGCAACGCGCGGAGGCGGCCAAGCTGGAAGAACGCGAAATGCTGACGCTGATCGCCAAAGCGATGGACCACGACAGCGAAGACACCATTTTGGCGTTATGGTACCAAGCCAAGGAAGCGCGAAAACCCGCGATTGTTCCCGACGCGATTAACCAACATTTTATGTTCCAGTCAAAACTGATCGCGGATGAGAACCGTTCCTTTTGGAAAAGCCTCGTGCTCGGTTCCCCCATGGGCCGCGGTGATTTGTCCAAAATGGACAATGCGCTTTCAATGTACGGGGAACAACTGGCGCATTTGCAGCGGGACACGCTGGCGGCCATGGGCCAAATCGCCCTCAAACATCAGGTCGATAACCTGATTGAACGATTGGACGGCTTGCTGCCCGAGTCCGGCGAAAACCGCGATCGGCTCATGATCGCGGTGCTCAGCGGACACCGCTCGGAAGAATCCAAAGCCAAGCTGATGGCGTACAGTGCCGGAACCTACCCCATCGATATTTTGGAAAAAGTGATCACGGCGCTCTCCTTCTACACCTTCGACAGCATGCCCGAGGGGCTAAAAACCATCGCGGTAAGCCACGACCACACGCCTTTGCGCCGCCAAACCCAAGTCTTGCTCGGCGATAAAGGTTACGCCGGCGCGGTCGCCCAAGCCCTGCTCGGTTCGGAGAAACTGCTGCTGCGCTCCGAGGCGATCGGTTTGATTGGCGAATATAAAATTCAGGAGGGTTTCGACGCGCTGATCAAACTCCTCCAACAAAAGTTGCCGGACAGCCTGCGGATCGAGGTATTTAAATCACTGGAGGTATTCCCCGCGTCAGCCACGGGCGACGCGGTCGAACCCTTCATCGGCCCCCAAAACACGATGAGCTTGCGGGAGGCGGCCCTTCAGTGCATGATCCTGGCCGGCGGCCCGGCACGACTGGGCAAAATCGCCGCCATGATGGACAGCCTGAACGACAAAAAGTTCCTGGAAGTGTGTGAGCCCCTGCTCAACCTGTTGCTGAACCTTGAGATCGACAGCTTCGAAAGCGCCTTTTACGAGGAACGCCCGCTCTGGTGCAACATATTGAGCAAAGAAGCCACCCGCGTGCGCGAAAAGCTGCTGCAACTCTTCGAAAAGTTGCACTGGTCCACCCGCGAGCCCCAGCAGTGGATCAGCGACATCCAAGCCGCGATTCACAACAAAAAAGCGGATTTCTCAAGCCTCGATGAACGCCGCCTACGCGCGGTCATTGCCAAACTCAATGCCAAACTGCTGAGCTTGAACAAATCGGGCCAAAAACAAAAGGTGCTGATCGACGTCCTCGAAAATTACCAAAAGGCGGACCACAACGCCAAGGTCCAGTCGATGCGCAAGCTTAACGTGGTCTACAAAGCCGACCTGATCGACCCGGACAGCGACGTCCTTCCCCGCTTGGTGTCGATGGTGCTCAACTTCATCGACACCACCATCGGCGAATCGGCCTTAACCGCCCTGGGCGTCACCGTTGCCGGCCGTATCGGGCACCCGCAACTCAAGGAACGGGCGGAACACTTCCTCAAACACGAGGATCCCCTGATTGCCAAGGCGGCCCACAAAGCGCTCAACCTCGAATTTGTGGATGCGGCAACGATGATCCGCACCATCTACATCGTCGACGACAGCCGCTACATCACCAAGCAACTGAGTTCGGTGCTGAGCAAGGCGGGTTACGAAGTATCCGCGGAGAACAAGCCGCCGGCGGCATTGGAAACGCTCGGTCGACAAAAGTTCGATGTGCTCATTCTCGACTTGCACATGCCCGAGTTGGACGGCATCACCCTCCTCAAAAAGATTCAAGCCGCCAAACGGGTCCCACCCCACGTGCTTATCATTACCGCCTCACGGGATCGCACGGAGTTGGCGACGGTGGTGGCGGCGGGCATTGAAGGATTGCTGTTAAAACCCTTCCCGATGGCGGACCTGCTCAACAAAATCAAAATCATGGATGTCGAGAAATAGGATCGCTGGGTGTGCCGCAAGGATGTGCTGCAAGGATTTGCCTCCTCCCTGGCAAGGATGTTCCTGATTCGCCGCGAGGATGTGCCGGATCGACATGGCTTGGGACTCTTTTTTCTCAGGATCGGAGGATCAGTTTGTGGATGGCGGATTATATCGTTTCCCCTTTCTAACCCCTTCCCGACGCGGATGAAGCCGTCACTTCGAGAGGCACAACGCCTGTTTGGCGTTCAATCCAAAGGTTTGATCAAAGCGACGGCACCATCCGCGTCGGGTACCTGCCAAAAAGGGCCGTTTTCCCCATCCGCATCCTCATTCCATCCTGGATTCCTTATAAAAAATAGAACCCAGGCCAACACCAAAACCACGCGCGGAACATCCACCCATCTTTTCCCAAAATGGTTCATTTTTGTAGCAAACCGGATCTTCATCACATTTTTACACATCACCACACCCCAGCCCCCCTAACACGCCCCTTTCACACCGCAATTACTTCTATTACTTTCAGTAACTTACATAGCATCACACCAGCGCCCAAACCATCCCATTTTCCTTTAAGCAAATAGACTGAAACACTTAAGTTAATCATATTTCCAGACTCCGTTTTTTTTGCTAGGCTTGGCCGGTATGCTGCAACAATGGTTTTCCTCCAGATTTTTAAAAGGTTGGCTCCTCGCATCCACGGCACTGCTCTTTTGGGCGGTTCTGCCGATAGCGCTCAAGGTGTGCCTGGAAGTCGCCGACACGGTGACCATCACTTGGTTCCGTTTCCTTTTCGCCCTCGTTGTGGTGGTCGGTGTGCAATTTTACCGCGGGAAATTGCGTGAGTTTCGCAAACTCAACACCAAACAATGGCTGATGATGACGGCGGCCGGAACATTCCTCATCGGTAATTACCTTATGTATCTCAAAGGGTTGGCTTATGTTTCCGCCGGGCCCGCTCAATTGTTTTTTCAGGTGGCCCCGCTGTTTCTCGCCATTGGCGGCGTGCTCTTTTTTAAAGAGACCCTCAACCTGTTGCAAATCGTCTGTTTCCCCATATTGTTCGCCGGCATGTTGGTTTTTTTCCTGCTAGGTTCCAACGTCTCCTTCGCCGAGGCCAGCCTACAAGCGACCTCGAGCGGCCATGAAGGTTCGTTCTGGCTCGGCCTCATCCTCATTATGAGTTCCGCATTATCTTGGACCTTTTACGCGCTGGTCCAAAAAAAGCTGGTCAAGGATCTTTCCTCGGTTAACATCCTCGTTTTTATTTATGCGCTCGCTTGTGTGGCACTTTTCCCCAGCAGCGCACCCACCACCTTGAACAACCTCAGCACCAAAGAATGGCTTGTGTTGATTTTCTGCGCGATTAACACCCTGGTCGCCTATGGCTCCTTCGCGGAATCCCTGAAATATTGGTCCGCGATCACCACCGCCGCCTACTTTTCCTTGATCCCACCCACCACCTTCATCATGACCGGCATCGCCTTCCAAATTTGGCCGGATCACGTGAATTACCATCCCACCAACCTCGTCGGTGTGGTCGGCATTGTGATTGTCTTAATCGCCGCATTGGGGATTCAATGTGGGGGGTTTTTAATGGATTGGCGCCAACAAAGAACGGCCAAACCCGGTGAAGTGCCCACCAAAAAAAACGCTGACGTCACCTCGCCGGTGGGCGATACCGCTGAAATCTAGGGAACCAGCCCCGCGGCAGGCACAAATCGCGGCAGACGAATGACTATTTCGGTCCCTTTTTCATCCGAGGTTTCAAAGCCCATATCACCCTTCATGGTGCGCGCGATCAACCGTGCCGAGTAGGTTCCCAAACCGGTACCGCCTTCTTTGCCGTAGGTACTGTACTTTTCGAAAAAGACCGGGCGCGCGGCCGCGGGAATCACCCCGAGATTGTGGATGGACAGACAATGGGTTGGATCCGGTAAGAACGATAAAGTCACCGCGGAACCGCGCGGCGAGGCCTCAATGGCGTTTTTGACCAAATTCGCGGTCATCGAATAACAGAGTAGCTCTTCGCCGGTAATAAACAGTTCGGCCAAGGGCGCGCCCGGCCAATGGGTCACGAGTTGAACCTCGTTGGCGGCGGCATGGGTGCGAAGATCGGCGACAACCTTGCGCACCACCCCGACCAAATCGACGGCGATGGGTTTGAGGTCGTACGTGCCCTGCTCCATCTTAACCAAATCCAGCGACATATCGATCATGCTCAACATGCGGTAACCGGCGCGCAGAATGGTATCCAAACAGCCGCGGGTCTCCTCGTCGAGTTCGAGTTCGTCATCTTCCAACAACATCTGTGGCAAGTTGATGACGACGTTGAGCGGGGTACGCAAGTCGTGACGCGAGATGCGTTCCATGTCCTCACGCATGCGCGCATAGGCTTGCAACATGTGGTTTTGCCGCTGAAGTTCGCCCTGGGCTCGCTTGTAATCCAGATGGTTCTTGACCCGCGCGCGAATGATCGAGGGCGAAAAAGGTTTGGTCACGTAATCCACCGCCCCTAACTCCAGACCCTTGGTTTCTTCGCCGGCCTCGGACAGCGCGGTCACAAAAATGATGGGGATATCGCGGGACAGGGGGTTTTCTTTGAGGCGGCGACACACCTCGTAACCGTCCATTTCGGGCATGACGATATCCAACAAAATCAAATCGGGGGTTTGGCGATCCCAAATCATATGCAACGCCTGGGCGCCGCTGGTCGCCACCGACACCTCGTAGCGGTCGCGCAGGCATTGCCCCAAGATTTTAAGGTTGGCCGGGGTATCATCTACCAAAAGTATTTTTTGCCGCTCGTTATCGCTCATGGCCGCTTCCAGAAATGAAGGTTCCCTATGAGTATTATCGTTGCTTCGTTCATTTGCAATGAAAAGAACCCAAGCCGTTTGAAAGGTGCCACTCAACCGATTACCAATTAACCGGCTGTCCTAAAAAATGGTGGGTTTAAGGTTCACATTCCTGAAGCGTGGCAACCATCTTGCCTAAAATCGGGCGCGCACCGTCAAAGTCAAACTGGTTTAAGCGTTCACCCAGGTCTTGGTAGAGGTCGGCCACCAGGGGCCGCCAGGGTTCGTCTTTCATCGCCGCCAAGGCCTCGTCAACATCAAGGCTGCGTGCTTCAATCAGGCGCGCCATGTTGTCGAGTGACGCGGTTGCCGCCGCCATGTCAAATTCTTGCACAGGCCGCGGCTCGGATAGATGGACACCGCCTAACTCGGTACGCAACATGCGCTGCAGGGCGGCGGCTTGTTTGAGGAGTTCGGGCAAGTGCTTCTCGACGGCGGCGCGATTTTTTTGTTTCAAATCGCGCTCCACGGCGACAACGGCATCGAACAGACCGGTTCCGCCCAAGTTACCAACCACGCCTTTGTGGCCGTGAATCAAACGCTGGGCCTCGTTCCAATGATTCGTTTCGATCAAACGTTGAATCTGAGGAAGGTTGTTAAAAAAGTCTTCACCGAAATTGCGCAACAGATCGAGGTATAGGTTTTCATTGCCGGCCACCTTACGCAAACCCTCGGCGGTATCAATGCCAAGCGGCAGCAGTAGGTGGTGCAACATACTCAGCGGTCCGCTCTCGCGTTTCAGCGCGGCGGACTCACGGCGCGCGGACAAGGGCGCCGTGATGTCGGATTCCCAGTCCTCGGGCAACCAACGTTCCAGGGTTTTGAGTAAGCGATCGGGATCAATGGGTTTGGCGGTGTGATCGTTCATCCCCGCCGCCAGACACTTCTCGCGGTCACCGCTCATGGTATGGGCGGTCATGGCGATAATCGGAATGCTTTGGTAGCTGGGCGGCCGCGTCTCTTCCCAGGCGCGAATTTCACGGGTGGCGCTGTACCCGTCGAGCACGGGCATCTGCACATCCATTAACACCAAATCGTACCCGTGGCGGTTGCGTTTCACCTCGTCCACGGCTTTGAGGCCGTTTTCGGCGATGGTCAGCCGCAAACCGGCCGCCCGCAAGAACTCGCCGGCGACCTGCTGGTTGGTCAGGTTGTCTTCCACCAACAAAACGCGGATCCCGTTTAGACGCGGCGGTGCCTCGGTCTGGACGGCGGGTTTTTTAACCGCCACGGGGTCTTGTTTCTCGTGGAAGATCGACATAATGGCATCGAGCAGGAGCGACGGGCGCACCGGTTTTACCAAAAATCCGTCGATCCCAATCTGCTGGGCTTGTTGCAGCACGGATTCGCGGCCGTGGGCGGTCACCATCAAAATCGCCGGCCTTTTCTTGTCCTCGGTGAGGCTGTGAATTTTGCGAATGGTTTCGATGCCGTCCATGCCGGGCATGTGCCAGTCCATGATCACCAGGTCGTAGGGTACCTCGTCACCTTTAAAATCTGCGACCGCCTCGCCGCCCGAGGCAACCGTGGTGGTTTTGAAACTAAAGTGGACCAAGGTTTTTTCCAAAATTTCCCGCGCCATGGGATGGTCGTCGACCACCAACACCCGCAACCCTTTTAAATCGCGCGGGGCCTGAATCAGTTTTTGGTGTTCCGGCGCGGTCAGCCCGAATTCGGCGGTGAAACTGAAGCGACTCCCCTTCCCCAGCTCACTTTCAACGGAAATCTCGCCGCCCATCATCTCCACCAACTGACGGGATATGGCCAAACCCAAACCGGTCCCACCGTAGTTGCGGGTGGTCGAGCCGTCGGCCTGAATAAAGGCGTCAAACAGCTGGCTCTGCTTGTGCCGGGCAATGCCGATGCCGGTATCGATCACGGTAAACCGCAGCACGGTGCGGCTTTTGTCGAGGCGCGCCGCGCCATCCTCCACGTAGGTTTTGGCGTCCCGCCCGATCATCACCACAATGTCCCCGGTTTCGGTGAACTTCACGGCATTGCTGGTGAGGTTGGTCAACACCTGGCCGAGCCGCAGCGGATCACCCTCCAACTGAAGCGGCACGTCCGGCGCCATAAAAAACAACAACTCCAGGCCTTTCTCGTTGGCGCGCACATTCATCATGTTGACGAGGTTTTCCATCACGGTATCAAGATTAAAAGACACCGTTTCCAGCATCAGCTTGCCGGCCTCGATTTTGGAAAAATCCAAAATATCGTTGAGAATTTCGAGCAACGAGCGCGAGGCGTTTTTGACCTTGCTCAGGTAGTCCCGCTGTTGGTGGGTCAGATCGGTGCGCAACGCCAACTCGGTCATCCCCATAATCGCGTTCATCGGCGTGCGAATTTCGTGGCTGGTATTGGCCAAAAAGTCGCTTTTGGCGCGGTTGGCGTCCTCGGCCCGATCCTTGGCCGATTGCAGTTCCTGGTTCAATTTCATCAGCTCGGCGGTGCGCGCCGCCACCTGTTCTTCCAGTTGATCCTGCTGCCGCTCCAAGGCTTCTTCGCGCTTCTGGATTTCGTCCAACATGTTGTTAAAACCCTCGGTCAAACGACCGATCTCGTCCTCGCCGAACTTAAACGCCCGCGTGGTCATCCCCTGATCTTGGCGCGCCACTTTGACGGAGGTATCCAAGAGGTGCAGGATGGGGCCGGTAATCAACTGCTGGAAGCGGATCGCCAACATCCAGGCGATGACGGTGGAAAACAGGGCAATGCTGACCACCGCCAAACCGTAGGAGCGCAGGCTGGCATAGAGGCCGCGTAAGTCCGACGCCACGTAACAGGAACCGATAATGCTGTTCTCGAGTACCACGGGTTTGATGACGTGGAGGTAACCCCCGTCGAAGTTCACCAGCCGGGGTGGATCCGGCAGCGGCGGCACACTCAGGGTTTTGTTGGGATCGCGTTGGTAATGGGCAAACACCTTGCCGTCGGGGGTGTAGATACGCGCTTGAACGATGTGCCGGTTGGCCCGCAGCGCTTTGAGGTTTTCTTCGGCGCTTTCAACATCTTGAAAAATGATGGCGGCCTGGCTGTTCACGGCGGTGATTTCGGCCTGAATCGAAAGGTCTTGCATCATTTTGGTGCGAAAGTTCATGAACTCAATCATCAAAAAGGAAGCACCGGCCAATACCGAAACCACCACGTTGATGGTTACCACCAAAATGATGAGCTTGCCCTTGATTGACTGTTTCGCAAATGGAATGTTGCGCTTGAACGGGTTCATGACGCGGCGCCCCGACGGGAAAGAGGTTTGTTTCACAATCTAGAACCAAAATTTGAAGTCAATGTGGAGCTGGGGCTCATGTTCGAAAAACGAGAGTTCCCGATGTTCTCCCAACAGATCGCGACCAACCAACTCAGCGCGAAAGCCCCGCGGTAGCTGCCAAGCGACATGGACATCCAAATTTTCGTAGGAAGGAAAGGTTTGCCGCGGCGGCGCGGCGGGGTTGGCCAAAGCAGCCTGACGCACCGCGCCAAGATAGCGCCAATGCAGGTCCAGGGTCAGACCCCGCGCGAGATTAACATAGGAACGCAGGTTCCACTGACGAGAAGGGCTTTGTCCCTCGTAAAAAGACGCGAGGGGCCGACGTGGACGGGGCCCGGGAAGAACGGTGAAATCGGCCTCGAGTACGGTAAAAGAAGCCGCGAAGCGCAACCAGGGTTTCGGCCGGTATTCAAGTGAACCGTCCATTCCATAGGTCTCCGCTTCCATCCCGTTGACGCGAATAAATTGGTTGGGCGGGCCGGTGGCTTCAAAAGCGATTTCGTTGGCGTAATCATTAAAAAAGAAGGCGGTATCCAACCAAAATTTCGAACCCAAGCGCGACCGCAAACCGAGTTCGTAGGCGGTCACGTAGGAGATGTCGAGATCGGGATTCCCGAGCACCCGCGGCAAAGGCGGGCCGGGCCGGGGCAAGGTATCGCCGTCACGCTCCAAGCGCGAGGGCACATGGACCGCGCGTGAAGCAGCGGCCCAAAGGTTCAGCGCGGCGGGCCCCGGCGGCGCCCAGTGAAGCCGAACATTCGGTTGAAACTCGCTGTCGGTAAAGTCGTTGAACTCCAACTTATAACCCATGGTCAACGACCAATTCTCGCGAAAATCGATGCGATCTTGCACGAAGAGGTTTCCGATCTTCTCATTGCTCATTTGCGGGGCAAAGGTGAGTCCACCGGCCAAGCCGCGAGTTACATTGTCGTCAATGGTGCGGAAGCCGACACCATAAACCAAATGGTGTCTGCCGAGCTGCCGCTGTTCCTTAAAATCGAGATCCCAAACATGCCAGCGAAACTCACCTTCCCGACTGGCCGAATCCGCATAAAGCTGGACCGAGCGCTTTACCGAACGGGCATCGGTATGCTCAAACCGGGCCTGCACAAACCAGCCGTTGTCATCGAGCTGAAAATCGGCAGGTAGGCTAGGTCGTCGCATAAAGTTGCGAAAGTAATTGCCCTGAACCAAAAGGGATGCGCGGTTGTTAAAGCGATGGTCAAGGCGCATGCTGACCCGCCCGTCCTGCATCCGTTCGTCGGACAACAGGTTCGGACCTAGCCGCACATCCTCCATTTCCCGTTCGGCAAAACCATAGTTCACCCGAGCCGTGGTTTGGGGCCCCAGCCTGAACCCGTAACGGGCGTCGCCGAACGCCTTTTCTTGGTGACCCGTACCCAAACCGACAAAAACGCCCTGAGCATCCTCGGAGGTGCGGCTGATGATGTTGATAATGCCGTTAACGGCGTTGGCACCCCATAAGGTGGAACCGGGCCCGCGAATCACCTCGATGCGTTCAATTTCGTCCGTGCTCATTTCGAACATCGGCCAAAAAACACCGGAGAAGAGGTGGTTGTAAATCGGTCGGCCGTCAATCATGACCAGCAGTTTGTTGGCATGCAATTCGTTAAAACCGCGAATGCTGACGGCCCAGACGTTAACCGACAACCGGGCAACCTGAACGCCCGGAACAAAACGCAACAGCTCGGCCAATTGGGTGGTGCCGGAACGTTCAATATCCTCGCGGGAAACCACGAACACGGCCGCCGCGCTCTCGGGATAGGCGCGCTCCGTTTTCTCAGCGGACACCACCTTAAGGCTAATAAGCTCTTCAATGCTGAGCTGGGCCAGGCGGTCCATCCGGTCGGGATCCAGGCTTAACATCAACCAAGGAAGGAGGAACGAACTCAGCAACACCATGGCTCCCCACCCTCCAAGACACAGGACCTAGATAACAAAAGATAACCCTCGAGCAAACAAGCGGTTTCTCCTGCCTTTCGTATCCTGACCGGCTGTACTTTAGTTTTACGGCCCGCGCGCCTATTCACAACAACCTCCTCACTTCACGATCCGTGAGAGTTTTAGCAACTGAGCACCAATGCGAATCCCGGACGCCCGCGTGCTTTGGGGATTGATCTCAAACCGGACGCTCTCTTCGCTTTCAAAAAAGTTAATCATCACACCACGCGCACCCCAACCCGCTTGATCAGAGACGGTAAGGATCGGTTTACCGTCTAAACCGGCCAACAAGGCATCCAATTGGTCGGCCATCGAAGCACTGATAAACACCATGTCGCAGGCGGGTAGCGGTTCCTCACTGGTGACGCGGAAATCGGGAACACGCACGATCTTCAGCGGCCGCCCGCGAATGGATTGCCCTTCAAAGTGATCGATGACCGGTCCAAATGGATCTTGGCCCACGATCAGAAAAATGAAATGGTCGGCTTGCACCGTTTTTGGTTTGGGCCATCGCACAAAGGGCACGAACTTAAACAGAAGCGTTGCTTTAATTTCGGCGTCGGTCACCGGCTGGGCCGCGACCCGAGGAATCGCCCCACCCCACGGCAACAGGATCAGCACCGCCGCGAGGTAAACGCGTTTAAAGGACCCCGCGCGGGTCTTCATGGCGGGGCATCCTTATGGGGACCTCCCACCATCGACCAAACCGTGTTGCGCCCGCCTTCCTTGGCGCGGTACAAGCATTCATCGGCCAATAACAGGAGCTCGGTAGACGATTGCCCCGCGACGGCAATCGCCGCCGCCGCGCCCACGCTGATGGTGACATGATCAACCACGGAACTTTTCTCGTGGGGCAGGTTCATCGCATCGACGGCTTGACAGAGACGCCGACCGACGGCAACGGTGCCGTCCACGTCGGTATCCGGCAGAACCAGCACAAATTCTTCGCCACCGTAGCGGGCCACCAAATCTTGGGAACGGGGAATTTCGCGAGCCAGGCAGTGGGCTACCGCTTTAAGGCACTCGTCGCCTTGCGCGTGGCCGTAAAAATCGTTGTATTTCTTAAACTCATCGATGTCGATCATGATCAGACCGATAGGGTGACCGCCACGTTGCGAGCGCTGCCATTCAAAAGCCAGCCGTTCTTCAAACTGACGACGGTTGGGAATTTCGGTAAGCGCATCAATTTTGGCCAATTCTTCCAACAAATCGGACTGCAGTTTCAAACGCAAATGGGTATTGATGCGCGCCAGCACAATCGGTAGGTGAAAGGGTTTGGTGATGTAATCCACGGCGCCCAATTCCAAACCCAGTGTCTCGTCCTCCAACTCGTCCTTGGAGGTCACAAAAATAATGGGAATGTCCTTGGTACGCGAGTCGTCCTTCAGGCGACGGCAGGTTTCGTAACCGTCCATATCGGGCATCAAGATGTCGAGCAGAATGAGGTCGGGCGGGTCGTTAAAGGCGAGGTTCAGCGCTTGGCGGCCGTTGGTGGCAACGGAAACCTCGTGACGGCCGCGAATGGCCTGCCCCAAAATTTTGATGTTGGCGGGCATGTCGTCCACCACCAGTATGCGTTGTTTTCTATCGGCCCGAATCATAAAGTGCCACACTTTCCTGCATTGCCATGCGCTTGCCAAAGAAGCGCTCCTAGCATCAACAATCGTCCCAACCGGAGATTAACCTTAACAAAGCGCACCCGCCAACTTGGGATTTATTGTGTCTGAGGTCGCCGATAAATCCCAAAAACCTTATAACCCAGGCCTTCATCGTTGATCCAATCCTGATGAAGCGCTTGAAAGGGATCGAGGTGAGGGTGGGATGCTTTCAAAAGGGATGCAATGAGGTTGGGATCGTAACTGCGACATTTACCGAGTTCGGAGAGAAAGGTAAAGGTGTGAACCTTTTCCAGGCCGGCGACCTCGGCCATTTGGTCCAAACTCTTGGGATCGAAGTAATTCACATGGATCAGCCCGTTGTAAATTTGGTTGGTGTAGCCCTCAATGCGCGTGATGAGGGCCGCCGCGTTGGGCACCTGGATGCCGACCAGGCCTCCCGGCTTCAGAAGTTTGCGGATCTCCAGCAAAAATTCGACCGGCTCGGCGATGTGTTCGAGTACGTCCAATGACATGGCGATATCAAAGTGATCCTGCTGCAAGCCGGGCATTGGAAAAAAGGCGTGGTGCACCTCGGCGCCCGTTTGTTTGGCCAGGGCAAAGGCTTCCGCGTCCGGTTCGATGCCAACCGGGGTGAGGCCGTAATCACGGGCCACGGTAAGCCCAATACCGACGGATGCGCCGATTTCAATAAAATGTTCGGGCGGGGCGGCGTCGGGAACATGACGCAACAGGTGTTGCAGTTCGAATTCAAAACGTAACGCCGCACAACGCCGGTAAAATTCCCGCGTAATGAAGGCGAGATGATCGACCGACAACGCCGCGTGCCACGCCTTGCCGGCTTCGGTATGGGCAAATGCCGGCGAGAGGATCGGCCGGATGAATTCGAAACCGCAGATCCCACAAGCCTGAATCGAAAAACCATAGGACCCATGACGGTGGTGCGATTCAATCTCCCCACACAAGGGACAGTTTCGATCTTCAAGAATGGTGGGATCAATGGCGCCACCGTCTCGAGGCAAGCGTTTCGACGCCTCGCTAAAGCGCTTCTCCAATTCATCGCGGCCCGTGCGGCGCGCATAGGCTTGCGGGTCGGCCCCCAGCGATTGGTCCAGTTCATCGCGATGAATCGGCTTTTTGTCCAAGGTCTTTTCCTTTCCGGGGCCGCGGCTATTTGTTTTTCTTGCGGTTTGGACGCGACAGCAACACGACATCGCGCAACTGCTCCACGCCGCGCGCTTGGTTCCAGCGCGCCTCAAATTCGGATTCGGAAATCAGGTGGGCGATGTGCATCAAAGCGCGCAGGTGGAAATTGCGCTCGTCCATGGTACCGATTAGGGCGAATACGGTATGGACCGGGCGGTTCAGTTCCGAGAAGGTGATACCTTCCTTACAGCGCAGCACCAGCATGTCGAAACGGCCTTCCCCGTCGATGACCACGTGGGGAATCGCCAGGCCGGGTTTGATCACCGTGCTCGATTCTTTTTCGCGGGCCAAGAACTTCTCGTACAACTCGTCCGCGTTGAGATCAAGCCGTTCGGATAATTCCTGCGACATGCGTTCAAAGAGTTGTTTGGCGGTAATGCCTTCCTCAATGTCGATAAACTTCGCGTCGTTGACCAGGTGGTCAAAGCGATCCATTTCAACGCCCGACCGCTCCAGCGAAATTTGGCGCAGTTCATCTTCCAAGTCGGAGCGGCCCATGGCGTCCGAGGTAATCGATTTGACCACGTAAACAAAGGCCGATTCCCGTTCGATTTTGCGCCACACGTAAAAAACGTACCAAATGGTTGCCAAAATACCGAAGCCGGCGGTGAGCAACAAAGGCACCTTACCCATCTCAAAAATCAGGAAGCTGTAAATAATGACGGCGCTGATTTGCAACCAGGGGTAAAACGGGGATTTAAACTCGGGCCGGTAGCTTTGCAGCTTGCTCTGGCGCAGGATGATGACCGCCACGTTAACCAACATGAACATCAACAGCATCATGGTGGACGCGGTTTTCACCAGTTCTTCAACGGTCAGGAACACAATCACGGCGATGATAAAACCCGAGGTCAGAAAAATCGCCACATAAGGCGTACTAAACTTGGCGCTGGTTTTGGCAAGCACGCTGGGTAACAAGCCGTCGCGACTCATGGCCATGGGCGAGCGTGAGGCGGAAAGGATGCCGGCGTTGGCGGTGGTGATAAAGGCCAGCAACGCGGCCACATCAACCATAATCATGCCGAACTTGCCCATGGACGTGTGGGCACTCAGGGAAATCGGCACCAATGAGCCGGAAAGCGCTTCGGCTTCGACCGTACCCACGGTAACAAAAATCATCGCGACGTAAAGCAGACTAACCACGCCGGAGGCGATGAACATACCCAGCGGCAAATTGCGGCCAGGGTTTGTCACTTCCTCGCCGACGCTGGCCACCTTGGTCAAACCGCCGTAGGAAACGAACACCATACCGGCAACGGCCAAAATGGTTTCCCAATCGGCCCCTTCTTTCATAAAAGGAACGTAGTGGGTCTCATCGGTGGCGGAAAAACCGGCCAAAAGGGTGGCACCCACAATCGCCAACAGACCAAAAACCAAGTAGATCTGCATCTTGCCAACGCTTTTCACGCTCACCAGGTTAATGAGGGTGAAGAAGGCGCAAAAGGACACGGCGACAATCACCATGCCGCCATCACCGATTTGCGGGAAAAATTGCATGGCGACCGCGCCGATGCCAATCAGGGCGAAGGCCGTTTTTAAGGCAATCGAGAGCCAGTTCAACAAACCGGCCATGGTACCCGCGAAGGGGCCCAGGCTGCGCTCGATAAAAAAGTAACTGCCGCCCGCCTTGGGCATGGCCGCGGCTAATTCGGCCTGGGAAAACATCGACGGCACAATAAACACACTGGCCAGGGCGTATGACAAAATCATCGCCGGGCCGACTTTTTCAAAGGCAATACCTGGCAAAACAAACAAACCCGAACTGATCATGGCACCCGTGGCCAAACAGAACACGTCCGTTAATCCCAACTGTTTCTTTAGCAAGCTCGCCTCCGCGTCAACAATCCATCAAAAAATCAAAGTACATGGGACCCATCAACCATTCATGCCGCCGAAACCTGGTTCCTTCAACGGTGGGCGTTTAATAAAGTCGGCCAACGCCTCGGGCAACACTGAGGCGAAAACATCGTGCGTCCGCAATCTTTACTAGGATCCGTCGCGGGAAGCAGAAACAGCGCGTACCAAAGTTATGACCGCACACAACCGAAAAGGGTGCAGCGCCGCCCTGAGGGTGGTTTTGCCGAGTAAGTGGCGTAATCGCATGTGTTTCAGTTTCGTAGCAGAAATCCTTTTAAGCATTGCGGACTTAAACCTTTTTTAACACTTTTTATAAGGACCACAAAGTTATGATTTTAGCCGCCGCGGCAAAAGAAGCGTCTTTTTCCCTTCGAGAACACGGGGCGATGGAAGGGACACTTGTCTCAATGCGGCAAGGCAACCCCTTGGGTTGCACCTGGATTCGTAGCTTGTCACAACGATCCGACCCGCCTCAAGAGCGGGTCGGATCCCTGTTCATTCTGTACTGGACAAACCCGTATTATGCCGGTGTCCAAACCGCCAATTGGTTGCCGTTGGGATCGGTAAAATGGAAACGGCGCCCACCGGGGAACCCGTATGGTTCACGAACCACCTTGCCGCCGGCGGCTTCAACTGCTTTTTGGGTCGCTTCCAAGTCATCGGCAAACAAAATCACCAGCACGCCGGGATTGCCAGGTGCGACACCTTCCTCACGGTTAAATCCACCCTCGACCCCGGCCCCACTAAAACTGAGGTAATCCGGGCCCCATTCTTGAAAGGTCCAGCCGAAGGCCTGCTGGTAGAAGGCCATGGTTTGCTCGCGTGCGACAAGCGGAAACTCAATGTAATTGATGCTGTTATTCACATTTTTCATGGTGTGATCCCTCGGATTCGAAGTAAATTGGCCAAAACCATGCTCGTTCAAACTTTGTTGCGCTGTGAGGGTACCATGACCGATGTTTCACCACGTGCCTTAATTCAAAATTGGGTCGACCTTTTCAACCAAGGCGACGCCGACGGACTCGCCGCTTTGTACGCGAAGGACGCGGTCAATTTCCAAGTCTGCCTCGCGCCCATTGAGGGACGCGAAAACATTCGCGCGATGTTCGCGGGGGAATTCGCCAAAGCCGAAATGACCTGCATCGTCGAACAAATCCTAGCCGACGGCGATTGGGGCGCACTCGAATGGCGCGACCCGCTCGGCCTGCGCGGTTGCGGTTTTTTCCAAATCAAAAACGGGCTGATCCAATACCAACGCGGGTATTGGGATCAGCTTAGCTTTTTGCGGCAGCAAGGTTTGCCCCTGCCGACCGAGTAACCGATACCTTGAATTGCTCACAAGGTCTGCTGCGAAGCCTTGTAAGCAATTCGGGTTAGGGCCGGTTTTTACCTTTGGGTTTACGCGGTTGGCGTCGGTCCAAGGAACGTTTACCTCGACCCGGCGGTCGCGCACCGTCCATGCGGGGCCGCCCCTGCCGCGGCGGCGGACCACCCTCGTAACGGCTAATACGCAAGGCCTGGCCCGCGACATTCACCTTTTTGAGGTGACGCAACACATCGCGCGGCATCTGCTCGGGAAGGTCCACCGTGCTGAAGTCGTTAAAAATATCGATGTTGCCGATGTAGGCGCTGTCCAAGCCGATTTCGTTGGCAATGGCGCCGACGATTTGGCCCGGCTTTACGCCGTGCGCGTGACCGACCATGATTTTGTAACGGGCCATGCCCACTTCCGGTCCACGCGAACGACGCCCGCGCGGGCCACGCCCCTCTCGGGGCGGGGGTAAATCAGGCAGATCGAAGCGGGCGGCGGCGCGATCTGCTTCCAACAAGAGCGGCCGGTCACCGTGAACCATGTGCGCCAGCGCCGCGGCCACATCGAGCAAGGATATCTCGGCAGGTTTTTGTACCTCGTCGGCTTCCCCGAGATCCGGGTCGGCGAATTCGCCCTCCCTCGTTTCAGCATCCTCCGCGTCACCTTCGTGCGCCTCGGTTTCTTCAAGGTCGGGTTCAACCGGGGCTGTCGCTTTGCGGTTGTTCTCTTCGACAAACTTGGTCAATATCTCGCGCAACTGATCCAGATCTGCATCCGCGAGGGTTTCGGCAATTTTATCGGTGAATCTTTCGACGCGTTTGTCGTTAACCGCCTCGGTGGTCGGCATTTTCATACGGTCGATTTGTTTGCGGGTGGCGCGTTCAATCGCGCGCAGCAGATGGCGCTCGCGTGGCGAAACAAAAAGGATCGCCTCACCCTTCCGGCCCGCGCGACCGGTGCGGCCGATGCGGTGGACGTAGGCCTCGGTGTCGTGGGGAATATCGTAGTTGATCACGTGACTGATGCGGTCGACGTCCAAACCACGCGCGGCCACATCGGTGGCCACAACAATGTCCAATTGACCCGATTTGAGCCGTTCCACGCGGCGCTCCCGCTCTTTTTGGGGGATATCGCCGTTGAGAGCCGAGGCCGCAAAACCACGCGCCTGAAGCTTTTCAGCGATTTCGGTGGCCGCCGTTTTGGTACGCACAAACACCATCATTCCGTCGAAAGTTTCCACCTCGAGAATCCGCGTCAACGCGTCCAATTTATGCAGGCCGCTCACCACCCAGTAACGCTGGCGAATGGTTTCCGCCGTCGCGGTTTTCACCTTGATGGTAATTTCTTCCGGGTCTTTGAGGTGTTTGGTGGCAATGGTGCGAATCTCGCGCGGCATGGTCGCGGAGAATAGGGCGATTTGGCGCGTTTCCGGCGTTTGTTCAAGGATCCAGGTGACATCGTCGATGAAACCCATGCGCAGCATTTCGTCCGCTTCATCCAGTACCAAACTACTGAGGCGCGAAACATCCAAGGTGCCGCGACGCATGTGGTCCATCACCCGACCCGGTGTACCGACCACCACGTGGACACCACGTTTTAAGTGGCGCAATTGGCCTTCATAGGCCTGCCCGCCGTAAATGGGCAATACCTGAAAACCTTTCATGTTAATCGCGTAGCGGTGAAAAGCTTCCGCCACCTGAATGGCCAGCTCGCGTGTCGGCGCCAGCACCAGAACCTGGGGATACTTGGCGCTGAGGTCGAGGTTCGACAGAACCGGCAACGCGAAAGCCGCCGTTTTGCCTGTCCCGGTTTGCGCTTGGCCGATTACATCTTTTCCGGCCGTCACGTAGGGAATAATTTTCGCTTGAATGGGTGAGGGCGTTTCATACCCAACCGCATCCAATGCCTTTAATAATTGTGTGTCCAGTCCTAGGTCGGCAAAAGTAACGGCTTTCTCTTGTTGTTCGTTCATCGATTGTCCTGATTCCAAAAGCGGTCTCCGTGCAAAGGCAAGAGCATAACACAGCGGGGAACCCCGAGGAAGAGCGGAGACGAAGTCGCCTCAAACGGGTTATCTATCACGGTTCCCTCGAGGTCTGCCTCACCTTTCCCTCTTTTTCATAAAGTTTGCGATTCAGGTGGATGCCGTCACGCGGGTTATACCCGGGGACATTTCCCCGAAGCCGGCGCGCGGGCCGCCAACCATCGCTCACTTTAGGTTTAATCGTTCTCCAGTTTTTGGTTCATGAAAAACAACACCTCGTCGAGGCGTGCTTCCAAAGCTCCCGTGGTTTTGATGCGGGTCAGTTGGGCGCGATCTTCGGGGCGAACCGTTTTGGCCAGTTCGATCAGTTCAGCGGGCGTTTGCGCCCCCACCATCCCGTCCAAGGTTAATAAAAAAAGGCCGAGGTGAAAGTCGGCCAGAGGACCCAGAAAGCCCTCTTTACCGGAAAAGTGCATCAGGTCTAACACGAATTGGCGTTTGATTTGCGCGCGCAGCAACTGGTTTTGCGCGGCGGGTGTGGTGCCAAACCAGTCGCCGTCGCCGAAGGTACGCACCGTTTCGCCGAAACAGGTGTCCAGCAAGGGATACCAAGGGCTACACAAGGAGGGTCGCGTGGTTAAGAAAATGAACTCGGTTCGCCGTTTGTTGCCGTAAGCGCAATCGTCTAGGTAGGCGCGCGGGAAGAAGCTGCCGCCCTGGAAGCGGAACTGGTCGTGGCGCAAGCGCCGGTTGAGGTCGTTGAGGTAATCGTAATTAAGATCGTCCACCGCCCAAAAAGAAAGACCGCAGGGCGGCAGGTTCAATGAGCGGCAGAACTTGCGCAGGTTATAACGCCGTATGGCACGCACCCGACCGCTTTCCGTAAGGCTCTGGCAGAGCGTGGTGACATGAATCATCACCCCTCCCCTTGCGGCTGCATTTCGCACAGATGAAGGCCGAGGCGAATGCTGTTACGCGAGCAGTTTTGCCAATCCTCGCGACGAAAGGCGCCTTCTTGCTCACGCAACGCCTGCCATTCTTCCGGGATGGTCAGCAATGCCGGCTGAAAACGGGCGGGCATCAGGGCGACCAATTCTTCGTAGGTTTCCAAGCGGAAGTAGCCACAGGCCAGGTTAACCACGCGCCAAAAAGCCGCTTCGAAGTAACGGACTTGGCTCAGGTGACGAAATTCGCTGGACACAAAAAACTGACAAAAGGTAAACACCTCATCCAGCACATGTTGCCATTCCAGATCTTGCTGGTATTGGAGCCATTTGGGCAGTTCCGTTTCCTGGGTCTCGGGATCTTCCAGCAACTTGGCCACCAGTAATTTGTTGGCCAAATGGTCTTTTTCGTTTTCCAGCAGGAACAGTTGCAGCACAAATTGATAGCCGTCATTGAGTGGCGCCAACCAATCGTCGTGGCCGATGTGCCCGCTACAGCGGTAGCCTTGCCCGGTGAAACGCTTGCACAGGTCGTCCAAGGTTTGCCGCAAACCGAGCAGGTTGGCGGCGGGGCACGCGGCATCCAAGGCAATGACAAAACGCAGGACTTTGAACTGGGTATCACCCACGTCCACGCCGCGATCCATCGCCCAAAAATAGGTGAGCCATTGCGCAAAACAACGCTCACATTCGGACGCCATGGCGCGATTGATCTCTTCGACCATCTTTTCCAGGTAAAAACGTTCCATGAACGATGCCGCCTGCATGGTTGCTGAATTGGGTTAAACCTAAGAGGCGCTGAAGCGCGGGATTTTCGCTAAAGATCTGGAGCGAAATGGCATGGAAAAAGCGAACCGGGGTCGCGCCCGACGCGCACCCACCGGTGCGGTGAGTAATTTTACAGGCCGTTGTAGCCCAGAGGTTTAGCGAAAATCACCGGAATCGCGCTTCTTAGGTTAAAGGGTTGGATCCCCCTCAGATTACCCAAAAGCCGGTTGTCGAACAAGCACTTTCAAGTATTTGACTTAGCCCTTTGCGTCGCGCAGAATCGAAGGGTTTATCCATCCCCGTCCCCTTCAGGAGGTTGCGGTGGTCGACCGTTACGCCAACATGGAAGCTTTTGTCCATGTGGCTGAACTCAACAGCTTTTCAGCCGCCGCGCGCCGACTCGGTCTCTCCAAATCGGTCGTCAGCAAACGCGTCGATCAACTCGAAACCCATCTGGGCGTGCAACTTTTGCGGCGCACCACGCGCGTCGTCCACACGACCGAAGCCGGCCGCCGCTACCATCTGTTCTGCCGCGACATCTTGGATCAAATCGCCGCCGCCGACAACGCCCTCAAACGCGAGGACGACGAACCCGAGGGCCACCTGCGCATCAGTTGCCCCACCGCGCTTGGCAGCCGCATCATCGGCCCTATTGCCTGCGATTACCAGGAACGCTACCCCCGCGTACGCCTCTCGCTGTTGCTCCTCGACCGCAACCCCAACCCCATTGAGGAAGGGTTCGACATCAGCATTTGGGACCAACCCGGCGCGCGCGGCAACCTCGCCCACCGCCGCCTGGCCCCCCTCAACCGCGTTCTGGTCGCGGCCCCCGATTACCTGGCCAAATTTGAACCGATTACCCACCCCAACCAGTTGTACGCCCACCAAACCATTCATTACCAATACCTGGGCGAAGGCCGCGACTGGCGCCTGGAGCACCCCCGCCACGGCCGCAGCTTGGCCCGCATCCAGCCGAGCTTCGTGACCAACAACGGCATGCTGATGCGCGACGTGGCACTGGCCGGGAAAGGCATCGCCATTTTGCCGATGTTCCTGATCGAACGCGAGTTAGCCACCCAGAAGCTGGCGGTGGTACTTCCGGATTGGCGTCCCCCGGCCTACCACATCCTGGCCCTCTACGCGGCAGGCCGGCAAACCGCGACCAAAACCCGCTGCTTCCTCGAAATGTTACAAGGCGCCTTCCAAACCCAAGGCGCCGCGGCGCTTACTTCACCGCGACAAAAAAGTTAACCGGCCGCTTGGTCAGCAGGCCGAGTGGCCCAGCGCAAATAAGTTAAGGACCCAGGACACCACCCAAAAACTTTGGCTCGCATCCATACCGCGTAAGAATACCGGCCTTGAAACGTTCACGAAAAGCGTGGATCTTCTCTATCCGGTAATGAACTCCCGATGTTGTCAAACCAACTTCCGACGCAACTTTTTTCAGCGAGTACCCCTCTAAAAATCGTAACAAAAAAATATCATGTCCCTTGGGATCTTCTTGTTCAAGCTCGGTCAAGAAATCTTTGAGAATCGCAAGGTATTGATGCCGCAGCCGCGGCCTACTTAAAGAGAGCAACAAATGATCCTCAACTTCATTCCGTTTACAGATAAATCGTTCCAAAGGCGGTAGTTGTTGATCGTTCAATTCCTGATAGCGATATAATTCATCAACCTGAAACAAAACATAGATCAAGAAACGAATCTTACGAACAAGAGAAAGATCATCGGATAACATTCGACCCGAGAGACAAGCCATAAAAGTTTTCCTAAACACCACGCTGGGTGGGGAATGTTGGCGACCTTCACGGAAGGTAATGAGCCAGTTGAGTATTTCAGGCACATCGTGTGGGTGATTCGCTAAAATTTGGGAAAACACAGCAACCGCCTCCTTAATCCATGCGAAATTCGCTGAGTGAAACCGTTGGTTTACAACGTCTTAAAGCATCAACTGCAACATCACGAAGTTTGATTTTCGCCAATCCAAGAAAACGTTCGAACGAAGTATCGTGGTGCCGCCCTCGTAGCACCGCCCCGTTTAAGCTAAGGAAAGCATCATTAATCAATCCTTCCGCACAACCTTGCACATCTTCTTGGGGAAAGTAGCGACGCGCAAGATATTTGGCCGTCGGCAAAAGCAAAGGCACCATTCGTTCATAAATCTCGTAAAAGGATTCAGGGGTAACACGACCAGCGGATAACTCAGGGTTATTTTCAATAAGGATTGCTGAATCTTCTCTCTTCACAATCAACCTCCAATTGGCCCTCAATATCAAACCGAGTGATGCTTTTATTTTTTCAGATTTTTTTTTGATTTTGTTTTAAACTTTTCGTACTTCCCTGATGAATAGGTCCAAAGTTCCTCGATTAACCTGAGTCATTTCGGCTAAAGATCTAGTGCGAATGTGCTTAGAAATGTTAGCCGAGATCGCAAGTCCTGACCCGTTCGATCTCACGACATACTCCGTAGACCTTTTGAATCTTTTGGTTTTCCCACGGCCATCCTATTCCATCCGGCTTTTTGAAAAAGCGCCTGCACCCAACCGCAAACCTCCTCCATTCACAAAGGAGCGCTTCATGGCGAAACACGATCTAGCACTGCTGGTCGAAGAGAGGGAACAGCAGAAACCTTACACCCTCACCTTCCGTGTTCTCGATCCAGACAGTCCCCATGAAATGCTCGAAGCAATGCAAACCTACCATGAAAAGCCGCACGCTTTTTTCACCAACTACTTGGCCGAACTTCAAGACATCGCACGGGCCGGTTACCAAACTAAAAACCAGAGCCAACCTATCCGTGATCAACAAAAAGCCTACTTAGAAGCGGTGACTGCTGATCGAGGTCGGCAGCTTTTTAAAGAGCTGTTACCACCTAGCTTAGCAAGCTTCTTCTGGGAAAACCGGGATTCGATTGAACATTTAAATATCATCTCCGACGAAACCTGGATTCCATGGGAATTGTTGCGCCTTTTTGGTCCTGTGGACGAGGGTTATGAAGACGGTCCCTTTTTCTGTGAAGCATTTGCCCTGGCACGCTGGCAAAAAGGAAAGAATCAGCCGGTCGAGACGTTTTCCTTAAAAAGACCTGTGCTCATCAGCCCAGATGATTGCCTAAATTACCAAGAAGTGGTGACTGAAACCCTTCAATCTCTCAATCCCAACACCATCCAACTTCGCGACCTCGACTACCGCGCATTGATCAAGTTATTTTCGGGTGGGGAGCATGATCTAATATACCTCGCCGGTCACGCAACTTTTAATCAATCGAACCCTGGCGCTTCAGGCTTCTGCCTCAAAGCGAACCTTAACCTGACACCCGGCTCTCTATCCGGTCCCTGCCAAAACTTAGGAAAAAACAGACCCTTCATTATCATGAACGCATGTGCATCGGCCCGCACCGGCGATGCATTGGCGGGCACCGCCGGTTGGGTCGCGAGTTACCTAGACGCCGGGGCGGGTGCGTTCCTCGGTTGTCATTGGAACATAGCCGAAAGCAGTGCCTCTGAATTTATGGTTCACCTCTTCGAGCACTGGGCCGCGGGTCAAAGCCTAGCCCAAGCGGTTCGTGCAGCGCGGCGACACATTCGAGATATCGATCCGACCACATGGCTGGCTTTTACCTTATTCGGCAAGGCACAGGCCGAAATGCAACGAAAGCAACCAACCACCGAGGCAGAGACCACTCATTCAAGGCAGCCAACCGCCAAACCCAGGATGAAACCACGACAGTACAAACAGGCGACAAGAGCACTTACCTACTCGCGAACCGGCATCTTTTTAGGTGTTCTCGGACTGTTCATACTCGGTGTTTCCTTGCCACCAGTCGGATCTATCAACCTTTCTACCGAAACGCCGGATTACAAAGGTCCAGAACCATTGTTACCTACCACCACTCCGCCGAAGGATCAAGCATCCGGCGCCCAGGAATCAAAAGACACCAACAGACACGTAGACCAGGATACGGGTTCTCAATCGTCACAACGCCCCACCTTGGAAACCAACCGAGAAGCTCCGAAACCTACCTGGTCCGTAACCTTTTTACTTCCAAAACACATGTACTACCCTTCGGTGCTGATTAACGGTCAAAAGGCCGTAATCATCCAACACCTGGGGATGCATACAAAAATCCAGCTTCCCGGAGCGGCCGGTTCCTATCACGTGCTTCTAAAAAAAGAAGACATAACTTGCTCGGGCACCTATTCAATCTCTTCAGATGATCAACTACTAATCCCTTGTGATTGAGGTTATAGAACATGTTGCTTATACTCCTGGAAATGACCTTTTTTGGATGGCAAACAAGCCATGAACCTGATCCTTCTGTCCCAGTCCTTTATGTAAAAGATTTTACGGCACCGATCAACCCAGAACTAGAGGTATATACGTATATACTGCGACAAGACTTTGAAGCTTCGCTAAGCGAAGAAAACTGTGTGCGTATCGTTTCCCGAAATGAAATGGATGAGTCTGCAAAAGATCAGCTTAACGAAGCCGAACTTCAGAGGAGGAGTGGCAATCCCAATGTAAAGGCTGAGCCGGCCCTCCAGCCCATTACCCGTGCACAAGGCGTTATTAAAGGAGAAATCACACGCCTTGAAAAGGGTTCCGAATATATCATTTCCGCACGGATTACTTTTTTCAACACCACGCTTCGTTCTATTGCTCAGGAGAAATTTACAATAGAGGCGCTTTATTCAAGTGACGGGCGTAAAGCCTTATTAAAAAAACTCGTTAAACAACTTTGTAAACCTCTTGCTGGAGATCAAAATCGCCTTGAACCAGAAAAGCCTTCCTCTAAACTTAAGGGCCGAATTCGAAAAGCAATTAAACTTCATCATCAAGAAAAATACCAAACCGCGTTAATTGAGTTTACGGATCTTGCCGCGGGTGGAACTATTGAACTTGGCGAGGAAGCATTCAAACTCGTTCGCTCTTACCTGTACAGCTGTTATTTGAACTACGCAGCCCAGTTTCATAAAGGCAAACCAAGCCCATTTTACTGTGACATTATTCAACAAGGCATAGATTTGGGAGAGCCTAGATCCCCAGAAGGACTTGATCGAACGTATGGGCAATTACTCATTCAAAAAGCCGCTTGCTTAGTTAATGAAAAAAAACTCGAAGAAGCGGAGGTTCAACTGCAGATAGCTAAGACATTTTTTAAAAGCATGACAATTGATCCTGAGGTGAACTTCTACATCGAAAGTATCGACAATGCGCGAGCAGAATTAAAGCGGGGCGTTATCTCGCCGGGAGATTGTATTACCAACAGCAGAGGCCTTCAGGGTTGGATTGGAACGGTTCTTGGCCGAGAACTCAACACCCTCACGGTTGAGATTAAATGCGCCAACGATATTTCGAAGCATCCGGCAGGCAGCACTGTTTCCATGAACCTAAACGACGTAGAGAGAACCAAAAGTGTCTCAATGAGTCTGTACCTATGCTCGCTAAGATTCTGCAACTAAATAACTAGCCATGGAACCACATCCAAAGGAGTTCAGTTTTGAAGTGCTTTTTGTGTTTGACATCGTTTCTTTTTGTCCTTCTTACTTTAGCGGGTACCGGTGACAGGCGGCTTAATAAAGGACTAAAGCTAATCGAAAGAAACAAGCTCGCCCGAGCGGAAATCAAAATAAACCAGGCAATTATTGTTCTCAAAAAGAAAAAAAAGCACGACAAGCTAACCATTGCGTATCTGGCACTTGGCGATATAGCAAGATTAAAAAAACAGTTCCCTCAATCATTTGTATACTATGATCTAGCACGTGCATCCGCATCCCCCCAAATCCGCGGCCAGGTAAATGAAAAACTTCGTAAGGTTGAAACGGAGTATTGGAACATCGAAACTGCTTTTGCGGGCAAAAACTGGTCGACTCATCAGAGATTTCTTGAACAAAATCCTGGACTATTAATCGCGGACACGATCCAGAAGCACATCGATTCACAACAACTCCAGGAAATTGTTCAAAAGGACGTACTCGCCGAGTACATCGCTTTTATAAAAGCCTTCCCTAACAATCGTTATAAACACCGTATAAAAGAAAAAGTTTACGATTACTGGCGACAAGGCTTTGATGCAGAAGATCATGCGAGCGCGTACCTTTTTTTCAAGGCCTTCCAAAAACAATTTCCCAACAGTTCATTATGGCATGAGGCGAAAACATGCGCCCTTTATCATCTTGCTCTAGGGACTCAGGAACCGGAGATATTCAAAGCCTTTTATCAAAGGCTTCTCGAATATCCTACGCCGTTCCTTAGCCGCCAGGGCACCGACATACTCCTTCAAACCCTTGGGCAGATTGCCGCTAGGAAAAATGACGCAACGGCGTTCTACCTCCTTTACGAACAGACAGGAAAAACACATTATCGCGACTTGGCCCATAAATATGTCAAAAATGCTGAAGAGGAGGCCCTTTTCATTTTGGAACAACCAGAATTTTTTTTTAAAATGCTACCGCCACAGGCCAAAGCTCTTGAAGGACAGCATTACCGAGCACAGGATCATGTGTCACAGGCCTTTGACCACACCTCTGAAGGTGTAGGCCGGGCCCTGATCGCGGCTTACTCCCCACGCACGATCACCAGTGCTATCCCTGTTTTTGACGTTCCACTCTTCTCAAAATCGAAATTTGGAAGCTATCGGGTTACCATTGAATTTACCCTTCGACTCCGTGCAAAACAAGAAACCTCTGGTGCGTTAAGCAAACTCGCGAAGATGCTCGACCCGGCTAAGGCTCAGGAAATGACGCGAACGTGGTTTGAAAGAAAAACACATATCGCGGAAATCGACCTGTCGCCCGGGGTGGTCACCCCCTACCAGTGCACTTTCGAGGCCATTGATGCTGAAGACAAACAGAGTTTGGCTGGATTAATCAGTTTGGCCACCCTAAGAAAGCCGGTCGCTTTCACCCATCGAGTTGTGGAGGCAACACTTATCTCCTCGCATCTTAAACCAATGACCAATCCCGTGATTACAGATCAGTTTTTCGACAAAACGGTTTCCTTTGATGGGTTTAGCGAAGATGTCTCACGGTTCCGAGATCGAGTTATTGATCGCCTTGAAGAAGGCGTCGAGGAAGGACTCGTCAATATTTTGCTTTACGGTCAACCCGAGGGGCCGGTCCGAAAGCAATAATTTACCTGGGCAAGGAGAAGATCATTACATCCAACACGTCGACTTCAACCGAACCAGTTCTGTTTTGTGAGAGATCGCTTAGTACAGGATGAGGGGCGCCGCGGCGCTTACTTCACCGCGACAAAAAAGTTACCCGGCCGCTTGGTCAGCAGGCCTCGCTCGGATTCTTTGGCCTTTTCCAAGGCGTCATTCACCGAATCTTCTTTTTCGGCCGTCTCCATGGCCGAGGATACGTCCATTTCCAACAGGGAAAAAAGGTCGGCCTCGTCCGTCACTTCTTCGCGTAACGACGACAGCAACGCATCGTTGTCCATTGGGATCGCGGCCAGGTAAATGCCCCCGCGTTTCGGTTTCTCTTTCCCCTTGAGAACCCGGTACTTAAACACGCCCATCTGGCCGTTGCCGCGATAGAGCCGGAAATTTTCTTTGAGGAAATAAAACAACTGCGCGCGGTCGTCCTTGCTCAGGCGCAGTTCCTCCTGAAATTGGCCGTCGACAATGAGCACCCGCTTGAATTGAACCTTGACAACGGGACGCCCCTCGCGATCCTCCATCCATTTATCCATCCAAAAAACATAGGGCCGCACTTCTTTAGCGATGGGACCCGCTTTCACCGTAACTTGATCCTGGGCGGCCAGGAACGGAACGAACAAGAGCGCAAGCAACACCAAATACCATCGGGAAAACATAAACCACCTCCCAGAACCGAAAAGAAGGGAAAAGCCGACGGCAGCAAAGGTTTGGATAAAACCGCACAGGAACCGCAAACCTAAGTGACCGGGCAAATTCTCCGCCGCTCAAGCAAAAACACGACATACCAGACAGCGAAGGCCCAATCAAAACCATACCGCTCTCAAGAAAAGACGCATCTCTGCAAGAAACACTGAATAACCCATCGACGCTGCAGGAAATTAAGTTAAAAATTGGCTTCACGCCCTATTCTAGGCCGGCAAAACACAATCCAAGGCGGCCCCAAACCTGGCAACCCATCGCGGTGATGCTACACTGCTCTGTCCGCCAATTACGCCTTAGGATGAACCCATGAATCAAGACGCCCTCCAACGAATGATCCAATACAATCCAGACATCGTCACCTTTCGAGATCCTCGCGAGGGCGTCCCCGATACCTGGATTCAAAAAGCAGAACAAGCCATCGGCATCGAATTATCCAGGTCCTATAAGTGGTGGCTGAAAAACTACGGCAGTGGTCGTGTCGGCAAAGAACCCATTTACAGCATCAACGATCCTGAGGCGGACCCGACAAAGAGCGTCGATATCCTGAGCATGTTTCACCTCTACAAACTTCCCAACCGAAGAATTCCTATTTGTCACAGCGATGTTGAGGGCGTGTTCAGCCTGGCCCCGGACGAAGTCACGGCACCAGGCGAATACGCGGTGTACTCAGAAGCGTTAAAAGGCGTCTATGCGCTTACCTTCTCGGATTTTTTAGAAAAAAGAATCAAAGCCTACCTGGTCCACGATCGCTAAACCGAGACACGCTTTTCCAAAGGCGCATAAGGGAACCTGTCCCCCCTCACCTATTCGGTCATGGCTTGGCCGGAATCCGTGAGTTCTTGGTACCTGGGGGCTTGTTTCATGGAAAATGCGAGCGGCGTGTTGACGGTTCCCAATTTCATGAGGTCGACAAAGCGGATGTCTAGGTTGTCGTAGTCGCGGAAATAATAGCGACGCCGTCCCAAATCACTCACCGAGACCCATTGGGTGTAGTCCAGTTCATCGGGGTGTTCGGTTGAAACAGCCGCGCCGATAGGAATATTGATGTTGGCAATGATATTCCACGCGAGGTTAACCGCGCCGTCGTGATCCGTGGGGTAGTGATCGCCGCCAAAACGTGCCGCCGCCTGGGAAAGCGCCACCGCCCTAAACCACCCTCCTAATACTCAGGGATGGCAAACCTCACTCCGGCGAAGGAAAACCACCGTCCACCTTGATTTTCCAGGATCCGTCCGGTTGTTTCTTGAGGATCAGCAGAAAAAGGCCACTGTAACTCCATGGTTTGGCATCATCTTCTTTGCGACGCAAGGTGTAGCTAAAGCGGCCCCGCGCATAAGCCGTGCCGCCGTCGATGTCGAGCCGGTCGGTAAAAATGGCGCCGCGCACGAGGTCCACCTGGCTAAGATTTTGCGCGCGGGTGTGGCGAATGGCGTCAATGCCGAACAGCGGTTTTTGACCGGGAAAGTAGACCTCGGCATCCCGCGCGTACAACGCCATGTGTGCATCCAGGTCACCGGCTTTTAAGGTAGCCAAAAAGGCTTTGTTGACCGCCCGAATACGGGCTTCATCATCCTGTACCGACGGCGATTGAGCCCAGGCAAACACGCCCACCAAACAGATTGCGAACCATAACCCTTTGACGTTGCTCATCATTTCCCCGCTCCTCGCCTGCCTTGTGGTTCCGCCCCATCCTACGTGGTGAGACGGCAAAGGTCGAATCATTCTGTAAAAAATCCGTAAGAAGTCCTCTAGAGGCTGCTCTTAGCGTGCGAGGCGGCGGTCACGACGAAACTCCTTGAAACGAATCAGACCGTCCCTCTTGGTGACACCTTTCCGGTCGACTATACGACTAAGGGCAGCCCTGCTGCCCTTCTTTTTTTGCGCCAACCGTGCGGGAACCCTCACATTTTGCGATTGTTACGCCCGCCCCATCATTTTTTCCCAACTTTCCCCTTGATTTGCCGCGACGGTCCACTGTATTTTGAAAAGGACTTTATTGCGAAGGATGATTAGAAACATCATGTTATCCCATCGTGAAATGAACGCCATTGAGCTGCAGGCCGGTTGTTGTTGTCGCAACCTCTGTTGTTGCTGTTGTTGTAGCTGTTAGGCATTCCAGTAGTTCATTTCACCGTTTCCGGCCCACCGGATAACATCCCAAGTACATTCGTTTCTTCCCTTCCCCCGAAACACCAACCGTTCCCCCTTTGGAGGATTTGTGATGCTGGAGCATTCCCCCACCGTTCGGACTTTGGTTCCCCCCATCCCCCCCGTGACCGTTAACCCCGATGAAGTTTGGGTCTTTGGTTACGGCTCAATTATATGGCGCCCCGATTTTGCCTTCACCGAACAGCGCGTCGGATTTGTTCGGGGCTGGAAACGCCGCTTTTACCAAGGCTCCACCGACCACCGCGGCGTGCCCGGCAAACCTGGCCGCGTCGCGACCTTGCTACCCGAAAAAGATACCCACTGCTGGGGCGTCGCGTTCCGGCTCGACAAACAAGAAGCGCAGAAAGTCATCGCGGCCTTGGATAAACGCGAGCAAACCGGCTACGAGCGTTATTGGGAGCCGTTCCAGTGCCGCGACGGCCGCATCATCAACGTGTTGGTGTACGTGGCCGCATCAGACAATCCCCACTACCTCGGCCCCGACAGTGTTGCCGGGATGGCCACCCAGATTGCCACCTCACACGGCTTCAGCGGTCCCAACACGGAATATTTGCTGCGGCTAGCCGAAAGCTTGCGCCACATGAATCTCCACGACGACCATGTCTTTGATTTGGAACGGGCGGTGCGCAATCTGCTGTCTGTCGAACACGTGGCTTAAACCTAAGAGGCGCGATAAGAGCCAGGGATTTTGGCTAAAGATCTGGAGCGAAATGGCTTGAAAAAAGCGGACCGGGGTCGCGCACGATGCGCACCCACTGGGTGCGGTGCGTATTTTTTCAGGCCGTTGCAGCCCAGAGGTTTAGCTAAAATCCCCGCGTCAGCGCTTCTTTAGGTTAAACCGAGGTACTCATCTCCAGGTTATAGGCCGTCGCCGCCTCCTTCATGGTGGTTGGCAACTGCTGCAGCGCGGGATGATCGCCCGCGTGGCGAAAGGCGTGTAGCCAGGCGATGCGCGAGCCCTCAATAAGGAAGATGCCGGGCATCATCCAGGGATCACCGATCACCTTTCCCGGTCGAAACCCTTTACTGATGGCGCGTATACCGGAGGCCCACACGCGCGCGCCGAACATTTGCGAGAAGGAACCGCGCTTGAGGTGGAACCCTTTGTAAAAGGTGGTCGACAGATCGGCAATAGCCCGAGCAGTCGGCCATTTTTTTTGGAAAAACTGTTCTCCCTGTTCGGTAGTGCCTTGATAGAAAATGATGACCGGCGGAAAATCACTTCTTTGTTCCGTGGTCAGACGCAATTCATCGACCAACTGGCGACAAAAAACACAGCCCAAATGCCGTAAAAAAACCGCGTAGGTGGGTTCCGCGCCAAGTTCATCGGCAAAGGTGGGACCTTTGATGTTAATCCCCGCAACGGGATGGCGAAGAACTTCCTCAGGAATGGTGCCGGCACATTTACTGTAGTCCATAAGCAACTCCATCGAACACGGGGCGGTTTTGGTGCATTCATTATATAAAAGGCGGAGGAGTGTCCATCATCCCATCCAGCGGCCGATGATTCAACCCCAACCCTTCGGCTTTGTTTTCATTTCACGAACAATACGTTCCTTCTTCGCTGTATTGTCTCCTCAAGCCCACGAGTGTAGTTTAAAGCCATCAACACGGGGCGGCCGAAACCGCCCACCAGGGAGGAACACATGATTACCGTTCGCAAAGCTGAAGACCGCGGTCCCAGCAAACTCAACTGGCTCGACTCCAAACACACGTTTTCCTTCGCGGGTTACTTCGACCCCAACCACATGGGTTTTGAATCGCTGCGGGTCATCAACGACGACCGCGTCACGCCGGGCGCCGGTTTCGGCACCCATCCGCACAACAACATGGAAATCATCACCTATGTTCTCTACGGCGCCTTGGAGCACAAGGACAGCATGGGCAACGGTTCGATAATTCGTCCGGGAGACATCCAACGCATGAGTGCCGGAACCGGGGTGTTGCACAGCGAATACAACCACAGCAAAACCAAGGGTGTGCACTTCCTGCAGATTTGGATTTTGCCGGAGAAAAACGGCATTCAGCCCTCCTACGACCAAAAGTTTTTTGGCGAAGAAAGCAAACGCGGCCGGTTGGCCTTGCTGGCCTCCCGCGAGGCACGCGGCGAATCCATCGCACTGAACCAAGACGCCGACCTGTACGCGGGATTGTTCGACGGCGAGGAGCAGGCAACCCACAAATTCGCGCCTGGCCGTTCCGGCTGGTTACACGTGGCGCGCGGCGAGGTCACGCTCAACGACGGCATGCACCTCAAAGCCGGCGACGGTGTCGCCATTCGCAACGAAACCAGCATCAACCTGAGCCAAGGCAAAAACGCCGAAGTTTTGCTTTTTGATCTCGCTTAACAAAGATCACCTACCAAAAAAGGCCTCGCATCCGTGCGAGGCCTTTTTTGGTTTACCGACTTGCTTGGACATGGAAAACAAACGGCCAAAAAATCGTACTTCGCAACCTTACTCAAAGGAACATCTGCCGATTGCTCCGCCGTCACAAACAACCCTGGCGCACATGGCAACGTTCGTGCACCCAAACCACGCAATGTCACCGAAGGGTTCCATTCAGCAAAAAGGGGTTGAATCGATGCGAATCAACCACCTTCTCACGTGGGATGGATCATCGTAGGCGCCTTTCAGGTAACCAAAAGGCCCAACCCAGGGAAATACCCTAATCGGCACCAAGCGGTTTGGCGAGGACCGGTTCAACACCCCTATCCGCCAAAGGCGACGGATTTTCAAATTGTGCACGTCGTTCCAACGCCGCACGCATAACCCGCGCTTCTTTTTCCTCGTTTTCTTCAGAGAAACGAATCAGCGGGCCGGCAAGTGCCAAAACAACAATCACCATACCCATAATTGAAAACGCCTCGGAATAAGACAAAGACTCGCTTCGCAACAGGAAACCGGCGAGGACCGCGCCGGCATTACCGCCCGCGCCAACCAGGCCGGCAACCAAGCCAAGCGACTTGCGGTTGATAAAGGGAACCACGGAAAAGGTAGCCCCTTCCGCCATTTGCACGAACAAGCTAAACACCAGCATGGTCATCACCGCCAACGGAAGCAGGTCCATTCGCGAAAAAACCATGAGAATCAGGCCTTCGATCATCAGGACAATCCATAAAAACCTGACGCGCCCTTTTAAACCATAGTGAATCCCTGCTTTGTCGGCCAGAAAGCCGCCAAGACTGCGGGCAAAAATATTCATCAGCCCGAAGAGACCCGCGATCATCCCGGCATGAACCAAACTCAACGAAAACCGGTCGGCGTAATAAAGCGCGGCCACATTGTTGATGGTGAGTTCAATACCGAAACAGGCCCCGTAAAACAAAAACAACAACCAAACGCGGTAATCCCGACCTACTTCCATCAAGTCATGCCAAGAAAATTTTGGTTTTTCCTCATCGGAAAGGTCGAGTTCGTCGACATTCCCCTCTGGATAATCTTTGGTGAAAAAGAAATAGGCCACCGCACAAACCAATAAGGCAACCCCGGGAACGATCATACTGAGCCGCCACGCCATAAACGAGGTAAAACCCGCGTCGATAAACATTTCGTAAATACGCGGCATCACCATCAAGGTCACGCCGCCGCCGAGATTGCCCCAGCCCGCGGTCGTTGCATTGGCTGTACCAACCACATTCGGCGCGAACATCACGCTGGTGTGGTACTGGGTGATGACGAAGCCTGCACCGATGGCCCCAATCAGAAGACGAAAAACCAGAAAGGTTTCGTAATCTTGCGAGAGTCCAATACCCATGACCAACAATGCGCCAACCGACAACAGGCCTACGTACACGCGACGGGGACCGAATCGATCACAAACCCATCCCAGAGCCACACGAACAAACACGGTCATGGCCACGGAAGCAATAATGATGTTTCCGATTTGGGATTTACTAAGACTGAATTCATCGCGAATGACGACCATCAAGGGCGCAATCCCGAACCACCCAAAAAAACACATAAAAAAGGACAACCAGGTCAGATGAAAGGTACGCATCGGAACGGTTTTCAGGTCTAAGAAATCAATTTTGACAGCTTTTTTGCTTACATCCATTTCGGTTTCTCCCATTTCAAGCATGAATTTGATCTAAGTGGGTTCATCCTGGTCGTGGGACGGTTATCAGAAGAACAACATCTATGCCATCGCGCGGCATTTCTTCAGAAGACCTCAGCATTCATCAAACTAAACACATCTATAAACAGGACTTACACCACCCAATCAAACATAGCCTCGGGCCGAAAACAGAATCTCAAGCCGGGAAGGTACGGTAGATTTCCTCCCAGACCCGGCCGCGATCCTACACATAGGTGGTTTTGGTTCATAAGTAGGCACGGTGCGGCATGACGTATACAAATCACCAAAACACAAATCCTTAAACACAACAAAACAAACAATTTACAAACTTATATGCAAATATATCTACATATATGTAGGCATTTATTCTTTTTCCTACATCCTGGTAGGAAAAAGAATCAAACGGCCCAAGCCAACCGCCGACCGTCGAACCAAACTACATGTTAAACAGTTCATTTTATTCAACTTATGTAAACCGAAAAACAACTTGGCACCCGCCCTGCAAAAGGTTCGGCGTCCTAACAGCGTTAATCTAGCGGGTGAGGATCATGGCAAAAAAAGAAAAACTCGTCCTAATAGGGAACGGCCCGGCGAATATAAAAGCGCTGGAGCACTTGCTGGCGCTTGCACCTGACCGTTATGACATTCGCATTTTTGGCGCGGAACAGCACGCCCCCTACGACCGTGTTCAACTGTCGGCGGTTTTGGCCGCGGAAAAAACCAAGGAAGCGATCAGGCTTCAAGAGCCGGCTTGGTTTGATCAGCATAAAATCACCATGCACCTTGGTACCCGAATCGCGGATGTCGACCGTGTGCGCCGATTGGTTTTCGACGAAAATCAAAGGTCCTATGCGTATGATCGATTGCTTTTAGGCTGCGGCTCAAACCCCATCATGCTTGATTTACCGGGAAAGGACCTCGGAGGCGTCTTGCCTTTCCGAACACTAACCGACATCGAGCGCATGCTGGCTTCCCCGGTTGCAGGCCGGAAGGCGGTTGTCATCGGCGGCGGTTTGCTCGGCTTGGAGGCCGCCCACGGGCTGGAAATTCAGGGGTTTGACGTTACCCTGGTGCATTTATGTGAAACCTTGATGGAAATGCAATTGGACCCGGTTGCCGGAGCGATGTTGCGCGGCGCAATGGAATCCAGAAAGATCAAGGTACTTACGCAAGCATCAACCACGGAAGTGCTGCATGACGGGCAAGGCCGCGTCGCCGGGATTCGCCTTAAAGACGGCCGTCAGGTTCCAGCCGACCTGGTGGTCATGTCGGTCGGGATTCGCCCCAATATCGAGCTCGCTCAAAAAATCGGCCTGGCCTGCAAGCGCGGGATCCTTGTCGATGATTACATGGGCACCTCGGATCCCCACATTGACGCCCTGGGCGAGTGCGCCGAACATCGCGGAAAAACCTTTGGCTTGGTTGCCCCCCTGTTCGAAATGGGAAAGGTATGGGCAGGCGCGATAACCCAACATCCCGACGCCAAACCGTTCGAAGGCACCACAACCGCGACCCGTCTGAAAGTTTCCGGGATTGATCTGTTTTCCATGGGACGCTTCAACGGCGGGCCGGAATGCGAGGAGTTGGTGCTGCGCGACAGCTCGCTCGGCATTTACAAGAAACTGGTTCTCAAGAAAAACACCATCGTGGGTGGAATCCTTTACGGCGATGTTTTCGACGCGGCTTGGTACCGGCAACTGATGTTGGAAAAACGCGATATCGGTCCCATCCGTGACGCTTTGCTGTTCGGCCCTTCGTTTGCGCAGGAAGGCGCGGACACGGTTAACCCCATGGCGGCGATGCCGGCGGAAATGGAAGTGTGCGGTTGTAACGGGGTTTGCAAAGGAAGCATTGAAAAAACCATCCTCGAGAAAGGCCTCACCTCTCTCGACGAGGTCCGTGCGCACACCAAAGCTTCGGCCTCATGTGGCAGCTGCACACCCCAGGTCAGCCAAATTCTGGAATGGGTTCTGGGCGAGGATGCCGCGACGAAGGCGCCGGCCGTCGAAACTTTATGCGGCTGCACCAGCCTAAGTCAGGACGCGATCAGACAACGATTGACCGAGCTGGAACCGATGGGCATGAGCGAAGCCATGGCGGCCCTGGGCTGGAACACCTTGGACGGCTGTAAAAAATGCCGCCCCGCCCTTAATTACTTCTTGCTGTGCGCCTTTCCCGACGCCTACCGCGACGATATTCGCTCGCGTTTTGTCAACGAACGCGTCCATGCCAACATCCAAAAAGACGGTACTTTTTCCGTCGTCCCCAGGATCTTCGGTGGGATGACCAACCCCGACCAACTTCGCGCCATTGCCGACGTCGCCGATAAATTTTCCATCCCCACGGTCAAAATTACCGGCGGTCAGCGGATCGATCTCCTCGGCGTGGCCAAACAGGACCTACCCGCGGTTTGGGCCGACCTCAACGCGGCCGGTATGGTTTCGGGTCACGCCTATGGCAAAGCGGTTCGGACGGTAAAAACCTGTGTCGGGTCCGAGTGGTGCCGTTTCGGCGTCCAAGACTCAACGGGGATGGGCGTCGCCTTGGAACACCAAACCTGGGGCTCCTGGACACCCCACAAGGTCAAACTCGCCGTATCCGGCTGCCCGCGCAATTGTGCCGAGGCCACCATCAAGGATATCGGGGTGGTCGCGGTGGATTCCGGTTGGGAAATTTACGTGGGCGGAAACGGCGGCATGAAGGTCCGCGTGGCCGATTTCCTGGTAAAGGCGGCTACCCCTGAAGCGGTGATGGAAACCTGCTGCGCTTTTCTCCAACTGTATCGTGAAGAAGCGCGTTATTTGGAACGAACCGCGCCTTGGATTGAGCGGGTCGGCATGCCTTATGTAACCGAACGGATTGTTTCCGACGCCGCCGGTCGCGCCGCGTTATTTCAGCGATTCCGCGAAACACTGGACCAAACCGACCCATGGTCCAAGCAGGGCGTTACCGCCGAGGCACCCGGTGAATTTCGTCCGGTAGAGGCCACGCCCTATCCTATGAATGTTTAGAAAAACGGCTGTGAGGTTCACAATGGTATATTGGTTTTCCTTAGGTAGTTTGGACCATTTTCCCAGGCAAGGCGCCCGTGTTTTAAGCCTTCCTGAAGTAAAAGTCGCTGTCTTTCGAACCCACGATGACGGTTTGTTCGCCCTCGAAGATCGGTGCCCCCACCGAGGCGGCCCCCTTTCCGAGGGTATGATTCACGGGATGCGGGTTCATTGCCCGCTCCACGGGCAGGCGGTGGCCTTGGATACCGGCACCATGGTTTACCCTGACGAGGGTTGTGTCCGAACGTTTCCGGTCAAGGTGGTCGACGGGAATGTGTTGATTGAATTACCCACGGCCCCGGTTTCTTCGCAAGCAACAACAGCGGTGAGCGCGGTATGACCGGGCATCGCCGCACCACATGCGCCTATTGCGGCGTCGGTTGCGGGTTAATCGTGGAACAGCGGGAAAACGGCCGTGTTCAAGTCGCGGCCGACCCCGACCATCCGGCCAACTTTGGGCGGATCTGCCTAAAAGGCGCCTCACTGGGGGAAAGCTTGAGCACGGCGCGCCGCGCCACCGTCCCCCGAGTGTTCGGCGAATCCGTGAGCTGGGACCACGCCGCGGCGACCGTCGCGGATCGATTCCGTGCAACCATTAAAAACCACGGCCCCGAATCAGTGGCATTTTACGTTTCAGGCCAGTTGCTCACCGAGGATTATTACGTCGCCAACAAATTGATGAAGGGTTTTATCGGCGCCGCCAACATCGACACCAACTCGCGCTTGTGTATGTCCTCCAGCGTCTCGGCCATGAGCCGCGCATTCGGCTCGGATACGGTGCCCGGCTGTTATGAGGACCTGGAGGCCGCGGATCTGATTGTCTTGGTCGGATCCAACGCGGCCTGGTGTCATCCTGTTTTGTTCCAACGTTTTTACGATCCTCACCGAGCGAACAACCCAAACATGGTCGTGATCGACCCGCGGCGAACAGAAACCGCCACGAAGGCCGATCTCCACCTGTCGCTTCGCCCGGGAAGCGACGCGGCCCTTTTCAACGGTCTGCTTCACCACCTGCGCAAATCCGACAAATTGGATTTCCAATTCTTGGAAGAACATACACGCGGCTTTAGCGCGACCCTGACAGCGGCGCAACCTTTTTCCATCCCCCACACAGCGTCCGAATGCGGCGTACCGGAAAAAGATATCGCGCGGTTCTTTAACCTTTTCGCGCGAACCCCCAAGGTGGTAACCCTTTTCTCCCAGGGCGTGAACCAATCGAGCAGCGGCACCGACAAAGTAAACGCGGTTCTCAATTGCCACCTTGCCACGGGCCGAATCGGCAAGCCGGGCATGGGTCCCTTCTCCCTGACCGGCCAGGGCAATGCCATGGGCGGGCGGGAGGTCGGCGGGCTGTCCACCGTTTTGGCGGCCCATATGAGCTTTACCCCGGAAGATTGTGATCGGGTCGAACGCTTCTGGCATGCACCTTCCCTCGCCCGGAAACCTGGACTAAAAGCGGTGGAACTGTTTGAAGCGATTCATCGCGGGGAGGTGCGCGCCCTCTGGGTGATGTGTACCAACCCGGCGGTCAGTTTACCGAACAGTGAGCGGGTTCACGAAGCCTTGCAGCGAATCCCGTTCCTGGTTGTTTCCGAGTGTGAAGCGGAAACCGAAACCACCCGTTTTGCGGATGTCCACCTGCCGGCGCAAACGTGGGGCGAAAAAAACGGAACCGTCACCAACTCGGAGCGGCGCATTTCCCGTCGGCGCGCCTTTCTAGAGCCGCCCGGCGAGGCGCGACCGGACTGGTGGATCATTAGCAGGGTCGCCTGTGAAATGGGTTTTATGCAAGCCTTCAGTTACACGGGCCCCGCCGACATTTTTCGCGAGCACGCGGCGCTATCGGGGTTTGAGAACACCACCCGCGATTTTGATATCTCGGCTCTCGCGGAACTAAGTAACCGCGAATACGAGGACCTGGCCCCGATCCAGTGGCCGGTGAACGCGCGCTACCCACGCGGCCGCGCGCGGTTGTTTGAAACGGGCCGTTTTTTCCACAACGATACCCGCGCCCGCATGATTCCTATCCAACCACGCCCCCCGAAAAACCCGGTATGCGATACTTTTCCGTTCGCCTTAAACACCGGACGGGTGCGCGACCAATGGCACAGTATGAGCCGGACGGGAAAGGTCCCTCGTTTATTTGGACATACGCCTGAACCGATGCTGGCCATTCACCCCGAGGATGCCGCGGCAAACGGCTTGGATCAAAACCCTTCGGGTTTGGTCATGGTACGCAGCAAGTGGGGCGGCCTGGTGGCCCGAATCGCCCCGACTCGTGACCAACCGCGAGGAACCCTGTTTCTTCCCTTCCACTGGAACGGCCGCTTTGCTCAGGCGGCCCGCGCAAACAGGCTGGTCAATCCCGCGACCGATCCTTTATCGGGCCAACCCGAGCTAAAACACACCCCCGTTGCGGTCACCGTTTTGGTGCCGCGATGGTTTGGTTTCTTGCTGACCCAGGAGCAGGAAGTTCCACCAATCAACGACCTGTGTTACCAGGTCAGTGTTCCGCGCCAAGGTTTTTGGCGCCATGAGTTGGCGGGAACCCGGCCGATTCAGGATTACGCGCGTTGGCTTGAAAAGCATTGGGGTTTACGGCCCCGCGAGGAAAATTGGCTCGAGTATGCGGTAGGTGGCGGCGGTTCCTATCGTGCGGCGCAAATCGTAGAAGGCAGGCTGAACACCTGCTTCTATCTGACGGAAAAAGCGGTTTTACCGGATCGCACCTGGCTCGAAACGGTTTTTGCCAAAAAACAACTTGAGGCTCGTGAACGCCGTTCACTCTTGGCCGGCAGTTTGATCTAAGTGGGTCGGGAAGGCCGGGGTTCGGTCCATGACCGGAACCCGTGTCTTCCCACTCCCCTTCAGCCTCTTTTTTTCGTCGATCAAACAATACAAACAGTCATCGTTGGTGGGACTGCCGAGCACCCCTTATCGTCTGACGGCCCAATCTGGTCACGAAAGGGATCGCAGGTCCCTTTAGCTTAAATTGAGCGATTCTGGCGGCGCACTTGCCCAATCTGTTGGGCTGCAAGGTGCCGTAAATTAGTCTTCTGTATGGTTTAGCCCGGATGGGTCGTGGCTACGCGGGTCTAACTCCAGGATCGCCGGCGACGTTTTGGGCATGGAAACGAAGGATTCATGGGTCGCCGCGGGAATCGCACGCCCTTGAAGAAGTTGTTTGTACGCGAATAACGCAAGCGCCACATTAATGGAGCCAATGAAAACAAACAACCCGGAACCACCGAGAAGCGTCATCATAAACGAGGCACAGGTTGGACCGACAATGGCACCAATCGCATGAAACCCCAACAGGCCGGCGCTTGCTTTGACTGCCTGGTGCGGCTCTAGAAAGTCGTTGGCAAGGGCTATGTAGAGAGAGTAAAGCGTATAACCAAACCCACCAAAGAGGAACGCCACCAACATCAGAAAGGGTGTGATCCCAATGATCTGGTTGCCAATGAAGAGGACGAAACACAGGCAAATGAAACTGGATCCAAAGAGGACGACGGTGATGGTGAAGCGACGATCCACTAGGTCGGAACAATAACCAATCGGCCATTGAAACAAAAGACCGCCAAAAAAAGAAATACTCAGAATGGTTGCGACATGATCAGCGGGTAAGCCGACGGTGGTGTAATAAACCGAACTCAACCCCCAAAAGGAACCCATGGTTAATCCATTGCAGAGGCAGCCAATGGTGGCCAAGGGTGAAATTTGGTAGAGCCGACCGAGGCCAAAGGCTTCCGACTGAGCAAGCCGCGGTTCTTTGGATTGGCTAAGCGTCAACGGCACCAACGAAATGGAAATCAGAATAGACACACCCGCGAAGAGTTCAAAAGAAGCGGGATCGGCAGCAAACAAAAGCATTTGGCCGCAGGCGAGGCCGAGAAAGTTCAGCACCATGTACAGCGAGAGAACTTGGCCGCGGTTTTTTGGGTCGGCGTGGGCATTGATCCATCCCTCGATGACAATGAACAGCGTTGCCAAACTGACACCGTAAACGACCCGGGAAAGCACCCAGGTCACCTCATTGATAAAAAGGACGTTGAGGAGGGTCACGGAAGAAGCGGCGGAAGCGAACGCGGCAAAGACGCGAATTTTGCCGACGGCTTGAATGAGCTTAACGGCAATGCGTGTGCCAATCAGCAGTCCGAAAAAATAGCCGGAGGTAATCAGGCCCATGACCCAACTGGGAAAACCCTCCAAGGTCGCGCGAATACCCAGAACGGTATTTCCCAAACCGTGCCCGATCATGAGCACGGTAAAACTTAAAAGCAATGCGGTCAGCGAGAGTAGCGTGGTACCCATAAACGACACACCATTTCCTAGGAATGATTGTTGCCATAAAGCGAACCTGCCGACGAAGGATGCAATCACCCGTCCCCGACCTGGCCATTATGCGCGGTTTTACGGCGTGTGCAACCACCGAAACGAAAAACGCTAGTAAACCTTCCTCAAAGGGGTTCGTGGCCGACATGAGCGATTCGGGTAGGTGAATTCTCATGGGTATTGCCGCGCGACGGGCTATTGCGTGAGCAGAAAGGAGTCAGGGCCGTGCGCGAAACTTAACCAGCACAGCCCGCGCAATGGACCCCGCCCCAACACGTTCAGTTTTGGTCAAATGGTGAGGCGTGAAACGCCCATCGGGGCGAAGGTTTCATCACCATGCGTCTCCCCGTCGGCCGTGGTTTTTCCCAACGGGTCGCCCTCACCCATGGCAAGTCAGGGGCTGCCAGGCGAGATTAATAGGAGATTTGGCCGATTTCCGCGTCGCCCTCATAGACCACGTCGGTGCGCATCGCGTATTTGTAGCCGGAACGTACGGGACGCCCCTCGTGGGTGACCATGTGCTGAAAAATGGCGACCCGCCCCGGCTTGGGTTCGACGGTTTTTAGGAATTGCTCCGTTTCGGTGAGCTGTTCCTCGAAGTGGGTTTCGCCACCGGTAAAGTCGTCATTGAAATACACCAAAACGGTTAAGAGGGTTATTTGGCGGGGATTGGGCCGGAACCAGTGATCGACATGGGGTGCAAAACCCTGACCGGGGGCGTAACGGTAATAACGCAACCGTTCGTTAAGGCCAACGAGGGACAAAGGCCCCATTTGCTTGGGGATCCGTGAACGCAAACGCTGGAACAGGTCCTCGGCGGCCGCGGGATCATCCCGCATAACGCGATCCTGATTGCGGTAATTCGGGTTTTTGCCGGCCGGCTTCAGCTCGCTTGCGTTAATGTCCGCGATGATCCGTGCACATTCGGCCGGCGAATAAACGTCGTCCAAGGTCCAGAGCAAAGGAAAGGCGTCAAAACGCATCGGGATGGGGATCATCACACACCTCTTTGAGAAGCGGAATACCAATTTCACGCTCAATGAAACATAACAGACGGCGCGCCGTCGGGAAATCAAGGATTCTCCCCTTTCACAGGTTTCAAGCCTGCTTGGTTGGGAAAGCCGGGGCCGGCTCGGCTATAATGCAAGCGGTTCAATCCTTGTACCCTAGGAGCCTCTGCCATGAGCTGGAAAATTTCGTTAATGGTCCTTTTAACCGGGACCCTGATCCCCATTCAAGCCGGGGTAAACGGCGCGCTCGCCCGCAAAACCGGCAGCCCCATGTTCGCCGCAACGGTGTCCTTCCTCATCGGCACGGTGTTCCTGCTGGCCATCATCCCCATGGTAAGCGGCGCCATTCCCAAAATGGCCGATGTCCGCGAAACACCCTGGTGGGTGTGGAGCGGTGGGTTGGTCGGCGCGGCCTATGTCGTTCTGGTCATCATGGCGGTTCAAAAGGTGGGCGCCTCCACCTTGATTGTGTTTGTCGTCGCGGGCCAAATGATCGCCTCGCTGATCATTGACCATTACGGGTTAATTGGCTTTCCCCAGGTTGAGATCACGGTGAAACGCATGGCGGGCGCCTTATTGCTGATTGGCGGCGTGCTGATGATTCGCAGCAGTTAACCCAAACAATCCAGGCCACGGTTGCCCCTACCCCGCCCCCATCACGCCCATCCCACCGATTCGTTTACACCACGGGAGGTTTCGTTTGCCCATACCCCAAGTCAAGGTTCCACCCCTAAACACCTTCTCCCTGTTCCAAGCAGGCGGAACGGCCCTACAGCAAGTTCCCGGTCTCAAACGTGCCGCGGCAAAAGGGTTTGTCATCAACTTGCTGATCTATTTTGTCTTGGTCACGGTCGCGAGCCTGGCTTTTTACCGGCTGGTCCACTTGCCCTTGGCGCAATGGGTCACGGGGCTGGAATCCGATTGGCTCCAGCTACCGCTGCACATCGGCTTATGGGTTTTGCAAATCACGGCGTTTTTTGTGGCGGCACTGCTGTCCATTCGCATCTCCCTCAAATTCATGGGCGTCTGGTACGCCGATCTGGCGGCGCTGGTGGTGGGTTTTCACCGCGGCACCATCAAACTGCCCTCGTTCTTGGAAGAACTCCCCCACACGCTGCGTGAAGTGGGCCGTGAAATCCTGATTTCGATGGGGTTGATCCTGATCGGCTTCGTGCCCGTCCTGGGCCCGCTGACGGTCTTTAGCATCGGCGCTTGGTTACAAGGCCGCTCAATCACCCAACCCTACACGGACGTCATCCGCGGCGCCAAGCTCGGTCTCCACCAGGAAACCCAGGCGCAAAAATTGTTCCTGGGCAGCGGTCAAATGCTGCTGGCGATCATTCCACTAATCGGCTGGATGCTCCTGCCGGTGGTCAACCTATTTCAAGTACTGGGTTATGCTTGGATCAAAGAACTCAGCGAACAGGTCGCGGCGGCACGGGATGAACAACCGGAAGCGCCAACCCCCCAACCGCCACCACCGCCCCAACCTGAAGAAACGACAACCGACGCCGCCGCAACTAGCGGCCCATAACCCGCTGCAAGGATTTGTACAGCGGCCGCAAGCGGTCGTACATTTTGAGGTACACCTCGCGGTACAGCGCGTCATAACGCTGTCGATCCGCTTCAACCGGTTCAAAAACCCGACCCAAATGGGTCATCTCGCGCACGGCGGTGGGAAAATCCGCGTGCAGCCCCAACCCGACGGCGGCGATCATGGCGGCGCCGAGCCCGCTGGTTTCGTAGGTGTGCGGTCGCGCGGTGGGCAAACCAAATACATCGGCGGTGATTTGCAGGGCGGTATCACTTTGAGAACCGCCCCCGGATACCCGAATCGCGGTAATCGGTTGGCGCGAACGCCGCGCCACGCGTTCCTTCCCTTCCCGTAAGGCGTAGGCCAACCCCTCCAAAATGGCGCGGTAGAGATGGCCGCGGGTGTGGGATTCGGTAAAACCAACCACGCCGCCCTTGGCCTCCGGCCCCGGTAGCTTGATACCGGGCGTCCAGTAGGGTTGCAACATCAGGCCCTCGCTGCCGGCGGGAATGTCTTTAATGAGCGCCTCCAGCAATTGCTCGGGCGGAATGCCCATGTGACCGGCTTCCACCATTTCCTTGTGGCCGAACTCCTGTTTGAACCATTCCACCATCCAGTAACCGCGAAAAATTTGAATTTCAGGACTGTAACAGCCGGGAACCCCGGCCGGGTACGGCGGGATAAAGGGAATCGGTTCAACATAGGCCGCGTTGGTGGTGTTGATGGTGGCGGTGGTCCCGTAACTGAGGCAACCAATTTCCGGCGTTAAACTGCCGGCGCCCAACACCTCGCAAGCCTTGTCCGCGGCGGCGGCGATGACCGGAAGGCCGGCCGGAATGCCCGTTTCTTCAGCGGCGGCGGCGGTAATTTCGCCCATGACCGTGCCCGGTGTGACCAATTCGTTCAGTTGTTCGGGGGCGATGCCGAGCGCCTGCCATTTCCAATCGCGTGCCCCCGCCCATCTCAGCTTCTTGTAATCAAACGGAATATAACCTACCTGACTGCCGATGGAATCTACATGACGTCCGGTCAGTCGGTAATTGAGAAACCCGGACAACAACACGAATTTATCGGTTTTGCGCCAAACATCGGGTTGATGCCGGATCAGCCAGTTGGATTCCGCATTGGCCTGCAAATAGGCGATGGTGTGGCGCAACCCGGCCAACCGGAACAACCAACCCCAGGCACCGCCAATCGGCGGCTGTCCCCGCGTCACCCGTTGGTCTAACCACAAGATAGCGGGACGCAGGGGGTTACCAGCCGCATCCAGGTTCACCACGGTCCCCCGTTGGGTGGTCACCGAAACACCGGCAAGCGCGTCCTTGCGAACCCCCGGCTCACGCCAGAGTTTTTGACAGGCGGTCACCAGCGCCGACCAGTACACGGCGACATCCTGCTCGGCCCAGCCGGCCTCCGGCGATTCATAAGGTTTGAAGGGCACGCGAACCTTGGCAATCAGCTGCCCGCGCAAGTCAAAAATCAGCGCACGCAGGGACTGGGTTCCGTTGTCGATGGCGAGAAGCTGTTCACCGCGATGCATGAAAGGACACTTCCTGTTCGGTCACGGACGCCTTGGCTTTGGCCGCGGTCGGCTCAGTGGCACGCAAAGCATCGGGAATGCTGTAGTACTTGGTCCAAATGTCCCGGTAACGCCGCCATTCATCCCGCCAACGCGCCTCGGACCAGCCAAGCTCAGCCTGGCAAATGGCGGCGAACCGGGCCTCATGGGCGGCACCGCCTTGCTCCAAAAGCAATCCCAAGCGGGTGCGACGCAGCAACAGGTCGTCCAGATGGACAACTTGCTCGTCACGCGCGGCCCACCGCAGCTCGGCCCACAGGGTTTCGGTTCCCGAGACCAGATCGAGCTCACCGTCCTCGGCGGCGCGAACCAAGGCCTCGGTGCAAAGGCCGTAACGACCGCCGAGACGGCGGCGCACGGCTTGGCTTAACGGCGGCAATCTGTCCCAAGGCACCTCGGGCGGTACCATCACGGGCGGCGTTTTGTCGATTTGAATCGGTGGTAAATAATGTTTGGCCTTGTGCAAAAGGTCAAACGCCATCTTGCGGAAGGTGGTGAGTTTGCCGCCGGTGATGGTCATCACCCCGTCGTCGTCCCACACGGCGTGGTCACGGGATTCCTTGGAAGGATCAGCCGCGCCGCTGCTAATCACGGGGCGTACGCCGGACCAAGAAGCAACAATATCATCAATGGTTAGATTTAATTTTGGGAAGTTCACTTCAAGAACTTTCATCATGTACCGCACCTCTTCGGCGGTAACGGCGGCCTCGGTATCCAGGTTACCCGAATGATCGACATCGGTGGTGCCGAGAATGGTGGCGCCTTCCCAGGGCAACAAAAACAAGGGTCGCTGATCGTCCGGGTGCAAGATGGTCATGGCTTGGGGCGCCGGCACCCGCCAGGCATGGAAAACCAGATGACTGCCGCGCAGGGGCCGCAGGCGTTTTTCACCGTTGCGCAGGCGGTCGGCCCAGGCGCCGGTTGCGTTGACCACAACCCGCGCTTGCAGGCGACAGACGCGGTCGGTGCGGCGATCCCGCACGGTCACCGCGGTGATCCCGTCAACCCGTGGCTCCGGTTTTTCAGCGCGTACATAATTAAGCGCTCGGCCACCGTCGCGCATCCCCTCAAAAATCAAGCGCAGGACCAATCGGGAATCATCGGTGCGGGCGTCACCGTAGCGCAAACCGCCCTGCAAACCCTCTTCTTTCAAATGGGGCGCGGACAGCAGAAAGTCCTGCTTGTCCAAATGTTGGTGCTGGAGCCGCGAGGCCAACAGGTCGTAAATCAGCAAGCCGGCCTGGAAGGTCCAGCGCCCTGGCTTCTGCCCCTCGTAAAGAGAAATCAAAAAGTTGAGGTGTTCCACCAGGCCGGGACACTCGCGCATCAACCGCTGGCGCTCGACGATGGAATCGCGGGTGAGGAAGACATGCCCGTCCTTCAAATAGCGCAAACCGCCGTGAACCAGCTTGGAGGAACGGCTACTCGTGCCCCAGGAGTAGTCTTTTTGCTCGAGCAGCAAAACGCGCAAGCCGAGGCGCACGGCCTCGCGGAAGATGCCGGCACCGGTAATGCCGCCGCCGACGACAATCATGTCCCAAGGTTGGGTATCGTCGTTTAATTCCTGCCAAAAACCTTCTCGCCATGTTTGGTTAAAGGAATGATTTTCCATAATTGACCTCTCAGCGCCGCATCGACGCGCACCGCACCACGCGGGGATTGTTAATGGATCAGACCAGTTTCCCAGGGTTCATCATGCCCTTGGGATCAAAGAAAGCGCAGTTTTGTTTGATCAGGTCGATACCGAGTGGTGTTTTTTCGTGAACCAAATAAGGTTGGTGATCTTCGCCAACCCCATGTTGGTGACTGATGGTGCCGCGGTACTTGACGATTTGCTCGGAGGCGGCTTCCTTCAAACGGCGCCAGCGCGCCATGGCGGCCTCGCCGTTAGCGGGCAAACGGAACAAATAGGTGGTGTAAATGCTACAGCCGCTGCTGTAGAAATGGCTGAGATGGGTAAAGACGTGAACGGCCTCATTTTCGACGTTGAGGGCGTTGCGCAAGGCGGCTTCAATCCCGGCCATGGCCTCGCCGACAACGTCCCAATGGACACAGGTCTCCAGGGTGTCGACGCCGTAACCCAAGCGCCACAGTTCGTTGCGCGCGTACGGGGTGCGGAAACGGTTTTTGCGCCAGGCCTCGCCGAGCATGCGGTACATGTGCACGCCGCGGTAGCGGCGACATAGTTCCAGCGCCTTGCGTCGGCCGGCCTTGACGATGGCGCGCGCGCCGGTGAACCCAATAATCAGCATGCACCCTTGGTCGGCCACATTCACCCGTCGCAATTCCAGATATTGCTTCAAGCCATTGATAAGGCGTTCCTTGCCGGCGAGGGCTAGGTTCGTTTGGGTCTCCATGGCGTTGCTCAAGCGCATCATCGACAAGGGGACTCCGGCTTGAGAAACCTCACGCACGGCTTGTTCGGCCAAGGTCCAATCGGGGAAAAACACGGCATGGAAGCGTTCGGCCTCGGGCAACCGCCTGATGCGCACGGTGGCTTCGCTGATCACACCCATGCGCCCCTCGGAGCCCAGGACCATGTGGCGTAGATCGGGGCCGGCGGCGGATGCGGGCAGGGTGTTCATGTCAAAAATACCGGTGGGCGTGTACATACGGCCCCCGGCAAACATGTCCTCGATGCGGCCGTACCCCAGGGATTGTTGCCCGGAGGATCGCGCGGCGACCCAACCGCCGAGGGTGGAATATTCGAAAGACTGCGGATAGTGGCCCAAGGTAAACCCCTCGGCCCGCAAGGCGGCTTCCAGGTCGGGACCGTTTACACCGGCACCGAAGGTCGCGAGGTAATTGCGACGATCCAACTTCTGTAATTGGTTGAGGCGGGTGGTGGCGATCATCAACACCGGCTGATCGCCCTTGGGCGTGGTGAGATGGCCGACCACGCTGGTACCGCCGCCGTAGGGAATCACCCGCGCCTCGGTTTCAGCGGCATAGCGAAGGAGGACGCCCACCTCGCGATCATCGTTGGGAAAGGCCACCCCGTCGGGGAAACGACGCAGGTCGCCATAACGGATTTGGACCCAATCGGGAAAGCTTTGACCCACGGCGTGGCGCAGCCGGGTCAGCGGTTCGCGATCAACAAGCGGGTGGTCGGGCAGACGGGACGCGGGGATTTTGGCGAGCATGCCGGCGAGGTCGACGTCCTCGCGCGGGGTCCCGCTTCCAATCAGTTCTTCCAACATACCTTGGGCCGATCCCGACAAGTGAAAATCCACTTTGTCGTCGCCCCATCCATTCCAGCGTCTCATCTTCTTCTCCATCAAACCCAACCCTTACACAGAGGGCGGGGCTATTGCGTTTCAATCATGTGTTTCCAGTATTGGATGCTTGCCGCCATGACGTTTTCGGCCAAATCAGCCGCGGCTTGACTGTCGCCGTTTCGGGCGAGGTGTTCTAACTCGCCGTAAAAAGCGGCGGAGGCACCGCGCGTTTGGTCGAGGGTAAAGTAGGCGGCGCCCAGTTGCAGGTACAGGCTTTTGAAGCCGTTGAGGATTAAGGGGTAAACAATGTTGTTGCTGAGTACGGCGAGGCGATGATGGGTGTGCCAGTCGTAATCGCAATAAGCCTCGGCATCGTCGCTGAGTTCGGCGCGCGCGGCACAGGCCTGAACCACGCCTTCCCCGTTTAAGCGGACCGCGTCGGCGACGTAGGCCGGGGCCAGGGTGCGGCGAACCTCGAGCAACTGGGTGACAAAATCGGGATTCAGGTCGGCCCCGGAATTGACCATGGCGTTGAGCACATTTAAGCCGCCATGGCGCCAAAAATCATTCACCACGGTGGGTTTTCCCTGCCGGATGGTGATCCAACCATCGCGATCCAAGCGCTGCAAAGCCTCGCGCAGGGTCGGTCGGGTAAGGCCGAGGGCGACGGCGAGTCGGCGTTCGGCGGGAAGGTGATCACCAGGACGGTAGGTACCATCGAGAAAATTGCGAATGAGGGTCTGCTCCGCAACAGCGGCGGGTTTATTGGCGGGACGGGTCATTGTCAAAACCAAGTCTCCTAGCAAGTGGTCTGACCAGTTGCTCGCCTACACAGTTTTGGTCGCTTCACCGGTTTTGTCAAGCGATTTCTCCTTAGGTAGCGCGAACCAAGCCCGCAATTCTCACAGGGAACTCTGCTGCGAAGCATGAAACCCATGCGATTACGAGGGGGCGGCCTTCCGCTTTACTCAGTCGAGCAACACGCGACGTAGCGCTGCTACGCCGAAAGGTCGGCCCCGCTACGTTTGCGCTTGGTCGTCATCTTCGTACTCCCAAGGCTTTCAACTTCTCGCGACGAATCCTCGTGAGAAATGCGGGCTAGCCGGTCGGCTCCCGAACGCGGGAGCGGCTATCCAATCCTTCGGCACGGAAGCCGGAAAAGGCAACCACTCAGATTCGTGATACTTCCGATGGGTGCCTCGGAAACATGCTGGTCGATTTGACGGGTTCTCCTTATAATACGGAAAGTTTCCCTTTTCGTGGCTAAGATCACGGCCTTCCCCGTTTGACGGTTTTTTCACTTGAATCCCCAACAATCTTTTTCCCGCGCCCTTCGCCGCGGGTACCGGTCGGGGTGTGCAAGCGACAAGAATCGGCGCGGGTTGCCACCGCGGATACCCACGAGGGATTCCAGTTAACGGGGTCGCCCAGCAGGGCGCACACCGAACAAGACGATCTCGTTTCCATCATCAACGGGCGTCCAACCCGTGCCGACCACACCCTGTTTCCCAATCAGGTCCTTCGTGAACCACGAACCACCGACGCGACCTCGCAAGCGTCGGGTCGACGGCACGGGCTTCCTTCAATTTAGAATCTCTCCAGGGGGGGCTATGAAGCCACAAAGCGTCGCACACATGTTTTTAGAAGCTTGCGATAAGTTCAATAAATCCAACGCCGCCATGGTGAAAAAGGACGGCGTTTTCCATAATGTCTCCCACGATTTTTGGCGCGCCCGGGTTCTCAACGTGACCAAAGGTTTGGTCACGCTCGGCGTCCAACCCAAGGAACACGTCGCCATTTTGGCCGAGACCTCCTTTAATTGGACCTTGGCCGACCTAGGCACCATCTGCGCGGGCGCGGTGGGTGTCCCGATTTACCCCACGCTCACGGGTGATCAGGCGGCCTGGATCATCAACAATTCGGACGCAATCGGGATTATCGTTTCCAACAAACACCAAGCGGAAAAAGTCCGATCGATCAAAAAACAATGCCCCATGTTGCGCTTCGTCATTTCCATCGAAAAAACGGGCATCGACGGGGTGATGACCTTGGAAGAGTTGGAAGAAAAAGGCCGCACCTCGGAGCTCGACGCCCAAGTGGACCAACGCCTTGCGGCGATTCAACCGGACGATTTGCTGACCTTGGTGTACACAAGTGGAACGACGGGTAACCCCAAGGGCGTCATGCTGTCACACCGCAATTTAATCAGCAACCTCGAAGCGTGCATGCAAATTTCACCTTTTACCAAGGACGACACGCACCTTTCCCACCTGCCGCTGAGCCACGTGCTCGAACGCATGGGTGGCTATTATTTAATGATCCACAACGGCACCACCATTGCCTACGCGGAAAGCATCGACACGCTTTCCGAGGATATGGCCGCGGTACAACCCACGGTTTTGTTCTCGGTACCGCGCCTGTTTGAAAAGATTTACAACAAAGTCATAACCAACGCGCGCCAAAGTGGTTTTGTGAAACACATGATCTTCCGCTGGGCAATGGGAGTAGGTCGCAAAGCGGCACCCTTTTTCGCCAACGACCAACCACTCACGGGGTTTCTCGCCAAACAATGGGCGCTGGCCGACAAGTTGGTTTACGGAAAAATCAAACAACGCACGGGCGGTAAGCTGGAGTACATGATCGCGGGGGGTGCCAAATTGGCCCCGGAAATTTCGATTATGTTTTTGGGTATGGGCATGAACATCGTTGAAGGGTACGGCTTGACGGAAACCTCGCCGGTGCTGACGATCAACCCACCCAAACACAACAAACCGGGATTTGTCGGACCGGCGGTACCGGGTGTTGAGATCCGCATCGCGGAGGACGGTGAAATCCTGGCACGCGGCCCCAACGTGATGTTGGGTTACTACAAAAACGAGGAAGCGACGGCCGCTACCATTAAAGACGGCTGGATCCATACGGGCGATATCGGCTACATGGATGAGGAGGGGTTTGTCCAAGTCACGGATCGCAAAAAAGATTTGATCATTACCTCCGGCGGCAAAAACATTGCCCCCCAACCGCTGGAAAACACGCTCAAGCTGAGTCCGTTCATCGAACAAGCGGTCATCATCGGCAACGATCGCAAGTTCATTAGCGCCTTGATCGTGCCACCCTGGGACACGATTGAAACCTGGGCGCGCAGCTTTGGTTGGTCGACCAACCCGGCGGAGCTGGCCCTCTCCGACGAGTTCAAAACCTTTATCGCGGAACAGATCGCAACCAAGATGAAGGACTTCGCCAAATACGAACAGGTCAAAAAGTTTGAAATCATTCCCGCCGGCTTCACGGTAGAAGGCGGCGAGTTAACCCCTAGCATGAAGGTCAAACGCAAGTTCGTAGCCCAAAAATACGCGGATTACATCGAGAAGATCTACGCCTCATAACCGCCGACAACCGGCAACCCATCAAAAAGGCCCGAGGAAGCAACGCATCCCTCGGGCCTTTTTCGTTTCCAAGGACCGGCCATGACCTCGGGACAAAGGCCCCTGCGAGCAAATTTTCAGAAAGCCGCGGCTTCCCCTGGGCGAAATTTCCTCCTCAAACCAAACTCCGCACAATGGGTTCCCCACCCCCAAGAAAAGGGCCAACAATCACTTCATCTTTTTTGTGAAAAACTTCCACAAGATCTGTGGAAATCCCTGTGGAAAAAGTTGTGAAAAACGCCGCAACCCCTTGTCCCCCAAGAGGCCCCACCACCTTGAACACATTTGTGTGCAAAATCACAACACGTTTAATACAAGGTACTTATGATTTTGCAATGGTTTGTGAAACAATTCCAGCTCGATTTCACGACGGAGACCCCAAGATTGACTTATGTGGAAAAGTACCCGCGTACTTTTGCATGGTTTTAACATTGACTCACACAAAGCTAACAATCGCCTCATCTTAGCCCCACCCGACCATGGAAACAGACCACAATTCATGCCAACCGCTTGCTTTTTTACCGAAACGCGGGCAAGTATTCGCCTGTTTACCTTTTTACCCAATTAACCTTTTTCACTAACCAACACGGCATCCTCGAAAATTCCCGGGCTAGAGAATGTTGCGCCTAAATATCGAATTGAATTCCATAGCCCGTCAATGATAACGTGTGGCTCATTGATCCATAAACGGCAGGGTGCCCGATATGCACCCCTCAGGTTGCACACACTGGTCGCGAAGCACGGCGCCTCCGGCGAGGCTTCACTTCAGGCGATCCCATCTTGGCGAAGCACCGCGCTTCGGATCCCTCTATCGATAACGTTGTTTTGATTTAAATCGTGGTTCGCATAGGGGATTCATGGAATTCGTCCATTAATTTGGAGGTCTTCGGTTTGACGGACCGGCGCCTTCAGCTCATGGCTCGCGGTTTCCGCGAACAAAAATGAGCGTCACGCGGGCGCCGCTTGCGTTCGGCGAATCAGGCGCGGCCATACACCTGCAACCGAAGAAGGGTTTGGGGGAGGAATGAGTTCCATGGCGCAACAGGACTGGCGAGACGAGCAACAAACGTGGGAAACCGAGGAAGATTCAGGTGACCGTATCGCGGTGGTCGGCATGGCGGGCCGATTCCCCGGCGCGGGTAACTGCGACGAACTGTGGCGCAATCTGCGCGACGGGATCGAAGGCGTCCGTTTTTTCAGTGAAGAAGAACTCCTTCAAAACGGTATTTCAAAAGAACAAGTACAGCACCGCCATTACGTGAAAGCCGCGCCGATGCTCGACGAGGTCGCGGCATTTGACGCGGGTTTTTTCGGCTATACCCCGCGCGAGGCGGAACTGCTCGATCCCCAACAACGTTTGTTTCTCGAGGTCGTCTGGGAAGCACTGGAAAACGCGGGCTTCCGCGACGGTGAGCACAACAACACCACCGGTCTTTTTGCCGGTTCCGGGCTCAGTCATTATTTGATGAACCATCTCCAGGATCGCTTCACCTACGACGAGGCCGGCTTCGAAACCCTAATCGGCAACGACAAAGATTACCTGTGCACCCGCGTCGCCTACAAACTCAACTTGGGCGGCCCCGCGATCAACATCCAAACAGCCTGCTCCAGTTCCTTGGTCGCGGTTCACGCCGCCTGTCAAAGCCTGATCAGTCACGAGTGCGATACGGCGGTGGCGGGCGGGGTTACCATCCGGCTGCCGGGCGTTGCCGGCTACCAATACCAGGAAGGCGGCTTGTTTTCGCCCGACGGCCATTGCCGCCCCTTTGACGCCGATGCGCGCGGCACGCTGTTCGGGAGCGGGGTCGGCGCGGTGGTGCTAAAACGCCTGAATGACGCGCTGGCCGACGGCGATCCGATTCGTGCGGTGGTCCTGGCCTCGGCGGTGAACAACGACGGCGCGCGCAAGGTCGGCTATACGGCCCCGAGTGAAATCGGCCAATTACGGGTGCTGGCCGAAACCCTGGAACTCGCGGGGATTGAGCCGGACACGGTGGGTTATATCGAGGCCCACGGTACGGGCACGGCCCTGGGTGATCCCATCGAAGCGGCGGCACTCAAACAGGCCTATCCGAAAAAAGGCGACCATCATCGCTGCGCCCTCGGTTCGCTCAAAAGCAACATCGGTCACTTGGAAAACGCGGCGGGTATCGCGGGTTTCATCAAGACGGTGCTGGTTCTGGAGCACGGCCAAATACCCGCAACCCTGCACTTCAAAAAACTCAACCCAATGATTCAGTTCGAGGAAAGCCCGTTTTTTGTGGCGGACCACCTGCAACCTTGGCCGATGCGCGGGACGCGGCGCGCGGGGGTCAGTTCCTTCGGCATCGGCGGCACCAACGCCCACATTTTATTGGAACAAGCCCCGCCGAAGCCGCAAACGCCCCCCGCCAGAGAAAGCGACACCCCGGTGCTGCTGCCACTTTCGGCGCGAGGCGAGCGTTCGCTTCACGATTTGGCGGCGGCCTACCACGATCTTTTGGTACAAAGCGAAACCCCAATTCCCTTGCAAGCCTTGGCTTATAACGCGGCGCTGCGCCGAAACCACCACCATCACCGCTTGACGGTCCGGGCCAAGGACCGCCGTGGCGCGGGCGACGCGCTCAAGGCGTTTCAGCAGGGACGGTCCCACCCGGCCCTGGCCCACGGTCAAGCCCAACGGGACGCCTCCCACCGCGTCGTGTTTGTGTTCCCCGGCCAGGGCTCGCAATGGCCGGGCATGGCGACCGATTTGGCGCGAGACTATCCTGTTTTTCGTGCGGCGCTGGAACAGTGCGACCGTCTCATCCGCCAATACCGCGACGAACCCCTGCTCGCAACCCTCAACAGTCCGGCCGCCGAGGCAGCCCTGGGCCGGGTCGACTTTGTCCAACCCGCCCTGTTCGCGGTCTCCTACGCCTTGGCCAAACTGTGGCAATCCTTCGGCGTCAACCCCGAGGCGGTCATCGGCCACAGCCAGGGCGAAATTACCGCCGCCTGCGTCGCGGGCTGCCTCAGCTTGGACGATGCGGTTCACATCGTTTGTGTTCGCAGTCGGTTGGTTGCCAACTTGGCAGGCGACGGCCGCATGGCCGTGGTGGAAATCGACGCCGAAACCTGCCGTGAACAACTCGCTCTTTTGGGCGATCACGTGAGTTTGGCGGCGGTGAACAGCCCACGAAGCTGCGTGGTTGCCGGCCGCGGCGATGCTGTTAGGGAATTACTCGCACGTTGGGAAGGCGAAGGCCGTTACGTGCGTTTGGTCGACGTAACCTACGCGAGCCACAGCATCCAGGTAGAACGGGTGTTAACGCCTTTGGGCGATCAATTGGCGGGCATCCAACCGCGGATCGGCGACATCCCGCTTTACTCCAGCCTCAGCGCGGAACGGGTGGACGGCGAGGAACTCGACGCCGGGTATTGGTGCCGAAACTTGCGCGAGCCGGTTCGCTTTTACGACGCCGTGGCGCTGTGCTATCGCGATCAGTTCACCCACTTTATCGAAATATCGCCCCACCCGATCCTACAACACGCCCTGCGCGACAGCCTTCAGGCCTGCCACCAGGCGTTTCCCATTCAGGCACCGGCGGCGGTCGCCGCCACCCTGAAACGGGAACAAAACGGCCGCGACAGTTTCCTGGACCAACTCGCGGTGGTTTACACCCAGGGTCTCGACCTCCCCTGGGAACGGCTGTTCTCGGAACGGTACCCGGCGATGCAACTCCCCGCCTATCCTTGGCATCACCGCCGCTATTGGATCGAGGCGACGGCCGCGGAACAAGCGGCGGGTGCGGTCGCAACGGACGGTATACAGCACGACCACGCCTTGCTCAAAGGTTCGATTCGTTTGGCGGGCGGCGACGACCACCGCCTGTGGCAAACACGCATCAGCCTGGAAAACCCGAGCTTCCTCAACGACCACGGCGTCGCGGGCATGGCGATTGTCCCGGCAGCATTGATGATGGAATTGGTACGTGAAGTGGGCGCACAGATGTTTGACGGGGCAACCCCGGTCATCTCCGAACTCACCTTCGGGCAGCCGTTTTTCCTCAACGGCGAGCAAAGCTACCTGCTGCAACTTCGCGCGGAACGGCGCGAGCCCCATCAGGTTGCGGTTTCACTGAGCAGTTCACCGCGCGATGAGAACCGCTGGGTCGAGCACGCGACGGGTTGGGTCGAAGCAGAACGGGCGCTCGGCACACCCGACGCACCCGCGGCGGTCTCCGGTTTGGCAGGGCCGCGTACCCGTTGCCGCAAGTCTTTGGATGTTGAAGCCTTCTACACACAACAGGAACAACACGGGTTGTTTTACGGCCCGAGCTTTCGCGGCATACGGTCCCTTCAGGTGGGTGAGAACGAGGCGTTGGCCCACCTACAACTCCCCGCGGAATGCGACAGCGACTCAGGTTACGGCATTCACCCCGCCCTGCTCGACGCCTGCCTGCAAACCCTCCTCGCCTGCAGGCCGCCGCAAGATGCCGGCGACACCCTTTACCTGCCCTACGCGCTGCATCACTTCCAAATGGATGTACGTCCCCGCGACGATTTGTGGGTCCACGCGCGCATGGAACCCGGCGACGGCCCCGAACGCGAGGTGGTGGGCCACCTGCACGGTTACGACGAGGACGGCTCCCCGCTGTTCCGGCTTGACCATCTGCGTTTCCGCGCCACGGCTTTTGACAACGAACAGGCATCACCCAAGTTCAATCTGCACTGGACCCCGGTCGAACCCCTCCTCCACGGCGATACCGCCGGCGGCGACGGCAGTTGGCTGTTGTTTGCCGACGCGTCAGGCGAAGCGGAACGCCTGGCGCAAGCGCTGGCCAACCACGGCCAAAACAGTTATCTGGTGACACGCGGCTCGGCCTTCGCCATGCAGGCGGAACGCGCGACGGTGAACCCGGAGGAACCCGCTGATTTCGAACGCCTCCAGCAGGCCTTAAGCAGCCGTAAGTGGCGCGGCATGGTGTATTTATGGGCCCTTGACGGCCCGGATTTATTGAGCCGACACCCAGACCGCCTCCACGAGGCACTCGCCCTATCGGGTCGCTACCTGTTGACCTTAACCCAATCCCTGTTGACCCATGGGGAGCGACACCACTTCCCGCTTCTGCCACTGACCCTCATCACCCAAGGCGCCCACGCGGACCGCGGCCACGACGCGCCCTGTACCGGCTGCCCGGCCCAGGCCCCACTGTGGTCCATGGCGGCGGTCCTGCATCAGGAACATCCCGTTTTCCAACCCCGTTGTATTGATTTGGCGCCGGCCCCGCCGCGGGTTGAAGGCGAAGACCGCCGCTCGCGCGACCACGAACACGAACAACTGGTGTTCGAGCTGCTGCTCCCCGACGGCGAGAACCGAATTAAGTACCGCCACAACCAACGTTTGGCCCAACGCCTGGTTCAACACGAGCCACCCCGCCCCGAGGATGTGCCGCGCACAACCTGCAATCCCCGCCAAGATCGCCTGGTGGTGGAGGCATTAAATCCCGGTGATTTGGCCTCGGTTCGCCCGGTCAAACACGAACCCTTGCACGCGAGCGGTGACCAAGTCCTCGTCGCGGTCGAAGCGGCGGGTCTGAATTTCCTCGACCTGCTGAGCGCCATGGGCCAACGCCCCGATCAGCCGGAGGACGGTATCCGCTTGGGCGCGGAATGCGCGGGCCGCGTCCTCGCCGTCGGCCCGGGGGTGACCGAGTTTCAGGTGGGCCAAGCCGTGTTCGCATTGGCCAACCCCGCCTTCAGTTCACAGGTCCTCGTGCCGCAAACCTTCGTGCGTCCGATTCCCGAACCCCTCGATGTGGTTCAAGCGGCAACCATGCTCATCGCCCCGCTCACGGCAACCGTTGCCCTGCGGCACATCGCCCACCTTGGCGCGCAAGACCACATCCTGATCCACTCGGCGGCGAGTGGCACGGGTTTGGCGGCGTTCCAATTGGCGCGGGCGCTGGGCGCCACCGTCTACGCCACGGCGGGAACGCCGGAAAAACGCCGTTACCTCAGCGAACAAGGCGCGGCAGCGGTCGCGGACTCCCGGAGCACCGATTTTGCGAGCATGTTCCGGGAAGCAACCGGTGGGCGCGGCGTCGACGTGGTGCTCAACGCGCTGCCAGGTGAGGCCATGCGCCTCAGTTTGGAATTGCTGGCACCTTATGGGCGTTTTGTGGAAATCGGGAAACGGGACATTTATGAAAACCAAGGACTCGGCCTGCTCCCCTTCCAACGGAATTTGAGTTACACGGCCCTGGATCTGGCGCGCATGATGGTGGAACGCCCAACGGTGATAAGCAAAAACCTGGACCAGGTCTGTACCGATATCCGTGACGGCGTGTTCAGGGCGCAACCCACCCAAATTTATCCATTGAGTCGCGCGGACGAGGCGCTGGGCGCGCTGGGTCAAGCACGCCACGTCGGCAAACTGGCACTGACGGTGGGCAAGGAACCCGTGGCGGCAATCCCACCCAAACCACGCATCACGATTCACGGGGACGGCGCCTACCTGATCACGGGCGGTACCGGTGGACTGGGATGGGTGTTTGCGAAATACCTGGCCGACCAAGGCGCGCGGCGACTGATCTTATGGAGCCGCCGGTGCAACATATCGGACAGCGCGGCGCGCGAGCTTGCCGACCGCGGGGTTAAGCTCGAAATTCGTGCGGTCGATGTCGGCGATGACCACCAAGTCAGCGAAAACATGACCCAGATTCAACAGTCGGGTTTTCCCCTGCGCGGCATCATTCACGCGGCGGGTATTGTCGAGGATATACCTTGGCGGGACACCAGCACGGATTCATTTACGCGCGTCACCGCGGCCAAAGCGGCGGGCGCCTGGCATTTGCACCAAGCCACCAAGGGCCACGATCTCGATTTCACCCTATATTTCTCCTCCACCGCGGCCTTCAACGGCACGCCCGGGCAAGCCGGCTACGCGGCGGCCAACGGGTTCCTCGACGCCTTGGCCACCTTGAGACGCGGTCTCGGCCACACCACGATCAGCATCAACTGGGGCGGTTGGACGGAGGTCGGTTTGGCGGCCGAGCAATTGCGCGGCGCGGCGGCCCGATTCGGGATCAGCCCCGAGGAAGGCACCGCGGTTTTCGCTTCATTGATGTCGGAACCAATGACCACCCAATTGGTGGTCACCAAAACACCGATCCCGCCATGGCTGCCCAGCACCCACGCGACGCCGGCGCTGTTCTGCCTGTTGGATCAACCGGGGCGAGGCAAACGCAAACAACGGGAGGACCTGGTCGCCCAACTGGATGCAGCCTCGGGCGAAAAACGCCTCATCATCCTCGAACACTACTTGATCGAACAACTGAGCGACGTGCTGCGTTTTCCAGCGGGCCAAATCGCCACGGATGTGGGCCTCAACGAATACGGGTTATCGTCCCTGTTCGCGCTGGAACTGAGGAACCGCATCGAACACGATTTGGCGATGTCGATTCCGGTGGTTTGGTTCTTCCAGGCAGGAACCATCCACGGGTTGGCGGAACGAATTCAGGAAGCGCGCACGCTGGCCACGCTGGTGGAGACCGAGGAATCCGCGCAACCGGATGAGGACCAAGACGAAGACTGGGATGAACTCACCTTGTAGGGTGAGGTATTCATCGTCTCGCGAATCGCACGGTAAATCATCACCGGTGAGAAGTGGTCGCAATTCCTTCACTTGCAGAATAGGTAACCGCAATGTTGCGGCCGTTGATGTCGCGATACCCACGTTAACGGAGTGGCGCTTAAGGGTGGCAACCTTTTCTTACCGAATAAAGGATTCATATACTTTTTGGCACAGGATGACGCCTTCTTTCGCTTTAAAAAATACACATCACGCTTGTCCCGCATTCTGGACCCTTCTCGGAGGTCGAAGGCCACATCATTGCTCCGGTTTTGCTAACATTTCGGCTTCCGCTCGGGCAAAATAGAGATCAAACACATCGTAAAGATCTTCGAAATAGTGCCACTTCCCGCTCTCATCAACCATGTTAGAATCGCGGCGATCAATATAGTAAGACACAGTCTTGTCATTCACGGTTAGCAAAAACCGGTTCTCCAGGGGAAGGTATATTAATTCACTTCGAATGGGATCCATCCCAAACCGCGGCGGCCGATGTAGGGAACTAACCAAGCGTCCTCCCATCTGACTTTCAGCGCTAAATACATTGGGGGTCGCAGCTTTGATCAAGTGTTGAATCCTGGTTTTGCGGTGATTTATCCCGAGCCTTGGGATTAACCGGGCCAACATTATGTCGGCCGGCCGGTATCCGGTATCGGCCGCACACCGGTAGAATTCCAATTGGCGTTCGGGGGCGTTGGTTCCCGCCATTTGGGCCAGCCTGAACCAAGCTTGCCCAGACCCCGCCCGGGCGGCACCGTGGAATAATTCGCGGGCTCGGTCGAGATCCTTGGGAACGACGATACCATTGCGATACAAATAACCAAGGGCCACCTTTTCTCGCAGGCCTTCGGCCTCCAATAAACCCTTGGCAGCTATTTGGAACCAGTGATTCGCACGTTGTTGATCACGGGCAACTTGTAATCCTGTCGCATAATAAACGCCCAAGTTAAACGCGGATATTGGATCGTGTTCAGCTTGTTCCTTCAAGAGGGTTAAGGCTAACGCACGATCTAAATAGGTGCGAACACCAAGCATTGCCTCCAGCTCCGCGGGTCGGTCGAAATCAGCGGGCAGTCCATCCAGTGCCTCAGGATCGAAATCCACCATAAAGGGGTTCCAGCAGTCGGGTTTCAGTGGAATCCTGCCGTGATAAGGGCTTTCAAACACCAACTGGATGCCGATTTTTTCATTGCTGTGGTGCGGGGTTTTTAGGGTTAATTCCGCCTTGCCCTTGAGATCTACTTTGGTAACCGCCTCGCCTAACAGCGGCCAGACTTGAGACGCCCCAAATTCGTTGTCGCTTGGCATATCCTTGGGGTCGAATAAGTGCAACGCTAATGAAGAAGGTTGGTCGCCGGCATTTAAAGCCACGTTGACACCCAGCTCAGAACCATTCCAAAACACATCCCAAAAACGAGGTTGACCGACTTCTGCGAACATCATGCCCTCCAAACGAAGCATGAACAGGTGCATGTCCAAAGGTGGGGAATATTCCAGTTCTCTATTGTTCATCGCTTCCTTCACTTCGTCGGGATGAGCGCGGACATTACTAAGGCCGACCAGTCGACCTCCCTCATCAAAGAAGGCACCCCCCAGGTCTGTCGGTCCTGGGAAAGTGCGAGCCTTGAGCTCCGATTCTGTTGGAATCTGTTTCACCTCGGTGAGATAGGCATATCCGGCGGTTTCAATAAAAGGTCGCGTTTGCCGCATTGGCAAAACATGAAATACCGGGCCTCGGACCTCACGATCCCAAATTAATTGCACAAGCCAAACGGGTTGATTTTCGACAAAAGGATAGCGATTTGGCATGGTGGCTGGGTTCACGCCCTTAGGCACGGCACTTGGTTTAACCAAGGCGTGGGAACTTCCTCGCCACAGAAGGGTGGCAGAATGGGACACGGCACGGTTGGTATGAGGAAAAAAGGTAACTTTGAGCGGCTGGGTTTGGGAAAAATTGCCACAGACCACAATAGGCCCATGAACTGGATGATCCGCATAAAAACCGGTGATTTTTCGGCCAAATTCCACAATCACCATCGCCCCTGCCTTCTTCAAGATCTCGTCCGGCCATTGGGGATCCACGATGATTTCGCGAAATTCACTCCCAGGCAACGGCGGGGGCGGCGGGGCGCAACCATGGGTTCCCAAGTTAATAAAATTCAAGAACAATAAATGAATGACGAACGACCGCATACCCAACCTCCTATTTGTTGACGCTCCTTAAGGGAAGGGAACAACCAATTGAATCGGGTGACATGCATGGGACCATTAAATCGGAAAAGCGCCTTTCGTGAACCAGGTTTTGATCGAGGCTCTTGAGCAAGAAGTTAGGGGGCGGCCTTTTGCAAGTCTCTTTGGGCGCATTTCGGCTCTTCAGCCTAGGAAGTGCGATTACGCGCGGCGATTTTCGCAAAACCTCTTGGCTGCAAAACCTTATAAAAATGCGCAATGCACCCGGTGGGCGCGGCCGTGCGCGACACCTATTCGGTCTTTCCAAGCCATATTGCTCCAGATCTTTAGCAAAAATCCCTCAGGCTTTCGAGCCGCTTAGGTTCAACGTAAGCAGAAACCAAAAAGACGCTAAACCGAATTGCAATCAGTTAGAAGAGGCAAACCATCCGGTCGGGTTGGTTAAGACCGCCTTACCCGATTTCGCCGATTGGATGGGTTGGGAATAACACGACTCATGACCCATGAGTCAGACTAAAACGACTCACCCAATCAATGCGCTAACACTTTCATTTTATGAGACCTATTCCAAGAAACTACGGCTTCATCCGGGTCGGGAACCCGTGAGCCCGACCGAAGGTAGGGCGGAAAACGACACCCACATCAATCCGCATCCTCTTATCCCCCTGTCCTGAGAAAAAACAAATACCAAGCCAAGCCCATCTTTCCCAACCCCTTACCAAAAACAAAAACCCACACGTCAAACAAACTGACCACAAAGTCACCAAAAAACTTGACTATCAAGTCATCCCGCATTAAATTCCTAAGCGTGAGATGAAACGATTGCCTATGGAGGGAAAGATGGACGCATTTCGCGCAATGCTTCACGTGCTTCGAGCACACTTAAGCAACCCTAAACTTTTGATATTTGGTGGCTTACTTATGTTGGTCGAAGCCACCGTATCCCTTTCAGTACCCTTGCTCACCCGTGATTTTGTCGATATGACCGGTAGTGGCACCTTGCCGACGACAACCATCACCCTGCTCCTTGTCGCCATGTCGGTTGAAGCCGTCGCCGGCGCCGTCGGCTACTTTATGCTGGGTACCGCCGGACATGGGATTGTCGCCAACATGCGACGCGGTTTGCTCGGCAAACTGGTTCGCCTGCCGGTCGGTTATTTTGACAAACAACAATCGGGGGCGCTGGCCAGCCGCATGGTCAACGACACCACCACCCTTCACCAGATCGCCACCTATCATATTGTTTCACTGCTGGTTGGCTTCCTTACCGTGATTGGCGCCGTCGCCATTTTATGGATGCTGGACTGGCGCATGACCCTGCTGTTGTTCAGCGGCGTTTTAGTCGCGGGCCTTCTGCTCGGCCCGGTCACTTTTGTGATTCAGAAAATCAGCGAAAAAGTCATGAACGAAACCGCGCTGTTCAGCGGCAGACTGACCAACCTGTTCCACGAAATCCGACTGGTCAAATCACACGGTGCGGAAGAATGGGTCGACCAAGACGGCAATACCTCCATTGAAAAATTACGCCGTCTGGGCGTGAAAGAAACCGCGGTTCAAGCAATTTTGGCACCCATGGTCAGCCTCGCGATGATGGGCGCGCTGATTGCGATTCTCGGCTACGGTGGCGCGCGCGTCGGCGCCGGCACCCTGGAAATGGGCACCTTGGTCGCCTTCATCCTCTACCTGTTCCATGTCGCCATTCCCATCACCCAATTCAGCGTCTTCTTTAGTGAAATCCAACATGCCTTGGGTGCGTCCAAGCACCTGGTCGCTATGTTTGAAGAGCAGGAAGAACGCCATTCAGGCGAAACCCAGGTGGACGCCCAAGCCCAACCCCTGGCCGTTGAAAACCTGGACTTCGCTTATCCCGCCCGAGAAGAAGGCGGCGAACCTACGAAGGTCCTCCACGACATCAACCTGACCATGCAGCCAGGAGAAGTGACCGCCTTGGTTGGCGCCAGTGGCTCCGGCAAAAGCACCCTGCTTTCGCTGCTGCTCGGCTTCTATGAAACCGAAAAAGGGCGCATCCGTCTCGGCTCGCTCGATCTCGCCGAGGCGCAACCAGCGGCCTGGCGACGCCAAACGGCCTACGTCTCCCAAGATGCACCAATGATCTCCGGGTCCATTCGCGACAACTTATTACTGGGTTGCGAGCAGCCCCACAGCGATGAGGACCTCTTCCGCGCCCTCAAGGCGGCCAAGCTGGACGGGGTGGTCGCGGAAATGCCGGACGGCCTCAACAGCGACGTCGGCGAACAAGGCGGCAAATTGTCCGGCGGCCAACGCCAACGCCTCGCCATCGCCCGCGCCATTTTGCGCGATGCGCCGGTCCTCATCCTTGACGAGGCCACCTCGCACCTCGATACTCAAACAGAATACGAGGTACAAAGCGCGCTGGCCGAGCTCATGAAAACACGGACCACGGTGGTGGTCGCCCACCGCCTCACCACCATCCAAGACGCGGACCAAATTGTGGTTTTTGATCAGGGCCGGATCGTTGGCAGCGGGTCCCATGAACAACTCAACCAGAGCAACACCGTCTACAGCGAACTGGTGGCCCACCAGTTCAAAACGCGCCGCCAAGCGGCTTAAATCCAAATTGATCGCAATCGAAAAGAGCGCCGCGGGGCGCTCTTTTTTTTTTTGCTCGATTTCCCCGAAGATCGGAACGCCGCTTCTCCAGGGACGATTTTGATTTAGGTAACCCACGGGATTTTTTAAGTTTCTAACTTGCTCCGGCCTACCGGCCGCGGGATGAGCCGCGTTCAGCGAGGGCATTTTTTCTCCTCAAAAACCTTCTGATTGCGAAAGGCTTTTGAGGAGAAAAAATGCTGTTGGGAGCGCGACAAAGGCGCAGCCGCGTCGACCGGTTGCGCATCGTTCCATGACCCGAGGGGTTGCGAACCATGCGCCGGCCCCCATTGCTTGCCAAATTTCGTCGCGAGGCTTTGGATTCGCCGTGAGGACACAGGTTTCAGCCCCCGGGCCAACGCAGCGGGGCCGACCTTTCGGCGAAGCAGCGCCAAGTCGGAGCTATCCCACCGTTGCTTTGCAACGGTGCAACCATGTAACCTAATTCATCGCAGCTATTTCCACGCCAAAGCAGCATTTCTGGTGTGCCATGCGGGCTAACGCCAGTTGCGGGCCAACCGGAAACCGATGGTCTCTTGGCCGGCCGAGGGATAGGCCAAATCCCGCGCCGAAACCCGCACACCGTTTTCCGAGGACAAAAAGCTCCCGCCGCGAATCACGCGTTCGTTGCCGAAGGCGTCGTTTAAGGGGTTGGCGTCTTTCTGGCGTTTGTAGAATTCAGGCGCGTAAAAATCCTCAACCCACTCGGCAACATTGCCGGCCAAATCGTAGGTATCACCGTAGCCGCGGTAGTACACAAAACTGCCCACGGGCATCACCGCATCGCTGTCAAAGTTGCAACGGGGCATGTTGTCCTTGTTGGGTGGATCACCACCCCACGGGTAAATGTTCCCCAGCTCCGTGCCCCGCGCCGCCTTTTCCCATTCGGCCTCGGTCGGCAAACGGTAACCGTTCGCATCGCGGTCCACCCGCAAGGGGTATTTCAACGCGCAATCGTCGGCACAATCATTAGGGCCGACGGCGGGAATCGCGGTCCAATCATCATTGAAGGCGTAAACCGGGTCTAAACCGTTTTGCGCGGACATCCAGTTGCAGTAGGCAACGGCATCATACCAATTAACCATGGTCACCGGCTGATCCGCCTCGGCATCCTCGGCCATGGTCCGACCCGCGGCCAAAGCGTGACCACTCAACAGAAAAGCGCGGTAATCGCCGGTGGTTACCTCGTGCTGGGCCAGCACAAAGGAATCGACCGCCACCTCGTGCAGCGGTTTTTCGTCCTCATTGCACAAGAGATCGTCGGGCGAGCAACCCATTTGAAAGGGGCCGCCGGGAATGTGGGCGAACCCGGCGGGAATCAAAACCTCGGCGGGTTCGGCGACATCGGCGGCGGCATCGGCAGGGCGATCACTTTGAAAAAGAAACCAAAGCCCGGCAACGGCGACAAACACCATGGCAAGGGCCCCAAAGGGAAGGGAGCGCGCGCGCGCGGGCAGTTGCGCGGAATCGGTTTTGTTAGAGGCGGGACGAACACGGGCGCCCTTATTCGACTGGAGCAAGCCGACCAACTCGGAATCACCCGGCAACTTGGCAAGCGCAACACTTAACGGGGTCTGACCGTCGCCGTCTTCCAGCTTGGGATCGTTGCCGGCGGCGAGCAACGCACCGACGGCGTCGCCGTCACATTCCTCAACGGCGAGCATCAAGGCTTGGTGGCCCATCTCATCGACCACGCCAACATCGGCCCCGGCGTCTATTAATAAGTGTAGGATCTCACCGCGACAAAAACCGGCGGCGAGGTGAAGGGCGGTTTGCCCTTGGTCGTTGGTTTCATTGAGGGGTACTTTTTGCTGAATCAGCCAGGCCGCGACCGCTTGGCGACTCCGGCGTACCGCCCACATCAGTGGGGTCCAGCCGGTATGATCGGCCTCGTCAAGGTGCGCGCCGGCCTCGCTCAGCAATTGAACCATGGCCAAATCACCGCGTTCAACGGCGAGCAGAATGGGTTTCTTCCCGGTGGGATAAGCTCGATTTACAGGAAAATTAGCATCGAGGTGGCGCTGGACGGCCTCGCGGTCACCACGGGCGACACAGTCGAAAAAGTCGCGTTGAACTTCGGGGTCGAGCTCGCCGTCCGGGACTTGATTAGGGCGAGGACCGTGGGGTTTTGGTTTGACCAAGGTGACATATCCTATTCCCGCCAACAGGATAAGAATCCAGGCAAGAACCGTATCGAGATTTTGATTCATATGGTAAAAATGCCCCACCGCAATCAGAGACTGGGCGCTAACCACTTTACACGAAATACAGTTAGCGATGAAGGGAAAAGTGGCAATTCAGCCGGCAGGCAAAAAACCAAAAACGCCGCTTATTTGCAGTCCCCAGGTTTATTTTTATGGATGCGTGAAGAAACGCGGTTGAACAGGCGCCGCGGCCGCCCCGAAGAAGGCAGCGCATCGCCGCCGCTTGGCCTCAATCATTCCTCAATCAACCGGCCCGCCGTTTTTTGTGCAATTTTCACAAATTGTGATCCAACCTACCCGATCTTTGCGCGTAGATAATCAGTGTTCGTTGCGTTTCGACCAACACCGCGATCCAGCCCGGTCACCCGGCAACGCGTCACCCCGCGTTCGCCGATTGCGATGCCGTCAACTTGCCGATCATCGCCGCGGGCCGGTCGCATTCCGTTCTGGACGGGAAACGGTACCTCCCTCACCGGCCCAGTTTCGATTGATGTTGCCCATACATTCCGGTGACGGCGCCAAACGCAACGGCTCAAAGAATTAGGAGGACTCTTCGTGAAGACTTTCCATCACGGTCTCAAGTTGGGACGTTTTTTGGTGGCGGCCATGCTATGCCTGGTCCCACTTCTGGCACAACTGCCCAAAGGTATTACCGAAGTTCGCAATGTTGAGGGGATCACCGAGTACGAACTCGAAAACGGCTTGCGCGTTTTGCTTTTCCCGGACCCCACCAAAGAAACCATTACCGTTAACGTGACCTACCTGGTCGGCTCCAAACACGAAAATTACGGCGAAACCGGCATGGCGCACTTGCTGGAGCACCTTGTATTCAAAGGCACGCCGCGCCACCCCAACATCCCCCAGGAACTCACCGAACGCGGCGCACGCCCCAACGGCACCACCTGGACCGACCGCACCAATTACTACGAGACCTTTAACGCCACCGAAGACAACCTCGATTGGGCCTTGGATTTGGAAGCGGACCGCATGGTCAACTCCTTCATCGCCAAAAAAGATCTCGACAGTGAGATGACCGTTGTTCGCAACGAATTCGAATCAGGCGAGAACAACCCGTTCCGCATCACCCTGCAACGTTTGCTCAGCGCCGCGTACATGTGGCACAACTACGGTAAATCCACCATCGGCGCCCGTTCCGACATCGAGAATGTGCCCATCGACCGTTTGCAGGCTTTTTACCGCAAGTACTACCAACCGGACAACGCGGTTCTGTTGGTCGCCGGTAAATTCGAAACCAAAAAAGCACTGGACCTGGTGGCCAAGTACTTCGCCCCCATCCCCCGCCCCGAGCGCGTTTTGCCCAAAATCTACACGATGGAGCCCACCCAAGACGGTACCCGCGAGATCACCATCGAGCGCACCGGCGACATTCAAATGGTTGCCGCCGGCTACCACATTCCTCCCGGCTCCCACCCCGAAATGGCGCACATGGCGGTACTGACCCAAATCCTGGGTGACCCCGACACCGGTCGTTTGAATAAAGCCCTGGTCAAAAGCGGCAAAGCCGCCCAATCCATGGGTTTCAACTTCCAGTGGGCCCAGCCCGGTATCGGCATCTTCGGCGCGGTGGTTCCCAAGGATAAGTCCCTGGAAGACGCACGCTCCACCTTGATCGATCAACTGGAAACCATTAAAGCCAACCCCATTACCGAAGAAGAGCTCAAAACCGCCAAGTCCGAATTGCTGCGCGGCATCGAACTGGCCATGAACTCTTCCGAGCGCATCGGCCTGACCATGTCCGAGTGGATCGGCATGGGTGACTGGCGTTTGTTCTTCCTGCACCGCGACCGCATCGAAGCCACCACGCTCGAGCAGGTTCAAGCAGCGGCGGAGAAATACCTGCGCGGCAACAACCGTAGCATCGCCAAATTCGTGCCCACCGAAAGCCCCGAACGCGCCGAAATCCCCGAGGTCCCCAACATCGAAGAAATGTTGAAAGACTACAAGGGCAAAGAAGCGGTCGCCATGGGTGAAGCTTTTGATCCGACCCCGGACAACATCGAAGCCAACCTGAAGCGCACCAGCCTGAAAAACGGCATGAAACTGGCCCTGCTCTCCAAGAAAACCCGCGGTGAGTCGGTTCACGCCTCCCTGCGCCTCTTCTTCGGCGATGAAAAGTCGCTCAAGGACCAAGGCACCCTGGCCACGACCATGGGCAACATGCTGATGCGCGGCAGCAAGTCCATGAACCGCAACGAAATCCAAAGTAAATTGGCGGAACTCAAAGCCGAGGTCACCATGTTCGGCGGCGCCAACAACATCAACGTACGGATCCAAACCGTTCGCGCCAACCTGCCCGCCACCATTCAATTGGTCGCCGACGTTCTCAAGAACCCCGCTTTCCCCGAAAGCGAATTGGAAGAATTGACCAACCAAGACGTGACCAACCTCGAGTCCGGTCGCCAAGAACCGCGCTCCATCGTGTTCCGCGAATTGCAGCGCACCTTCAGCACCCACGAAAAAGGTCACCCAGAATACGTTGGCACCATCGACGAAACCATCGCGGCCCACAAAGCCATCACCACCAAGGACCTGGCGAGCTTCCACAAAAAGTTTGTCGGCGCCTCTCACGGTAAAATGGCAGTTGTCGGCGACTTCGACAAAGCCGAGGTCACCGCGTTGCTGGAAAAAGAATTCGGCTCTTGGAAATCCCCCAAGAAGTACAAACGCCTCGCCGACAACTACCGCTCGGTAAAACCCGAGGTCAAGAAATTCGAAACCCCCGACAAAGCCAACGCGGTATTTGTTGCCGGTTTCAACTTCGACCTCAAACAAGAAGCTGCCGACTACCCCGCGCTGGTCATGGGTAACTTCATCATGGGCGGCGGTTTCCTGAACTCCCGTCTGGCGACCCGCATCCGTCAAAAAGAGGGCTTGTCCTACGGCGTCGGTTCCGCGTTGCAAGTCGACTACCTCGACAGCAACGCCGGTTGGTTCACCTTCGCCATCGCGGCACCTCAAAACGTGCCCAAACTCGAAGAAGCCTTCCTCGAGGAAGTCGAGAAAATGGTGAAAGAAGGCGTTTCCGAGGAAGAGTTAACGGCCGCGATTTCCGGTTACCTGCAACAGCAAATCGTGACCCGCTCCAACGACGCCCGCTTGGTCGGCCGCCTGAGCCAGTACCTGGAAGAAGACCGCACCTTGGCTTTCGACAAAACCTTCGAAGAGCAAGTACGCGGCCTGAAACCCCAAAGCGTGAACCAGGTCATGAAGCGCTACCTTAAAGCGGACAACCTGACCACCATCAAGGGCGGTGATTTCGCCAAGGCCGAAGAAAAAGAAGCCAACAACTAATCACCCAACCCCTGCCAATTAAGAAAGCTCGGTCCTCGTGACCGGGCTTTTTTTGTTGGGGCACGCATCATGCTAGCATGAAGCCGTTGGTCCCAGTCCGCATGGCGCACAAGGAATCCGGCTGTAAAGCCGGCAAACCTTGGGAGCACAACGGACGAATCCCCTACAGGAGGTCACCATGACAGGGTTTAACCGAATTGCCCTCGCCGGCTTACTGCTTTCGCTTGCGATCCTTTCAGCCCAAGACACCGCCTACGCTTGGCCGCATCAAACAGACGGCGGCACCTTGGCCGAACGTTTCCCCGCGCCGGAAGGCTACCACCGCGAACCCTTTAATGATGAAACCACCCGCTGGTTACGCGGCTTACCCCTCAAGCCCGGCGTCCCCCCGGTCCGCTTTTTCGACGGGCGCCGCAAACCCAACGACGTCCATCTCGCGGTGGTGGACATCGATGTGGGCCAACGCGACTTGCAGCAATGTGCCGATGCGGTCATGCGCCTGCGCGCGGAGTATCTTTGGAGCCAACAGCGCCGCAATGAAATCGCGTTTAACTTCACCAGCGGGGACAAGGCACGCTGGTCGGATTGGGCCGAGGGTCAAAGACCGCGCATCAACGGCAACAAGGTGTCCTGGTCGTCTCGGGCCGCCGCCAACGCCTCCTACCCGATCTTCCGCCGGTACCTGAACACGGTGTTTACCTACGCCGGCTCCTATTCCCTTGCCAAGGAACTCAAAAAAGTAGCCGACCCAGGTCGCATCCTCCCCGGCGATGTGTTTATTATCGGCGGCTTCCCCGGTCACGCGGTGATCGTGCTGGATGTGGTCGCCAATGCCGCGGGTGAACGCCTGTTCCTGCTTGGCCAGAGCTACATGCCGGCCCAGGATTTTCACGTACTCAAGAACCTCAAACGCGGCGACGGCTGGTATCCCGCGTCGGCCGAGGGCACGCTAAAAACCCCGGAGTGGACCTTTAGCTACAGCGATCTAAAACGCTTCGAGAATCGCTAACGCCGCTTGGCGTCTTACAAAAACAGCTACGAGTGTGAGACGAACCCCGTGTAACACAGGTTTTTCGCACCCACGGGTATAAAAATCACAAGCGCCCTATTTTCCTCCACATTTCGCCTCCATATTGGCGACAGGGCCGCAATTGACGATCGGCCTCGTCTTTTCCCAGGAGGAATCCCATGCAAAGTCAACGCAACACGCTTTTCGAATGGCTCGAACAACTGAGTGAGCGTCGCCACTGCCCGCTCCGTATCAAAGACACCAACACGGCCACCCTGCGCACGGAAGAAGGCCTGATTTTCGAATTTGAATGCCGTCCCTTGGTCGACATGCTCACGGTACGCGTCCACCTGGATCCCTACCCTTGGATCCACCCCGAGCGTTTGTGCCGCGCGGCTCTTACCTTTGATCGCCACGCATTACAACGGATCGACGCCGTCCTGGCGGTCAAACAACCCACGAGCACCTTGGTGCTGTGCTACAACCCGCGGCTTTCCAACCTCAGCAAAGACATTTTTGATCGCATCGTGGCCTACCTGGAACAGTTGAGTCACGACATCAACAGCCACCTGGACAAAGAATTAGCCGGCCCAACAACCTCCGCTGCATAGCCGGCGCACCCCGGGCAAGGCAAAAAACAGCCGAGGTTCGCCCTGGTTCGCACGTTTGCGCGCCGCATCATCCGCGGCGGAATCCGGCGCCACCCAACAGACGAAGGTGTTTCGCCCATTCGGTTCGCAAAGCGGCCGGACAAACAAGCACCGTCAAAAAAAAATATGCCGCTGCTTTCATGGGACTGTCCTAACGAAAAAATGTGGCGCTCAAGCGATCCCTGCATACGACCTGACCCATCGAGGACCCCAACCAAAAAGGGCCGAACCCTGTAATGGATTCGACCCTTTGAATGTCCGTTGAAACGTTTTAGTTACGTTTGTTTTCGTTAGGCGCCGGCGGCATCTTCAGTTCCTTGGGCGGGTTCTTTTTGAGTTCTTCGAGGAGGTGGGCGACACCCGCTTCCAGGGTAGGATCCTCACCCTTGGCAATTTGTTCCGGGCGGTCGTAGATTTCAACGTCGGGTTCGACACCCTCGTTTTCAACTTCCCAGTTGCCGGTTTCCGCATCAAAGAAACGGAACAGAGGAATGCTCAGGCCGCCGCCGTCAACAAAGCCGGGGTTGCCCTGTAAGCCGATCAGACCGCCCCAGGTGCGGGTACCAAACAACTTGGCACCTAAGTGGCGCCGCATGTAATAAGGAAACGCATCGCCGCCGGAGCTGCTGTAGTGGTTGATCAACACGGCTTTGGGTCCGGTATGGGCGTAGGTCGGCGAGCGGAACCCTTTGATGTCGCGCATGCCCCAGTGGGAATAAACGGGTCGCTTCAACAACTCAATCATCCAAACGGGAATGAAACCACCGCCGTTGTAGCGGTCGTCCAACAACAAGGCGTCCTTGTCGATTTGGGCGTAAAAATGTTTGAACAACTCGCGATTGCCGTCGAAAGCGGTGTTGGGCAAGTGGATGTAGCCGACGCGGCCGTTACTCAGCTTGTCGACCATGGCGGCGCGTTCGCGAACCCATTTCAAGTAACGCAGATTGGTTTCGGAAGTCACCGTGCGAACCAGCACGTCACGGGCGCCTTCACGGCTGGGCTTGTCGTTTACCAACAGGCTAACCACCTGGTTGCCTTTGCCTTCCAGCGGCATATAGAAATTGTCCTTGGTGGTAACGGACACGCCGTCGACGGCCAGAATGAAGGAGCCCACCGGAATGGAAACACCGACATCGCGCAGGGGCGAACGGAAGGTTGGGTGCCAGTTCTCACCGGGCAGGATTTCACTGATTTGGTAAAACCCGGACGCGTGGGCGGTCACTTCAATGCCGAGCAAACCGCTCGCATCGCGATCCACGCCGGCATTGTCGCCGGAGTTTACATAGTAGTGGCCGGCGTTTAATTCGCCGCCCAGTTCGCCAAGGATGTAATCCAACTCGTGGCGGGTACGAACATGGTTCACCAAGGGCCGATAACGTTCAGTCAAGGCGTCCCAATCGTAACCGTGCATGTTGGGATCGTAGAAGAAGTCACGCATCAGCAAGTAGGCGTCGTGGTAGATCTGCGTCCATTCTTCACGAGGGTTGATTTTAACCTCAAGCTCGTTCAATTTCAGGTGCTTGGGTTTCTGGTCGGGCTTGGCTTCAACCACACCGATGTTGCGGCCGGAACGGTACAGGATGTGGGTTCCTTTGGCGGACAAACGGTAGCCGTTAACCCGCTTGAGCACGGTTTTGTCCTTTTCGCTTTTCATGTCGAAATGCTTCAACGCGGCGGGACCGTTGTCGTTTAACTGAACATAAAGCACGCCGCCTTTCACCGCGGACAGGCCGAGATACCGACCCGAGCTCATGGGTAAAACAAACACGCGATCTTCAAAACCATCGACGGTCAGCACGATTGCATCGTCGTCGGCTTTTTCTTTTTTGTCCTCGTCGTTCTTGTCTTTTTTGTCTTTTTTGTCTTTTTTACCTTTCTTGCCTTTGCCTTTTTTATCTTCTTTGGGTTCGGCCTCAGCTTCCGGTTTGTCGGCGGCTATCGCGACCTCGTCAATCTTCGGCGCAAAGGGACGATCCACATCGGCGTTTAAGGTCGCGGCGTAGATGCGGGTCGGATTGGTGTATTGGTAATTGAATTCATAACCCGAGAAACTCAGGTTGTAATCGCGGTTGGACAGGAAATAAAGGTACTTGCCGTCCGGCGAAAAGACAGGGTTGAAGTTGCTGATGTAGTGACTGGTCAGTTGGTGGTGTTTTTTGCCGGCCAGGTCATAAACCCAAATCACGCTGAATTGGTTGTCGGCGGTACGGGTGTAGGCCAGCCAACGGCTGTCAGGCGACCAAGAGAAGTCGTTCACATCTCCGTAAACACCTTTGTGAACTTCGGTTAAATCGCCGCTCGCCACATCAACCAGGTACAACTTTCGGTCCTTGGTGGCAATGGCGATGGTTTTGCTGTCGGGCGACCATTCGGGCTGTAGCGGCCACATTTTGAAGTCACGGGTGATTTGACGCGGCTCGCCGCCATCCTGTGCCACCACGTGCAATTGGTATTCGCCGGTTTCATCGCTGAGGTAGGCCACCCATTTGCCGTCAGGCGACCAGATGGGATTGCGCTGACGGGTTTTTGAGCCGGTCATCAAGGTGCGGACGGGGCCGTCCTTGGCGGGTACGCTGAACAAATCACCGCGCGCGGTAATCGCCAGACGTTTGCCGGACGGGGAAATGTCGAAGCCGTCGATGAAGTCACGGACGTTTTTGCGATAGGCCATGGTGTGGGGAAAATCGCCCACGAGTTGGATGCTCACCTGACGATCTTCGTTTTTGGCGGGATGGTATACACGCAGATAGCCGCCGTTTTCGTAAACAATCTGTTCGGGGCCGGCGCTGGGCCACAAAGCATCCCAGGTATCGTGCTGGGTTACCTGAACGGGCTCGGAGCCCTCGGGGCTGACGCGGAACAGGTTCAGCGTGAAGTTGCGGTCGGAGGTGAAATAGATCTGATCGCCAACCCACATGGGTTGGTTGTCGGTCATGATGTGGGTCGTCAAGCGTTTGGACGTATTGTTTTCCAGGTTGTAGGTCCAAACGTCCTGGGCACGACCGCCGCGGGTCCGTTTCCAGGTCCGCCATTCGCGGGAAATGGGCGTGTAAACAATGGATTTCCCGTCGGGCGCGTACATACCACCGCCACTTTCGGGAATCGCCAGGGGTTGTTCCATGCCGCCTTCGACGGGAATGGTGTAGAAACGGCCCATGCGGGGGCCCCAGGGTAAGCGGTTGCCACGAAACAAGATATGCTTGCCGTCGGGGCTCCAATCCATCACTTGGTAATCAAAGCCGCCTCGGGGCGGCATGGGGCCGACATCATTGTAATAGGTAAGCTGGCGCGGTGCGCCGCCCTCGGCCGACATCACGTACACCTGACGGGTTCCGTTGTATTCGGCGGAGAAGGCAATCCATTTGCCGTCCGGTGAAAATTTGGGAAACAGTTCACGGCCCGGATGCGACGTGAGTCGTTTGGCGACGCCGCCCTGGGCGGAAACGAGATGTAGGTCGCCCCCGGCGACGAATACAATTTGATCCTGGTGAATATCGGGGAATCGCAGCAAACGCGCATCCCCCTCGCCTGCAAATGCCGCGACATGCAACAAGGCACACAAAATACAGCCTATCAAACGCAAATGAGCCCCTCCCGAACCGACCCACCCGGCCGGTTTTCCTTGGTTCTTCGAATATGATGATCTTTTTCTGTCTGGAACGCCGCGCTACCACGGGAACACCCGTCGACACCGAGCATCGACGAAACGGCAACAAGCCACGTTCTTGTCAAGACATAGGCCCAAGATACCACTGAAGCCGATAAAAAAGGCAAGACAGAGGTGTAAACAAAAAAAGATCCCTCGCAACACACGCGTAAAGCGCGCGCTGGAGGGATCAAACAAAAGATGGTTCAAGAAAATACGATGGGTCCTCAATCGATGGTAATGAGGAAACAGCCACAAAATCGGGTGATGTGCATTGGGTCCGGCAGGACGAGGTAGGGGGTATCCGGCCTCGGCAGGACAGCACATGGGGAATTCATCGGGTTATACGGCCGACGAAAGGCTGCACTGCCGAGGCGGATCGCAAACGAAAAACCAAGATGCGGCTTTTTTTACCTAAGAAGCGTGACAACTCGCGCCTCTTAAGGTTTTAAAATACGGCACAAACTATAAACGTAACAAGTGGTTAGCTAAATAATAGAAAGGTATCAGCAACAAAAACTTAGAAACTGTTCAAGGGCGTCCTCTCCAAAAAGAGCAAAAAAAATAAGGGTCGGGCGGTTTTCAGGGATCCACCCGACCCCGTGTTGTCCTCAAGACAACGCCATGATAACATCAAATAATTTTTGGTCAAACATATTTTTGTACTTTCTTACTTTTGTACTTATGTCACAAGTGACATAAGCAAAGAATCACCGAATAGCAAGACTCCCTTGGGTCGCGGTTTCTGCAATCTCATCCGCCGACTTCTGCAGGCCGACCACCGCCTTCTGCAAACCGGAAACGGTATCGTTTAACCCGGCCAGCGAAGCCGAGGAGGACTGGATGCTGTCGTCGGCGGTAACCGCCGCTTCCGAAATGGCGTTTAACCCATTGCGTTGGGATTCCACCGAACCGGAAATGGTACCGATGATCTCATCCAATTCGTGAATGACGCGGGTAATACCGCCGACGGCGTCGGTAACGGTTCGGGTACAGTCTTTAATACGGTTGATCTTGTCGCGAATCTCCTCGGTCGCCTCGGCGGTTTGATCCGACAGCGATTTAATTTCAGCGGCGATGACGGCGAACCCGCGACCGGCTTCACCGGAACGGGCGGCTTCAATCGAGGCGTTTAGCGAAAGAAGTCGGGTAGCGCCGACGATTTTTTCAATGAGTTCGATGACACTGTCGATACCCAGGGCTGAATCGCTGAGATCTTCGATCAATCCCTCAACGGCGTCGGCATTTTGCCCGGATGTCTGCGCGACCTGGGCGGCGGCGTCGGTCCGCTCGGAGACGGAACTGAGGAGTTCGAACACGTGCCGGGTATTTTCGGCCACGACCGAAATGCCGTCGCCCGCTAAGCCGGTCGTCTCGCCGGTTTGTTGGGTCACGGAAGCCATATCAAGGGTCAACTCCGAGGCATTGCGGGCGGCGTTTTGCATCAGCGCAACCACGGTGGACAAAAGTTCGGACCAACGGGCGGCCTGTTCGCGATAGGCCTCAAGCTCCTGCTGCTTCTCGGCGGCAAGCCCCTGCTCCCGCGCTTGCGCCTGTTGCGCCGCGACAGCCGCTTCCAATTCGGCGGTATGCCGCGCTTGAAGCTGTTCCTCTTCGGCGGCCAAATGTTCGGCCAAGGCCTGCTGAGCCAACCCGGCGCGGGTCAAAGTATCACCGGAACCAAGGGTGGACGGTTCCAAATCGCGATCACCCTCGGCAAGGCGAATCTCCCTGTCGGAAAGGGTGTTGAGCCCGCCGTTGATTTGGGCGAGGAAACCGCGAACAGCGAGAAACGCCCCCAGCCAGGCAACGACAAGCAGGACGGCAATGATGATGGCGGCCGGGGGGGCGGCGGTTTGGCCGGCGGCCGAGCGTGTTTTGGCCAGGTTGGCGATGGCCGCGGCAAGCTGTTCAGGCCCGTCGCTAACCGCCGCTTGGTATAGGGTATGAAATTGACCGTGCCCCTCTAAATAACCGGTGGCGGCCGTTGCCAAGCCTTCGACCCGCCCCACCATATCGGCACCTTTCTGCCGATAGGCGGCACTGCGCATCTGCCCGGCAATTGCTTGGAACTGAGCGGTTAAGGCCGCCCAGTCCAACTGAAGCGGGTGCTGATCCAAGGGCGCCGCAACCACGGCGGGCGAAGCAACCCCGTCGGCCACGGCCTGCCATTGCGGCAACAAGGCGTCAATCAAAGCGACGACCTCGGTGCGACCGGCGCCGGCGGATGCTTGGCGAATATCGGCAAGGTCGGCGCTGATCGGCCCCACGGCGGGCAGCAAGGTATCTTTAACCATGGCTTGTTGCTGCGCCCGGCGCTGCTGGAGTTCGGTCAGCGAGGTGTCCATCGCGGCCACCTCGCCATTTAATTTTTGGACAGGCTCCTCCGCAAAACCGAGATCGCTCAAAGCGCGGCTCCCCTGCTGCAAGGCCGTAAAAGCTTCCCGCCCTTGGTTGAGGTGGGTTTCATCCCCCGTCAATAAAAATAAGGTCCAGGCGGCTTTTAGCTCGGTGAGGTGCTTGCTCAAGGTAGCGAGTTTAAGGTGGGCGGCCTGGTCCGCGGCGAGCTGATCACGCGCTGCATTTGCTTGCTGGGTTTGCCAAAAGCTCATCCCGGCGGCGGCGGCGGACAAAATTACCCCGGCGACCAAGGCAAGCCACAGCGGGCGGCCCACGGGGCGAAACGCGGCGGCATCTTGTACTTGGGAGCCAACATCGGACGACATAAAAACCTTCCTTTCGGCACGGTGTGAATCCAGAACACCCGCCGGTCCCAATCGCGGTGTGGGACAAATTGAATCAGGAAAAGAGGGACAAAACGACGCGCAATCCTCGTGGTCAACCCAATGCCGAGCTCCGCGAGGGAGACCAGTGAAGCCTTTTCGGGGCGAGGCGGCGTCATTTTCGGATGGGGAGCTACTACCCTTCTCGAACCGTCTCCGATTTTTCTTTAACCTAAGAGGCGCGATAAGCATGAGGGATTTTCGCTAAAGATCTGGAGCGAAATGGCTCGAAAAAAGCGGACCGGGGTCGCGCCCGACCGCACCCGCCGGGTGCGGCGAGCATTTTTACAGGCCGTTGCAGCCCAGATAGTGTGTTGTGGGTTTGAGTGCAAGGGGAAATCTCAGGTTCCACCGTTTTTGTTAGAGCCAGGCATACCCCGGCCTAGCGGCCGATGAAGCGGCCGCGTTCAGCGGGGGCATTTTTTC
>NZ_JAFREP010000029.1 GCF_017377855.1 Acanthopleuribacter pedis
CGCCGACAATAGGTCGCAACGCCCCTCGGGTCGTTGCGCGGATGGAAACTGCCAGCATGCTGACCGTTTGGCCGGGCGTAAAGTCGCAACGCCCCTCGGGTCGTTGCGCGGATGGAAACGCGAGCTACTGGGCCACGGCAACCGAGAACGCCGAGTCGCAACGCCCCTCGGGTCGTTGCGCGGATGGAAACAGAACGATAAACGAGGTGTCGCATGGTAGCCCGTCGCAACGCCCCTCGGGTCGTTGCGCGGATGGAAACACAACGGGAAGGATAGGGCGTCCTTGTGGACGGTCGCAACGCCCCTCGGGTCGTTGCGCGGATGGAAACCTTCCTGCCGAAAGACGTGGAGGACCCGGACGATGTCGCAACGCCCCTCGGGTCGTTGCGCGGATGGAAACGGCGCGAACGTCGCGGCACGACTCCGCAAGGGGTCGCAACGCCCCTCGGGTCGTTGCGCGGATGGAAACCTCGGTTTTGTAGGCTGACGGCCCATGGATGTGGTCGCAACGCCCCTCGGGTCGTTGCGCGGATGGAAACAGGTCGACTTGTGATCCCGTGGCTTCCTTCTGGTCGCAACGCCCCTCGGGTCGTTGCGCGGATGGAAACCAGCGCGGCCTCGGCGCACCGTGGGCACAGTTCGTCGCAACGCCCCTCGGGTCGTTGCGCGGATGGAAACCGTGTTTTCGTAGGGGATCGATTCGAAAGCGGGTCGCAACGCCCCTCGGGTCGTTGCGCGGATGGAAACTTACGGCGATTCAGGGGTGGACGCCACCGGCGCGTCGCAACGCCCCTCGGGTCGTTGCGCGGATGGAAACCAGTCTCAATGTTACCCGTAACCATTCCACCGGTCGCAACGCCCCTCGGGTCGTTGCGCGGATGGAAACGAAGAAGCTCGCGCCGCGCCGTTCCCTTTGGTTGTCGCAACGGCCCTCGGGTCGTTGCGCGGATGGAAACCCGCTGACCACTCTGCCAGGTGGCTTCAGTCAGTCGCAACGCCCCTCGGGTCGATCCGTGGATGGTAAGGCGTCAATTTTGGGCTCCGGGACGGTGTATGATGTCGCAACGCCCCTCGGGGTGTCGCGCGGATTGAGCGCCTCTTTTTGGGCAAGCGAGGAATCCTATGAACATCATTGATTTGAGAAGTGATACCGTCACCCGACCTACCGAAGCGATGCGCGCCGCCATGGCCGCGGCCGAGGTGGGGGACGACGTTTACGGCGACGACCCCACCGTGTTGCGCCTCCAGCACCATCTGGCCGAACTGGCCGGCAAGGAAGCCGGTCTATTTTTGCCCAGCGGCACCCAATCCAACCTCACCGCTTTAATGGCTCATTGCGGCCGCGGCGATGAGGCATTGGTCGGCGCCAAGGCCCACGCCTATTGGTACGAGGGCGGCGGCATGGCCGTGTTGGGCAGCATCCAGCCGCAGCCCGTCGCCCAGCACGCCGACGGCACCCTCGATTTAGCCCTCGCGGAAAAACTGGTAAAACCCGACGATGTCCACCACGGCGTCACCAAGTTGCTCTGTCTCGAAAATACCTGGTTCGGCCGCGTGATGCCGGAGGCTTATCCCGACCAGGCCCGTGCCTTTTGTGACCGCCACGGCTTGGGCCTGCACCTCGACGGTGCCCGCCTCTTCAACGCCGCCGTCCAGCAGAAGCGCCCACTCGCCGATTTGACCGCCGCCTTCGACAGCGTTTCGCTTTGCCTGTCCAAGGGACTGGGGGCACCCGTCGGTTCCGTGCTGGTTGGTTCCAAAGATCTGATCAAACGCGCCCATCGCTGGCGCAAGGTGCTCGGTGGCGGCATGCGCCAGGCCGGGGTTCTGGCCGCGGCCGGTCTGCACGCCTTGGCGCACCATGTCGACCGACTTGCCGAGGATCATCACCACGCTGAATTATTGGCCGAGGGCTTGGGGCGTTTACCGGGGATGACCGTCGACACCGTTGCCACCAACATGGTTTTTGTGCGCCCCGCTCCAGCCGAACCTGGCCGGCTGCAAAGGTTTATGCGCGAACGCGGGATTTTGATCGGCGAGAGCAACCCGCTGCGGCTGGTGCTCCACCTGGATATCCAACGCGGCGATATCGAACCCGTTATCGCCGCGTTTGCCGCCTTCCAACAATCACAGCAAGGCTGATCCCACCCATAACGTGAACCATTCAATCAAAATGAAAGCACGGTGTTTCATTTTGATTGAATGGGCTGTTTCGTTGACCACCAAAAAATTCGGAAAGGCCTTTGAACCATTGGGTTTATGGCTTTGGTATGCGAATTGGAATGACCGCCGCCGAGAACATCGTTCGTCCTCATGGGACGAAACCATGCGGAGGTTTCCATGGCCATGCTTTCACCCATCATCGACGGGGTTGTCATCCCCGCCGTCGCGGCGCTGCCGGCCACAACCCGCGACCTGATCCCAGGCCGCCCGCCCCGATAGGAGGAACCATGCCGACACGGATGCCCGCCCTGTTCGTTTCCCACGGCGCCCCGACGCTCCCGTTCGAAAACAATGCCTCGCGTGCGTTTCTCAGCGAGCTGGGCCGAACCCTCGCGCGCCCGCGTGCGATCCTCGTCGTCTCGGCGCACTGGCAAACCCGTGCACCGCGAGTCACCACCATCGCGCGACCCGAGACCATCCACGACTTCTACGGTTTCCCCCAATCCCTTTACGATGTGCGTTACCCGGCACCGGGCGCGCCTGTACTTGCCGAAACCGTGATCGGCCTGCTCAACACGCGCGATTTCCAAGCCCGCGCCGATGGGACCCGGGGTCTCGATCACGGCGCCTGGTCGCCCTTAATGCTGATGTTCCCGGCGGCGGATATCCCCACCATCCAGCTCTCGCTCCAATTGGGTCAGGGCCCGCACCACCATTTCGCCCTCGGCCGCGCCTTGGCCCCACTGCGCGAGCAGGGCGTCCTGATCCTGGCCAGTGGCGGCGCGGTCCACAACCTCGCCGTCTGGCAAAAAGACTGTACGGCGGTTCCCGCGCCGGCGCGCCGCTTCGAATCCTGGCTGGTCGACCAAGTCGAAGGAAACAACCGCGAAGCCCTGCTTCAATTCCGAACCCACCCGGACGCGGCCTGGGCGCACCCAACCGACGAACACCTGCTCCCATTATTCGTGGCGATGGGCGCGGGCGGTCAAGGCCAAACCCACCACCGCGCCTTCCTCCACAACGGCCTGGCCATGACCGCCTTCGCATTCACGGAACCAGGCACGGGGTTCAGGTGAAGGAACGAGGCCAAAGTCGCGTCCGCGGATGTGAAGTCCACAAAAAGCATTTTCTCGTGCCTCCCACTGGATGGCGGTTGTTTCTAATAACCTGAATTTTTTGTGGTGTTTAGGTATTGTAAAGGTCGAGAGAGGCGACGCTTTTTACTTTTCGAGACGCCTGATTTAGCCATGTTTTCCCGGCCGAAGCGTTTGAGTAAGTCATGATCGAGAGCGAATCGAAAAATCTTCGCGGGGGTAAACAGTTCGTTATCTGGTAACGCGAGAACGATGGAAGCGTACTTCATGAAACCTTCCTACCGTTACAACTGGATAACCACGGCGGTGGCATTATCGGAAGCCTTGGCATCCTTGGCTTTCATCATGAACTGCTCCGCTTGACGTTCCGGCATTCGCGTCGCATCGGCCAGGATGGCACATACGCGAATCGGTCCGAGCGTTTCGTATAACCCATCGGAGCAGATCAAAAAAGTGTCCCCGGGAGCACAGGGTTCACAACCTTGCTCGGGAAGGAGTCCCTCCATGCCAACATGCCGCGTGAGCCGACGGCCAAACTGAGCAAGCTGATCTGCGCTATCGGGCCGGCCACTTGCTCGGATCAGTTCGCGGTAATTTTGGTCCTTGGTAAGGCGTGTTATCTGACCACCTCTTAACCGGTAAATCCGGGTATCGCCCACATGAATCCAATGGAACGCATGCCGGTAAAACACGCCGCCACTAAAGGTAGACCCCATACCCGCGTACGCCACATTACATTCGATGTGCCGGAGCACTTCTTCATTCGCTTGGGCGAGCGCTCGGGCGAGGATACATCGCATCAGCGGTTCATTGCCGGTGTTCGGGCGTTGACCCCACGCTCGTGGCCATGACCAGTTTCGCGCGTGAGCATGCAGCATCCATTTCGCGAAATGCTCCACGGTTGTTTTTGCCGCGAACGCACCATGTGCATGCCCGCCCATACCGTCAGCGACGGCAAAGATACGGGGTTCAGAAAGGCAAAGTGCGACATCTTCATTCTTCTGTCGGTTTCCAACGAACGAGGCCCAACCGGCATGAAGCGTAAGTTCGGGTGGGGTCCAGGTCTTGATTTTCGGGAGTAAGCGATGAAAGGGGGTCATAAACTAAAGTTCTCGATCTATGAACCTAAGAAGCGCTGACGCGGTGATTTTAGCTAAACCTCTGGACTACAACGGTCTGTGAAAATGCTCACCGCACCCGGCGGGTGCGGTCGGGCGCGACCCCGGCTCGCTTTTTCCCAGACCATTTCGCTCCAGATCTTTTGCCAAAATCCCTCGCTTCAGCGCCTCTTAGGTTGAAGTGTGGGGTCCGTGGTCAGTCCGGTTCATGACGGCTATTTCGTAGGAGGTGGAATAACCAGAATCAGACCGACCACGGGTAAAGCGCGCTTTATGGCACTCAGGCCTCCAGACAGGGCACAGGCTCGTCCCCCTCCGGTGTGGTTACTTTGCGCCAAGTACTTTGCTAACGAGCTGAAACACACCTGTTCCGGGAATTTGCTTCAGCGCAATTACTAACAAACGCTTGTGTGCACCGTATCGGGCGTAACAATAAAAATTTAAATACATATTCACCAAATACAAAAGAACAGCATGTCGGTCTTGAGTAACGCTTTGGATCTTTGTGCCTTGTGTCGCAAAGGTCATGAATACGGTGTTCGAAGCGCACACCATGAAAAAGACCGTTTCACAAAAACATCAGGGAAAACCGGAGGCATGGTATGATCTCACGAAAAATTACGTTCCGGCACAAATGAGAGGGTTTTTGCATTGGGGAGCCGGACGATATTTTTTTATGCGCCTTCGCCATTTTAGCGTTTCGACAGCGGCAAGCGCATGGCTATCAATAATTTACTGAATACCTGGGGTTTCCGTCTCAAAGAGTGTTGTCCTCGTGGCCCAGATGGGCTGACCGGTACAGAGGGTGTACCGAATTCGGCAACGTGAAGCTTCAGGGATGAAAGGCAACGCAGATGAAATTACGACGGGTTTTATTGGTCCTCTGCCCTTTCTTTGTTTGGAACAACGTTTTTGCACAACCGGAATTTGAGGTAAACGAGCCACGCCCGTATACGACCGGAATGGAAATCGCGCGGAAGTACGGAGCCAAGGTTGCACATGGGTACTTCAATGACTGCCACGAGCAGACCAGCAACGATATGTGCTTTTACGGGGTTGCCTATACCTGGTACATGATGGGTGAGCACGATAAGTCGATTGAAATGGTGAAGTACATGTTAGCAAACACGACGTTACCAGATAATATCGCAGGTCACTGCTGGGCACTTATGGGGGGGAACCTCATCTACTTGCGCAAGTTTGAACAAGCCCAAGAACCGCTCCTGAAAGCACTAGAGTTTTACAAAAAGGCGAATCAACCGGTAAACCAATTTCGGGTTCTCGTGCAACTCGGAAATGGCAAACTTCGTTCAGGAAAACTAGAAGCGGCGGACGCCTATTTCGAACGTGCTGTTTTAGTTGGGATTTCAGAGGAAATGAGTCGTGAGTACTTGTACAGTCTCCGTGCGATTTCAGCGTATACTCGTGGAAACGTTGAAATGGCCATAAGCTATGCCGAGCTTTCCTATGCGGAGTATGAGCGGATTAAAAATTACCGTGGAATGATTGATGCCAAATCCTATATCGGGTTTTACCTGTATGAACTTGGCCGTGAAGAGGAAGCAAAAACCTTCCTTCAGCAAGCAAACCAAATGACCGAAGACTACCAGACTGGACCCGTCACTTGGACCGTACTGGTGAATGCGTATATAAACAAATGTGAAGAACCGGAAAACACTCGAAAACTAATTGACGCCAAACTCAAGGGCGAAAAAGGTACCTTCCTCCTCCGATTTAAACATCTCATCGAGTCGAAGGAATGCCCCTAGTGGAAAAAAAGGAGCCGAGACATGACCACTATTTCAGGCGGTGGGTTACCATCGCTTAACCTTCAGCAGCTTTATCAGTCATCCCCAGCAGGAAACAGTGCAAACCTGAATGAGAGCCAAGCCCTTTTAGCCTCAGAAGGCGACAGTGTCAATTTGAGTACCGCTGGGGTTGCCCTTGCCTATGAGAGTGGAACGTCGACACCCACCACGTACGACGATCCTTTCCCAGGTGACCATCCACCACCGCCGAAAGAAGACGCCTAAAAATCAGGAATAAAAGCTTTCTCAAGAGAGTCAGGGGTCACTATTTCCAGTTCTCCAGTTCCTTGGTCGCCGCTTTCCATCCTTTCTTGGGTGACACTGAGGTCGAGCTGGGCATAGAGAGGCATGATCTTTTGTTCCAAGCGCAATTGATCGCAACCGTTTTCTTCTGGGGTGAGAAAGGTCAAACGACCCACACCAAACGCCAGTACAAGGAGTGCGGCTGAAACCAGGAGCATGGACCCGAACCTACTTTTTGGCGCAGGCGGGGCGGAAGGCGCCTGGGGTTGTGCTTCCTTCAGAGAACCGGGCGACAACAGGAGTCTTCCAGAAGCATGGGCGTCGGTGCGTTTTTGTGGTGGACGTACCGGAACAACTTCTGTGCCCTCTTGAATCACCGGCAGGAATCGATTTGCTTCAGGTGACAAGCCCCGTTGGAGCAGGTACCGGTCATAAGTAAAGCCGGTATGGGGCTGAGGCGACACTGGTATCGCTGGAACATCCACCGTGTGGCCTCGTCGTTTTTGCGCGGAGCGACGGAACTCAGAAACATCTCTTTGGATCATGGCAGGAAGGGAACAAGCAGCCCTCAATCGATCAACGAGTGCCTTTTTGAGTCGGTCCGGCGCTGTGGTGGCCGGGATGAGTGGAGAGGTTCCCAGCGCCCATTCGAGCATGGCGTTAAACGCGCCCGTGGGAATGATGGTGAACCAATCTCGTTTCTGGAAGGGCGCATCAAACTCGAAGTTCTCCTTATGAGCGTGAAGCATTCGGGTAACCAGCCCAAATTCTTCAGCAGAAATCCCGAATGAACCGAACTGATCCGGTTGATGGAGCGGCGTGAACACCACCGTTACGAGAGATAGTAACCCGATACGGAGTAAGTGCTCACCTAATGCGATCTTAAAAATCACCCCGGAAAAGGCGTCATAGGGGCGCCCGTTCCGACCGACGACCGTTCGTATGCGAATACAATCCCCTAACGGACCATACTCGCGGCGCATTTGATTTCGGTAGGCAGACTCCATTTGCCCTGGCCGCCGTTTATAGCCATTGAAGGAATGATTTTTGGCCAGGTTCGCTAAGCTCCTTCGTTGCCGTTGAACGCGCTCAGGTAAACCAACGCGAGCCGCTTGAACAAAGGTATACACTTTTCGATTCTGAAGCTGCAAAATGATGTAAATGAGTTGTGGGTTGTGTTTCATGAAGCGAACCAGTGGTACTGGAAATAGTGAAAGAATCAATTGAGCGTACCATGAGATGATGGGAGCGTCCGCGGGTGAACGTCGGTCTTGAGAGGAAAAGTTGGTCTCGGGATGGAAGTCGTAGGAAATTTGAGCACCGCGTCGTGTGAGAAAACCCGGTCCTGGTTTTGAGTTTATTAGCGTCTTGTCTGCAATATGCATGATATAACGTTCTTGAAGTAAACAAGAAAAGGAGCGTTGTGCCTCGGCAGTCTTGGCATGTTTCTGCAAGACCGACTTATCGTTTCGGGGAGAAACTGCCTTGATGTGGCCGCGTGTTCGGGCTGAACGGAGTGGACCCGAACATGCCGCGGAAAGAGAACAGGACCCCATTGGGCTTAGTGCTTCACTCTTGCGCTCGCATGAGGAAATCCATCTGGAATTTCTGCGATCCCAAGCTCAAAATCCAAGTGCGGTACCCGGTCTTGGAATAATTGATGAAGACCTACTTGTGTGACTTGGCGTGAGGGAAAAATTCTTTACAAAAGGGGTATAGCGCCATTGTAGCGTAGCGAGTCCATAGATAGACCTCGATAGCATTTTGGGCCGAAAGATTCTGGGGGGTGATCTTTTGGCCATGTTTTTTGGTTTTATTCCCTTAGGTTTTATCGTGTTTTCGAAGTTTTTTTTGTATTGTTGGTCAAATTGTCTGGCACAAATTGTCACTATCCTGTTCAAGAGAACCCCACATGAACCGTGACCCCTCATTTTGACCATTTTTTCTGCCATCTGAACAAAACGCCACGGCTTGGGCCTGCACCGCGACGGTGCCCGCCTCTTCAATGCGGCTGTCCAACAGAAGCGCCCGCTCGCCGATTTGACCCTTCGACAGCGTTTCGCTTTGCCTGTCCAAGGGACTGGGGGCACCCGTCGGTTCCGTGCTGGTTGGTTCCAAAGATCTGATCAAACGCGCCCATCGCCGGCGCAAGGTGCTCGGTGGCGGCATGCGCCAAGTCGGGGTTCTGGCCGCGGCCGGTCTGGACGCCTTGGCGCACCACGTTGACCGACTTGCCGCGAGTCACCACCATCGCGCGACCCGAGACCATCCACGACTTTTACGGTTTCCCCCAATCACTTTACGATGTGCGTTACCCGGCACCGGGCGCGCCTGAACTTGCGGAAACCGTGATCGGCCTGCTCAATAAAAACGATTTCCAAGCCCGCGCCGACAAGACCCGGGGTTTCGATCACGGCGCTTGGTCGCCTTTGATGCTGATGTTCGCGGCGGCGGATATCCCCACCATCCAGCTCTCGCTCAAATTGGGCCAGGGCCCGCACCACCATTTCGCCCTCGGTCGCGCCTTGGCCCCACCGCGCGAGCAGGGCGTCCTGATCCTGGCCAGTGGCGGCGCGGTCCACAACCTCGCGGTCTGGCAAAAAGACCGTACTCCGTTCCCGCGCCGGCGCGCCGCTTCGAATCCTGGCTGGTCGACCAAGTCGAAGGAAACAACCGCGAAGCCCTGCTCCATTTCCGAACCCACCCGGACGCGGCCTGGGCGCACCCAACCGACGAACACCTGCTCCCCATATTCGTGGCGATGGGCGCGGGCGGCCAAGGCCAAACCTACCACCGCGCTTTCCTCCACAACGGCCTGGCCATGACCGCCTTCGCATTCGCGGAACCAGGCACGGGGTTCAGGCGAAGGAACGAAGCCAAAAACCCGTCCGCGGATGTGAAGCAAACATAAAAACCCGGGACATCGGCGAATTTTGTAAGTGGTTTAAATTGAGCTGTTTGTGATAAACTAGCGAAAATTCGCTAGTTTTCAAAGGTGCCAAAAACAGACATCTGCGAAATCGGCCCCTTAACACCCTGGGAATAAGTGTGTTAAAAAGGCTGCAGTCGCAACGGCCTTCGGGTCGTTGCGCGGATGGAAACAGTGGTACCTGTACGACGAACAGAACAAGCTGAGTCGCAACGGCCTTCGGGTCGTTGCGCGGATGGAAACTTCGACCACAGTTGATCCCCTTTCGAGTTGTGGTCGCAACGGCCTTCGGGTCGTTGCGCGGATGGAAACATCCATGCTACACCCCCACCACCTGATTGACGAGTCGCAACGGCCTTCGGGTCGTTGCGCGGATGGAAACCAAGCTACTGGAATTGAACCCGATGGTGGTTTGTCGCAACGGCCTTCGGGTCGTTGCGCGGATGGAAACGGACGCTTACGTTATCCCGGTAAGCAGCGATGGTCGCAACGGCCTTCGGGTCGTTGCGCGGATGGAAACTTAAACCTCGATAGACAAGGTGGTCCCGATCACGTCGCAACGGCCTTCGGGTCGTTGCGCGGATGGAAACATCAGGAAAGGGCACCGACCTGATTACGGCTGGTCGCAACGGCCTTCGGGTCGTTGCGCGGATGGAAACTCTGTTAGTCGACGAGGTTCTAATGCCTGGCAGTCGCAACGGCCTTCGGGTCGTTGCGCGGATGGAAACCCGCGCCCTGAACCGGGATCGTTCCGTAAGGGGGTCGCAACGGCCTTCGGGTCGTTGCGCGGATGGAAACGTAAAGCTCCTGCCCCATTGCATCCATTCGATCGGTCGCAACGGCCTTCGGGTCGTTGCGCGGATGGAAACATTGTCGAGTTGAAAAGGCGTTCGATTCGCCCGTCGCAACGGCCTTCGGGTCGTTGCGCGGATGGAAACATTGTCGAGTTGAAAAGGCGTTCGATTCGCCCGTCGCAACGGCCTTCGGGTCGTTGCGCGGATGGAAACATCCCAATGCAGTGGCGAAAGTATACGGCCCTGGGTCGCAACGGCCTTCGGGTCGTTGCGCGGATGGAAACAGGCAATACGTGATTACGGGGGTACCTGGAAATTGTCGCAACGGCCTTCGGGTCGTTGCGCGGATGGAAACTTTGATGTGTTCAAGGGCGGTTTTGTGGATTTCGTCGCAACGGCCTTCGGATCGTTGCGCGGATGGAAACATCTACATCGATCCAGACGAGGTCGAAAACTGGTCGCAACGGCCTTCGGGTCGTAGCGCGGATGGAAACGTGTCCCGAACCTTCGAAGCCGAGGCCCTGAAGGTCGCAACGGCCTTCGGGTCGTAGCGCGGATTGAAAGGTTCGGCCGACCAACAGTGGGCTCTTTTTCGAAGTCACAACCGCCTCCGGGTCGTTGCGCCGATAGCGCTGTTTTTTGGCGCAGGGCCGCCCGCGGCCCTGCAGGGATCACCCAGTTTGCAACTCTCGTTGGATGCCCCGACCCTTTGCCTTTTAGAAGGGTAGGGGGCCCTCTTTGAGGCGTTGCTGCAGGCGGTTCAAATACCAGCTATTCCCTTTTTTGAAGAAGGCCAACAACTTTTGGTGGGCTTCCGTTTCATTAAAGCCGCTCATGATCACGCTGACCTTGGTTTTGCCCGCGCCCACTTCTTCCAAGCGCAGGCTGGAAGGGATTTCCTTGAGCGTGTCCCCAAAGCCGGTATTGGCGGGGGATTGGATGTTGCGCGCGGTGTAATGCCAACCCGGCTTAAGCGCCGTGAATTGGACCTTGATGTTGTTGGGATCGTCGCGTTTGGCGTTGGCATCGTAGCTGGTTTCCATGATCCCACCCTCGCGCAAATCAACCCAGGCAACCGGCGTGATCCAACTTTCGATGCCCTCTTTCGACGTGAACAACCGCCACACCGCTTCGCGCTCGGCCGTCACCACGATCTCATGGCGGATCTGGGTCAGGCCGTTTTTGGTTTCGGTAAATTCCGCAACCTCCGTCTGAAAAAGCAGCAGCACGAATACAAGCATGGGACACTCCTTATGGCGGGTCTGGTCATCGCAAAGACGCTTTGCACGGTCTCTTGCGTCCATCTTCATGTGTAGGGGTCGGGTTGATTATAACCCGCATTTCTCACAAGGAATTCTGCTACGAAGCCGAAAGCCATGCGATTACGAGGGGGCGGCCATCCGCATTACTCGGTCGAGTCGCCTTCGCCGTAGCGCTGCTACGCCGAAAGGTCGGACCCCTGTGCCGTCTCTCGGTCGTAATCTTCGTACTCACAAGGCTTTCTGCTTCTCGCGACGAATCCTTGTGAGAAATGCGGGCTAAAACGTTTTTGACCTCGATATCAAAGGGCGTCCTTCATCTCCGGCCGCCACGGTCTTCTATATATAATGGAGGTGTCTCTTTCCAGCGTTAACCATGATCGCCTGAGCCCCCGTTTCGCTTCCGTTTGACCGCTTCCTGTTCCGCGTGCTTGAACCCAAGAAGCCGTCGTAGTTTGTGGCGCAGAAAATGGCACCCGGGTCGGCGCGCTGACGCCCGGTTACCGTTGGCCCCCTGTGCCCGAGGAGGACTGATGAGTTTGGGACCCCTTTTGCTCCTGCTTACCCTTTTTGCGATTTGCGCGGCCTTTTGTGTTGGCGCGGTGCGTCATCTGAGCCCCACGCGCGATATGGACCTTCGCTTCTACCGCATGCCCGGCCGCAAACGCATTGGCGGCGTTTTGGAAAACATGGGGATCACCCGGGAACCGCGCGCGATAGAAGAGCTACCGGGGGTGACGGTCTGTTGGACGGTCGACAAACAATCGCCCCATGTCAAAATTGAAAATCCCGACCCGGAAGGTTTGCCCCTTTACGGTGATTTGTACCAACTCGTGATCGAAAGCGATTCCAAGAGCCTGACCGGTTTGATGCTCCTTCCTGTCGGCGGCCTGGGCGATCAGGGTTTCTTGATGCCCGGAACCTCTTTTGATCAACAATACCAGTGGGTAACCGCGAATCCCGCTCAAGTCGCCCTGTTCCACCCGCGCTTGCGTGGCGTCCTGCTGCACCTTTATCCCCTGGAGATTCGAGAAAATACCTGGTTTTTCCCGATCAACAAGTACCTGGCTTCCTATGGCAGTGCCGAGGATTTGGATCGCGAACTTCGCGCGGTCTTGGATCCATTGACCGAGCTGCATGAGTCCCTCACGCGCCGCCCCGAAACCTTTGCCGAGCTTTGGGTGATGACGGCGCTGGATCCCGATCCCCTGTTTCGTGCCACGGCGGCCGCCGCGGCTTTGGACGCGTTCTTTGAGGGGCAAGACAACAACCAAACCTTGGAAGATCTCGATGTGGCGGTGCGTTGGCGCCGTTGGCGTGAGCTGATGGGTTTGCCTCATGCCGAGCTGCCGGAACCCGCCGACACCGATGGGTTCGCTCTGTTTTGGGAACCGCTGCCCGCGCTCTTGGCTTCCCTGACGGCCTCCTATGAACCTTATGCGCGCGGCGAACGACCCGGGACCACGCCCGAGGCGCGTCGCTCCCGCTTGGCGCAAAACACCTGGGCGGCTTGCGATCTGCACGGGGATGCGCTGATGTTGGCCGGCGTGTTTTTCCCGGAATGGGTCGCCGCCAAACCGCCCGCCGCTTTTTCCGACACTTATTCGCCCCATGCCGCGGAATTAGCCGATTTATTTTTGGACCTTTTGGACGAAACCCACCAAGCCGCCTATGCGTCCGTTTTGCTCGGCAACGATGCGTTGCGTTCTCCCTTACTGGAGATTGGTTTTTCCAATGAGCCGGCGCGTTTTGCGTTGTTACGTCCGTTGGCAAGGGCCACAAGCGACGTCCAGTTTCAATTGGATGTCCTGCGTTTCCTCGCTGAACAGATGGACCCCGGCTTGATGTCGTTGTTGCGTGACCTGTTGCCCGCGATGGCCGAGGCGCCGATGAACCTCGAGAAAAAGACCGCGCTGATCATCGCGCTGTTGCGGTTGATTGCCGAGGCGGGTCTATTGGAAGACCTGGATCTCGTGGAACAGTGTCGGCCCCATTGCATGACCGGGGCGGCGGATAGGGTGGCGGCCCATGCCGTGGCCGCAATCAGCGAAAGGGCGGGCCTTCCCGTCGCGGGCCTAATCTCACCCGTTGCGGCCGAAACGCCCCAAGGCACCTTATCGCGAGCGGACACGGTCCCCGGCGAGCTCGAGCAGGTATCGGGGGACACCGCGGACCACAACCACTAACCGCGGCCGTTTCCGTTCCGTGGCAGCATTTTTAGCGAGATCTGGGTATTAAGCCGGTGCGAGGAATCGGCGCGGGACGATGAGAAAACGCGGGGCGCGGCTTGGATCGCAGCTTGGGTCGCACCCCGAGTCTGACCCCGAGTCTGACCCCGAGTCTCACCTTGAACCCAAGCTGGGCTCGCACCCCACCTTCGGCGCCCGCGCCCCCGCTTACAACACGCCGACCTGCCCACGCGCCGGATCCTCCTGGGGTTGGGGTGGCTGTGCCCGTGTCTGGCGCTGTCGGTCTCCTGCTTGGGGCGGCTGATCCCGTGCCGGGCGTGGACGCGCTTGGGGTGGGTGCTGTTGCGCCCGTGTTTGACGCGCCAGCGCTTCTGTTTCCGCGCGCAGCTTGGTATAGGCTTCGTCCCGCGCGGGCTTTTGCTCCGACAGTTCGGCGACGGCCCTGGCAAAGTCGGCCTCGATCTTATCGGCCGAGTGGGCATTGCTCTGGAAGTAGGTCAGTGACTCGAGCAGCATGTCCGTGTGCAGGGTGGCGGGCTTAAAAAAGCCTTCGATGGGGTCGGCCGATTTGTCGAAGACCAAGCGGTCTTGCGCCGGCACATGACTGTTGTAGGCGATGTCGAAGTGCTTCACCTGCTCGGTGAATCGATCCGCGAGAAGATCAATGGTGGCGGCGTCCAGGGGTTTCTGCATCTGACGCGTACCCATTTGTTCCTGCAAGTTACTCAGTTTTTCAACGTACTGCGCTTTGACCTTGGCGAGGCGTTGCGCTTCCGGTAAGTCGATTGCCTTGCGGTAGCTTCGCACGATGTAACCATGGTCCCCGGTTTTAATGGGGTGCATGCGCAGTTTGAAGCCGCTCAGGCGGTTGTGCAAAAAGGCGACACCCTCCTTGGGGAAGGCCGCGGCCGCTTCCCTGAAGCCACGGGCGAAATCGGCGCCGTATCGGCTCGTGAACTTTTGGTCCGGTGCCTGCGCCTGGCCGCCTTGCGTTTTTGCCAATTTTTTGGTCCCGGTTTTTGGGTTATAACCCGCGCTCGCTTGGTCGTCGAAGGTGGTGCGGTTGTCGCGCAGCGTGTCGCCGTCCTGTACCGCAACAAAACTCTCCAACACACTGACCGTTTTGGTCAGATCCTGGGCCAGGCCTTCTTCCGTGATCTTGTACGGCCCGGGAGGATTGGGTCTTTGGTTCTTCGATTCAAGGACCATGCGCATCATCGTCGGTCCCAGAATGTTTTCGTTTCCACCGCTTAACTGTTGGGCCAGCCGCTCAATGACACCACTTGACGCGGCGATCTCTAAGTCGGTCAAAAAGGGTTGCCGTGCGCTGGTCATCAGGTTCTCGTGGTGAAGATCGGAAACGCCGGCAATGGATGCGAGAAAGGCGAGGGAACCCATTTCGCGGAAATAGGCCTTCGCTTCCGAGGGGTTCCGCATGAGGTGGTCGGGGGCGGTTTGGTTGGAGAGGTGGGTTTGGTAGGAATAGGCGTCTTCCCCACCGCTGTTGCGGTGGAGAAAAAGCATGCCCGGTAGCGGGCGTTGGTTTGGCTGGGTGGGTCGCGCGTCTTCCAACATTTCCAGCGCGCTTCTGCTTCCATCAGCCAGGTTGCGGCCGACAACCGCCTCGTCAATGCGGGCGTCGCGCGGTTTGAACACGATTTTTTGTTGGTTGTCAAAGCTCAGGATCGCCACCCGTTGCCCTTTTTTGTGCGGGTCACTGTCGGTTAGCTTGAACCCGGTTAAGCCGCTTGCTCGGTTGCCGTCGCCGGGAAAGAAACGCGCGTTAAGGTCAGGCAAATCCCTTTGAAGGTTCTCCATCAGGGTGTTGATGTTTTGGCCAAAGTTCGTCGTCTGGATCTTCATATCGCTGTCCAGGTTTGTTTTGACAATGGCCGCGAGGGCGCCGGCGGGTTTGTGCTCAGCTTGAAGTTCCGCCACCAAAGCATCGACTTGCGCATTGGGAATCAATTTGGGGGATTCCTGCTTGGTGAGCGCCTCGAAGGCGAATGCGGTTGTGGCGAAAAGGGTGTCGGCCAGGCTTTGGGCCACTTGGGTAAGCACCTTTAAATCGGGTGTCCGGTCTAAGGCAACCACCGCATCCATCACGGCGTCAATGCCCCGTGACAGCTCGGCGCGCATCAGGTCGGCACCCTTGTTGTTGGGCAGGTGGAGGCGGGTGTCGATCAGCAGATTGACGGCGTTCGTTCTCAGGGTCGGGTCGGCGCCCGGCTGGGCTGCCGCGCGGATCATTTCGCTAGTGTGGCTGTCGAGGCGACCCAACTGTTCTCGCAACCACCGCGGTGAAAAGTTTTGACCTTGGGGCGGTAATCCGAGGGCCGCGAGTGCGGGTTTATCAAAACCTGCTTGCGCGACCGCTTCCTCCAGGGCCCGGAAAAGCGGGCTGTCGGTATCGGGGGCCGGTTGCGGGGTCAGGCTGTGTTTACCGAGGGTTCCGCTTGGTTGGAGCCGGAGCCTGTCGTTTTGGTCGAGGTTCAGGGTACCGGTGTGGCGGGTTCGAGCGATTTGGGAGAACTGGCGAAGGGAAGGGAAGGTCATCGAAAGCACCTTTAGGAAATCGTTGCCGGCGCCGGGGTGGCGGCTGGTTTTTTTGCAAAAATGGGTGGGAAAGGCGTGGGCTGTTTAACAAGCGATGGCGTGGGCGAGGAGGAAGAGGGTGTCGTCACAGTCCTCGGGCACGGCCGGGACCGCCAGGCGGTTTTGCCATTCGCCCAAGGCGTCAAAGAAGGTGATCAGCCAGGTTCGGAAGGTCTCGTAGCTGAGGTTTTTGGTGCGGAGCCGCGAGCGCAGGACCGCCTGTTGCCCGTTTTTCACGTAGGCCGGCGTGATCGTCCCGCTTTGGGCTGCCGCGCCGCCCGCCATCAAGGTGGTTAAACCCTGGGTCAGTTCCGCGTCGTTAAAGGTTTTCACCGCGCTGAAGAGGGCCAGTTCGGGGTGATTGGGACGTTGGCTGAGGACCACATCGAATTGGTCGTTGACGCGAATGACCACGCGTCCGTCGACGGGTGGTGGGATGGCGACGCCGATTTCTTCCTGCAGGGATGCGAGCATTTCGAGGTACAAGGGTTCAGACATGGGGCGACTCTCCTGGGGCTGTGCGACGGTTGACTGGGTTTTGACGGGTAAAATCCATTTGGGGCGATGGTTGATGCTGCTTTGACTAGCTCGCATTTCTCACCAGAATTCGTCGCGAGGCTTTGAAATCGCTGTGAGGACACAGGTTACGACCGAGGGCAAACGCAGCGGGGCCGACCTTTCGGCGTAGCAGCGCTACGTCGAGGCTTGTCCGACTAAGTAACCCAAGTCATCGCAGCTATTTCAACGCCGGAGCAGAACTTCTGGTGATAAATGCGGGCTAAACAAAGCTTTGGCTGTAGGCTGTCATCTGGTGCCAGTCAAGGCGGGCCGTGGGTTTGCTTTCGCTGACACCGCGCAGGCGGTTGCCGGCACGTTGTAGGAACGCCTCGGCGTAGCTTCTTAGGTCGGCGTCGCTGAGATCGTCGTAGCTGAGCACGGCGGCGGCCGTGACTTCACGGCAGTTGGGGTCGAGGTAGTAGTTCATATTAAAAGCGCCGGGCAGCAGGGCGTCGTCGAGCAAGTCGCCATAAACCGCGCTTGCTCTGTCGGCGGCGACCGTGCCGATGTTGCAGGCGAGGATCACTTCTTCTCCGCTTCGACCGGGCATGACCGCGAGGCGCAGGACCTGGTCGGGTCGGTGTTGATCGGCGACGGTGGCGGTAAATCCTTCAACGAGCATGCGGTCGTCGATGGGGAGGTTAAGGTCACGGGCGAAGGCGGCGGCATAAGTGCCAAAGGGGTTTTCCATAAAAAACGTCCTCGATCAAAAAGTCTGACGGCGTGTGGCTCATCAGGAAGCCGATTGCCGCGTTCATAAAACACCACGCGTGAGACGAGAAGAATGGTTGATTCGAGGTTAAAAAAACGACAAAAAGTCTCCTGCGTGTTGGTGAAGTTTGGGTGTCCCCTTTTTCCTCGCCTGCCGATTCGGCGACGGGCCGCAACCTATCAACCGTCGCCTGGGAATCCATGCCGGGCGGGGTTTAGCGCTTGGTACCTGAGTTACAAAACCGGCATCGGGAGTGGGTTGCGGTGCTCACCCCGACCTTAAGGATGTTCAATCGGGGTTTCCCTGGGTTATGGTTCCCCATGCGCCTTGGGGAAGGAGGATTCGTGGTCGCGCAACGCTTGGTAGACCAACTTTTTGCCGCGCCTAAGTTTGGGACCGGGATCGGGTTGCACCGCATGGCCTGGTTGCGCGCGCGGGTTGAGGCGGTGGCGCCCGACCTTCCCATGGATTACCTCAAGGTGACCGGCTCCAACGGCAAAGGCAGCACCTGCGCCATGGTGAGCGCCATGCTCAAGGCCCTCGGTGTGCGCGCCGGTAGGAACATCTCGCCCCACTTGTTCCGTTTCAACGAACGCATCACCATTGACGGCGCGCCGATTTCCGATGGCGATTGCGCGTCGGGTTTCGCCTGGGTTCAGGCCGCGGTGCAGGCTTGGCAACAACAGCACGGCGCCGGCTCCTTCGGCGCTTTTGAGATCTTCACCGGCATGGCCCTGTACCATTTTGCCCGCAACGGGGTGGCGCACGGTGTGTTCGAGGCCGGCATCGGCGGCCGCTACGATGCGGTGCGGATGATGCCCGGCTCGCTCTGTGTCCTGACCTCGCTGGACTTGGAGCACACCCAACTGTTGGGCGATAGTTTGGAACTGATTGCCTACGACAAATTGGACCTGTGCCCCCCCGGTGGAACCCTGGTGCTGTTTCCACTTGGCGATCACGATTTGCTGCGGCGAATCCGTCATTACGCACGGCTGAAACAGATCCAGCTTTTTGAAACCGCGGTGCGGTGTCGTGTCACCCATCGGGTCACCCATCCCACCGAAACGACCTTTAACGCGGAAATCGACGGCATGGTCCTTGAGGATCTGCGCCTGCCCCTGTTGGGCGCGCACCAGGTGGACAACGCGATGGTGGCCGCCTCCGCGGTCACCTTGTACGTGAATCGGTTGTTTCCCCACCTGTCCCAGGACGACCTCAAGCAGGGGATACGCGACGGCTTGGCGCGGGTGAATTGGCCTGGCCGCGCCACGTTTCTCCCCGGCCCGCCCCCGGTTATTTACGATGTCGGCCACACCCCGGCCGCGATCCAAACTTTTTGTGCGACCCTTCAGCCGATGGTTGCCGGCCGCCGGGTGGTGTTGGTGATCGGGGTTTCCCATAATAAAGCGGTTGAGGAAATCGTTACCGCCTTGGTCGCTGTCGCCGACCGCGTGATCTGTACCCGCGCCCACCACCTGGGGGCGCCGGTGGACCGCATTGAAGCCGCCGTCGCCGCCGCGCGGCCGCAACTCCCCCGCGAACGTTTTGAAACCGTGGAGGATGCCGTAACCCGTGCCGTGGCGATTGCCCGCGCCGAGGACATGACCCTGGTCTTTGCCGGCGGGTTGTTCCTCGCGGTTGAGGCGGTGGTCGCGTACCAGGGGGACGATCCAAGGGCGTTGCGGTTTTTCTAACCCGAGGTCGACAGATGCTCGCTCACCGCGCCTACCAAAAAGACCGAGCCGCATACAACCACCGTGGTTGGGTCGTGTTTGGGTAGATCGCCAAGCGCCGCCGCGGGGGTTGCCCGCGGTTGGAAGTTGTCGGGTAAGGCGCGGGCCAGATCAGTCGGCGCCGCCGCACGGTAAAAACCGCCGACCAGGAACCCGCGCGGCGCCAAATCCCGGAGGTGGGTGAGGCAGGCCTGGTAATCCTTGTCCTCCGCCGCGCCGTAGACAAGAAAACGTTGTTCATAGGGGATCCACGCGTCCAAATACCCGCGCAACACCTCAAGCGCGGCAGGGTTGTGGGCCACATCCAGCAGCAGCGAGCGCCCTTCGAAGCGGCGCGATTCCAAGCGCCCGCCCAACGTTGCATTTGCCACATCGCCTGGAAAACAAGGGATCTGGTGCCGCTTCGCAATGAGCTGGGCGAGGCAAAGCGCTGTTTTTGCATTGTCGCGCTGGTGGGCTCCCGCAAAGGGGATTTGGTGTGCCACCGCGCCCAAATCCGTCGTCGCGGCATCAATCAAGGTAATGCCGCGCGGCTGGGTTTCGCGCCTGATGGTTTGCCGCACCGAGGGGGTAAGGCCGGGACCCAGGACCAGGGTGCCGCCGGCGGGACAGATCCCGGCTTTGTCCCGTGCAATGGCCGCGGCGGTGTTGCCCAGCCGATCCATGTGATCCAAACCCACGGTGGTCACGGCCGCCAGATCACCTGGCAGCAAATGCACGGAGTCGTTGTAACCGCCGACCCCGGCTTCGAAGATCGCGAGCCGGACGCCGCCGCTCCGGAAGAGGTCGAGCGCCATGAGAATCAGGACCTCAAAGAAGGTGGGCACCAAACCTAGCGGCGCCTGGTCGGCAAGGAAGGTCGCCACCCGTTGCGACGCGGCCTCGAGATCGTCAAAGGAAACCTGTTTTCCGTGGAGGCGGAAACGTTCGCACGGCGAAACCAGGTGCGGGCTGGTAAACAGGCCGATCCCTTGTTTGTGGTTGAGGCAGGCTGCCAACATGGCGCAGGTCGAGCCTTTGCCGTTGGTACCCGCCACTTTGACGATGTGCATGTCGTCGAGGTCAGGCTGATAAGCGCGGATCAAGGCGGGGAACCGCGCCTGCAGGCAGGGCGGCTGTTTTTTGTGGCGGGGCAGTTGTTTGAGTAGGGTTAGCAGCGTCGGCGGCCAGGGATTGTGCGACATAAACGACTCTTGGGCATGGCGTAAGCGGCATCATCGCACGGCATGCCCGCGGGCGCCAAGCACAACCGGCCGGTCCGCGGGCTTCGCGCGGCACCCGCAAGCGTCGCGCGAATTCGTGGCGGTGGGTTAGCTTTTCTTTTGGAAAACCAGCACGAACCGGTCGGTTTTACCTTTGATCGCCTCGTCGTAAACATTCACGCTGTGGTCGTCACCGCTACGGCGCAACAGGTCGGAGGACTTGAGCAGGGTGAACCCCGCCGCGGTGAAATCTTGTTCCGCGTAGGCTTTTTCAATGCGGTGCAGGTCCTGAGCCGCGCTGCTACCGCTGCCTTCTTTGGCGGTGTGGTCGATAACCACCATCAAACCGCCCGGTTTCACCGCCGCGTGCAATTGGGCCAGAAACTTTTTGGCGTCGATGGCCGGCCAGGAGGGTTTGCCGTTGTCCCAATAAAGGTCGTGGTAACAGTTCACCATAATCGCCATATCCAACCCGTCCTTGGGTAACTTCAGATCGTCGGCTTCGCTGACCAGATGGGTGACGTTGGCCAGGCGCCCCTCGGTGAAGCGCAGCGCCGCCCCTTTGCTACCGTAGTTCTTGTAGGAGGCATTGTTTTGGGCAATCACCTTGCCCTCGGGGCCCACCACATGCGCCAGCAGTTCGGTGTAATACCCCGCCGACGAGAATATATCCGCCACCGTCCAGCCTGGCTTAACACCGATAAACTTAAGAATTTCAGCGGGTTTCTCGCGTTGGTCGCGTTCACGGTCTTTTTCGGAACGTTCGGCGTGGTCGACGGCTTTTTGGATGGGGTCGCCGGCGAGGGCGAGGGTGGAAAGGGTTAAAAACACACACAACAGCAAGCGGCTGGGAAAAGACATAGCGATGGCTCCTCTGAAAAAGTCAATGGATGCAGATGTTGAGATATACGCGTGATACGGTCGAATTTCTCACAGAAATCGGCCGGGGAAGAAGCCTTTAGGGACGGAAGTGGGACGAAATCCGGCTTTTTGGATGGCTGTTTTTATTTGATTTCGCCTCGGGCTTGTCGCCGCGCCGCTTGGAACCGAAAGGTAAAACAAAGGGTTCATACACCGATCCACGGGGAGGAAGATGATGCGTCTCGGATGCTGCCTTTCGCTTTTTTGTTTGTTGACGCCCGGTTTCGCCGGCGAGGGTACGGCTGCGACCTTTACACATACCTATCCCGTGCCCCATCTCGCCACCGGTTGGCAAAATTACCTCACCGTCGACAATGTCGGCGCGGATCGCGCCACCTTTCAGGTGACCTGGTACAACGGTGCGGGCGTGTGCGTGCTGGAGCGTGAGGTGACCTTGGGCGGTTTTGAAAGCCTGCGCTTGGATCCGGCCGCGTCGGCGGATAGCGCGGAATCCGGTCGGATCACCACGGACCATGCCGAACTCCAGTTCCGCGTCGCCTACATCGAAACCACGCAACAGGGAACCGCCGAATTCGCCCTGACGGAACAAACCGGTTCCGTCCTGCAGTTTAATTTCGGCGTTTATCCCGGCGATGTCGTTCCCCTGACTTGGAAAGGGCTGGCCTTGATGAACACCGGCACCGCGACCGCGGCCGTTCGTCTTTACGCGTTGGATGAAACCGGTTCCGTTTTGGCCGAGGCCGTTCGTGAATTGGCGCCCAACCAACGCTTGCGCGACATCATCGAAAACCTGTTTCCCGGGTTGACCTATTCGCAGGTTGCCCGCGTGACCGCGGTGGCCGACCAACCCCTTGCCGGCATCAATATCTCCGGCAACGCCTTTCGCCAGTTGTTGTTTGGTGCCGCCCGTCAGGGTGGCGTCGCCCCGGTCACCCAAACCGGGAGACCGCAATCGCTGCCGGATTTTGCTTCGCTGCAGCTCTACGATGGGGACAGCCCGCTGAACCAGGCGATTGCCGCCGACGCCCCCGTCGACCCCCATTCGGCGGCTTTGATCGCGGGCATGCAAAACGCGGGTGCGCTGGTGGTGCAGGTCGGCCAGTATTCGGCCCCGGTCTTCTTCGCCGAACCAGACACTCCCCGCGTCACGGTCAACCTGGCCTGCGGTGTCCCCTGGGAATTGGGCGTCACGGCGATGGACAACGTGCCCATGCCGGCTTGGGCCGAGGCCGCCGAGGATGTCGACGGCGCCGCCAACCCGCCCGTCGCCTGCGGCGAGGATGCCGACCAGGACAACCACCTGGTCGTGTTGGATCCGGTCAACCGTTGCGAATACACCTTTTGGCAGGCGCGCCGGGAGAACGGGGTATGGACCGCGAGTTACGGCGCCGCGATTTCGATGGACTCGGACGGCATTTTCCCCAACGGCATGTCGTCGCGGGGTTCGGGTTTCTCGTTTTTGGGCGGTTTGATTTGGCCCGACGAACTGCGCACCGGCCGCATCCAACACGCCCTGGTGTTTTCCTATCCCTTCGTCAGCGCGGGCGGTCCGGTTGCACCCGCCACCGACAGCGACGGCGTTTCCGACGCGGCCTTCGCCATCCCGGAGGGCGCGCGCCTGCAACTCGACCCCGACCTGGACTTAGCCGCGCTGGACCTCACGCCCTACGAACGCACCATCGCGCGGGCTTTGCAGGAATACGGCATGTTTTTGGTGGATCAAGGCGGCGCCTCGGGGATTGGCCTGTATGCCGTCGATCCGGTCAGCGCCGCGCGCAATCCTTATGAAGGCCTCTGGCCCAACGAGGATTACGTCGCCCTACCCAACATCCCGCTGAGCGCCTTCCGCGTGTTGGCGCTGGGCGAACAGGACGCGTCCTTTCGCGAGCGCTTGCGCCTGCCCGACAACGCCTGCGTCACCTATCGGTAAGGGTTTTGTTCCGGCGAGGTGACGGCCCGCGAGGTGATGTTCATGCCCGTTCAGGTTAGCGTTGTACCCGAGCGGAACCTTCGCCGTCCATCAGGTGCATGACCTCGGCCACCGACACACGGTTGACATCGCCGGGAACCGAATGTTTGAGGCAGCCGGCCGCGGTGGCGAAGGCCAGCGCCGAGCCGGGATCGTCAAAGTGGTGCAAACCGTAGATGAGGCCGGCTGAGAAGGCGTCACCGGCGCCGACGCGGTCCACGATCCGCGTGATCTCGTAGGTGCGGCAGGTGTGGAACCCGTCTTGGTTGCGGAGGCAGGCCGACCAGCGATGGTGGTCGGCGGTGATGCTTTCGCGCAAGGTGACGGCCATTTGTTGCATGTGGGGAAAGGTGCGCAAAACCTTCAGGGTGAGTGCCGCGTAAGCGTCGGGATCCCAATGGGAGCCGGTCTCTTCGACGGCGAATTCGGGACCCAGGCATTTGCGGCAATCGTCCCGACCCGCGATGCCCACGTCCACGTAGGGCATGAGTTGGTTCATCACCTCGGGTGCGGTTTTGCCGTAGCGCCACAACTTGGCGCGGTGGTTGAAATCACAGGAGACGGTGACGCCGCGATCCACCGCGGCTTTAACGGCCTCGAGCGTCAGTGCCGCGGCGCGCTTGGACAAAGCGGGCGTGATCCCGGAGAAATGGAACCAATCGGCGTTTTCGAAAATTTGGTCCCAGGGAAGGTCGCCCGGTTTCGCCAAGGCCATGGCGGAATCGACGCGGTCGTACAGAACCGTGGAGGCTCTTTGATTGGCCCCGGCTTCCAAAAAATACAGACCCATGCGCCCCGGACCGTCGCTCATGTAATCGGTAGCCACACCGAAGCGCCGCATCTCGGCCCGACAGGCGCGGCCGAGGGCGTTATCGGGCAAACGCGTGACGTGGTGGACGTTTTCCCCAAAAGCAGCCAGGGAGACCGCCACGTTGGATTCGCCGCCGCCGAAGGTTGCCTCCAGGTGCGGCGTCTGGAGCAGCCGTTCGTGACCCGGTGCTTTGAGCCGCATCATGATTTCCCCTAAGGTCACTACCTGTCGTACCAAATCGGTCCTCCTCTGAACCCCAATTCTCAAAAGGGTTCAGCTTTGCCGCAAAAGTTCTTGTGCGCCTTGCGGGCCAAGTCGGGTTCGTTGAAAAAAAGGTGCGCGGCGCGGCCCCGGGGGGAACCCGCCGCGCACCCGGTGGGGGGGACACCCTAAGAGAAGCTGAGGCCGCCGTTGATGTCGAGGTTGGCGCCGGTGATGAAGCTGGATTCGGAGGATGCCAGATAGGCAACCAAATCCGCGACCTCCGCGGCGGTACCCTCGCGGCGCAAGGGCGTGCCGGCCGCGACCTTTTCACGCACGGCATCTTTTGTGAACACATCATGGAAGGTGGTGGCGATCATGCCGGGGCATAGGCTGTTTACCCGGATGTTTTTGGGGCCGAGTTCCTTGGCAAGGGAACGGGTCAGCGTCATCACCGCGCCTTTGGCGGTGGCGTAAGCGGCGGCGCCGGGCCCGCCGCCGTCGCGACCGGCCAAGGAGGCAACGTTGATAATGGAACCCCCGTCGCCCATCAGCGGGACCACGCTTTGGGTTGCGAGGAAGGTGCTGGTCACATTGAGTTTCATGACGCCTTCGAAAAAGGCTTCATCCATTTCCAGCAAGGATTTGCGTGCGACCAAACCGCCCACATTGTTGACCAAAATATCAATGCCGTCACCGAATGCCGCGCGGGTTTCTTCGATCAAGCGCAGGATATCGGCGCGTTGGGTCATGTCGCCCGCCACCGCAATCGCGGTCCCGCCGGCTGCTTCCACCGCGGCCACGGTTTCTTTTCCGGCTTGGGGGTTGTGGTAGTAATTCACCACGACTTTGGCGCCGAGCGCCGCCAATTTCTCCGAAACCGCGCGGCCGATGTCGCGCGCGCCACCGGTGACGATGGCAACTTTATTGTGAAGATTCATGATCGCTCCCTTCAAGGTAAGTGGGTTGTTGGTTTTGCGGTGAGCGGCCCAATGGTGCCGCCAAAAAGCCAGACGGCGCCTACCGCAAGCGGCACCAGGGCGGCGCCGAGCACGAAAAACGGGACATAGGAAGTTTGGGTGATCGCGGGGACCAGCCAGGTGGTGATCAGTACGCCGGACACCGCCGCCGTGCCGCTGACGCCGGCGAGCGAACCCACCGATTTACCCGAGAAGTAATCGCTGGGCAGGGTTTGGATGTTGCCGATGGCCAGTTGAAAGCCGAACAGAATGACGGCGATCAACAGAACCGCGACCAGCGGGGTGGCCGCGTAGGCGGTGGCGATCAGGCTGGGCAGCATGATGGCGCCGCCGAGGGTGATGGTGTGTTTGCGGGCGTAATTGATGGTGCGGCCGTTTTTGATGAGGTAACCCGCGAGCCAGCCGCCAAAAACCGCGCCCAAGGCCGCGCCGACATAGGGTACCCAGGCAAACATGCCGATTTGTTTGATGTCGAAGCCGAATTGATCGGCGAGGTAAATGGGCAGCCACGAAACGAACAGCCACCACACGGGGTCGAGGAAAAACCGCGCGGCGATGACGGCCCAACTTTGGCGGTAGCGCAGCATTTCCAGCCAGCCGGGGGCGGCCTGGTCATCTTGGCTCGCGGTGGTGTCGGCTTTTTGGCCGCTTAAGATGTAGGCGCGTTCCTCCTCGGACAACCAGGGGTGGCGGTCGGGCGGGGCCTTGTAAACCAGCAGCCAGGGCAACAGCCAAACAATGCCCAACACGCCAATGGCGACAAAGGTGCCTTTCCAGCCCAAAAAGACGTACAGCCAGGCGATGAGCGGTGCCGAAACCACCGCGCCGACCGAGGCGCCCGCGTTAAAAATCCCCTGGGCCAAGGCCCGCTCATTGATGGGAAACCATTCGGCATTGGCCTTGGTGGCTCCTGGCCAGTTGCCGGCCTCGCCCACGGCCAGGCCGAAGCGGACCAGGCCCAGGCCGACCACCCCGCGCACCACGGCATGGAGCATGATCGAAAGCGACCAAACCACGATGGCCAGGACAAAACCGAGGCGGGTGCCGATCAAGTCAAAGATTTTGCCGAACAAGGATTGGCCGAGCGCGTAACCGACCATAAAAAAGGTGAGAATCAGTGCGTAATCATTTTTGGTCATGCCCAGTTCTTCCGAGATCTGGGGCCACATCACCGCCAACGCGTTGCGGTCGATGTAGTTGATCACCGTGGCAATCGCGACCAAGCCGACGATCACCCAGCGCAGGTTTTTGGTGTTCATGCCGGTGGTTGCTCCTTCAAAAAGTCTTCACGCGCCGGGCTAAACACGTCAATCAGCACGCCGGGTTTGCGACAGACGGCGCCGTGCTCCTGGTGGGGCGTGACATAAAAGCCGTCGCCGCGGCGCAAGCGTTGCCGCTCACCGTTGATGGTGACGTCGAATTCGCCGCTTTCCACGTAGGTCGCTTGCGCGTGCGGGTGGCGATGCAAGGCGCCCACCGCATCTTGGTCAAAAGTCACCCGTGCCATGAGAATCGTTTCGCCATATCCCAGCAGTTGCCTTTGGATGCCGGGTTCAATCCGTTCCACGGCGATGTGATCGCCAAACAGAAAGGCGCTGCTCTCTCGTTTCATAAGGTTTCTCCTTGATGGTTGAAGAGGCCGTAAAACCCCTGCCATGTGAATGTTGTGTCGTCGTGGCTGATTTGGTGGCGTTGATCCGCGCGGGCGTCGTGGGAAACGGCGAGGTACCAAAGCGTTCCGTCGTGGCTCGCCAACTGGATCAGGTCCAAATCGCCGCGGGTGATCCGGCTTAGGGACCGCAAACGGCCTTGCGTGCCGACGGTGGTTTCCTCCGCGGCGGAGGTGGCGCCGTGCGGTTCCAACACGGATACGAAGGTGTGGTTGCCTCGGTTGGGCGCGGTGCGCAGGATCAGGGCTTGCTGGGGGCGCAGGTTGAAATCGGGATCCTGGGCGCCGAGTTCCGCCAGCAACAGGGTGTCGTCCCTTTCCGCCAAGGTGGTGTAGGTATAGAACCGGCTGCCGTGAAGCCAGGTGACCGAAAAGGAGCGACCCTCGCGGGTCTTGGCTTGGGCGCGTCGCCAGAGGTGTTGGTAGCCGGCGCTTTGACCCAAGGGGTGTAACTGGTTGGTTTCGGAAACGAGGCGCGGCGTCGACGCGATCAGGCGACCCGCGAAATGCAGCGGCAGGTCGTATTGGTGCGGTCCTTTGGCGGTGACTTTTAGCAAATCGACTACCATGGGTGGGCCCGCGCCCGGCCCTTTGATTTGCGCCAGCGTGCGCTGGAATTGGAGGCCCGGGTAAGCGTCGGTCATGGTTGCCGCGGCGATGTGAATCCGTTCATTCTGTTCCCAAAAAGTGAGGTGGGGGTGGGCTGCATCGGCCTTGGTGCGCTTGCCGTCGAAGTGACTTCGCTGGTCGACCACCAGCGTGTTGTGGGCCGCGGTTTGCTTGGCCCAGCTTTGGTTTTCGGGCAGGTAGCGGCCGCCGTTTTTTTGGGGCACATTGAGGAAGCGGGCGGCCCCGTAGTCGGTGATGATTTCGTGGCCGTTGTCGTAAAACAGCCAGTTGAGTTTGTCGAAATGGCCGTGACCCATGCCTTGGGCGGTGGCTTTAAACACCAGTGCTTGATGCCCGATTTCGGAGCCATCGCGCATGACGACCAGCGCGCCTTGTTTGCCGGAAGGCCCGTCTCGCAAGACCCTGCTTTGAAAGGGATAGGGCCTTGCCAAACCTTGGTCGATCGCCCTTGCCGTTTCAAAGCCGGCGCGGGTTAGGACCGCCGCTGATTGGTTTTGGGCGATTGACAACAAGCCGGCGTCGCCGGTGAGGCGGTAGGCCGCGGCGATGCCGTAACGCAATTCGACCGTGTCCAAACCTTTGCTTTTGATTGCATCGTTGATGGGAAAAAAGAGGCCGTTGTAGGACAGGTCCACGCAGCTACGCACCGCCTTGAGGATGATCTGGTCGCGGTATTGAAAAATGGCGCGTTCCGGTTCGTTGTTGTGTATCGCGGCGGCAAACAAGATCACCGGCATGAGCGCGTAGCGTTGGTAGTACGGGCCTTCGGTGTAATAGCCGTCGGGGGAGAACAGGCGGTCAAGTTGCTTGAGGAACCCGGCCGAACCGTCGCGCTTCAAGCCGTACAAGGCCTTTTCCACGTAAGCTTTATCGCCGAGGAGGTAGCCGGTCATGCCGACCGCCGCCGCCGCCCAGGTGCCGTGGTTGTGGATTTTGTCAAAGGTGCGGGGTTGGCCGCTTGACAGGAACTCGGCCATGGGTCGCAAGAGCCCGCTTTCGAGATGCTTCCGTTCCGCGCGGCTCAGGCGCGGCCACACCGCGGCGGCACCTTGTACCGCGTAGGTTAACCAGACCGCTTCGTTGAGGCTTTGCCAGAACAAGCGGCCGGGTGCCTGTTTTTTCTGTTGGGGATGTGGACCCAGGCCCGGGTACAGATCCGCGTAGGCTTTGAGCAGTGCCACGGCACGGTGGGCGTGCTCTTCGTTGCCGGTGATTTGGTAGAGGATCCCCGCGTCGTGGATGGCGACCCCGTTGCGTTTGTGTTGTTCGTGGGTATAACCGCCACCGGGATCGGTGGGTTGGGGTACATCGGGCGGATTTCGGAAATAGGCGATGACCTTCTTTTCGGTAGCCGCCAAGCTCCGCTGAAAACGCGGCGATTGCATCAAATTGTCGCGAAGGGTGTCGGCCTCCGCGGCGGACAGCAACAGGGTCGGCGCGCTAAATGGTTCGTTGCCGGATGGTTCGTTGCCGGATGGGTCGTGGCGCTCGCGGATCACCGGTTGCGGGGTGTTGATGAATTGAGGGTTGATCAGCCGGGTGCGCGGTTCACCAACCGTGTGCTGGATGCGAATGGGTCGGCTGTCTTCGACCAGGATGTCGGTGATCTGGGTATCCTGCACACCCCACAGGCGCAACGAGGCGTCCGACTTGTTGCGTGTTCCACCGCCGACCCGCGCGAGTTTTGCGCGGTGAAGGGTAAAACGGGGCCCGAAGGTGCTTTCATCGGTTCCGCCTCGGTAAATATCGGCAAGGGTGCCCGCGATGTCGGTAAAGGTCGAATCGCGAATCTCGATGGTTTCCCCGTTGTACACGCCCAAATCTTCCGGTTCTTTGTTGAGGTGTAACACGTGGCCGGTCAGGTTGCTGAAATGGCAGTTGTGCAGGCGGATTTGGTCCGCGAAGGTGTGTTTACCGGGAGAAAAGAAGTGAAACGAATGGTTTGTGTTTAAATCGCGCACGCTGGTGTTTTCAACGACCAGGCGGTAATTGTGGCGCAGGCCGGTGCGGCTGGTGCGGATCAGGCTGTTTCCCGCGCGGTCCGGCGCCGAGGCGCCGGTGAGGGTGAGACCGGTCAATTTGAGAGAGCCGCCCTCGGCCAGCTCAAACAGGGAGGATCGCGCGAAGCTCAAACGGGTGCTTTGGTCGGGTTGGGCGGCGGCGAGGGTGATGGGTTTGTCGACGACGAGGATGGTGGTTGCATGGTGTTCGCCCGGCGCGAGCAGCAATCGGTCGCCCGCCTTTGCATCGGCCAAGGCGGCGGCGAGGGCGCCTTCTTGCGGCGCCACCCGAAGCGTGCGACCGGTATCAAAGATGGGGTCGCGATCCGGTTTTGGGTACCAGGCCACGCCCGTGTCGGCCAGGTTCAGATTGCTTAGCGACGGTGAGGTGCCGACCCCTGGGAACGGTTCGGGGTAAAGCAGGCCGTTCGCCCCGCGCGACATCTTCACGGATTCGGCGATGAAACCTGGCAGCGGCAGCGGGTTTTCTATCGGATGATGAAGGTTGTTCTCAAAACGCACGCCGCTTAAGTCATCGTAAACCGCGATCACCGGTTTGCCCGCGCGATGGACGATCAGGTTGTTGCGAAAATCGGTGCGGATCGGTGGCGCCGAGCGTTCCGCATCAGCCCCGGCGGCCAATTCAATGTGGTTGCAATCGATCAAGCTGTTGTTTTCGATCAGGCTGTCTTCCACTTGGTGATAGCGGTTGATGGGTGAATCGGGTACACCGTTCATGATCACCAGCGCGGCGCCGAAGCGATGCCCGGTCAGGCCTTCAAAGTAGTTGTTGCGTACGGTTTGGCGCTTGTTAATCACGCGAATTCCGCCGGTATGCGGGCGGCCGTTGCCAAGGAACAGGTTGTTTTCGACCAGGTTGTCATTGCCGTGGCGCAGGGTCAGGGTGCCTTGCGATTCCAGGAAAAGGTTGCCGCGCAAAATGTTGCCGCCGGACTTCACCGAGATGATCTCTACCTCGCCGTTGCAGCGGTCAAACACATTGTTTTCCACCAGCGTAGCAGATTGGGTCAGCGAGTATTTGCTGGTCCCAATCCTCAAGGTTTCGCCGCCGTTGGCGCCCAGTACCGGTCGTGGTCCGAAGTAGTTGTGGTCAATGCGGTGGTGGTTCTCGCGGTCGTCCTCGTGATCGAGGCGGACCGCCATGGTGACGCCTTGGTTGGTTTTCCCGACCAAATGGTTGTGGTCAAAGCGGTTGTGCTTGCCGGCCATGACGACCCAAAAGCTGTTCTCAAAACGGGCCGGTGGATTGTAGTGGTCGATCACCACCTCGGTGACACGGGAATGGTAAGCGCGTTCTTTTTTGTTGCGGCGAAAGGCGATGACGGTGTTGGTCGGTGACCAGCCGTCCCGAAAAACCAGGCCTGAGACGACCAGGTGGCGGCCCGCGAGGCGGAGGTTGGCGCGGCCGGTGAGGATCACCTGTCCCTTGGTTTCCGCGGTGAGGGTGATCGGGCGTCCGGGTTCGCCCTGCCCGGAAAACAGGATTTCAAAGTCCGGCCAGGTCCCATTTTTCAAACGAATCGTGTCGCCCGGAACAGCCTTTTTGAGGGCTTCCCGGTAGGCGTCCTGGCTGTCCACTAGGACGGTGGCTGCTTGAAGGGTTTGGAACGAAAGGGCCAGACAAAAGAGGGAAACCCAGAGATGGATGTTGGGGAATCGGTGCATAAATCACTCGTCGTAAAGCGGGATGAAACGTGGCGGATTTCACTTGAATCAACGGGCGCATCAGCCGCTCCCATCCATTCAAAAAACCTGGCTAAAACTTCGATTGGAGGCCGAAGAAGTAGCGAGGGCCGTAGACATTGCGTTCGCCAAAGTTGTCGTTGGTGTAGTAGTAGGTTTGTTTGGGTTCATCGAACAGGTTGATGCCGGTGACATTGATTTTAATGGATTTGGAGAGGCGATAGGAGGCGCGTGCCTCCCAAACACCGACGTCGCCTACATAACGCAAGCGGGTCCCGTTGCTGGTATAGGGTTGGAAGTATTCGCTGCGGTACTTATACAGAACCTGAGTATCGAATTCACCTAGCTGATAGTAAAGCTGACCCGAGAAAACATGCTCGGAGAAACCAGGAACGTTGCCAGGAGCGATAATGCCTTGGGTGAGCTGGGTGGTGGAGCCGTCGAGGTTACGGAGGGTGACCGTACCATAGTTACTGTCTTCAAATTCGAAGTCCGAATCCGCATAGTTATAGCTTAACTTCGTGCCCAACCCTTTTAAAACGCCTGGCAACCGCGAGAAGCGATGGGTGACCGTGAGTTCGATCCCGTAAAGATCGCTGGTGTCGTCGTTGGTTTGGGAGACCGTGTATTCGGCCTCGATGGGTTGTCCGTCGATTTGGAAGCTTTCCAGAAAGCGTACCTGTTCAAAGCCGCCGGTGAACTGTTTGAAATAAAAGCTCGCGGCCAGGAGTGAGTCAGCGTTTGCGTACCATTCAATTGAGGTGTCGAGGTTCCAAGACATCAGGGGATCGGTAAAGGGATTGCCGGAGCCCGATACATTATTAATAAGGTCGTTGGGGTCGGTGATGTCTTCCGCGCCGTTGAGTTGGAAGGAACGGTTGTAGCCCAGGTCGCCGGGGTCGGGGCGTGACATGGCGCGGTAGATGCCGCCGCGCAAGATATGGTCGTCGCTAAGGTTGACCACGATGTTGAAGCTGGGCAGCAGTTCCGTGTAATCGTGTTTGGCCGAAACCCGTTCAAAGCCGCCGTCGGCGACCGGTTGAATCGAAAGGAACCCGCCCGTGTCGGTAATGATTTCGTAATCGGTGCGGTAGGCGCGCGAGGTAACCGCCGTATTCACCGCGCGCACGCCGAAATTGCCGCGGTAGGCGCGTTCCCCCCAAACCCCGCCGTAGGTCGCCATCGCATAGGCGGCCGTGGTGGCCTCGGTGACGTCGGTCGTGCTCGGGCTTTCGCGAATTTGCGCCGGGTAGGCGAATTCGGTCCCTTGCGCCGCGAGAATCATGCGGGTGACGCACATCGTGTCAAAGGTGGCCCACTGGTTGCCCGTCCCCGAGAGCACCTCGCCGGTTTCCGAATCGATGTGGGTCACCAGGTTGCCGTCCCGCTGTGATGCCAAAAAGTCGGATTCGGGGAAGGGGATGGCGCATTCTTGATTGATCAGGGCGATCAGGTCGCGTTCTTCCTGGGAGCTGTCGTCGAGGTTGCCCGTGGTGAAGCGGGTGCCGCCCAAATTGAGGTAGTCCTGTTCTGAGACGCGTACCCCGGCTTGGAGGTGGTGAATCCCGCCGCGGTTGATCATCCAATCCATATCCAAGCGCGCCGCTTGAATCCTGTTTGTGCGGTCCACGTCGGAATCGATGCGCACGCGGTACTCGTCCGAGAACAGGCGGTGGTCGGTGACATCAAAGTTGGTGATGGTGAATTGGGGAATGCCCGAGTGGGTGTTCCAGGAAACCAGGGGTTGGTAACCGCCGGGCGTGTCCTGGTTGAAGATGTCTTGGTTATCCGACTGGGTGCGCAGTGAGATTTGCAACTCCTCGCGGGTGGTTTCGGAAAAGGAGAGATCGGCCGTCAGGCTCAGTTGCGGGTTGACCCGGTGGCGCACATTGAGGCCGCCGCCCATGTAATCTTCCGTGCGCGAGTAGACCTCGCTGTTGGATTCAATCGCCGTGGTGCCCATCCATTCCACGACAGCGCCGTTGGCCGTGGTGACCAGGTTGGGACCGGTCACACCGGGGGTGACACGGCGTTGGTTGGCAAAGTTCAGGTCGTGGCGTTGTTCCGCCTGGACGCGCTCGGAAAATTGAAGATCCAGATTGATGTCCCAGGCGTCGTTGGGTCGCCACTGGAAGGCGCCGAAGTAAGAATCCCGTTCCTCCGAGGTGTCGTTTTGCCGAAAACCCCGTGAGCTGGGCGCGAAGGCGAAAGGCGAACCCGCGCTGTAGGCTTGGCCGGTTTCCGGGTTGATGCGCGTATCGTAACCCTGGTTGTTGCTCCCGTCGATTTGGTCCTCACAATCCCCGCTTGAATCGCGGTGGAACCCCTCGTTGGTCACATCGGGATCGTTGATGCATGCCCAGAGCGAAGAACCGGTGGGGCTGGAGCCGCGGACTTCGGCCTCGGGTTGCGAGGTGTCGCTGATTTGGTAACCCAGCGAAATACCGAATGCGCCGCCGTAGGGAAGCTCGAACTGATCGACGTAACTCAAGGTGGCGCGCGCGCCCAGGTCGCCTTCTTCCGCGTCGCGAATATTCTGTTGATCCGGGTTGAAGTTGCCCTTGAGATCCAGTTGAAAGCGGCGTTCGCTAAAGTTAAGTGGTTTCAGGGTTTCCAACTGAATGACGCCGGCCACCCCGCCTTCAATCAGCGCGGCGTCCTGGGTTTTGGAAATGGCCAGCTTGCTCATTAATTCCGAGGGGAATTGCGAGAAGTTGACCGCGCGGTCGCCGCTGCCGTTGGTGGCCTCGCGGCCGTTAAAGAAGGTTGCACTCAGAAAGGGGCCCAAGCCGCGGATGGAGATTTCGGTGGCGCCGCCGTTTTCCCGGTGGGACGAGGCGCCGGTTAAGGTTTCCAGCGCCTCCCCAATCGAAAGCGCCGGGATGTTGTCGATCTCATCCGCGGAAATGCCGTCCACGATGGTGACCGCATCTCGTTTGATTTCAATTTGATTGCGAACAATTTTTCGCGATCCCCGAACCACAAGTTCTTCCGTGACCTGTTCTTCTTTATCCGTGTCCTTTTCACGCTCGGTTTCGGTTTGGGCCAAAGCCAAACTGAATCCCCCTATGGCGATTAGGACCACGAGCCGAAACAAGCGGCCGACGTCCGCGCCAAAACGCGGAACGACGTCGTGAGTCGTATTCATCGACGTTCCCCCCTCAGTTGTTCTGCATGGTCTGCAAACAATATATCCATGTCGTGAAGAATTGGTCAAATGATTTTTGTGAAAAATCTACGATGTGGTCGCGGTATTGGTTTTACCAATTGGTTGGGGTATTTGTTGGTATTGGTAAGAATGTATGGCTGGTGGATTGGGCGTGGGCGTGCCTTTTGGGGCTTTGCCTTGCTCGCCGGCCTTCTGCTCCGTGGGCCAAAAAGCCTGCAATGACGAGGGGACGGCCTTCCCGGGGCGGCCTTCCGGGGACGGCCTTCCGCTTTGCTCCCTTCATTGCATGGCAACGGTGAGTACCGGCCGTCGACGGTACAGCGCTGCGTCGAGGCTGTCCCACCGTTGCTTTACAACAGCGCAACCAGGTAACCTAAGTCATCTAAGCTATTTCAACGCCGGAACAGAACTTCTGGTGAGAAGTGCGGGTTAAAGCCAAGCGGGCGGATTCGGGAGGTGGGTCGCGCACCCGCGCGAAGGACGGCGAACCCGCGCGAGGGAGGGCGGCTCCGAATCGCAGGCGGTACCCGTGCGTCGGCTTATTTTGGGATGAAAAAAGCTGAAACCGTTACGGACGAAGGGTTTGCAGGGAAAACCGTTTGCGCGATGCCTCGGCCTTACGCCGAATTTCTTCCATTTGCTCCGCCTCTTTGGCCGCGATTAATTTGTTGAGGATGCGGGAGAAATGATCGTGCATGGCTTTGCGGGCCTGTCCGGCGTCCCGTTGCTTGAGCGCGTCAAAAATGGCGCGGTGTTCGTCGATTCGGCGCTGTCCGTCGGTTTCGCAAATAGACTGATAGGCTTGATGCACGGTGGGTACGTTGTCGCGCATGTACCAAAGATCGTCGATAATTTTGGCCAGAATCGGGTTACAGGTGGCCTGGGAGATGATTTGGTGGAATTTTTTATCCGCGAGTTCGGAGTGCAGCGTGCCGTCGGCCGATTCGTCGGCCATATCGTGAAGCGCCGCTTCCAGTTGTGCCAGTTGGTCGTCGTTAATCATCACCGCGGCGAGCGCGGCGGCTTCACCTTCAATGAGCGCGCGGGCCTCGGTCAGCTCGAAGGTGCTGACGGCGGGCTGGTTACCGGATTGACGGGTGCTGTCTGGGTGTTCCAACACATAGACGCCGGAACCGGTTTTGACGCGGACACGGTCTTGGGCCTCAAGCGCGATGATCGCCTCGCGAATGGTGGGGCGGCTGACCGAAAAGCGTTCGGCGAGTTCGCGTTCGGGTGGGAGCCTACCGCCTGCCGGGTATTCTCCTGATTCGATCAATGCGAGCATCTTAACTACGACGCCTCGGTACAAGCGTTTATCGCCGGCCATACGGGCTGTCTCCTTCCAATGCCGACCTGAGTCGGGGTTCCTTGTGGGTTTTCCGGCCCACGCCGAACGCATGTGCGTTGTCCGGTTGGGTAATGCAGCCATCCTAACACACTTGCAATAAAATTGGTCATACAACGGTGCAGCCGCGTTGCGCTCCTGTTGACAAGTCCGTGGCGGCACAAAAAAAGCCGCCCGGAGGGGCGGCATAAAGGCGGATGTTAAACGGGTTTGGGGTTGACGACCATGCTCAGGTCGAGCGTGTAGGCGCCGATTTTGGGATCGACCCCGGGTTTTTGGCCGCTGCCCTTGACGTTGATTTCGTGGATGGGGAAGTTTTTGACGAGCTGTTCGCCGGTTTTGCCGGATACTTTGACCTTTTTGCTTTCGTTTTCCGGCAAGCTGCCGCCGCTGACGCGGAACTGCCAATCCGGGGCTTTGTTGGGGCCGTTGCTTTTGACCGAGCCGTCGACCGTGACAAGCGTGAAGGGATCGGGGCTGTTGAAGAAGTTCAGGAAGGTGATGGCGCCGGCTTCCGACATGCGTTTCACCGCGTCCTTGATCACCATTTTGTTGACCACCCCTTTGGCGGCTTTTTTCAGTTCTTCCAACTTGCGGGGATCAATGGCGCGCCCTTGGGCTTTTACCTTTTGGAGGGCTTGTTCGATTTTGGCCGCGGCGATCTGGGCCGCAATTTGGGCGAGGATGTCGAGCAACTTGTAAAACACCTTGAGGAACGGCAACAGGTCTTCACCGGTGATGGCGTCGCTTTCGAAGGGTTGCAGGAACAGGCGGAAGGTTTTGGTTTTCCCTGCCTGTTCGGGGACATCGAATTTGAAAAATTCGAGGTTGGGTTTTCGGGTTCGTTTACTTGCATCGGCCTCGTCGAAATCGTTCATATAGGTCCCGGTCGCGCCTTGTTCACCGTCGATGATGGTGCCGTGGCTGATGCGGAACTCGTCCACGCCGACCTTGGGCGAGGTTTCGATTTTGCAGAACACCTTTTTTAAGTTGAACGAGGCTTGGTAGGTGACCTTGGCGGGTGGGGCCGGGTCTTTGATAAAGGTACCCTCGTCGCCCTCGGGGAAATCGCTGAAGCGGGTTTGCCAGGGGGCGGGGAAGTTGATGGTGCGGTTGGGCGAGGCCGCGAGGATGTCGCCGATCACCGTGAAGGCGGCTGCTTCCAAGCGTTCGTCCGCGTTGCGGGTGGCTTTGTCGCGGGCCAACTGTTCCAGGCCTTGGGCCAACCGTTGGGCGACCTCGGCGCGGGGTGATTCGCTGTTGCCGATGCGGCAGACGAGTTTGGTGGCGGCGCGTTCCATCTCGGCCAGGACTTGGATCAGTTCTTCGTTGTTTTCGGCACGGGCGCGGGCCAGGCGGTTCAGCGCGTAGGCCGACATCGCCGCCAGCAGGCTGTCCAAATTCCCGCTACCTTCCCCTGGCTGTTCAATCACGCCGACTTGGTCCAGCAGGAACGGCGCGCCGACTTGGTCGAGGTCGAGCGGGATCGGGGTGGTGTCGGGTGGGGGGCAGGCTTCGAGGGGATCGGATTCGGGGTCGAGCAGCGCTTCGACGAGGGCGGGTTGCAGGCGGTTCTCGCTGCGGCGGGTGGCGCCGTTAAAGCTGAGCGCGGTGTTGAGCCGTTCGGCGAGGACTTCGCCGAGCCCGTCGACGCGTTCACGCAGGTCATTGAGGTTTTTGGGGGGGTCCTCGCTGTCGAAGGTGGCGAGGGCGGCTTGGATCAGGTCCTCGTCGGCGGTGCGTTCGTCGGGTTGGCTGAAGAACCGCAGGGCGATGTCGAGGCCGTCGCCGCGAGCGGCGGCCAGGCGCAGAAAATCGAAGGCGGGTTCGTTGGTGGTGGGGAAGCGGAGCGTGATGGGGCGGCGGAAGTCAAGCAAAGTCTCGGTCATGGCGGGTCTCCTTGGGTCGGGGCGCACCTCGGCCGCGGCCCGACGGGGGTCGGGTGACGGGGGGGCCCCGGTAGAGGGTCGGGGGTTAAGGCGGAAGGCGGGAGGAGACGGTGGGCGGTTTCCCCGCGGCCGGCGGCGACCGCATCATGCGGTGACCGCGGCGCAAAAGTGCGGCGGGTTGGTTTCCGTCGCGGGTCAGGGGTGGGCTGCCGGTTGGTTGTCTCGACGCGCGTCCTTTCCGATCGCTGTCATGGATAGCTTTCGCTCTTGTCCAGGACTTGGATGCAAAAAGAAAAGATTTTTTTAAATAATTTAGTAAATGGCTGCTGTGATTTACTTTAGGGAAGAGGTCGGGGGATCATGATGGGGCGCATGTCCCCCGGCATGGGGGTTTTGGCGCGGGTTAGCAAGCAGGATCGCTACAGGCCGCGCGGAAAGCTGCCGCGAGTTCACCGCTTTGTTCACCCGCGCGCACGGCTTCAACCGCCGCGGCGGGGAACAGCGCCGGGCGCTTTTCCATCGCGTGGGTTACGGATCGGCCGCGCGCGAACACGTCCGCGCGCATCTCGGCAACGGCCGCGCGGCATTGTTCCAACATCTGTTCGCAATCCTCGAGGATCCCGGCCATGGGTCCGGCCTCGCGTTGCAGGTCGTCGGCGATTTTTTGGAATACGGCGTTGAGGATGGGGTCCATGTTTACCTCTCTGGGTCTATTAATATAGGTGCGGTACCTGCATCTTAGGGCCTCTGGCGGCGCACGCCAAGCACCCACCAAACCAATCGACCCAAAGGTGCCGGCCCCCACGAAAAACTACCTAACCCGCATTTCTCACAAGGAATTCTGCTGCGAAGCCGAAAACCATGCGATTACTTCGTTTACTCAATCGAGCAATACGCGACGTAGCGCTGCTACGCCTCCGTTTGCTCTCGGTCGTAATCTTCGTACTCACAAGGCTTTCGGCTTCTCGCGACGAATCCTCGTGAGAAATGCGGGCTAAATGGGGCCGCGCAAACGGCCCCGTGCCACGGATCAGCGCCCAAAGGCCGCGATCAATTTTTGGTTTGCACCGCGGTAATACGCGTGGTTCTCAAGGAAGGTCACCGTGCTGCCGCTGCTCGGGTCGTGGTATTGACGGTTGTACGCCGACGGCTTGAAGGTGCGTGCCCCGCCGCCGAAAGCCACGCTGATGGCGCCGCTTGTCAAGGGGTTCACCGTCATGGTCGGGTGCGCCGTGCTGCCGCTCAGGCGTTTCCAGGCGCCGTCGATCTTAAATGACGGTCCGTACAAACGCCCCTGGCGTACGTAAAAGCGCAGTCGCCCGTTTTTCTGTTGGTGGAAGATCAGGTGGTCGCTGACTTGCGTCATGGTGCTGCCCGACGCCGGCCGCCAATAGCTGTTCGGATTACCCGTCACCGTTTGGCGGTAGTAATAGAAGTCGTTGGGTAAGTGGGCTTTGTCGTTGGTCAGCAAACCGCCGACTTCCGCGTTGTTGTCGCCCCACAGCTTGGGATCATGTTTGGGTTTGGCCGCAACCGACTCAGCCTTGGCCGTCGGTACCGACGGCCGCGCCGCCTTTTTTCCCGAGGCAGGAACCGCCCGGGTCTTTTTTGGATGGGACACAACGTCGGGTTGCAGATCGGTGTTATCCGCAAGGTTGGGGCCGCCGCAGGGGTTGGGGTAACCGGCACAGACGTCGTCAACCGTGGGGAACCGCGTGGTGCGGTCGCCACAACCCACGCTGTACACCTGAAAATCCATGGAAAGGTCGTCGACATTGGTCCAGTTCCCCTGTGGCACCATTTCGCGTACACGTATGTATTCGGCCAAGACCTTGCCCGCGCTGTTGGTGAAGGTGACCGCGTCGCCTTTTACCGTCGCCGTACCTTGTGGCCCAACATAACCTTTGAGCCCATGGTTGTAAGTGTAGGTGTGGTAACCGGTTCCCGCGGTGCCGAACTGCACCGCCAACAATTGGGCCGGTGACCATTTGATGAAAGCGATGGACGTGAAGGGCGCCGGCGCCGCTTTTTGCAAACCGTAAACTCCGCGGCTTTGGAGGATGGCTTGGCTTTGGCTTGCTATGAAAGGGCCGTCCAAATCGTCTGGTCCGTTGTAGTGTATTTGGCTGCCGCCCTGGCCAATGTAGCGGCCGCCGCGTCCGTTCCAGAAGGTGTCGCAGTAACGGTAAACCCGGGTATCGGCTTTAAACCTAAGTAGCGCGATAACTCACGGTGATTTTAGCTAAATCTCTGGGCTACAACGGTCTGTGAAAATGCTCACCGCACCCAGCGGGTGCGCCTCCGCTTTTCCCAGACCATTTCGCTCCAGATCTTTAGCCAAAATCCCTCGCTCTTATCGCGCCTCTTAGGTTAAAGTGCGCGACCACCGAGGAACCCGCCTTGAGGAATAATTGACCCAAGAGCTGGGTGTTGCTGGAGTAAATGCCCCCGCCTTGACCCGCGATGTTGTTGGAGACCGTGCCGGGATCGATGCCGTCGCCGTTGTAGGCTTTGAGACGGAAAAAGGTGGGGTAAACCAGGCTGACGGAGAACTTGCGGCTCAAGGCACCCATGTAAACCGTGCCGTTGTTGCGCAGGCCGCCGCCGCGCGATACCGCGCTGTTTCGCCAATAGAAACTGGAGAAACTGTACAGCGTCGCATGGGTTTCGTTGGCCAAGCCGCCGCCGTCGCTGTTGCTGTGGTTCCAGGCCAAACGGCAACGGATCAGGTGCAGCATGCCGTGGTTGGTGATCGCGCCGCCCGACAGATTGTTGAACCCATTCTCCAAGCGCAGGTTCACCAAACGCACGTTGCCGCCGGTGATGTTGATCAATGGGTGTTTTCGGGCGCCGTCGATCTTCGCCGGTCCCACGATGGTGATGTTTTTGCTGATCGTGATGATGTCGTCGAGGGTAATGGTGTTGATGCTGGGCGGGATGACAATCACCTCGTTATCCGCCGCTTGGGCCACCGCGTGGCGCAAAGAACCCGGCCCGGTTCCGCCTGATTGGTTGGCGACCAAAACCGGATTGACGAAGGTCACCTCGCCAAAATTGTTGCCGATACCCAGGTAGGTCGGCCAAGTCACCGGTTGGCCGGGTGCTCGGATCGCGCCCAGGGCGAGCTGGTCGCTGATTCTCACGGAAAAGTTGGGTGGTTTTCCCGCGGCGATTTGGATGCGCCCGCCTTCCGCGTACAGGGCCGTGCCGTACAGGGCGCGGTTGCCGACCATTTGGTTGGAAAACCCCTTGCTGTTTTTGGCGTTGCCGTTGGCAAGGTGGAGTGAGGCGTTGAGCGAGGCGACCGCGCCGCCGTAGGTCGCGTCGTTTTTGGTGAAGTGACAGTCTATCAGGGTGAGTGTGCCTTGGTTGAGGATGGCGCCGCCTTGGCCCGCCAGGCCACTGCCGCCGGCATTACCGTTGATCAGCTTGGCCGATTTCAGCACCAGCTCACCGCCTGCTTTGATCTCAAACAAACGCACCTGGCCGCCGCCGTCGAACACCACATTGTCCACCGGGTGGCCGAAACCAGGTGGTGCCGTGTTGTTAAAGGTGATGGTGACTTTTTGGGAGACCACCAGCGGCGCGCTGAAGCTGATCTGCGGTTGGTGGTTGGCGGTGGGCGCGAGGCGCAGTTCGATGGTATCGCCGGGATTGCTCGCGGCCAGTTGTGATTGCAAGGCCTTGAAGTTACTCTGAGTTTGGTCGGTGAGGCGCACTGTATGGGTGACGGGGGTTTGGTCGGCGGTAACCAGCCAACCAAGGACACTGACGGCCAAAGTGACGGACATGGTCTCTCCTTCGCGTGAGACGAATGCAGCTTCGCCTCAGGACGAAGCCTTCACGAGCCATCTGTCTGTTTTCAGGGCTCGGGGCCGCGGTCGACCTGTCGGCCGATCACCGCTGGGCAAGGGGTGGGGGACCGCCGAAACAACCAACACACAACTCGGTGGGGTTTTGTTCGTACAAAGTTTTAGTTTTTATGGCACGATGAATCTTCCCCAACGGCGTTGTCCTGAAAAAAAAGGGCGAAGAAAATTTTATGTCTAGCAAACCCGCGTCCGCTTATCGGCCGGGAATTAAGGAGAGACTTATGTTTCAACGTTGCTTCATGGTGTGTTTGCTTGTTTCTTGGATGAATCTCGGCCTCGCGCAAGACCTCAGCCCCCTCGAACCCTTTATCGGGACCTGGGGTGGTGACGTGGAAATGGAGGCGGCCATGGGTGGCGGCACCTTTTCCGGCAAAGTTACCTTTGCCTGGGCACCCGGCAAAAAAGCGATTACCAGTCAGATGACCTTGATTGTCGGTGGTCAAGAAATGCCCGGCTCGCAAGGCATCACCGGTTGGAATCCGGCCACAAAATCCTTTTACTTCGTGGATATCGGTGCCGACGGTTCCTGGACCGAGGGGACCATCGAGAAAAAAGGCGAGACCGGTTTTTACTACGAATGGCAAAGCCTGCCCGTGACCGGCGCGCCGATTACCATGAAACAAGAACAAAGCTTTGTCGACGCCGATACCTACAACTGGCGGGTCTTCATGAAACAAGGCGACACCTGGGTGCCCGTAATGAAAGAAGTAACCTTCAAACGGAAAAAGTAGCGGACTTGATGCCCGCGGTCGCTGCGCTTGTTCGCCGAGGACCGCGGGCCGTTTTTCCTGGTGGGTCGGGGGTACCGTTAGTCTTTTTCACGCTGCCCGATCATAAAAGCCGTCATGCCGTGGTGGTTGATCATGGCGTTGGTACGGAGCTGGAAACCCGCGTCGGTCATCGCCGCCGTCAAAGCCTCGTGGGTAAACACCACCACCTTGGGAATGAGGCCGAGCGTGCCGCCCAGCGGCAGCAGCAGGCGCATCCACAAGGGCGCACGCGCGATACAGGCCGTGCTGGAAACAAAAACGCCGCCCGGTTTCAATAGCGAATGGGCCTGGCGGATGCTTTCCTCCCAGTCATTCATTAAATGAACCACGTTCAAACCCAGGACCACGTCGTAGCGGGTCGGGCGCGCCGCGACTTCAGCCAGGGACGCTTGGGTAAAGGTGACGTTGGTAATCGCGGCTTGTTTTGCTTTCTCGCGGGCGATGGCGATCATGTTGCCGGAGCTGTCCGTCGCGTCGATGTGGGCCACATAAGGTGCGTGAGCCAACGCCGTCGAACCCGTGCCGCAGCCAAATTCCAAGACCCGGCTTTGTGGTTTCAAATAGGCGCGTGTTTGCGCCAACTTCTGCTCGTAGGCCGCCATGTCGGCGATGGGTTGTTTGGCGTAGCCCGCGGCTTTGCGGTCCCACCAACGAACCGATTCGTTGATAATGGCATGATGTTGGGACAGGTGCATGGGTTCCTCCTGAGTTCGTCCTTTGACCAAAACGGTCATTGGATCTCGGCGTTTAGTTTACGTGTCCGGTGCCGGCACATTGCGTTACACTTTATCCTTGGCCTGGTACATTTTTGAACCAAACCCGGTTCCGGGTTTTTCGTAGCGGGGAGGGTGAGATGACGGTGTCCTCGTTGAACTGGGATCATTTGCGGATCTTTCTCGCGGTTATGCGGGCGCGGAGCCTGCGTTCCGCCGCCGCCGACCTCGGCGTCAGCCACCCTACCATGAGCCGCCGCCTGCAAGCCCTGGAAGAACAGCTCGGTTTGCGTTTGTTGGAAACCGGCGGCGAGGGTGTGAAACCGACCGTGGAAGCCATGGCTTTGCTGGAAAAAGCCGAGCAGGTCGAAGCCGCCATGCACGCCTTCACCCGCTGTGCCGAAAACGTCGACCCCGCCCTCAGCGGCACCATCCGCGTGACCGCGCCCGACATGATCATGAGTGAGGTGTTGGCCCCGGACCTGGCCGCCTTCAGCCGCCAATGGCCGGACCTGGTGCTTGACGTGGAGACGACCTACGATTTGGCCGATCTGAGCGGGCGCGAGGCCGATATCGCCATTCGCCTGATCACGCCCGGTCAATCACCGGACGAACGGCTGGCGGGCCGCAAGGCGACCGGCACCGCCACCGCGGTTTATGGAACCGGCGATTTCTGGCTGGGTTGGCGTGAGCGCGCGGTCCAGCAAGAATGGGTGCGCAAGACGGAATTCGCCGATTTGCCGATTCGCGGCGTGCTCAACAACATTTATCTCCAGCGCGCCGCCTGCGTCGCGGGCATGGGCATGGCGATTTTGCCTTGTTTCATGGCCGACGGCCTGGTGCCGCGCCGGAGCGAACCCATTCCGGGCGCCGACCTGTGGGTGCTGGTTCATCCCGACCTACGCCACAACCCGCGCCTGCGCCTGTTCCGCGACCACATCGTCGACGCGCTGCGCGGCCACCACGACCTGCTGATGGGCCTCACCGGGGCGGCAAATCAGTGGGACGGCGCTTCCGAAAATGCCTTAGGGAGGGGCAATTAATGAATCGTTTTTATCTGAAAGGGGTCCGTGGTTTGGTTCCGCGAACTTTTGTGCGATGATGAGTTTTCAAACAAGCATCGGAGAGGCGGGTCATGTTTCAAGGGGTGATTGGGTTTGGTGTCGCCGGCAATTTTGCCGGTCATTTGGAGCAGGCGGGCGAGGCATCCGATTTTGTTAAGGTCGCGGTATCAGACGCGCGCGCGCCAAAAGGGCTTTTTCCCTTTTACGTGCCAGGAGTATCCGATTCATTTTTAGGTGTTTACCCGCTATCATCCGAACGCATTTTGGTGCCGGCGCAAGGCGGCAACCTGCAAATCGAACCCGAGGTCGCCCTGCTCGTGGACGTCACCTACGACGGTGGCCGCGTCGTCGGCTTAAACCCGCGCCGTTTCGGTGCTTACAACGATTGTTCGATTCGCAAACCCAACGCCCGCAAGATCAGCGAAAAAAAGAACTGGGGCCCCGAGAGCAAGGGGCTGGCCGGGAACCTGATCGAGATCGACCGCTTCAGCGCGGGTGGGGTGATGGACCGTTACCGTTTGTGTTGTTACCTGCATCGCGACGGCCGCCTCGACACCTACGGCCTCGACAGCCCGCTGTTGGGTTACAGCTACTTTTACGAGCAACTGATCGCCTGGATGATCGACAAACTCAACACCCAGCAGGACGCCGGCCCCCTCGAAAACCTGGCCGACCTGCTCGCGCTGGCGAACCATCCGGCCCAAGCCGTCATCAGCATCGGCGCCACCAAGTACACCCCCTTCGGCGAAACCACCTTCTTGCAGCCCGACGACCAGGTATGGGTCGTCGCCTACGACCAGAACCAATGGGACATCGCCACCCTGGAAACCGGCATGCTGCGCGGCAGCCTGGTGGGCGGCCGCGGCATCTCGGTGCTGCGCCAAACCGTGGTCCAAGCCGAGAATTAGCCCGCGGTTCTCACCAGCCTTCTGCTTCGCAAGCCAAAAAACCTGCGATCACCGCGTTTGCTCCCACCGTTGCATGGCAACGTAGGGAACCGGTCATCGACGGTGCGCTGCTACGCCGAAAGGTCGGACCCCTGCGCCCAGTTTCGGTCGCAAGCCTTGTGCTACCAGGCTTTTTGACACGCTCGCGACAAACGCTGCTGAGAAATGCGGGCTAGCCAATACCGATTGTTGGTGATGTTGGAAAATTTTGTAAATTTATCGTGAAATTTTACGTTAGCATTTTTGGTATTCTATCTTATAAGTGTATTATAAAGAGCTGATTAGAGCCTTTGTTGCGTTCGTTGTGTAGAGATAACCAAGCTACTAGAGATAGTGGCTATGTCCAGTTATTGATAATCAGGGTTGACTCAGTGAATGGCGGCTGGTAAAGTCGCGTAAATCGTCGGTTTGGCGAAAATATGATCCACTAAGTCCTGTTGCTTTGACGAGTTAGTTTGCGGTTTTTGATTCTCCGTGATCTTTAAAACTATTCTCGTTTAAGAAAAAATGACTGGATCCCCATTCTTGGTTTGCTTTTCTTAAATGGCCTTTGACGCTTGCTTGATGCCGCCGGCTCAAATCGTCGTGGCTTCCTAAGTCTGCTTTGCCCAATCCGTTCGTTTGGCCGAGGGAGCGCTGACCCTGTGTCGGCTGGTTGCGGTGGTGGGGACTGATTCAGCGCGCCTTGAAATAGGTAACCTAACAGAATCATTCGTATGGGGGCGCCGCGTCCTTCATGGTGAGCCCGCGGTTTTTGCCGGCTAAAACCTAAGAAGCGCGATAACTCGCGGTGATTTTAGCTAAACCTCTGGGCTGCAACGGTCTGTGAAAATGCTCACCGCACCCAGTGGGTGCGCGTCGTGCGCGACCCCGGCCGGCTTTTCCCAAACCATTTCGCTCCAGATCTTTAGCCAAAATCCCTCACTCTTATCGCGCTTCTTAGGTAAAAACAACAAAAGAAAAATAATAAAGTCCTTTTTGCTCATTGAAGAGCGCATTGACCAACGGGTCCTAATTGCCTCGTCCTTCCTTCTATGTCCTTTGTTCTTTGTCCTTTTTAAAACGTGGATGACCTTGAAATAGATAGGCACATCCCAGCAAAGTTCCAATTAGAAATAGTGCGGTTTATCGCGCTTTTTCGGTTGAAAAGCCATCGAGGAGACTTATTATGAGAAAGACGGTTCTTTCATTATTCGTGTTTGGTACGGCGTGTTTGTTATGGGGTCAGGATAACCAGCCTCCCGTGATTACACCGGATCCGGGGGATACCGTGCGGCGTCCCGGTGAGGCCTTTATTTGGGATGCATACGTTCATGATCCTGACGGTGATTCTTGGTATGTATTGAATTGGTCTCGGCCTTCGTGGATGAGTCGTAGCTGCACGCGTGAGTTTTGTGCCTTTACCGGCCATCCCACTATGGCGGATGTCGGCAAACACCAAGTCCTTTTGGAAGTGGCCGATGAACACGGTGCGACCGCCAAGGTTGAATTCACCATTCGGGTGACCCAAAAGAAGGCCGTGGCTGATTTTGATAATGATCGGGCCACCGATTTTGTCTACCGTTTGGGTGACGACTTTTACTTCCAACCCATCGGTAAACCTGTCGTGCGTTTTGCTGCGACCAACATGCCCGAGCATGCTTGGCCGATGGTCGGCCATTTTGATTGGGACACGCGCGCCGACCTCGCAATTTGGAACCCCGACAACGGCGAATGGCACCTACATTTATCCACCGAAGATTGGGAACACACCCAAACCTTGTCTTTCGGACTGCAGCCCACGGATATGCCGTTTGTGGGTGATGTAAACGGTGACCAAATTGACGAACTGATTATTCGCCGCTGGGTCAATGTCAACGATGGTCGCTGGTACGTAAAAGAGATTGGTCAGGCCGGTTACAAGATGGAGCGTTTCGGTGGTTACGAAACCGACATCCCGATGATTGGCGATTTTGACGGGGACCTCCGCGCCGAAATGGCAATCAAACGGTTGAACACACGCGGTGAGTGGTACTTCAAAGGGTTTGGCGAGAAGACCCACACGGGACCCATTTATTTCGGTGTCCAAAACAGTGATCGGGTCTGTCCGGCGGATTATGACGGGGATGATGCGGTTGACCCGGCCTTGCGGCGTCTTGAGGGTTGGCTGCCGGGCCATTGGTACGCGCGTCTTTCCTCAACGGACAGCAACGATTTGGTGACCTTTGGTCAGCGCGCAACCGACATCGAGGTTCCCGGCGACTACAACGGGGACGGCAACGCGGAACGCGCCATTTACCGACCCTCCACCGGCGAATTCATCGTGCATATCGACGGTGAGAACCACTTTACAAGGATTGGCCCTGCCTGGAATAACCTCGTACCTTTGTTAGCGCCCTCAACCGCGAAAAAAGACCTGTTGCGTAACTAGCGTTACCCTTGTTTACGGTAACGATTGTGGGGGACGGTTGGTGATTGGGACCCATGGGCTCCGCGCCTTCCTCCCCACTTTTTCGTTTGGATCATTCCTGTGATGCCGCGGCGCCGGGCGCGGTTCGTTGTTTTGCTTGAGAAACGGGAAAAGCACGAGACAGTTTGGCCAGAAATCTAGCGTGTAAGGGTTTGAAAAGGGGGAGAGGCGCACGACCGTTTCGGCCAGGCGTGGTGAAGATTCTTGCCAGCCTTTTTTGAGCGGGGTTCGGTGAATCACATCGCGTGATCGCGCTTCTTCGGTCCAAGCCCCGATTGAGGTTGAAACATCGAGCGTTGCTTTTTGGGCAACGCTCGACGGTTGGGGGTCTTGGTTTGGTTCGTTTGGGGGCGATGCTTTGCGAGGGCTAAGCCTGCTTGGCTTTACGCCACCGGGTGGGCGCTTAGGTGCAAGCGCACCTGGCGGGCGGCTTGGACCATTTGTTCCAGCGCCGGGGTGCACTCGTCCCAGTTTCGCGTTTTTAGGCCGCAGTCCGGGTTGACCCACAGTTGTTCCGCCGGGATGTGCTGCAGCGCCGCCTGCAAGAGCCGCACGATTTCGGCCAAGTCCGGGACGCGTGGGCTGTGGATGTCGTAGACGCCCGGACCCACGTCGTTGGGGTAGGCGAAGTCGGCGAAGGCGTTGAGCAGCTTCATGCCGCCGCGTGAACATTCGATGCTGATCACGTCCGCGTCCAGCTTGGCGATCCATTCGATGATCTCGTTAAATGCGCTGTAGCACATGTGGGTATGGATTTGGGTTTGGTCGGCGACGCCCGCCGAGGCCAAACGGAAGGCATCTACCGCCCAGGCCAGGTAGATGTTTTGGTCGACGCGGCGTAGCGGCATGCCCTCGCGGAGCGCCGCCTCGTCGATTTGGATCATGGGGAATCCCGCGCGCTCCAAGTCGGCCACCTCGTCGCGCACCGCCAGCGCCAGTTGGCGACAGACGGTTTCGCGGGGAAGGTCCTCCCGCACAAAACTCCAGCACAGCAGGGTCACCGGTCCCGTTAGCATGGCCTTGATGGGTTTGTTGGTGCAGCTTCGCGCGAAGTTCATCCAGCCAACGGTCATCGGGTTGGGGCGTGCCACGTCGCCGAAAATGATCGGGGGTTTGACGCAGCGGTTGCCGTAACTCTGGACCCAACCGTTTTGGGTGAAACAGAAACCGTCCAGTTGTTCGCCGAAATATTCGACCATGTCGTTGCGCTCGCTTTCCCCATGCACCAACACATCCAGACCAAGTTCCTCCTGGCGTTGGATGGTTGCGCGGATTTCCTCCTCCAGGAAGGCGCGGTATTCGCCGGCACTGCATTTGCCCGCTTTGAACGCGCGGCGTTTGGCGCGGATTTTTTTGGTTTGGGGGAAGGAACCGATGGTGGTGGTTGGCAGCAGCGGCAGATTGAGGCCTGCCGCTTGGGCCCGTTTTCGTTTGGGGAAGGGGCTGTGTCGGGTCAGGTCGGTTTCCGTGACCTGCTCGAGGCGACGGCGTATTTCGGGATTGACCACCTGCCCGGCTTTGCGGCGACGGGTGAGGTCCTCTTGGTTTTTCGCAACCATGCGGTCGCGTTCGGGTGAAGCCGGGTGTGCAAGCAAAGCGACCTCGGCGCACTTTTGCACGGCAAAGGCCATGCCCGCGACCAGGTCCTTGTCGAGTTCGGTCTCGGCGGTCAAATCAATGGGCGCGTGGAGTAGGGAACAACTGGAGGCGACCATCACGCGCTGTTCACCCACGCGGGCGACGACGTTGTCGACCACTTGGAACGCGTCGTTTAAGTCGGTTTTCCAGATGTTGCGGCCGTTGACCAAGCCGAGCGAGAGGGTGGTCTCCCTGGGAAGGGCGGCAAGCATCGGATCCAGATCGTCGCGGCCCCGCACCAGGTCGAGGTGGATGCCCGCGAAATCGGCCTGAAGCAGGGTTTTACGGTTGTCCGCGTAGGGTGCGAAATAGCCGGCGAGCAACAGGTTCGGGCCTGTTCCGGCTTGGTTCAACCTACGCCAAACCGCGCGGGCCGTTTCACGGGTTGCCTCGTCCAAATCGAGGGCCAGGACCGGTTCGTCGAGTTGTAGCCAGGGGACTAGGTCGCCGAGGGCCTTGAGGATGGCGAGGTAGGCCTCGGTCAGGGCGTCGAGCCGGTTCTGTCGCTGTTGCGGGCTCAGTTTCTTGGCCAGGTGGACCAAGCTGACCGGCCCCAGCAACACCGGTTTGGGGGTGTGGCCGAGTGCCTTGACGGCGTTGATGTCGGCGAGCATGGGTTCTAGGTGGAGATCGAGTCGCGGCGGTTCGCCGAGTTCCGGCACGATGTAGTGGTAGTTGGTGTCAAACCACTTGGTCATTTCCATGGCCGGAATGTTGCGGGCCCGGTCACCGCGTGCCATGCGGAAATAGGTCGCCGGGGGAACGGGACCCTTGTGATGGTCAAAGCGTTTCGGTACCAGCCCGAGCAGGCACAGTGTGTCCAGCACATGGTCGTAGAGCGCAAAATCACCGGTGGTGATCAGGCTGAGACCGGCGTGAATTTGATCCTGCCAGTGTTGCTGTTTGAGGTCGTCGGCGACCTGGCGCAGGGCGGCCGGATCGCTTTTGCCGCGTTGAAAACGTTCGACGGCTTGCTTGAGTTCGCGGTTGCGGCCGATACGGGGGAACCCGAGGATGTGGGAAAACATAAGGCTGACTCCTTGTGTCGCGAAGGACAAATTCGGAGCCGCCCACGGATGGACAGCGCACGCTGAGGTGCGGGAGGGCGAATCGTTTAAACGAGGTCGTGTCCAAATCGCGAGACAGCTCGGCGTTGGTGCAGGACGTCTTCTGGCTTCCGGCCCTTTAACCTGAAGGGAGCGATTCGGGTGCAACCCATCTCAAGTGGTGCGAACAACCGTGATTGCTGATGCGGGTTCACAGGGTGCGTTGCAGCCGGAGGTTGATGAGATTGGATCGCGATGGATCGTTTCCTTCAGGATTGAGGATGTGGCCCTTCCCAAGCTCGCTTGCAAGGTGGTCCACAAAAGGCTTTGCCGGTTACAGCGGCGCGTCCGCGACGGATTTTCACCGTCTTCCGTTTCCTGACCAATTCAGGCTGATTATAGCGCCGGGCGTGGTGCATTGCCGGCTTTGTTTGCCGGTACGAAGCGCGGGCCGCCGATCCTGGTTTTTTGGCGACGCCGCGCTGCGACGGTGTTTTGTTTGAGATTCCTCAAAGAAAAGCAGAACTTAGAACGGTTTGCCTTCGTTGACCTGGACACTGTAGTAGCCGACATTGCCGCTGTAAGAACGGTACATGACCCCGTGGGCGATTAACGCGGTTTCGGGCTCGGGCCCTTCGTTCCACCACGAAATGAGACCATGCCCGTAGTCAATGGCTGTCGACGGGTTGTCGACCCAAACCTGCGATGTCGCGTTGGGGGCCAAGGTGAATTTCATAGAGAAATAGGCGGAACTGTCGCTGTAATTTGCGGCGTTGGTGGCTTTGAGCTTGCCCGCGGCGGCCAGGTCGTCGCCATCGCTGATGATGACGCCTTGATCGTTGTAAAGGGTGACCGTGACAATGACGGGGTCGCTGGAAATGTTGGTGATGTAGATGACGCCGTCGACCTGATTGGCGGTTCGGGCGCTATGGGTGGCTGAGTAAAAATGGTTGAGATAGGCTTGGCCGCTTCCGGCCAAGGCGGAAAGCGAGAGGGTCATCAAACAGACAGTGCTTAATAGCTTCATTAAAATTTCCTTGTTGGGTTACAGATGGTCGCGGCGCCTTGAGCGAATTCGATGCGCCGGGAAAAACAAGCACCGTATCTTAGCGCGAAAAAATGCTGTCTGATGGAACCTTAAAAGCCGCTCCATTATCCTGGACAACTTGATATCCTGTTCCCAATTTGGCGCGGATGCGGGGTTGTTTCCCGCTTGATTCCCGCTTTGCCGGCTTTACGGGCCAAAGGATGTCCCTCCGCCCATATTAATTATGTAATGAACGGCGTTTTCATGGACGGGCGCAACGCGTGCCCCGTGGTTTTTGCGGCCGATAGAACCGGTGTTTCGCGGGCCGGCTTGACGTGCGCTTCCGTCAAGAATAGCATTCGCTCATCGAAACCCTGCCCGTCGCGGCAAGGTCCACCAGAGGTCTGAATAGAGACATCTTCTAAGGAGTTTCCTTCATGTTGAAGCAGATGAAAGCCGCCCCCAAATTCGTTATCGCCGCCTTGCTGGTCGTCGCCGGCCTGGCTTTTGCCGGTGAAAAAGTAACCGAGGCCGATGTTAAGGCGGCTCAGGTTGAATGGGGCAACGGCATCGTCGCCATCTCGGCCGAGCACAAAAAAGGCGGCGACTACAAAGCCCGCGCCAAAAAGCACATTGATACCCTCTACGCCTACGGCCACACCGACGTCATGTTCAAACCCACCCTCGCCGCCGAAGATCAATTCCGCGAGACCTTCGAAGAAGCACTGTCCTACTTCATCGGGACCAAAGGCACGGAGGACGGCGGTTTCGCCATCAAAGGCTGGACCAAGGTTCGCTGGGAAAACAACGGCATCTTCACCCACGGCAACACCGCGACCGCCATGGGTAACTACTACTTCACCGGTCCCGACGGCAAAGAAACCAAGGTTGAGTACAGCTTCGGTTACGTGCGCGGCAAAGACGGCAAACTCCGCATCAACCTGCACCACTCATCGCTGCCTTACAACCCTAAGTAAAACGGCGCTCGTCCCGGTTCCAAGCGGGTGGTGGGCCGTCTCCCAGCAGACGCCCGTCCTTAAACCGTTTTTCCAGACAATCCTTTTCGCCGCCACGCGTTTCACCCTTTTGAGTATGGGTGAAGCAACAAGGCACTCTCGCCCACACGATTCGTGTGGGCTTTTTGCATTTTGGGACCGTGTTCGGGTGCGGTCTGAATGCTTTGATTGTGAGATTTTGTTATCAATATTGACTTGTGGTGCTGATGATAATGATATAGGGTTATCGATGGTTTCATTCAAGGATGACCGGTCTTTGTTTGGATGCAGGTAACGCGAAAAGAACTAGTGCCTTGTAATCACCGGATCGCCTTGTTTCATTTTCGTGATCGCCTTGTGCCGCTCCCGATCCGCCTGGAGGTCCATCCATGTCCCTGCTCCGTGTTCATCAAGTCAGCAAGCGTTTTGGCAACCAAACCGCGGTCGACCGACTCACTTTTAGCGTGCGTGCCGGCCAAGCTTATTGTTTGCTCGGCGGCAATGGCGCCGGTAAAAGCACCACCGTCAACTTGCTGCTCGGGTTCTTGCGGCCGGATCAAGGCACGCTTTCTTTTTTGGATTGGGACCTGTGGCGCGACCGCGCCGTGGCACGCGATCACCTTTTTTACCTGCCCGATCAGGTGAGTCTGTACCCCGAATTTTCCGCGTTGGAGAACCTCGATTACCTGACCCGTCTGGCGAATAAACCGTCGACGGCGATGGCCATTCGTGAAGCGCTCGACGCGGTTGGTCTGCCCCGCGTCGCCCACGGCCAACCCGTGGGCGCCTACTCCAAGGGGATGCGCCAAAAGGTGGCCATAGCCTTGGCCCGGCTCAAGGATGCGAAGTTGCTGCTGCTGGATGAACCGACCAGTGGCCTTGATCCCGCCGCCATCAAAGAATTTGTCGCCCTGATCGCCGATCTCAAACAAGGCGGTGCCCACGTGGTGATGGTGACCCACGATTTGCAGTGCGCGCACTTGCTTGCCGACCACATCGGTATTTTGCAAGCAGGCGTGCTGGTGGCTGAACGGGAAAATCGTCAACTATCGCTCGATGACCTCGAACACCTTTATTTTCAATCGGTTCTCGATCAACAGGAGTCAGCATGAAGCCTTCTTTTTCTCACACGCTTATTCGTTTCTGTTTGGCGGGCCTGTTTGCCGCCGCTTGCCTCGGACAAGAAACCGAGCTGGAGACCATCGTGGTCATCGGCAACAAAGAAACCACCACCGACGCGGGTCGCGTTGGTTCGGTGGATGTTGTCGGCCAAGAAGAAATTACCTCTGAGCGCGTCGACGATACCTTGGAACTCTTTAACAAGGTTCCGGGCGTGTACCTGTCCCGCTACAACCAAGGTTTGATCAACACCGATGTGGCCATTCGCGGTTTTGCCGGTGACGGCAGTTCACCCCACGCCAAGCTGCTGATTGACGGGATCCCGGTCAACCTGCACAACGGTTACAACGAACTGGATCAATTGTTTCCCCTCAACATTGAATCGATTGCGGTGTTCAAAGGGACCAGCGATCCGCGCTACGGTTTGTTCAACACGGCGGGCAACTACGAGGCGCTGACCCGTCAGGACGATGCGCGCGAATTAGAAGTAAGCGCCGGTAGCTTTAACACCGGCGAGGTTCAGGGTTACCTGGGCCTGACCCATGGCGCGCTGAAACAAAACTACGCCTTTGGTTACCGCACCAGCGACGGCTACCGCGATCACACGGATCTGGAAAAAACGGCGGTGTCGGGCAGTTGGACCTGGGCATTGGACGACACTGCCTCGTTGCGTATTTTGGCGCGCCATGGTCGCTACGACGGCGACGCCCCCGGTTATTTGGATCGCGAGACGGCCCGCGCCAACCCGCGTTCCAGCGCCGTGTTCGCCAACCAAGACGGTGGTGATAAAGCGACCAACCACCTGAGCGTGCACTGGTCAAAAGCGCCGCGCAAGGAAGTACTTTGGTCGTTGAAGGCCTACGGCCAGACCTTTGAGCGCGAGCGGTGGGTGCGTTTCAGCGAGGCCGGTTCCTTGCAAAACCGCTACGACGATCAAACCCATTTCGGCATGCGCGCTACCCTGAACTGGGCGCTCAACGAACGGGTCACGCTCGACTGGGGTTTCGACCATGAGCGCCAGGACAATGTGGAGCAGCGTTTCGGTACCGTCGGCCAGGAGCGGGTGCGCGACGCGAACCGGGTGATTCGCGATTTTCAGTACGACTTTAACGCGACCGGGATGTACCTCAAACTGTCCCATGAACCCAATGCCCGCCTGCGCTGGAACCTTGCCCTGCGCGCCGATCAACTCGACGGCGATTTTAGCAACCAAAACAGCGGGGAAGGGCGCGACATGTACGACTTTGGCACCATCGTCCAACCCAAGCTGAACCTGGTGTACGCGGCCACCGAGCAGGTCAACCTGTTCGTGAACATGGGGCGTGGTTTTCAACATCCCTTCGGATCGTCGGCTTACACCGCGGGGGACCGCGGCGCCCGTGATGTGTCCCTCAACGACGGTTACGAGCTGGGCGGACAGTGGCGTCAAGGGCAACAATTCACCCTGCGCCTGTCCCATTGGAACCAAACCGCCACCGACGAATTCGTGGTGGTTGACGGCACCGCGCGCAACGTCGGCGAAACCGAGCGGAACGGCTTTGACCTGGCCCTCAACGGTCGCCTGAGTCGCGCGGTTTCCTTCTGGGGCAGTTACACCACCATCGATTCCGAGATTGTGAAAACCTCCGACGCCGACGCCGCCTTTGAAGGCAACGAACTGCGCAGTATCCCCGACTACACCGCGTCCCTGGGTTTTCAGGTGCGCGCGGGAGAAAGTCTCAACATGCGCTTGCACTTGGACGCCCAAGGCGATTACCAGGTGAACGAAGCCAACCTGGGCGGTTCCTACGGTGGCTTCACCCTGCTGAACGCTTCAGCGGATTATGCGGCGGGGTGGGGCACCATCAAGCTGCACCTCCACAACATCACCGACGAATACTACGAATACGTCTACGACTTCAGCATGGACGGCGGCGCCACCATTCACTCCCCGGGTGACGGCTTCAGCGGCGGCCTCTCGCTGGCGTTTGATTTTTAGCAATGGTGCTTGAAATCATGCGCCGTGAATGGACACGGCACCGTCGGAACAAGCTCCCGCTCGCGCTGGTGGCCTTGGTCGGGATGATGCTCATCGCCACGGTGGTGGTCCACGGTATCCAACACCGTGCCCTCGCCGAGGCCCAGGCCCATTGGCAACAAACCAGCGATGAACTTTGGGCGTCCCAGCCGGACCGCCATCCCCACCGCGTGGCCCACTACGGCCACGTGGTGGTGCGGCCCCAGCCCGCGCTGAGTTTCATGGCGCCGGGCGTCACCGCCCATGTGGGCAACTACCTGTTTCTGGAAGCGCACCGCCAAAACAGCAGTTCGATTCGCGCGGCGGCGGTTGCACCGGCCACCCTCAAGCTTGGGTTCCCCTCGCCGGTCGGCCTGTTGTTAACCTTTTGGCCACTGCTCCTGATCGTTCTGGGTTACAGCGCGTTTAGTCACGAATGGGAGAGCGGGCGCTTGTTCTGGTTGGCGAGCATGGGCGTGTCGGCCTGGCGTTTGGCGCTTGGCAAGGCGGCGGTTTTCGCGGGCTACACCCTGGCGGTGCTCGCCGCGGTGGGCCTGACCGGCGCGTTTTGGTTGGGTTTTCACGGCCAATTGGACGGGGCCGCCCTAACGGGGCTCGCGGCACAGTTGACCGTGCTCGGAGGCTACAATGGCGGCTGGATTGTTTTGATTCTGTTTGTTTCCTTCCATTCGCGCGACAGCAACCAAAGCCTGTATCGGCTGTTGGCCCTGTGGTTGCTGTTGGTGGTGCTGGTGCCGCGGCTCGCCGGTGAGGTGGCCCGCTTCCAATACCCAACCCCGGACCGGGCCACCTTCGAGACAGCGCTTGCCGAGGCCGTCCACGCCGTTGGCGACGCCCACAACCCGAACGACCCCTATTTTTCCGACTTCCGCGCACAAACCCTGGCCCGTTACGGCGTGGACAGCATCGACGCCTTGCCGGTGAACTGGAACGGCTTGGTGATGGTCGAAGGCGAACGGATTACCAGCGAATTGTTCCAGGAACATTTCGGCCGCATCACGGCGCAGTTCGAAGGGCAAGACCGGTGCTTGGGTTGGTTTAGCTGGGTGTCGCCGGTTTTGGCCGTGCGTCAGATTTGCCAAACCGTCGCCGGCACCGACCGCGGCGGTTCGGCTCACTTTGAGGCGGCGGCCGAGGCTTTTCGTTTCGCGTTGATTCAGAAACTCAACCACCTGCACGGGCATGAAATCAAACGGGAAAACGACCGCGGCCAAAAAGTATCGGCGCGGCATTGGCGTGACATGGCGTTGTTCGATTACCAACCGCCGCCCCCGCAAACCCCGGATGCGCGCTTCCTTGCCGGCGGCCTGGTGTGGCTGGTGTTGGCCGCGTTGATGTTGGCGGGGTTCCGGCGCAAGGAGGTGCTGCGATGAAACTGTGGTGGCTGGAAACACGCTTGCTGCTGAAGAACCGCGCGGTGCGCTGGTTGGGCGCGGCTTATTTGGTGATGATGATGTTGGCGGTGGGTGTCGGCTACGCGCGTTTTCAAGGTGACGACGTCGCGGGCGAGGCCCTGAAAACGCGGATGGCCGCCGAGCAGGCGGCGTGGCGGCACAAGGTCGTGGCACAAGGGCCGGGTTCCGCCGGTTACTACCTGTTCCTGCCCGCCGTGTTCGCGCCCTCGCCGTGGTCCGCCTTGTTCGGCGGAGAACGCGCGTCGCACCTGACCCAACAGCGGGTGCGGCTGTTGGCCGTGCACGGCCAAATTCACGGCGGCCCCATCCGCAACCCGGAACTTGCCGTCATCGGCGATTTGGACCTGGGTTTTGTATGGGCGTACTTGTTGCCTTTGTTGATCGGCTTAATCAGTGTGACCTTTGTCGCCGATGACCGGCGCCGGGGTCGCTGGTCGATGTTGCAGGCGCTGACCGACCCGGTCGGTTTGGTTTTGCGCCGCCTTTTGATTCGTTTCGGCTCGGTGCTTTTGCTTAACAGCGCGCTGCTCGTCGCGGCCGCGTTTGTGGCTGCCTTGCCTTGGGAAACGCGGCTCGGTGTTGTGTGGCTGTTGTTGGTTTTGTATCAGGCCTTTTGGTTTTGCGTCGCCGCGCTGGTGCTGCAATTGGGTCGCAACGCGCACCAGAGCATTTTGGTGTATGTGGCAGTCTGGGTGCTCAGCGTGTGGTTGGTGCCCGCGCTGCATACCATGAGCAAGCTGGAAACCGAACACTTCAACCAGGGCGTTGAAATGTTGGTGTTGCAACGGCAGGACATGAACGACAGTTGGGATCGCGACAAACAGGCCGATTTTGACGCCTTTCTTGCGACCTACCCGCAATGGGCCGAAACCAGCCCCTTGGTGGGCCGCTTCAATTGGAAATGGTACTACGCCATGCAAAAAGCGAGTGACGACAAGGTCAACCACCTCTTCGAAGCCTATACCGCCGCCCGCGAACATACCGGTTCGCCGTGGCGTCTGCTCTCACCGACCTTGGTCTTGCAGGGCGCCTTGGAGGACCTCGCCGACACCAGCGCGCGCGATCAGGTCGCCTATTTGCGAGAACTGGTCGCGTGGCACCGTGAAAAACAGGCCTTTTGGTTTCCCTACCTGTTCAACGATAAACCCTTCGCCCCGGATGACATCAACCGCATTCCGGCCTTCGCCTTCCAGCCCGACGACGCCCCAACCACGGGAACCCTCGGCTACCTGGCCGGCCTGATCCTGGTGGCGGGCCTGGTCGGCACGCTCCAGCACCTGCGCGCCCGCCGCGCGCGGACGCTGCCAAAGTTGGGCATTCAGCGAGACGCAAGCGTCGGCGCCTAAAAGGCGCGGCGAGCGGTTGGCCTGATCGGCATTCATTGTGAAGCGCCAGGCCGATTTCCAGTGGTGGCGCGTGCCTGTTATTTTCGCCGGTTTAGCGCTTCACCGGCCTGCTGGTGGCCCTGTCGCGCCGCTTTTCTGAGCCATTTGCGGGCATAAAAAGCTGAGCGCCTTTTATGGACACCCAATTGGTTCATCATCCCTAAAGCGTATTGGGCTTCGGGGTCGCCCGCCTTGGCGTTTCGACGTACCTCATCGATGTTCAAACCTTCCAGATAGGCGATTAACTCCTCCTGGGGTGCTACTACCGAGGGCCCCGCATCATCGGGCGATTTTGCGCTTGAAACAGTGGTTTCCATGGGGCGGTTTTCTTGTTTGGCAAAGGCGATGGGTGCGGATTGATTGTTGGCAACCAAGGTTACGCCTGCATGATGGGTTGGATTCACATCAAAAGGGAGCTTCAGACCGCGTGTCATCAAATTGATCAAGAAAAAGAGTGAGCAGGCAATAACGAATGATGAGAAGAGGTGAAAGCCGAACTTCAAACGGAGTTTAAAGTACACAAGCGGAACGAGCTTGTCGCGAAGAACGAAGTCCTTGAAAAAATGCCTGGACGATTCACCCAACAAAAAGCCGAGGTAGGCTCCGGTTGAACAACATAGCGTGATCCCAAATATATCGACAATGTTTTGGAACTTTATGGAAAAAAAGAAGACGCCCAGCAAACTTGTTCCCAGTAGGTTTGCGCAAAACAGGAGAACGCAGAACAGTATAGAACCTTTGATTCGCTCGGTAGAAAAAGGGGGTTCCGTGGTGAATGAAGGTCTGTAGGAGCCTCGCATCATCATACCTCTTCGCTGAATCGCGCCGGAACGCTTTGGTGCAACCAGGCCGCCCTCATGGAAGCGTCACTTCAATGATCAAGTGCGGCTGGTTCCGCCAAAAAGCCACGCGTTTGATGCCTTGCAGGCGCCACCGATGGTGGGATTCTTTGCGCCAAACTAAGGACGGTATGGATTTGTGAACCGACTGGATTTTCGGTTTTTTATTGGATTTGACCACAAGGGTCGTTTCATCGCAGACGTCTTTCTGGAAAACTTCCAAAAAGCGGTCCTGTGCTAAATAGCCGGGCGCAGGTTGCCAATAGCCGCTGCTAAAGCCCACGCGCCGGCGCTCAAGGTCGCCGGACTTTTTGAGGCGCTTGAATGTGTCCCGCGAAATCACCGCCAGGTAGCAGCCCATGGTGTTTTCGAGCAGATCAATTTCTTTTTGTTTTTCTTCCATGTCGGCATATTGATTTTCTAAGGTGACCGTGAGACGGTCATTTTCGTCTTTTGCTACCTCTAGATGGCTTTCGAGTTTGTTGATCTTCTCATTTTGCGATTTGATTTTTTGACGAAGACTGTTTATTTCTTTTTCTTTGGTTTCTAAGAGTTGACGGAACTGCAGGCGGGTTTGTTCAAAAGCGTTGGTTCCTTCCGCAAGTTTGGCTTCCCTTTCTTTTATATGTTTAACCCGTGTGGCGAGTTGATCAAGCATTTGGCGAACCTGCTCTTGCTTTGTGGTTCGAGAATAAGATTCGTTATTATGAAAAACCAAGGCCTTTTGATGGTCGATACTTATTTGGTGTAACCCCTCAATGATTTCTGAAAGCTGTTGATCTTTTTTATGAATAAAGGTGCGTTGATGTGAGAGCTGCTTCCGTAATTGGACGACTTCTTCCTTCAGGAGGTCGGCTTCGTTCCGGGCATTTTGTCCCCCATTACATGCACCGTAGGTGATAAATGCAAGAATTAGAAATACAATAAAAATAACAAATTTCAACCAAACCTCCTTTTAGTATTGCTCCAGTGTTCCCCGATAGATTCCCTGAACCTCAAATAGGGTTTTGCCGTTTGCCGATAGGAGCCGGAATTGGCAGCATTGATCAATTGTTAGCTTCTGGTCTGTCTCGTCGATCTCTGCCGTGGCGGACAGGGTTTCGTCGGCCGTTTCTAACTTCACTTGAAAACGACCGGCTGCAGCACCGTTGAGCGGTGTAATGGTCAGCATGGCAAAAGTGGTGGCGCCGCCTTTCCCTGTCAGCAGGCCGTCCGCTTTCATGATTTGGCGGCCGAAGGTCAGGGCTTGTTGGGTTTTCGGTCCGCGCGTTTCCGGCGGCGACATTACACCTGTTCCAAACAGTGCGAATCCCGCGAGAACCAGCATCGCGAATCCCAGATAAGGCGCTAGGGAAACCGGTTTTCGCCAGGTGAGGGGTTGTTGTGGCACGGCGGTAGCGGGTGGCGGCATGGGAGGTCGGGCGGTTTTTGCGCGCCGGTTCGTCGGCGGACCAAAAGCATTGGGCGACGTCTGACACCAATAACAGGGACCCTTGCCCAGGTGGTAGTGTTGGTTGTGGCGTGGACAGGGGACGAGGTTATTGAGTCCGGTGCGTAGTAATTGGCACCAAGCCATGGCGGCGGGGCGTTGGTCCGGCTGACGTAAGCCGGTGCCAAAAGCGCGATCAAAAGCAGCCAAAACGTCGTCCCCAACCACGGGTTGGGGTTTTGGTGCTTTGGTCGGTCCGCCGATGGCGCCCCACAGCCACGGGGTGCCGTCCTCAATTTTTTCCTTCGGGGGGCCTGCATCGCCGCCCGCGAAGGGATGGCACCCCAACAGCAGGATTTGGGCAACGAGCACGGCGAGCGCGAAGGTGTCCACATGAATGGGTCGCTCAGTTGTTTTGAAGTCGGCCCCGATCAGTTCGGGAGCGAGGTAGCAGGGAACACAGACCTCGCAGTAGTGTATTTTTCGCCCCGACGGCACTTGAAAACTGTCGGCGTCGACCCATGCGACGGTATCGGACGGGGTTACCAAGATGTTGCGTGCATTGACGTCGCCGATGACCAGATTGTGCTGATGGCAGGCGCTCATAATCTCGGCAATTTGGTAGGCGACGTGCCAGGCGCGGTGCAAATTTGGATTGCTTCCCCGTAATGGATTAAAAAAATCGTGGAGTTCGTCGGCTTTCTCAATCCGTCTCATGGTGAAACCGGCCAAATCGCCTGACGCATCAAGCAGCAAGTCTTCCGGCCAGGCAATGGCGGGATGAGGGGTACCCATGCGCACCATGGCTTCGATTTTGTCTCGGTTCGGTGTCGTTCCTTGCTGGTAAATTTTGGCGACTTTGTGGGGCGTGCCGACGACCTCATAAATGATGGCTTCTTTTCCGCTTCCCAGCTTTTGGCCTAGGCGAAATTTTTTGCCGCGTGGGGTTACAAAATTAGCGTTCATCGGCGGCTCTCATGGCGGGGTTGGCATGGGTTAGCAAGGCTGCACCAGCTTGGAGGGAATAGGTTCGGTTGCTTCTCCAGAATGGCAACGCGTGATCAGAACCATGGATTTGTCATCGTCACTGGTTTCCCGCACACGGTCGCTGTTCAAAAAGGTCAACAACGCCTTTTTGGCTTGTTTTGGGGTTGTTTCGGCTTTGGTGAGCCAGCCGTAAAGGCCGTTAAAAAAGGTGTGGCTGGGTGTTGCATCCTGGAGTGAAATGGTTGCGCGTTCTAAACCGTCCGAAAGCAGGGCAAACCCGTTAAGCGCCGGAAGCTGTTCGTGGTTTTGATATTGAACATGGGAACACCATGTTGTTTGCGTTAAAAAGTTGGTTTGGTTGACGTACTGCCCGCGGCTCGGTAGGTGCGCCGCTTTGCTACTTTGGCCGCGCAATAAGACAATCCAACCGTCACCGATTTGAGCGGTTGCAAGGCGGTCTCCCTGTTGCACGACCAAAAGAAGGGTACAGGCATAATCGCTAATCGGCGCCGGTTGTTGCTCCAGGGCAAGGCGGGCGGCGGCCAAGGCGTCTTTGGTGCATTGGGTAAGATCCGTGGTGCCGCGACGCAGGGCGTTGACCGCAAGGGTTCCGGCCGCGAACACGGCGCGACGGGCGCCGATATGGGCGAAACGCGCGGAGCCGGCGCCGTCGGCCAAGCACGCGACGGCCCAGTCCCTGTCCCATTGGTAGAAGTAAAAGTCCTGACAAGGCTGACCGGTGCGTTCATGACCGGCACCGCGAACCCGGCCCGCGATCACGGCGCGGGACGGTGGCTTTTGGTTGTGGTTGGTTGGGGAAACCTCATCTGGTTGGGGTTTACGGGTCATAACGGCTCCCTTGTTAGGCCTGTATCTCACCCCAGACATCGTGGCCCGGCGGCATGGCTACTTTTTGGCCGGGTTGAGATTCAGAAATGGCTTTCATGCTGTTTGAAAGCCACATAAACATGTCCGTGAACTTACTGTCTTTGAGGCGCATGGGGCTGGGGCTGATTGTTTTAAGCTGATCAAAATCAGCGCCTTCAACACCGACGCAGAACATATTCAAGCCTGCTTCTTGCACGGTGCGCGCCACCTTTCTCGCGGGACCCTGAATGTCGTCCGTGGCCAAACCATCGGTCATAAGCCACATAATCGGGCGGAAATAGTTCACGTTGTGCTTTTTGTACTCTTGTTTGCGGTTTTCGAGAAGGCGCAAGCCGGTGGTGATGGCTTCACCCATCGGCGTGCCGCCGGTTGCTTGAAAAGGGGTGAAGGTCAAATCGACCACATCTTGGAAATCGTGGCGCACGATGGCGCGGCCGCCAAAAGTGACAATCGCCAATTCAACGCGTTTGCGCGTCAAGGAATCGGCCTTGATGTCGTCGATCATGTGTTGTACGCCTTCATTTAGCGCGTGAATGTTGTCGTCTTCAATCATGGAACCGGATGTATCCAGCAGCAACACACAGGGGATGCGTGGCTCAGGATTGCGTACCAGGTCGACTTCTTCCAGAAAATGGCTCATTGAGGGAAACCTCCCGTTTAAGGAAATAAGATAAAAGTGGTGTTCGCCTACTTTGTATTTCGTAAACGCCGCGGGTTTCGGCTCACCTGGTGTGGTTTTTTTATTCTTTTTCGTGTGTGAGATTTTGCAATCTAAATAAAATCAGGTGCATAGGGTAGAGCGCCCCGTGTGGCCTGAAGGGGAACATCGGCGCATTGAAGCGAAATGTGGGTTTCGTGGGTGGGTCCGCTGTTTGGGCCGAGTACTTTGATAAAGAATGATTTTCGGCTGTTGTTCGATACGGGTCACAACCCGATGGCTGTTGTGACCGCGCGAAGACGGGCACGGATTCGGGTTAAGTCTCTCCATTCGCACAACAACCCGAGGGCCGTTGCGGCACTTGCTTCACATTGCCCGCGAGCTACGATTGCGCTTTCAATCCGCGCAACGACCCGAGGGCCGTTGCGACGGGTTAACATGACCACAAACTTTCGAGCTTGGACTTTCAATCCGCGCAACGACCCGAGGGCCGTTGCGACAATTGGCGCGGCTCAGGAGGCTCTCGCCCTTGACTTTCAATCCGCGCAACGACCCGAGGGCCGTTGCGACATGAGAGAGCAACGCCAACTTATCCGCGCCAACTTTCAATCCGCGCAACGACCCGAGGGCCGTTGCGACTCCACGGACGCGGTGAGGTCAAGCCCAAGCTGCCTTTCAATCCGCGCAACGACCCGAGGGCCGTTGCGACGATGCGGTCGCCGTTCCGGTCATGGCGGCGTTCTTTCAATCCGCGCAACGACCCGAGGGCCATTGCGACGGCATCAGACCACGCGGGAGTCTACATGTTTAACTTTCCATCCGCGCAACGACCCGAGGGCCATTGCGACCCGCCAGGCTAAGGGTGAGGTGGTTGTTGGGGCTTTCCATCCGCGCAACGACCCGAGGGCCATTGCGACGTCATATTTGGCCAGGGAGGTTGCTCCCTTGAGCTTTCCATCCGCGCAACGACCCGAGGGCCATTGCGACGGCATATTTGGCCAGGGAGGTTGCTCCCTTGAGCTTTCCATCCGCGCAACGACCCGAGGGCCATTGCGACTTGTTCTCGTAGCGCAAAAGCTTGGGATGGTGTCTTTCCATCCGCGCAACGACCCGAGGGCCGTTGCGACTGCTTATGGGTTATCCACGGTGGGGTAGAGAAACTTTCCATCCGCGCAACGACCCGAGGGCCGTTGCGACGTGGCGGTATCTAAAGATGATATCTTAACCCGCCTTTCCATCCGCGCAACGACCCGAGGGCCGTTGCGACTGCAGCCGTTTTAACATACTTATTCCCAGTGTGTTCAGGGGGCGATTTCGCAGATGTCTGTTTTTGTCGCCTTTATTTTCTTGCGAATTTTCGCTGATCTTCTGTAACTGGCTTTAAATATTTGGGTTACAAAATCCGCCGATGTCCCGGGTTTTTATGTTCGCTTTAGGTCCGCGGACCACCTTTGGCGCTTATTTCCCGTTCTAACTCCATTTTGTTTCTTCCCGATTTGGAAAGCTGATGACGGCCTGTGTATTTTGTTGATATATTAGTTGGCGACGAAATCGTTTTCTTTTAGGAGGCGGGACCATGGTGGTTTCCTCGGTGCTTTGGGTTTGGTTGAGTTTTGCAGCGGCCTGGCAAATAGAGGCGCCCGACTTCGATCGCGCCCGGGCCCTCAGCCTGCCCGCCGTCCGCGACAAAGTGGCCGGCGTCGCCATGCGGGCCCACTGGGACCCCGCCGAACGCGGGTTTTGGTACCTCGATCAACACTTTGGCCAATCGACTTACCGCTGGGTCGCGCTGCCCTCCGGCCAAGCCAAACCCCTGTTCGATCACGCCGCTCTCGCCGCCGCCCTCGCCGATGTCTGTGGCGAAGCCCCCGCGCCCGAGGATTTACCGCTCCGTTCCGTTCGCTGGGTTGCCGAACACCAAACCCTCGAATTCAACGCCTGTGACGGTCGCCGCCGTTGGCATCCGGCAACCGCGACCCTCAGCGACCTCCCCGCGGCCAGGAAAGCGAGCACCAGTGACAACGGCCGCTGGTCGATCCTGCCCGACAACGGCAACCTGCGCGCCTTTGACCTCAAAAACCAGCAAGCCTTCCCACTCACCCACGACGGCGAACCGCGCCACGCCTACGGCTGGGAACCCTCCTGGTACGCCCAACACGAGATCACCGGGGAACCCAAAACAGGCGCCAAACCCGACGGCGTCTCCTTGGTCTGGTCGCCGGACCAAAACCAATTCGCCACCTTTCGCATCGACCGCCGCAACGCGGGCAGCCTGACCCTGTTCCAAGCCGCCGCTGACCAGGGGTTCCGGCCCAAGGTCTGGACCTACGAACGCGCCTTACCCGTCGACGAAAAAGTCGCGGCCTACAGCCTGCACCTGTTTGACCTCAACACCCAAAAACACCTGCCGGTCAGCCTGCCGCCCACCGACGCCTACCCGCAATGGTCGCTGCCGCAATGGTCGGCCGACGGCAAAACCCTGTGGTGGCCGCGGTGGCATCGCGCCTTCCGCGCGGTGGAACTGATCCAAATCGACGCCGCCACCGGTGAAAGCCGCGTCCTACGCACCGAAACGTCGGAAACTTTTGTCGATCCGATGCACCACCAGTTCCGCGTCCTCGCCGAGCGCAACGAAATCATTTGGTCAAGCGAGGCCGACGGGTGGCATCATCTTTTCCTGCTCGATGCGGCAACCGGCAAGGTCAAACGCCGCCTGACCCAAGGCGCTTGGATGGTTGAATCCGTTGCGCACGTCGACGAAGAAGCCGGTTGGTTGGTGTTCTCCGCCAACGGCCGCGAACCCGGCGAGGATCCCTACCTGCGCCGTCTCTACCGTCTCAATCTGGCCGACGGCGCCATTCGTCTGCTCACCCCGGAAAAAAGCCACCACCAGTTTCAATTCTCACCCAAGGGCGGCTTTTTCATCGATGAACAATCGCTGGTTAACCGTGCGCCGCGTTATGTGCTGCGCCGCACCGCCGACGGCTCGGTGATCCAAGAATTGGCCGCTTCAGATATCCAACCGCTGCTCGAGGCGGGCTGGCGCCATCCCGAACCTTTTGTGGTCAAAGCGCGCGACGGCAAAACCGACCTGTACGGCGTGATCTACCTGCCCGCCGATTTCGACCCCGCGCGCCGTTACCCGGTGATTGACGCCAGCTATTCCGGCCCGCACGCGGTGAACACCCCCAAGGGGTTTCGCCGTTTGCTGCGCCGAAGCGAAACCGGAATCGCCTCGCTGGGTTTTGTGGTGGTCAACATCGACGGCCTGGGTACCGCCCGCCGCGGCAAGGCCTTCCAAAATGTCTCCTACCGCAACCTAGGCGACGTGGGCGCGCCCGACCACATCGGCGCGCTGCGGCAGTTGGCGAAAACACGGCCGTGGATGGATCTGGACCGGGTCGGCATCTACGGTCACTCGGCGGGCGGTTACGACACGGTGCGGGCGATGTTGATGCATCCCGAATTCTACAAGGTCGGCGTTTCCTCGGCGGGCAACCACGACCACCGCATGGCCAAGATTTGGTGGCCCGAGCTGTGGATGGGGCGCGACGGCGACCACTACCGCGAACAATCCAACATGACCCACGCCGACAAACTCCAGGGCCGCCTGTTGCTGGTCCACGGTGACATGGACAACAACGTTAACCCCTCGGCGAGTTTGCGGTTGGCGGCGGCCCTGATCGAACACGACAAAGATTTCGAACTGTTGTTGCTTCCCAACCGCGACCATTACTTGGAAGACCACCCCTACTTCATCCGCAAACGCATGGAATGGTTTGTGCGCCACCTGCAAGGACCCGCGTTGGGCCCCACCCAAACGATGCGGCCCGACGCGGCGCGTTAAGTTTGGGTTAGCTCGACCAACGCCCGCAGCGCGCGTTCGGCGGCATCGCGCGGGACAAAGATGTGGTCGTGGTAATAGGCCGCGACCACATTGGCGCTGATGCCGGCGCGCGTCAGTTGCGCGGCGACCGCGGCGGTCAGCCCGACCGCTTCCAGGCTGGAGTGAACGGTTAAGGTAATGCGCCCAAATACGCCGGCGTAATCGATCCCGTGCCGGTCGGCTTCCTGCTTGGCGATGATCAGGGTCAAACCCTCTTCCTCTTGGAACAGGCTCAGCGGTTTCAAGTCCGTCGCGGCGGCCCAATCCCGCGCGGGCAGGCAAGCGAACACATATTCGTTGGGATCCAGCGCCGGTTTCATGGTGCGGATCAAGGTTTCGAGGTTGGTTTCTCCCGACATGGTTTCTCCTCCATCAAGCCTGGCTCTTCAGGCCGGCGACACCGATAAAAATGAACAGCAAACAGACGATTTGGAACGGGGTGACCGGTTGGCGTTCAAACAGCATTTGGATGGTGGTGACGCCGCCGACCCCGACGGCCAGCCAAACCATGTAAGCGATTTGGGTGGGAATGGTTCGGGCCGAAAGTGCGAATAAAAACAAACTCAACCCGCATTTCTCACAAGGATTCGTCGCGAGAAGCTGAAACCCGTGTGAGTACGAAGCTTACGACCGAGAGACGGCATAGGCGTAGCAGCGCTACGGCGAAGGCGGCTCGACCGAGTAAGCGAAGTAATCGCACGGGTTTCAGCTTCGCAGCAGAACGCCTTGTGAGAAATGCGGGTTAACACCATCGAAAGCACGGCAAGCACCACGTAGCCGCCCTTGGTCAGGGAGGCCGAACGGTCGATGCACACCAGCCAACTCGTTTCGAACACACCGGCGAGAAACAGAAAAAACCACGCCATAGATCGCTCCTTCAATGCTTGGGGCCGTCCCCAATTGAATTGAGCGGTAAGGTCGTCCTCACTTCGGGTATTGCGGTTGTGTGGGACCACCTTTGGGTGGTCGGCCCCACGGTACCCTGTTTCCTCGGGTGGGTCAATGTGGATTTGGGGTTTTCCCGGTTGGAGGGTGCTGATCGGAAGGGTGTGGTTGATGCGGGTTTGTTCCAGGGTTCGGGCGGTTTAGGGAGGGGTTGTGGTACATCTTCAATGTACCTCGATTTTTCGGGCCCTGACCCAGGGAAGGGCCCCGCCTGCTTCGCGCCGGGTCCCTTCCCTGGGCTGAAATCCAGCACGGCGTTGCCGTGCCAACGGTTTGCGTGCCGGCGTCCCATGCGGGTCGTGGCGTTAGATGTTGGTTGGGGAAGGTGGGGCAAAGTCGACGTCCCATTTGTGACGTGGCGGTAGATGTTGGTTAGAACGGGTTTGTGCGTGGTTGATGCGGGTTTGTTCCAGGGTTGGGGCGGTTTAGGGAGGGGTTGCGGTACATCTTCAATGTACCTCGTTTTCTCTTGACCTGACCCAGGGAAGGGACCCGTCTGCTTCGCGCCGGGTCCCTTCCCTGGGCTGAAATCCAGCACGGCGTTGCCGTGCCAACGGTTTGCGTGCCGGCGTCCCATGCGGGTCGTGGCGGTAGATGTTGGTTGGGGAAGGTGGGGCAAAGTCGACGTCCCATTTGTGACGTGGCGGTAGATGTTGGTTAGAACGGGTTTGTGCGTGGTTGATGCGGGTTTGTTCCAGGGTTGGGGCGGTTTAGGGAGGGGTTGCGGTACATCTTCAATGTACCTCGTTTTCTCTTGACCTGACCCAGGGAAGGGACCCGTCTGCTTCGCGTCGGGTCCCTTCCCTGGGCTGAAATCCAGCACGGCGTTGCCGTGCCAACGGTTTGCGCGCCGGCGTCCCATTTTGGTCGTGGCGTTAGATGTTGGTTAACGATGGTGGGGGAACGGGCTCGTGCGTGGTTGATGCGGGTTTGTTCCAGGGTTCGGGCGGTATAGGGAAGGGTTGTGGTACATCTTCAATGTACCTCGATTTCTCTTGACCTGACCCAGGGAAGGGGCCCGTCTGCTTCGCGCCGGGTCCCTTCCCTGGGCTGAAATCCAGCACGGCGTTGCCGTGCCAACGGTTTGCGTGCCGGCGTCCCATTTTGGTCGTGGCGGTAGATGTTGGTTGGGGTAGGTGGGGGCAAAGTCGACGTCCCATTTGTGACGTGGCGGTAGATGTTTTTTGGGGAAGGTGGGAGCAAAGTCGGTGTCTCGTTTGTGTTGCCGCGGTAGATGTTTGTTGGGGAAGGGGGGACCAAAGTCGACGCCCCATTTGGGTCAAGGCGGTAGCCGGCGTTTGGTTCAGGTGGGAACCCGGATGAAGTCCCATGTGGGTCGTAGCGGTAGATGTTGCTTAGGGTGGTGGAACCAAAGCCGGTGTTCCATTTTGGTCGCGGTGGTTTTTGCTGCTTGGGGTGGGTGGGGCCGCTTTTCGCGCTTCGGCGGATCAGCTTTCTTTTTCGAGAATGCGGCTGACCGCGCTTTCTAGGATCTCGATGAGTTCCGGGTCCATGTAGCGGTATTCGTCGGGGATGTGTAGCACGTGGATCGGGGTGTGGTCCAACAGCGCCGAAAACGACGCCTTGATGCGGTTCCGGTGTTTTCCTTCCATGACCAAAATTAGGTCGGCCCAGCGGATATCGGCCGCGCTGACGGTTCTGCGTGCCTTGGGACTGGTCCCCGCGCTTCGCACCGAGACATTCGGGTCCTTGCGCCAGATTTGCTCGGCGGTCGGACTGCGCCATTGGTTGCGACTACAGATAAACAAAAGGTTGGTCACGCCATACCTCCATGGCCATTTTAAGTCGTACTTTATCCCGCGGGGGACGCTTTATGCGCCGGCTCGCCAAAACCAAAACTGTTTGTTCCGGCCGGCCTTGCTTCGTGGTGCGGGGCGCTTCTCGAAATCTAGCGTGCCGTCATGCCGGTCATGGTGTGGCCCGCCAGGTCGCCGCGCAGTTGGAAACTCGCCAGCGGTTGGTCCGAGTTCAGGCTGATCCAGGCGATGGATTGGGCCGTTTCGCTGCCGAATAAGGTGGCGACCAAGGTGGTTTGTTTGGCGCGCGGGGCCAGGATTTGTTCGCGGGTGGCGAGGACCGTGCCGTCCGCCGCGTGGGCCGTGTAGGTGAGGGTGGCTGTCGCCGATTCGGCCAGGTTGACCACCGCCAGGCCGGTCCAGGCTTCCGCGTTGCTGAGGATGTCGGGGAAGGTCACCGCCTTGGCGCCGCCCGCGACCGCGGCCAGCCCGGCCAATCGACGGCGGTCCGGGCGGTTGCTGCCGAAAAGCTCGTAGCCCTGGACCTGGCCGGTGGTTTCCAGCTTAATCCAGCCGATGGGGGCCGAAACGTCGAGGCTGTCGAACAATTGGTGGGCCAGGCCCAGTCGTTTTTCGCCCGCGGCCAGGGTTGCGCTTTCTTCCGTCAGCAGGTTGCCCGCCGTGTCGTAGGCCTTGAGCCGGATGTCGGTCGGGCTGTCGTCGGTGTTGACGTAGGCAAGGCCGGTCCAAAACTGGACGGTGTCCGCGGCCACGTGGGGAAAGACCAGGTCGTTGCGGGTGTAGATGAAGTTGGGGTTTTTGGCGCGGGTCGAGGCCAGGTTGAGCGCCGCCGTTTGGGTCGCGTCGTGGAAGCCGAAGAGTTCGACCCCGGCGAGCGCGGGCAGGTTGTTTTGTTCGCTGAACAGACCCCAGCCGTCGGAGGCGGGGATGTTGCCGGCGTAAAGGTCGTTAAAGTTCAGCGTATCGCCCCGGTAGGGACGGTCGACGTCGAGGGTGAAGGCGTTGCTCGGTGTGTTGAGGTGGGGTTCGATGGTGTCGGTGCTGTTGTTGACGAGCGCGACCTCGGTAAACCAGGTGGCGGTGTCGGCCGCGACATGGGGCATGACCAACTCATGGAGCAAACCGGATTGGGCGGGTTCGGCGGCGGCGCTGCGCCCGTCGCGGCTAAGGATGCTGAAGGAACCGGTGACGGCGCGGTCGGCCAAAACCCGCACCCAGGCGATGTCGTAGGGTTCGGCGGCGGGGAAGAGTTCGGTGACGCCGCGGCGCAGGCGGCCCTTGGCGTCGAGATCAAGCGCAATGATTTGCAGGATTTCGCCGTTGGGGTTGCGTGCCTCGAGGCTGAGTCGGGCGGGTCCATTGGTGGGATTCACGAGCGAGAGTTCGCTGGTGTGGGTCGCGTCCTCGCGGATTTTGGGGAAGCTGAGCCGCGGCACGGCCACGGAAACGGCCAAGCCGAAGGAGAGTCCGTTTTTGCCTGCCGAGTCCGCGTCCACCAGGGACGCTTTGAGGAAATAACGGCCGGGGTCGGCGCTGACAAAAGAAAAGGGGTGGAACAGGCCGCCCGCCAGGGTTTCCGTGTGGACCGAGCGTTCGCCTTGGAACACCTCCACCTGGACGCGGCCCTCGGCGCGGCGCAGGTCGAGGTTGATCAGCAGGTTCTCGCCGGCTTCTTCCAGGTCGAAGGCGAACCAATCGACGGGGTCCTCGGCGCTGAGGCTCAGCCCGGCGAAGCTGCCGAAACGGGTGTCGGTGGCCTGCTCGCGGGTGTTGTTGGGTTCGGCTTCGTTCAGGGTCCCGGCGGCGGCAACCTCAATTTCCATGCGATCCACGTTCAAGCTCTCTTGGCCGAGGCTGTTAACGGCGGACATCGACAGCTGCCAGGTACCGATCTCGTCCAGCACCCAGCTCGCGTTTTGGGTCACGCCGTCGAGGGTAAAGGTCGAACCGCCTGGCAAAATGAACTGCCAGCGGATGCCGGCGGCAACGGGGCGAAAGTTTTGGCCCGGTTCGGTGGGGAAAAAGCGGTTGGGATCGTAGACAAATCCCTTGAGGCGGATGCCGGTTTCGTTGGTGATGTTGATGGCCCCGCCGGCCTCGAAGCGCAGGGCGTCGGTGCTGGGTTCGGTGATTTTGACGGTGGGCCGTGCGTCGGGATCGTAGATGTAGTACCAAACGGTGTGGGGTTCGACGGCGCCGCGGTCCACGGCGGCGACGTCGTAGCTGACTTTGACCACGCCGGTTTCGGTGAAGTTAAGCGCGGGCGGTTGGGCCTCGCTGCTCTCCATCAGGACCTCGCCCGATTGGAGGTGGACCGCGCGCCAGGCATGGGTCCAAGCCGTGTTGCCCGCGTTGCCGAGGGAGGGGACCAGCGTGGTGCGGGTGCCGACGGGCAGGTAGACGGTTTCGTTGGGTTCCGTGCCGTTGAAGCCGGGGACGGGCGGGGCGGCGTCTTGGTACACAAACACTTCGATGCGGTGGCGGTCGAGCGAGGCTTTGCCTTCGCTGTCGGCGGCGTACACGTCGAGGTTGACCTTGCGCACGCCGCGGCGGAACTGATCGGCGCTAAATTCGAGGGGCAGGCTGAAGGATTCGCCGGTGGCGGCGAGCGTGCCGTCGACGAACCAGTAAACAAAGACCTGGTTCCCGGGGTAATCCTCGGGAAAACTGTTTTCGAAATCGTCGCTGACGACGGTGAATTCTCGTTCGCTGCCGTTGGCGACGGTCAGGCGGCGTTGGCCGGTGTATTCGAGGGTGGGTTCGAAGTTGAGATCCTCGGCGGCGACACCGATCAGGCGGCTGTTGGCTACGTCGCGCGGCGACAGGGCGCCGTTGTCGTTCACCTGAAAGGTGACTTGGTAAAGACCTTGTTCTTGGAAGCGGTAGCGGCCGGGGAGATTGCCGGGGAGGGTAACCGGCGGGGCATCCTCGTCGCCCAATTTTTGGATCAGCCAGGAACCTTCGTTGTTGCTGTCCGTGACTTCGCCGCGCAGGAGCAGGCTGTCGCCGACGGCGAGGTCGCGGTAATCGATGGGCGCCAAAATGCGGGCGGTGGGTGCGGCGAAGAGGGTGGCGGTCAACAAAAACAGAACGAGGGTTGGTGTGAATTTCATGGGGGGGAACTCCAGGCGCGTTGCGGCGGGTGGTTCGGTCACCAAGGGCACAAGGTCGCGATAGATTGGGTTGTGAGGAAATAGCACAACTCGGGAGTGAGGTGGTTGTTTCCCTGTGAAAAGTTCTGCAAAAGAACAAAATCGCGATATGGATCACGTCTCAAGCGGGCAAATTGAAAACGAATCGAAGGTTAGGCCGGCTTGGGGGCGCGACAAAAAACATGGGGTGAGCGAGGTGCCGGCGAAGGTGTTGATCGCCCGTGCGGCGGTTGATGCCGGCGCGGATCGGCGCCGGTTAAGGGTTTTGGGATGTTTCGTCGCTTAACAAGGCGCGTTCGAGGCTGATGTCGCGTTGTTTTTTGTTCTGGTCGACGATGGTTAGGGTCACTTGGCTGCCCACCGCGCCGCGGCGGTGGTAGTTGTCGAACTCGCCCGGGCTCATGCGTCGGGTGTCGCGGCCGTTGACGGTGAGGACCTGCCAACCTGTTTTGAGACCCGCCCGTTCGGCCGGCCCCTTCGCTTGGACGGTCTCGATGGTGAAGGACAGGTCCACGGTGAGGCCCAGATCGCCGAACAGGTTGGGTTCGAGGTGTTCGAGTTGGGGGAGCACCGATTCGTACCATTCGTGCCAGCGCCGTAAAGCACCCTCGGCCAAGGGAATCTGCGGGACGCTGCCGAAGGTGTCGCCGCTGTAGGCTTCGAGTTGCTGTACCGCGTGGTAACGCCAGTCCGGGTCGGCCACCCGTAGCTTTTCCAGCCAAAACGGGATGAGGATCAGTGGTGCGAGGCCGACCTCGTCGGCGATGACTTCGCTTAAGTTCACATCAAAAGGTTGTTTGGCGGCGGTGACCACCGCGGAACGGCGTTCCAGCAGGTAGGGATCGCCGGCGCGGGCCATGGTGGCGGCGGCGCGGAACAGGATGGGCAGGGGTTGGCGTTGCAACGCGGCCAGTTCGGGCGGATCCAAGGCGGCGCCCTCGGCCATGAGGTGTTGGGCGACGGCGACGCGGGCATTGGTCAGCGCCGCCTGGAGCGGGGAGGGATGGACACCGGGACGCCCGTGGGGTGAGGCGCCCGCGTCGATCAGCACGGTGGCGGCGACCAAACCGCGGGCCTCCGCCAAGAGGTCGGTCAGGTCATTCGGGGTGAAGGCGTTGCCTGAGGCGGCGAGGATCGGTTGAACCAGGTGATCCCGGCCGCCCCTGACCGCGGCTTGGAGCGCGTTTTCGCCGGCCTTGTTTGTTTGGTGCGCGGGGGTGCCCGCGGCGAGCAATTCTTTGGCGAGGGTGACGGCCGCATCGGAATCGTAGGGCGCGGCGGCGAGGTGGTGCGGGCTGTTGTTGCCGGCGGCGTCGCGGGCCGCGCCGTCAAAACCGCGGTTGATCAGGAAGCGCACCAGCGCGGGCGCCTCGGCGCGGGCCAGTGCCGCGCCGAGGCGGTTTTGACCCGCCTCGTTGCGTTCCTCGCGAACCGCGCCGCGATTGAGTAAATCGTCGAGGAGGTCCACGGTATCGAGATCGTGCAGGCCGATGGTGCCTTGACCGGCGGCGTTTTTGACGACGGCGCCGTGGTCCAACAACAAGTGTAAACGGCGGCGGTCGTAAGCGTGGCCCGCGTAGCTGCCGCGAAACACGCCGGCGACCTTGGCGTCGGCGCCGTGTTTGAGTAGGGCGGCGAGCGCGGCCAGGTAATCCTCGCGCAGGTCGACGCCGCCCGTGGGGCCGCGCGGTCCGAACATGTGGATCGGCCGCAAGCCGGCGCGGTTGGTGTGGTTGGGATCGGCGCCGTGTTGGAGCAGCAGGGCGGTTGCTTCGGCCATGGCGTGTTGCATCGCGAAATGCAGCGGCGACCAGCCGTCGTGGGTGCCGAGGTTGGGATCGGCGCCGCGGACCAACAGCGCCTCGGTCAGTTCGGGCGCGCGCTGGTTGAGCCGCATTTGCAGGAACAGCGGCGAGTTGCCGGTGCGGTCGCGGCGGTTGGGATCGGCGCCCGCCTTCATTAAGCGCGCCGCGGTGTCGGCGTCCGGCCAAAAGCGAACCAGCGCGTGCAGCACGCTGTCGCCGCGCCGGTCGACCGCGTCGGCGTCGGCCCCCAGTTCCAGGAGTTGGTGGACGAGGGGCGCGCCGCGGTAGGTGACGGCGTGGTGTAGCGGGCCGCGCCCGTCGTTGGCGCGGGCGCGGATCAGCGCCGGATCGCGGGCCAGGAGTTGCCGGATCTGCGCTTGATCGCGACGGCGCAGCGCATCAAAAAACAGCGCCTCGGAAGCGGAAAGGAAGGGCATCCAAACCAGGTAAACCATCAGCCATCGCCACAACCCTGTTCTTCGCACCATGCGTTTTCCGCTCCGTCCGCCGTGACCGTTCACGCTTTTTGGCTGTACTTTAGCAAACTTTAAACCGCCGCGCGTCATGCCGGTTGCGGGACGGCCGGCCCGTGTCCGCGGATGTGACGGTGTGGACGGCACTTGGTGCGTTTTTCCAATCTTTGGTGCAGACCTATTGGGGTGAGCCACGGCGGTGCAGCGTTACAAACTGAGTTTCGAGCCCGCTTCGGTCGTGGGTGGGGCGTCGGGCGTATTTATCATAAAGTGGTTTTTGCCGCTTCTATTAGCGCCGCTGACCGCCGAAACGAGCCGACGCCGTTTGATCCATGCCGAATGACGGCGCTCCGCCGCAAACGGCGGCCGAGCGCCAACGCGAACATGAATCTTTATGGAAAGAAGCCGGCTTTACCTGCGATACCAACTTTCCTTGATGTGGGGATGAACGAATACAGGCGCCTCGGTTGGAATGATCTCTAAGCTGGGGACGTCGTGGCCGGCTTCACCCATTGCCTTCAGCCATCTTCCCAAAAGAAGGGGGGTCCATTTTTGGGGATAGATCGGCCGCTCGCTTTCGAGGAGAAGGGTTTGGCAAAGCTGCAAGCCGAAGGCGGGGTCCTTTTTCGCCAAAAGGGAGAAGGTTCCGAAATCCATGATGTGGTGACGCATTGCGATTTGGCGTACAAGGTATTGGTGGCGGTTGACCCAATCTTCGCGTTGCGAGACCACATGCCAAAAGTTCCACAGGATTTTGGTGTGGCTCGCGTTGTTCGGGTCAAGTGAACCAAAAAAGGGGACAAGGGTGGCTTCACACCAATCGGCCTCCTGTCCCAAAAGGGCTTGAAACAGCGCGGTTTGCTCCCCCGGTTCCTCGGTTTGTGCCGCGCTTCGCAGCAGCACATCTTCCAAACTGGGGCGCAAGCGTTTGTGGGGAAACAAGGCGGCCGCCTCCAAGGCCCCTGTGTTCTCTTGCACACCACACACATAGGCGGCGATCAGGTCGGCGTCATCCGCCTCGCGGAACCGCGCCAAAGCGATTAATGCCGCTTGGCTGCCTTCTTCCGCCAGGTTTCGGATCATCGGGGCAAATCGGCGCGGTGCCGGGACCTCGGTGAGGAGCGGTTCGAAAAGCGGATGGTTCTCATCCGACAAAGCCGTTTGGTAGATCAGGTTCACGCGTGGCGCGGATAGGCGGCCTGGGTGGTCCACGCTGATTGTGTTTAATTGGGTGCCGATCAACCGCATCAGAATCCAACGTGTGACCACTTGATTCAAGGGCATTTGACGTGCCGGCAGTAGGGCTATTTTAAGGGGCGCGTCATCGTTTAATGCATCCAGCAGCAATTGATCGACATCTTTTAAGCCGCGGATCATGGCCGCGTACAAGGCATAGTGCCGGACCTTCCCCTCGGGGTGATCGATGAACCGGCGTAAATCGGCGGCGGGGGTTTGTGCGACAAAGAGACTCAGCGCTGGAAACTTGCTTTTGTCGGGTGTTTTAAACGGATGAAGCAATTCATAGATGATCGTTTCCTGCAATTCGACGAGGGCGTCTTCCCAGGTCGTTGCCGTACTCTCCGGGTAGGGCGGTACGAATTCGATGGTAGGACAATAAGAAACAATGACGCAAAAAGTGAACAGATGCATGCTTACTCCAGGCAATGAATCGGTGGACCTGAGTTGTGTTAGGGCGGTTTCGCAACAACAGAAACGAAACCTGCACGGGGAGCGCGTCCCGTTCAAGCATCGGCAACGTCTGGCGCCATCTCGAGGTGGCCGGCCGCGGTGGTGTTGCAAGGGCGGGCAGGAAGAATCAAAGAATAAGGAGGCAAGAACGGATCATGTGCTTCACCTTGTTTCGGAACCTGGACCTTGATGGATGGATTGGAACCCTGAAACACAAGTCGAAAGGCGGCCCATAAAAGGATCATCTTTTCGTCTAGAAACAACGAAAAAGCCGGGCCCGGTGCGCAATTCTTTGGGTGTGTCGACTAAAACTAATTGTTCTCCGGCGCCTCCACCACATAATACAGTTCCCAGTCGGTCGGTGAGCGCCGCACGATGCCGGGATGGTTGGCCGTGGCCGGATCGTGGGTCATCCCCGACAAAACCACATCGGCCAGTTGCGTCCACGACTGACCCTGGTTACTCGAGAGGTAACGTTTGAAGGTGTCGTTCCCGTTCGGTTGACCGATGATCAGCAACACATCGCCGTTTTCCCGCTCCACCAGTTCCGGGATGCCCGAGGTATCGAGTTGGAGGGTCTCGACCCAGGTATCGTCTTCGCCGGTGTTAATCGCGATTTGCATTTTCAGATCATTCACCGGAACCGCCAAAATGTTGGTGCCGCTGCTGTGCTGCAGGGCCGAGGGATCGGTGCCGCCGTCGGTTTCCAAAATAATGCCCTCGCGGGTAAAGTGAATGCCGTCGTTGGATACCGCGGTTTCGATAAAGTGCGGGTTGCCGCCCGGCAACGGCGGGCCGAAATTCGAATAATAAAACAATCGGTAGCGGCCGTCGCGCAACCGAATGATGTCGGGATCCACCGCACCGAACACCAAATCGCCGTCCAGCGTCACGCAGCGGTAGGGTTCCAACACATCTTGTTCATTGAGGCGTGCCACCCAAATCGAATGGTAATTCTGCGTACCGGAAACGTAATAAACCCAAAGCGCGTTGTCCGGCCCAAAAATGGCGTCAGGCACCGAGGCGGCGTCGAGCAACAGGGCGTTTTCCGGCAAAAACGTCTCGCCGGCATCCGCGCTGGAAGCCCGATAAATACTGTGTAACCGCAAAGCGGGTAGGTTGGTGGTGACCTCGACCTGGCAGGTTTCGGCGCTGTCGTCGTTGTCGCGCAAGGTGATCAGGTCGCGGATATCAAAGCGACTGTCCGCGTTGGTATCGCGGCAATCCCCGTCGGTCACGTTTTGCCGCCAGTTCGGGAGTTGGCTCGTTTTGTAAAACGGCGGCGAGATGAACAACCAACCGCTTCGGCTTCGCGTGATCTGGTTACAGGTATCGCGGACCTCGCATTGATAACGGCCCTCGTCGGCCTCGACCGCATTGTCGATGCGCAGTTCGGCCGAGGTTTCCCCCACCAGCATGCTGTCGTCCTTAAACCATTGGTAGCTGAGATCTTGACCCCGCACGTCCAGGCGCAAAACCGCCTCGCCCCGCGCGCAACCATGGACGGTGGTGGGATGGGCGAGGATGGTGGTGCTACAGTCACCGTATAGCCAAAGTACCAAAAACCAACAGGTTAAACTTGCCGTCATGAACCAACTCCTTGACTGACGCCTGGCCGAAAATGAGGTTTTCACCGTTGTGGTGCAGGATGGATTTGAAGCTGTATAACGGCTTTATCGTCCTGAATTTGGATTAACTGAAAAGTTTTTTAGTCGCGGAAGGTGCCCCGCGGGTTACGCCGATTGGGTCTTGCGGGCGAACCCGGTCGCCCGTGGTGTGGGGTTCGATTGCGGGTTGCCTTGATGGGCGACGCGGTTGCGTTCCGGGGCGCCGTCGCCGCCCACCAAGGCTAATTCCCCAAAAGTGACCAAACCGGTGCTATTCTGCGTACTTTTGGCCGTGCCTTCGGTTCGGCTGATCATGGCGCGGCCCTTTTTCCCCGGGGAATACGTCCCTTACCTAAGGTGGGCGTGATGCCGGCCCATTCACCATTTCGCGAGGAGGCGGGACTATGGATCGAGAACGTGAAACAGTTTGGGCGATGGTCTGCCATCTGGTTTCTTTTAGCCTGTATTTGGGCCTGCCCTTTGGCAACTTTATCGGGCCTTTGGTCGTTTGGTTGGTGTTTCGGGACCAGTCGCGTTTTATCGATGAACACGGCCGCGAAATCCTCAACTTTCAAATTTCGACTTTTTTGTACACGCTGGTGTTGTCCGCGGTGGCGATGCTGGTGGCGATTTTTACTTTCGGGCTTGGTTTGATCGTGGTTGTGCCTTTGGCTATCGTCTACTTTTTATTCACCACCATCCCGATTATTTTCGCGGCGGTTGACGCCAAAAAGGGTCGCCCAGTGCGTTACCCATTGACCCTCCGTTTCTTGTAACACCAAGCGACTCGGATAACGCCAAACAGGATTTTTCCGAGTCGCGGGGTCGTCGGGGTTGTGAATGTGATCCGCGTCACGTCTTTCGGGGGTGGCGCGGTGCTCCATATTTTCTTCACATTTGAAACCGAAACTTTGCACACGACATGGGGATCCACGGTTGATCACCGATCAACCCATCACAGACCTCAAAACCCGGCGGCCCTTCCTTTTTGACGCCCCCATGTCCCGTCCTTTTATGGATGCCGCGGCGTTTTGATACCACGCATTTTGCGCGCTTGGTGCCCGGCCGAATCGGCCGATCCTGCTTTTTCGGGAACAACAGACGGCTTGCCTGGGTCGCTCGTTTCCGGCGCGGTTTCGGTTTTTGCGACGGCACGCGGCCGTTTCAGCGTCAACATTGGAGGACCAAGATGAGTACCCAAGAGACTGTAAACCTGTGGCTGCACGACTACGCGCAAGCCGAGGGAATCGAACAACTGCAATTGGATGAGGCCGGTGTGTGCGGCATTTCTTATTTGGACGGTGGGGAACGGCGGGTTTTTACCATTGAGGGACCCGCCCACGGTGATTCTTTTTTTCTGACCGGGGAAGTCGCCGAATGTGACGCCCAAGGTCGCGAAACCCTACTCGCGCGGGCGCTGGCCGCCAACCTCGACGGCGAAGCCACGCGCGGGGCCGCCTTTGCTTTGGATGGAACGCGTTTGGTGCTTTGTTATCGCGAGGTCGTGAGCAAGTGCGACGCCGTGGCGTTCGGCAATACCGTGAACAACTTCGTGGCCGTCCTTGACCAACAACGCCGCCGCTTTGGCGAATGGGTTGAACCCGAATCGCAAAGCGGCATTTCGCCGGTCGACGCCGGCTCAAGCTTTTTCCCGAACGCGCCCCATTTGATGCAATTCGCCTGATTTTCTAGCCGCAGGGTTCAGCTTAAAAAACCTCGTCTCGCCCATGGGTGAGCGGGGTTTTTTGCGTTTGCAGGGTTCGTGCGGCGAGGACAGGCAAGTGTCTTCAATCGAGCGGGTTAGCAGGCGATACTTGGTTGGCGTTGCCGTGGGAAGTGCCACTTTTGGTGTCGATTGTGTGATTTTGATCACAATCGAATGAGGGTGGTTTTGGCTCCATTTTTTCTCCACATTTGGAACCGATAATTACCCTGTCAAGACGAGAGACCCTCTCGGTTGTTTTACCAAACAGCCGTCTCCATACAAGGCAGCGAGCCCGTTTCACCACTTCTCTCCCGTCGCTTTTTTTCCCATGTGGTGATCCAACTTTTGCTTTCGCACCTTTCACCCGGCACCAAAACGAAGTGCTTCCGATCCGACGGGCGTCCCCGTTGTGGGAACGGGTAATTGGTGTGGAAAACCCCGAGGTCTCTCGGGTGTTTGCCGCTTTATTTGGCCTAATCAGGTTCGGGTATCTCCGCGCCGGGCCGTCCTTTTTGCCGCACCGCTGAACGGCTCTGCTGTACCTCCGAACGGCTCAGCCGTGCATCCGAACGGCAAAACGGACGACCCGCCGATGTCACCACCCGAGCCGGCGCGGCCACCGATTTCACCCCCAATTTTAAGGAGTTTCCTATGTCCGGTATTTCCAGCCCCACCACCCTTGGCAAAGTTCAGCAAGTTCAAACCACCACCACCCAAAAAACATCCGACAAACAATCCGTCAAATCCGAGCCCACCATCAAAAGCGGTGGTGATTCCCTGGGCTCACCCGTGGTCCAGAGCGGTTTGGGCGACAAAAGCCCCAAAAGCGTGACCGTCACCAAAAGCGAAACGCCCACCAAAAGCGAAACCAGCTCCTCGCCCAAGGTCAAATCCGAAGCGAAGCAAGAGCCGCCTAAACCGCCGACCACCAAAAAACACGATGTCGGCACCGAGAAACAAAAAACCAACAACACCTGTTGGGCCTGTAGCGCGCGCATGCTGTTGAAACACGACGGCCAACAAGCGCCTTCCTACCAAACTTTGGATCCCAACGATCTGGGCATGGACCCCACCGACCAGGGCGTCAAACAGAAACTCAACGGTTTGGGCATTCAAGATGTGAACTACAACAGTTCCGATGATTTGACGCCCGAACGCATGGCGCAATTCCTGGAAAACGGGCCGATGATGGCTTCGGGCCGTTTCACCGGCTACGACGCCCATGTCATCGTGGTTACCGGCGTCGACGGCGGCACCGTCCACTACAACGATCCCGACAACGGCGGCAAAAAAACCATGACGCTGGATACCTTCAAGGATCTCTTGAACCCCATTGATACCTTGCGCGCCATCATGCCCGACTCAATGTCACCCCTCCAGCAAATTCAACACTAAGCATCGGTTCCACCACGCCGGCTCGCGGTAGGCCTCGGGCCGGTGCGGTGAATCATTGCCCGCGTGACGGTTCGCGTTTGTTAGGAAAAAGCGTGATTCATTTTTATACAATTCATTGCTTGGTTTGATAATCACGTCTTGAACCTTTTATCTTGCGAATCCAGACCGAGTTCCGTTTCGACAAGGTTGTTGTTTTTTGATGGTTCCATTCATTTCCTAATTGCTTCAGAGGTGTCCATGAATGACTCGCGTTTCGTCCTCCAACAATGTCCCGAGGGGTTCCGCGTCGGCGGACCTTTTTTGGTCGGTCACGCACCGCCGTTCCACTATCAAAATGAGATGTGGGTGCTCAACACCGCGCTCTGGGACCTGACCCCGGTTCCCGGCGGCCGCAAGGTCAACCGTTGCCGCCTGTTCCTCCACGCCCAGCGGCGCACGGATCAAGTCGCGCAACTAACCTGGCTGTACCAAGCGGAAACCGACCGATTCGTTTTGCAACATCCCGCCATGGATACCAACGGGATGACCATCGCCCGGTTGCGTTTGGAAACGGGCCCGCGTCAAGCCGAGGCTTTGGTGATGCAGGCCTGCCACATGGCCGACCGAATTCAACAGGTCATCGGTTCGCGTGCCTTCGACATCAGCCATTTAGAAGAAGATTTGCGCGCGGCGGCCTGCGCCGGCGCCGCGCGCTTCGGCGCACCCGCACCCGTGGTTGCACCCAACCCCTGCGTTTGTCAGACCGTTGGGGTGTGAGACGACCCGTTAAATCGAACTCTGCCACACCTGCTTGACCCACTTCGCAAAGGGATCGATGTGGACCACCCACACGTCGCCCTCTTTGCACACGCCCATCACCGATTTGGCGTTGTCCATGCGGCGCGCCTTGTAGCGCAACTGGTGTGCGCTAAACGGGATTTTTTTGGTGACCTCGGAGAGCAGGAAGCGGCGCCCTTTTTGCCGTAACAAGGCGTTGCCGTCCCAATTTGGGTCGACGCTGTCGATCAGGCGCGGCGCATAATGCGTGCGGTACCAGCGGGAAAACACCACCAGCCGGACCAGCCAGGCGTTGGCCAGCTTGCGCACACCCATTTCGCGCCAGCATTCCTGTTCGTTGGGGTAGCGGTTCGCCAATTCTTTGAGCGTGCGCGAGGGCAGGTTGAGCTGGTCCGAGATCGTGTGGAAATAAACCACCCCTTCCTGATCGAACAGGGTGTCCAGGTTGCCGTTGTGGTTGGTGACGCCGCGTTCATCCGGTGCGAAAACCAAGGGAATCGGTTCTCGGCTGACCACACGGGTGGGCACCGGTTCGCCTTTGAAGCGAGAGCCGAACCACGCCGGTTCGACCGAACCGTCGGGGAGGCGGAGCCGGGCGTCACCTTCACTGGGAAAATCGGCCGCGGCCATCCAGGCCTCGAGCCGTACACGCAAGGTGCGTTCGCCGTTGGCCGCGTTCCGACCGCGAAAGGGTTCGAGATCGCGGACGCGCGCAAAATCAATCATCCCGTCGAGATGGAATAGGTATTCGGAAGGACATTTTTTAAATAAGGATTGAAGCATTTCATCATGAATCATAAAACGACCTAAGTGTAAAAAGTTAGCACCCGTTTATGGTACCTACAAGCATGCTATGGTTCGCCGTGGGTTAAAGGACCATGGTTGTAATAGGATGGTGGAACCGATTGCTGCTTTACGAATGCACCCATTCTTAGCGAAAGATGATTCATAAAAAAAGTGTGAGATAGAGGTCTTGGTTTTTTTGGTGAAGGGAAAGCAGCGCCGTGTTCCCGTTCCTTTGTGCAAAATTTCGCGCGGACGGTTGCTTTCAATTGCTTTGCCGGTGTTCGTGTTTTCCAACGTGCCGGGCCGGAGAAAGCCGGCCTGTGCGATCCCATACTTTGCCGTGAAGGGCAAGGATAGGTGACTGGTCTTGGGTTTCGACGGTTCGCGACGACTGTTCTTGGCGCGTTTAAGGCGATTGTTTGGTTCGTCTTAGCTCGTCATACCAAACATTGGGTGCGACGGCGGTTGAGGAGCAGGGTTGGCGCGCGAAATAGGGGGTGGCAGGTTCAAGACCATCGTCATCCCGCGCGTTCTTTGCGGCCCGAGGGTTTGTTTTTATTTTCCCTGAACAGTAGAATGCGTTTTTATGGTAATGTTTCCTTAACAAATTAAATTGTCATGTGAATCAAAGCTTATGAGATACCAACTCCAAACCCTCGCCATAATTATGCAAATGAAAAGCGCACACTGTTACACCTTTGTGCGTGCGGCGCGTTTGGGTGACCCGGATCGGGTCGAGCGTCAACGGCGTAGTTTGCGCAGTTTGGCCCTCAACCATTCTTTTGCCGGTTATCGGATGCGTGGTCGTGAGAGCGAGGATCACTATCGCCGCCGCATGCGCGCGGAATATGGCACGATTGGCGACGCGATTCGGGTGGAAGAGCGGGTCGGCCGCAATAAACGACCCTACACCGCTTATTCCGGTGTGATTTTTAAAATCGCCGTCGGCGATGCGGCGCTTCACACCGCCTATCTTTCGCTGGTTTATCTGATGCTTGCGCCGGAAGATGTCAACTCCGGTTCGGCACCTTTCCTCGCCGCGCCGCAAAGGCGAAATGCGGTATTCAGATTGCTACGCGATCACTGCAAACAGATCGGCGCGCCGGATCCCTGCTGCAAACAGGATTGGTTTGCCCGCATCCCCCACGGTGCTTTTGCTGTTGCCCTGGATTGGGTGATTGGCAGACGGCCGTATTTGCCTGGTGCTGCACCGGATGCGACAATTCGAGCGGCTTTTATAGCTCGGGTCATGAGGCCGGAGCGGTTGCGGCTCGCGGTTCAGCGTGCCGCCTGGCTTTCACGGCGCGCGCTGATGGTGCGTCCTCTCTCGGCCCAGGCGCCGACGGTGTTGGTGCCCGCGCCCAAGGCGGTTGTTCCGACAACGGGTTTCAAGCCCGTTCCTTTCCGCCCGTTCGAGGAGATCTCTTCGGAAACCAGAGAAGGTTCTTGGTCAGCTTGGTGGCTTTTGGCCGCGGTTGCCCTGTTGCTGCTCTTGATCCCCATGCGAACCGTCGAGCAAGAGAATGAGGTTATTTCTGCTCCTGACGAACAGGCTTTGCGTATTATGCCGCTCTATACACGGCTTAATATAGAGGGGGAAGCACCGCGAAAAACCAGTGGGATTGAACAAGAAAAAATTCCCGATATTGCTTCACCCGATCAGTTAGAACGTTATTTTATTCCAGAGCCGTAGAAAAGAAAAACTCGCGCACCATTAGAAAGGAATCGCGCGAGTTTGTCTGAAAAAACGGCCTTCGGCTAACGAAGCCTGTTGGGCCGGCGTGGTAGCACTGAAGGTGGATTAAATGTCATCTGGAGGCTGTGGATTGTCCCCGGGTACCGGTTTGTTGGGTTCGTCGGAAGTTGGTTCCGCGGCCAAAGAAAGCGCTTCAGCACTTAATTCCACGCTGTCCTGCGAATCCGCCGTTGCTTGGTTTGGTTGCGTTGCCGGGGCGGCCGAGTTTGTTTGGTATTGCAAAGCGGTGGCATTGAATAAATTACCCGCACCTTGGATGGATGTCATGGTTTATCTCCTTGAGTTGTTGCATGCTAAGGACAGGGCTTTTTGCGCGTTAGTTCCATAAAACGGCGAAGAAAATACCCTTTCTCCTCACTTAGATTCGACACAACCGTGTTTTTATAGTGTTCCGGTTGTTCACATTTTTTAATGTAGGCTTCGACCAATGTTGCCCAGGTTGTGGGTTCAATCTCGAGTATTTCGCTCATTTCCTTGGCTTGTTGGATCGAAAATTCAGCTTCTTTTTGCTTTCCCGTTTCATACTGAAAGAAGGCGATGTAGGCACGGGAGTCCACCATGGCACGGCGATCCCCGATTTCCTCATGTTCCAGGAAGGCCAACTGGGCGAAATTGAGCGCAACCGCTTTTTTCTCTTGGGTGTAAGCCGAGATACCGCGCAAGCTGTAGAGATGGCCTTTGTTGACCTTCTCTGAGATCGCCAAAAAGGTTGCGCGTTCGAAATACCGATCCGCTTCTTCAAGATGACCGGCACGTAACTTACCGTTTCCGAGTTGGACCAAAACCTTAAACATGTTGCGTTTGTGTCCCGCTTTTTTGTAGTAAGCCAAGGCTTTTTCCAAGGGCTCTTGCGCTGCTTCAAACTCGCGCATCCAAATTCGGTTTGCGCCCATGAGTGCCCAGCAATGGCCGTTGAATTTGTCGCCCGCGGGTTGTGCGGCAAGTAAATATTCGACCATTTCAATCGATTTATCATTTTCACCCATCATGTACCATGTATACGCTAAACCGTAAAAGCACATGGGATCTTGGGTTTGGAAATGGCAATCGTTAAAGTAGGCGTGGGCTTGTTCCGCGCCATAAGCGTTTGCGATGTCCATGCCTTTTTTAAAAGGCCTTTTCTCGTTTTCATGAAACGGTTCTTGGGCGAACCCAAGTATAAAGAAAGGGCAGAGGACTAAAATAACCCGTCTTAATTTCATCTGCGTTACCTTTCCATCAAGTGATGATGTGATTTCAGTTTGGTCGGTTGCGGCCCCTCACGACCGGTGCACGACCGTTCTAAAGCGAACTTGCGGCTTCTGTTTGCTGTTCCCGAGCCGCCGCGTTTTCAGGAACGCCGCCTTTCGAGACCGTGCTTTTTTCAAACAACGCCACCCCTTCGCCGCTAAACGAAAAACGGTCACCGTCAACCGACGGCAACGAAACGAAGGGTGTTTCCCGAGGTGCCTGGTCAGTCGCCGGTGCGATCCGTGTTGCAAAATGCTCGGTCTGCAAAAGGTTTTGAATCCCGCTCACGCTTCCACCTTCCAAGTGTTGGGGCACGGTGAGCGTGCGAGCCGTTGGCGGCACGCGTATGCAATAAAGCCGATCACCGTGAAACAAAGCCCGAATAGGGATTTGCGTGAAAAAGGACAGGACGAATTTGGAAGGACGGTGCGAAAAACCCTGAGACCTTTGTTAGAAGATTGCTGAGTAAGTATAACACCGAGATTTTTTCGGGGGGTGTCGTTGTTTTCGAGTTTACGGCAATTATTATGGTCAGGGAGGTGCGTGTTGCAGTTAAGTTGTTTGAAAAAAAGTAGTTTATAGGGAGAGCGCCTTTGACGGGGTTGGTGATATTTCCTTTGTGTCGGGAATAATTAAACGTTTTGCATTGCCCCCGGTGGTGCGAATTGGATCTAGCCCACATGACTCACGAGGGTTGGTCGCGAGCCTGTCAAAAACCCTTGTAGCACAAAGCTTGCAACCGAAATTGGGCACAGGCGTAGCAGCCCTACGACGATGGCCGCTTGACCGAGCAAACGCGGTGATAGCTGGTTTTTTGGCTTGCGACGCACAAGGCTGGTGAGCAATGCGGGTTAGACGTGCAGGATGGCCCTTGGGGCGATGCCGAAGCGGTTTTGAAAGAGGGTGGTGAAGGCACGTGCATCGTTAAAACCCACCCGGTAAGCGATCTCGGAAACGGTGCCCACTTGGCTTTTAAGCAAGACCATCGCGGTGGTTAGGCGTTTTTCGCGCAGGTAGAGGGTGGGTGTTTTGTTCGCCATGGTTTTGAAGGTGTGGTTAAAGTCTCGCTCGCTGAAACCCAGCGCGACCGCGAGTGCCACGGTACCAAAGCGCGGATCCGACAGGTTCTTTTCAAGAACGGCGTCCACGTCTTGGAGGAACCGGTCTCTGGCTGAAAAGGGAAGCTCGTCGGCATAGGACGCGCCGCGGGAGCGGACGGTGGGGCGTGATGCGGCGGCAAACTTTTGCGTGGGCGGTTTGCGTCGGGTTCGGGATATGCCGGATTGGGGACCACGTATCCAGCGGCGGGGCAGGGAAAAAACAAAAATGAGGGTGGTCACCGCGCTCAGCACCCACAACCCAATGACAAAACGCGGTAGCGTGGGCGGCGGGGTCGGCTCGGCGAGGGCGGCAAGGTAGTCGTTTTTTTGCGCGGGCTGCTGAATCGCGGTCGGCGCATCGGCATCTTGGAAGCGAACGAACCCATCCAGGTCGGTTTGGGAATGGAATAACAACACACATAGGAGCGGCAGACAAAACTGAGACATGGTGACAAACCCTAATCGGAATTCCAGCGGCGTGGTGAATGGATCGTTACCCCGAAATGAGGGTGGGATCGCGCTGGTGTTTAGGATGTACGCCCTCATGGGAAAAAAGGCTCGGACATATCCTTGTGACCGGCCGAGATGTCCGATTTGGTACGTTGTCTGTCCGATTCGGTCGGACGTTTTGCAGGTTTTATTGGGTTTAGCGGTGGTCTTTCTTGGCAACAGGGCCTGTCCCGACGTTACCGGTCTTGTGAGGTGCCGGCAAATTTGGAGGGGGCCGTGCCGAATTCTTGCGAAAAGACACGCGAGAAATGGTCGGGGTTTTTGAAGCCGGCCGCATAGGCGACTTCCGCCACGGTGCCTGCCTGTTGTTGCAATAAATCGGCGGCGCGCTGCAAGCGCATGGAGCGCAAAAAGGCGGAGGGTGACAGGCCGGTTACCTCGTTGAGTTTGCGTTGTAACTGGCGACGGCTGAGCCCGATCTCCTCGGCAAGACGGGCCACGGAGAAATCGGCGTCGGCCAGGTGGGTTTCGCCCACCTCGCGCAAATGACGCAGCCACTGTTCGTCGGCGGAATCAGCGACAATGCGTTTGGGACCGAGCACCAGTTCTTTACTGTAGCGGTCGCGCAGAGAGCGCCGGGTTTCGATGAGGCCTTCCATTCGCAGGACCAGCTCGGCCATTTCCACCGGTTTGGCCAAATAGGCGTCGGCCCCGAGGGCCAAACCCTCGCGTTTGCTTTGGTCGGACGCTTTGGCGGTGAGCAAAATGACGGGCAGGTGGGCGGTATCCGCCTCGCTCTTAAGCGCGTGGCATAATTCAAAACCGTCCATATCGGGCATGGTCACATCGCTTAGCACCAAATCGGGCGCGTGTTTTTTGACGGCCGCTAGGGCCTCGGCGCCGGTGGCATAAGCCGCGACGCGAAAGCGTCGCGCCAAGTTTTCGGCGAGGTAGGCGCGGAAATCGGCGTGGTCGTCGGCGAGCAGGATCAGCGGTCGCGCGTCGTCCGCGGCTTGCGGTGCCGCCGGTGTTGGGATTGCTACCTCGCGGAGGCTGACCAGTTCGGCGGTTTCCAGAGGGTTGGGGGAGGGGTCACAAGGGTCCGTGTCTTCGACGATTTCCCCGGCCGCAAAAGCGCTTGCCTCCAGGGGGAGGTAAAGGGTAAAGGTGGTGCCGAAGCCGGGTTCCGATTGCAGGGTGACCGTGCCATGGTGGCGTTCGGTGAGTTCGCGAACCAGGGAGAGACCGAGGCCGGTGCCCTGTTGGCCGTTTTTCTCGCGACCAACTTGGTAGAAGCGATCAAATACGCGATTTTGTTCGTCAGGGTCCATACCGATCCCGGTGTCTTTCACTTGGATCACGGCCCAGTCGGCCCCGTTGCGTGGTTCCCGAGCGAGGGCGACCTTGATTTTCCCGCCTTCACCGGTGAATTTGAGGGCGTTGGACAGCAAATTGGCGATCACCTTTTCCAGTTTCTCCGCTTCGAAAATGCCGTGGCGGACGTCCTCGGCGGCGGTGAAACGCAGCGCGATGCCGCGTTGAGCGGCGGCGGGTTCGAAAACCGTGACCATGTTTTGTAGGAAGCGGGTTAGATCGGCGTGTCGGGCGCGTAACGGCATGTGGTGCGCTTCCAGTTTGGCGAGGTCAAGCAGTTGGTTGATCAACCGCAAGAGGCGGTTGCCTTGGTGATGGGCGGCTTCGACCAAACGGGCGTAACCCTCGGGTAAGGGTCCGTGGCGATGGGTTTTTAGGTCGACCAACGAGGGGAGGATCAGGGCCAGCGGGGTGCGTAATTCGTGGGAAATGTTGGCGAAAAAACGGGATTTCAGTTGGTCCTGTTCCACGAGTTCTTGGGCCTGACGTTCGGTGGTTTCGCGTTCGCGTCGCAGGGCTTCGGCTTGTTGGGCCAGATGGCTGTTGGCTTCCTCCAGCTCGCGGGCCTTGGCCAGCGCCAGGTTTTTGCGTTCGTTTTCTTGGCGCAGGGCTTCCGCCTCGGCCGCCACCGCTTTGGCTTCATATTGGGCCGCTTTTAGCGCGGTTTCCGCTTCGCGCTGCTGGTGGTCGGCGCGGGCGCGTGCCAAAACGCGGTTGGCGCGAAAACGGTCTCCTGCAACCAAAAGCAGGATGGCCGCGAGTACAAAGCCGAGTCTCGCCGCCGTGGTTTGCCACCAGGGGGGCAGCACGGTGATCGGGATGCGGAAGGGTTCGTTGCGCCACACACCGTCGGCGTTACGTGCCTTGACCTGGAATTCATAACGGCCGGGTTTGAGCCGTGAGTAGGTCGCGACATTGCCGAGACTGGGTGGGCGCCAATCGCTGTCGTGGTTTTTGAGGAAGGTCGAAAAACTCGGGGGATTGCCCTCGTTGCTGTCGGGGGCGGCGAAATGGAGGGTGATATCGGTTTGGTCAAACGGAAGGGTCACGCCGGTGTCGGTGATCCCCGCCGCGGCGATGGCGAGGGGGCTTTCGAGCCGCCGTTCATCGAAGGCGGTGTGCAGTCCGGTCAGTAGGACCGGGGAGGGGCGGGCCGGCACCTCGGCGGCCTCGGGATCGAAGTACACAAAACCGGGATTGCCGCCGAGGTAAATGCGGCCACTCGGGGCTTGGTAGAAGGTGGTATTGCTGCTGAGCCGGGCTTGGAATCCGGCGGGCAAGCGAAACGAGCGCGGGGTGCCCCAATCTTTTTGTATTTGCCACAAGCCCCCGGGACCGTGCAACCAAAAGGAACCGTCGCGGCTCTCGCCGAGGCTCCAGAGGGACGCGTCGGGCAAGCCGAGATCCCCCGATAGGTTGCGGAACACGGCCGATGCGGGATCATAGCGGACCAAGCCTTTGCTGGTCGCGATCCAAACCAGCGCTTCCGCGTCAAGGTGTAAGCCGTTGATTTGCAGGTCGCGAGGCGTTTCGGCGAGGGGTGGGTCGAAGCGATGGGTGGTGGTATCGAAGCGGAGCAGGGGCTGATCCCTTGCCGCGATATAGATTGAATGGTGACGGGGTTCGGACACCGCGCGGATGATGAAGGGTTGTTCTTCCGCCGGCCAGGGGTAATCAAAACGGCGGGAAAGTCCGCTTTCGGGGTCGAACAGCACCATATCGGCCGTGGTCGCCAGCCATAAGGCGCCGTTGGGGCCGCGACGAATCGCGCGGACGAACAGGTCGACGCGCGCGGGGTTGTCGTTGTTGGGGAAAACCTGTTCAAAGGCTGTTTCGTCTTGGTTGAGGCGCAGCAATCCTTTGCCGAACGCGGCGAGGTAGATTTGCCCGTTTTGCGAACGGTAGAGATCGGTGCTCATGCGGATCGGGGTTGGGGCGGCGTTGTCGGGCAGGTTGGCAAAACTCAGGCTTTGGTTGGTGGCGGGATCCCAGCGTTCCAAGCCGTTAAAAACGGAGCTGATCCACAGGCGACCATTTTCGTCCTCGGCCATGCCCCATACTTGGCGGCCCACGAGGGAATCGGCTCGATTGGCATCCGGGCGCACGGGGTGGAATAGGGCGCGGTGACGGTCAAGCACAAAAATGCCTTGGTCCATGGTGCCGATCCAGAGCCGGCCGCGCGCGCTGAGGGTCATGGTCTGAATGGATTGATGCATCAGGCTGGGCGCGCTTTGTTGGTGGGGGTGTACGTGTTGGACCTTGTTGTTTTCGGGGTCGAGGCGGTACAAGCCGCCGCCGCGCGGATCGTTCAGGGCCAACCAAAAACCGCCGCGCCCGTCGGCTTCCAGCGCACGCACGGCTTTGTCCGAGGGGCCGGTGGGGGTGGGAACGGGGATGGTATCGAGCCGTTGGCGGTCCGCGCTCAACCGGATCAATCGGCTTTGTTTGGCGGGCGCGTGTTCAATGGCAACCCCGGCCCAGATGCGGTTGGTCGCGTCGACCCGGAGCGCGTAGACACCGCCGGCAAAACGGCCCATATCGAGGCCGGACGCGTGGATGTGGTTGTCGAAGGTTTCCCGCTCGGGATCAAACTTTTGCAGGCTGCCGCCGGTGCCGATCCACAACGCGCCGTCCAAATCTTCAACGACCGCGTAAACAATCGCGTGCAGCAGGCCGGAGGCGTTATCGGGTTGTTTTTGGTAAAGGGTGAAGGTTTCCGTTTCGGGATGGAAACGTGCCAAGCCGGACTCGGTCCCCACCCACAAACGGGCGTGGCTGTCGAAATAAAGGCACCAAACCTTGGTTTGCGGTAAGCGTTCCGAGGACCTTCGATTGGGTGGTGGATCTGAGTCCGGCGGGTGGTCGGCGCGGTAGTGTTTGAGGGTGCCTTGCTCGGGAAGGAGGTGGAACAGGCCGATGTCGGTGCCAATCCAAATGCCCGCGTTCGGATCACGGGCCAAGGCAAGGACACGTGCCCCGTCCAACCCTGTTTCCACCGCGCGGGGCGAGGCGTAGCGATGAAGACGTGCGCCGTCGTGGTAGAGCAGGCCGTCGTTGGCGCCGATCCACATCAACCCGGATGCATCCTGGGTCAGCGAAAGTGCCGCGTTGCGGGTGGAGACGTCCCACAGGTTGAGTTGGAAGAAGGCGTCGTCGGCGGCAACGAGTTGGAGCCAGAGGCAGGGGAGCAGGAGGAGCGAGGTCATGGGTGCGAATCCTCGTGAAATGGGTCGAACAGGCGCGAATGATCCAACTGAAGAAGCGCTGATCTGAGGGATTCTGGCTGGAGATGGGGAGCGAAAGGGTTTGGAAAAAGCGAACCGGGGTCGTGCCCGACCGCACCCGTTGGCCCGGAGCTTTTTTACAAGCCGTTGCAGCCCAGAGGTTACGCCAAAATCGCCGCGAGTTATCGCGCTTCTTAGGTCCAAGGTCATTTATTATGTCATCGGAGCAGATGCCGCGCTTCAACAGGTTTTTCACGGTTTTTTACCCTGGGCGTGGCGGGCCGACAAAAGTGGGGGTCCCACTGAATTATTAAAGTTCACCAACGTGGGTCATGGTGGACCTGTTTCTTCGAAGGCCGCTTTGGTGGCACTGAGAACAGAGGCGCGGACACAGCAGTCAGAATGCGTGGCGTAAGCAGGGATGAGACGCCCTGAAAATGGGCCGGGACCACCGACCCAAGCCGTAGTAGAAATGGAAAAAAATCAACCGACGCCATCCTGTGCCCCCCTTGCGGTGATGATGGTTCAGAAACGCATTGGGCTTGGTGCGGGTGGGACCGAGGCGGCTCATAATACGGGGTTCGTTCGTTTCGGCAGCCGCCAAGTGCTCCTCACGCAAGCTGAGTGGGCGTTTAACGCTGTTGTCGCGGAATCATGAGGAATGAGCAGGAAGCCTCAACGGCTCGTCCAGCCAAGGGCGGCAGGCATGCGGGGACGCCGGTCGGGGATGTCCCGCGCCCCGCGACGGCTAAGGTCGGCGACGTCGCGCGGTACCCAAGGCGTGGCTGATCGCGTCGGCACCCCCGTCCAAAGTACCCGCCTTGGGGTTGTCGGGGTCGGATTCGTCGGGGTCGGCCGACTGAATCGCCGTTGCCCGTGCCCGCCTGTTGGTGCCGAGGGCGAAGGCGACGGCGCTGTCGTCGCCGCTCAACCCGGTTTTTGGATCGTCGGGGTCGGGTTCTTGCGGGTCAACTTTGGGCGCGTCGGCCCCGACAGCCTGAATGTGTGGGGCTTGTTCTTCGTTGGGTTGTTCGTGCATGGGGTCTCCTTTGGGTGACGTTGTGGACCTTGGGTCCGGTTGGGGTTGGTCGGGGTCAGGTCACGTCGGCTCGGTGATTCCAAGCCGAAATGTCCAAACCCTTTTGGTTAAACCTCGCCGATTTGGTGCAGGCGGAAGCGTGCTGTTTCTAAGATGCGGGTAAACAGGGTGATGGGTGAATTGGCCAGGTTGATGCGATCCTGGTAGGCCAAACCAAGTAACCTTTCCGGCGAAAAGGCCACGCAGTAGACACGTGGGTGGGCCGCCATGACTTTGTTCACTGTTGCCGCGTCTACCTGATCAAAGAGAATGAGGTCGTAGGCGTCGGGGGTAGGGTTGGTTTGAAAGCTGTCAGGGTCTTGGGTGGCGACCAAGGTCATCCCCCATCGGCGCAGACGGTGCTTGGTCTCGGAGGATACGGCCGAGGACAACAACAGAATCCGTGTTTCGATCACGAGCTTTTCTTGCAAGTTTTGTTTGTCGATTAACGTTTCCAGGGCCTTCCAATCGTCGCGATACTTCCGCTCCATCTCTTTGCGGAGCAGGGTTTTCGCTTTCCAAAAGGCCCCGATGATGCAAAACAGGTTGGCGACGAGCAGGGAATGCGCAATGGCAACAAAGGAGTTCCAAGAAATGACCGTGCGTTCTAGCTTTGCCATTTCTTTTTCGATTTTGGTGTCGAGCTTGGCGTCGCCTAGCCCAAACTGCGTCTCGAGAAATTTTTGCTGCTGGGTTACAGCGGCGAGTTTTTGGTCGAGGGCCGTTAATTTCGCCGAGGCTGCCTGCGCGGTCGGTGTTTCGGGGTTGGCTGGGGTCTGGCTTAACAGGGCGAGGGTCAACAAAAACAACATGGTTTCTCCTGGGATGGGTGACGTCGGCAACAGGGCCGAAACGCGGGGCTTGGGCTGGGCATGAGGCATCGTTCCACCGGCAATAAGGCGCGGGCGAACGCGGGCAGACCACGGCCATGCCCATCACTGACGGGTGTGTGGGGTGTGCCTCGGCCGGCAAAAATGGGGCTGAGAATTGCGGACTAGGGCGGTGGGCCGCTCAGTAGGAACCCGGCCCAGTGGGCGGGGTCGCTGTTTGCGGCGATCATGGCGCGCTGGGCGTGGCGCCAGGCCGTGGTTGGGGTTTGGCCCTGCTGGAGCAGCGCGGTATAGAAATGGGTCATAAAGGTCACGGTGGCGTCGTGGTCGTCAATCTCCCAGGCGGTCATCATCACGTGGGTGGCGCCCGCCGCTAGGAAGGCGCGGCCGGGTCCGATGGGGGTTTCGCCCCGCCAGGTGGCGCCGAGGGCCGTGCGGCAGGCGCTCAAGACAACCAGGTCGACCGGTAAGGACATCGCTTCCAGTTGGTGGCAGCGGAGAATCCCGTTCTCGTCCACCGCGCCGTCGCCCGCGCCCGCATCCGCTGAAAGGGCCAGACCCGACAGCGCTTCATCCTCGTGCAACAAGCCGTGAACGGCGAAATGGAGGAAGGGGCGGCGCTGTCCGGCGGGGTTCGTCAGCCGGGCGGGTGATGCGTTGCGGCCCAAAAACAGCTCGGTGCCCGCGGCCAAGCGACGGATTTCCTCGGCTTCCCGCGCCGACATCGGCAAGGGCTGGAACAGCCCCGCGCCATAGGTTTGGTGCAGGTCGTCGGCGTCCGCAACCACCTGCTCGGGATAAACCGGATCGGCAAACACCGCCCCCGGCAGATCGGCCTTGCCGCGCGCGCGGGCACGACGCAGCAGGTCGACGGCGATGGACGCCGAGGGCAGGTCGACCAGCCGGTGTTCCTCAATTAGGTAGCGGTCGCTGACGGGATGGCGCAGCAGGGAAAAAGGCAGCGTGTGCAAGCCGTCGTCGCGAACAAGCAGCAGGGTTTTACCGGCGACCTCGGCGATCCAAGGTTCCAGCAAGAGTTTGCCCATCTTGCGCGTGAGCAGTTTGGTTTGCACCGGATTGTGGACGGTGACGGCCTGGGCCAAGGCGTCAAAGCCGTTTTGCAGAATGGCGCGCGGCGGCAAGTCATGGACGATAAACGAGGTGGGCCCGATCACCAAGACCCGGCTTTGCGATTTTCCCAGCGCAAACACCACCAGCCGTCGTTGCGGGTTGAGCAATTCGGTGCGAAGGGTGCTTAGGTCGTAGGTCGGCACCGCGGCGAGGGGCGGCGCGGGCAGCGAAAGCGCCAACAGTTGTTCGCGAATCGCCGCCGACAAACGCGCCACCTCGGCCGCATCTCCCACGGCCGCCGCCGCGAGCCGCGCTTGTTCCAAACGGTTAATCCCAGCCCGTGCCGCGGCGCCGGGGTCGTTGTCCCTCGGCCCGGCGTGGATCTGCTCGCGCAAGGTTCGCGCGCGCACCTTTTCCATCAGCGCGAGGGCCCGTTGGCGGTAACCCGCGCTTGGGTCCTCGCGATCCAGCCGGAGCAAGAGGTCGCGCGTCCGGGTGATGAGGGCGAAGCGGTCGGCGATGTAAGGCCGGCTCGTGCGGGGGTGATGCCTGTCGCCGCGCGCCCGGTCCATGGCGGCCAGCGCCGCTTCAAGGTGCGCCAGTTCTTCAAGCGATTGCTCTTGTTTCTTGGCGCGTTCGGCCAGCACCGCGTAACCCTCCGCGACACTTTCGGCGTCACCCAGCGCGTTGAGCGTCGCCAACGGGTTCTCCAGATCAATTTCCCCGAGTCGATCTTGGGCCAGGAAGACCCGCGCCAAGTTGATGCGAACGACCGCCGCGTGGTCCGGCCGCTTGCCGTTGGTTGCGATTGCAAGCGCCTGCAGAAAAACCTGCTCGGCTTCCGGTAGACGCGCCTGCAGGCGCAACACCGTGCCCAGACGGTCGCGGATGCCCACGGTTTTGGCCTCGCCCGCGACCGCCGTTTTTAAAGCCAAAGCGGCACGGATCATGGCTTCCGCCCCGCTGTAATCCTTGCGGCGTTGGCACAACCAGCCCCGTTGCATTAGGATCGAGATGCGCACCGCGGGGTAGGTGCCGTGCTCGTTGAGAAGCTCGGCGCGATCCAGCGCGTCCGCGGCGTCGATCAGCCGGCCGACCACGAACAGCGTCTCCGCTTTCGCAACCAGGGTCTCGGCCGCTTGTTTCCGATCACCAAGGCCTTCGAACCGGGCCGCTGCTTCCGTCAGGTTTTCCAGGGCGGCGACGTGGCGGCAGCGGTCATGGTCGGCGCGACCCATTTGTTTGCGGAGGAAGGCCTGCCACCAGCCGTTGTCGTGCAGCCGGGCCAGGTCGAGGCACGCGCGCAACTGATGTTCGGACCGTTCCGGCTCCCCGTTGAGATGTTCGTGGAAGGCGAGCCGGTTGCCGACGACCATCGCCCAAAAGGGTGCATGGTGCTCGCGGACCAAAACCCAGGCCTCGCGCAACAGGGCGACGGCGCGCGGGCGTTGGGTGGGCGCGACCTTTTCGGCCAGCGCGTAAAGCGCCGCCGCCGTTTGGCGCGGATGTTCGGCTTGGCGCCAAAGCGCAAGGTGTTCTTCCAGTTCAGCCACCGCCGCGGTTGTTTCTCGCTGCTGGAGCTTTTGGGTGAAGGCAAAGGCGCGCAGCGCGCGTTGGAACCCTGGTTCCTCTGAACGCGGGCGATGGGCGGTTAACACGGCGGTCCCGGCAAGGCGGCCGACGGCGGCGATCTCGACCTGGTAAACGCCGTCGCGGTCCGCCTGGAACCACAGCGTTTCCGGTCCGAAGGCGCCGATGCGCTGATTGACGGTTGCCAAGCGTTGACCCTCGCCGTCATGCAAAGCGAGGCGCAGGTCGACCCCGGCCTGTTGCAGGTGCAGCACCAAGGCCTGGCCGGCCGTAAGGGATTGGGTGAAGCGCAGGGTGTCACCGGGCGCCATGGTGACTTGGTGACGGCCCGCGAGGGGTTGGGCCGGCGGCGCGGTTGGGACCGCCGCCGGCGCGCTTGGGGTGCGAACGGAGTTCTCCTGTTCGCAGCCGAAAAACAGCAGCGCGAGCCCGAGCAGGGGCAAAAGGCGATTCATGGGGTGTCTCCGTCCTAGGGATCCATTAGGTGAAGTTGGTATTCGGCAATGATGCGGTCGTCGCCGAGGAGCCGCAAATGCAACACCCCCTGGCTGTACCGGCGCGGTAGGTTGATCATGAAGCTGCGGTCCGGTTGGCGCGCGAGCCCCGTTTCCTGCCAAGCGACCCGCGGTGGATCCCCTTGCAACAACTCGATGCGATAGGTCGTGTGATCCTCGAGATCGTCGGTATTGAGTTGGATGAACAGCGGTTTGTTGGGATCCCGGCTCAACCGGTGAACCGGCACCGCGTTGCGGGCAATCCGGCCGACGGGTTCGAGGCGCGCGAAATCGCTGTCGGCGCGGTGCCGCTCCGGCCAAAGGACGGCCACGGTGACAGAAAGGCCGAGAATCAGCACCAGGGCGACGACCGAGGCAAACGGCGGGTTTCGTTTGGGTGGGGCCTTGGCGATCTTAAGCACCTGGGCGCTGCAAGCGGCGCAGACCACCAAGTGCTCGCGTACCTGCTGCTGCCGTTCGCGGGAGAGCCTGCCGTTGACGTAGCCGAGTAAGTCGGAGAGGTCGGGACAGCCGCCGGTGCTTTGTTTTTTGGCCTCGAGGTAACCCAGGAAGGACGAGGCTTGGGCCGGCGCATCCGGCTCGGGCCGGTGCGTGCCCGTTGATTGCAAGCTCATGCGTGCCACTCCTCGGCCAGATGTTTGAGGGCTTTTTTATACCGACGGTCGACCACGCCGGCTTTGGTTTGGAGCAGGAGCGCGCAGTCCTCGAGCGTGTGGCCCTGCAGCCGCAACACCAGCGCGTGGTTCAGTTCGGGCGGTAACCGCTCGACGCATGCCCACAGCCGTTTGGCGAGGGCTGGGTCTTGGGGCTCGGGCTGCATCAAGATGTTTTGCAGATCGGTTTCGACCGTCCCTTCCGAAAAGGGAACCGTAACCTTTTGCCGTTTTTTGGCCTGGTTGTAGCGTTGCAAACCGCTGATCGTGCTCTTGGCGAGGGTGATCACCCAAGCCTGCATGTTGCCCTCTTCCTCATAGTTGGCTTGCTTCTGAAGGCCGAGGGTCATGGTGTCCTGGGTCAGGTCTTCGCATTCTTCTTGACGAAAATTACGGCGCCGGAAAAACGCCATTAACGTGTTGCGATGTTGGTTGAGTTTTTCCCCAAATTCTTCCGACGCCATGCGCGCGGACACCTCGTTCATTTGAATGTGTGTCATGATTCTACCCCATCGATTGAAATCCGATTGTGATTGATTGAATTAACGCAGGCGCAGGGACGGTACATAGGCACTTTCCGCCGCCACAAACTCGTACAGCTGCACCGCACGGCAGGCGTTCAACCGCATCCCCAAGAACAAAACCATCGCGGAGGGACCGGATAGAAAGAGGTGGATGCGTTTGATGGGGGTATCGCCGCTTTGCGACAGCCCTTTGATGCGGTTGCCGATGTGACGCGCCACATAGCGGGCCACGCCGTGATGGGGAATGCTTTCTCTGCTGGGGCCGTTCAGGGGCGACCATTCCACGCAGGTTTGGTAACCGCGGGGGAAGCGTTCGGGGTGGTTTTTGACGTAAGCCAGCGCGCCTTGGCGGGTGTGGTTGGCCATGGAGATGCAGGCAATAAAATCCTCGGATTCGGGGTGACCCGCGTGAATGGTTTCCGAGAGTTCGGTGGTTTCGCGTTCACCCCGGGCGTGCCACGTCTCGGTTTGGTTTTCGTTGCTCCCGTTGACCTGGTTGAGGCGGATATCCATGGCGCGGGTTTCGTTAAAGATGTAACCCAAGGCGACGGCAATCGATTGGTGCATGCGGCCTTCGAAGGTGAGCGGCAAGGCTTCGGTCAGGTTGCGGGTGAGGTCGGTGAGCTGGGGGTAAATCGTTTGGTCCCAATCAAACCCTGACCTTAGCCGCGGATTTTTGAGACCTTTTCCTTGGAAGTAAGGGGTTAAGTCGAGTACATCGGTATCTTCATCCTGGGTGGTCGGCGGCGTTTCGGCACGAGAAACCACGGCGACGGTTTGCGCGCGTCGGAACAGGCGCCCGTCGGGCAACCGGGTAATCAGCAGTGGGGAGCCATATTCCAGGTCTCGAATACGGCCCTTGGTACCGTCGGCGTTTAACGCGCCGCGGGCGTGTACCATGGCCGTATCGAGTCGATCCCCGCTTGCCAAGCGTTCGTAAAAGGTTTTGATCCAGACGTCTGCGCCCTCGTAGGTGAGCGTAAATTGGAAGGCCGCCACCGCGGGGACCCCGCCCGCGCACAGGGTGGCCGCAAAACCGCCGGCCACATCGCGCCGACTCGCGCGTCCTAAGTAACAAGAGGCCAAGGTGACCAACCGCAAACAATCCATCTTGGGCCGGAGTACCGCCAACAATTCGTGCGCGCTGATGATGGTCGGCTTGCCCCCGTCGCCTTTGCACAAGTGCAGTAATCCCAGTTCGTCGTAAGCAAGTTGGTCTTCAAGTATACCGCGTTGCATTGGCGGTGAGCCGTGTCCGGTAATGTGCAAAATGTGGGGCGCCGTTTCAGCGATGGTGCTTTGCAGTGTCGCCAAGCTGGGCTGATCGAGCACCGTGATTTCAAACTTGGGGTTGTCGTTAAAAACGTCCAAAATCGGTTGATTAAAACGCGTTGCGTCGATTTCCCTTAATTTGGGATTGGGAGTATTGGCGGTAAGCACCAGAATTTTGAGTACCTTCGGTAGCGGGATCGGGTTTGTGTGGCGCGCGTGTTCTTTGGGCACCCAGTGGCGTACCATTGAGATCTTGTGTGTCGTGCACAGAGGGCTAAATTCGCCGGGTGCGATCATGAGTTCCCAGGGGGTTTGGAAAAACCAGTGGCTAAACGCTTCCGCGTTGCAGTTCTCGGCAGGCTGGATTTTTATCCGCAAATTGCCTTCTTCCGCGCGACGACGGTTAAACGCCTCGGCAAAGGTGCCGGAAAAAAAGGTGGTGTACAACGCGTGGCCCAGCGCCTTCTTGCGTGCCTCTCGTTCATTCTGGACTTGCCGCGGGTCCTTCCCGTCTTTTTTTGGTTCTTCATATTGGGTCGCTAATAAAACATCAACCTCGTTCAAAATGGTTTTGAGGACCTCGGGCTGTTCAATTTCCTCCACCAGCGGTTCCTCGAGCGGCCTGGCCAGCGACAGGCGCGTGCGGGTGGGTGACAGCGGGGTCACGGTCACGACAAAGTCACGAAAAAACATGAATGGTTCTCCCTTCCGAATTCATAAATTGGGTTCTGCCCTCATGAAAGGAAGGTTTTGAGGTTTTTTTCGCGTCAACCGTCATTTTTTTTAACAAAAGTTGTCTTCGTTTTTTCGCTGTTAGCATAAGTGTTTATGAATAGGTGGTTTGTGATTTTTCCGGACGATGCTTTTTTTCTACTTTCCCGCCCTCGCTAGGCACCGTGCCCGGGCTCTTTTTCAAAAACGCCGAACAAAAAACGAAAAAAACAACCAAAACATCCTTTCCACCGGGTGAACCCCCCAACCCGGGTTCAATCCCACCCCGGAGGATTTATGTTTTTTTACCAATTCAAGGTGAACGGCATTCAACCTTACATCTTTGCCACCGACCGCTTGCGGGAGATGGTCGGTGCCAGCGCCCTGGTCGATCAACTGACCCGTCGCGACCTGACGCGCGTGATCGAGGCCTTGGGGCTGCCGATCAAAGATGAGGACTTCGCCCGTCGCGCCGGTGGTTCTTTTTTGGTGCAAATCCGCGCGCGTGCCGATGCCGAGGCCTTGCGTGACCTGTGGTCGCTTTATGTCGCCCACAAAGTGCCGGGCCTTGGTTTTTGCCATGCCCTGCACGAGGCCGAACACTACAACGCGGCGACCCGTCGCGCCTTGGACGCCGCCTTACACGACGGCCGTAACCGCCACATGCCACACCTACCCGCGGGCTCACCCCTCGCCAGACGGGCGCCGCTCACCGGTGATCCCGCCGTCGTTTTGAAGCATGGCCGCCTCGCCGACGCGGTCTGTCGCGCCAAACAGGCCGCCGCGGTCGGCGGTGCTTTCCTCGAGGATAAGCTCAATCTCAGTGACGCGGATGATTTGGTTTTTCCGCTGTCCTTTGTGCCGACCGACGATCACAGCAGCGGCGACGCCCTTATTAATGAGCATGAAACCGATCAATACATCGCCGTCATCCACATCGACGGCAACGGGCTCGGCGCGGTTGTCGAAAACTTAAACGCGGCCCTGGCCGAAAACCCCGCCGCCTTTCCCCATTTACCGGCGGCCTTTTCCAAAGCCGTCGAGGACGCGACCCACCGCGCGGCGCGCACCGCTTGCATCGACCTGTTCAAATCCGGTTTGGCCGCCTCAGCCGGCAAGCCCCACAAAAAAGTGGCACCGGTGCGTTTTCTGGTGCTCGGTGGGGATGACGTCACGCTGGTGACCCGTGCCGCGGATGCCTTGGCATTCACCCGCTGTTTCCAAGAAGCCTTTGCGGTCGAAACCCGCGCCGCCTTCGCCAAGCTGTCGGGATTAACCCTGCCGGATCACCTCAGTGCCGCCGCGGGCGTGGCATTTATTAAACCGAAACAGCCCTTCCATATGGCGTACCACTTGGCGGAATCGCTGTGCCAAACCGCAAAAAAAGCGGCCAAAGCCGCCGCCAAAGCCGCGGCCGAAGAAGCGGCCGGCGAAAAAACGGCAAAAGCCGCCGGGCTTGTGGCGGACGCGGTGGTCGCGCCCGCTACTTTGGCGTTCCACCGCATCACCACCGCCATGATCGACGATTGGGAGGCCGTCGTTGCCTTCGAGAAAACCACCCGCGACGGGCACTGGTTGACCATGCAGCCCTATGCCCTTGACGGCGCACCCGATGGACCTTTACCCCATTTGGGTGACCTCTACGACTTGACCGACCTACTGGGGCGCCTGGGACGCGGCCCGGTTCGAGAACTCCAAAAAGCGCTGTACCTGGGTGAGCAGCACACCCGAAAAGCGCAACGCCGTTGGCGCGAAAATTTGGCCAAAAACGCGCCCGATGCCTTGGCCGAGTTGGAACCCTTGTTGCGACGGCTCACCCGTCGCACCAAGGACCAAAAAGGGTGCGATGATCGTCTCCCGCTTTTTGACGCCCAAAATCGTTCACCCGTGGCCGACGCCGTGGCCTTGGCCGCCGTCGGCGATGTGAAGGGGAGGGTTTCATGAGTTGTTTTTTCCTGCATGTCGCCATTGAAAGTTATTGGCACATCGGCAGCGGGCGCGGCGGTGGCTTGGCCGTCGACGCCGTGGTCCACAAAGACGGCGACGGTTTGCCCGAGTTGCCGGGACGCGGTTTGCGTGGGTTGGTTCGCGACGCCGCCCAGCGCGCCGAGGATTGGGGGCATTTGCCCAAAAATTGGACCGCCGCCTGGTTTGGTACCGACACCCGTCATTATCCCAAGGCGGCGAACCAAGAGCCGCGCGACGATGATGCCTTCCGGGTCGACCGCCACCATACGCAAGACGGGCGATTGATTTTTGACAACGCCGTGCTGCCCCGCGCCTTGCGTGACTGGTTGCGCCATGATCCAGACAATTTGCGCGATCATTTCTACCGTCACCTGTACGCCACCGCGCTCGACCCGGAGCGCGGCACCGCGCTGCCAAGAAGTCTGCGCGGCATGGAAGTGGTGGTGCCGCTCGACTTGGTCGCCCCGCTCACGCTGAAGCCCGAGGCACAGGGAAGCGGGGAGGACTTGGTGGCATCACTGCGTCGTTGTCTGCCCTTGATTCGCGGCTTGGGCCTGGCGCGCACCCGCGGTTTAGGCCGTTGTCGGATCACCCTGGAGGTGAAACCATGAGGCAACAATCATTTAATATTGTTCTGGAAAGTGAGATCGCCGTTGGTTCGCCGGGTTCGGTTCACGGGGGCCGCGACAGTTTGGACTATTTGGGCGGGTCACTCCTGCTGGGGGCCGCCGCCGCGCGGCTCTACACCAGGCTCGGTGAAACGGCCTGGACCGTCTTCCACACCGGCAAGGTGCGCTTCGGTGACGGCTTACCCTTGTCGCCAAGTGGGTTGCCGACCGTTCCCGTACCGCCTTGTTTGATCGCGCCGAAACAGGGCGTGACCGACAAGGAGCCTGCCGACAAAGGCGCCACAACCGAGGCGCCTGCCGAAAAGGGCGCTCGAAAAAAAGACCGCCCCGGCAAGGACCCCGAGGCCGATTTTTGGCGCAATGCCGCCTACGAACCACGCCGGCCGGGCTGGAACGATCTCAAGGGTTTTTACCTGAGTCCCGCCGGTGAACGGGTGCGGCCGTGCGCCCATTACCGTCTCAAAACCGCCGTGGATCCCCGTTCCGGTGTGGCCATGGCCCATCAGCTTTACGGCTACCACGGTCTGGCCGCCGGGCAGACCTTCCGCACCGTTTTGGAAGCCGACGACGACGTTCCACCCGCGCTGTTTGATCAGGTCGTTCAGGCGCTGACCGGCACCTTGCGCCTCGGTCGTTCGCGGTCTACCGAATACGGCCGTTGCCGCGTGGTTCCTGTTGCAACGCCGCCGTTCGAAACCGCCGCCCTCCAAGGTGACGGCGTCCTCAATGTGCTTTTGTTATCGGATCTCGTCGTCGAAAATTCAATGGGCGTTCCTTGCCCTCTGCCGCCAGGCGAGGCTTTGGGTTTGCCCGCGGCCTGTCTTGTCCCCGCCCGTTGTTTTGTGCGCCACGGTCGCCATCGCGCCTACAACGGCAAATACCGTGCTTTTGAAGGGGACCTCACCCTGATTCGGCGCGGCTCGGTTTTGGCGTACCAACTCGAAAACCCGGCGGAATTTTCGCCGGCGCAGCCGATCCGCTGCGTCGGCCTCTTTCGGCAACGGGGCTTTGGCAGGATGTGGCTCAACCCGCCCTTTCTCAACAGTGCGGTACCCCAATTTTCCGAATTGCCGACGGTGACCGAGGTCGAGGCCCCGCCCCAGCCCGATCTGCCACTGGCCCATTGGTTGACGGCGCGTGAGGCGACCCGTCACGAGGAAGACCAGGTCCAGAAGGAGGCGGAAGCTTGGCACGAGGAGCTGGTCCGCCTGCTGGAAGCGGCGCGCGTGCGTGGCGGCTTGGCGACCCACACCGCCGTCGGCCCGTCACCGGCCCAGTGGGGACGGATTACCGAGGCCGTTGCCCACGAATTGGCCGGCGTGATGGATATCGCCCGGCTCCACCAAACGTTGTTTGACGACCAAACCGGCATCTGCAAAACGGGTGATCCCGATTGGGATACCAAGGTGCTCCACGACACTTTGGAAAAGCGGCTCGGCCAACCGCCGACGTTCCGAACCTGGCTGCGCGCCAAGCTGGAAGGTGACGCGGCGGTGCAAGCCGATCAAAAGCGCGTTTTGTCCGAACAACGACGCGTCGCCGTGCTCGCGCGCTTCGCACGGGTTGCCGCCGACCGTGCCAAAGAACAACGCATGCTCAAGGAGGGTACGCGATGAATCACTACAGCAATCATGCTTGTTTGTCCTTGGCCAGGCTGGTCGTGGAAACGCGGGTCCCGCTTTCCATCAGCGAAGGGTTCGGCGACGGTCAGGTCGACCACCTGATTGTGCGCGACGCCAATGGCTGTCCCGCCATTCCCGGCAGCTCCTTTGCCGGGGTGTTGCGCGCCCTCTTCCGGCGCGATCACGACGAGGCGACCACCGCCAAATTATTCGGGAGACGGGGTGGTGATCACCTCATTGAGGGGGCTTCGCGGCTCCACGTGTCTTGGGGTTGCCTGCACGACAGCCGGGACCGGCCCGTGGAGGGCCTTTTGCTCGGCGCGGATCAGGCGCGTTTAGAAGACGGCGTCTTGCGCGAGGCCCGCGGTACCGCCCCCGTTAAACGAAGCCGGGTGCGCCTGAATGAACGGGGCTGTGCCGAGGATCAGGGTTTGTTTCACCGCGTCGCCCTGGGCGCGGGTTACCGGTTTAGCATGGAATTGAGCTTGCGCCACGACGGCGAGGCGGATGGAACCTGGCGCAGCCTGTTGGCGCTGTTGGCAAGTCCGGCATTCCGCCTCGGTGGCGGCACCCGCGCCGGTTACGGCGCGTTACGCCTGGTTCGGCTCCATCAAACCACCTTCGATTTTCGCCGTGAGGCCGACCTGTCCCGTTACGCCGCCCTTTCCAATCATCTCGGGGTGGTTGACGGGCTTGATCCCGTGACCATGCCCGCCGCCGAGGCCCCGCTGATCCGGCTGCGATTGGATCCCCAAGAGGGGTTCCGGTTTGGTGGCGGCTTGACACCCCTGCGTGGTGACGCGGCCGTGGATGCCCGTTTGGTGCCCGTTACCGAACGGCGCGTGGTGTGGCGCGAGGGCCGGGGCGCCTTGGGTCCGCGCGAATTGGTGGTACCCGGTTCGGCCGTCAAAGGCGCCTTACGGCACCGCGTCGCCTACCACGACCGCATCCAGCGCGGCTGTTTTGCCCCCGTGGCGGCCTTTGATGCCGATCCCGAAAAAAGCAAGGAAAAGGAACCCGAGCCAGAGGAACTCGTCGATAACCCGGCCGTGCGCGAGCTCTTTGGCGCGGCCGCGGACAGCGACGGCGACGAGGCCGGCGGTCATGCCGGGCGCGTGTTCATCGACGATCTTTACCTTAAACCCGAAACCGTCCACGCCTTGATCCACAACGGGATTGATCCCTTTACCGGCGGTGTGCGGCAGCATGTGCTGTACAGCGAAGAAGTGGTGGCCCAACCGCTCACCCTGACCATCGCCGTGGCCGACGGTGACCGTCTTTCCGACACCACCGCCACCGCTTTGCGTCGCGCCCTAAACGATCTTGTCTCGGGCCGGCTCGCGCTTGGCGCGGGCGGCGGGCGCGGCCACGGTGTGTTCCACGGTGTGATCGAAGGATTTGACCTCGTTTGTCCCAAAGCTGGAGGTACCCCATGAAGATTCAGGAACTCTTTGAAACCATGAACCAAATCGACCCGAACCTTTTGAAACCCGCGGGCTTCAGCGCCGCGCTTTGCGATTTGGCGCAAACCGCGCGCGAGATCACCGACCAGGCCGAGGTCCACCAAGCTTTGATCGCCTATCAAGCGCGCTTTCCCCGGATGCAGGGTTGGTTGTGTCGGCAAAGCGACGTGGTTCAGATCAATGCCGGCCGGTTGCCGGACGCCGCGCCGATTCAGTACGGAGAATTGGCGGGCGACGCGCATCACAGCCTGTTCATGCGGCCCAACGGTTGCGGCGGCTTGCGCTGGATTACCTTGGTGGAGAAGGCGGGTGATCGCTACCTGGCGGTGGCACATCGTCATCTCGGCAGGCCGCGCGCGCCGGATGATCGCGGTCCGGTTCGCAACCTTTTGTACCGCGTCTACTGGGACCGCGGCGATGCATCCTCATCGCGGGGATTTGTCCCCGCCGCAACCCGCTTCACCGGCTTTGAAGGATTGGCGGTGACGCCGTGATGACCCAACGACCCAAACCCGTGCATGCCCCCTACAACTTCGTGCCGCTCTCGGCCTTTATTTACCAACCCGACTGGGCCCCGGCCGTGTGTCGCGACCGACCGTTCCGCGACGGATTGAACGGCAGCTTGCGCTTGCGGCTGGAATGCCACACCCCGCTGTTGGTCGGTGGTCGGCAAGAGCCCGTGCCCGGACAGGCATACAGCATGGTGACGCCTTACCTGGACCACGACGGCCGGCCCGCTATTCCCGGCTCCAGCTTGAAGGGCATGATTCGCAATCTGATGCGCATTGCGTCTTTTGGAAAAATGAACGAGGTGGACGACCGCTGGTTGAGCATCCGCGATCTAACCAATGCCGCGGCAGACATCTACCGCCGGCGCATGACCAACCCCAACCTGACCCCAAAGGTCAAGGCCGGCTACCTCAAACCCGTGGTTGATGGTGATGGTTTCGCTTGGGAACTGACGCCCTGTCAATTCCTGCGTGTCGAACACAAGGATTTGCTCGATTTGGCCGAACGGCGTGGTGTTCCCGACCCCATCGAGCTGCGTGACCGCCAGGGCGCCGTGGCCAAATATGAGCGCTGGTTGCCTGCCTCGCTGGAAACCACCTTCTCGAAACGGCGGGAGCCACGGCAACGGTCCAAGCAGACCACCCAGGAACACGAAAAAGCCCATGATTTGGACGGTGGCGGCATTTCCGGGCGGCTTGTATTTACAGGCCAACCCAATGATGCGCGTCGCAATCAGCGCAAAACCAAACATCTGGAGTTTGTCTTTTACGAACCCGGCAAGCCGCTGATCGTCGACGAGCGCGTCATGCGCGCTTTTTTGCACATTCACGGCGAAACCGAGGAATGGCGTTTTTGGGAGCAACGCTTCGATGAATATTTAGGCGTACCCGTGTTTTATTTGGCTGAGGCCGGCCAACCCACGGAAATCGGCCTAACCATGATGTTTCGCCTCGCCTACCGCCACAGCATCGGTACCGCGCTCGACCACACCCATTTCGGCCATCGTGATCCGGCGACCCGCGACTTGGCGGCGCTGGTGTTTGGCGACGCCAACGAAGGCGACGACGGTTTGGCCGGGCGTGCGTCCTTTGGCACCGCGCGTTTGCTCGGCGAACGGCGCGATCTCTCGCCAATCCTCACCATTTTGAATGGACCTAAGCCGAGCTACTTTCCGGCATACATCGATCAAGATCACAACGCGGAAGGGCTGGTTTCGTCTTACCGCACCCTGATGGACGAAGAGGCCGAATTACGCGGTTGGAAGCGATACCCGGCCCGATCCCACATCGGTGGTTTTGAGGCGAATTCCGCCGGTTTGGGGAGAGACGACGGCGACAAAAACGACAAGGTCAAAACCAGGCTGCACCCGCTGGCCGCCGGCGCCGTGTTCGAGGGGCAGTTGCGCTTGCACAACCTGCGACCGGTCGAACTGGGCGCTTTGTTGTGGTGTTTGACCTGGGGCGGGAACCCCGATTTGCGTCACGGCCTGGGCATGGGCAAACCCTTCGGTTTGGGGTCCGTCTCGATTTCCGTTTTCTCGGATGAGGGGGCTTTGACCCGCAACGACGGCGGTCCGGTGCCCGACGCCGAAACCTGCATCCGCCTCTTCACCGAGGAAATGGAGCGCGCTTACCGCGCCGCCGTCGTGGAAAACGGCAAGGCGGATGAAGCCGTCCGTGCCCGTGCCGGTTGGGCTGAAAGTGAACAACTGGTGCAGTTGATCGCCATGGCCGACCCGGCCCGCGCGCCCGGACAGCCAGGCTCGTTGAGGCACATGGACTTGCCTCAATTCCTCAAAGCGCGTGGTCCCAGAAAAGGGGACCCGTGCGCTGCCTTGCTGCCTTATGCACCCTTCGCCGGCATCGCCGACCGCGACCTCTTCCATCGTTGGACCCGCAAGCAATGGGACGACGCCGAGGCCGCCCGCATCGCCGCCGCCGAACATGCGAAAGCCGAGGCCGAACGCGCCGCCGCCGAGGCCGCCAAATCACCCTTGCAACGCCGACTGGACGCCGATCTCGCCGGCCCCGACGCCGAGCAACAGGCGACGGCCTGGCTCACCAAAGCCAAGGCGCTTGGCCCGCAAGAGCAGGTCGAGGTGGGACAGATCCTGCGCGCCTTCTACCAAGCACGCGACAAAAAGTGGTTTGGCAAGCTCAGCCAAAAACAAAAGGTGAAGGTGGCGGCCGTCAAAGCCTTGCTCTCGGCGGAGGAGGGACGCGATGTACCAGAGTGAGATCTGGGTAACCGGCGGTTTCCGCAACCCTTACGGGGTCCACCAGGCCGTCTGGCGATTGTTTCCCGGTTCCGCGGACACGCGCCGTGACTTTTTGTACCGGCTGGAAGCACGGGATGCGGCGGGGCGGGTCCGGCTGTTGGTTCAATCGCTGCGCCGGCCGCAAAGCGGACCCTTGGCCCAGGTCGCCAAGCTCGAAACCCTCGCCCTGAGCGAGGCTAGCAAAGCGGGTCGCCGTCGCTTCGTGCTGGTTGCCAACCCGGTGCGCACCCATTCGCGCCGCGCCGCGGGACACCGCCACGGCGCCCGCCGTCCCCTGACCGAGCCCGAGGCCCGCGAGCGTTGGTTCGCCCGCAAGGTCGCCGGCGCCGCCGAGGTGGTCACCCTCCGATCCCAGGTTTTACCGCCGATCCGGTTCCGCAAGCCACGCGAGGATTTCCGCCGCGGCTGTATTCAGCCGGTGCTGTTCGAAGGCGTGGTGGCCGTGACCGACGCAGCGCGTTTCGCCGACCTGTTGTGTAACGGCATCGGCCCGGCCAAGGGTTTCGGGTGCGGTTTGCTGACCGTCACACCGGCCCCGGCCGTCGCGGTTGAGAACCTGCCGCGCGGCGCCTGACGGCGTTCCCTCGAGGGCGTGGCTTCGGCCGCGCCCAACCTGTGACAAGGCATCACGGGGCCTGTTTCCGGCTGGGTTAACGGCGGATGGCGCTGCCGAGGGTGCCGATTAAGGTTTTGATGTCCTCGTCTTTCCAGCGGATGCCGCCGCCGATGTAGGCCGAATCCAGGCTTTCCTCCAAAAAGTCGTCCCAACCCGCGTTGAGGTACAGCCGTTGATCGAAACGGTAGCTGAAATCGATTTTGGCGTGGGCGCTCAAGTCGTTGGGCCGGTTAAAATCATAACCTTCCATCGAAAACCGGAAGCGGTCCTCCAACCCGTAGAAATCGAAACCCGCGCCGCCTTCGCCTTCAATCAAACCGCCGCGCAGGAACAGGTTGTCCATCACCCGGTAGGCCAACTGGCCGCTAAACACGAAATCGTCTTCTTCTTCCTCGCGTGTTTCCACCGTGGTGGTGAGCAGGTTGCCCTCCGCGTCGAACGTCTGCGAGCGGACCTCGTTGATTTCGACCGGCAGGTAATCCGTCTCGCGGCTCACCCCTTCCAGCAGGTAGTACTTACTCTCGTCCGGTGAAACCGTTACGCCGAAATAGGTTTTGGCCGTGCTGTGTTCGCCCAGGTACTCCGAACGCACGTGCAGGTCGAAGTCGAGCCGGTCGGCCTGGCCCAGGAACTGCTGCACCTTGCCCAGCGATTCCTGCGCCGAGACCAGTACCTTGTTGAGGTTGTCGACCGTGGTGCCGTCGTTGAGCAATTGACCGATGCTGCCTTCGCCCGATTCGACCTTTTTGGCGATCACCGCCAGCGACGCGCTCGTTTTGCGAAACTCCTCGCTCATTGCCGTGACGTTGGCCATGGTCGTGTCGATGTTGGGTTTTTGGCTGTCGCTCATGTGGCGCAGCGATTCCGCCAGCTTGCGCATTTCCGAGACCATCACCGGGATATCGCGGCCCAGGCTTTGGCTGAGTTTGGCGAATTCATCGCTCGTGGTTTTGACGTTGCCGCGGTTTTCCTTGAGCATCTGGAGCATGACCTTGGCCATTTCTTCCAAATTGGCCGCCACCGCTTCCAGGCGGTTGTTGCCGTCCGGTTGTTCCGTGGCCGCGCGCACGTTGTCCGTGATCGCTTTGAGGTTGGTCCCGATTTGGTTCATCGTGTGGGTCAGGTCGTCGAGGCTGGGCGGGACCACCGCTTCAATTGCCGACGCGTCGGTTAGGGGTTGCCCTTTACCCGGGAACAGCGCAATAAATTTTTCGCCCAAAATGCCTTGGCTGCGCAGTTCGACCCGCGCGCCTTCCGCGAGCACCACGTCGCTGGGGATTTCAATCACCGCGATTGCCGCGTTGCCGTCGAGGCGCAGCCGCGCCACGCGCCCAATCTTCACGCCCGCCACCCGCACCGGTGTATCCTCGCGGATGCCGCTCGCATCGTCGAGGCGCACCTTGTGTTGCACCATCGGCGCCGAGCCGTCGAATAGGGCGCCGATTTCGGTCGTGCGCAACACGAAATAACCGACCACCGCCATGGCGATTAACACGAATAAACCGACTTTTGCTTCTCGATTCATGGCTTTCCCCTTTCTCCTGGCTAGCGTTTGATGAGGGCCTCGGTGGCCGGGCCTTGCGATTTACCGTCGACGAACTGGCGCACGATGGGATCGTCGCAGTTAAAGAAGGCGTCACGCGGCGCCTGGTGAACCAGTTCGCCTTTGAACATCATGGCGACCCGGTTGGCAATCATTTTGGCCGAACTAATATCGTGGGTGATGGTGATCGTGGTGGCTTGCAGTCGTTCGCGCATTTGGATAATCACCTCGCCGAGCACCGTCGTCATAATCGGGTCAAGGCCGGTCGTGGGTTCGTCGAACAACAGAATTTCCGGTTTGAGGGCGATGGCGCGGGCAAAACCAACGCGCCGGCGCATGCCGCCCGAGAGTTCGCTGGGCATCAGTTGGGCGATGCCGGGCATGCCCACCGTTTCCAGGCATTCCGCCACGCGGTCCTTAATTTCGCCTTTGCCCATCTTGCTTGTTTGGCGCCGCAGCGGGAAGGCGATGTTGTCATACACCGTCATGGAATCGAACAAGGCCCCTTCTTGGAAGGACATGCCGAAGCGGGTGCGCAGGTCGTAGGTTTGGCCGCGGTCCAGTTCGGCCCAGTTTTGGCCGTCGATGGTGACCGAGCCGCGATCCGCCTGCATCAAACCGATCAGGTGGCTGAGAAACACACTCTTGCCCGCGCCGGAGCCACCCAGGATCACCAGCGATTCCGCGCGGCCGACAGCCAGGTTCACGCCGCGCAAGACGTGGTTGGCGCCGAAGGATTTGTGCAGGTCCTGCACTTGGACGAAGGTGGGTTCTTCCATTAGGTCAACATCCGCGTCAAAAAGAAATCGGAAACGAGAATGCCGAGGCTGGCGTAGACCACCGCGTTGGTCGTGTTGGTGCCGACGCCCTCGGCGCCGCCGCGCGTCGTCAATCCCTTGTAACAGCCAACCGTGGCGATGATCAGCCCGAAGAACAAGGACTTAATCATGCCCGACCAAAAGTCAAAGGGTTCCAGAAATTCAAAAACGCGGTCGAAAAATCCGGGCAGGGGCGCGTCCATCACCACGTTAATTAAATACCAGCCGCCCCAGATCCCGATCAGGTCGCCCATCGCAATCAGCAGCGGCAGCATCACCACCGTGGCCAGCAGGCGCGGCACCACCAAATACTGAAGCGGGTCCGTGGCCATCACTTCCATCGCGTCGATCTGTCGGGTGACGCGCATCGTGCCCAGCTCCGCCGCCATCGCCGAGCCGACGCGGCCCGCCATCATCAGCCCGCCGATCACCGGCGCCAATTCCCGCAGCAGGGCGACGCCGAGGATGCCGGGAACGTAGCTTTCGGCCTGGAAGCGGGCGAAGCCGTCGTAGGTTTGCAGGGTGAACACCATGCCGGTGAACAAACAGGTCACCGCGACCACCGGAAACGAGGCCACGCCGATGCGCTCCAACTGCTTCATCAATTCGCGCAACTCAAAAGGCGGGCGAACCACGGCGGCCATGGCACGCGCGGTAAAAATGCTGAACTTGCCGGCGGATTCGGTAAACGCCAACACCTGGCTGCCTAAAGCGGAAAGCAAAACGGGATCCTCCGGGTTCGCGACCAACGTGGGTGAGGGGATGCGCCGAACATACCACCAACCGCTCGTTCTACCAAGTGTTTGCACGAAGGCATCGCTGTGACGGCGATATTGAAGGATAATGTCAGTGGAATGGATAAACCCAAAAGTGTGAATTTATCCAGAAGTGTGTATTTTGCTTGCTCGTAAGCGGGCGACCTTTTAGAATCGGGTCACTTTCTTCCTATCGCGAGGCGCCCTGGGTGGTTTTGCCCGTCGCGGCCACGTCCGAGCAGGTGCTCGGATGCTGAAAAATGCGCCCCATCGCTTGGCAAGCGTGTCGGGGCGACGTAGATTGCACCAGACGGACAAAACCGGCCGAGCGAGAATGATGAATACGAGGGTTGTCGTTTTTTTCAGACGACGGGTCAGGTGAGGGGTTGCTCATGGTGGGCATGTGGTTAAACGGACGCGCGTTGCGGTTGTTGGTGATGGGCGTGTTGCTGCTGTCGGGTGTCGGCGGTTGGGTGAGTGCGCTTTCGGCCGCGGAGCCGAGCGGGTCCTCGGGTAAAAAGTTGGTTTTTACCGAACGAACCCAATTCGGGTTGCCGTCTGAGGCCACCGACGACCTTTTCTTGGAATCGCCGAGTGATTTGATGATGGACAAACAGGGTCGTTTGTACGTGTTGGACCGGGGCGCCAAAACCGTGTTTGTTTGGGATGCGGACGGCCGGTATCGCACCAACCTGGGCCGAGAAGGGCAGGGGCCGGGCGAGTTCACCTTCAAGTCGTCGCGCTGCATGTTGAGCTACGACGGCGAGACCCTGTTCGTGGTGGACAGCGACGCCGGCAAAATCCATCATTTTGTCGATCTCGAATACCAACAAACGCGCAAAAAGCCGACGCGTTTCCACATGCTGCTGTACCTGCGCCACCTCAAAAACGGCAACATTTTTTTGATCAACCAGAACTACCGCAACAAGGTGCCCTACTCGCAACTGTTGCTCACGGACGGCGACTTTAAAATCATTAAAGAGCTCGATCATTTTGAGGACAAAACCTTCAGCCGCAACGAAAACGGCGGCTGGGATTTTCACGCCTACGCGCCGCGCCCGCTGGTTTACGCGGCTTATGGTTTGGACTACTTCCTGCTCAGCGACAACCGCGGCGAAACCGTGGACGTGTACGATCTCGACGGCAACCTGAAGCGAAAAATTAACGTGGCTTTATCGCGCCCACTGCTGACCCAGGCAGACAAGGATGCCTTGCGAGAACAGGTTCGCTGGGCCAAACCGCCGCACCGGGTGTTTTTCCCGGACTACGGCGAACGTTTCACCAGTTTCCTGCCCTTGGCCGGCGAGCAGTTGTTCATTTACAGCAAGGATTTCGGGAACGGCACCCTCACCGGCAAAATCCTCGACTGGCAAGGCCGCAACCTCGGACCGGGCACCTTGGTGTTGGGCGTCGAGGGTCGGGTTGATGTTTTCCCGGCGGGCGTGGTCACCATCCTCGCCGACGAAGAAGGCAACTACGCGGTCAAAGCCCACCAAGCCACCCTGCGGTGAAACTTACGATTATTGAGGTCCGGGGGGGAGTCGGCTCACCAAACAAGGGGGTTCGGTGCCGTTGGCTGTTCGCCGCGCTTCCCAAGCGTTTCCCCGTTTGCACCCTTCTTATTCACCGCCTCTGTTTACCTGTAGAAATACCAGTTGGGGTTTCGCGCCATCTGAATAGCCTTTTTCGGCTAAAAAAGAAAGCGCCTCATGGTCTGTCGTATAGCCAATAAGGTCCCCACCCGCGCTTCCGACGATATCATTTAAGGCAAGCGGATTATCTGAGGTTCCTTCTGTGCGCAGGAAATTAAGCGGCCCATACTCCACAAGTTCATCATCTTTAAAAAAGCCCACGTACGTTGCGTTTTTCGAAAAGTCCACCCGGATCAAACATAGCTCTTGACCTGTCGAGAAAACGTATTCCCAGCGGTTTACCATTCTCAGACGCTCAGAATACAGGCGCATCTTCTGCGATTTGTTACGCTCGTTTGGCACAAGCCCTGAAAAATCCACTTCGCTTGGTGCCAAAACAAAATCCGTACGTTGACCCTCGGTGTAGCGATACAAGGTCAGGTCAAAATTGTCCGTGATAAAAAGATCATCGTTATGGCAGCCCATAGGCTGAGTCGGCGAGAACGGAAGAAGGTCCAGTCGATCATCCGTAAAATGAACTTCTGATGAGACCGTTGTATTCTCCAACAGCCCTTTCAAGCGCCCATCGCCAATCTGAACATAATATAAATCACCACACGCAACACCTGGCATTAACGCTGTAATATCATTTTGTCCACTGTACTTACGCTCATGCAACAAGTCACCGGCAATTGAAAAAACGACCGCTTTGTAGGCGCCAAAAATTACGACTTGATCGCCTGTGATCGTAAAGTCCCTTAACGTCGAAATTTCTCCAGGACCTTCCCCTTGAACAATGTAGGCATGAAGCAATTCTCCATTCCCATTCGTGCGAACCAGTTGAGACGCCTTAAAATCTCCAATAAACAAATCACCATCTGAATGAGCAAGAACTTTACTTACATCGGGTATAAACTCAAGCACAGAATCTGCTAGGGGCACGGCCCTTACTACCTCAAATACATCCAATAGACTGTCAACGGCAACAATTTCGCGGTGGATCGACACACGATTTTTTTCGGATGGCGTCTGAGTACACATTGCAGTTAATCCCAAAAGGATCAAAATTATTAATCGCAAGAGAAACTCCATCAAAAGCGAGCGGCACGGTGCCGCTCGCTAGGTTTAAACCTAAGAAGCGCGATTAGAGCGTGGGATTTTCTTTAAAGATCTGGAGCGAAATGGCTTGGAAAAAGCGGAAGCGTACCCGGTGGGTGCGGAGAGCATTTTTACAGGCCGTTGCAGCCCAGAGGTTTAGCGAAAATCACCGCGAGTTATCGCGCTTCTTAGGTTAAAGAATTAACAAGGACGCGTTCGATTACAATCCCAGTTCCCGACCCACTCTGGATCCTGAGTCAGGTTACATTCAATAGTAAAACGGAAATCACTGGGGTAGTTACACCAGGTGAATTTTTCTTCTAAGCCGGCTGGACAGATAAATTCGTCACAAACTTGTGCCGTTACCTGGCCGTAAAAGGCGATTAAGGAAAATAACACAACTACAAATTTCATAGACACTCCTTTAAAGTTAACCTGTGTTTACAAAGGTATTTGACCCAATCATATATTGGGCCTTCTAAAAGGCTAAGCGCAAAACCGGCCAAGAATGATCAGGCTGGAGCGTGATTTCGTGACCTGCATCAAGTATTCCGTTATTTTGACAGGAAGGTAGGCCAACCTTATCCGGTTTTGTCAGGTTGACCGCGCCCTATTGATTGCTTGGTCTTTTTTTCGAGTCGGTACAAGGTAAACACAATAAATCATGATGCTTGTGTTGTGATTCTTACGGTGGTTGCGCGCTTAAAACGAGTCACACACAAGGATAGTGTTTCGAAAATTTGCAACTCATCCGCGATGACTATTCTTCTCGAAAGAAGGTGAGGATAACCCATTGGGTCTTTTCGGGCGGTTCCATGCAAGATCGATGAGGCTTATGGGAAGCCGCTTCGAGCCGCGGGTATCACCCTGTTACCTCAGAAGTGCTGAAGCGTGGGATTCTCGCTAAAGATTTGGAGCGAAATGGCTTGGAAAAAGCGGACCGGGGTCGCGTACGACCGCACCACTTACCCTGAGCATTTTTACAGACCGTTGTAGCCCAGAGGTTTAGCCAAAATGACCGCGATAGGCGCTTCTTAGGTTAAATTTAATACCATATGCCAGGCCGTGTCTTGGCTGTTTTGTGGGGGGAGGGTGACGCGGAAACCTTCGCTCACGAAAAAGGCGGCTGCCACCAAATTGCTTTTTGGGACGCGCAGGCGAATTTGTTGGGTTTCGGTCTCTTCTTTGAGGTGTTGCACAAAGGTGCGCAGCGCCCAGCAGCCGATGCCCTGGTTCTGATCCGTGAGCGCGATTTGTAGGTCGAACAGGTGAACGCCGTGGGGACCCTCGGCGGCATAACCAAACATGCCCACCGGGCGGTCGTGGCGTTTGATCACCATCACCCGGCACCCCTCGTTTTCCGCTTGGTTGACCAGCGTGTGGGGGGTTGCCACCGCGGCGCGTTGCTCCGCGGTCAGGACCAAATCCGTCAGCGCCGGCAAATAGGCTGCTTCCATCGGGACCAGCATCAGCGGGCTTGGGGCCTGGGTGGCCGTTGCTTCGTTGCGATGCTCGGTGGAGCCGGCGGATAGGGTCATGGACGGTACCTCGATGGTGGGATCGGATGCAACCACTTGCACTCACAGAGCATACCGCGAACACCATTGTAAAAAAAGAAAGATAACTGAAAAAAATCGTAAAAAATCAAACAAATTTACGAATTTTTGTAAGGTTTAAGTCAATCGTTTGCTTGCCGCAATCCGTCTTTAGTGGCGCATGCGTGCCCTTGGCGTGACCATCGTTTGATAACTGATACCTGTTCAACCCATGTCTCCCAGCGGTTTTTTGCTTTGGCGCGCCGCGTCGTCTCGGGTGTTCCGGCCTCGTTTTGTGCGTGCCTTTTCTTTTTTCGTTGTCCGCCTTTGGTCGGGCCGGCTTTTTTCGGGTTTTGCCTATTTTGTGACCCAGCTCTCATCCCCCTGGTCGGGGTAAAGCACCGGGGTCGCGTAGTAGCCGGTATTGATCGTTTGCCCGCCCGCCCGGTCGTGTTCAACCTAAGAAGCGCGAGTTATCACGCTTCTTAGGTTCAAACCCGAACCGCCGGGCCGCCTTGCGCGGCACGCCTTATTTACCATTTGGGAGAAAGACCCGTGAAACAGCTTGCCTTTGCTCCACCGATCCTTGCGTTCCTCCTCCTCTTTTTTATGCTTCCCGCCGTGACGGCAACCCCGCCGGTCCACTGGCGCGGCCTCGACGAAACGACCTGGCAACGCGGTACGCGACCCGAATTTTCCGACAAACGCGCCCGCCTCATCCTGGAGGCCGGCGGGGAAACCCTGCTCCGTTTGGGTCGGCGCGATTTGGTGCGCCTCGAATTGAAACGCGGTGTTTGGGCCGAGGCCGACGCGGGGCAGGGGATCACCCTGTGGGCCGGCGACGCCGACGGCCTGTTCGCACCCCTACCCAAACCGACCCGCGCCGGTGTGGTCATCCCCGCCTCGGCGCGTTTTTTATTGGTGCGTCAACAGGGCCCAACCTCTGGCGAACTCGTTCTTTTTCAGGGTGTTCAACAAGACTGGTACGACGCGGTCCACTGGCGCCTGCTGACCGATGGTGAACCCGGTACCCGCCTGCAGGGGGCCGACGGCGAGGCCAAACGCGGCTACCGCGAGGTCACCCCCACGCAACCTTTGAGCCTGCGCCTCACCGGACCGATGCGCCTGCGCGTTGACAGCCGCGCCCTTTTGCGTGCCGGTGAACGCGACAAAAATTACCACCTCCACCTTGACGATCACAGCCAGGCGCTGGGGTTTTGGATGGAACATGCGCCGGTTCGCGACGGGTTGCAATGGCGCAACAACGCCGCAACCCCGACCGAGGTCACCACCCTTCGTCGCCGCTACCTCGCCATTCCCGCCGGTGAAGTGACCCTGCGTTTCCAGGCGACCGGCCCCGTATTGGTACGCGTCGCCGGCGAGGATCAGGAAGACCTATTGCTGGGCCGGTGGAACCGCGTTGCCAAACGCACACCGCGGAGCACCGTGCCCGGCCCGCTGCCCGCTTGGTGGCCCGCGACCGTGGACGCCGCCCAAGAACCCGTGGTTCAGCTTTTGGCCAAAAGCCTGGCCCATGACAAACGCGAGGCGGGCCTGGCGGTGGCCGCCGAGTTGGATCAGTGGGCCGCCGGTTACACCGGTGACCTGTCGCTTTGGGCGCGGCGCTTCCGTGACCGCGTCATTTACTTTCGCGGGTTGCGACCCACCACCGTCGTACAAACCGAGGCCGAGCGCACGCATCGTTACCGTTTGGCGGCTTTGCCGATGGCCGGGTGGCTGCGCCTTTCCGTCGACCGGCGCGACCTGGCCGCGGCCGCGGCAATCACCCTCGAGGTCGAGGGCCAAAACCCGCAAAAACTGCTGGTGACGCCGCCGGCCGAGGATGAAACCACGAACTGGGTTTCCCTGACCCTGCCCGTTCCCGCGCAAACCCGGGCTTTGACCCTCACCGCCCCGGCCGACCTGCCCGTCCGCGTCGCGAACGCCCACGGGCGCACACCGCGCCTGGACGGCGAGCAAGTTCGTTTCTACGCCGCGCAACTGGGACGCCCGCTGCTGTCGTGGTTCCTCGACGGTCGCCCCTTGCCCGCCGAGGAGGCCGCCGGCTATCGCGCCGCTTGGCTGCTGCGCGCCCATTTCCAAACCTTCGCCGACACCGTCGCCGCCAACAGCAGCGACCCCGCCGAATACACCGCTTTTCCCGTGCGGGAAGCCAACCCTGCAGCAGGCGAACCCATGCGGGTGCAGGCGGACCGGCTGGAGGCCGAGGGCGATGTGCATGCCGCCTTGCCGTTGCGCCGGGAATTGGCGCATCGTTTCGGTGGCGCGGATCGTTTGGCCTTGGTGCGCCTGCTGCATCGCTTGGGCGAACACGTGTTGGCCAAACAGACCGCGCATGCCATGGTCCACAACGAAACCGAGGTTGCGGCGCGCATCGCCGCGGTGGATCATCTCGATCATTTTTACCGGCGCTACTACCAGGGCCGCTTCGTGCTGGGTCTCAGTGTCGACCACTTCGCCAAGGAACAAAACGCCGCCGCGCTGACGCGTTTGGCGCGCGTGTTGGCCGAACGCGGCGAAGGTAACGCCGCGCTGGACGCCTTGGCGTTGTTGCCCAACCCCGACGCGCGTTTGCGCGCCGAACTTGCCCTGCAGGGTGACCCCGCCTTACTCGCATCGGCCGTCGCCGAACTCAGCCCGGCGGAAGCGGCCCTGTTCCGCGGGCGTGCCGCGCTTCAAGGCGGTTTTCTACCCGCCGCCCAACTGCTTTTGCCCGATGCCGGTGCCGCCGGTGAAGCCGACGCCGCCTACGCCGAAGCCCTCGCCGGCCTAACCACCCCGGCCGCGACCCTGCCCGCCTTACTTGAGCAACTGCAACGGGGCGAAGCCTTACGGCAAAGCCGGCCCGTAACCGATTGGGCCGACGCCGTCGACGCCGTTACCGGGGGCACCACCGAACTGCTGTACCACGCCGGCCGTGATCGCGGGCGCGAGGCCGTCAAAATCGCCGTCGACGACACCGCGCGCCTGCGGGTGCAAGGACCGCGGCGGGTTCAGGTTTCCCTGCGCCCTTACTTACCCGCCGACGGGGAAACGGCCCACCTGGGTTGTGAACTCTGGCACAACGGCGGCCTGACCTGGCTAGCGGGCAACGGCCGCAAGCCGGTCGCCCATTACCAAGTGCTGGACGACGACGGTCGCGTCGGCCCGCGCATCGTCCACGAATTCGCGGTCGGCCCGGGCGTTCACGAACTGGCCTGGCGTCCCCGCGGCGGCAGCTACCTGCTACAGGTCAAAACCGACGATGCGGCTCAGCTTGACGCGGCCCTGGCACGCATCCGACAGCACATCGCGAACCTGGAGACGGCACCCATGGGGGCACCGCTCGATGATTTTCAGCGGGCGCACCTGCTGCTGCGCCGACCCGAGCTTGACCCGGCCGCGCAAACCCGGCTTGGCGAACTGCTGCTCCTGCTGCCCGAGTCGTTGACCGGTCTCGCTTTTTTCCGGGCCTTCCGCGGCGACGCCGTGCAGCCGACATTCTCCCGTCGCCAATGGGCCTTCACCCGCGATCCCGCCCAAAAGTTGGCGCTGCAAGCCGCCGGCCGCAAACCCTTCACCCCTAGCCCGGATCTGGATCCCGTGCAGCAAATGCAACTGCTGCATCGCGATTTCGTGCGCGGCAAACGGCAACAATGGGCCTTGTCCCACGCCGCCGTGCTCGTGGAACAACACCGCGAGGATCCCCGCGTGCGTAGCTTGTTCGCACCCTTCAAACGACAAACCATTTGGCAAGTCCTGCGCGCCGTCGACGACTTCGCCGGCGTGCGGCCCATCGATTCGGAAACCCCCGCCAACCCCTTCCTGCTGACCCGTGAAACCCTGCTCGGCGAACGTCCCGAAAACGTCGTGCGCCTGTGGGCGGGCCAATCGCAACGCTTTGTCTCGGCGCGCGGTCGCCTCAGTTTTCCCAAGCTGCGCGTCCAGGCCGTCAATCCCGCCTTGCCCACCGCGGTGACCGTTGCGGTGCGTTTCGACCGCGGCGCCGTCCACCAGTTGGTGCTGCAGCCGCGCGACCAACACTGGTTTTTGCCCGAGCTGCCGGTCCCCGCCGGCGCGCAACGGCTGGAGATCCACTTGGTAGAAAGTTCGCTGAACCAAGCGCTTGAAATCGATTGCGATCCCAAAAAACTGCTTTGCGAGCAGGAAACCGCGCGCCTGTTCATGGCGGCGACCCAAGCGCAACCGCTGACCCTGCGCCTGTTCGAACCGACCTGGCTGCGCGTGGAAACGCTGCAGGGACGCCGCACCCGCGTCGATTACCACTTCGTGACCGACACGCCCACCACCTTTACCCTGACCCCGCAATCCGGCGAACGCCAAAGTTTTTACCGCTTGGCCGCGCGTTTGTTCCGCCGCGTCGACGAACCCATCCATACCGAAAACCCACCCCAACTCACCGCCGCCCGGGCCTTCGCCGACCTGGGCCAAACCGTCGCCGCGGCGCCGGTTGATTGGGAAACCGAGTTCCTGCCGCCACCCGCCGCCTCATTCGGTACTTGGGATTTGGCGCTGGTCGCGCGCCGCCTGGAGCAGCCCCTCGACGAGGAAGCGGGCAGCCGCAACGATGATTCCCAGGCGGTCCATTTCACCTGGCGCCGTCGCAACGGCGGCCACGCCTGGCGCCTGCGCGCGGTGCTGCGCGAACGGCGCCAAGATCCGCTTACCCTCGGCCTCGAAGCCCGCTACGGCCACCGCTTGGCCGGTGGTTTGTTCGAGGCCCAGGGTCGCCTTTTCTCGCAACAGGCCGACCTGGCCGCCCTCGGCGGTGCCGACGAACACGCTTGGTCCGCGGAACTGGGCGCGCGCTGGCAACGGTCGTTCCAGTTGACCCAAAACTGGCGGCAACGTTGGCGGATTTCCGCCTTTGCCCGCGACCTCAGCTTGGAAAACCTGGACGGGGTTCAAGCCGACGCCGTCGACTTCGCCGTTTACACCCGTTACAAGGACAACCACCGCCACGGTTTGCGCTTGGACCATCGTCTGGCCTACGCGCCCTTTGCCGACAGCCGCTTCACCCTCAACCTCGGCGTGACCGGCAATGAGGACTGGTTCGGCTCGCTTGATTCCGCCGGTTACCGCTTTGGCTGGGACCAGTTGATGGGGCCTTGGGAATTCAGCCTGTTCAGCAGCGGCCGCCACTTTTACAAAGACGACCACCGCACCAGGGAATACCAACGATACCGCCACGGTTTTGAGCTGCGCCGCCGCCTGCAACGTCACGGCGGGCGCCGCTTCGAGGCCGGCCTGCGTTTGACCGTCAACGACGACGGCCGCCTTGGGGGATGGTTGCTCCTGAGCCATGCCTGGGGCGCCCGCGGCGACTACCGCCACTACGACCGCTCCGACATTCTGTTCCGGCGCTTGAAACACGAATTGAACCGGCAGGCGGAGGTGACGCCATGAGTCAGAAACGCATCGAAACCCTGCTGTTGGCCGGGCTTCCCGCCCATCAACAGCGCTTGCACCGCGAACAAGCGCGCCAAACCGCGCGCGAATTCACGGCCATCCGCGAGCAGGCCGGTGACGCGCCCGACGGCGAAACCGCCGCGGTGATTGCCTTCCTGCGCGCGCGCATCGTGGCCATGCCGCAACGCCTGCTGCAACGCAACCAACGCTTTGCCTTATTCCAACAGCGTCACGAGGCCGCGGCTGTCTGGCAACGCAAGCAACACTTGCTCGATTTCGCCCGCGACCTGGGCGCGAGCCCGCGGCAGTTGCGCGGCGACGCCCGAGCCGTGGCGCGTTTCCTGGATTTCGAGGCCTTGCGCGACCGCTGCCAACGGCGTCGCGGCGAGCTGGAACAACGCTGGGTGTGGTGCCTGACCCGGCTCGGCGGTTTGCTCACTACATTATTAAATGAACCGGGATCGAATCACGATGCGCTCGTCTTCCGCGTGAACTGGCCGGAACTGGTGCAACAGGCGTCGGATTACCGCGACAACCCGGCCGTGGTGACCGCCGCCTTTGCCGGCTTGGCCGCATGGTTGCCCGCCTGTTCCACCGCGGATCGCGAGGCCTTGTTCCAGGGCCGCGTGCCCGCTTGGTGGCGTGTTTATCCCAGCGAAACCGCGCGACCCATTTGGGCGCGGGCCGCTTGTTTGTCGGTCGTCACCCTGCTGGAGCCGGAATCCCTGGTGCCCGCCCTCAATCATTGTTTCAGCGTCGCCGACAGCGGGGACGAACGCTTCCTGCGCGCCCGCGCCTTGCGGTTGGCGACCCGGCCCGGCAGCGCGCCGCTGCCCGAGGATGTGCTCCAGCGTGCCGCGGCCGATCCCAGCGAACATGTGCGCCAGGCCTGCATCGACGCCCTGTGCGCCCAGCCCGGCGACGTCGTGGCGCGCTTGCTGCCCGCCTTGGCCGAACGAGACGCCGCCGCCTCCGTGCGTGCTTACGCCGTCTACGCCCTGGTACCTTTGGTGCGTCGTGCCGACACGCGTTCCTGGGTGTTGTCCCAATTCGAGCGCTGCCTCACCGCGTGGCGGGAGGGGCCCGCCGCCGAGGCCGCCGTCGCCGCCTGTTTGCCGATGCTGCACATGTGGCAGGCCGCCGCGCCGCGTCAGGCCGAGGCCGTCGCCCAACGGCTGCAGCAAACGCTGTTGTTTGCGCGCGACAGCGGCAACAGCGTCGCGCTGCGCCGCCAGGCCGGCAAAATGATCGAACGCCTGTGGTGTGCGCGTGGCGACGAAACGCGCGCCATGCTGGCGTCCCTGACCCAACGCACCCAAGCCTTGGCCGCCGGTCGCCGCATCCGCCTGCCCAAGTGCTGGTTTGCCGAAAACCGTCGCGCCGAAACCCTGCGTGTTTTGGCCGTGCTCGCCCAAGACGGCGACAGCTACGACCTGGAAGAAACCTGGCACGGCGTGTACCTGCGCAAAGGCCCGCGCTTCGGCTTGCGCCTGTGGCGCCTGTGGCACGAGTTCAACAACCCCGCCACCGACAAACGCCAGGGTCATCGCCATACCGTCGGCCGCCTCTCCAGCGCGCGCGACCGGTTTCCCGGCGGTCGCAACGCCGAGTGTTCACCCACCAAGGTGCCGGGCGAACCGCTATTGCTCCAGAGCGACGGCGACTGGCGCCCCTTCCTGCCGTTGCTCGACGACGTGCTTTCCTGCCTTGATGTCAGCCTGGGCGCTTCCGAGGTGCGGTTCCACACCAGCGAGGGACGGGTCACCTTGTCGGCGCCGTCCGGGTTCTTGCAACGGCAGCGCGCGGCTTGGCGCATCAACCTTCGTTTCGCCGAGCTGGCGCGCCTGCGCAATTGGCAACCGCAAGACGGCTTCGGCCCGGACGCCTACAGCAAAGCACTGCGGGCCATGGGTTTTCAGTTACAGATCCAAAGCCACCCCGAAAAACCCGTCGACGCCAAACTGGGGCGTTTCTTCGCCGCCGCGCCCACCGTCGGGTTCGCCGAGTTGTGGGAAGGTTTTCGTGCCTACGCCGTGCAAATCTACGCCAACCAACTGGGCGATCTGCTGCTGTTTTGCACCTTGATCGCCGCCTTTTTTATGCTGCGCCACCTGATTTCCTTCCGGGCCATTCGCCGGGCCAGGGAACGGATTGGTCTGTCGGTTGGGGGCTGGGGCACGCGTGGAAAGTCCGGTACCGAACGGCTCAAGGCCGCCTTGTTCCACGGCATGGGCCTGCGCTTGTTCTCCAAAACCACCGGCTGCGAGGCGCGTTTCATCGTGGCCGATCCCTACGGCCGCCAATGGGACCTGCCGCTGTTCCGACCCCACAACAAAGCCTCGATTTGGGAGCAGGGCGACGTGGTGCGCCAAGCCGCCGCCATGAAATCGGACGTGTTTTTGTGGGAATGCATGGGGCTGACCCCCGAGTACGTGGCCACCCTGCAACAGAGCTGGATGCGCGACGACCTGGCCACCATCACCAACACCTATCCCGACCACGAGGACCTACAGGGTCCGTCCGGTTTGGACGTGGCGCGCACCATCGCGCGCTTCCTGCCGCGCGCTTCCCAGGTCTTCACCAGCGAGCAGCAGATGGCGCCCCTATTGGCCACCGAGGCCGCGCGCATGAAGTCCGTGTTGACCCACGTGGATCAGTGCCAAATCAACCTGTTGCCCGAGGACCTGTTGGCGCGTTTTCCCTACGCCGAGCATCCCAACAACATCGCGCTGGTCGCCTCAATGGCCGAACACCTGGGTTGCGCGCGCGACTGGGCGCTGAAGGAAATGGCCGACCGCGTCGTGCCCGACGTGGGCGTGCTCAAACAATTTCGCCTCGCCGATCTGGGCGATGCACGGCTGACCTTCATCAACGGCATGTCGGCCAACGAGCGCTTGGGCGCGTTGACCAATTGGCAGCGTTTGGGTTTTGACAAACTCGATCCAGTGGCCGATGCCGGCGTGTTCGTGACCCTGCTCGTCAACAACCGCGAGGACCGCGTCGCCCGTTCCCATGTGTTCGCCAACATGATCGTGCGCGATATGCCCGCCGATTGTATCGTGCTGGTCGGCAGCAACCTGCGTGGTTTCAAAGGCTTTTTGCAAAACGCCTGGCGTGACTTCAGCGAGGGCCAGGACCTGTGGAAAGACGGCGATGCGGTCGCGGCCGCGGCGAGTCTGGCCCACCGCCTGCGGCTCCCGCTCGAACCGGCCTTTTTGGCCAACCGCCTGGCCACCTGGCTGACCCCGTTCAAGCTCGGCCAAGACCAAATCGCCGACTTGCAGGACAAGGTTTTGGACAAAGTTCTGGACGCGGCCGCCCTGCAACGCGCCTTGAAAGCCATCCTTGAGCCGGTCGCTGTCACCGAGATTTGCGCGCGTTTGGCGGCTTTGCGTGGGTCCTACCAGACTTGGTGCGACCTGCGCGGCGAACTCGAGGCCGCCGCGTCGCCGGACGCCGGCTTACAGCACCGGTTCTTCGACTGGTTATGGGAACGGCTGCAAAGCCGGTTTTTGGTGGTCGACGACACCGCGGTGAAGGGGGACGTGCTGCTGCAGCGCATCCACGCCGCGACGCCGCCGGGCGTGGAAAACCGCATCCTCGGGGTACAGAACATCAAAGGTCCGGGGCTGGCCTTCATCGAGGCTTGGCAGCGCTGGGAAGTGGAAAGCGAGATGCTCGACCTGCTGGAAAGCGACGCGGCCGCCGACTGCACCCGCGCCCTGACGCAACTGGCCGAGGCCCCGGGTTTGGGTTACCTGACGCGCGCGGCCACCGCGGCGAAACTCAAGAGCTTGGTGCCGGGGGAACGGGACGAAAACCAACGGCGCCGGATGCAAACGCTGCTGACGCGGTTGCAACAGCAAGCCGCCAACCGCGCCGACACGGCCCAAAGCGAGGGCGGCGACGCGCCTTGGCTGCAAGCGGCTTTCGCCTGGGTCGAAGCTTTGCTGGAAGCGGGTCGTTCGGTGCAGCGCAAGAAACGCGCGTTGCGGGTGTACCGCGACTTGGCCGACGAGCGGATCGGTTACCAGCGCGCGGTTGACGAATTAACCCGGCTCAACCGCGACCAGGAAAAGGGTTGGCTCTGGCGCGCCCGCCGCGGCCTGCTCCCATTCCGCCGCGAGGCGACCCCCCGCCGCCCCCGCCTCTGGCGCCCAAAAACCACCGAAACGGCGACGGGCTAGGGAGGAAAATCCAATCCGCCGACCCCAAGTCCACAAAAAGCATTTTCTCGTGCCTCCCACTGGATGGGATCAGTTTCTAATAACCTGATTTTTTTGTTGCACTTAGGTATTGTAAAGGTCCAGAGAGGCGACGCTTTTTACTTTTGGAGACGCCTGATTTAGATTGGGTTTGTCGACCATGTGTCGCCACGAGAAAAGCGCTTTTCTCCTTCTTAACATTCGATTCGAAGGAGATTCTCATGTCTGCCACCATCCGATTTAACAAAACCATCCTTTCCAACTTTGTCCGTGAGGGCGAACCGGTCACCATTAAGGATCGGGAAGTCGTCGGTTTAAAATTCAACGTGCGCAAGAAACGGTCAAGTTTCGTTTTTGAGAAGCGCGTCAGTGGCTCGAAGGGCTCGCCGGTGAAGATCACCATTGGGGCCTTTCCGGCTGTATCCATTGATGAGGCTCGTCAGTTGGCTCGGTATTATGCGAACCAGTGTGAACGTGGAATTGACCCACGAGAAGAGCTCAAAAACAGAAAGGCTTCCGACTTCCAGATTGATATTCGTCTAAAAACCGTGGTCATAAGATTTTTCGAGCTTAAGACTGATCTGAGTCCCCGAACGCTTCGTTCCTACCGTTACCAAGTGAAATATCATTTTCCCAAGTCTTGGCAGGATCTGGACATTACCCAGATTACCCCGGAAATGCTCGTCGAACAGTTTTTTGAAGTTCGGAAAACAGCTCGTGACGGGTGCTTCAAATTCCTTTCTTTATTCAGCAATGTTTGGAACACTTGCTCGCCTTTCTTTAAAGGCGTCAACGGAGAATGGCTGCTCCAGAAAAACCCAGTACCCTATGCGCAGCTAATGCTTAAGCACGTAAAGCCTGATGAGCAGCAACGCCAATTTATTCCACTCTGTCACTTGGGGCGCTTTTTTGTGACCGTTGAGCGGTGGGCGGAAGGGAGGATTGCGAAAGTCCCAAATACGATCATGACGCGGCGTTATTGCACCCTGGTTTTTTTGTGTTTGTTTACCGGAATGCGAGGGCTTGAGGCACGCTGCCTGCGATGGGAGTATGTAGATCTGGCACAGGGCTTAATACACCTTCCTGGTGAGGTCAAAGGCGCAACGAAGTACTTTAGGGGAACAAAAAACAAGCAAGATCATTTGATTCCCCTCTCATCGTTTGTGTGGGATTTATTGCGGAAAATTCATGGTGAACGCACAACCCTGAGCCCCTATGTTTTTCCAGGTATCCATTCAGTTCACAAACCATTTTCGAGTCACGGGACAGGAGCAAAGTTGCTCCGGGAGATCTCAGGCCTAGATTTCGGGCTCCATGCGTGCCGTCGTACATTTGCTTCTATCGCCGACGACGTTGGCGTTGACTTTCTGAAACTGAAACGCTCTTTGAACCATGCCTTCAAGGGAGGGGTGACAGGGGGGTACATTAATCCGGGATTTAATCCTGAGCGTCGGCGCGAAATTTTCCAGAAAGTTTGTGACTATATCCTTCGCTGTAAGGCCGAGCATCTCGGTGAAATCTGCCGATCTCAAGGTGGATACAGTAAAGAAGATGCTTTGGCCGAACTGGAACGTTTTGCGCTTCAACTTGGTTTGTACCCAGAAGAAGCGCTCCGATTACTCGCCGAACGTTCGGTGCGGGGTTCTGGTGCAGCATCATAATTTTGGACAAAGGCTAGAGATGACGTATGCCGTGCAGTTTCTATAGGTATGCTGTTTGCGGGAATTCCAGGGGTCGGTTCGGCAAGCAAAAAGATCAGAGGTGCCGAAACCTAAAAAGGATAATTTTGAATTCGTTTTGATTGTGATAAGATCTGTTATCACCAATAGAATAAGTTGTTTATCCGCGAATAATCATACCAGAAAAACCGAGGCCTGGTGTGGGTTTAAGCGAACCAATCGCGGAAAAAGAGTACCCCGTTGGAACGAAGACGGTTTCGAATATCGTAATAGTTCAGGGTTCGGGTACTGGTCTGCCCCGTGGCATTCATGATGGTCTTATCGTCGAGACCTAAGTCGCGCGCATGACAGATAAAAGATGCCCGAAAACTGTGCGGCGTAATGTGTTTTCCACCCAGATAAAGTGTGCTGATTTTGGCCACGATGTTGAGAATGCTGTTGGTGGATAACGGTTTGTTGAGGCTTTTCGTGCGGTTGTTCTGTGCCGGTGAAAACAGGTACTCGCCCTCGGGGGCGACCAAACGATACTCATTAAGCCTGGCCATGAGTTCGGGAAACACGGGGACATACTTCAGGCGGTTCCCTTTTTGTCGTATGGCGAAATGCCAGGGATTGGGATGCAGTTGATCCCAGCGCAAACCGGCGAGTTCGGTGCGACGTAAAGCAAAATGAAAGAGGGTGGCAATGACCAAATAGTTTCGGAACGCGGAGAACCCCTCCGACCGTCGCTCAGAAAGCGTTTTGATTAACGAGCGGATTTCCTCGGCCGACAAGATCGGCGTGTTGCTGGCTTCCTGTTTTGGGTATGCCTTAATGCCGTGAATGGGGTTGTGGGGGTACCCATACACCGAATGCAAGTATTGGAAAAACGAGGCCAAGCAATAGCGCTTGCGGTTCAAGGTGTTGGTGTTGAGAATGTGTCCGCTGACTGGGTCACGTTTGGTTTGCCGGTTCAGGAACGCAATCGATTCGGCATGTAACTCACGTGGTGAAACTTTGAGTAGGCAATCGTGCGACAAGTCGCGCTTGATCAGGTGCGTGGTGAACTGTTTGAGGTCGGCACGATACGCCCGTTTGGTATGAACGGATTGCTGTAAGCCCAAGAACTGAGATACCAGTTGGTGGATGGACTCGTTGTCGGTCTCGCCATTTGCCAAGCGCTCTCCGAGGCGGGGGATCGAGGTGTGCCCTTGCCGTGAAACGTTTTGATTGTGATAACAGATCATATCACCAATAGATTGTATAAATTGTTTTACAAGAGCAGTTTAGCGAAAATTCAAGCTGCTCACCAGCTCACTAAAAGGAGATTGAGGATGAACTGTAACGTAGAAAATGGCGATGTCCGACCGGCGCCACGAGCCAAAAAGAAGCGTGGCGTGGGTCGCCCAAGCAAATATGACTACCTGCTTGCGTATTTAGAGGATAACGAGGTGTACACCCCAGCCAAAATTGTCCAACTGGCTTTCGAGCGAAACTTGATTGAGGTCCCCGGTGATGTCCACGAACAACACAAACTCCGGGTGAAAATCCGGCATTGTCTGGCCCGGAAGAGTGTTCGTTTCCAGTTTCCCGACGAAGGTGACGGCACGATCAAAATGCCGGGCCAGGCACCGGTACGGGGCTGGTTCGGCTCGCGTTGGAAACAGGACCCTCCTTCAAAACAGCGAAACGGATAGGTAACGAACGCACGACCAATCTATCCACACCAAAACACAGGCATCGATATCCAAAGAATCGCGGCGACAAGACCTCTTCTTTGTCGCCGCTTCTTTTTTGGTGAAAATTCGGAGGGTGATCTCGTTGGATCACCTATGCGATATTTGCGGTTGCTTGAATATTCATGCAATTGCCGCTTTTCAAAGGTGAGCTGATTTTGTAAGAATCTCCGCAATAAGTATGATGAGGACTTCTTGCGGAGGAAGCGGCAGTGGATATCACCCAAGAGTTAGCCCGGTGGCAGCTTCACAAAGACCGCTCGGCGCTGAACCTCGTCGTTGAATTTGCATTCGAAGAACTTAAACTGCGTGCTCGCGGCCTTTTGCGAGAGAACCGGTTGGTCGATACCGGCGAGCTGGTCAACGCGGCGTATATCAAGCTCACCAAAATGGAGAACTGCCAATTCCAGAACCGAGGACAGTTTTATAACTTGGTAGCCACCATCATGCGCAATTTCCTGGTGGATGAGGTCCGCCGTCGTGGTTCGGGAGAATCCGTTCCGGTTCCAGGGACAGATGTTTGACAGCGAAAGCGGCCTCCATTACAATCGCCATCGCTACTACGATCCTTCTTCATCACAGTACATCAGCCCTGATCCGATTGGGCTTCAAGGTGGGTTTCGAAGTCCGGCATATGTTCAAAATCCACAGTCTTCCTTCGATCCACTAGGGTTAACCAGTTGCGATAAGGAAACTGATGTTGATCTCGATTGGGAGAGCCCTGATTATGATCCACGTGTTGAAAGAAGGGCTCTAGAAGACCCTTATAATCATAATTTTCCACATTCCTTTGATGAGTCAATCTTGAAAACAGTCCCCACCACAGTGCGAGGAGGAGGTTTGGGATATGCATTGAGAGGAATCAGAAATGGGAAAGAAGTTGTTTACAATATGATTGTAAGGAATGGAGTGGTTGTCCATAGAGATATTGTACCTTTGAAAGAGTGGCCAAGAAGGATGAAGAACTTTGGTTGGGAAGTTGATTTAGAAGATTTATTATAATTAACGAGGCTGTATGGTGAATTTTGAAATGAAGAACATTCAGGCTGCCCTAAGAGGGGAAAATGGCTACATTCTAGAATTTGGCGATCTATCTTCAAGTGAACTAGATGATATCATTCTTCTTTTTGTTATAAAGTCACCATGGGCAATTGGAAAAAGCTACCTGCAAACATCTGGCTGTAAAATGGAAAAATTCTTAAATGAGACAGGTGAATTCATGCCCGGCCAAGAGGGTGTTGCTACTCTTTTCGATAACCTTGGAAAGTTTGAATTAAAGCTCGATATTAATCTACTAGGTCAGATAGAAGTTCATTTAGACTTTACACCAAAGCTAGGTCCTGATGACCGCTTCGAGTGCAGTTTTACATCTTATCTGCCTGATTTAGAGGTTTTTACTAATGGATTAAAAAGAGCTAGGGGTTTATTTTAGATTCCGCCTAATCGATATAGTTTAAAGCGGAGTTTTTTTTGGTGTTTATTTCTATGGCGCACGTCTTATTTTTTAATTGATCTAGGGTGACAATGGGTGAATCAGTGCTAATTCTTGGTGAGTTGTTTTGTTCTTTATTGAAATCAGGGATTTTCATTGTTTTTCCAGTTCTTGAAAAAGCTAAAATGCCGTGTTCATCATTGGGGAAGAAGTTATCCTCCTGGCGTTTAGGTAATGCAATAAGGCTACTCAGAATGTCATCAATGGTTTGTGGCCGAGAGCGCGGAGAAAGAGAAAGCGCTTTGGTAAAAAGCTGTCGAAAACCCTCTTCCTCAAACCTCATTTCCGGGAACGGTTCTGAAATAACCAGGCTCTCATATTTTCTTTGTTCTAGAACCTCTTCAGAATTATTTCCCCGGTAAGGCGATTCCCCAGTAAAAAGAAAATGGGCCAAAGCCGCAAAGGAAAAAACATCAGAGCGAATATCCAGCTTTTGGTTACTGATTTGTTCGGGGCTGGCAAATTCAGGGGTGCCCTGCTTTGGGACAAAAACGAAAAAAGCCTGGAAAAAGCCTGAGAGGAATCCGTTTTTATTAGTGAGGGGGGGGCATTTTTTGGCATCCGGAGATTCTGGCCTGGTTTCTTCGAAATCAGATTGGGATCAAGACCTTCTACGGATATGCTGAAATGCCTTCATATTCCTGGAAATGGCTTGAGCTTTGACCACCTGAATCCTTCTTCTCTTGTTGCATCACGGAATGATTTGGCCAATTCACTTGCCATTCTGCCGCTGGTGTTTTCACCGGCGGCACCCCTTCCGCCAACTTCTTTTTGGAAGTTGGGTGGCTGGACCATTTTTTCATCCTAGCTCAGATAAATTGAGCTGTTTTCGTTTTGAAAAACGCAATTAAAGGTGGATCAGTGCTGCTAAAATTCTGTCCTGCCCCTCCTTAGATCTAGCCCTTTTTCTTTTGTGTATCTTGGCTTAATGCCAGATGTCCTCTGTAGTTCATAGGTCTTGTCAAAAAAACGAAAGGCAGAGAGCGAAAAACTGAACTGGTCAAAAATAAACCATTCTAATTTTGCACTCAAAAAAAACCTGCGCTTAAATTTTTTTTGAAAGACCCAGCGTTCGCACATAAAAACATATCGCAGGAGTGTTGTTCATGATCAGAAAGACAGACATTCTGTTTTTGTCCTTTCTACTCTGTTCCTACAGTGCATTTTCTCAAAGTGATTCAGATTCCTTGGCAAGTATTGGAGATAGTTTTTCCCATACTGATGCCTATGCTTCTCCTCAGAGTTCTCTGATGAGGTTTGATAATGATTATATGAAATCGCATTTGGACGCTGTTCGAATTTCGGATTTTTTCGTTCGAGATAAATACAGAATTCATGGCTGGAAGGAATGGGAAAATACCAAAGTCAAAAATGTAAACCCATTATGGTCTCTGGATTCGTCATTACTTGCCTGGGAAGTAGAGATTGTTGACGCCATTGATGACAGTCCAAAAGGTTGGATTATTATCGAGGAGAATGAGAACCTGCCTCCGATTTTATGTTACACCAAGCAAGGATCAACAATCACCGAGAAGCTCATGGGAGAATTACTTCTTCAGTTAGGAGAAGATGATTTTGATAAAGCCATTTTTCGTTTTCTGCATACAGGTTCATCGAATATAATTCTTGAATATTCTATTGATCGGATGAATTATTCAAGGATTTCAATAAATCCTTTTTCCGTTGAAGCGTACCCGTCATCAGAAGTAAGAGAAAAAGTTTTTTTTCAGAATGTCCCTGAAGAAAAATATGAAAAATTCAAGAAAGATAATAAATCCCAAAGACTCCAGCTTCTTAAGAAGGAATTCACACCAGTTAGTGAAGAAGTTACGGTTTCAACTCTTTCTGGATTCAGCTCTGAGAAGGCATTAAAGATGGGTGTTACGGACTTTGCTCATTTTTATCAGAAGGATTTGAGATGGAGAAACGACACCAAAGGAATCTATCAATGCAATTCGGGTTGTGTTCCAATTGCTTGGGTTACGGTCATGGAGTATTGGGATCGAAATGGTTATCCCGGAATGGTAGGTCGCCCTGGCGATGATTGGAATGTTGAAATCGATGATCCTGACATAATTTGGGCAATTGATGAACTCCGATATGAGTTAAAAACGTATTGCGTTGAAAGGAACGGCGGAGCTAGAACAAGTCCTGGGAATTACGTCGACGGAGTCAAGCATATTAATAGCAGAGGTGAAGGAAGATGGGTTTCTAGAAAACATTCTTTCCGGCTTTGGGATAAAATAAAAGCTCAAATCGACAAAGGTAACCCTGCAATACTAGCTTACTACACAGGTATTTTCACTGTGCATGCTGGTGTTATAGTTGAATATACTGAAAACAGAAGTGACTCAAGAAAGAACGAAATAACGGTTATAATGGGAGGAAAAACAGAACCCGTGAAAACCTACATCTGGAACAGCATGTCAACTCAGGCTCTTATCACCATCGAGGAAGATTAAGAAAACCTCAGGGAGAAGGCGACCGTTTGGTCGCTTTCTTCCTTGAAGAGACCCAAGCAAAGAAAGAAGTTATCAAAACAAGAATCACCAAAACCAAGCAAAAAAGAGACACGTGAATTAACGGAGGTGAGTAGTCTTCTTGGTAAACAAAGTGAATTAGTTTAAAACCTTTTTCTGTTTCGTGATTTAAATTTGTTGTTACGTCTATAGTGAAAACCTCTCCTTCTTTGAATTTTTCAGACCTAAAGCTTCCACCGGCTGCTGCACATTTGTCCACAAAAAAACCTGTGTAAGAGTACTTGATTGCAAAAAATGAATCTTCAACCTGACCGATTGCTATGCGATCAGCAGGACAGAGCAAGTGGCTTTTCTTACCGTATTTGAAATCGGCAATAATTTTGAGATCATGAAGCCTGATGGTTTCTTGTTTTGTAATGTTAAATTCTTTCTCAAGGGTCATTTCGATAGCTTCAGTAGGTATTGCATCCGGGCTAATTAAGGACATGTTTCAATGTTAAATCGATGAGATTCTAGCAGTAATTCAAAGAATTGAAAGAGGGATCTACGTCCCAACTTTCTCATGAAAGTTGGAGGGGTGAGAAACAAAGCAAAGACTCGGCATGAAATTCAAACAAATTCCCCCCCTTCGTTGTTGAAATAAATATTTCGACACATATTTAGATTCATGTAAATACATATTTTTTGTAGTACATGTAAAATATGTGTACATTGAGGGTGTTTAATTTTTTATCTGCTTCGTCATGACATCCAATATACTTATCGCCAAGCTCGAGGAAGTCAAAAATCAATCAACAGGATTGAAAAACTTAATTGCTTCGGACATCCTATCAGACTGTGTGGATGATCATGATCTGAAAGAACGAGTTGGTATCATTCTTCGAAATGGAGTAATTGATTTAAGTGTTGACCGTTCTGAAGTTCAGAAATTCATAGAAGGTCATCAAAGTGAAATCGATTCAATTCTCGAGAGAGAAAAGGCCAATATCTCCATGACAGGAGACAATGACAGCGACTGCATAGTGATATTCGATTTTGTTTATGAATACTGGACCAAAGTGATATCAAAAGAAGCAGGTGTTTTATCTTAACCTTTAATGCATTTGTAATGTTTGTTCGGATAGTTAATCGATCTCATCAAGTCACACTCCCTAGCGAGTTCTATAAAGACATGGGTATCAAACCAAAAGATTTGGTTTTTATTGAATACGTGAAATCAGAAGGGCACTTTATCATAAAGCCCTTCAATGGGAAGTCCTTTTTAGAGCAGATAAAAGGTGGCGACTCCTAAAATCAGTTTAGCGCGTGTTTTGTTTGGCCACTTTATTATCTTTTAAAAGTAAGGTTAATGAGCAACTGAAGCTTTCTTTGCTGACTCATTATGGCCTGCTCCCGTGCCAGCTCAGCTCGGAACTTATGTCGTGCTTTCCACCAACGTGGAAGAAAGGGTACCAACGAACGCATTTTGTTTCCTGCGAGGGTAATAGCTCGACGGCTGGAAGCCAATTCCTTTTGGTTGGCGGCCAAGACCGATTCATAGCCCTGCTTTCGAATCAAACTCATCAATTTGGTCGCTTCATCTCGCCAGCCCCGGCGTTTTTGGAAATCGACCATACCCAATTTACTCGCCGCTGGCAGGCATTCACGTGAGCGGTTGACGAGTCGGAATACGTACAACGAAACGAGGGAATACCAACCCTTGGGTGACGCATGCAGTAGGTAAGATGCGATAGCCGTGGTTGATGCGCGGTATTCTGCATCGAAAGCTTCCGCGATCTGCGAGTACTTCAGCGGGTCCTGCTTCCCGACCGCGTCCAAAACGGCGTGGCTCACCGTTTGAGAAAAGATCCGTTTGAATTGTTGCCGTTTTCCTGTTGAGAGCCAGGGAAGGGAAACGGTGTATTTGCCGGTTCTCCAGCTGCGCCGGAAGCCCGCCTCATTTGCATACTTTACGGCAATATCGGGAAAACAGGACGGGGCGACCCCATTAGCTTTCAAAAGGCCGAGGGCCAGGTCCACTTCTTTGTGTAGGCTTTTTGCGCTGATACGATGATCGCTTAGCTCCACCCGAATACTTAACGGGGCAATGTTTTTAATGGATCGTTCGGCTTGAGCCTGTACCCGAGGTGGATTCGCAGGTCCGGGCAAAGCGGTATCAACTTCTCCGGCCGATTGGTCGGGAACAAGATCGCTTCGTACGGTCAGGGAATCGGATAACCCAGAAAAACCATCGACCCGGCCTAAACAGCGACATTTGGTGAATACCTTTTTCCCTACTCGGTATGAACTCTGTTCGTAGAGGTACTGGACTCCACGAATGGTTTTAATTACGCGATAGGCCATACTGGTTTCCTTCGTAACACTACAAATTCCCTCGTTTGCATGTGAATTTCAACCTCGTCAAAGAACGTCTTCGGGAACCTCAAGGGTGGCGAATTGACCCCACGAAGTAGCGCGTTTTTCTAAACCCAATCGGTATGCGAGCGCAGTCATGACCTGCTTCACCACAGCCTTGAATTGCTCAAAACCTTCTATTTCGTCAGGGCGAATTGACCGAAGGCTTTGTTCATTTTTCCCGGTTGGGATTTTTAAAAAGTCGGAGCTCACCAAAGAGGCGAGCTCCGTGACCCGTAACACTACAAGCCGTTCTTGTTATGAGGCGAATTGGCGGTAGCTGTGACGGTCATCGCGGGTAGAAAGTTAGTGAGTTGCTGTGCAGTGGCAATGAAGTGTTCGAGGTCGCTGACCTTGTAGAACACTCTGCTGTTTTTGTGATCGCCCAGCTTGTGAAAATATGGGCCGGTGCCACGGTATCGCATGTTGCGAAGCCGCTTCACCGAGAAAATATTTCCGTAGCGCTGGGCTACCTGGGTTTCGTTGAGCAGTTGGCTTCCCGAGAGGATCGCTTTCACGATTTGTGGTTCTTGTTGTTGGATGAAACGGTCGAGTTCCTGGGGATCGTCTTTCAGAAGTTGTGCTTTGAGTGAAAGTTCAACCAGCAGGGCGCGCACGGCCGGCCGGCCAGAAAATATGGCGGTCATAGGGGTCCTCCAATTAGGGGTAATGGTTGGTTGTTGGTATTGTGGATGGAAAGTGGTGGTGACGAGTTGGGTGGTGGATTGTGATGAGTCATGGTGTAGGTGATTGAGGTTCTGGAAAGTGGAGACGAGGCCGAAGGGCGGAAGTCCCTTCGGCTTGAATGAAAAAAAGGAGTTCAACCAGCATGGATAGAGGCACTTAGCGCTTCGCAGTAACGAAGGTCAAAACGAAGTCCAAAATGCAGTTCAAAGTGAAGGTCAAAACGAAGCCCAAAACGAAGAGCAAAGTGCAGTGGAAAACGAAGACCGAAACGAAGAGCAAAACGCAGTTCAAAACGAACTCCAAAACGCAGTTAGGAATCCGGCTGGAATCAGATCCCGCTTTCACCGGAAAGACGTCAGCCCAGGCCAGCCGATGGCGTTGTGTACCTGACTTGGGAAAGGAGGAATCTCATCCTTCCTGCGAGTTCAGGGGCGGGTTCTTTTCGGCGCTGGAAGCCCCACGAACTTGTGTTGGAAACGGGGTTACCTTGCCCGTCAAAAAGCTAAAGTGGGCGTCTTGGTTTCTGATGATGGGGGCTTGCCAGCAGGTTTCCGGGTCCACAAAGAAGTCCTCTGCGCACGCCAGCAGAACCCGCGACGACAGCCTCGATGCTTTCGGTGAACATTCCACAAAACGCCGACGAATGGCCGAGCACAGGGGGCGTTCCTGGCACAGCAGCAGGATGGTGTGTGCTTGATGCCGACGATACTTCGCGGCGAGTACTTTGGTGGTCAGGCATTCCAAATGCCGCGAGAGCTGGTACAAGTTGCGTTTTGTGTCGGCGCCGCAAGCTATTTCCCAGGCAAAGAGCATTGATGGTGGCGGTGACTGCCGCGTGTCAATGAGTTCGCAAATGGCATCGGGGATACAGAACCGGTTCTCCCCAGGTAACTCCAAGCGGGTTTCCGCCCATAAGGGCTTCCCACCATTGCGGTGCCGGTTGCGTCCGGTTTTCACAAAATACCGATCCCAATGCCGGATCTCCAGGAAGGGATATCGCTGTTCCAAGAGTTGGCTCAAGGCGATGTGGGCTTTGATGGTCAACAGGCGGTGTTCGTAATCCCGTACTCCGAAACTCGGGTACCTTGCAACCAACGATGGCTCGCTCTCTTCTGGTGAATCACGTTCAAGGAAACGTTTTCCCGCCGGGGCGAGGCAATACACATACGGCAATTTGCCGGTGCGACTGCTCGGGGGAAACTTCAAGGTGGTAATGAACTCCGCTTTGTTGGTTCGCCGCTGGGAAAGCTGATGGGTAAGCTGCTGTGTCCAACGGAGCGAAGGGCTTATGCGCAACATGCGGTGCAAAATGTCGTTGGTCAGGTATCCGTACCGGTTGAGGGCATGAAGGATTTGTATTTCGGCTTCACTTGGATGTTCCATGAGGCCTCACCGTGTTCATGCCCTGGGTCAGGATCAAGGTCGAAATGTGGGGCGTCAGGAAAGGGGGGCTCTATCTCGTCTGTTTGGTCCAGAGGGACTTTAGAGCCCGCCATCTCTTCGTGGAGCTGAGTATCGTGGTGAGGGTCTCCCTGATGTTCAACATCCTTGTTCTCGCGGTAATAGTCGCAAATTTGGGCTTGCCGGAGCTCGTTCCATTGCGCCGATGTCATTTCGGTTTTTGTTCCCAAATGCGTATCAAAAACCTGACAGGTTGTGGCTGGCTTCGACCCGCATTGCACCACGAATTGTCCCGGTCTGAGATCGTGAAACGAGTCGGGCGAGATGCGCATTTCGCTGCTCATCGTCTTGGCTGTGGTGACGGTACTTTTACCGACGATTTTGACATTGGTATTGCTGACAATGGCGCGAAGCATGTCGCGGTCAATATTCTGACCCAGGTATTGCTGGGCCAGGAAAAGGCGGAGGAGAAATTGTCTGGCCTCGGCTAGCGTTTCCGGCACCGTGCGTGTATCTCCCAAGAAATTATGGGCCTCATCAAGGTATACATGTATTGGGATGCGCTCTTCCGGTGGTATGTGGCTCCGTCCAAATGCCACGGCCAAGATACTGGCCAGGAACAGTCGTCCTATGCAAGAAGCGACTTCCGAGCCGATGGCACCTTTCGGTAGGCTTACGATGAGCGTTTGTCCTCGGTCGAGTATTGTTTGGAGGCCAAAGGAACTTCGCTTTTGGCAAACGACACGACGGAACACGTCAAAGTTGAGTAGCGAGGTGAGTTTTGTTTCCAGCGAAGAACGGGTGCGGTCAAAGGACCGGTGGTATAGCCGTGTTAACAGGAACTTTCGATGGTGCTCTGGGAGCAGGTGTGCGTTCGTTTGTAGGAAGTCACTCTCGCCACGTAGGAGGTCAGCGAGATCGGTAAAGCGACTGTTCTCAGTGCTTAGTAACAGAACCATAAGAGGGTGAAGCAGGGTGGCCTGGTGGAGGCTCAGTTCAGTGTTGGAATTGAGCATGGCCAGGAACGCGGTGGTCAAGAATTGGGCCTGTGTATCGATTTGCTGTGGTGAATGGGATTGGCCCTGGCGGTCGAATGGATTGAAGCTTGGAAAAAGTCCCTCCTCAGCGGCGAGCGTAGGGTCAAACAGAATCAGGTTTGATTCCTCTCCCTGGTTTTGCCGTTCCAAATAGTCGACCCAAAAAATCGCCTGTTTGGCGACATCCCTGCTGAGATTTCCGGTCGGTTCGATCAGTACAACGGCCCGTTTCCCTCCTTCCCGTTGTCCAGGGAGTCGTACTTGGGCTACATCGCGCATGATGAGCGCTTTGAGGAGTTCAGACTTCCCTGACCCTGTTTGACCCAGCAGGAGTCCGTGCTTGGCCTGAGCCGATTCGGGAAGGTAGACGGCAATCCTCTTTTTTCGAGCGTAGTCACGGTAAATTGACGATAACGGCGGGACGCTAAATACCCATTCATGCCAACTCTCAACGAGCCGAGCTTGGCCCCGAAGGTGCGCCGGTATTCGGTGTTTTTCTGTTTGATCACTTCTCAGTTCGGCGAATTCCTGACGGTTTGGGATCTTTAGGTTGCGCAGGTTGGTAATAAATTCCGATGAATGTGATTTCGAGGCCCCTTTGAGAAGGATGTCTAATCGTCGGTTGTGGTAGGTACAAAACGCTTCCAGGGCACTGGCGGAAAGTCCCTGAAGGGTTGTTTCGCCTATGGGGAGATCGGTGTCGGCTGCACCTTGGGCTTCTCGCCAGTAGGTGTTCCAATTGGTCAATAGTAGGCGCTCCGCAGATTGGATCATCGGTCCCTCCTTTTGTGTCGGTTCTGCTCACGTTATTTGCCGAGGTCGCGGACCAGTTTTTCAAACGCATCTTTTTCGGCCTGTTTTTCCGCTTCTTTCTGTTCTGCAAAGCGCTGTTGACGAGCCCGGCATTCCTGTTCTTGTTTTTTCAGACAGCGTTGAGAGCGCCACTTTTCCCACTGCTGCCAAATGGCGTAGGCGGGTCCCAGAAACAGAAACGCGACCGTTCCTGAGACCAACTGATTTGCGGCAACGCTCAGGCTGGTCCGTTCTTGCATCCAAAGAAAACACCCCACATACCCCGCAATCGCTCCGGCGATCCTGAGTAGTCGCCCAGGGAGGCCGGGGGTGTATAGGGCTTTGGCTAGAAGGGGGCTGAGGATGAGCAGCAGGTACCCTCCAAACAAAATGAGCAGGGGCGCGGTATCCAGCGTCATGATGGGTATTCCCCGCTGGGTAAGTGGCAGGACTTTACGAAAGTGGAGGGCGGCAAGGACCCCAACCACAATGAATCCGAAGTCTTTCGGGCTGACAGAACCGTGGTTCTGTTGCCCTTTGGCGAGTATTTGACAGCCGAATCCGTAGCTCATGAGTGCGCTGGCAAAAAAGGCCCAGTTGATATCAGGCATGTGGCATCTCCTTTGAGATAAATCCGGGAACCGCTCAAGTGCCTATTTCCAGACGCACTTCGGGCAGAGAGCACAAGTTGAGCGGCTCCCGGTGGGTTTGATCTGTCTGGACGAGAAACACATTGCCGTAAATTTGGGCAAATGGGCTTCAGTGGTGCTTCACTTTGGTTTCCCGTCTCAGCGAGGATCGGATGTGGGCAGAAAAGGGCGGGATGGTCGAATCAGAGGTCGCTGGGCTGAGTGAGTTCACCTGCCAAGATTTCCGGGATGGTGAACTTTACCCAGCAGGGGTGATGATCGCGGTTCCCTCTTCCTTTGTTGCCGTATTGGGCGGTGATGCGGAACTTGCGAACGTAAATCTGGTCGCCAAATTGCAGTCGCAATTGGCCTTCAATCGGGTTCCGGCTGCGGCCACCATAAAAGTTCACGTAGATGGGCTCGAAGCGTCGGAGATCAACATCCTTGCCGTAGTAGATAGTCTCGAACCCATTGGTTTCAGGACGGCTTTGAATGTCGCGCACAAACACGCCCGCAAGGTTCCGTGACCGAGTCCTGCCATAGGACAGTTCTTGATCGTCATCACGGTGTTTGACGAACAAGTCCAAGTCGACGGTGGCATCCCAAGTGATACCCGCTGAAACTCGGCCAACGGTTTTGGCTTCAGGGTCATGTAGGTTGAGGGGGGTGGGTCGATAGTCAGCTTCCAGTTTTTGCCAGATGAACGTAAGCCTACCAACGAGCAGGCAAAAACGCGCCCTCGCTTCCTTTAAGCTAGAACCACGAGCCAACGCTAGATCAGGTTGAAGGTCTCGTGCTCATTGGCAAATGCATAGGGAAGCTGAAAGCCGCGGCCGTTGCGGATTCGCATAATCGTTTCCGACAGATACTTCTTCGGGTCGACACCGCATAAAGTGCAGGATACGC